>NZ_JBITHF010000013.1:0-260404 GCF_044457745.1 Streptomyces sp. NPDC050534
GGGGGGGGGGGGGGGGGGGTGGGGGGCGGGGCGCCCCCCCGCGGCCGCCCCCCCCCCCCCCCCCCCCCCGGGGCGGGGGGCGCCCCCCCCCCCCCCCCCCCCCTCGCCGAGGTGGTCAGGCCTTGCGTGCCCGCGTCGTCTTCTTCGCGGGAGCCGCCTTCTTCGTGGTCCCGGCCGCCTTCTTGGCGGCCGCGCCGCCGGTGGTCCTGGCCGTCGCCGTCTTCTTCGCCGCCGACTTGGCCGCGACCGTCTTCTGGGCCGCGACCGTCTTCTTGGCCGCCGCCCGGCGCGGAGCCTTCACCGAGGTCCCGTCGCTGATGCGGTCGGCGCCGAGGATCTCCCGCAGGAACTTGCCGGTGTGGCTCGCCGGGACCCCGGCGACCTCCTCGGGCGTGCCCTCGGCGACGACCAGCCCGCCGCCCGCGCCGCCCTCGGGGCCCATGTCGACGACCCAGTCGGCGGTCTTGATCACGTCGAGGTTGTGCTCGATGACGATGACCGTGTTGCCCTTGTCGACCAGACCGGACAGGACCTTCAGCAGCTTGCTGATGTCCTCGAAGTGCAGGCCTGTGGTCGGCTCGTCCAGGACGTAGACCGTGCGTCCGGTGGAGCGCTTCTGCAGCTCGCTGGCGAGCTTCACACGCTGGGCCTCACCGCCGGACAGGGTCGTCGCGGCCTGGCCGAGGCGGACGTAGCCGAGGCCGACGTCGTTCAGCGTCTTGAGGTGGCGGTTGATCGCCGGCACGGCCTCGAAGAAGTCCATGGCCTCCTCGATCGGCATGTTCAGGACCTCGGAGATGGACTTGCCCTTGTAGTGGACCTCCAGCGTCTCCCGGTTGTACCGGGCGCCGTGGCAGACCTCGCACGGGACGTAGACGTCCGGGAGGAAGTTCATCTCGATCTTGATCGTGCCGTCGCCCGCGCAGTTCTCGCAGCGGCCGCCCTTGACGTTGAAGGAGAAGCGGCCGGGCAGGTAGCCGCGGACCTTCGCCTCCGTCGTCTCCGCGAACAACTTGCGGATGTGGTCGAAGACACCGGTGTACGTCGCCGGGTTGGAGCGCGGGGTGCGGCCGATCGGCGACTGGTCGACGTGCACGACCTTGTCGACGAGGTCGTCGCCGTCCACGCGCGTGTGCCGACCGGGGACGCTGCGGGCGCCGTTGAGCTCGCGCGCCAGGTGCGTGTAGAGGATGTCGTTGACCAGCGTCGACTTGCCGGAGCCGGACACGCCCGTGACCGCCGTGAACACGCCCAGAGGGAACGAGACGTCGATGTCCTGGAGGTTGTTCTCGCGGGCGCCGTGCACCGTGAGCAGCCGGGACGGGTCGTGCGGGCGCCGGATGCCGGGCAGCGGGATGGCCTTCTTGCCGGCCAGGTACTGGCCCGTCTGCGACTCGGTGTTGGCCAGCAGCTCCTTCAGGGAGCCGCTGTGCACGACCTTGCCGCCGTGCTCGCCGGCACCGGGGCCGATGTCGACGACCCAGTCGGCGACCTTGATGGTGTCCTCGTCGTGCTCGACGACGATGAGCGTGTTGCCCATGTCGCGCAGCCGGACCAGGGTCTCGATCAGCCGGTGGTTGTCGCGCTGGTGCAGGCCGATGGACGGCTCGTCGAGGACGTAGAGCACGCCGACGAGGCCGGAGCCGATCTGGGTGGCCAGGCGGATGCGCTGGGCCTCGCCCCCGGAGAGGGTGCCCGCGGCGCGGTTCAGCGAGAGGTAGTCCAGGCCGACGTCGACCAGGAACCGCAGCCGCTCGTTGACCTCCTTCAGCACACGCTCGGCGATCTTCTTGTCCCGGGCGCTCAGCTTCAGCTCGCCCAGGAAGTCCGCGCAGTCGCTGATCGACATGGCGGAGACCTCGGCGATCGACCTTCCCATGATCGTGACCGCGAGGACGATCGGCTTCAGGCGCGTGCCCTCGCAGGTGGGGCAGGGCACCTCGCGCATGTAGCCCTCGAAGCGCTCGCGGCTGGCGTCGCTCTCGGCCTCGCTGTGCCGGCGCTTCACGAACGGGACGGCACCCTCGAAGGGCGTCGTGTACACGCGCTCGCGCCCGTACCGGTTGCGGTAGCGGACCTCGATCTGTGTCTTGTGGCCCTGGAGGAGTGCCTTCTTCGCCCGCTGGGGCAGGCCCGCGAAGGGGATGTCCGTACGGAATCCCAGAGCGTCCGCGAGGGCACCGATGAGGCGGCCGAAGTAGTCCTTGGTGTGCCCGTGCGACCAGGGGTGGATGGCGCCCTCGTCGAGGGACTTGTCCTCGTCCGGGACGATCAGTTCCGGGTCGACCTCCATGCGCGTGCCGATGCCGGTGCAGTCGGGGCAGGCGCCGAAGGGCGAGTTGAAGGAGAAGGAGCGGGGCTCCAGTTCCTCGAAGGACAGGTCGTCGTACGGGCAGTACAGGTGCTCCGAGAACATGCGCTCGCGCTCGGGGTCGTCCTCGGGGAGGTCGACGAAGTCGAGCACGACCATGCCGCCGGACAGGCCGAGCGCGGTCTCCACGGAGTCGGTGAGGCGGCGCTTGGCGGAGTCCTTCACCGTGAGGCGGTCGACGACCACCTCGATGGTGTGCTTCTCCTGCTTCTTCAGCGTGGGCGGGCTGGAGAGCTGGATCGTCTCGCCGTCCACCCGCGCGCGGGAGTAGCCCTTGGTCTGCAGATCGGAGAAGAGGTCGACGAACTCGCCCTTGCGCTCGCGCACCAGCGGCGACAGCACCTGGAAGCGGCTCCCCTCCGGCAGCTCCAGGACCCGGTCGACGATGGCCTGCGGCGACTGGCGCGAGATCGGGCGGCCGCACTGGGGACAGTGCGGCTTGCCGATGCGCGCGAAGAGCAGGCGCAGGTAGTCGTAGACCTCGGTGATGGTGCCGACCGTCGAGCGCGGGTTGCGCGAGGTCGACTTCTGGTCGATGGAGACGGCCGGGGACAGGCCCTCGATGAAGTCGACGTCCGGCTTGTCCATCTGGCCGAGGAACTGGCGGGCGTACGAGGAGAGCGACTCCACATAGCGCCGCTGGCCCTCGGCGAAGATCGTGTCGAAGGCCAGGGAGGACTTGCCCGACCCGGACAGGCCCGTGAAGACGATGAGCGAGTCACGAGGCAGGTCGAGCGACACGTTCTTCAGGTTGTGCTCACGCGCGCCACGGACGATGAGACGGTCGGCCACAGCCGGTCCGCACCTTTCTTGAGAGAAGTGACAGGGGCAGGGCCCCGTGCTTCTTCAGACTAGGGGGAGCCACTGACAACGCCGGTCGGATTCCGGGATGCATAACACTCCGCAGCTCTCCAGCATGCCCGACGCCGCTCCCGACCATATAGCACGCGCATTCGATTTACGGCACTGCTTCACCACCTTCACCCAAAGGTGTGGCGGAGCTAGGGTCATGACCATGATTGATCACGGTCATGACCTGGCCTCTGTACGTGACGCGACCGACCGGCTGCTCACCGCAGCCGCCGAACTGGACAACGCGGCCGTGGCCGAGCCGTCACGGCTCCCGGGGTGGACCCGCGGCCATGTCCTCGCCCACCTCGCGCGCAACGCGGACGCTCTGGTGAACGTCCTCGAGGGCCGCCCCATGTACGCGTCCGGGGAGGTGCGTGACGCCGAGATCGAGCGGGACGCCTCGCGCCCGCTCGACGTCCAGCTCACGGACGTGCGCGACAGCGCGGCGCACTTCCAGGAGACCGGAGCCGCGCCCGCGGACTGGTCGCGCACGGTGGAGCTGCGCAACGGCGTCACCGACTCGGCGTCCAGGGTGCCGTTCCGGCGCTGGGCCGAGGTGGAGCTGCACCACGTGGACCTCGGCATCGGGTACGAGCTGGAGGATCTGCCGGCGGAGTTCGCCGAGCGGGAGATCGACTTCCTCGCGCGGCGCTTCTCGGGGCACCCCGATGTGCCTCCCACGCGTCTGACGGACGGCACGCACGCGTGGCGGACGGGCCGCGAGGCGACGGAGCCGGCGGTCTCCGTGACGGGTCCGGCCCCCGAGCTGCTCGGCTGGCTCGCCGGGCGCCGCGACGGCTCCGGGCTCACCGTGCGGGACGGCTCGCTCCCGGCGCTTCCCCCGCTGTGACCCCGTGGCCTGGCCGGGGACGCGGGCGCACTCCCCGGCGATAGGCTGAACGTCATGACGTACAGCGGACAGGTGACGGTCGGCGGCCCGGCGGACGTGCACGAGCTCAAGGACCTGATGATCACCAAGATCGCGGTCGGCCCGATGGACAACAACGCCTATCTGCTGCGCTGCCGGGCCACCGACGAGCAGTTGCTGATCGACGCGGCGAACGACGCGGACACGCTGCTCGGCATGATCGGTGACGACGGCATCGCCTCCGTCGTCACCACGCATCAGCACGGCGACCACTGGCAGGCGCTCGCCCAGGTCGTCTCGGCCACCGGCGCCCGCACCTTCGCCGGCCGGGAGGACGCCACCGGCATCCCGGTGCCGACCGACATCCTCGTCGACGACGGGGACACCATCCGGGTGGGGCAAGTGGAACTCACCGCGCGCCATCTGGTCGGGCACACGCCTGGCTCGATCGCCCTCGTCTACGACGACCCGCACGGCCACCCCCATGTGTTCACGGGGGACTGCCTCTTCCCGGGCGGCGTCGGCAACACCCGCAAGGATCCCAAGGCGTTCGCCAGTCTCATCCACGACGTGGAGACGAAGATCTTCGGCACGCTGCCGGACGAGACCTGGGTCTACCCGGGCCACGGCAACGACACGAGCCTGGGCGCGGAGCGGCCGCATCTGCCGGAGTGGCACGCGCGCGGGTGGTAGGGACGCCGGAGCGCACACAGGGGCGGTCAGGTTCCACACCTGCCGCCCCTGCACGCTTCGGCCCGCTTGCCGCCTCGAGAGGACGGGCCGCCGACCCATGGGGAGTCATGCCCTACAGCGCACGGATCGGCGGATGCGTCACATCCCGGGGCGCACAGGGGGTGACGTGAGGAACCAGCGCGCGCCTGCCTCATGCGCACGCCCCGTGTGAAGCGTTCACACGCGCCGGAGCCAAGTGCGCGCTCCCGGCACACCGTGTGGAGCAGTCCACTGGAAACAGCCCCGCACAGGATGACGGCTCCTGCGCGGCATGGGCCGCCGGTCTTTCAATCCCCGCCCTCGACCGGCGGCCCGGCGTGCTGCGAGCGGGCCGGGCGTAAGGGGCGCCCGCTAGGCCGACGGGACTTACGCCTCCGCCTGCGCCGACCCCACCAGGGCGGCCACGCGCTCCACGCCGAACACGTACCCCTGCACCCCGCACCCGGCGATCACGCCGTCCGCGCGCAGCGAGACGTACGAGTGGTGCCGGAAGGACTCGCGCTGGTGGATGTTGGAGATGTGCACCTCCAGCACCGGCATTCCGTCACAGGTGTTGAGCGCGTCCAGAATCGCGACCGACGTGTGGGAGTAGGCACCGGGGTTGATCACGATCCCGCAGTGGCTCAGCCGCGCCTCGTGGATCCAGTCGACCAGCTGTCCCTCGTGGTTGGACTGCCGGAAGTCCACCGTGCCGCCGTGCGCGGCCGCCGCCTTGGCGCACAGGGCCTCGATGTCGGCGAGGGTGTCCCTGCCGTAGATCTCCGGCTGGCGCTGGCCGAGCAGGTTCAGGTTGGGCCCGTTGAGAATCATGATCGGGGCGTTGGCCAGGGTGCGGGGCACGGTTCCTCCGGTCCGGTGAGGTGCGGCGATCCGTCAGGGACCGCTGTCCGGACCCGGTTTATCACGGTGCGTGCGCGGCGCCGCGGCCCGTACCCTCCCCGGCATGACGACGGAAGGGGCCCGTTACGCGGCCGGCCAGCGCGAGGCCGTACTGCGGGCCATGCGGTCGTACGCCCCCGAGACCATGATCGTCTTCGACGTCGACCTCGGGCACACCGATCCGCAACTCGTCATCCCCTACGGCGGCTTCGTCCGCGTCGACGGCCCCGCCCGGCGCATCACCGTCACGTACTGACGAGCCCCGATCGCCCCACACGCCCCCGTAACCGGTGGTCACACTGGGTAGTTGATCGAGCATGCACGACGTACGCACCGTGACCAGACCCCCCATGCTGCGGCTCGCGACCGCCTCGCTCGCCGGGACGGCCATCGAGTTCTACGACTTCTTCGTCTACGGCACCGCCGCGGCACTGGTGCTGGGGCCGCTGTTCTTCCCGGCGTTCTCGCCGGCGGCCGGGACGCTCGCCGCCTTCGCGACGTTCGGCGTGGGCTTCCTGGCCCGGCCGCTGGGCTCGGTGCTGTTCGGGCACATCGGGGACCGGCGCGGACGCCGGCCGGTCCTCGTCGGCTCCCTGCTGCTGACCGGCGCCTCCACGGCCGCCGTCGGCTGTGTGCCCTCGTACGGGTCGATCGGTGTGGCCGCTCCCCTGATGCTGCTCGTGCTGCGCTTTCTGCAGGGGCTGGGTCTCGGCGGCGAGTGGGGCGGGGCCGTACTGCTCACCGCCGAGCACGCGCCCGCCGAACGGCGCGCCCTCTGGTCGAGCTTCCCGCAGGTCGGGCCCGCTCTCGGATTCCTGCTCGCCAACGGTGTGGTGCTGGCGCTGTCGGCCACGCTGTCCGACGCGCAGTTCGCCGAGTGGGGCTGGCGCGTGCCGTTCTGGGCGGCCGGGCTGCTGGCGACGGCCGGGCTCTGGCTGCGGTCGTCGCTCTCCGAGAGCCCCAGCTTCCTGGAGATCGACGACCACGCGCGCGTACCGCTCGCGGAGGTCCTGCGCGACCACTGGCGACTCGTCCTGCTGACAGCCGGCGCACTCGCGGTCGGATACGCGATCTTCTACGCCGTCACGACCTGGTCCCTCGCTTACGGCACCGAGCGGCTCGGAGTGAGCCGTACCGTCATGCTGACCTGCATCATGGCCGCGGTGATGGTGAAGGGCGCGCTCACACCGGTGTCCGCGCTGCTCGGGGACCGCTACGGGCGGCGGACGATGTGCCTGGCCGGCTGCGCCGCCGCCGTGCTGTGGATGTTCCCGACCGTCGCCCTCCTCGCGACGGGTGAGCCGCTGCTGATGTTCACCGGCTTCCTCGGCGCGCTGATCGCCTTCATCACGATGTTCGGCGTGGTCGCCGCCTACCTGCCCGAGCTGTACGAACCGCGGGTCCGCTGCACGGGAGCAGCCGTCGGCTACAACCTCGGCGGGGTGCTCGGGGGCGCGCTCACTCCGATCGCGGCGACGGCGCTCGCCGCGCACGGCGGCCGGGTGCCGTGGGGTGTGGGCGCGTATCTGACGGGGATCGCGCTGCTGAGCCTGGGCTGCTTCGCCCTGCTGCCCGAGACGCGACCGGTGCCGGCGGCCGTCCCGGAGCCCGTCATGGAGTGACCAGGGTGCTCATGGATTGATCGCCAGCTCCAGATAGGCCGCGAACAGCACCAGATGGACCCCACCCTGGAGTGGCGTCGCCCGGCCCGGCACCACGGTCAGGGAGGCCACCACCACGGTCAGCGCGAGCAGCACCATGTGCACGGAGCCGAGCCCGAGGACGAGCGGACCGGAGAGCCAGATCGAGGCCAGGGCGACCGCGGGGATGGTCAGGCCGATGCTGGCCATGGCGGAGCCGAGGGCGAGGTTCAGGCTGGTCTGCACCCGGTCGCGGCGGGCGGAGCGCAGGGCGGCGATGGTCTCCGGGAGCAGCACCAGGAGGGCGATGACGACGCCGACGACGGCGTGGTGCAGCCCGGCTGCCTCCACCCCGGACTCGATCGTGGGCGACACGCCTTTCGCCAGACCGACCACGCCGATCAGCGCGACGAGCAGCAGGCCGAGACTGATCAAGGCGGTATGGGCGGACGGTACGTCGGCGTGGTCGTCCGCCGTGATCACCTCGCCCTGCCGTGTGATCGGCAGGAAGTAGTCGCGGTGCCGCACGGTCTGTGTCGCGACGAACAGGCCGTAGAGGATCAGCGAGGAGAGCGCGGCGAAGGTGAGCTGCACTCCCGAGAACTCCGGACCCGGCTTGCTCGTGGTGAACGTCGGCAGCACCAGGCTGAGGGTGGCCAGGGTGGCGACGGTCGCGAGGGCGGCGCCCGTGCCCTCGGGGTTGAAGACCGCCGTGCCGTGACGCAGGGAGGCGACGAGCAGACAGATGCCGACGATGCCGTTGCAGGTGATCATCACGGCAGCGAAGACGGTGTCCCGGGCCAGCGTCGAGCTCTTGTCACCACCGTCTGCCATGAGGGTGACGATCAGGGCGACCTCGATCACCGTGACGGCGACGGCGAGCACCAGGGAGCCGAAGGGCTCCCCGACCCGGTGGGCGACCACCTCGGCGTGGTGCACGGCGGCCAGCACGGCGCCCGCGAGGACGACCGTCACCACGGCGACGACGGCGCCGGGCAGATCGCGGCCCCAGGTGAAGACGAGCAGGACGATCGCCAGCACCGGAACACTGAACGTCCACTGTGTCGTGAGCGACCTCAGCCGAGCGATCATGAAGTGATCGTCGCAGAGGCGCCAGGGCCCCGCACTCCGGCTGTCCGGGCCCGGTCTCCGACCGCTCGAGGCCCGGACTTCGGCTGGTGTGCGGAGCCCATGAGCCTCACTTGATCTCGGTCATCTCGAGCACGTCGCAGTCAGTGAAGGACGGCGGCCTGGTGCACAGCGCGGCCATGCGCTCGGCCATCTTCGTCGTCTCGGGGTCGTTGCTGTTCCGCATGGCCTCCTCATAGGAGTTGAACTCGATCACGACGAGACAGCGTCCCGGCGTGTTGCGGTCGCGCAGGACGAGGCGGTGCGTCGGGGCGCCGCTGCGGCCGGCGAACTTCTCGTCCATCTCCTCGGACAGGGCGCGCATCTCGTCGATGCGGTCGGTCTCGAAGTCCACGATCTGCACGAACTTCATGGGTGTGTCCACGGTGCCTCCCCCGGCCAGGGCACTCCCGGGGCGGAAGCGCCATCCACCCAACGAAGCACCGGGAGCGGTCTCCGGCAATTCGGAGCGCACCGCTCCCGGTGGTGGTTGTTTCTACGCCGCTCGCGGTCAGGTCCGGATGCTGTCCTTCGCAGCGCCTTCGCTCTCCGCTCGCGCCGCCTCGTCCGCCGCCTGCTTCCTGGACGCCCGCAGGCTGGTGATCGTGGTGACGATCAGCACGGAGCAGATGACGCCGAGGGAGACCGGTATGGAGATCTCCGGTACGTGCACCCCGGACTCGTGCAGCGCGTGCAGCACCAGCTTCACGCCGATGAAGCCCAGGATGATCGACAGGCCGTAGCTGAGGTGGACCAGCTTCCTCAGCAGGCCGCCGATGAGGAAGTACAGCTGCCGCAGCCCCATCAGCGCGAAGGCGTTGGCGGTGAACACGATGTACGGGTCCTGGGTCAGGCCGAAGATCGCGGGGATCGAGTCCAGCGCGAACAGCACGTCGGTGGTACCGATCGCCAGCATCACGACCAGCATCGGGGTCATGACCCGCTTGCCGTTCTCCTGGATCCACAGCTTGGTGCCGTGGTAGCGGTCGGCCACACCGAACCTGCGCTCGGCGGCCTTGAGCAGCTTGTTCTCCTCGAACTCCTCGTCCTCCTCGTCGGCCCGGGCCTCCTGGATGAGCTTCCAGGCGGTCCAGATCAGGAAGGCGCCGAAGAGGTAGAACACCCACGAGAAGCTGGCGAGGATGGCGGCGCCCGCGGCGATGAAGATCGCCCGCAGGACCAGGGCTATGAGGACGCCCACGAGCAGGACCCGCTGCTGGTACTGCGAGGGGACCGCGAACTTCGCCATGATCAGGACGAAGACGAAGAGGTTGTCGACGCTCAGCGACTTCTCGGTGATGAAGCCGGCGAAGAACTCGCCGCCCGCCCCGCCGCCGCCGAAGACGAGCAGGCCGAGGCCGAAGAGCCCGGCGAGGGCGATCCAGACCACGGTCCAGATTCCGGCTTCCTTGATGGACACGTCGTGCGGCTTGCGGCCGATGAAGAAGTCGACCGCGATCAGGGCCGCCAGGCCCACGATGGTAAGGACCCACAGGGTCACGGAAACATCCACTGCGCCTCCGGCAGTACGTAACGGCAAATGTCAGCGTCGTCGGTACCGGAGGTCTCTTCCACCCAGGCACGGGCCCTGGGCCGACGCCCCGGGATCTGATTGATCCGTACTGACGGGTGCGCCGCAGCAGACAGGGAGTACTCCCCTCCGTGAGAAAAACAGTACCCCAATCGCCAAGAAAAGGTAAAGCGCTTGGCAAAAGAAGTTCCAAATACCCTGCTCAGGGCTCTTTACGTGTACTTGGTTCGAGCGGCCGCGACCTGGGTGAGCACCTGGTGGAGCACCTGGCTGCCGGGCGGCACGAGCGGCGGCTCGTACGTCCAGGCGTGGCCCACCCACGGGTCGGCCAGATGATCGTCGGGCACGGGGGTGAGTCGCAGCAGCGAACGCCAGAGCGGGTCGAGCAAAGGACCGTAGCCCGCGGCCTCCTCGCGGTCCGCGACCATCATCAGATGGACGCCGACGGCCGGGCCCTCGTCCGCGAGGTAGCGCAGCTGGGTCACGGCACGGTCGTCGAAGCCGTGCGGGAAGTCGTTGACGATCAGGAGCTGCTCGGCCGTGTCGAGGCCGGGCGGCAGCGAGTCGGCCGCGCCGCCGCGCACCGCCATCTGCACCAGGTCGACCCGCTGGGTGAGCCGGGTCAGGACGTCCGTCACCCCCGCCGCGCCCAGGGCGGGCGGCGCCGCGAGCACGCCGGTCTGCACCAGCGGCACGAGCGCCTGGGCCCCGGAGCCGGCCGGGTCGACGACGTGCACGGCGAACTCGCCCGCCGGATAGACCGCGAGCAGCCTGGCCGCCAGCGCCACGGCCGTCTCCATCGCGAGGTGCCGCAGCGCGTGGGTGTCCGTGACCTCGTCGTCGAGATAGGCGGTGCGGCCGCTGTCGATCCACAGGCCGCGCTCCAGCGGCAGGCGGACCAGCATCGGAATGCGCAGCAACTCGCTCTCGGGCAGCCGGAGATCGCCCAGGCGCAGCGCCATGGGGATCTCCATCGGCACCCGGTAGCCGTGCCAGACGGGGTTGTCCCAGCGTGCGTACGCCGGCGGCAGCGCGGGCTCGACGACGTCCGACTCCGCACTGAGCTGGGCGAGATCCCGGTCGAGCGCCTCCCGGGCGCGGTCGACCAGTTGCATGTGCCTGGTGCGGGCCGCCTCGCGCGCGGCGTCGCCCTGCCCGCCGATCCTGCTGCGCGGGTCGGAGAGGACCTGGTCCAGCTCCTTCTCCATGCGCGACTCGGCGAAGTCGACGGCGCTGCGGTACGCCGACGTGGTGCGGGCCAGGTCCTCGAACATGCCCCAGACCTGGTTGTACAGCCGCTCGTCCATGGACCAGCCGGTCGCGTCGCCCGCGACGGGCTGCGCGGGCTGCCCCGGCTCGGCCGGGGGTGCGGCAGGCGGGGGCGGTGGCGGGGCGGAGGTCTGCCGACCCGGGTGGCTGTAGTCGACCGGGCCGCCGGCGGTGGGCGTGGCCGGCTGGGTGACCGCGGAGGGGTCGACCGGTGCGGGATGTCCCGGCTGGGGGTCCTGCGGTCCGGACGGGGAAGAGGGCTGCGGGCCCATCGGTCCGGGGGCGCCCTGGCGCGTGGGGCCGCCCTGGTCGGGGCCGAGCGCCGGTGCGGCGGTCTGGCGCGTACGGTCGCCGTCCGCCGCCCGCTGCGGGGGCGCGTGCACCGAGCGCGCCAGGCCGTGGGCCACGGCTTCGTTGATGGTGCCCGCGAGCTGGTGGGCCTCGGACAGACCCTGGTCGGTGAGGAGTTCGGCGAGGCCGCCGGCATAGCCCTGGCCCACGGCGCGGACCTTCCAGGCGCCCTGGCGGCGGTAGAGCTCCAGGGCGACGACGGCCGACTCGGCGTCCAGGCCCGTGATCGTGTAGCTGGCGACCTCGGCACCGTCGAGACCGGTGACCGCGATGAAGGGGGCGGCCACCGCGCCGAAGCGGACCGGACCGCCGGCGTCCGCGGGCAGGGCGAGCAGCACGTTGACGCGGTGCACGGCCTCCGGCATGGCGTCCAGGTCCACCGCGAGACGGTGGTCGGCGGCCGCCTGCCTGGAGACCTCGAGCCCCGGCAGGGTGGGTGCGCCCGGGTGGGCCACCCATTCGACACCGCGGGCCCTGCCGTCCGCGTCGCTGAGCGTGGCCGAGGCCACGATCGGTGTGCCGGCCGAGACCCGGATCTCGAGACGGGCCTGGGAGAGCGGGTGGTTCTGCCCCCGCACCAGCTCGGCCGTCATCGCCCTCGTCCCCCTGTGTCGCTGATGTGTCGTGTGGTGTGCGCCGGGACCCGTCCCGCGGACGGGTCCCGGCGGGGTCGGACTACAGGTGCGGCAGGATCGCCGGCATCAGGTCCTGGAAGGTGCGGCCGTTGGCGGGCGTGCCGATGGCCGTCATCGTCCAGCCGGCGCCCGAGCGGTGCACCTTGGCCATGATCTGGGCGGTGTAGGCACCGCCGCCCGCCAGCGTGTAGCGGGCCAGCTCCTGGCCGTTGGTCTCGTCGACCAGGCGGCAGAACGCGTTCTGCACCTCCTGGAACGTCTGGCCCGTGAAGGAGTTCACGGTGAAGACGATCTGGTCGATGTGGACCGGGATGCGCGCGAGGTCGACGAGGATCGCCTCGTCGTCGCCGCCCTGTCCGGCACCGCCGACGAGGTTGTCACCGGTGTGGCGCACGGAGCCGTCGTCGCTCACCAGGTGGCGGAAGAAGACGACGTCGACCGGCTGCTTGTCCGCGAACAGCACGGCGGAGGCGTCCAGGTCGATCTCCCGGGTGCGCGAGCCGAACAGGCCGCGCCGGGGAGCCGCCTGCCAGCCGAGACCCATGCGCACCGCGGTCAGGCTGCCCCCGTCGTTCTTCTGCAGACTGATGGCCTGACCCTTTGTCATGTTGACGGTCACGCGCTGATTCCCCTCTCGAGCTGTCCCCTGTTGCCGCGATGTCGCGGTTGTCGAAAACCCTACGCAGGGCCGCCGACAGTCACGAACCCCGACCCGTGCTTTGTGTCGGTCTTGCAACACACCGCGCAGGCCGGGGCGGGCAGTCGGTGGCGTGCGGTCAGGTCAGACCCGCCTCCCGCATCTGGCGCAGCTCCTTCTTCATCTCGGAGATCTCGTCGCGCAGCCGGGCCGCGATCTCGAACTGGAGGTCGGCGGCGGCGGCGCGCATCCGCGCGGTCATCTCCTCGATCTGGCCTGCGAGTTCGGCCGCGGGGCGGTCGGTCGGGACCGTCTCCTTGGCCTTGCCCTTGGCGCTCCTGGCGCCGCCGACCGCCTTGTTGCCGAGGGCCGGCACGGGCGCCTTGGCGGCCTTGCCGTCCTTCGACTGGCGGTAGCCGGAGCCGAGCAGCTGCTCGGTGTCGACGTCCTCGCGGGCGATCTGCGCGACGATGTCGTTGATCTTCTTGCGGAGCGGCTGGGGGTCGATGCCCCGCTCGGTGTTGTAGGCGACCTGCTTCTCCCGGCGGCGGTTGGTCTCGTCGATGGCCTTCTCCATCGCCGGGGTGATCTTGTCTGCGTACATGTGGACCTGGCCGGAGACGTTGCGCGCCGCGCGGCCGATGGTCTGGATCAGGGACGTGCCGGAGCGCAGGAAGCCCTCCTTGTCGGCGTCCAGGATCGCCACGAGCGACACCTCGGGCAGGTCCAGGCCCTCACGCAGCAGGTTGATGCCGACCAGTACGTCGAACTCGCCGGAGCGCAGCTCCCGCAGCAGCTCGACGCGGCGCAGGGTGTCGACGTCGCTGTGCAGGTAGCGCACCTGGATGCCGAGCTCCAGGAAGTAGTCGGTGAGGTCCTCGGCCATCTTCTTGGTGAGGGTGGTGACCAGGACGCGCTCGTCCTTCTCGGTGCGCGTGCGGATCTCGTGCACCAAGTCGTCGATCTGGCCCTCGGTGGGCTTGACGACGACCTCCGGGTCGACGAGGCCGGTGGGGCGGATGATCTGCTCGACGACGCCGTCCCCGCGCGAGAGCTCGTACTTGCCCGGGGTCGCCGACAGATAGACCGTCTGCCCGACGCGCTCCTGGAACTCCTCCCACTTCAGCGGGCGGTTGTCGAGGGCGGAGGGCAGCCGGAAGCCGTGGTCGACGAGGGTGCGCTTGCGGGAGGCGTCGCCCTCGTACATGGCGCCGATCTGCGGCACGGTGACGTGCGACTCGTCGATGACGAGCAGGAAGTCGTCAGGGAAGTAGTCGAGCAGGGTGTTCGGCGGAGAGCCGGGCAGACGGCCGTCGAAGTGCATCGAGTAGTTCTCCACGCCGGAGCAGGAGCCGATCTGGCGGAGCATCTCGATGTCGTACGTGGTCCGCATGCGCAGCCGCTGAGCCTCCAGCAGCTTGCCCTGTTTCTCCAGCTCGGCCAGGCGCTCGCCGAGCTCCTTCTCGATGTCGTTGACGGCCCGCTCCATGCGCTCCGGGCCCGCGACGTAGTGGGAGGCCGGGAACACGTACAGGTGCTCGTCGTCGCTGATGATCTCGCCGGTGAGCGGGTGCAGCGTGGACAGGGCCTCGATCTCGTCGCCGAACATCTCGATGCGGACGGCCAGCTCCTCGTAGACCGGGAAGATCTCGATGGTGTCGCCGCGGACGCGGAAGGTGCCCCGGGAGAACGCCAGGTCGTTGCGCGTGTACTGGATGTCGACGAAGCGGCGCAGCAGCTGGTCCCGGTCGACCTCGTCGCCGACCCGGAGGGGGACCATGCGGTCCACGTACTCCTGCGGGGTGCCGAGGCCGTAGATGCAGGACACCGAGGCGACCACGACGACGTCGCGGCGGGTGAGCAGCGAGTTGGTCGCGGAGTGCCGCAGCCGCTCGACCTCCTCGTTGATCGAGGAGTCCTTCTCGATGTAGGTGTCCGACTGCGGGACGTAGGCCTCGGGCTGGTAGTAGTCGTAGTACGAGACGAAGTACTCGACCGCGTTGTTGGGCAGGAGCTCGCGGAACTCGTTCGCCAGCTGGGCGGCCAGGGTCTTGTTCGGCGCCATCACGAGTGTGGGGCGCTGGAGCTTCTCGATCATCCACGCGGTGGTGGCGGACTTGCCGGTGCCGGTGGCGCCGAGCAGGACCACGTCCTTCTCGCCTGCCTCGATGCGCCGGGCGAGATCGGCGATGGCCTGGGGCTGGTCGCCGCTGGGCTGGTAGGGACTGACGACCTCGAAGGGCGCCACCGTGCGTTCGATCTTGGAAACGGGCCGCATGGAACCAACCGTACGACCCGCCACTGACAACGCGGGCCGGTCAGCGGTTCTGCGGGGTGCGGGAGCCGCGCCGGCCCGCGAGCCGGACCGGGCGGAGCGGCGGGCGATGCGCCTGGTGGTGGACCGCCGGATGGGCCGGGACGCCCGGCTTGTTCTCGACGGGGGCCACGGCCGGTTTGCCCATGACCAACATCGGGTCGAACATCACGACCACACCGGCGAGGACGAGGAAGGCGAGCGGGCCGACGAGCATGGGCCACAGCAGCTCGGCGGGCGACTCGCCCCCGATGGGGACGCCCGTGTCGTGCAGGTGGACGCTGAGGGCCGCCATGCCCGTGTAGTGCATACCGCTGACGGCGAGTCCCATGACGAGGCTCGCGCCCACGCTCCACGTGAACCCCCTGACCTGCCCGGCCGCCCACAGGGCGGCCGTCGCCGCGGCCATGGCGATGACGACGGAGGCGGCGACGGTCAGGGTGTTGTACTCCAGCTTTCCGTTCAGGCGCATTCCGGCCATGCCCAGATAGTGCATCGAGGCGACGCCCAGGCCGGTGATCGTGCCTCCGGTGAACAGGGCCGCTCCCCTGGCGCCGCGGTAGCCGACGATGAAGATCCCGACGCCCACCATCACGACGGCGACGCCGAGGCTGGCGAACGTCAGCGCCTTGTCGTAATGGATCGGCGCCTCTTTGACCGTGAAGCCCATCATGGCCACGAAGTGCATGGTCCATATGCCGGAACCTATGGCCGCCGCACCGAGGGCGAGCCAGCCGGGGCGCCAGGACTGCGCCACGAGCATCGATCTGGTGGTGCAGCGCAGGCCGAGGGCGCCACCGAGGCAGGCCATGAGATAGGCCACCACCGGTGTGACGAGTCCGTACGTGAATCCGTCGACCGTGCCTCGCATGCGCGGCTGCCCTTCCGCCCTCTTCGTCCTGTGATTCGCTGAAATGCGCCCCTCCCGGGACCGCCCGGGCGGTCAGGGTTGAGGCAGAGAGTATGGCCCCCACCGGAATGGTCGAACGATATTCCGGCAAAGAAACACGTCGTTGCCTCAGTTGTGCGGCACCGGTGAGAGGACTTGGGCAACACCATTCGATGTGTGGCCATTCTGCACTCCGGCGTGGTTCACGCTCTGCTGTCACAGTTGATCTGTCCGTGATAGACCGACGTGAGGGGTACGCATGTACGCGCGCGCTGCCGCCGCCATCACCACCGCTCTCCTGGGGACGGCCGCCCTTCTGGTGCCCGGTTCCGATGCCAAGGCAGGTTCCCACGCGACGGTCTCTCACGCCCGTGCGGGCGGCATCGCCGGCCGGCCGCTGGTCATCGGTCACCGGGGGGCCTCCGCCCAGGCGCCGGAGAACACGCTTGCCGCCATCGACAGGGCGGCCGAGCTGGGCATCTCCTGGGTCGAGAACGACGTCCAGCGGACCAGGGACGGCGAGCTCGTCGTCATCCACGACGACAGCCTTCGGCGGACGACGAATGTGAAGGACGTCTTCCCCGGCCGGGCGCCGTGGAAGGTGAAGGACTTCACCGCCGCCGAGATCGCGCGCCTGGACGCGGGCAGCTGGTTCGGCTCCCGGTTCGCGGGCACGCGCGTGCCGACGCTGACGCAGTACATGCGCCGCGTCGAGCACAACCACCAGAAGCTGCTGCTGGAGATCAAGAACCCCGAGCTGTACCCGGGCATGGAGCAGCAGATCCTGAAGGTCCTCGGCAACGAGGGCTGGCTCGACCGGCAGCATCTGACGGGCCGGCTGATCGTGCAGAGCTTCGGCGCGGACAGCCTGCGGATCGTGCACGACCTGGCGCCCGCCGTCAGGACGGCGTACCTCGGCACGCCGCGCGTCGCGGACCTGCCCGCGTACGCGGGCTTCGCCGACGGGATCAATCCGTCCCACGGCTCGATCTCCCGGGGCTACGTCGCGGCCGTGCACTCCGTCGCGGGACCGCACGGCAGGCCGCTCGGCGTCTTCACCTGGACCGTCGACGACGCGGACACCGCCCGCCAGGTCGCCCGCTACGGCGTCGACGGCGTCATCAGCGACAAGCCGGACGTGGTCCGGACCGCGCTGCGGGCCCCCTGAGTCCCGCTCCGCCGGGCGTTGTCAGTGGCGGGTCGTACGGTGGGCGCATGGACAGCGATGGACAGTACGAGCAGCAGGTCGTATGGGCCGTGGTCGGTACGGAGATCGGTCCGCTGCTGCTGGCCGCGACCCGGGAGGGCCTGGTCAACGTCGTCTTCCACGCCTCCGACGCGGTGCGCGACAAGGCGCTCGCCCGGCTCGCGTCCCGGCTGGGCACCGAACCCGTCGAGGCTCCCGACTCACCGCTGCTGGCCGAGGCGATACGGCAGCTCAGGGCGTACTTCACCGGTCAGCGGCGGGACTTCGAGCTGCCGCTGGACTGGTCGCTGACATCAGGCTTCAACCGGCAGGTGCTGCGTGAACTGGCCGCCGGCGTCCCCTACGGCGCGGTCGTGGGCTACGGCGATCTGGCCGGGCGGGTGGGCCAGCCGGGCGCGGCCCAGGCGGTCGGGACGGCGATGGGGTCCAATCCGCTGCCGGTCGTCGTGCCCTGCCACCGGGTGGTGGAGAGCGACGGGGGCATCGGCGGGTTCGGGGGCGGCCTGGAGACGAAGCGCAGGCTGCTCGCGCTGGAAGGCGTGCTGCCCGAGCCTCTGTTCTGAGAGGTGCGAGAAGGGTGGCCGGGACACGAAGGCGGTAGCAGACTCGATCGTGCGCACAGCCACTGGCATCCGAGGACTCGGAGCCGAAGGGACGGCGATCACGCATGACCGGAAACAGGGCAGTCGCTTATCTCAAGCCGGGCACGGTGGAAGTCAGGACCATCGATTACCCCACGCTTGAACTCCAGGACGGGCCTGGGGTGGCGCCGGACAATGTCGGCCGGAAGTGCCGGCACGGTGTGATCCTCAAGGTGCTCGCCACGAACATCTGCGGAAGTGACCAGCACATGGTGCGCGGACGGACGACCGCACCGGAGGGGCTGGTCCTCGGACACGAGATCACCGGAGAGGTCGTCGAGAGGGGGCCGGACGTCGAGTTCGTCGAAGTCGGCGACATCGTCTCCGTACCGTTCAACATCGCCTGCGGGCGATGCCGCAACTGCAAGGAACGCGCGACCGGCATCTGCCTGAACGTCAACCCGGCCCGCCCCGGCGCGGCCTACGGGTATGTCGACATGGGCGGCTGGGTCGGCGGCCAGGCCGAGTACGCCATGATCCCGTACGCGGACTTCAACGTGCTGAAGTTCCCGGACCGGGACGAGGCGCGCGAGAAGCTGCTCGACCTGACGATGCTGTCGGACATCTTCCCGACCGGCTTCCACGGCGTGGTGAGCTCGGGCGCCGGTGTCGGGTCCACGGTGTACGTCGCCGGAGCGGGCCCGGTCGGTCTCGCCGCGGCCGCGTCGGCGCAGCTGCTGGGCGCCGCCGTGGTCGTCGTCGGCGACCTCAACCCCGAACGCCTCGCCCAGGCGCGGAGTTTCGGCTGCGAGACCGTCGACGTCTCGCAGGGCAGTGTCGAGGACCAGCTCGCGCAGATCCTCGGGGAGCCCGAGGTGGACGCGGCGGTCGACGCGGTCGGCTTCGAGGCGCGGGCCCACGGCAAGGACGCCCAGGAGGCACCGGCGACGGTGCTCAACTCCCTGATGGGCATCACGCGCGCCGGCGGCGCCCTGGGCATCCCGGGGCTGTACGTCACGGACGACCCTGGCGGGATCGACCAGGACGCCAAGTCCGGGACGCTGAAGGTCCGGCTCGGCCTGGGCTGGGCCAAGAGCCACCACTTCACGACGGGACAGTGCCCGGTGATGAAGTACCACCGGGGCCTGATGATGGCGATCCTGCACGAGCGCGCGCACATCGCCAAGGCGGTCAACGCGACCGTCATCGGCCTGGACGACGCACCGCGCGGCTACGCCGAGTTCGACCAGGGCGCCAGCCGCAAGTACGTGCTCGATCCGCACGGCGCGCTGAGCGGCGTGAGCCCCGTCTGACCTGCTGAACAGGAGGAACGAGGCACGGACGAACGGGGGACGGCGGGTGCCCGCGCGTACGCGGGCGGGCACCCGCTCCGGTCGGCCGCCTAGTCGTAGTGCCGGGCCTCGAAGACGTTCCCGTCCGGGTCGCGGAAGTAGAAGCTGCGCCGGGCCTTCCCGCGGGCGCCGTAGGAGTCGTAGGAGAGCTCGGAGACGGGGACGGCGCATTCATCGAGGCGGCCGTGCAGGGCGTCGAACTCCTCGCCCGGCAGGGCCAGGCAGACGTGGTTGACCGGGTGGCCGGCGCTCTCGGCGGCGCCGGGGACCATCTTCATGTCCGGTGCCATGGAGTGCGGCATGAGGTCGATGATGCTCTCGTCGTTGAGCCGGACCGAGGGGAAGGAGACCTCCCCCGCGGAGAACTCGGTGAGTCTCAGGGGGCGCAGTCCGACGGCCTTCTCGTAGAAGTCGGCCGAGGCGACCGGGTCGCGCACCCACAGGACGACATGGTCGAGACGCGTCGTGTTGTCCGTCATGTTCTTCAGGCTGATGTGATCTCCTCCGGGCCGCAAGGGTCCGGTCGCACCAAGGCCGCTCCCCCGGCGCTACGGCTTGCGGCCCCATGCCGAGATCATCGGGGCCGTCGCCAGGTCCATCCCGCCGGCCGCGACGTTCGCCAGGTGGCGGTCGATGTCCTCGTCCGTGGCGATGTCCGCGGCGACGAGGCGGTCGCGGATCTGGCGGACGGTGGCCGCCTCCAGCGCGGCGCAGGCCGGGGAGGTGAGCGGGAAGTACGCGTCGGCCCGCACGTCGTCCAGTCCTGCCTGGCGCAGCAGGCGCGGGAGGCGGCGGCCGTAGGAGAGGTCGGCGCCCCGTTCGGCGAGCAGCCGGCGGAAGCCGCGGCGCAGGCGGTTGGCGAGTTCCTGCTCGGGGCCGTGCTCGTCGGGGCAGGTCAGGGGCTGCAGTGCCGGATCGGCGTCCTCGACGAGGATGACACCGCCGGGACGCAGGGCGTCGACCATCGACCGCAACGCCCGTTCGCGGTCCGGGACATGGACGAGGACGAGGCGGGCGTGCACCAGGTCGAAGCCCTCACCCGGGGGCTCCTCGGCACCCACGTCGTGGACGCGCACGCTCACCGGCGGGCGGGCGACGGGGGTGAGAAGCGAGGTGTCGATGTCGGTGGCGACCACCTCCCCGTCCGGGCCGACCTTCTCGGCCAGCCAGGACACCACGGAGGTGCCGCCCGCACCGACCTCCCAGCAGCGCCCGCCGGAGCCGATGCCGAGCCCTTCGAGGTGCCGGAAGGTCGTGGGGTCGAAGAGAGCGGTGAAGGCGTCGAAGCGCTCTTCCGCCTCGGTCTGACGGTTGTCGAGGAGGTATCCGTCGGATTCGCTCATGCCGTGATCATCCCAGTCGCGGGCATGCCGAGAGCCGCCGGGAATTCGTTGTCCACAGGTGGGAACAAGACGGAATGTCCTGCTCCCACAGCCTCACCCGCCGCTTACGCAGACCTGGCAGACTGGCCCGCCAAGGCACAAAGAGGCGGCTCGCCCGGGCAGGGCGAACCGCCGACCGCGTTTCGAGCACGGAGATCCACGCAAGGAGATCCCTATGTCCATGGCAGGGAATCTGCGGAAGGTGACGCACCTCGGCAAGGTGGGCAACCTCCGCAAGGTGGCACGGCTGACCCGGCGGCGCCCCCGCGTCGACCTGAGCCACCCGGCCCGCTCCCCGCTGGGTTCCTCCGTGGTGAACTGCGTGACATACCGGGACGGCGTGCGCGAGCCGGCCGGCAGCGACCTGGTCGACGCCGTGGAGCGCGTGCGGAAGCACGGCGACGGTTTCGTGTGGCTCGGTCTGCATGAACCGACGGACCAGGAGTTCGCGGGCATCGCCGAGCTCTTCGACCTGCATCCGCTGGCGGTGGAGGACGCGGTCGAGGCCCATCAGCGCCCCAAACTGGAGCGGTACGGCGAGACGCTGTTCGCGGTGTTCAAGACCGTCTGCTACGTCGAGCACGAGGAGCTGACGGCGACGAGCGAGGTGGTGAACACCGGCGAGATCATGGTCTTCACGGGCGAAGACTTCGTGATCACGGTCCGGCACGGCATGCACGGCTCGCTGGGCCCGCTGCGCGAGGAGCTGGAGTCCGACCGGGAACAGCTCTCGAAGGGCCCGGCGGCGGTGCTGCACGCGATCGCCGACCATGTGGTGGACGACTATCTGCACGTCACCGACGCGGTCCAGGCGGACATCGACCAGGTCGAGATGGACGTGTTCGCGGAGAACGGCGCGCGGGCCGACCCGGGCCGGATCTACCAGCTGAAGCGTGAACTGCTGGAGCTGAAGCGGGCGGTCGTCCCTCTCGGCCGCCCGGTCGAGGAGCTCGCCACCCGGCCGATCCGGGTGGTGAGCCCGGAGATACAGACGTACTTCAGGGACGTCTTCGACCATCTGATGCGGGCGAAGGATCAGATCGCCGCCTTCGACGAACTGCTCAACTCGATCCTGCAGGCGCACCTCGCGCAGGTCACGGTCGCGCAGAACGAGGACATGCGGAAGATCACGGCCTGGGCCGCGGTGATCGCCGTGCCGACGATGGTGTGCGGTGTCTACGGCATGAACTTCGATCACATGCCGGAGTTGCACTGGACGTTCGGCTACCCCCTTGTCCTCGCCGTCATATCCATCGCGTGCCTGGCGCTCTACCGCGGCTTCCGGCGCAACGGCTGGTTGTGAGAGGACGCGGCGGACCGGTCAGTGCGGCGTCGTCCTGGCGTACACGCTGTGGGCGAAGTCGGCGATCTGGTCCTCCGTCAGATGCTGGGCCAGGTCGGCCTCGCTGATCATGCCGACCAGCCGCTTGTTCTCGATGACGGGGAGCCGGCGGATCTGGTGGTCCTGCATCTCCCGGAGCACGTCGCCGACGTCGGCGCCCGAGTCGATCCAGCGCGGGGTGCCGTGGGCCATCTCACCGGCGGTGATCCTGGCGGGGTCGTGGCCCATGGCCACACAGCCGACGACGATGTCGCGGTCGGTGAGGATTCCGCACAGCCGCTCGTTCTCGTCGCTGATGGGCAGGGCACCGACGTTCAGGTCGCGCATCAGCTGGGCCGCGCGGTCCAGCGTCTCGTGGGCGGGGATCCACTGGGCACCACGGTGCATGATGTCTCCGGCAGTGGTCATGGAGTACCTCCCGATGCCGGACGGCCGGCGCGGCGCAGGACGCACCGCTAGTCCCGGCGCCCCTCATTCTGCTGGCGCGGCCCGCCCGATGCACCCGGAACCGAGCAGTAACAGGAGCCCGGACCTCAGGCGGAGAAGGCGACGATCCTCCGCGGCACGATCCGGATGATCACGCGGACCTCGTCGTCCTTCTCCGCGGGCGGGTCGATGCCGAGGTACTTGTGCGAGAGCTCGTGCGGGAGCCGCTTGCCCTCGTCGGGGAGGATCTCGGCGGTGCCGCGGATCTCGACCGAGGTGTACGGGTCGGCGAGGTCGAAGACCGAGAGGCTGACGCGGGGGTCGCGGCGGAGGTTGCGCACCTTCTGGCGGCCGTCGGTGGAGGAGAACAGCACGGTGTCGCCCTCGCGCTTGATCCAGACCACGGAGTTCTGCGGGGCGCCGTCCGGGCCGAGGGTGGCGACGCTGGCGAAGTTCCTGCCGTCGAGCAGCGCGCGGACGGGGGCGGCGAGAGTGACCGGATCGTTCGAGGAGGTCGTCATGGGACCAGACTAACTACATGCGCATACATATAAAAGCGGTTTGCCGTCAGCCTCTCCACGCCGGATGCCGAGGATCGTCCGCGCGGACCAGGACGTCGGCCGTGGCCGCCGGGTCGGTCTCGTCGGCGTAGCGCTCGTAGGCCGGGAGGGTCCAGTGGTCGGCCTCGGGGGTGCGGCGGCGCAGGGCTCCGGGCGAGAGCAGGACGTGGACGGTCAGGTCGAAGGGGAACCAGTGCCGCAGCAGGAGGGGGCCATGGAGCAACAGCAGCCCACCGGGCGGGAGTTGGACGTACGGGCTGCGGGTGGCGCGGTCGGTGACCGGGTCCCACAGGTCGGGCAGGACGCGACCGTCTCCGCCGGGTTCGAGGGGACCGAAGACCTCGCGCCACAGGGCGCCGGTGTCCAGCCGGCCGTCGTAATAGGCGTCGAGGTCCTGGCGGCCGTACTGAAGACGGACGGACGCGGGCCGCAGGAAGCCCTCGGCGCCGACGGTCAGCGAGGGGCGACCGCGCACCCGCAGGGCCTCGGCGACCCGCTCGGCGAGGTCTCCGGGGCGGGCCGCCGGAGCTCCGTCGAAGGCGATGCGGGGCCAGGGACCGCCGTCGGCCGGCGAGAGGTCGAGCAGGCGCTCGGCCAGGAGGTCGCCGAGCCGGTCCCAGGTGATCGCTTCGAGTCGCACACGGCCATGATGCGTCAGCTTCGGCGCGGGCCGCGCACAGGCCCGAACTCGCGGTGGTCCAGAGGCCCGTCAGGGGGAATGAGACACGTATGGCACGTCTTGCAACTCCTTCGTCCCGTACCGGGCTTGTCGTCTTCCAGCCCCTGAGGAGACGGCACTGCGTGGAGTGTCACGGCGGGCCGCTGACGCTGCTCGTGCTCGAGGACGGGGAGCCTCGGTGTGTCGACTGCGCCGACCTGGGGCATCTGGTGTTCCTGCCGCGCGGCGACACCGCGCTGACGCGGCGGTCGCGGGAGGAGAGCACGCTGTCGGCGGTCGTGGTGCGGTTCAACCGGCGCAAGGCGCGGTACGAGCGGCAGGGCGTCCTGGTCGAGGAGTCGGGGCTCGCCCGGGCCGAGGAGCGGTGCCTCGCGGACGCGGAGGCGCGGCGGCGCCGCAGGGCGCGGGACGCACGGCGGCGGGCCGCGCAGGACGTCCGGTTCGCGGAGGCGTTCGCGGCGGAGATCCGCCGGTTGTTCCCCGGATGCCCGGCGGACCGGGCGGAGGCGATCGCGGCGCACGCCTCGGCGCGGGGCAGCGGGCGGGTGGGCCGGAGCGCCGCCGGCCGCGCCCTGTCCGAGGGGGCGGTGGTCTCGGCGGTCGTGGCGTCCGTACGGCATCTGGACACACCGTACGACCCGTTGCTGATGAGCGGGGTGCCGCGGCACGAGGCCCGGCGGCGGATCAGACCGGTGGTGGAGACGGTGCTGCGGGGATGGCGATCGGGAAGGGCGGAGGTCGGTTGAGGACCGGGAACCGGACGACGGGCACAGAGCGGATCCCGTACCGGTGGGGACACCGGCGACGGCGCCCCCAAAGGCACTTCTGGAGACCCCCGCGGCGCACAGGCGGCACGGGCCTGGACGCATGCACATGGGTCCGCGGTCTTCGGTCATGGTCACTGTGCCCGTACGCATTTTCACTTGAGGTGACTGGACGAGCCCGGCAGGATCTCGGCTCTACGGGGGAGTTGACGACATGATCGATGGACCGTACCTCTGGCTGACCGTGCTGGGTGTGCTCGGAACTGGCCTGGTGGCCGGGGTGTTCTGCGCATTCTCGACCTTCGTGATGCGGGGTCTCGCCTCGCTCCCGGCGGCGCAGGGCGTCGCCGCGATGAACGCGATCAACGTGACCGCTGTGATGCCGGCGTTCATGCTCGTGTTCATGGGGTCGGCGGTGCTCTGCGCGGTGCTCGCCGTGGTGACCTTCGTGCTCTGGCCGGGCGACGGCAGGGTGGAACTGCTGCTGGGCAGCGCCCTGTACCTGTTCGGGTCGTTCGGGGTGACCATGGTCGCGAACGTGCCGCGCAACGACGCTCTGGCCAAGCTGGACCCGGGCACTCCGGAGGCGGCCGCGTACTGGCCGACGTACGTGCGCGAGTGGATGTTCTGGAACCACGTCCGCACGGTCGCCTCGGCCTGCTCGGCGGTGGCGTACGTCCTGGCCCTCACCTGACGGCCGAAAGGCCTGGTCGTCCCCCTCTGCGCAGCTGGCCGGGGAGTCGTATCGTGGCCGGAAGAGCGCCGCGGATGACGCCGGCCCGTCGTATGTGCGTGCAAGGAAGACGGCCATGGGCGATCCCAAGGGATTCATGTCCACGCCTCGCCGGGAATGGCCCCGCCGGCCGGTCGAGGAGCGGGTCCGGGACTGGGACGAGGTCTACGTCCCGGGGGCGCTGCTGCCCCTCGTCGGCAAGCAGGCCGATCGCTGCATGGACTGCGGCATCCCGTTCTGCCACGACGCCTGTCCGCTCGGCAATCTGATCCCCGAGTGGAACGACCTGGTCAGCCGGGACGACTGGCGGGCGGCGTCGGACCGGCTGCACGCCACCAACAACTTCCCCGAGTTCACCGGGCGGTTGTGTCCCGCGCCGTGCGAGGCGGGGTGCGTGCTCGCGATCAACCAGCCCGCGGTCACCATCAAGAACGTCGAGGTCGCCATCGCCGACCGGTCCTGGGAGCTGGGATTCGTGCCGCCGCGGCCACCGGACCGGCTGTCCGGCCGGACCGTGGCGGTGGTCGGCTCGGGCCCCACCGGACTCGCGGCGGCGCAGCAGTTGACCCGGGCGGGGCACACGGTCGCCGTGTACGAGAAGGACGACCGGCTCGGCGGCCTGATGCGGTACGGCATCCCCGAGTTCAAGATGGAGAAGCACCATCTGGACAGGCGGCTGGAGCAGATGCGGGCCGAGGGGACGAAGTTCCGTACGTCGACGGCGGTCGGGCGGGACGTCGGGGCGGCGGAGCTGAGATCGCGGTACGACGCCCTGGTGATCGCCACGGGGGCGACCGCGTGGCGGGAACTGCCTGTGCCGGGCCGGGAGTTGGCCGGCATACAGCAGGCGATGGAGTATCTGCCACTGGCCAACCGGGTGCGTGAGGGGGATCTGGAGAGTTCCCCGATGTCCGCCGCCGGACAGCACGTCGTGATCGTCGGCGGCGGCGACACGGGGGCGGACTGCCTGGGCACCGCGGTGCGTGAACAGGCCGCGTCCGTCACGCAGTTGGACATCTACGCCCAGCCCGGCGCCGACCGCGACGACGACGCCGAGCCCTGGCCGACGTACCCGAAGATCTACCGGCTCTCCCCCGCCCACGAGGAGGCCCGCGAGCTGCGGACGGCTCCGGCGGCGGACGCGGACGCGCGGCTGTTCGCGGCGTCCACGCTGCGCTTCGAGGGCGACGCACACGGGCATGTGCGGTCGCTGCACCTGGTCGAGGTGGACGCGGCGCGCAGTCCGCGACGGGACACCGAACGAACGCTCCCCGCCGACCTCGTACTGCTCGCGCTCGGCTTCTCGGGACCCGACCGCGCCGACGGGCTCGTCGACCAGCTGGGGCTGGCCATGGAGCCGCGCGGCACGATCACCCGGGACGCCTCCTTCGGGACCAACGTGCCCGGCGTGTTCGCGGCCGGGGACGCGGCGCGCGGCCAGTCGCTGATCGTGTGGGCGATCGCGGAGGGCCGGGCGGTCGCGGCGGCCGTCGACCGCCACCTGACGGGCAGTTCGCAACTGCCGTCGCCGATCGGGCCGTACGACCGCCCGATGACGGTGTGAGCGCTGACGGTGCGAGTACTGACGGTGTAGTGCTGACTCTCTGCCACAAATTAATGATCAACTTAGTTCCGGCACAAGGTGATCGGCGGGACAACGGCAACGGGCAACAAGGCTAAGGCTCAGGACAGCAGGAAGTCGGCCTCCCCCGCCTTGGCGCCCTCGATGAAGGCCGTCATCTCGTCGGTGGTGTAGATCAGCGCCGGCCCGTCCGGGTCGGTGGACTGGCGGACGGCGATCCGCCCGTCGGCGAGCTTCATCGCCTCCAGGCAGTTGCCGCCGTTGCCGCCGCTCCACGGCTTGTGCCACCCCTCGCTGCCCAGCTCCCGCGAAGGCATGCCGTTGTAGACGTGTTTGCGCGGCTTGTTGCGATCCATTCACAGCTCCTTGCGGAGATCCCGGAGGATCTCCTTCGTGCGACGTGCCGTAGCGGCCTGCGCCGCCATGCGGTCCATGACCTCGAGGTGGGTCGCCACCTCCGAGCGCGCGTCGAGATAGACGGCGCCGGTCAGGTACTCGCTGTAGACCATGTCCGGCAGTTCTGACATGGCAAATCGGAACAGCACGAAGGGCCCGTAGGTGCCGGGGTGCGGCCCGTTGGTGAAGGGCGCGACCTGCAGCGTCACGTTGGGCAGCTCCGTGGCTTCGAGCAGCCTGTCGATCTGGGCACGCATCACCTCCGGGCCGCCGGCCGGGCGGCGCAGCGCGGTCTCGTCCATGACGGCCCAGAATCGGGGCGCGTCAGGACGGGTGAGCAGTTCCTGGCGTTGTATGCGCAGGTCGACGTGGCGCTCGATGTCTTCGGGTTGGGTCTGGCCGATCGCGCCCGACCTGAGCACCCCGCGCGCGTAGTCCTCGGTCTGGAGCAGCCCGGGAACGAAGTGCGGGTCGTAGGAGCGGATGAGGGCGGCCGCGCCCTCCAGGCTGACGTACATCGAGAACCAGCCCGGCAGGATGTCGTGGAACCGCTGCCACCAGCCGGGCTTGTTGGCCTCCTCGGCCAGCTGCACGAAGGCCTCGGCCTCCTCGTCCGAGACACCGTAGGACTTCAGGAGCAACTGGAGGTACGGGATCTTGAGGCCGACCTCCGCCATCTCCATGCGGCGGACCGTGGCCGGGGCGACGCGGAGGATGCGGGCGGCTTCCTCGCGCTTGAGGCCGGCTCGCTCCCGCAGGTCCAGCAGACGGCGGCCGAGGACGACCTGCCCGACGGTGGGCGCGGACCGCGGTTCGCTCACGCTCCACCTCCACCAAGTCGCGTTCGTCCTGTCGTCCCTGGCAGTGCGGCCGCCCGGGACCGGGCCTGCCACACATGCATGCTTACAGCCATACGGCGCCATTCGAAGACCTATTCGAAGATCTGTACGGATCTCCGTCGATCCCGATTGGCGCCGCTCAAGGTGCTGTTGCGAGCAGTGTGCCACGCCATTTCACAGAGTCACACAGCACTCTGCATTTTTCAGAGTGACACTTGCCAAGTGTTCACGGCGGGGCGATAGTGGCAAGCGTGATTCCGTCCGCGCCCTTAGGAACAGACGCTGCCGCAGGCCTTCCGGGCCTCGGCGCGGCCGCGGCGGTGGCCCCCGACAAGGCCGCTGCCGAGCGCCGGTTCCGGTTCGAGCTGGCCGCACATCCGGGCTCTCCCGCGCAGGCCAGACGCCTGGCCAGGGCCCGGCTCGACGTGTGGTCGGTGTGCGAGGACATCTGCGACACCGCCGCTCTGGTGATCTCGGAGCTGGTCACCAACGCCCTCGTGCACACGGCGAGCAGCCGCATAGTCTGCGAGCTGCACGACGGCGACGACCTGGTGCGCATAGCCGTGCGTGACGAGGGTTGCGCACCTGGTGAACCCCATCCGCTGCGGGCGCGGCCCGAGGAGGAGCACGGGAGGGGATTGCTCCTCATCGACGCGCTCTGTGACGCGTGGGGTGCTCAAGAGCACGGACCGGGGCTGCTGGTCTGGGCCGAGCTGCCGCGCAAGGCCGTACCCCAGGACCCCGGGCACGACTGCGGACCCTGCAACGACCTGGGCTGGGGAGCCCGCCCCAAGCCGGGCCCGGCCGGCGGGTCGGGCGACGACGACGAGACGGACGCACACGGACGGCACGGGACGGGAGGCGCATGGCGGTGAGGGCTGCGTCCGGTGTCGGGGCGCTGAGCCTGGACACGCTGGTCCGCCTCCGGCGGGGACTGCACACACCGGCCACACCCCGGCGACTCGCCGTGCCCGAGGGCATGACGGCACCGCTGGGCTGCGACGCGGTGGAGATACCCGCCAGCCTCGGCCCGCTGGTGCTGCCGCGGCTGCCCCGCGTGGGGTGCGTGTACGCCGATGACACGCACTGGTGGTGGCTCGTCCCGTCGGACTCCGACTACGCACTCGAGTGGCCGGCGCCCACGCAGTACGCCGCCGGGGCGGTAGTTCCGGACGCCCCGGCGGTCCCCGACCTCATCCACCGGCCCACGGGCACGGTGCCGTACACCCCGCCGATCCCGCTGTATCTGGCCCTGTGCCGGGTGACGGGGACGACGCCGATCTGGTCGCGGCCCGCCGTCGCGTAGCCGATGATTGCGTAAACATCGCGCGACCTCAGGGCGTACGCCCGCGCGTCCGTCCGTTTCGAGCTGCGCCCTGCCCCGAGGCGCCCGGCCCGGCGATAGTGGCCGTTCGTCGACGTGGACCGGGGGAGGCCGGCGGTGCGGTCATTGCGGGGCGGGTGGCTGAGGTGGGGCGGGCGGCGTAAGCGGGGCGAAAGGAGCACGCCCGGGGTATCCGAGTCGGAGCAGCTGCTCTTCGGGGGCCCGCTGCGCTACGACATGGGCTGGAACCAGCACCGGGACGCGTTCCTCGAACTGAACTTCCGGGCCATGGTGAGGCGGCTGCCGTCCCTGCTGGCGTCGAGCTTCCGGCTCGCCTGGCAGGCCGACCCGTGGGCGGCGCGGATCGTGCTGGCCGCCGAGGTCGGCCGGGGCGCGACGCAGGCGGTGAGCCTGCTCGCGGTCAACAGCGTGCTGGGGCGGCTGATGGGCGGCGGGGCGATCGAGGACCGGCTGCGCGGCGCCGCTCCCGCGCTGATCGCCATGGCCGCCGTCATGCTGGTCGGGGCGATG
Organism: Streptomyces sp. NPDC050534; assembly: GCF_044457745.1. Lineage (NCBI taxonomy): Bacteria > Bacillati > Actinomycetota > Actinomycetes > Kitasatosporales > Streptomycetaceae > Streptomyces > Streptomyces sp. NPDC050534. Next base: position 29,795 of record NZ_JBITHF010000013.1, read on the forward strand.
CTACGGGCGGCGTCGACCTATGCCACCGGGCGGCTGGAGCCCAAGGTGGAGCGCGTGGCCACGGAGCTGTACCTGGAGCGCGCCGCGGCCGTGGAGCTGGCCGCGATCGAGGACCACGCCTTCCACAAGCTGCTGGACACCGCGCAGTACGGCGCCTCCTCGGCCCGGCGGATGATCTCGTACGCCACACGCGTGGTGAACGCGATGATCTCGCTGATCGCGGCGGCGAGCGTGCTGACCGTGCTGCACCCGGCGCTGCTTCCGCTGCTCGCCACCATGACGCTGCCCAGCGCGTGGAGCGCGCTCACCAACGCGCGGCGCCGCTACGAGTCCTTCCACATCTGGGTGCAGCACGCGCGGGCCGGGCATCTGATCAGCGGGCTGCTGACCGAGCCCGCCGCCGCACCGGAGATCCGGGTGCACGGCGTGGGCCCCTTCCTGCTGCGGCACTTCCGCGCCATGTCGGAGGCCGCGGAGGCGGAGCAGGCCCGGCTGGCCCGGCTGGCCGCGCGGACCGGGCTGATCGCGGCGGCCTGGACGGGCATGGCGACCGTGGCGACGTACGCGACCCTCGGCGGGCTGCTGCTCAGCGGGACGATGGCGCTGTCGGTGGCGGGGACGGCCGTGATCGCGATCCGGACGGGGTCGTCGAGTCTCGACAGCCTGGTTCTGGAGATCAACGCGCTCCACGAGGAGGCGCTGTTCGTCGGCGATCTTCAGAAGCTTTACGTCGAGGCGGCCGAGCGGGCGATCCCGGTCGGCGGCGACCCGCTGCCGGAGGACCCCCGGGAGATCCGGTTCGAGAACGTCACGTTCCGCTATCCCGGCGAGTCCTCCCGCCCCGCCCTCGACGACGTCACCCTCACGCTTCCGCTCGGCGGCATCGTGGCGCTGGTCGGCGAGAACGGCTCCGGCAAGACGACCCTGATCAAACTGCTCGCGGGCCTGTACACGCCGGACGCGGGCCGGGTCCTGTGGGACGGCGTCGACGCGGCGACCGCGGACCGCCAGGCGCTGGCCGAACGGGTCGCGATGCTGGCCCAGGACTTCAAGCGCTGGCCGTTCACGGCCCGGGTCAACGTCGCCGTCGGCCGCTCCTCGGCGCCCCTGACCGAGGAGCGCCTGGCCACCTCGCTCGCCGAGGCCGGGGCCGAGGACGTGGTGGATGACCTGCCGCGCGGCCTGGACACCCTGCTCGCCCGCAACTTCAGCGGCGGCCATGAGCTGTCCGGCGGTCAGTGGCAGCGGCTCGGCATCGCGCGGGCGGCCTACCGACGCGGCCGGATCCTGGTCGTGGACGAGCCGACGGCGGCCCTGGACGCCCGGGCCGAGCTGGAGGTCTTCGAGAAGATCCGGGCCCTGGCCTCCGCGGGCCAGACCGTCATCCTGATCACCCACCGGCTGGCGTCCGTACGGCACGCGGATCTGGTGCACGTGCTCGACCGGGGCCGTCTCGCGGAGTCCGGCACCCCGGACGAGCTGCTGGCCAGGGGCGGGATCTACGCGGAGTTGTACTCGCTCCAGGCCGAGCAGTTCAGGGCGCCGGTGCCCGCCCCGGAGGCGGGCTGACGCCCCTCAGGCGATCGCGTCCGCGGCCGTGTCGCCGCGCACGATCACCAGGAAGGTGTCCGTCGCGAGGTCCATGACGACCTCGGCGGGCAGTCCTTCCTGCCGTCGCGCGTGCGCGAACTCCTCCGCCGGCCACGAGCCACGCGGCCCACCTGCGGGAAAGCGTTCGAGCACCGTTCGCCCGTTCACCATCTCGCACCTCCAGAAGCGTTGTCCTGTAGGAGTTAACGCCTTCCAGGGGCCGAACGCCTCGCTCAGTTGCCGTACTGAGACGTAGTTGACACTCGTTCAGCGCACAGTGTGAGGATTCGGTCACTCAGTGAAGATCCCGGTCGCATCATGACTACTTTCCGCTTCATTCCTCGTACTCGTCGTGATACCGGATGCGATCACTTCCCGCGGGCGCCCCAAGAAACGACGCACGCCCCTTGGGTTCCTCCCATTCCTCCTGCCGGCCCAGCGCGGTCAGGTCCAGGAAGCCGGTGGTGGAACCGAGTCCGTCGAGGCCGCGCTCGTAGGTCGAGTAGGTGTGGAAGACCCGCTCGCCGTCCCGCAGGAAGCAGCTGAGGCCGGGCCGCTCGAGGGACTCCCCCTCGTGCTCCAGGGTCACCTCGAAGTCGTGGTTGAAGTCGCTTCCGTGCGACGAGTACCAGGGCATCGTCCATCCCATCCGCGCCTTGAACGGCAGGATCTTCGTGTAGGGCGCCCGGGAGACAACGGCGAACGTCGTGCCCCGCGCCCGGAGGTGCGCCAGATGCCCGATCTGGTCCAGGAAGGCCGAGCAGCTGCGGCAGCCGGCGTCCCAGTCGGGCGCGAACATGAAGTGGTGGACGACGAGCTGGAGCCGGCCCTCGAACAGGTCCAGCAGGGTGGCCTTCCCGTCGCCGCTCTCGAAGACGTACTCCTTGTCCACCTCGACCATGGGCAGCCGGCGCCGCTCGGCATTCAGTGCGTCACGCGCGCGCGTGACCGCCTTCTCCTTGGCGAGCAACTCCTCGCGTGCCGCGCGCCACTGCTCGCGCGAGACGATCTCCGGAAGCGACATGGCCCCTCCTGTGCAACGGTCCGTCAAGAGTGGTGACCGACGGGAGGGACAGAACTCATCGCCGCCTCAGAGAATTTTCCGGGCGTACGTCACCGGGAGCGCGATCAGGCCGCGGACGCGCAGGGAGCGGCGCCACCGGATGCCGGCGCGGGCCATGTTCAGCAGGCCGGCGAGAGCCGCGTGGGATGACCCCAGGCTCGGGCTCAGGGGCTCGCCGACTGCGTTACTCCCTGGGCGAGTTGGCCCATGAAGCTGAATACGCCCTGACCGAAGGCGGTCGGGGCGATCAGCACGCCGAAGGCCAGGGCGAGGAAGACGGTCAGCCACGCGTCGGAACGGCTGCGGGCCAGTGGCTTGCGCCGTGCTCGCACGAAGATGACGACAGCGAGCAGCACCGCTACATCCATCGTGAGTTCCACCGGCCGGCCTCCCGTCGGACGAGTACGTCCCGGCCTTCCTGTGTAGCGTGAAACCACTTGGTGCGACGGCCCGGTTATCAAGGGTTGGCGCCAAAGCGCTTCTCCGGGGCCGGTTTCCAGGTCTTGCAATCCCGGATCCGCCGACCATGACCGCGGTCCAGCAGCGCCGACAGCCGTTCCCCCAACTCCCTTACCACCGAAGGGACATCGAGGGTGAGCAGCTCGCGGTCGCGCATGAGGACCCACCCGTCGACGATGGTCGTGCGGACATCGCCGGAGCGGGCGCTGTGCACGAGGGTGGCGGCGAGCTCGTGAACGGGCAGGTCGCGCTCGGTGATGCCGGTGCCGTGCGCGATCAGCACGTCGGTGTCGAGGATGCCGGTACGCCCGCGGACCTCGATCGGGGTCACGCCGTGGCGGGCCAGGCCGACCTCGGGTCTGGTCGCGGTTCTCGGCCGCGTGGAGGTGCACGGGTCCCAGGGGCCCCAAGGCCGGGAGAATTCCCTGGAGTTCGCGCTACGGCACCCGGGCGGCGCCGACGGCCATCACCACCGCCATCGCCCTCAGGAGACGTACGCCTGTCCGAGGCGGGCCCGGATGCCGCATTCCCGGACGACGGCGGCGACCGTGTCCATGTCCTCGGCGACGCCGCGCAGCGCGACCATCGGTGCGTGCGTATGGCAGTTGATCAGGCCGGGCATCGCGACCTGGCCGTGCGCGTCGATGCGCTCGGCGGCGGGGAGGTGCTCCACCGCGGCCGCGGTCGTCACCGCGTCCACGAGACCGCCGCGCACGACCACGGCCGCGTTCTCCTCGAACCCGATCCGCTCGCGGTCGTCGTGCACGAGGACGGTGCAGCCGGTGAGGACCAGATCGGCGGGAGAGTCGGTCATCCTGTCAACGTACGACGTGCTCCTCGGGTCGGGTGAGCCGAACCGCGCATCCTGCCGCCGCTCTGTCGGGGAATCGGCCGGGCAGGCACGCTGGCCTCACCGCAGCGCTCCCGTCGGCTTCCGGAAAGGGGCCCGGCATGCTCCTCGGCACCTGGAACCTGGAGAACCTGTACCGGCCGGGCGGCCCCTTCGGCCCCAAGGACAAGGCGGCCTACGAGTCGAAGCTCGCGGCCCTCGCGGCCGTGATCACGGAACTCGACCCGGCGCTGCTCGGCGTCCAGGAGGTCGGCGAGCCCACGGCGCTCGAGGACCTGGTCGGGATGCTGGACGGCGACTGGCACACGGTGCTCAGCACGCACCCGGACGGCCGCGGCATCAGGGTGGGCTTCCTCAGCCGCCGGGAGCTGCGGGTCCTGGCCGACACGAACGCCTTCCCGGCCGGGCTGCGCCCCGTGCAGGAGGCCGACTCCGGCGCGCAGGTCGCGGCGGCGGGGCGCGGCTTCCTGGCGGTGGAGGCCGCGACGGACGCCGGCCCGCTCCGGGTGGCCGTCGCCCACCTGAAGTCGAAGCTGCTGTCCTATCCGGGCAACCGTTTCTTCCCCCACGACGAGGGCGAACGCGCCCGCTACGGCGCCTACGCCCTCTACCGGCGGGCCGCCGAGGCGACGGCCCTGCGCGCGCTCGCCGACGACCTGCTGGACGGGGACGGACGCGAGCGCGACGTCGCCATGCTGGGCGACCTGAACGACGAGGTGCAGGCCGCCACCACCCAGATCCTGCTGGGCCCGCCGGGCTCCGAGATCGGCACTCCGGGCTACGACCGCCCGGACCGGGGCGACGCGGCCCGGCTGTGGGACGTGGCCCCGCTGATCCCGCCCGAGGAGCGCTACTCCCGGATCAACTCCGGGCGGCGCGAGCTGATCGACCACATCCTGATGAGCCACCGGCTGGTCCACCGGGTGACCGCGGCCGGGACGGGCCTGCCCGGCGACGGCACGCTGCGGCTGCCGTCGGTGGGTCAGGACCCGGCGGAACGCCGCGGGGAGGCGGCGTCGGACCATGCGCCGGTGTGGGCGCGGGTCGGGCAGTAGAGGACCTCTACGCCGTCACCCGGATCTTGGACTGCCCGTGCGGCAGCTCCTCCCAGTCGTCCATGAAGCGGGCCTTCAGCCCGTGCTGCGCGGCCAGCGCGAGCAGGGTGTCGGTGCGGTAGTAGAAGTCCTCCCGCAGCACCTGGTGCTCCTCCCCCTCCGTACGGTCGAAGGTGAAGTCGAACCAGCCGCCCGGCGCGAGCACCCGCCCGACGTTGGCCAGGCACGCCTCGATGACGGGGAGCGGGGAGTGCGAGAAGACGCTGTGCGCGTGGACGACGTCGAAGTGGGCGTCGGGCAGGAACCGCAGCGTCAGGTCGCGCACGGGGGTGAGCGTGGGCAGCCGCTGCGCCAGCCCCATCTCCAGGATCGTGTCCTGCGCGGCGAGCAGGATGTCCGGGGAGATGTCGACGCCGTAGTAGTGCCCGGGCTCCAGGTGGCGGATGAACCGCCAGCCGCCCCGCAGGTTGCCGCAGCCGATCTCCAGCATGCGGTGTCCGGGCCGCAGCCCGTGGCCGACGAGGTAGTCGAACTGCATCGCCCCGAGCGCCAGCCAGCGCTCCCGGTTGCGGCTGCCGACCGCCGCGTCCGGGTCGGCCCGGGTGTCGGAGCGCATCACGGCGCGGTAGTAGGAGACATGGTCCGGGTGGCGGCGGCTCAGCCACGCGTCCCGCGCGGCGCGGGCCAGATGGCGGGGGACGCGGTCGGGGTGGCGCAGGGCGTAGGCGATGCGGTGGCCGAGGGCGGCACGGTTGACGGTGACGTTCGTGGCGGGCATGGGTCCGGCCTTCCGAGGCGGTGGTTCAGGCGGTGGTTCTGGGGTGCTGTCGCAAGCCTCGGTGCGGGAACACGCTGTCCGGCTCGCTCGACCGGCGCAGGTCCGCGGGCGGTTCGGGCGATGACGATGTCAGCCGATCGGTTGATGCGATCCGGTGCCGGCCGCGTTAGACACGGAACATGGAGAACACCACCGATGCGGACGAGCGCCGGCTGACCGCGGTCGTACATGCCGCGTTCTTCCTGCTGCTGTGCTCCTCGTTCGCGCGCTTCTTGACCCGCGACCAGGGCGGGGCACGTACGGGATGGGTGGTGGCGCTGTTCGCGGCGTTCTCCCTGCTCTACGCCCTCGGCCACTTCCTGGCCCCGCCCCCGCGCGCCGGAACCCCGCCCAGCGGCCGGCACCTGGCCTGGCTGGTCTCGGTGTCCGCGGTCTGGGTCGCCCTCCTCGCCCTCGCCCCGAGCGCCACCTGGTGCGCGATGCCGCTGCTCTTCGCCGGCCTGTACGCCCTGCCGCCACGGATCGCGGTGCCGCTGGCCGGCGTACTCACCGTGCTGGTCGTGATCTCCGAAGTGCGGGTGGCGGACGGCCCGTTGAACCCCAACATGGTGGTGGCCCCGCCCGCCGTGGCCGCAGTCGCCACGGCCGTCTTCGTCCATCTGCAGCGGCAGGCGGCCCGGCAGCGCGCGGTCGTCGACGACCTGGTCCGCACCCGGCGCGACCTCGCGGCCACCGAACGGCGGGCCGGCGTCCTGGCGGAGCGGCAGCGTCTGTCCGCCGAGATCCACGACACCCTCGCGCAGGGCCTGTCCAGCCAGCAGATGCTGCTCCAGGCGGCCGAGCGCGTGTGGGAAACCGACCACGAAGCGGCCCGCGCGCACACCCGCGAGGCGGCCGCGATCACCGCACGCAGCCTCGCCGAGGCCCGCCGTTTCGTGCACGACCTGGCACCGGCCGACCTCGCCGGGCACTCCCTCCCGGCGGCGCTCGCCGCCCTCGCCGCACGCGAGACCGGCCCCGGCCTGACGGTCGGCTTCCGCCTCGACGGCGAGCCCGGCCCGCTCCCCGACCGCATCCAGGCGGCCCTCCTGCGCATCGCCCAGGGCGCCCTGGCCAACGTACGCGAACACGCCGCCGCGACCCGGGCCGCACTGACCCTGACCTGCCTGGACGACCAGATCTCGCTGGACGTGGCGGACAACGGCCGCGGCTTCGACCCGGCCGCCCCGCCCGCCGCCGACGGCACGCGCGGCCACGGCCTGCCGGCCATGCGCATCCGGGCCCGCCAGTCGGGCGGGACGCTCACGGTGGAGTCCACCCCGGGCGAGGGAACCGTCGTGTCGGCCGCGATACCCGTGACCGTGAAGGAGGTGGCCGCGTGAGTGCGCCCGTACGTCTCCTGCTGTGCGACGACCACGCGGTGGTACGGGCCGGTCTGCGCGCCCTGCTGTCGAGCGCCGACGGCATCGAGGTGGTCGGTGAGGCGGGCGGCGGCGAGGAGGCGCTGGCCATGGCCGCGCGTCTGCGCCCGGACGTCGTCCTGATGGACCTCCAGCTCGGGGAGGGCATGGACGGGGTGACGGCGACCAGGCGGCTGACCGCTGACGGTGAAGGGGGCACGCGCGTACTGGTCCTGACGATGTTCGACACCGACGCCGACATCACCCGGGCCATCGAGGCGGGCGCCACGGGATATCTGCTCAAGGCGGAACGCCCCGACGAGCTCTTCGCCGCGATCCACAGCGCCGCGTCCGGCCGTACGGCCTTGTCGGCTCCGGTCGCCGACCGCCTGCTGGCCCGGATGCGCAGCCCTCGTCCCACCCTCTCCGACCGCGAACACGAGATCCTCGCCCAGCTGGCCCGCGGCCTCGGCAACCGCGAGATCGCCCGGGAGCTGTTCATCAGCGAGGCGACCGTGAAGACCCATCTCGGGCGGATCTACGGCAAGTTGGGGGTGGAGACGCGGGCGGGCGCGGTGGCGGTGGCGAAGGAGCGGCGACTGCTGCCGTGACGCCGGGGCCAGTTGTGCGTCACGGGCCGCTTCCTGCCGCCGCCGGTCCTGAACGAGCGGTCAGCCGCCCCGCTTCTGCCCGCGCGCAGCGTCCTCCGGTCCGCCGAAGAGCACCTCGGCGGCGATCTCCCATTCCCGGACCAGGTCGAACGTCTGCGGCGCGCGCAGCCACTGGATCTGCAGGCCGTCCATCATCGCCACGATGTGCCGGGCGAGCGAGTGCGGACGGTCGCTGAGGTCCCTGGCCAGGGATGCGAAAGCAGCTGTCGCGTTCTCCTGTCGCTTCACGAAGTAGGCGTGTGCGGGATGGCTCGGTGTCAACGACTCGGCTTCCAGAACGGTGAAGAGCCGTACGATCTCCGGCTGTTCGGCGTTGCGCCGCATCGTCGCCGAGCACAACTGCCGCAGGCCGACTCCCTCGGGGCCGCCGGCGGACCACTCGTCCGGGACCTCGCCCTCACCGACACCGAGGTGCGCGCGAAGCGATCGGGCGTCCTCGACATCCCTGTGTTCCAGCACGGCGACGAGCAGGCCGGCCTTGGAGCCGACATGGCGCAGCACCCCCGGAACGGTGAGCCCGCACCGATCGGCCACGTCCTGCATCGACAGTCCCCAGAAACCGCGATCGGCGATGAGAGCGGACGTGATGCCGATGATCTGGCGGCGCCGTTCGGCGGCCGGCAGTCGTGGCCGGTCGCGCCGGTAAGTGGGCGCCCCCTCAGCCATGTTCGCCTCCCTTTCCGTTCCCGGGCCGAAGGTCCGCCAGTGGCTACCAGGGCGAGTTTGTTAGTAGCTACTAGCCAGTGACTTGACTGAGACGGCACGCTAGCCCCGCCCGGACGCATCGGCAAGAGATACGTCCGCATCGCATCCGCATCGCGCCTGCATCGCACCTGCATCGCTAGGGAAGCGGCAGCTCTTGCTTTGACTTCATGAAGTGAACGCCCGCAGACCGCTTGACAGTTAATCAACCTCGCTGGCTTCATGTGACGCGGCGTGAGTGAGCTGGGCGAGCTCGCGCGCCACCAACTGGTTCCGCCTCGCGGCGGCACCCATCCGCCGTTTTGGCGCAACCCCCTCTCATTTCATTTCCGGAAGGTCCCGGCGTCGACGCTCGCATATGGGAGCGCTCCCACATCGGCCCTCCCAGGTCGACGCTCCCCCTCTCCGGATCCGTCCCCCCACGGTCCGGGCGCCGCAGAAGCCGCCCCGGCCATCGAAAGGATTCCCATGACCAGATCGAGCGCGAAGCCACGCAGTGGAGCTGCGGCGGTCGCGGCAGTCGTGGCTGCCCTGTTCCTGGTTGCCCTCTCCCTGGCCGGCGCCTCGCCGGTGTCGGCGAACACGACCCTCTGCGGCAAGACCGACAGCATGAAGGTCTCGGGCGGCAAGTACGTCGTCCAGAACAACGAGTGGGGTGACTCGATCCCCCAGTGCATCGACGTGTCGGACGACGGCTTCAAGGTCACCACCGGCTGGCACGACGTGGGCACGAGCGGCGCGCCGGCGGCGTATCCGTCGATCTACGCCGGCTGCCACTACGGCAACTGCTCCAGCGGCAACGGCCTGCCACTGCAGGTGTCGGCCTTCGGCAACCCGCAGTCCAGCGTCGACTTCTCGACCGCCGACGGCCAGTGGGACGCCGCGTACGACATCTGGTTCGACACCAGCCCCAACCCGTCGGGCCAGAACAACGGCGAGGAGATGATGATCTGGGCCAACCACTCCGGGTCGCCCACGCCGTTCGGCACCAAGGTCGGGACGGTGTCGATCGAGGGTGCCAACTGGGACGTCTGGTACGGCCGTCAGGGCAGCGGCATCGCCTGGAACACCGTCTCCTACGTGCGCCAGCAGCCCACCAACGCGGTCACGGTGAACATCAAGGACTTCACCAACGACTCGCTCAGCCGCGGCTACCTGTCGTCGGCGTGGTACATGACCAGCGTGCAGTTCGGCTTCGAGCCCTGGGTCGGCGGCCCCGGCCTGGCCGTGAACTCCTTCTCCTACGACTCCAACGGCTCCGGCGGTGGCGGTGGCGGAGGCGGCGGTACGTCCGGCACGGTCACCGGTCAGCAGAGCGGCCGCTGCCTGGACCTCAAGGACTGGGGCACGGCCGACGGCACCCCCGTCCAGCTGTGGGACTGCGGAACCGGCTGGAACCAGAAGTGGACGCGGACCGGCGACACCCTCGTCAATCCGCAGTCCGGCAAGTGCCTCGACGTGGCCGGCGGTTCCACGGCCAACGGCGCCAAGGTGCAGCTCTGGTCGTGCAACGGCACCGGCGCCCAGCAGTGGCAGTTCAACGCCAACGGCACCGTCACCAACCCCCGGTCCGGAAAATGCCTGGACGCCGACGGCTCCGGCAACGGCGCGCTTCTGCAGATATGGGACTGCTACGGCGGCGGCACCCAGCCCAACCAGGTCTGGGCGCAGAAGTAGCACCGCGCCGTCGCGGAGCCGCTGCGGCCGGACCGCCCTCCCGGTCGCACGGCTTCGGTGAACCCGACGGCGCAGGCGGCACCCCGCAGGGGAGCGAGGCTGCGGGGCGCCGGTCCGGACTGCTATACGGCCAGGGGCAGTTCGGGGAGCCGTAGCCTGGTTCGCTCGCGTCCCCTCTCGAACTCGTCCAGCAGCTCGGCGAGTTGCTCGGTGTGCCGGGGTGAGAGGTGACCCTGGTCGTCCAGGTGCACGGCGCTCGCGGTGGTGGCGTCCACCAGCCGCTCGAGGGTGGCGACGAGCTTGTCCGTACCCTCCGAGTGCCGGGCGAGCGCGGGGAGTTCGGCGGCGGCGAGGGCGATGGCGGTACGGGCCTCGGCGAGCGTGCGGTAGGCCTCGCGGCGCAGGGTCCAGCGGGTGGCGCGGGAGTCGGGCGCGCTGATCGGGCCGCGGGCCTCGCGCAGAACGTGGTCGAGGTAGGCGTACGCGGCACTGCCCGCCGCCGCGACCCGGGTCTGCACTCCCCCACCCCGCTGCCCCGGCATCGGCAGGTGCCCGACGATGAGCACGATCGCGCAGGCCAGCAGGGTTTCCCCGATCCGTCCGGCGGAGGCCTGCGGCTCCCCGCCGACCATCACCAGGGCGAGGACGAGCACGGTGACGACGGCGGTCTGCGCGGCGAAGTGCCGGGTGGCGACGGGAATGAGGGCCCCACTCAGGGCGACGAGCGCGACGAGCCCTTCGGGCCGCGGCAGTACCGCGGCGAAGCCGGCGAAGACGACCGCCCCCAGGACGGTGCCCGCCGCACGGTTCAGCACCCTGGACGCGAGCGGCCCGAGGTCGGGCTTGACGAGGAACACGGCGGTGGCGGGCAGCCAGTACCAGTGCTGGTGCTGCCCGTACCAGCGTGCGTGATGCAGGGCCTGGGCCACGGCGGCGCTGGCCCCGAAGCACAGGGCGACGCGCAGGCCGTACTCACGTCCGCCGGCTCCGAAGACGCGCCGGAACATGTCGCGGACCGACCGCCGCCGCGTGTGCAGGTCGCTCCCCTCGCCCTGGTCGAAGGCGTCGGCGGCGCGCAGCAGGGCATCATCGAGGGCGCGCAGGGCCGGAGCCGAACGGTGGGGTGCGGGCAGCGGCCCGGTGTGCGTGTTCTCCCGTACGGCAGCGGCGAGCCGCCGGGGCCCTTCCGACGCCCGCCCGGTGACGGCGTCCCCGGCCCAGGCGAGGGCTGTCGCGGCCTCGCCGAGCGGCAACGCGGCGGCGTACTGCGCGTGCAGCCGCCGCTCGGTGGAGGAGGAGGCGTAACGCCGCAACCGGGGCCCGGCGAGCGCGTCCTGCGCATGGTCGAGGGCCGCGGTGAGCGCGACGCGGCGGGCGACGGCGTCATCGGTGCCGGCCGCGTCGAGGAGGTCGGCGATGGCGTCGTACACGGCTGCCACGGCGGCCCGCTCGCCGTCGAACCGGAAGTCGCCGACGGTGGCGCCGGGCGTGGGCAGCGCGAACCGGAGTGCCAGCAGCCACCCGGCCCCGGCGAGGAAGGCAAGTGCCCTCAGCCATCCCGCCTCCGGGACCGGCATCCCGGCCCCGATGGCGGAGCCGACGAGCAACTGCGTACCGGCGCCGGAGGCGACGGGCCCGATCGCACTGACCCCACCGGCGAGCAGCCCGAAGCCGGTGAGGACAAGGGTGAGTGCCACGGCCCCGACATGCTCCCCGGCATACGTCCCGACGAGCAGCCCGCCCGCCCCGGCGAGCGCGGGCGCCCCGAGCCGCGTGACGGACACCCGCCGGCTGCCGGGACGGTCGTTGATCCCGGCGAGCATGGCGGCGATGGCGGCGACGACGCCGAGGGAGGTGCGGTGGAGAAGAACCGCGGCGAGGAGGAGGGGACCGGCGGCAAGTGCACCGCGCACGACCGCACTCCAGGGAACCGGGCCGCGCTGGGCACGGAGGGCGTGGGCGAGCCAGGGCGGCAGCGCGAACGGTACGGCGGGGCGGGACACAGGGCTCCTGTCGTCTCGACGAGGGCGGGGGTGAGCCTTCGGGCGACGGCGGCCGGGCTGTGGGCTGGTGTGGTGTCCACGGTAGAGGGCGTACTTGGAGGGGATGGGACGGACGTATTTCGAGGATGTGACGATCGAAGGGAAAGGCGTGTTCTTTATGAACGCAATCTCGGTACGGCGGCCGCGTGACGGCGGAAACGAAGGCGGACCCGGGGGCGTAGCCTGCCCCCGGGCCCTGTGATGCCGCCCATGTTCACACGCCGGCACGCTTGAGAACCCAGGTCAGTCGTTATGTCGTCGCGTCCTGCCTTTGGACCACCGCACATCGAGCTGTGCGGACCGGACTTGAACCGGCATTTCGACGCGCTGGGGCCTGAGCCCGGTCGATCCGGCGATCGACGGCGAATGCTGAGTCTGGAGCGAGAGTCTGAGATTGATCGCGGTCTGCCTCTGCCGGTTGGGCTACCGCGGCAAGGGAATTGCTCTTGATGCCGCGAGGAGGACTCGAACCTCCACTGGAACCGCGCATTCACGACAAGCTTCAGCTTCAGCTTGCGCTCTTCGCGCACCCCGACCACAAGGGGCCGGGGAGTCTATGAGGCTACCCGTTACCGGCTGCCCACTACCCGCTAACCGCTACCCCCTACCCGAAGAGGTAGCCGAAGACGGAGTCCCCGACCCGCTGGTCGGCGACATCGACGCCGTTCGCCTCTTCCCTGGCGAACTTCACGGCCTGCTGCAACTTCTCGACACGGTCGAGGAGTTCATTGACGCGACGGGCGGGAAGCGCACCGGAGAACTTCACGGTGGTCCAGTACCCGACAGGAATGTCCTCGTAGTACACCTCGACCTGAGCGGGATGCTTCTCGGTCGCCTCGGCCTTCACGTGGTTGCGAGGCACCTTCTTGGTCCTCAGCGTCCGCACCGGCTCGGTCTTCCACGCATCGGTCGACGGATCCTGGACCCACGACTCGGAGGCGTCGAGGACGGGCAGCTTCCGCACGAAGGTATTGAGATCGACGAGCTGCTTCTCGAGAAACAGCAGATAGGACACGGGAACATCGGCGACGAGCACCCGCCCGTCCACCTTCGCATCGGCACGGGCGGCGCAGTTGGCCCAGTCCTTGGTGGCGGTCACGTCGAACAGCCGGGTCAGGGTCGCCGCGGTCTCCCGCAACACGTCCTCGGCCTGCACCTGCACTCGCGTCGACTCGGGCGGCAGTTGCTCGCCCTCCTCGTCCTTCGGCTGATACGTACGCGAGATTCCGGCCGGCAAGCGTCCTCAGGCGCACCGCAACCGCACAGCCGACGCCCGAGCCGACCCCCCGCGCCCAAGCGAAACCCGAACTCCCGCAGCCGGAACCGCTGTTCGCGCGCTTCTCGAACCAGCAGCTCACCGACCTCGGTGTGGCCGAGCCGCTCGTACCGGTGATCCGCACACTCACCACCGAGGAACAGTTGCTCGGGCTCATCGAGTACGCGCCCCAGCTGACCGGCGAGATCCTGCTCTCCCTCTTCGACGGCAAGTCCTACGAGGACGTACTGGATCAGGTGACAGCCCCGGTGGCCGCACCCGACCCGGTCGACACCGAGGACTTCCGGACCGCCGCCGAACGCCCGGCGACGATGGTCACGACCACGGACGAGGCGCTGCGCGAGGCCCTGGAAGGCGAGGACTTCGGGCGCTGGAAGGTCTTCCTGCACCCCACCCAGTCCAAGCTGGTCGAGCGGGACTACTCGGGCCCGGCCCGCGTCGGCGGCGGCCCGGGTACGGGCAAGACCATCGTCGCCCTGCACCGTGTGAAGCATCTGGTCGAGCAGCTCCCCCAGGGCCGCACCAAGCAGGTGCTTCTGACCACGTACAACAAGAACCTCGCAGCCGACCTCCGTGCCCGGCTGCTGGAACTCGGCGGCGAGCAGTTGCTGTCACGCGTGGACATCAGCCACGTCGACCAACTGGCGCTGCGCGTGGTCCGGGAGGCCGAGCCCGGAAGTACCAAGCAGACGATCGACGACAACCAGGTACTCCGCGAGTGGCGGGCCATGCTCGACGAGCTCGGCGAGACGACCTGGGATGCGGAATTCCTCCACGACGAGTGGACACAGGTGATCCTCGGCCAGGCCGTCGCGTCCCGCACCGACTACTTCCGGGCACGTCGCGCGGGCCGGGGGCGGAACGTCACCCGGCCCGAGCGGGCCGAAATCTGGCAGCTGGCCGAGAAGTTCACCCAGCGACTGGACCGCCTCGGGCGCCAGACATGGGCGCAGGTCGCCGAACGGGCCGCACGCCTGGAGATGGAACGTGAGCGGCGGATCCAGGCCATCGAGCAGCAGCGTGCGGAACATGACGGCCTGGACAACATCCACCTCCAGGACGGTTCCGCCGGATGGCTCCGCTACCGCTACCGGCACATCGTCGTGGACGAGGCCCAGGACCTTCGGCCGGGGCACTGGAAGATGCTGCGCGCCATGGTCGCCAGAGACCGCAACGACATCTTCCTCGTCGGCGACACCCACCAGCGCATCTACAACAACCAGGTGACCCTGGGCAGCCTCGGCATCAACATCAGAGGCCGGTCCGCCAGGCTCACCCTCAGTTACCGGACCACGCGTCAGATTCTCGGGTCGGCACTCGGGGTGCTGAGCGGGGAGTCGTTCGACGACCTCGACGGCCACGAGGAGAACCTGGCCGGATACCGGTCCGTGCTGAGCGGAGCTCTGCCCGAACTCCACCCGAGCACCGACTGGGAAGCCGAACGCGAGGCGATCACCGAGCTGATCTCCCAGTGGGACGACATCCCCCTGGAACAGATCGCCATCTGCGTGCCCACCAATGCCATGGCTCAGCAAGTCGCGGTGTCGCTCGCCCAGTCCGGCATCCGGGCGGTGGAGATCGGTCCGGACGGCCCACGCGGTGACGAGGGTGTGCACATCGGCACGATGTTCCGGTTCAAGGGACTGGAGTACCAGCGCATGATCATCGCCGGGGTGAGCGAAGGTCTCGTACCGCGCACGGAGGTGATCGGCATGCAGCGCACAGACGCACTGCGCTACCGGCGTGAACTCCAGCGGGCCCGCTCGCTCCTCTTCGTCGCGGCCACCCGGTCACGGGATTCACTGGCGATCTTCTGGCACGGAACGCCCAGCCGCTTCCTGAAACCACTGCTCGCAAGCTAGTCACGGGCGACGAGGCGAGCGAACAAAGACTCGGCGCCGGACAGGACGGCAGCCAGTGATCCAGATTGCCGCCCCATCCCGGCCAGGAGTTCGTCCACACCGCGCAGCTCGGCCCGCTCCAGCAACCGCTTCTCGTTCGTCACCCACTCCCCACGCGCCGCCAGCACGGCATGCCCAGTCTGCATAGCGGCTGTCGCGACGGCGCCCGCGACCTCCGTCAGGCGGCCCGCCGGGGCGTGGTTGGCCTTCGCATAGGCAAGGGTGGCCTGGGCGATGCCGCGCCAGCGATCTGCGGCGGAGGCACGCAGCTTCTGCGGATACGCGGTCGGCCGGGGCGCCTTACCGCGCAGCACTCGATTGATCGCCAGCTCCGCCACCACCAAGTAGCTGGGGATCCCGGCGAGATGGAACAGCAACGGCTCCACCCGGAACCGCCCTTCCTCCGCCTCTGCCAACTCGTGCTCGACGACGTCGAGATCGCGGTAGTGCACGTCGACGCGCCGTCCGTCGATAGTCAGCCAGGCACCGCCGTTGAAGACGCCGCCGCCCCATCCCCCGACGTCCGAGACCTCGCCCTCCCAGCCGAGGGCGCGCAGGTCGGCGGGATCGAAGGGGCCTCGGTAGTACACGGCCATGTCCCAGTCGCTGTCGGGCCGGTGCGTGCCCTGGGCGCGGGAGCCGCCGAGGGCGACGGCCCGGACCGTGGGGAGTGTGGCGAGGCGGTCGGTGACGGTGTCGAGAAACCGCTGGTCGTCTCCATACATCGCAGCCATGACGGCCAGCCTGCCCTCGCACGGCGGTCAGTGCCACGCAATATCGAGGAAGGCGCAGGAAGGTGTGCGGCCGGGAAAATCGGATGCGCGCCCGGTCAGCGAGGCGGACCATCGGCGAGTCGTCCGTCCCCCGTCCGAGGAGCCGACCCATGATCCGGCGCGTCACCGTCCCGTCCCTCTTCCCGCCGCCCCTCTACTCCCACGCCTCCGTGGTCGAGGCCGGCGCCAGGCTCGCCTTCCTCGCCGGCTCCGTCCCGCTCGATGCCGAGGGGAAGCTGGTCGGCGAGGGGGATCCCGTGCGGCAGGCCGAGCAGGTGCTGGTGAATCTGGGGGAACAGCTGCGGGCCGTCGGCAGCGACCTGGCGCACGTCGTGGCGACCGACGTGTACGTGGTCAGCGGTGACACCGCGGTGCTGTCCGCCGTCTGGGAGGTCGTCGAGGCGTCCGGCCTCAGCGCCGGACCGCACTCCTCGACCCTGATCGGGGTCGCGTGTCTCGGGTACACGGGTCAGTTGGTGGAGATCACGGCCACCGCCGTGATTCCCGAGATCTCCCACGTCCCATGAGGAGCGCCATGTTGATCGAGCACAGAGGCCGACGTCCCGTCGTACCCGAGTCCGCATACGTCGCTCCCACGGCGGTGCTCTGCGGTGCCGTCACGCTCGGCGAGCGGGCCCGGGTGCTGCACGGAGCCGTGCTCAGTGCCGAGGACGGGCAGGTGCACGTAGGCTCCGACGTCGTCGTCATGGAGAACGCCCTGATACGCGGGCGGGCCGGCCACCCCGCCGTCATCGGCGATGCCGTGCTGGTCGGACCGCACGCCCACATCAACGGCGCGACCCTCGAGGACGAGGTGTTCGCCGCCACGGGGACCTCGGTCTTCCCCGGGGCCGTCGCCGGCACCGGCTGCGAGCTGCGGATCAACAGCGTGCTGCACGCCAACTCCGTGCTGCCGCCCGGCACCGTCCTGCCCATCGGATGGATCGCGGCCGGGGCGCCGACGGCCCGCCTCTTCGCGCCCGGCGACCACGACCAACTGTGGGCCGTGCAGAAGGAGTTGAACTTCCCCGGCACGGTCTACGGGGTCGCCCGCGACACCTCCATGCGGGAGATCATGGCGCGCCAGGCCGACTACTACGGCGCCCACCTCCACGACCGTACGCTCGACGACTGAACCCCTCACGACCGTATGCTCGACGACTGACGGGAACCGCTCTTGCCTGCCGAATCCGCCACGCCCTCCCTCGTGAACCTCCGCAGGGCCACCGCCCCGGACGCACCCGCCGCGGCGGACGTCTGGCTTCGTTCCTTCAGCGCCGCGCTCCCCACGATCGTCAGGCCGCGCACCGACGACGACGTACGCGACTACTTCCGGGAGGTCGTGGTGCCGCTGCGGGAGACCTGGGTCGCGGACGCCGGTGCCGGGGGCGGGATCGTCGGGGTGATGGTGCTCCGCGACGACGAGCTCTCCCAGCTCTATCTGCACCCCGACTGGCGCGGGCGCGGCCTGGGCGACCGGTTCGTCGCGCTCGCCAAGGAGCGGAGCCCGGGCGGGCTCGGTCTGTGGGCCTTCCAGATCAACAAGCCCGCCCGCCGGTTCTACGAGCGGCACGGCTTCGTCGCCGTCACGTTCACGGACGGCAGCGGCAACGAGGAGGGCGAGCCGGACGTGCGGTACGTCTGGCGCCCCTGAACCGTGCCGGGCCGACAGATCTTCGCTGCGCCTCCTCTGCGCCTGCTCCTCTACGCCTCCTCTTCTCCGGCCGACCCCGCCGACGGCAACCGTTCCCGGATCTCGTCCATCACGGACGAGTCGGTCAGCGTCGTCACGTCACCGAGGTCTCGCTTCTCGGCGACGTCGCGCAGCAGGCGGCGCATGATCTTGCCGGAGCGGGTCTTGGGGAGTTCGGCGACGACCATGATCTGCCGCGGCCGCGCGATCGGCCCGATCTCCTTGGCGACGTGGGCGCGCAACTGCGCCGCTGTCTCCTCCGCACCGGCGGCCGCCTCCCCGCCCGCGTCACCGCGCAGGATGACGAAGGCCACGACGCCCTGCCCGGTCGTGGCGTCGGTCGCGCCGACCACCGCGGCCTCCGCGACCGACGGGTGGGAGACCAGGGCCGATTCGACCTCCGTGGTGGAGATGCGGTGGCCGGCGACGTTCATGACGTCGTCGACCCGGCCGAGCAGCCAGATGTCTCCGTCCTCGTCCTTCTTCGCGCCGTCCCCGGCGAAGTAGATCCCCGGGAAGCGCGACCAGTACGTGTCGACGTACCGCTGCTCGTCGCCCCAGATGGTGCGCAGCATGCCGGGCCACGGTTCGGTCAGGACCAGATAGCCGCCGGCGCCGTCGGGGACCGGCTTGCCCGTGTCGTCGACGACGTCCGCCGCGATGCCGGGCAGCGGGCGCAGGGCCGAACCGGGCTTGCAGACGCTCACCCCGGGCAGCGGGCTGATCATCTGGGCTCCGGTCTCCGTCTGCCACCAGGTGTCCACCACCGGACAGCGGTCGGAGCCGATGTGCTTGCGGTACCAGATCCACGCCTCCGGGTTGATCGGCTCACCGACCGAGCCCAGAACGCGCAGCGACGACAGGTCGAAGTCGGCCGGGAAGCCGCCGCCCCACTTCATGAAGGTGCGGATCGCGGTCGGGGCGCAGTAGAGGATCGTCACCCGGTACTTCTCGACGATCTCCCACCAGCGGCCCTTGTGCGGGGTGTCCGGCGTCCCCTCGTAGAGGACGGAGGTGACGCCGTTGGCCAGGGGCCCGTAGACGATGTACGAGTGGCCGGTGACCCAGCCGATGTCCGCCGCCGTCCAGAACACGTCCCGCTCCGGCTTGACGTCGAAAACCGCCCAGTGCGACCAGGCGACCTGGGTGAGATAGCCGCCGGTGGTGTGCAGGATGCCCTTCGGGCGGGCCGTCGTGCCGGACGTGTACATGATGTACAGCGGGTGTTCGCTGTCGAACGCCTCCGCCTCGTGCTCGGCCGGCTGCCCGTCCACGGCGTCGTGCCACCACACGTCGCGGCCGTCGGTCCACTCGACCTCCTGGCCGGTGCGGCGGACCACCAGCACGCTGCGCACGTCGGGGCACTCCTGCAGCGCCTCGTCGACGGCCGGTTTCAGCGCCGAGGGGCTGCCCCTGCGGTAGCCGCCGTCCGCGGTGATCACCACGTGCGCGTCGCAGTCGAGGATCCGGCCGCGCAGCGCCTCGGCGGAGAAGCCGCCGAAGACCACGGTGTGCGGGGCGCCGATGCGGGCGCAGGCCAGCATCGCCACCACCGTCTCCGGGATCATCGGCATGTAGATCGCCACCCGGTCGCCGGTGCCGACGCCGAGCGACCGAAGGGCGTTGGCGGCCCGGCAGACGTCCGCCGTCAGCTCGGCGTAGGTGAGGGTGCGGGTGTCACCCGGCTCGCCCTCCCAGTGGAAGGCGACCCGGTCGCCGTGACCGGCGGCGACATGCCGGTCCAGGCAGTTGTACGCGACGTTGAGGCGGCCGCCGGTGAACCATCGGGCGAACGGGGCGCGGCTCCAGTCCAGGATCTCGTCCCAGGGCCGCGCCCAGTCCAGCCGGCCGGCCGCCTCGGCCCAGAAGGCGAGGCGGTCGGTGTCGGCCCGTTCGTAGTCCGCCGCGGTGGCGTTGGCCGTCTCGGCCAGTTCGGGGGGCGGCGGGAACCGCCGCTCCTCGTGCAGCAGATTGGAGAGTGTTCCGCCACCGGTGTCGGTCATGCGTGGACTCCGGCGACAGGGCCGCCGTGGCCGCGGTGCGGCCGGAGGTGTTCGCCGATGTTCGGGAAGACGGGCACCACGGGGCGCTGGTAGGTGGAGTTGGTGACGCCCGCGAACGACGCGTACCAGGCGCACGCGGCGGTGACCAGGCCGATCCAGCCTCCGGCCTTGGTGGTGTCGGGCGACTGTGCGAACTCGGCGATGCACAGGACGATGAACGTGGCCGACAGGGTGACGAACACGGCCAGGATGGCGCCCGTGGTCCGGGTCGCGGCGACGGTCATGTAGACCGTGAAGATCGCCCACGCCAGCAGGAACAGGCCGGTCGCCTGATGTGCCGTGGAGACGGGCAGGCCGGGCACGACGAACTTCGCGTAGGCGGCGTACGCCAGCCAGAAGGCGCCGAAGGAACAGAAGGCGGTTGCTCCGAACGTGTTGCCCTTGCGGAACTCCCACAAGCCCGCGAGGAGTTGGGCGAGCCCGCCGTAGAAGAGAGCGAGCGGCAGGACGACGGCGGCCAGCTTCTGGTCGGTGATGAGGTTGGCGTTGAAGACGCTGAGGACGAAGGTCGTCATGGCGAAGCCGGCGAGGCCGAGCGGGCCCGGGTCGGCGATGGTTCCGGTTTCGGTGGTTGGGGTGCTCATTTACGCCTCCTCCTGTGACTCAGATCACAAGGATGTAAACCCATTGTAGGCACCACCTACGCCACGGGCGCCGCGGTCACCGTCGGCATCGGCGAACGGTGCCGACCGTGCGACGAACGGTCCGTGACCCGTGCTACGGGTCGGCGGGCCCACTGGATCCGGGTGGCCGGGTTCCCCTTCCGGAAGCCTCTATTCCACCGCGGCGAACCGCGGCCTCAGGACGAGCCGGCGCCCCCGGGCCGCCACACCCGCCGCTTGGGCACCGGCTTCGCGTAGCCGCCCGCCCGGCTGGTCGTCAGACCCAGTGTGACCAGCGACTCCGCCAGCTTCACGGCCGCTCCGACCCCGTCGACCACCGGCAGCCCGAGCTTCCGGCCGACCACCTGCTGGAGGCCCGTCATCCCGGCGCACCCCAGCACCAGCACCTCGGCCCCGGCCTCCCGCGCCCGCTCGGCGGCGGTCAGGAACGCCGCCTCCGTGCGGTCGGGGTCGCCGAGGTCGAGCACGCCGAGGCCGGTCCCGACGACGGCGGCGCAGTTGCGGGCCACCCCCGCCAGCTCCAGGCTGTCCTCGATCTGGCCGCACGACCGCTCCAGCGTGGTCACGACCCCGTAGCGGCGCCCGAGCAGACAGGCCAGGTGTGCCGCGGCCTCGGTGATGTCGACCACCGGTACGTCCGTCAACTCCCTTACGCCCTCGCGCCCGTGCTCCCCGAACCCCGCCATCACGACGGCGTCGTACGAGGGCCCCTCGTAGGTCCGCAGCAGGTCGATGACCGCGGCGGCCGAGAGATAGCTGTCGAGCCAGCCCTCCGCCGACTCCGGGCCCCACGCGGGGGTCAGTCCGAGGACGGCGGTGCCCGGGCCTGCGGCGGCCCGGGCACCCTGCACGATCTCCTCGGTCATCTCCTGCGTGGTGTTGCAGTTGGTGACGACGATCCGCACGTCCGTCAGACCTCCTGTGCGCTGCGTTCGCCGCGGCGGCCCAGGAACAGGTACAGGCCCGCCCCCAGTGCCGTACCGACGAACCACGAGTACGGCGCCACATCGCTGAACGACTTCACCAGGGCGAGCACAGCGGCGACCGCGGCGGCGGGCAGGAAGGCGCACAGGGCACGCGGGTTGACGCCCTTGCGGTAGTGGTAGCGCCCGCCGGGAGCGCCGGAGAACAGCTGCTCGACGTCCACCTTGCCGCGCTTGATCAGGTAGTAGTCGACCATGATCACGCCGAACAGCGGGCCCAGGAAGGCGCCGAGGCCGCCGAGGAAGTAGTTGACGACCGTGGGGTTGGAGAACAGGTTCCACGGGGTCACGGCCAGGGCCGCCACCGTGCTGATCATGCCGCCGACCTTGAAGCTGATCTTCTGCGGCCACACGTTGGCCAGGTCGTACGCCGGCGAGACGAAGTTGGCGACGATGTTGACGCCCATGGTGGCGACGGCGAACGTGAACGCGGACACGACGAGCACCCAGGTGTTGCCGATCTTCGCCACCAGCTCCGCGGGGTCCGTGATCGCCTCGCCGAACACCTTCAGCGAGCCGGCCGTGACGATCACCGAAACGACCACGAACGCGGTGGAGTTGATGGGCAGGCCCCAGAAGTTGCCGCGGCGGACCGTGCGGTAGTCGGGCGCGAAGCGGGAGAAGTCGCAGAAGTTGAGCATCAGCGTGCCGTACGTGGCGAGGATCAGCCCGATCGCGCCGAACCACTGCCGCCACTGCTCGCCGGTCGAAACCGGGTGCGGGGTGGAGGTGAGCGAGATGCTCCAGTCGGCCTTGGACAGCACCCACAGGGCCAGCGCGATCATCACCAGCCAGATCGCCGGGCCGCAGAAGTCCTGGAACTTGCGCACGGACTCCATGCCGCGGCTGATGATCGCCGCCTGGATCAGCCACAGCGACAGGAACGACACCCAGCCGAGGGCGTCGAGCCCCAGGAAGGAGTGCTCCGTCCAGGACTTCAGTCCGGGCCAGGCCGCCAGCAGCATCACATTGACGGCGACGGAGGCGAGATAGGTCTGGATGCCGTACCACATGATGGCGATCACGGCCCGGATCAGGGCCGGGATGTTGGCGCCCCAGATGCCGAAGCTGATCCGGCTGACGACCGGGAAGGGCACGCCGTGGCGCTGGCCGATCCGGCCCATCCAGTTCATGCCGACGTAGATGATCACGAAGCCGGCGAGGAGCGAGGTGAAGACCTGCCAGACGTTCATGCCGAGGACGAGCAGGCCCGCGGCGAAGGTGTAGTTGCCGAGGTTGTGGACGTCGGACATCCACATGGCGAAGAGGTCGAAGACCTTCCAGTTCCGCTGCTTGGCGGGCGCCAGGTCTTCGTTGGTGAGGCGTGGGTCGGGTGTGAAGGCTGGGGCGCCGGTGGCTGCGGCGCGATCGGCGAGGGACACGGGGCCTCCTGGGACGAGCGGACGGAGGACGGCAGCCGTTTGGTATACCAAACAGCCGCATAGTCCCGCCGTCAAGCACTCGGACCGAAGTCGTGCTCGTTACCGCCCCGTAAAACCTCCCCCGGGTCGGGGAAAATGGGTCCATGAGCTCCATGACGAAGATCGAACCCCTGGGCGCGATCCGCGAGCGTGTGCTGGCCGGCCTGCGGCAGGAGATCATCTCCGGCACCCTCCGCCCGGGCGACAGACTGGTCGAGCGGGAACTGGCCGACCGCTTCGGGGTCTCCCGGGTGCCGGTCCGCGAGGCGATCCGCGCACTGGTCGCGGAGGGTTTCGTCCACTTCGAGACGCCACGCCGCGCGGTCGTGCGCCGCCTCACCCGGCAGGACGTCCAGGAGCTCTTCGAGCTGCGCGAGGCCCTGGAGGTCTACGCCGCCGGGCTCGCCGCCTCCCGTGCGACGCCGGAGGAGCTGGCCCAGGTGGAGAAGCTGCTCGACCTCGCGGCCACCGCGACCGGGGCGGGGGACGCCGAGGCGATCACGGACGTCAACAGCCGGCTGCACGACCGCATCGTGGCGATGGCCGGCAACAGCCTGCTGACCGAGGCCCTGGAGCCGGTGGCCGGCCGGCTGCGCTGGATGACCCGGCGCAACGAGGAGTGGCCCCATCTCCTCGTGGAGCACCGCGAGTTGTACGAGGCGATCGCCTCCGGCGACCCGGAGCGCGCCCGTGCGCAGGCGCTGGCCCACGTGCGGACCAACTACCGGTCCACCGTGCGCCACCTGTTCGGAGAGCCGGGGGAGGCCGGAGAATCGGGGGAGCCCGCGGAACCCGGGGAGCCCGGGGAGTCCTAGTCGGTGCCCACTCCGGGTGTTCGCAACTGCACGTCTTCGCACCGGAGTTCACGGGTACGCTGCCTGCATGGGGGATGCGCCGGACGGTTCCGGGATTCGCGGTGAGAACGGGTACGAAGCCGAGTCCCTGCTGCTGGAGACACTGCTCGCCGAAACGCTCGCGGACGGGCCCGGCGAGACCGCCGAGGAGAGTCTGCGGCTCAGTACCACCGACGTCCGTGACCAGGCGGCCCGCCTCCCGCCCGACGAGGCACGGGAGTTGCTGCGCCGGGAGGCGGCGCGGGGTGTGCGCTGGCTGCGCGCGGCCGAGTTCGGGATCGCGGGCGGCGACACCGGCGACGGGCGCGCCGTCGAGGAGGCCCTGCGCGAGCACGTGACGCACCTGGCCGCCACGGCCGCCCTGTACGGCATGGTGACGGGGGTACCGCCCGGCCCGCTCGCCACCGAGGCCGCCCAGGTGGTGGCGCTGCACCCCGAGGACCCCCTGATCGGGTTCGCCGCCGAGGTGCTCGCGCACTGCTACGACCGCCTGGAACGGCCCGAGCTGGCGTTCTCCGTCGTCGTGCGCTCACCCGCGCCGGCCGGGGCGGGTGAGCATCTGCTGCGGATCCTCGCCCTGGCCAGGCGGGCCGTCTTCCTGGGCCGCCGCGACCACGTCGCCGCCCTCCTGGCCGTACCCGACTGGCCGGGCGACCCCACGGGCCTGTGCAAGGAGCTGCTGCACCGCCTGGTGAACGAGGAGATGCCGACCGAGGAGGAGCTGACGGCACGCCGCCCGGCCCGCCAAGCCGCCCTGGCGGCAGGGGACTTCGCCGCGCTCCGCGACCTCGCGCTGTTCGACGTGATGTGGCTGGAGACCGACCCGGTCCTGTGGCGGGCGCTCTCCGTCTCGCTGCGGATGACCGGCGCCGTGGAGCGGGCCGAGCTGGCGCACGCGGCAGCCGAGTACCTGGAGCGGCGCGGGGGTGGCCGATGAGCGGCGAGGCGCGGGAGACGCGGGGAACGGTCTTCGACGAGTTCTTCGCGAGCGCGGACGTCGGCGAGGACGAGTTCGTGACGCTGGACCTGGGTGCGGACTCGCTGACCCTGCCGTTCATGGTGGAGCCGGTGTTCCTGATCCCGATGAGCTACCTCCACGACCTGGGCGTGGGGTCGGCCATGAGCTTCGACCTGGTCTTCGCCGCCGCCTGGGAGGCGGTGGACCCTCTCGGCCGGTACGGCCCGACCCCGGCGTTCGGGGCGCAGGTGCTGGCCGCGCTCGGCGGCAACCCCCAGCGCGCCGACGCCGACTCCCGGCGCCATCTGCGACTCGCCCTGACCGCTCTCGGCACCTTCCGCGGCAAGGGGCTGCGCCGCCATGAGGGGCGCGCCTACCTGGAGTTGGGCCGGGCGCTCGAGCGCTGCCGCAGGAACGCGGACGCCCTGACGGCGTACGAGCGGGGCCGCGCGCTGCTCGAGGAGGAGGGCGACCGGCACGGACTGCGCGCCGCGCACGCCCGGCTCGCCCTCGTCATGGGCTCGATCGGGCTGTACGAGCAGTCGCTGCTGCACGCCGAGGCCGGGCAGCGGATCGGCCGCGGCCTCGCCCCCGCCGCATCGGCCGGGCAGCCGGCCCTGGGGCACGCCCACATCACGGCGACGCTGCACTTCCGGCGCGTACGGGCCCTGATGCGGATCGGGTTCCTCGACGAGGCGGAATCCGCGCTCGACGACTGGCGCCGGGACCCGGACGGCGGCACGGACAGGTACGAACTCCTCGCCACGACCGGTGAGTTACGGCTCCTGCAGGAAAGGAACGCGGAAGCGGTCGAGGCGCTGGTCGGCGCGGTCGACGCCCGTTTCGCGGACGCCGGCACGGCCTCCCTGCCCGTGCGTACCCACTATCTGGAGAACAGCGTCGAGCTCTTCGGCAAGGCGACCGGCGCCGCGCTGCACATCGGCCGCCCCGACCTCGCCGCCGGCCTGCTCGCCGCGATGACCGGCCGCCGGCCGCGGCGTCCCGAGGGGCCCGCGCCGGCGGCGCTGCGCCCCCTGGACGAGGAGATCCGCGCGCTCGCGCTCCGGGCCACGCGGGCCGCGGTGGCGGGCGACGCCGGGATGCTGACCGTGCACGACGACCGGGCACGCATCCTCCTGGAAGCCCGCGACGCGCTCCTGCACGGCATGCGCGGCGGCGGGGAACGGACCCCGCTGACCGTCGCGGACCTGACCCGGGCGATCCCCCGGGCCGTCGGTCCCGGCGAACTCGCCCTGGCCTACGCCCGGTCGTCGGAGAACGAGCTCGTCGTCCTCGCGGTCGCACAGGGCACGGTCGTGTCCCGGAAGGCCGAACTGCCCGCCGATCAGCTGGAGAAGCTGGTGGCGCTCGCACTCGAGGAGTGCCTGCGCCGGACCGAGCCGGCGACCGTGCACCGGCTCGGCCAGGCCCTCCTGGCACCCGTGGCCGACCTCCTGGCCGACGCGTCCCGGGTGTTCGTCACGGCTCAGGGACCGCTGGCCGACTTCCCGTTCCACGCGGCCCCCTTCCGCGGCAGACCCCTGGTGCACCACGCCGAGGTACGGTCCCTGCCGTCGCTCGGGCTGCTCGCGCCGGCCGGAGCGGTGGCGCGGTCCGCCCGGCCTCGGCGGTCCGAGGCGCCGCGCGCCCTCTTCGCCGCGGTGGAGCACCCCTCGTACGAGCTCCTGCCCCCGCTCGCGATGCTGCGTACCGAGGCCGAGGCCGTACGCACGGCGTTTCCCGCGGCCGACGTGCTGCACGACGAACGGGCCACCGCCGCGGCGGTCCTGGAAGCCGTCGAGTCCTGCGACGTGCTGCATCTCGCCGGGCACGCGGCCTTCGCCGCCGAACACCCGAACATGGCCCGCATCCTGCTCGCCGACCGGCCGCTGTTCGCCTTCGAGGTCGCCACGGCCGGCGCCGCGCCCCGGCTGGTCAACCTCAGCGGCTGCCGGACCGGCGCGGAACGCCGCCACCTCGGCGGCGAGGGCGAGGGCCTCGCCGCCTCGTTCCTCGCGGCCGGGACGGAGATCGTCGTGGCACCGCCGTGGCCCGTGCGCGACGACGCCGCGCTCGCCTTCAACTCCGTCCTGTACGGCGAACTCGCCCGACCCGAAAGGGAGGTGGGCGCGGCGGTGCGCAGCGCCCAGCTGGCACTCCTGGCGGACCCGCGGTTCGCCCATCCGGGGCTGTGGGGCGCCTTCACCGTCCTGGGCGGGCTGTGACGACCATGGAAGAGCAGACACCACCGAACGAGGAGCGCCCGGCGATGAGCGAGGCCGAAGACCACCCGGAGCCCGGCGGGACGGCACCGGACACGTCGCCGGACGGTCCCCCGGAGGACATCGCTTCAAAGGACGTCACGGCGGAGGACATCGCCCCGGAGGACGTCGCGGCGGACCGGGACGCCTGGGCGTCGTCGGCACTGCCCGGGCAGCCCCTCACCACGCTGCTCTTCCGCTGCGACGAACACGGCGAGGAGCAGGTCGTCGACTACTTCGACCCGCTGTCCCCGCCCCGCTGCAGCCACGGTGACCGGATGGTCCGGGCGGCCGGGTGAACACGCTCCTCGAAGCCGGCCTCGGCACCGCCGAACGCGTCCTCGGTTCCCGCTTCCTGCTCGCCGTCCTGCTGCCCGTGCTCGTCGCCGCGGGCGCCTCGGGCGGTGTCGCCCTCGCCGCCACCGGCAGCACACCGGGCGACGCCCTCAGGGCCTGGCAGCGCTTCAGCGCGTCCGGGCAGCTGCTCGCGGCCCTGTGCGTCCTGCTCGGCCTGGTCGCGGCGGCCTACCTGCTGGCCCTGTTCCACCTGCCGTTCCTCAAGTTCCTGGAGGGCTACTGGCCGGAGACGGCGCTGCTGCGCGGCCTGCGCGAGCGCCGCACCGCACGGCACCGGCGCAGGGCCGAGGAACTGTGGCAGCGGGTGACCGAGCTGCACACGGCGGGGGCCCATCTCAGGGCCTCCGCCGTGGCCACCCGTCTGCTCGCGGCCTATCCACCCCGGCCGCGCCTGGCCGACGGCTGTCTGCCCACGGCGCTCGGCAACCGGCTGCGGGCCGCCGAGTTCTATCCGCTGGAACGGTACGGGATCGACGCGGTGGTCATCTGGCCCCGGCTTGTGCCGCTGGTCCCGGCGGAGGCCACCGCCCGGGTCGTCGCCGCGCGCACCGCCCTCGACTCCACGGTCACGCTGCTCGGCCTGGCCATGGCCTTCGGCACGGTCTGGCCCCTCGCCCTTTTGGCCACGGGCGGCCCCGAACCCCTGACCGTGCTCACGCTCCTGGCCTGGCCGCTGGCGTGGGGCGCCTACCGCGCGGCTCTCCAGGCGGCGACCGCCTACGGTCAGGAGGTCGCCGTCACCTTCGATCTCCACCGCCATGAACTGCCGCGCCACCTGGGCCTCGACGTGGTGGCCGGCCCCGCCGCGGAGCGCGGGACGTGGGACGATCTCGCCCAGTTCTATCTGCGCAACCTGCCGCTGCCGACGAGCCCACGGGTCAACGGCGGTCGCTGAGCGTGTACTTGTCGGTCGCCGCGATCAGCGCCTCCTCCATGCCGGGCGCCCCCAGGGTGTGCCCGACGTCGTCGACGACCACCAACTCGCTGCCGGGCCAGGCGTGGTGGAGCCGCCACACGATGCCGAGGAGGTTGCCGAAGTCGAGGCTGCCCTGCACGAGGGTGCCCGGGATGTCCTTCAGCCGGGGTGCATCGCGCAGGACGACACCCTCGTCGTTGCCCTCGCCCAGGAAGTGGTCGTTGCCCCAGTAGTGGGTGACGGTGCGGGCGAAGCCCATGCGGAACGTCTCGGCCTCGTACCGCTCGACCGACCTCGGCGGCGCGGGGATCGTCGCCGTCTCCCAGTCGGTCCAGGCCCGCGCCGCCCGCGCCCGGACGCCAGGATCGGGCGACTCGATCAGCCGGTTGTACGCGAGGGCCAGGTTCCCTTCGCGTTCGCCGACGGGCAGCTCGCCGAGAAACCTCGCGAAGGCTTCCGGGAAGGTCCGTCCAAGTCCCCTGGTCAGCAATGCCACTTCGAGGTTGGAACCGGTGGCGACTCCGGTCAGCACCAACTCGGACACGGACCCCGGATGCGTCTGCGCGTACCGCAGTCCCAGCACCGACCCCCACGACACACCCCACACCAGCCAGCGCCCGATCCCCAAGTGCCGCCGCAGCAGCTCCAGATCGGCGATGAGCTGAGAGGTCGTGTTGACGCTCATGTCCGTGTCGTACGCGCTCGCGTGCGGTGTGGAGCGTCCGCAGCCGCGCTGGTCGAGCAGCACGATCCGGTAGGCGGCGGGGTCGAACAGGCGCCGGAAGTAGGGCGAGCAGCCGGATCCGGGCCCGCCGTGCAGCACGAGCGCGGGCCTGCCGTCCGGGTTCCCGCAGACCTCCCAGTACACGCGGTTGCCGTCGCCGACGTCGAGCATGCCGTGGTCGTGGGGTTCGATCTCCGGGTAGAGGGGCATCCGGCGACCGTAACCCTGACAGGGCCGCCGTCGCTCCCTCATTTCACCGGCAGCCCCGCCGCCTCCCCCGCCGTGCGCAGCACGTCCCGCAGCATCTCGGGGGTGAGTTTGCCGGTGAAGGTGTTGCGCTGGCTGACATGGAAGCACCCGAAGAGGTCGAGGCCGTCGAGCGGCACGCGCGTGCCGTGCGCGAAGACGGGCCGCGGCCGGGGCACCGTCCAGCCCGCCTCGGCGAACGCGGGCAGGGCGGCCTGCCAGCCGAAGGCGCCGAGCACCACGACCGCGCGCAGGGCCGGCCGCAGGATCGTCAGCTCCTGCACCAGCCAGGGCCGGCAGGTGTCCCGCTCCCCGGGGGTGGGTTTGTTCTCGGGCGGGGCGCAGTGCACGGGCGAGGTGATGCGCACGCCGTGCAGGGCGAGTCCGTCGTCCCTGCTCACCGCGGTGGGCCTGTTCGCCAGCCCCACGTCGTACAGCGCCTGGTACAGCACGTCCCCGGAACGGTCGCCGGTGAACATCCGGCCGGTGCGGTTGCCGCCGTGAGCGGCGGGAGCGAGGCCGACGATCAACAGCGACGCGTCGGCGGGCCCGAAGCCGGGCACCGGCCGCGCCCAGTACGTCCAGTCCTGGAAGGCCGCGCGTTTGGTCCGGCCGACCTCCTCGCGCCACTCCACGAGCCGGGGACATGCGGCGCATCCGGCGACGCGGCTGTCGAGATCGGCCAGACTGTCCATGCCCCCACGGTACGGCGGTGACCTCCGGGGACGTGGCGGGGTGCGGCCCGGATGCGGGCAGGACGCGGGCGGAAAACCGCCGGGCGCACCCGTGCGGGAAGGCTAAGGTCGAAGGCATGGCTTCCGAAGGTGACGAGGAGAAGAGCGGGCAGGGCACCGCCGCGGCGAAGACGGCCGAGCCTGCCGTCGACCCGAAGGTCGCCGCCGCGATCGCCGCCGCCGAGGCGGCCGGCCCGGCGGACGGCGAGAGTGTGCGGATCGACAGCTGGATCTGGGCCGTACGCCTGATCAAGACCCGTTCGCTCGGCGCCACGGCCTGCAAGGGCGGTCATGTGCGGGTGAACGGGCAGAACGTGAAGCCCTCCCACATCGTCCGCATCGGCGACGAGGTGCGCCTCAGGCACGAGGGCCGGGAGCGGGTGGTGATCGTCAAGCGCCTGATCCGCAAGCGCGTCGGCGCCCCCGTGGCGGTCGCCTGCTACGTCGACAACTCTCCTCCCCCGCCGCCCCGCGAGTCCTTCGCCCCGGCGGGCGTCCGCGACCGCGGCGCGGGCCGCCCGACCAAGCGCGACCGCCGCGAGCTGGAACGCCTGCGGGGTCTGATGGGCGGCAGCGGCGCCCCGAAGGGCCCCGGCGAACGGTGACATACGGCGGTGGCGTCCGGCCCGGACCTGTCGGTCCCGCCGGACGCCACCGTCGTCGAAGCGTCGTGGGTGTGTCTCACGACCGTCGTCGCACCAGCCGCAGCAGATCGGCGTTGGAGCCCCGGCGGGCCCAGGCGATCAGCGCGAGCGGCACGATCAGGATCAGCGGGGTCGCCGCGTTCTCGCCGCCGAAGACCGTCATCTGCACGACGAACGCGCCCACCATGAGCGCACTGAGCGCGATCGCGGCGACCGACTGCAGCACCGGGATCAACAGGGCGACGCCACCGGCCAGTTCGAGCGCGCCGATGGTGTACATGCCCGCGCTGCCCCAGCCGATCTTGTCGAAGGCGTCTACGGCGTACTGGTTGCCGATCAGCTTGGGCAGGGCGCTCGCGACGCCGTAGAAGAGCGCGATCAGCACCTGCACGGTGCGCAGGGCGATCCTGGCGCGGCGGCCGCGGGCGGTCGCGGACTCGGCGATGACGGGGGCGGATGCGGAGGCGACGCGAGCGGTGGTCTCGGACATGGGGTTCTCCTGTGGAAGCGGTGGATGCGGTGCGTGTCGCTGTCACAGGGATAGACCGGGCGTCGCCGCGGAACTCATCGCCGCGGGGCGGCATTTCGTGCGGCGTCCTGGAGCGGGAAGCGGCGCCCCGGAGCGGGAACCGGCGTCGACGCCGTCCTAGAGCGGGAACCATCCGTGCCCGATGTACCAGTGCCCGCCCGCCCGCAGATGGTCCCCGACCGCCCGCTCCACCGCCGTGCGCCGCGGCAGGGTCGCGATGGGCAGCTCCGGGTCTCCGAAGACGAACTGGACCGGTTCCGTGTCGGCCTGCTCCCGGTCCTCGCGGGCGACCTGGAAGCGGTCCTGGAACCGCACGATGTTGGAGCCGGCGGGCAGATACTCCTTCAACTGCGTGTCCAGCAGCCAGGAGTGGCACAGGGCGGCCCGGAACTTCTCCTCGGGATGGTGCCGCGCGAAGAACTCCGCCGCCAGCGCCAGCGAGCGCTCGCAGGCCGCCGGTGACAGCGGGCCGAGGTGGTCCGGGATGTGGAGGTTGAGGCAGAGCGCCCCCTCCGGCAGGTCCAGGCCGGCCGCCCTGAGCGTCCGCGAGGTGCGCTGACCGGGCCGCGTCCGCTCGAACTGCAGCCGCCCCAGCTGGTACAGCTCGCCCCGGAAGTGGCGGGTGAGCCACCACGGCGCCTGTACTCCCGCCCGGCCGTACCGCCGGCGGTGCACGGCCATGTTCCGCCCCAGGTCGGCGAGGGTGCGCCGGGAGACGTCGTCCGGGACGCCCCGGGCGCGGTGGTACGCGCGCGTGAACGGCAGCGCGGCGACGAACACGTACACGGGGAAGCAGCGCTGGAGGGGTCCCGACGCCCAGTCGAGCTGGGGCAGGTCCACCGCGCCGCCGACCTCCCCCATGCCGCGGACGAGCTCGTCCACCGACGCCTCGAGGAACCGCAGCAGTTCCGGGTCGTCGGTCACGCGCCGGCCCATCCGGACGAGCGCGTTGATGTCCTCGTGCGGTACGGCGAGGTCCAGCAGCACCTCGGCGAGCTCATCGGCATCCGGCAGCACGCAGCGACCCCCTGGTCCCGTTGCCCTTGGTGAACGTCCGTCTCGAAGAGTACGTTCCGAAGAGGAGTGATGAGCCGATGCGTACGGGCAGTGAGCCGACGACCGCGCGCAGTGCACTGCGGGCGCGGTTCTGGCTGAGCGTGTGGGGACTCCTGTGGGCGGTCTTCGGCACGGTGGCCTTCGCGCTGGTGGGGCGCCCCGGGTGGGCCGCGGCCTGCGGTGTGCTGTGGCTGGTGATCACCGCCGACATGGCGGTCATCCTCAGGCACATCCGCCAGGGCCCGCACTACCAGCCGGGCCGGGACATCCCGCCGTACCGGCCGCCGGACGGCCGGCGCCGCTAGCGCGCGCCGGCCTCACGACTCGAAACGCGCCGCCTTCAGGTACTGGGGGTTGGGGTCCAGCGCGGCCGCCAGCCTGTAGTGGCGCTTGGCCTGGTCGGGTTCGCCCCGGCGCTCGAAGGTCCGGGCGAGTGCGAAGTGCGCGAAGGCGTTGTCCGGCTCGCGCTCCAGCACGATCGTGAACTCCAGCTCGGCGGGCCGCAGTTGCGCGGCTGCGAAGAAGGCACGCGCACGCAGCAGCCGGGCGGCGGTGTTCTCCGGGTGTGCGGCGATGACTCCGTCGAGCAACTTCACCGCGCCCCGCGGGTCCCGTGCGTTGAGCAGCTGCTCGGCGGCACGGAAGTCGATGACATGCGTCTCCGGTGTACGTCCGGTCGAACCGCTGATGTCGGGCACGGCACAGTCCTTCCCTCACTGAGGGGTTTCAACGCCCCTGCCAGGGCCGCTATTCCTGTGGCCGCCGTGACGCCACCGGCTACGCCCGCGCCCGGCGCAACAGCTCCGCCCAGACCTCCTTCACCCTGCCCCGGAGCTCTTCCAGCGGCACGTCGTTGTCGATGACGACGTCCGCGATCTCCCGGCGCTTCTCGCGCGTCGCCTGGGCGGCCATCCGCGCGCGTGCGTCCTCCTCGGTCATGCCGCGCAGCCGTACGAGGCGGTCGAGCTGGGTCTCGGGGCGGGCGTCGACGACGATCACGACGTCGTACAGCGGAGCCAGGCCGTTCTCCGTGAGGAGCGGTACGTCGTGCACGACGACCGCGTCCTCGGCGGCCGCCGTCTCCAGCTCACGGGAGCGCTCGCCCACCAGGGGGTGCACGATCGAGTTCAGGACGGCCAGCTTCTCCGGGTCGGCGAACACGATCGAGCCGAGCTTCGGCCGGTCCAGGCCGCCGTCGGCGGCGAGGATCTCCGCCCCGAAGGCGTCCACGACCGCGGCCAGCCCGGGCGTCCCGGGCTCGACCACCTCCCGCGCGATGCGGTCGGCGTCGATCAGCACGGCACCGCACTCGACGAGCAGCCGCGACACTTCGCTCTTGCCGGCGCCGATTCCGCCGGTCAGGCCCACCTTCAGCATGAGCGGAAGCCTAGGGCCTGTCTCCGGCGGCAGGACCGCCGGAGGTCAGTTGTCTCCCTCGCGTTCCGCCAGGAAGCGCTCGAACTCAAGGCCGATCTCGTCCGCCGACGGGATGTCCACGGGCTCGGCGAGCATGTTGCCCCGGCTCTCGGCGCCCGCGACGGCGTCGTACTGGTTCTCCAGACCCGAGACGAGCGCGGTCAGCTCCTCGTCGCCCTCCTGGATCTGCCGGTCGATCTCCGTCTGGGTGCGGTGCGCGTCCGTGCGCAGGGAGTGCGCGATGGCGGGGAGCACCAGCCCGGTGCCCGCCGTGATGGCCTCCAGGACGGTCAGGGCCGCGTCCGGGTACGTGGACCGCGCGATGTAGTGCGGCACGTGCGCGGCGACACCGAGGACGTCGTGCCCGGCCTCCATCAGGCGGTACTCCACCAGCGACTCGGCGCTGCCGGGAACCTGCGCCTCGTCGAAGGGGCTGGTGTGGCCCGGGACCAGGTCGGTGCGGTTGCCGTGCGGGGTCAGGCCCACGGGGCGGGTGTGCGGGACGCCCATCGGGATGCCGTGGAAGTTCACGGACAGACGGACGCCGAGCCGCTCCACGATCTGCTGGACGGCGGCTGCGAACCGCTCCCACTCCACGTCCGGCTCGGGCCCGGACAGCAGCAGGAAGGGCGCTCCGGTGGCGTCCTGGACGAGCCGGACGTCGATGGTGGGATCCTCGTAGTCGGTCCACCGGTCGTGCTGGAACGTCAGCAGCGGCCGGCGGGCACGGTAGTCCACGAGCCGGTCGTGGTCGAAGCGGGCGACGACCTGGTGGGGCAGCGAGTCGAGGACCCGGTCGACGATCTGGTCGCCGGTCTCGCCCGCGTCGATGTATCCGTCGAAGTGGTAGAGCATGACAAGGCCGGCCGACTCCTGGGCGAGCGCCATGTCGACAACAGCCAGGCCCTTCGGCTCCCATGCGTACAAACCCTGCGGATCAAGCACTGTGACCGCTCCTCCTCGTGTCCGTACGTCTCAACACGACCTGGAGCAGGCTCATTCCCATCCACACCCCTGATCAGCCATCTCTCAGGGCCTTTTCATGGCGTGGCGGCACATAAACGTCCTGCGTCGAGCGGCGCGGGGAACCGCGCGACCAGAACCCGGGCAGCACCGAGGGGCCGCACCCCGAAAGATACGGCCCCTTCATGGCGGGGGGCACCGCAGCGCCCTTGCTTGAGGGGCGCGGGGAACTGCGCGACCAGCCACATCCGACCCGCGCCCGAACGACGACCGGGGCAGCACCGAGGGGCCATACCCCGAAAGATACGGCCCCTTCATGGCGGGGGGCACCGCAGCGCCCTTGCTTGAGGGGCGCGGGGAACTGCGCGACCAGCCACATCCGGCCCGCGGCCGAACGAGAACCGGGGCAGCACCGAGGGGCCGTACCCCGGAAGGTACGGCCCCTCAGCTATCGGCTAAGCCTCAGCGGCGAGCGTTCAGCTCTGACCGCCGGCGAGCTTCTCCCGCAGCGCGGCAAGCGCCTCGTCCGAGGCCAGCGCGCCGGAGTTGTCCGGGCCCTCGGAGGAGTATGAACCGCCACCGGACGGGGCCGGAGCCGCACCCGCGGTGTCGCCACCCTCGGCAGCGGCAGCGGCGTCGGCCTCGCGGCTCTTGATGACCTGCTGCTGGTGCTGCTCGAAGCGGGTCTGCGCCTCGGCGTACTGGCGCTCCCACTCCTCGCGCTGCTTCTCGTACCCCTCGAGCCAGTCGTTGGTCTCGGGGTCGAAGCCCTCGGGGTAGATGTAGTTGCCCTGGTCGTCGTAGGACGCGGCCATGCCGTACAGGGTCGGGTCGAACTCGACCGAGGCCGGGTCGGCACCGAAGGACTCGTTGGCCTGCTTCAGCGAGAGGCTGATGCGACGGCGCTCGAGGTCGATGTCGATGACCTTGACGAAGATCTCGTCGTTGACCTGGACGACCTGCTCCGGGATCTCCACGTGGCGCTCGGCCAGCTCGGAGATGTGGACCAGACCCTCGATGCCCTCGTCCACGCGGACGAACGCACCGAACGGAACCAGCTTCGTGACCTTGCCGGGCACGACCTGGCCGATCTGGTGGGTGCGGGCGAACTGCTGCCACGGGTCTTCCTGGGTCGCCTTCAGCGACAGGGAGACGCGCTCGCGGTCCATGTCGACGTCGAGGACCTCGACCGTGACCTCCTGGCCGACCTCGACGACCTCGGAGGGGTGGTCGATGTGCTTCCAGGACAGCTCGGAGACGTGGACCAGACCGTCGACGCCACCCAGGTCCACGAAGGCACCGAAGTTGACGATCGAGGAGACCACACCGGAGCGGACCTGACCCTTCTGGAGGGTCGTGAGGAACGTCTGGCGGACCTCGGACTGGGTCTGCTCCAGCCAGGCACGGCGGGACAGGACCACGTTGTTGCGGTTCTTGTCCAGCTCGATGATCTTGGCCTCGAGCTCCTTGCCCACGTAGGGCTGGAGGTCGCGGACGCGGCGCATCTCGACCAGGGAGGCCGGGAGGAAGCCACGGAGGCCGATGTCGAGGATGAGACCACCCTTGACGACCTCGATGACGGTACCGGTGACGATGCCGTCCTCTTCCTTGATCTTCTCGATGGTGCCCCAGGCACGCTCGTACTGGGCGCGCTTCTTCGAGAGGATCAGGCGGCCTTCCTTGTCCTCCTTCTGAAGGACAAGGGCCTCGATCTCGTCACCGACGGCGACGACCTCGTTCGGGTCGACGTCGTGCTTGATCGAGAGCTCTCGGCTCGGGATGACACCTTCGGTCTTGTAACCGATGTCGAGCAGGACCTCGTCCCGGTCGACCTTCACGATGACGCCGTCGACGATGTCGCCGTCGTTGAAGTACTTGATCGTCTCGTCGATCGCGGCGAGGAATGCTTCCTCGTTACCGATGTCGTTGACCGCAACCTGCGGGGTGGTGGCGGTGGTCTCGGTGCTGCTCGTCATGTGGGAAAGGGCTCCGGTACGGACATTGAGTCGTAGGTACTGCTTACGCCGGGAGCCCGTTTCGCTCTGAAGAAGCCGGACAGCCAAGGAAGCGCCCCACCAGATTCTGGTGGCGGCGCCTCGAAAACCGAGGGGACATACAACAGATGCGAGCGCAGCCTGCTACGTCTGAGGAGCGCAGGCCCGCAGCGCAACTTGTAGCATACGGGGGCAGCCGGACAGGGTCAACGCACGAACGCGCACACCCGGGGCGGATCGCCCCATACCCGGCACAAGAACTGTCTCCGGAGGCCACGCGGGGTCCGGCAGACCCCTTCCGTGACACCGCCGAAGGGGCCGGCACCACCGCGAAGGTGACGGAAGAGTACGACGAGGGAGCCGATCATCCAAGAGGCCGAAGCCTTCGAACCCGAAGCGACCGAACCCGAAGCGACCCGCCGCACGGCCGGCGTCGCGGAAAGCTCCCGGGCCAACCGGGGCTGGTGGGACAGGAACGCGGACGAGTACCAGGTCGAGCACGGCACGTTCCTCGGCGACGACCGCTTCGTGTGGGGACCCGAGGGCCTCGACGAGGTGGAGGCTGAGCTGCTCGGCCCGCCGGAGGAGCTGAAGGGCAAGGACGTCCTGGAGATCGGCGCCGGCGCCGCCCAGTGCGCGCGCTGGCTGGCCGGCCAGGGTGCCCGCCCGGTCGCCCTGGACATCTCGCACCGCCAGCTCCAGCACGCGCTGCGTATCGGCGCCCCGTTCCCCCTGGTGTGCGCCGACGCGGGCGCGCTGCCCTTCGCGGACGGCTCCTTCGACCTGGTGTGCTCGGCGTACGGGGCGCTGCCGTTCGTCGCCGATCCGGTGCTGGTCCTGAAGGAGGTGCACCGGGTGCTCCGTCCGGGTGGCCGCCTGGTCTTCTCGGTGACCCATCCGATCCGCTGGGCCTTCCCGGACGAGCCCGGACCGGAGGGGCTGAGCGTCTCGGCCTCGTACTTCGACCGCACGCCGTACGTCGAGCAGGACGACGAAGGACGCGCGGTCTACGTCGAGCACCACCGGACGATCGGCGACCGGGTCCGCGACGTCGTCGCGGCGGGCCTCAGGCTGGTGGACCTGGTCGAGCCGGAGTGGCCGGCCTGGAACACCTCCGAGTGGGGCGGCTGGTCGCCCCTGCGCGGAAACCTGATCCCGGGGACGGCCGTCTTCGTGTGCGAGCGAAGCTAGATGGGGGAACCCCCCGCCGGAGGCTGGGGGAGAGACTGAGCATGTGATCCGCTACGACGCCCTGGACGCGCTGCCCGTACGTGGTGCCCTGCCCGCTCTGGACGAGGCCCTGGAGGGGCACGGCACGGCCGTCCTGGTCGCACCGCCCGGCACCGGCAAGACGACGCTGGTGCCGCTGGAGCTCGCGGGGCTGCTGGGCGAGGGGCCCGCGCGGCGGGTGGTCGTGGCGGAGCCGCGGCGGATCGCGGCGCGGGCGGCGGCGCGGCGGATGGCGTGGCTGCTGGGCGAGAAGGCCGGCGCGAGCATCGGGTACACCGTGCGCGGCGAGCGGGTCGTCGGGCGGCACACGCGCGTGGAGGTCGTCACGACCGGCGTGCTGCTCCAGCGGCTCCAGCGCGACCAGGAGCTGACGGGCGTGGACGTGGTGGTGCTCGACGAGTGCCACGAGCGGCATCTGGACGCCGACACCGCGGCGGCCTTCCTGTGGGACGTACGCGAGACGCTGCGGCCGGAACTGCGGCTGGTGGCCGCGTCGGCGACGACGGACGCCGAGGGGTGGGCGCGGCTGCTGGGCGGGGCGCCGGTCGTCGAGGCGGAGGGTGTCTCGCATCCGGTCGAGGTCGTGTGGGCGCCGCCGGTGCGGCCCGTGCGGCCGCCGCACGGGATGCGGGTGGATCCGGCGCTCCTCGCGCACGTGGCGTCGACGGTGCGGCGGGCGCTGGCCGAGCGGGACGGGGACGTGCTGTGCTTCCTGCCGGGCGTGGGCGAGATCGCGCGCGTGGCCGGGCAGTTGGGGGACCTCGGCGACGTGGACGTGCTCCAGGTGCACGGGCGGGCGCCGGCCGCCGTGCAGGACGCGGTGCTGGCACCCGGGGTACGGCGGCGGGTCGTCCTCACCACGTCGGTGGCCGAGTCGTCGCTGACGGTCCCGGGTGTACGGGTGGTCGTCGACTCGGGCCTCGCGCGGGAGCCCCGCGTCGACCACGCGCGCGGGCTGAGCGCGCTGACCACGGTGCGGGCCTCGCAGGCCGCCGGGCGGCAGCGGGCGGGACGGGCCGGGCGTGAGGCGCCGGGAGCGGTGTACCGGTGCTGGGCGGAGGCCGAGGACACCCGGCTGCCGCGGTTCCCGTCGCCGGAGATCAAGGTGGCCGACCTGACGGCGTTCGCCCTCCAGGCCGCCTGCTGGGGCGATCCCGGCGCGTCCGGGCTGGCGCTGCTGGATCCGCCGCCGGGCGGCGCGATGGCGGCGGCGCGGGACGTGCTGACGGCCATCGGCGCGGTGGACTCCGCCGGGCACGCCACGCAGCGGGGAGTGCGGCTGGCCCGGCTGGGCCTGCATCCGCGGCTGGGGCGGGCGTTGCTGGACACGTCCGGCCGGGGTGCCGAGGTGGTCGCGCTGCTGTCCGAGGAGGCGCCGCGGGAGTACGGGGACGACCTGGCGGCCGCGTTGCGCACGGCGCGGCGCGGAGGTGACGCCTATGCCGCGCGGTGGCGGGCGGAGGTACGCAGGCTGGCCTCGGACGGCGAGCGCGCGGCGGCGGCGGACGACCGCACCGCGGGCCTCGTCGCCGCTCTTGCCTTCCCGGAGCGCGTGGCCAAGGCCGACGGGAGTTCCTGTCTCATGGCCTCCGGGACGCGCGCCGAGCTGCGCGACGGCAGTCACCTGCGCGGCGCTCCGTGGATCGCCGTGGCCGTGGCGGACCGTCCGGTCGGCAAGGGGCACGCGCGCGTGCAGCTCGCCGCCGTGGTGGACGAGGAGACGGCCCGCTCGGCGGCGGCCTCGCTGTACTCCGAGGGACAGGAAGTGCACTGGGCCGACGGAGACGTCGTGGCCCGGCGGGTGGAGCGCCTGGGCGCGATCGAGCTGGCGGTGCGGCCCCTGACCGACGCCGACCCCGTGCTCGTACGTGATGCGCTGCTGGACGGGCTGCGGCAGGAGGGTTTCGGTCTGCTGCGGTGGACGCCCGACGCGGCCGTACTGCGGCAGCGGCTCGCCTTTCTGCGGCTGCACGTCGGCGAGCCCTGGCCCGACGTGTCCGACGACGCGCTCCACGCGCGCGTGGACGAGTGGCTGGAGCCCGAGCTGAGCCGGGCCCGGCGGCGCGGCGACCTCGCGCGGATCGACGCCGGGCAGGCGCTCGGCAGGCTGCTGCCGTGGGCCTCCGGGGAGGCGGCGCGGCTGGACGAGCTGGCTCCGGAGCGGATCACCGTGCCGAGCGGGTCCAGGATCCGGGTCGACTACGGCAACCCCGAACAGCCGGTGCTCGCCGTGAAGTTGCAGGAGATGTTCGGGCTGCACGCGTCACCCGCCGTCGCGGGCGTGCCGCTGCTCGTGCACCTGCTCTCCCCCGCCGGCCGCCCGGCCGCCGTCACCGCCGACCTCGCGTCCTTCTGGAAGGACGGCTACAAGGGCGTACGGGCGGAGCTGCGGGGCCGGTATCCGAAGCATCCGTGGCCGGAGGACCCCGCCACCGCCGAGCCGACGCGGCACACCAACGCACGGCTCAGACGCTGACGGTCCAGGCACCGACGGTTCAGGCGCCGACGGTTCAGGCGCTCACCGGTTCCGGTGCCGAGGTCTCGGCCGGTTCCGGGTCGGCCGGGCGGCGGCTGCGGGCCTCCAGCCACAGCGACAGGGCGAGCAGCAGCGTGCCGAGGACCAGGAAGCCCCAGGGCAGGTACGACGCCAGCAGCAGGACGAGGGTGCGGTTGGACTTGACCAGGGCGACGGTGTGCTCGATGTAGTCCTCGCGCATCTTCACGTGGCCGGCGAAGGCGGTCACCTTGTCGCGGCCGCCGAGCAGGGTGCCGCCGCGCAGCTCCTCCTTGTGGATCTCCTCGCCGTAGACGGGCGCTCCGGTGGTGGGCTCGACCCAGAACCTGCGGACCGTGGTGTACCAGCGGGTGGTACCGGTCTTGGCGACCGATTCGGGCGTGATGCCCTTGACCGGCATGACCTTGGGGAAGGGGACCTTGGTCCAGGGGACGGTCTGCTCGAAGTAGTAGACCGTCAGGCCGCGGAAGTTCTGCGTGCCCTTGTAGTGGATGGGGTTCGTGGTGCGGGTCTGGGCGTCGAAGTACTCGTAGTCCCGCTTCTGCGTCAGGAAGGGCCACTTGAACTCGATGCCGTCCCGCTTCACCGGGTCGTTGTCGACCATCTCGCCGGTGGCGTGCACCGGGTCCTGGCTGTGGGCGTCGAAGATGTAGCGCTCGGGGATCTCGGAGACCATCTTGCCGTCGGGGCCCTGGACGTAGGAGAGGCCGTCCCAGACGACGACGTCCCGGCCGGCCGTCTTCTCGATCTTCTTCCCGGCCTCCACGTTGCCCTTGAGGGTCTGCACGATGGTGACCTTGGAGACCTTGCGCGCCTTCATGGTCCCGTAGTCGAGGAGGGTCGCGCCCTTCGCCTCCAGCACCATGTCCTGGTACTGGTCGGCCGGGATCTTGGCGAGGCGCGGGAAGGCGTACCAGCGCAGCAGCGGGGACAGGGCCGCGAAGAACACGGCGAAGGCGAGCAGGACCAGACTGGCCTTGCGGCGCATCTCGGCCTCCCGGGCGGACGGCTGACGTGCGGGCTACGGGTGCGACGGCACCGTCGTCAGCAGCGGTTTCGGGGACGTCTTTCCCGTCGGCGACCCCATCGCGGTGATCGTGAGGATCAGCGCGAGGGCGACGGCGAGACCGGTCGCGGCGGCGATCAGGGCGCGCATTCCTGCCTCCCGACGGACTGGAACGGGGGTGGGGCGGGGCGGAACTGATACCTCGTCAGGTCCGGCACCGTAGCAACGGGCGGCCGAGATGAGAACACGTTGCACACAGACGAGGGCGCCCCGTCCGCCGAAGCGGAGGGGCGCCCTCGTCGTGCGGTGGTTACGCGGAGGGGCTCGCCGTGGTGCTGGGCGACGGGCTCGCCGAGGAGTCGGCGGCCTGGGCCACGGTCAGCTCGACGTCGAGGTTCGCGCCGCCGGCGGTGGTGATGCGGAGGATGAAGGTGCCGGTGGTGTCGTCGGAGTACAGCTTCGGCAGCTTCAGCAGGCCCTTCGCGTCCGTCGTCAGGCCCGTCAGGGTGCGGACGGTCTTGCCGTCCGCGTCCTTGAAGTAGGGGCCCTTGTCGTTCGCGGTCGCGTCGAGCTTGGACTTGATGAGGGTGGCGGTGGCCGCCACCTTGTCCGCGACGGCGCCCTTGTACGTGGCCTTCACCTCGACCTGGTCGGCGAACTCGCCGCCCGGGGTGCAGGTCAGCGCGGTGTCGCTGGTACGGACGACGGTGTCGGCGGCGCGCTCGGTGACGGTGGCCTTGTAGTCCAGGCCTGCGACCGAACGGCCCACGACCGTGGCGCGGACGGTGAAGTCGCCGGTCTTCTCGCCCGCCTGGAGGGCGGGGGCGACGGCCACGCCGGTGGCGTTGGTGACGACCACGGCGACCTTCTCGCCGCCGGTGAAGGTGGCGTCGGTGGCGCCGGTGACGGTGAAGCGGACACGGACCTTGGCGACGGCCTTGCCGGCCTTGGTGACGGCCTTGGTGCCGACCTTCTGCGTGAACGCGTCGCCGGCCATCGCGGTGAGCGTGCCGGTGCCCGAGTTCTGAAGGTGGTCGACGGTGTCGGTCGGCGTCGGCGACGGGCTGCCCGGTGTGCTGGGCGTGCCCCCGGGCGTGCCCGGCGTGCCCGACGGCGGCGTGCCGGGGCTCGGCGAGCCGTGGCCCGGCGGGGTCTTCGGGGGCTTCCCGTGGGGCGGGTGCGACGGCTTGGACCCGGTCTTCTTCTTGCCGTCGCTGCGGTGCGAGGGGATCGTGCCGGTGCCGTCCGGGATCTCGTGGGTGCCGTTGCGGTAGAACTGCAGCCACGACAGGACGAGGTTCAGGTAGTCCTGCGAGTTGTTGTAGCTGAGGATCGCGCTGTTGAGGCCGGCCTGCTCGGCCAGGTTCCAGTTGTTGCGGCACAGGTAGTGACCGGCGGCGAGGGCGGCGTCGTAGACGTTGTTGGGGTCCTTGACCCCGTCGCCGTTGCCGTCGCGGCCCGCCCACGCCCAGGTGGACGGGATGAACTGCATGGGCCCGACGGCCTGGTCGTAGGAGCTGTTGCCGTCGTACTTGCCGCCGTCGGTGTCCTTGATCAGCGCGAAGCCGTTGCCGTCGAGCTGCGGGCCGAGGATCGGGGAGAGCGTGGTGCCCTCCGCGTCGACCCGGCCGCCGCGGGCCTGGCCGGACTCGACCTTGCCGATCGCGGCGAGCAGCTGCCAGGGCAGGTTGCAGCCCGGCTTGGCGGAGCCCAGCTCGGCCGCGGCCTTCTTGTAGGCGGCGAGCACGGTCGCGGGAATGCCGGACTCGGAGGCGCCCGGGGTGACGGGCGTGGCGCTCGCGGACGGCGACGGGCTCGGGTTCGGGCTGTTGAGCGGCGGCAGGTCCGTGTAGTACGGCGAGTTGCCGGTCGCGCCGCCTTCGCCCGTGGCGGTGGCGGTCGCTTCGGGAGAGGGCTGCGCGTCGGAGGCGGTCCGTCTGCTGTGGTCGTCGGCAGTGACCCCCGGAGCCTGGGATGCGGACAGGGCCGCGACCGCGGCCGCCGCGACGGCGGTCGTCGCCGCCCCCTTGCACAGCCTCCTGCCGAATTGCGCCGCCATAGAGTGAACCCCTCCCATGGACGCGCGAGCGTCCGTCTTCGTCTGCCGAGCGTGTCCGCTCGCCCCAGTTGTGACGAGCGACCGGGCGATCGGGTTGCGCTCGCGGGCTGCCGAGTCCTGTCCTTTTCTTTTGGTTCTCCTGTTCGACCGCGCGCCTGGCACGGCGACCCAGGCGACCCTACGACAACTTCCTTTGCACCGGGAGCCGTTCGTGCCCGGTTTTCACCAGTTGGCCATGTCCGGTTGGTGCGCGGGCAACGCACGCATACTGGAGCGAAGCGATCACCCGGGCCGGCCGCCCGGGCAACGTCCGGCGTGAGGAGCCCAGTTGCCGTTCACCCTGAGCCATGCGGCCGCCGTACTGCCCGCCCTGCGCGCCGACGGCAGCGGCCGGGGCCGGCTGGTCCCGGCCGTCCTCGTGGCCGGTTCCTTCGCGCCCGACATGACCTACTACGCGGCGAGCGCGGTGTCCGGGGCGATGGAGTTCGGGGACGTCACCCAC
Source organism: Streptomyces sp. NPDC050534 (assembly GCF_044457745.1). Lineage (NCBI taxonomy): Bacteria > Bacillati > Actinomycetota > Actinomycetes > Kitasatosporales > Streptomycetaceae > Streptomyces > Streptomyces sp. NPDC050534. Next base: position 73,779 of record NZ_JBITHF010000013.1, read on the forward strand.
TCCTTTCCCGGTGTCTTCACGGTCGACGTGCTGGTGGCCTGGGTGTTGGTGTGGCTGTGGCTGCTGGTGCGCGAGCCGCTGGTGGCGCTGCTGCCGCGGTCCTGGCAGCCGCGGCCGGCCGCCCTGCTGCGGTGCGGGGCGCCCCGCGCGCATGTTCGTCCGTCGGCGGCCGCCTGGTGGTACGTGTCCGCCGCGCTCGGCGCGCTCACGCATGTGGTGTGGGACGCGTTCACGCATCCGGACCGGTGGGGCATGCGGCTGTTTCCCGTACTGGGCCGGGAGTTCGGGGACTTCCCTCTGTACTGGTACCTCCAGTACGTCGGCTCGGCCGTGGCCGCGGTCGTGATCGCCGTGTGGGTGGTGCGAGCGGCGCGACGGGTGCCGGTGGGGCCGGGTACGGCGGGACCGGGGCCGGTCGGCGCGGACCCGGTGGCCGCGGAGCAGGTGCGCGCGGGGGCGCCGGGTGTCCCCTTGCTGTCGGTACGGGACCGCTGGTGGACCGGTGCCGTGATCGGCGGGTGCGCCGTGGTGGGCGCAATGCAGCGCGCGACCCGGTGGTGGGCGTACTGGGGGTCGACGGCAAAGCCGTGGGAGCTCGTCCCGGCCGTCTGCTTCGGGGCGGGCGCGGGGCTGGTGCTGGGGCTGCTGCTTCACGGGGCCGGGATCAGGCTGTGGCGCCCGGTGCCGTCGGCCGCGGAACCGGAGCAGGTCAGCGCCGGGGGCGGCCGTCCGGCCGGTCGCTGAGGGTACGGGCGGTCACCACGAACACCGTGACGCGGCGCGCGGAGCGGCTGCGGCGCACGCGGCCGACGAGGTCGGTCACGTAGCTGCGGCCCAGCCCGGCCCACAGCCGCCAGGTGGGCGGCTCCGCGCCGCCCGTGGCGATCCGGCGCAGCCGGCGCCGGAGGTCCGCCGCCGTGCGGCGCAGGACGACCCTGAGGTCGGTGGGGATGCGGGCGGTGCTTGCGCGGGCTGCGAAGGCCGGCACCGGCGCGGGGGGCACGGCGGGCGCCACCTCGGCACTCGCCTGCGCTCTCGCCGTCCGGCGGTTGAGCATGCGTATACCCATGCCCGCATCCTGAACGGGCGGCGAGCGGGCGGCGCCTTTGCGGGGGCCACGTGAGTGACGGGCCCTGCGGGGCTTCGGCCGGGGTGGTGCGGGGGGCATATGCGGCGACTCCGTGACCGGCGCGACGGCGAGCGGCCACGGGTGGTACGTGACATTTGCGGCAGCAGTCCGCGGGTACGGCGCCGCCGGAACGCGCCGGTGCGGTTGCTCGCCGTCACGGCGGGGAGAGCTCGCGAACCCCGGCACGACGGCGAGCAGCCACCCCTCGTGCGGGTGGGGACATATGCGGCGGCAGTGCGCGGGTACGGCACCGCCGGGACACGTCGTTGTGGCTGCTCGCCGTCGCGGCGGGGAGTTCTTCTGCGTCCCGGCGCGACGGCGAGCGACCACTGGCCGGCTAGTGCGCCGCGGACTCCCAGTCCGGGCCCGCGCCAACCGAGACGCCCAGCGGGACCCGCAGGCGGACGGCGTCGGCCATTTCGCGGCGGACGATCTCCTCCGCCGCCGCGCGCTCGCCGGGGGCGATCTCCAGGACGACTTCGTCGTGGACCTGGAGGAGCATGCGGGAGGTGAGGCCCGCTTCCTGGAGCGCGCCGTCGACCTTGAGCATGGCGATCTTGACGATGTCCGCGGCGGTGCCCTGGATGGGCGCGTTGAGGGCCATGCGCTCGGCCGCCTCGCGGCGCTGGCGGTTGTCGCTGTTGAGGTCGGGGAGGTAGCGGCGGCGCCCGAACAGCGTCGCCGTGTAGCCCGTCGCCCGCGCCTCGTCGACGGCCCGGCGCAGGTAGTCCCGGACGCCGCCGAAGCGCTCGAAGTACGCGTCCATCAGGCCGCGCGCCTCCGCCGCCTCGATGTTCAGCTGCTGGGAGAGGCCGAAGGCCGACAGGCCGTACGCCAGGCCGTACGACATGGCCTTGATCTTGCGGCGCATCTCCGCGTCCACCCCGGCGGGCTCGACGGCGAACACCTGGGAGGCCGCAGTGGTGTGCAGGTCCTCGCCGGAGGTGAACGCCTCGATCAGGCCCGCGTCCTCGGAGAGGTGGGCCATCACGCGCAGCTCGATCTGGCTGTAGTCGGCCGTCATCAGGGACTCGAAGCCCTCGCCGACGACGAAGCCGCGGCGGATCGCCCGGCCCTCGTCGGTGCGGACGGGGATGTTCTGCAGGTTCGGGTCCGTGGAGGACAGGCGGCCGGTCGCGGCGACCGTCTGGTTGAAGGTGGTGTGGATGCGGCCGTCCGCGGCGATCGTCTTGATCAGGCCCTCGACCGTGACCCGCAGCTTCGCCTGCTCGCGGTGGCGGAGCATGATCACCGGCAGCTCGTTGTCCGTCTGGGTGGCGAGCCAGGCCAGGGCGTCGGCATCCGTGGTGTAGCCGGTCTTCGTCTTCTTCGTCTTCGGCAGGGCCAGTTCGCCGAAGAGGACTTCCTGGAGCTGCTTGGGCGAGCCGAGGTTGAACTCGTGCCCGGCGGCCGCGTGCGCCTCCTTCACCGCCTGCTGGACGGCGCCCGCGAACATCTGCTCCATGGCCTCCAGGTGGGCCCGGTCGGCCGCGATGCCGTGCCGCTCCATCCGGGCCAGCAGGGCGGACGTCGGCAGCTCCATGTCCCGCAGGAGGTCCGCGGCGCCGACCTCCTCCAGGCGGCTCTCGAAAGCCTCGCCCAGGTCGAGGACGGCGCGGGCCTGCACCATCAGGGCCTCGGCCTCGGCGCCGTCGTCCGTGCCGAAGGCGAGCTGGCCGTCGGCCGCGGCGGCGGGGGCCAGTTCGCGGTGCAGGTACTCCAGGGAGAGCGCGTCCAGGTCGAAGGAGCGACGGCCGGGCTTGACCAGGTAGGCGGCGAGCGCGGTGTCCATGCGGACGCCGGCGATGCTCCAGCCGTGCTCGGCGAAGACCCGCATCGCGGCCTTGGCGTTGTGGAAGACCTTCGGCCGGCCGGCGTCGGCGAGCCAGGCGGCGAACGCCTTCTCGTCGGCCTCGTCCAGCTGCGAGGGGTCGAACCAGCCGGCCGCTCCCCCGGCCGCGGCGAGCGCGACCTCGGCGACGGAGCCGGTGCCGAGCGCCCAGGTGTCGACCGTGGCGACGCCGAGGGTGTCGCCACCGTGCTCGGTCAGCCAGGGAGCCAGCTCGCCCGTGCCGAGCACGGTGCCGTCCAGCTCCACGCCCTCGGTCGCGATCGGTGTGGCCTCGGCCTCCTCGGCCCCGGGGTCCACGCCGAAGAGCCGCTCGCGCAGCGAGGGGTTCCTGATCTCCAGGGTGTCCAGGACCAACGAGACGGCCTTGCGGTCGTACGGCTCGCGCGCGAGGTCGGTGACGGCCTTGGGCAGCTCGACGCCACGCTCCAGCTCGGTCAGGCGGCGGTTGAGCTTCACGGACTCCAGGTGGTCGCGCAGGTTCTGCCCGGCCTTGCCCTTGACCTCCTCGACGCGCTCGACCAGCTCGGCGAAGGAACCGAACTGGTTGATCCACTTCGCGGCGGTCTTCTCGCCGACACCGGGGATGCCCGGCAGGTTGTCGGACGGGTCGCCGCGCAGGGCCGCGAAGTCGGGGTACTGGGCGGGCGTCAGCCCGTACTTCTCGAAAACCTTCTCCGGGGTGAACCGGGTGAGCTCGGAGACGCCCTTCGTCGGGTACAGCACCGTCGTGCGGTCGCTGACCAGCTGGAAGGAGTCGCGGTCGCCGGTGACGATCAGGACCTCGAAGCCCTCGGCCTCGGCCTGGGTGGCGAGGGTGGCGATGATGTCGTCCGCCTCGAAGCCCTCGACCGCGAACCGCGACGCGTGCATGGCGTCGAGGAGCTCGCCGATCAGCTCCACCTGGCCCTTGAACTCGTCCGGCGTCTTGGAGCGGTTCGCCTTGTACTCCGTGAACTCCTCGGAGCGCCAGGTCTTGCGGGAGACGTCGAAGGCCACCGCGAAGTGCGTGGGCGCCTCGTCGCGCAGGGTGTTGGCCAGCATCGACGCGAAGCCGTAGATCGCGTTCGTCGGCTGGCCCGTCGCGGTCGTGAAGTTCTCCGCGGGCAGCGCGAAGAACGCGCGGTAGGCCAGCGAGTGCCCGTCCATGAGCATGAGGCGGGGCCGCGCGCCGTCGGTGGTCTTCTCGGTCTTCTTCGATGCTGTCTCTGCCACGCCCCCGATCCTGCCACGTGCCACTGACAGCCGGACCTCCGCACGCCCCGCGGCCTCCCTGGCACCGCCGGTGTCACCTGCGCGTGCGAGGATCGGAGAGGTAGTTCGCAGGTGCAGGTGAAGGAGAGTGCGCGATGGCGACGAAGCCACCCAAGAGCGATCCGGTCCAGGACGCCCCGCAGGTCGCCGAGCCGCAGCACGCGGCGGCGGGACTGCCCGCGATCGGGCACACCCTGCGCATGGCCCAGCGGCAGATGGGCGTGAAGCGCACCGCCCTGACGCTGCTGCGCGTCAATCAGAAGGACGGCTTCGACTGCCCGGGCTGCGCCTGGCCGGAGCCGGAGCACCGCCACACGGCGGAGTTCTGCGAGAACGGCGCGAAGGCGGTGGCCGAGGAGGCCACCCTGCGCCGGGTCACCCCGGAGTTCTTCGCCGCGCACTCCGTCGCCGACCTCGCGACCCGCAGCGGCTACTGGCTCGGCCAGCAGGGCCGGCTCACGCACCCCATGTATCTCCCCGAGGGGGGAGATCACTACGAGCCGGTGACCTGGGAGCGCGCCTTCGACATCGTCGCGGAGGAGATCACCGCCCTCGGCTCCCCGGACGAGGCGGTCTTCTACACCTCGGGGCGCACCAGCAACGAAGCGGCCTTCCTCTACCAGCTGTTCGCCCGGCAGCTCGGCACGAACAACCTCCCCGACTGCTCCAACATGTGCCACGAGTCGTCCGGCTCGGCGCTCACGGAGACCATCGGCATCGGCAAGGGAAGCGTCCTGCTGGAGGACCTCTACAAGGCCGACCTGATCATCGTCGCCGGCCAGAACCCCGGCACGAACCACCCGCGCATGCTCACCGCCCTGGAGAAGGCGAAGGCCAACGGCGCGAAGATCGTCAGCGTCAACCCGCTGCCCGAGGCGGGCCTGGAGCGCTTCAAGAACCCGCAGACCCCGCAGGGCATGCTCAAGGGCGCCGCGCTCACCGATCTGTTCCTGCAGATCCGCATCGGCGGTGACCAGGCCCTCTTCCGCCTCCTCAACAAGCTGATCCTGGAGACCGACGGCGCGGTCGACGAGGAGTTCGTCCGCGAACACACCCACGGCTACGAGGAGTTCGCGGCCGCCGCCAAGGACGCCGACTGGGACGAGACGCTGGCGGCGACGGGCCTCACGCGCGAGGAGATCGAGCGGGCCCTCGGCCTGGTGCTCGCCTCGAAGCGCACCATCGTCTGCTGGGCGATGGGCCTCACCCAGCACAAGCACTCCGTGCCGACCATCCGCGAGATCGTCAACTTCCTTCTGCTGCGCGGCAACATCGGCCGCCCGGGTGCGGGCGTGTGCCCGGTGCGCGGCCACAGCAACGTCCAGGGCGACCGCACGATGGGCATCTTCGAGCGTCCCGCGCCCGCCTTCCTGGACGCCCTGGAGCGGGAGTTCGGCTTCGCGCCGCCGCGCGAGCACGGCTACGACGTAGTCCAGGCGATCCGTGCCCTGCGCGACGGCGAGGCGAAGGTCTTCTTCGCCATGGGCGGCAACTTCGTCTCCGCCTCCCCCGACACGGACGTCACCGAGGCGGCCATGCGCCGCGCCCGCCTGACCGTGCACGTGTCGACGAAGCTCAACCGCTCACACGCGGTCACGGGCGCGCGTGCCCTGATCCTGCCTACCCTCGGCCGCACCGAGCGCGATCTCCAGGGCAGCGGCGAGCAGTTCGTCACCGTCGAGGACTCCATGGGCATGGTGCACGCCTCCCGCGGCCGCCTGGACCCCGCGAGCAGGCACCTGCTCTCCGAGCCGGCCATCGTCTGCCGGCTGGCACGCCGCGTGCTGGGCGCGGAGAACCCGGTGCCGTGGGAGGAGTTCGAGAAGGACTACGCGACGGTGCGCGACCGCATCGCGCGCGTGGTCCCCGGCTTCGAGGACTTCAACGCGCGCGTCGCCCGCCCCGGCGGCTTCGCCCTCCCGCACGCCCCGCGCGACGAGCGCCGCTTCCCGACGGCGACGGGCAAGGCCAACTTCACGGCCGCGCCCGTCGAGTACCCCGAACTGCCCGCGGGCCGCCTGCTGTTGCAGACGCTGCGTTCGCACGACCAGTACAACACCACGATCTACGGCCTCGACGACCGCTACCGCGGCATCAGGAACGGCCGCCGGGTCGTGCTGGTCAACCCCGAGGACGCACGGACGCTCGGGGTCGCCGACGGGTCGTACGTGGACCTGGTGAGCGAGTGGAAGGACGGCGTGGAGCGCAGGGCGGACGGCTTCCGGGTCGTGCACTACCCGACGGCCCGCGGCTGCGCGGCCGCGTACTACCCCGAGACCAACGTGCTCGTCCCGCTGGATGCCACCGCCGACACCAGCAACACCCCGGCCAGCAAGTCCGTCGTCGTGCGTCTGGAACAATCGGCAACCGACTGAGCGTTTGCTCAGTCGGCTTGGACGATTGATCAGGACGAACGGAGCAGGGCCGATGGGCGAGCAGAACAACGTGACGTTCCCGCAGGAGGTCATCGACGAGTACGCCGCACTCGGCGTCGACCTCCCGGCCCTGTTTTCCGCCGGGCACCTCGGCACCCGTATGGGCGTGGAGATCCTGGAGGCCTCGGCGGACCGTGTCGTCGGCACGATGCCGGTCGAGGGCAACACCCAGCCCTACGGCCTGCTGCACGGCGGCGCCTCCGCCGTGCTGGCCGAGACCCTCGGCTCCGTCGGCTCCATGCTGCACGGCGGCAGCTCCAAGATCGCGGTCGGCGTCGACCTCAACTGCACCCACCACCGCGGCGTCCGTTCCGGCCTGGTCACCGGAGTGGCCACGCCCGTGCACCAGGGCCGGTCGACGGCGACGTACGAGATCGTGATCAGCGACGAGGAGGAGCGCCGTGTGTGTACCGCCCGCCTGACCTGCCTGCTCCGTGACGTGCGGCCCGGCGACGGGGCGCCGGTGGGCGCCGGCTGACGGGACCCGGCTTCCCGCCTGCCCCGCGTCCCGCCTCTGGCCCGACCCGCCGATCAGGCCATAGCGTCATGCCATGAGAACGGGAGGAGCCGCCCGGCCGACGGCGGTGGCCGGTTGCGGGCTGGCACTGGTCCTGGTGGCGAGCGGCGCGTGCGCCGGGTGCGGCACGTCGGACTCCGGGAGCCGCACGGCCGCCGCGCGCACCGCCTCGGCCGCACCGTCCGCCACGGCGCCCGAGGCGCTGTGCGCGCGGGTCGTCACGTACTGGTCGCGCAAGGTGCTGGACAGCCACACCTACGGGGACTACCAGACGATGGGCCTGTCCAACGGGCAGTACGACATCCTGCGGGACGTCGTGGACGCCGCGAGGGCCACCAAGAAGCGCCAGGGCGCCGCGGCGGCCGACCAGTTGATCGTCCGCCGGGCGCGCCAGGGCTGCCAGGACTGGTACCGCACCGGCGGTCCGAGCAACGGGCCGTGGCAGTGAGCGGCGTCGGCCCCCTGGAGCCGGGCGAGGGCACCCGGGCGTGGGACACCCCGGAAGGCGGCACCGCCACCCTGCCCCACCGCCCGCGCGGCCCCCTCCGGCAGTGGTACGACCGGCACCGGCGCGCCGCCGTCGCCGGCCTGACGGCCGCCGCCCTCCTCGCGGCCGGCGGCTATCTCTACCTGACCCGGCCGCACAGGCCGCCGCCCCCGCCCCCGCCGTATCCGTCTCAGGTTGTGGACATCACCTACCTCGCCCCGGTGACCGCCGCGAGGCCGAACCGGTCCGGGAGCTTCAGCTTCACGGTGGACCTGAGCGTGGCGTCCGGACCGCCCGTCACGGTCCGAGACATCGCCCAGCCGTACGCCGGCCTGACCCTGGCCTCGCAGCCCCGCACCCCTTTCCGGACACGGGCAGGCGACCGTCGCAAGGTCGTGATCACCATGCACGTCACGCAATGCCGGAAAGTGCCGGAAAGTGCCGGACTCCCTTTCCTGGACGTAACTCTGCGTAATACGCGCGCAATAGAGGTCCACAGTTTCATCCTGGGGCAGCGCTATGCTCAGCACCTCTCCAACGCCCTGGAAGCCATCTGCAACACCACTTCCGGGTAATTACCAAAAGCCCTGAAGCACCTGACAGCCCTGCGCGAGTCCTGCGGGTTCTCAAAATGTGGACAGGGCGAATCGGCTGGAATTCTGCTGTTCCACCCACCAAGTACCGCTCTGCATAACGTGGGGTCATAACAAGACAGTCACAGCCTCACTCAGACCCTCCTCCAGGCTTCCTCCACACGCTTAGAGTCACCGCCAGTCACCGTGCTGCCGAAAAGTCTCTTCGGCCCGGCGCAGCGACTCGGCCACTTCCAGGGGGAAGTGGCCGGTGACTGGGAAAGGACTGATCGTGCGTCAACGTTCGCTCATCGCCATCACCGCCGCCCTGGCGGCGGGAGCACTCACCCTCACCGCCTGCGGCTCGCGCGACAGCGGCGACAAGGGCAACTCCGGCAGCGGTGGCACCACCGTCACCATCGGAGTCGACGCCCCGCTGACCGGCGACCTGTCCGCGCTGGGCCAGGGCATCAAGAACTCCGTCGATCTCGCCGTGAAGAACGCCAACAAGCAGAAGCTCGTCGACGGCGTCACCTTCAAGATCGAGGCCAAGGACGACCAGGCGCAGCCCTCCTCGGGCCAGCAGAACGCCTCGTCCCTGGTCGCCGACAAGAACGTCATGGGTGTCGTCGGCCCCCTGAACTCCTCGGTCGCCGAGTCCATGCAGAAGGTCTTCGACGACGCCAAGCTGGTCGAGGTCTCCCCGGCCAACACCAACCCCGCCCTGACCCAGGGCACGAACTGGCAGACCACCAAGGCCCGCCCGTTCAAGTCGTACTTCCGCACCGCGACCACGGACGCCATCCAGGGCCCGTTCGCCGCCGAGTACGTCTACAACACGGCGAAGGCGAAGAAGGTCTTCGTCATCGACGACAAGAAGACCTACGGCGCCGGCCTCGCCGCCACCTTCACCCAGGAGTACAAGAAGCTCGGCGGCACGGTCGTGGGCACCCAGCACATCAACCCCGACACCAAGGACTTCTCCTCGGTCGCCACCCAGGTCAAGAACTCCGGCGCCCAGGCGGTCTACTACGGCGGCGAGTACCCGCAGGCCGGTCCGCTCAGCAAGCAGATCAAGTCGGCCGGCGCCAAGATCCCGCTCGTCGGCGGCGACGGCATCTTCGACCCGACCTTCATCAAGCTGGCCGGCGCCAACAGCACGGGCGACCTCGCCACCTCCGTCGGCGCCCCGGTGGAGACGCTCGACTCCGCCAAGAAGTTCGTCGCCGACTACAAGGCGGGCGGCTACTCGGGTGACTACGGCGCCTACGGCGGTTACTCCTACGACTCGGCCTGGGCCATCATCCAGGCCGTGAAGAAGGTCGTCGACGACAACAACGGCAAGCTGCCGTCCGACGCCCGCGCCAAGATCACCGCAGCCATGCAGGGCGTCTCCTTCGACGGAGTCACCGGCAAGGTCTCCTTCGACCAGTACGGTGACGCCACCAACAAGCAGCTCACCGTCTACGCCGTGAAGAACGGTGCCTGGGCGGCCGTCAAGTCCGGTACGTTCACCGGCTGACTCTCACCCGCACCACTCACGAGCCGCGCGGGGCGCTGTTCCACAGGCGCCCCGCGCGTTCTCGCATCCGGCTCCATCCGTCGAAATCATCCGAACGTCTCGGAGGACATGCGGTGAACGAACTGCCGCAGCAGCTGGTCAACGGCCTGCTACTGGGATCCATGTACGGGCTGGTCGCCATCGGCTACACGATGGTCTATGGCATTGTCCAGCTCATCAACTTCGCCCACGGCGAGATCTTCATGACCGGAGCCTTCGGTGCTCTGACGGTCTATGCCTACGTTCTGCCCAGCGGCACCTCGATGTGGATCGCCCTGCCGCTGATGCTGATCGGCGCCATCATCGTCGCCACGGCCGTCGCCGTGGGAGCGGAACGGTTCGCCTACCGCCCCCTGCGAGGCGCCCCCCGCCTCGCCCCCCTCATCACCGCCATCGGCCTCTCCCTCGCCCTTCAGCAGGCGGTGTGGGCCTGGTACCCGGACGCCAAGTCCTCGCGGACCTTCCCACAGATCGACGGCGGGCCCTTCCACATCGGAAATGTCACCATCCAGACCGGTGATATCTTCCTGCTCATCGCCGCCCCCGTCAGCATGGCCGTCCTCGGCTACTTCGTCATGAAGACCCGTACCGGACGCGGTATGCAGGCCACCGCGCAGGACCCGGACACGGCCAAGCTCATGGGCGTGAACACCGACCGCATCATCGTGATCGCCTTCGCCCTCGGCGCCGTGTTCGCCGCCGTCGGAGGTGTCGCCTACGGCCTCAAGTACGGCGAGATCAACTTCCGTATGGGCTTCATCCTCGGCCTCAAGGCGTTCACCGCGGCCGTCCTCGGCGGTATCGGCAACATCTACGGAGCCATGATCGGTGGCGTCGTCCTCGGTGTCGCCGAGACCCTGGCCTCCGCCTACATCTCCAACATCCCCGGCATGGAAAAGTTCGGCAGCCAGTCCTGGGCGGATGTCTGGGCGTTCGTACTCCTCATCCTTGTGCTCCTCTTCAGGCCTCAGGGTCTGCTCGGCGAGCGCGTCGCGGACAGGGCGTGACACCGATGACCACACAGACCACCGCTCCAGAGACCCCTGGGACCCCGGCCGCGTCCGCCCCGTCCGGCCTGATCGGCCTCCCGCCGCAACTCGGCCGCGCCCTCGCCCTCGGCGGCGGCGTACTCACGATCATCTCGACGTTCATGTCCTGGACCTGGACGTCCGCGTTCCCCGGCGACCTCACCGTCTACGGCTACCCGGGCGGCCTGCAGGTCCTCGTCCTGATCGGCGGCATCTTCACCACCCTCTTCGCCCTGGCCGGTTACGGCGTCAAGTGGCTGCGCGGGCTCGTGCCCGCCGGAGGCGACGCCGCCCTCAAGATGGCCGCGCTCGCCGCGTTCGCCACCGCCTGGTACACGGTCATCGCGATCAGCGACGAACTCGGCGGCGTCGTCAACCTCGACCCGGGCGGCTACCTCGTCGCGATCGCCACCCTCGCCGCCTTCGTCGGCGCCCTGGCGCTGCCCTTCCAGCACCCCGAGCCCGAGCCGATCGACCCCGACGACTCCGCCTGGGAGCACTTCAAGAACAAGTCGTCCCACCGGTGGGAGACCGTCAAGACGGCCTTCGCCGCCAACCCCGCGCGGCCCGTCGGCAAGCTCCCGGCCTTCGTCGAGATCCTGATCATCGCGGGCATCATGGCCGTCGGCCTGATGGTCTTCACCTACGGCATCGGCACCCAGTACGACGAGCTGTTCGTCGGCTTCCTGATCACCGCCGGCTTCGGCTTCGCCGCCCTCAACAAGGCCGGTCTGGTCGCCCAGGCCTCCCAGATCACCGCCCGGCACCAGACCATCACCGTCTGGGGCGCCTTCATCGCGGCGGCGCTGTTCCCCTTCACCCAGACCGACGACCAGTACGCGACCCTCGGCGTCTACATCCTGATCTTCGCCACCGTCGCCCTCGGCCTGAACATCGTCGTCGGCCTCGCCGGCCTCCTCGACCTCGGATACGTCGCCTTCCTCGGTGTCGGCGCCTATGCCGCGGCCCTGGTCTCCGGCTCGCCCAGCTCGCCGTTCGACGTGCAGTTCCCGTTCTGGGCGGCCGTCCTCGTCGGCGCGGCGGCGTCGCTCACCTTCGGCGTCCTCATCGGTGCGCCGACCCTGCGACTGCGCGGCGACTACCTGGCCATCGTCACCCTCGGCTTCGGCGAGATCTTCCGCATCACGGCCAACAACCTGGACGGCACCTCCGGTCCCGACGTCACCAACGGCTCCAACGGCATCTCGTCGATCCCGAACCTGAAGATCCTCGGCTGGGACCTCGGTGCCCCGCACGACATCCTCGGCTTCACCATCGGCCGGTTCGCCAACTACTTCCTGCTGATGCTGGTCATCACGGCCATCGTCGTGCTCGTCTTCCGGCGCAGCGGCGACTCCCGCATCGGCCGTGCCTGGGTCGCCATCCGCGAGGACGAGACCGCCGCCCTGGCCATGGGCATCAACGGCTTCCGGGTCAAGCTCATCGCCTTCGCCGTCGGCGCCTCCCTCGCGGGTCTCGCCGGCACCGTGCAGGCGCACGTGACCTACACCGTCACGCCCGAGCAGTACCAGTTCGCCGGCCCGATCCCGCCGAACTCCGCGTTCCTGCTCGCCGCAGTCGTCCTCGGTGGCATGGGCACCATCGGCGGCCCCCTCATCGGTGCCTCCCTGCTCTACCTCATCCCCAACAAGCTCCAGTTCCTCGGCGACTACCAGCTCTTCGCGTTCGGTGTCGCGCTCATCCTGCTCATGCGCTTCCGTCCGGAGGGCCTCGTCCCCAACCGGCGCCGTCAGCTGGAGTTCCACGAAGAGGCCGAAGCGCCCACAGTCCTCGGCAAGACAGGGGTCTGACCACACATGACCACCGACACCTCCACCCAGGGCGCCACCCCGGGCGCCACCGCCCCCGGACAGGTCGTACTCGACGCCCGCGGCGTGACCATGCGCTTCGGCGGCCTGACCGCCGTGCGCAACGTCGACCTCACCGTCAACAGCGGCGAGATCGTCGGTCTCATCGGCCCCAACGGCGCCGGAAAGACGACCTTCTTCAACTGCCTCACCGGCCTCTACATCCCCACCGAGGGCGAAGTCCGCTACAAGGACAGCGTCCTGCCGGCCAAGTCCTTCAAGGTGACCGCCGCCGGTATCGCGCGGACCTTCCAGAACATCCGTCTGTTCGCCAACATGACGGTCCTGGAGAACGTCCTCGTCGGCCGCCACACCCGCACCAAGGAGGGCTTCTGGTCCGCGGTGCTGCGCATGCCGGGCTTCCACCGGGCCGAGGCCACCTCGCGCGCACGCGCCATGGAGCTCCTGGAGTTCGTGGGCCTCGCGGCCAAGGCCGACCACCTCTCGCGCAACCTGCCCTACGGCGAACAGCGCAAGCTGGAGATCGCCCGGGCCCTGGCCAGCGAGCCGGGTCTGCTGCTGCTCGACGAGCCGACCGCCGGCATGAACCCGCAGGAGACCAGGGCCACCGAGGAGCTGGTCTTCGCGATCCGCGACCGGGGCATCGCCGTCCTCGTCATCGAGCACGACATGCGGTTCATCTTCAACCTCTGCGACCGGGTCGCCGTACTGGTCCAGGGCGAGAAGCTCGTCGAGGGCGACAGCGCCACCGTCCAGGGCGACGAGCGCGTCATCGCCGCCTACCTCGGAGAGCCGTTCGAGGACACTCCCGGCGACCAGGAGACCGCCCGGGTCGAAACCGCCGAGGCCCAGGCCGACACCCCGACGGACGCCGCGCCCGGCAAGGAGACCGACCGATGACCGCACTGCTCGAGGTCGAGGACCTCCGCGTCGCCTACGGCAAGATCGAGGCCGTCAAGGGCATCTCGTTCAAGGTGGAGGCGGGCGAGGTCGTCACCCTCATCGGGACCAACGGCGCCGGCAAGACCACCACGCTGCGCACCCTGTCGGGTCTGCTCAAGGCGGTCGGCGGCCAGATCAAGTTCAACGGCAAGTCGCTGAAGAAGACCCCCGCCCACCAGATCGTCTCCCTGGGGCTCGCCCACTCCCCCGAGGGGCGGCACATCTTCCCCAGGATGACGATCGAGGACAACCTGCGCCTCGGCGCCTTCCTGCGCAACGACAGGGCGGGCATCGAGAAGGACATCCAGCGGGCCTACGACCTCTTCCCGATCCTGGGAGAGCGCCGCAAGCAGGCCGCGGGCACCCTGTCCGGCGGTGAGCAGCAGATGCTCGCCATGGGCCGCGCCCTCATGTCCCAGCCCAAGCTGCTGATGCTCGACGAGCCCTCCATGGGTCTGTCGCCGATCATGATGCAGAAGATCATGTCGACCATCGCCGAGCTCAAGTCGCAGGGGACGACCATTCTGCTCGTCGAGCAGAACGCCCAGGCGGCGCTGTCGCTGGCCGACCACGGCCACGTGATGGAGGTCGGCAACATCGTCCTGTCCGGCACCGGCCAGGACCTGCTGAGCGACGAGTCGGTGCGCAAGGCGTACCTCGGCGAGGACTGAGCTCCTCCCGCCGGCACGACGAGGCCCGCGCTCCCCGGACGACCGGGGGACGCGGGCCTCGTGGCGTGTGCGCGAGGGGGGGGTCAGCCCTTGGACGCCTTCTTCTCGTCGGCGTCCTGGATGACCGCCTCGGCGACCTGCTGCATCGACATGCGGCGGTCCATGGAGGTCTTCTGGATCCAGCGGAAGGCGGCCGGCTCGCTCAGGCCGTACTCGGTCTGGAGGATCGACTTCGCGCGATCGACCAGCTTGCGGGTCTCCAGGCGCAGCGTGAGGTCGGCGACCTCCTTCTCCAGTTCCTTCAGCTCGGTGAAGCGGGAGACGGCCATCTCGATCGCCGGTACGACGTCGCTCTTGCTGAACGGCTTCACCAGGTACGCCATCGCGCCGGCGTCCCGGGCGCGCTCGACGAGGTCGCGCTGGGAGAAGGCGGTGAGCATCAGCACCGGGGCGATGCTCTCCTCGGCGATCTTCTCGGCCGCCGAGATGCCGTCCAGCTTGGGCATCTTGACGTCGAGGATGACGAGGTCCGGCTTGTGCTCACGGGCGAGCTCGATGGCCTGCTCGCCGTCACCGGCCTCGCCGACGACGGAATAGCCCTCTTCCTCGAGCATCTCTTTGAGGTCGAGCCGAATCAGGGCCTCGTCCTCCGCGATGACGACACGGGTCGTCATCGGAGGCACGTGCGACTTGTCCTCGTCGGGCGTGTCCACGGGCTGGGGCGACTCGGGGGCGGTCACTGAAGCTCCTCGTTCAGGGGCAGGGGTACTGCTGTCCAAGAGACTACCTAGCTGCAGCTCCATCCGGTGACCCGGTACACTCCTCTCGGGTTGTCCGGCCGGGTTGGCGCAACTGGTTGACGCGGAGGTCTCAAACACCTCTGTCCGAAAGGACGTGTGGGTTCGAATCCCATACCCGGCACCCATCAGCGGATGTCCACGTTCTCGTGAACATCCGCATTTTGCTGCACATGGTCACTTGGGACTGTCGTCCTCGCCGACGTGGTGCACCCGGACCATGTTCGTCGAGCCGGGCACCCCGGGCGGCGAGCCCGCGGTGATGACCACGATGTCGCCCTTCTCGCAGCGGCCGTACCTCAGCAGCTGATCGTCCACCTGGTCGACCATCGCGTCCGTGGAATCCACGGGCGGGCCGAGGAACGTCTCCGCTCCCCACGTCAGGCTGAGCTGCGAGCGCGTGGCCGCCTCGGACGTGAAGGCGAGCAGCGGGATCGGCGAGCGGTAGCGGGACAGCCGGCGGACGGTGTCGCCGGACTGCGTGAACGCCACCAGGAACCTCGCCCCGAGGAAGTCGCCCATCTCAGCCGCCGCACGGGCCACCGCGCCGCCCTGGGTGCGGGGCTTGTTGTGTTCGGTCAGCGGCGGCAGGCCCTTGGCGAGCAGGTCCTCCTCCGCCGCCTCGACGATCTTCGCCATCGTCCGGACCGTCTCGACGGGGTACTTGCCGACGCTCGTCTCGCCGGACAGCATCACCGCGTCCGTGCCGTCGATGACGGCGTTCGCCACGTCGCTCGCCTCGGCGCGCGTCGGCCGTGCGTTGTCGATCATCGAGTCGAGCATCTGGGTCGCCACGATCACCGGCTTGGCGTTGCGCCTCGCCAGCTTGATCGCGCGCTTCTGGACGATCGGGACCTGCTCCAGCGGCATCTCCACGCCCAGGTCCCCGCGGGCCACCATGATCCCGTCGAAGGCGGCGACGATGTCGTCGATCGCGTCGACCGCCTGCGGCTTCTCCACCTTGGCGATGACGGGGAGGCGGCGGCCCTCCTCGGCCATGATGCGGTGGACGTCCTCGATGTCGCGGCCGCTGCGGACGAAGGAGAGCGCGATGACGTCGAAGCCGGTGCGCAGCGCCCAGCGCAGGTCGGCCTCGTCCTTCGCGGAGAGCGCCGGGACGGAGACCGCGACGCCGGGCAGGTTCAGGCCCTTGTGGTCGGAGACCATGCCGCCCTCGACGACGGTGGTCCGGACGCGGGGGCCGTCCACCGAGGTGACCTCCAGGCAGACCTTGCCGTCGTCGACCAGGATGCGTTCACCGGGAGTGACGTCGGCGGCGAGCCCGGGATACGTGGTGCCGCAGGTCTGCCCGTCCCCCTTCGCGCCCTCTTCGACCGTGATGGTGAAGGTGTCACCGCGTTCAAGGAGTACGGGGCCCTCGGCGAAGCTGCCGAGCCGAATCTTCGGGCCTTGAAGATCGGCGAGAAGCCCGACGCTGCGGCCGGTCTCGTCGGCGGCCTTGCGCACCCGCCGGTATCGCTCCTCGTGCTCGGCGTGACCGCCGTGGCTGAGGTTGAACCGGGCCACGTCCATTCCGGCGTCGACCAGCGCTTTGATCTGGTCGTACGAGTCCGTGGCGGGCCCCAGAGTGCAGACGATCTTTGCTCGGCGCATGAAATCGAGCCTAAACCTTACCGGCAGGTAGAGAATTGGCCGGGCATGACCACTCAACAACCTTTGGGTGAAGCGGTGTTGACAAGTATTGAATTGTGCGGCGGGGTGCTCTGATGAGCATTTTCCCGGTCGCGGCCATATCCGCCGCCTAAATGCGCGGCGGATGCATGGTGAATCGGGCGTTGACCGCGGCGTGGACCTTCTGGCGCTGGGGTTCGAGGTCGAGGGCCGGAGCGGTGTCCTCGGCGCCGCCGCCGTAGGCCATGGAGCGCATACGGCCGGGGGCCTGGGGGTAGGGCTGGGCGTCCTCGGCGCCGATGTCGGCCAGCTCCACCAGGGCCGCCAGCGAGGTGCCGAGCGCCTCCGCGTACTCCCTGGCCCGCTGGACCGCCTCCTTCACCGCCTGCTGCCGGGCCTCACGATGGGCCGGCGAGTCGGGGCGCAGCGCCCACCAGGGGCCGTCCACCCGCGTCAGCTCCAGGTCGGCGAGGCGGGTGGTGAGTTCGCCGAGGGCGGTGAAGTCGGTCAGCTCGGCGGTCAGGTGGACCCGGCCGAGGTAGGCGTGGACGCGTTCGCCGCGGCCCTTCTCCCTGAGCTCCGGGCTGATGGAGAAGGCGCCCGTCTCCAGGTGCTCCACCGCATCCCCGTAGGACTTGACCAGGTCCAGGGCGGCGGCGTTGCGCCGGGTGAGGTCGTCGAGGGCGGCGCGGCGGTCCCTTCCGCGGGAGGCGACCGTGATGCCGATGCGGGCGATCTCGGGGTCGACCTCGAGACGCGCCTCGCCTCGGACGGCGATGCGGGGCGCGTCAGGGGTGCCGTACGGGACGGCGGGGCGGGGGTCGTCCGCTGCGGGGAGGGTCATACGACCCACTCTGTCACCTTCCGTCGGCGAGCGGGGTGAGCACCTGGGCCTGCCGCGCCTGCGGGATCCACGGCGGCTGCTGGGACTGGTCGAGTCCGAAGGTGGTGAAGGCCGTCCGGGTGGGGAGCCGGTAAGTCTCCTCGCCCGTCAGGGAGTTGAGGATCATGGCGCTGCGCCAGGCGGCGAGACCGAGGTCGGGCGCGCCGACGCCATGGCTGTGCCGTTCGGCGTTCTGGACGTAGATGTGGCAGCCGGAGCCGCTGACGGCGGGGTCCAGTGTGAGGCGGAACTGCCCGTCCACGCGCGGGCGTTCGCGGTTGTCGCGGCGCAGATAGGGCTCGAGGCCGGCCAGGAGGTGGTCGAGCGGGCGTTCGCGGTAGCCGGTGGCGAGGACGACGGCGTCGGTGGTGAGCCGGCTGCGGGTGTCCTGCTGCACGTGCTCCAGGTGGAGTTCGACCTTGGTGGTGGCGATACGGCCCGCGGTACGGACGCGGACTCCGGGCGTGAGGACGACGTCGGGCCAGCCGCCGTGCAGGGTGCGGTGGTAGAGCTCGTCGTGGATGGCCGCGACGGTGTCGGCGTCGATGCCCTTGTGGAGCTGCCACTGTCCGGCGACGAGACGGTCGCGGACCCCCTCGGGCAGGGCGTGGAAGTAGCGGGTGTAGTCGGGCGTGAAGTGCTCGAGGCCCAGCTTGGAGTACTCCATGGGCGCGAAGGCGTCGGTACGGCCGAGCCAGTGGAGCTTCTCTCGGGCGGCGGGGCGGGCGCGGAGCAGGTCGAGGAAGATCTCCGCGCCCGACTGCCCCGAGCCGATGACGGTGACGTGCCCGGCACGGAGCAGGGCCTCGCGGTGGGCGAGGTAGTCGGCGGCGTGCACGACGGGCACGCCGGGCGCCTCGGCGAGGGGCTTGAGGGGTTCGGGGACGTAGGGCTCGGTGCCGATGCCGAGGACGACGTTCCTGGTGTACGTGCGGCCGAGTGCCTCTGCTTCCCCGTCGGCGTCGAGCTGGGTGAAGTCGACCTCGAAGACGTCCCGTTCGGGGTTCCAGCGGACGGCGTCGACCTGGTGGCCGAAGTGGAGTCCGGGGAGGCTGTCCGCGACCCAGCGGCAGTAGCCGTCGTACTCGGCGCGCTCGATGTGGAAGCGCTCGGCGAAGTAGAAGGGGAAGAGCCGGTCGCGGGCCTTGAGGTGGCTGAGGAAGGACCACGGACTGGCGGGGTCGGCGAGGGTCACCAGGTCGGCCAGGAAGGGGACTTGGACGCGGGAGCCCTCGATGAGCAGGCCCGGGTGCCAGGCGAAGGAGGGGCGCTGGTCGTAGAAGACGGTGTCGAGTCCGGCGAGTGGCTGGGCCAGGGCGGCGAGGGAGAGGTTGAAGGGGCCGATGCCGATGCCGACCAGGTCGCGGGGGGCGTCCGGCTCGTGGTGAGGAGGGTGCGGGTGGGGGGTGGTGCTCATCGGGGGGTGGGTCCTTCCACGAGTGCGTCGGCTTCTGGTGCGGGTGCCGCGGCCTTTTCGGCTTCCTCGGTGACCGTTTCGGTGGCTTCCTCGACGAGGGTGAGGAGGGCGGCCAGGTCGGCGGGGCGGGTGTCGGGGTTGAGCAGGGTGGCCTTGAGCCAGAGCCGGCCGTCGAGGCGCGCCCGGCCGAGGACGGCGCGGCCCTGGTGGAGGAGGCTTCGGCGTACGGCGGCCACGGTGTCGTCGGTGGTGTGTGCGGGCCGGAACAGGACCGTGCTGATGGCGGGCCGGTCGTGGAGCTCGAACGCGGGACGGTTCTGGACGAGGTCCGCGAACTCGCGTGCGCGGCCGCAGACCTGGTCGACGAGGGCGCCCAGACCACTGCGGCCGAGGCTCTTCAGGGTGACCGCGATCTTGAGGATGTCGGGGCGGCGGGTGGTGCGCAGGGATCGGCCGAGGAGATCGGGAAGACCGGCCGCGGTGTCGTCGTCGGCGTTCAGGTAGTCGGCGTGGTGCTTCAGGGCGGCCAGGTCGCGGGGGTGGCGCACCGCGAGGAGTCCCGCGGCGACCGGCTGCCAGCCGAGCTTGTGCAGGTCGAGGGTGATGGAGTGGGCGCGTTCCAGACCGGTGAGCTGCTCGCGGTGGCGGTCGCTGAACAGCAGGCCCCCGCCGTAGGCGGCATCGATGTGCAGCCGGGCGCGGTGGGCGGTGCACAGCGCGGCGATCTCGGGGAGCGGGTCGACGAGGCCCGCGTCGGTGGTGCCGGCGGTGGCCGCGACGAGGTGGGGGCCGGGCAGGGTGGTCAGGGCCTCGTCGAGGGCGGCGGGGTCGAGGGTGCCGGCGGGGGCGGGGACGACCACCGGGTCGGGCAGGCCGAGGAGCCAGGCGGCGCGGGGCAGTGAGTGGTGCGCGTTCTCGCCGCAGACCAGGCGGACGCCGGCGCCGTGCCTCTCGCGGGCCAGCAGCAGCGCGAGGTGGTTGGACTCCGTGCCGCCGGTGGTCACGACGGCGTCGGCGGCGCCCGCTTCCCGGGCCAGGGCGCGGGTGACGAGGGCTTCCAGCGCGGAGGCGGCCGGCGCCTGGTCCCAGGAGTCCAGGGACGGGTTGAGGACGCTCGCGGCCAGGTCGGCGGCGGTGGCGACGGCCAGGGGCGGGCAGTGCAGATGGGCCGCGCAGTGCGGGTGGGCCGGGTCGGCGGAGCCCTCCGCGAGGGCGCGCACGAGGACGCGCAGGGCGTCGGGGTCGCCGTCCTGGGGCAGTACGTCCCCGACGGCGGCGTGCACCCGTGCGGTGACGGCGTCCGGCCCGCCGGCGGGCAAGGGGCCTCCGCGCGCGTGCGCGCCCGCCTCCAGCGCGTCGAGCACGGTGTCGAGCAGGGGGCGCAGGGCGTCGCGGCCTTCGGGGCCCGAGGCGAGGCTCGGTGTGCTCATGGGTTCCTCCCGGGCGCGCGGGCTGAGGAGTTCCAGCTTGAACGCGGATGCGTGCGCGTGCCCGAAGAGTCAACGATCGGAACCCGAAAGTGGGTATGCCCTGCGGCGCTTCAGCGGGGGGTTCGTGGCGGGCGCCGGTTTCCGGGGGCCGCCGCCCCCAGAACCCCGCTTCGGCCCTGAACAGGCCCCGTCCTCAAGCGCCGGAGGGGCTGGACTACTCCTGCCGCACCCGCAACGCCCTCGCCAGGTCGTCCAGTTGATCCATCAGCTTCCGGCGCAGCGACGGGATCGGCTTCGCGTCCGTCAGGCAGGTCTCGCCGAGGCTGAGGGTCTCCTGGTCGACGGCGTGCAGCGGGAAGGCCCAGCGGCCGGCGGCGTCGGCGATGGCGGGACCCCGGCGGGCGGCCACCGCTACCGCGTCCTCGAAGTAGCGGGGCACGTAGTCCCGGACGAGATCGGCCTGTTCGGGCTGCCAGAAGCCCTGGGCGGTGGCGATGAAGAGGTAGTTGGAGAGGTCGGTGCGCTCGTCGCCGCCGAACATCGCCTCCCAGGCGCGTGCCTTGGCCTGCTCGTCGGGCAGGGAGGCGCGACAGCGGGCGGCGCCCTCCTGGCCGGTGGCGGAGTGGTCGCGGTCCAGTTCGGCGGCGATGGCGGCCTCGTCGGTCGCGCCGAGGACGGCGAGGCGGGCAAGGACGCGCCAGCGCAGGTCGGGGTCGAGTTCGGGGCCGCCGGGGACGGTGCCTTCGGCGAGCCAGGCGGCGATGGTGTCGGGCTGCGCGGCCACGGCGATGAAGTGGCGTACGGCGATCAGCCGCAGGCCGGGGTTGTCGCCGTCCTCGGTGCGGCGGATCAGGTCGCGGCACAGGGCGGAGAGGGTTGCCAGGGCCGCCGGACGCTCGTCGGGGGTGACGTAGCGGTCGGTCACCTGGGCCGAGGCGAAGGCCAGGACGCCCTGCACGAGGGCGAGGTCCGTCTCGTGCGGCAGGTGCGTGCGGGCCGCCTCGAGGTAGGCGGTGGGCGGGAGCTGGCCGTCGCGGACGGCGTCGCGCAGGGCGTTCCACACGACCGCGCGGGTGAGCGGGTCGGGCAGGCCGGACAGGCTGCTGCGGACCGCCTCGAACGACTCCCCGTCGAAGCGGATCTTGGCGTACGTGAGGTCGCCGTCGTTCAGGAGCAGCAGGGCGGGGCGCTTGCCGAGCGAGTGGGGCTCGGTCTGCGGGATGTCGAGGTCGACGCGCTCGCGCAGGGTGAGCTGACCGCCCTCGTCGGAGACGTCCTGGTCGTAGAGGCCGACGGCGATGCGGTGCGGGCGGCTTCCGGCGTGCTCGACCTGGAGCGTGGACGTGCCCGAGTCGCCGCGCGTCACCACCGGGCTGAGCGTGTCGACCCCGGTGGTGCGCAGCCAGGCGTCGGCCCAGGCGTGCACGTCGCGCTCCGTGGCGGAGGCGAGGGAGTCGATGAAGTCGGCGAGGGTGGCGTTGGCGAACCTGTGGCGCGCGAAGTGGGTGTTGATGCCGGCGAGGAAGTCCTTCTCGCCGAGCCAGGCCACGAGCTGACGGAGCGCGGAGGCGCCCTTGGCGTAGGAGATGCCGTCGAAGTTGAGGAGGGCCGAGGCGGTGTCCTCGACGTTCTCCGGGGCTACGGGGTGGGTGGACGGGCGCTGGTCGGCGTCGTAGCCCCAGGACTTGCGGGCGACACCGAAGTCGGTCCAGGTGTCGGTGAAGCGGGTCGCCTCGGTGAGGGTCTGGTAGCCCATGTATTCGGCGAAGGACTCGTTCAGCCAGATGTCGTCCCACCACCGGAGGGTGACGAGGTCGCCGAACCACATGTGGGCCATCTCGTGGGCGATGACCATGGCGCGGGTCTGCCGCTCGGCGTCGGTGACCGCGGAGCGGTAGACGAACTCGTCGCGGAAGGTGACCAGGCCCGGGTTCTCCATCGCGCCGGCGTTGAACTCGGGGACGAACGCCTGGTCGTAGGAGTCGAAGGGGTACGGCTCCTGGAACTTCTCGTGGTAGCGGTCGTAGCACTGCCTGGTGATCTCGAAGAGCTCGTCGGCGTCCGCGTCCAGGTGGGGGGCGAGCGAGCGGCGGCAGTGGAGGCCGAAGGGCAGGCCGCGGTGCTCGGTGCGCACGGAGTGCCAGGGGCCGACGGCGACGGCGACGAGGTAGGTCGACATCAGCGGGGTGGCGGCGGCCTGCCAGCGGCCGTCGCCGAGGTCTTCGGTGACGCCGTTGGCGAGGACGCTCGAGCCTTCGGGGGCCTTGACCGTCAGCTCGAAGACGGACTTGAGGTCGGGCTGGTCGAAGGCGGCGAAGACGCGCTGCACGTCCTCCATGAACAGCTGCGTGTAGAGGTAGGTCTCGCCGTCGGTGGGGTCGGTGAAGCGGTGCATGCCCTCGCCGGTGCGGGAGTAGCGCATGCTCGCGTCGACGCGCAGCTCGTGCTCGCCGGCGGTGAGGCCCTTCAGCGGCAGGCGGTTCTCGTGCAGGGTTTCGGGGTCGAGGGGCTGTCCGTCGAGGGTGGCCGAGCGCAGTTCGGCCGGCTTGAGCTCCACGAAGGTGTCGGCGTCCGCGTGCGCGCTGAACCGGATGACGGTACGGGAGTCGAAGGTCTCGTCGCCGGTGGTCAGATCGAGATCGATCGTGTAGCGGTGGACGTCGAGGAGCGTGGCACGGGTCTGCGCTTCGTTGCGCGTCAGTACGGACATGCAGGCAATGCTGCCTGATGCCACTGACAAGGCACAGGGGAAATCGGTACGCGGCCCGTGCCCGTTCCCCCTCGCGCTACGTCCGCTCCCCTTCGAACTTTCCGTTGTGCGCCCGGCCGGTGCGCCGGACGGGGAGATGGGCGTCCGGGTGGGACAGGGCGGGCGCGCGGGACACGGGGCCGCCGGGCTCGGCGTGATCCTTG
This sequence comes from Streptomyces sp. NPDC050534, assembly GCF_044457745.1. Lineage (NCBI taxonomy): Bacteria > Bacillati > Actinomycetota > Actinomycetes > Kitasatosporales > Streptomycetaceae > Streptomyces > Streptomyces sp. NPDC050534. The sequence continues at coordinate 97,125 of NZ_JBITHF010000013.1, forward strand.
ACCAGGGCGCGCAGTTCGCGGACCTCCTGCTCCAGGTCGAGGAAGCGGCGGTGGGCGTCGTAGAGGTAGCGGACCTTGGTGCGCAGTGCCCAGGGGTCGATGGGCTTCATGACGAGGTCGGCGACGCCGAGTCCGAAGGCCGCGGAGGTCAGGAGGTGGTCGACGCCGAAGCCGGTGAGCAGGATGACCGGTATGTGCTGGGTCTGTTCCACCCGGCGCATGTAGCGGACCACGTCCAGGCCGCTGACGCCGGGCATGCGGACGTCGAGCAGCAGGAGGCCGACCTGCCCGCGGAGCACCTGCTTGAGGGCGTCGTCGCCGTTCGTGGCCCGTGCCAGCAGGTAGCCCAGCGGGGCCAGGGCGCTCTCCAGGGCGTACAGCGTGTCCTCGTGGTCGTCGACGATGAGGATCTTGGCATCCGGCATGGCCCGAGTCCCTCCCGCGTGGACAACCAGCTTATGACCGGAGTGCTGACGTGGCGTGCTCGTCAGCTGACAAGGAGTGCACAGCGCAGCATGCCCCCTGCCGGCCGTGCTGTCACGCCCCCTGTGGCATCTGCCGAGGTCAATTGGCCGTCTGCGCGGAGCCGTTCACGGTGTCCTCGGCGATGCGCTCGTGGTGACGGATCACTTCCGCGATGATGAAATTCAGGAACTTCTCAGCGAACGCCGGATCCAGCTTGGCGCTCTCCGCGAGGGCGCGCAGGCGCGCGATCTGGCGCGACTCACGGGCCGGGTCGGCGGGCGGCAGCCGGTGCGCGGCCTTGAGGTGGCCGACCTGCTGGGTGGCCTTGAAGCGCTCGGCGAGCATGTGGATGACGGCCGCGTCGATGTTGTCGATGCTGTCACGCAGCCGGGCGAGTTCCGTGCGGACGGCAGGGTCGACGTCCTGCGTGCCGGTGTTGCTGGTGGTCATGGGCGTCCACCCTAAGGGGCGGGCCCGGGTGCGATCATCCCCGCGGGCCGGGCGAGGGGCCGATCCTCGGCGGGTCGTCGGGGTCCGGCACGCGGTCGCTCCAGCCGCCGGGCACGGTGCGGTACTGCTGGGCGCGGAAGCGGACCGGGGGCATGCCGACGCGGCGGGTGAACAGGCGGGAGAAATAGGCCGGATCGTCGTAGCCGACGCGGCGGGCGACGGCGGCGACGGGCAGTTCGGTGGCGGCGAGGAGTTCCTTGGCGCGGCCGAGGCGGATGCCCAGCAGATAGTCCTTGGGGCTGCATCCGGCGCCGCGGCGGACGGCGGTGCGCAGTTCGGCCGGGGTCATGCCGTGCCGGGCGGCGTGCTCGGCGACCGACATCGGCAGACAGGCGTCGCGGGCGAGGGCCTTGAGGACGGGGTCGCCGTCGGGGGCGAGGTCCGCCCGGGCGCGGCGCAGGGCGACGAGGAGCTCGTGGACGGCGGCGCCGGTCTCGGCCTCCAGCAGGGGGTTGCCCTGGCGGGCGGCACGCGCGATGCGGCCGATCACGCCGCGCGGGCCCGAGGCGTCCGAGAGCGGCACGACGGGGCGGTCCGGCTCGATGTAGCCGAGCTCGGTGTACGGGGCGACGGCGGGCCCGGTGAAGACGACGAAGCCCTCGTCCCATCCGCCGTCGGGGCCGGCCCCGTAGTGGTGCGGCACTCCGGGGGTGAGCCACAGCAGCGCGGGCGCGGTGACGGCCGTACGGCGGCCGTCGGGTTCGAGGAACCAGCCGCCGCCCGCGCTGACGACGACGGCGACGTGGTGGTCGAGGGTGCGGGGGCCGACGGTGGGCAGCGCACCGTACTGCAGGCCGACGCCGAGGCAGACCAGGCCGAGCCGGTGGTGGGCCGGTCCGGGCGTGAAGAACCGCATCCAGGTGTGGTACATCCGCCCTCCTCGTGGCCGTGTTTCGGTCCAAGTAGCGGTGATCTTTGTCCATGGACGGGACGGCCGCAAAGGGGCGAGGGTTGAGCGCATGAGCGAGTTCGGGGTGGGGGACGCTGATTTCCTGCTGGACGGGCGGCCGGTGCGGCTGCTGTCCGGCGCGCTTCACTACTTCCGGGTGCACGAGGCGCACTGGGAGCACAGGCTGAGGATGCTGCGGGCGATGGGTCTCAACTGCGTGGAGACGTACGTCCCGTGGAACCTGCACGAGCCGCGGCCGGGCGAGCACCGGGACGTGCAGGCGCTCGGCCGCTTCCTGGACGCGGCCCGTCGGGCGGGGCTGTGGGCGATCGTGCGCCCGGGGCCGTACATCTGCGCCGAGTGGGAGAACGGCGGCCTGCCGCACTGGCTGACGGGCGAACTGGGCACGCGCGTGCGTACCCGCGACGAGACGTATCTGGGGTACGTGCGGGGCTGGTTCCGTCACCTGCTGCACGAGATCGTGCCCCGGCAGATCGACCGCGGCGGCCCCGTGATCATGGTGCAGGTCGAGAACGAGTACGGCAGCTACGGCTCGGACGCCGTCTATCTGCGCCGCCTCGCCGACCTGCTGCGGGAGCAGGGCGTCACGGTCCCGCTGGTCACCTCCGACGGCCCGGAGGACCACATGCTGACCGGCGGTTCGATCCCCGGTGTGCTCGCCACGGTGAACTTCGGCTCCCACGCGCGCGAGGCGTTCGAGGCGCTGCGCCGGCACCGCCCCGAAGGGCCGCTGATGTGCATGGAGTTCTGGTGCGGCTGGTTCGACCGCTGGGGCGGCGAGCACACCACCCGGGACGTCCGGGACGCCGCGGACGCCCTGCGGGAGATCCTGGAGTGCGGGGCCTCGGTCAATCTGTACATGGCGCACGGCGGCACCAGCTTCGCCGGCTGGGCGGGCGCCAACCGGGGCGGCGGCGACCTGCACGAGGGTCCCCTGGAGCCCGACGTGACGTCGTACGACTACGACGCCCCCATCGACGAGGCGGGACGTCCGACGGAGAAGTTCTGGCGCATGCGTGAGGTCCTCGCCGAGTACGCCGAGAGCCCGCTGCCCGAACCGCCGCCCCCGCCCGCGCCGTTGGGCGCGCCCGCCGAGGTGCGCCTGACCGGTTGGGCGCCCCTGGACGTCGTGCTGGAGGCGCGGGGCGGCCCGGAGAAGCCGGCTCCCGTGCCGCCCACCTTCGAGGAACTGGACGTGGACCGGGGTCTCGTGCGGTACGCCGTGACGGTGCCCGGCCCGCGGCAGCCGTATCCGCTGATCGCACGCGGCCTGCGGGACCTGGCCGTGGTGTACGTCGACGGCGAGCGGGCCGGTGTGCTCGGCGAGGGGGACGAGCAGCTCAAGGAGCCCGTCGCCGGGCACGCGCGCGTGGAGCTGTGGGTGGAGTCCCTGGGGCGGGTCAATTACGGGCCGCGCAGCGGCGAGCCCAAGGGCATCACCGGTGGTCTGCTGCACGAGCGGCAGTATCTGCACGACGTACGCGCGCGTGGACTGCGTCTGGACGCGCTCGACGACATCGGGGACGTGCCCTTCGGGCCTCCTCCAGAGGACGAGGGCCCGGGGCTGTACCGGGGCACCGTCACGGTGCGGGGCGCCGGCGACGCACGGCTCGAGCTGCCGGGCCGGACCCGTGGGTTCGTCTGGATCAACGGGTTCAACCTGGGCCGCTACTGGTCCGTCGGCCCGCAGCGCTCGCTGTACGTGCCCGGCCCGGTGCTGCGCGAGGGCGAGAACGAGGTGTGGCTGCTGGAGCTGGACGGTTCGGACCCGGCCGGGACGGGGAGCGTCTTGCTGCGGACGCTCTAGGGGACTCCCCGTAGAGTGGAACCGGGTGCAGGTCGTCTGGGGGTCAGGCGTGGCGAACGGCGGACCGGTCGAGCACGGCTTCCCACACCTGGAGAAGGTGCGGGACGCCATCACCGCGCTCTACAGGCGGTTGTCGTACGACACGATCCAGACGTTCTCCAGCAGCGTCGCCCCCGCCGACGTGGCCTTCGTCGACACGGACGACATCTATCTGGGCGCCCAGCGGGTGGCCCGCGAACTCGTGCGGCACTACCGCCTCCCGGACGCCCGCCTGATCGTCAGCTTCCGGGAGATGGAGCACGCGGCGAACATCGAACTCGCCGCGGGCCCCGAGTACTTCGTCGAGCTGAACGACCGCTTCCGCACCCATCGCCGCGACATCGGGGCCGCGCTGGCCCACGAGATCATGCACGTCTATCTGCACCGTCTGGACCTGTCGTTCCCCGGCACCCGCGACAACGAGATCCTCACGGACACGGCGACGACCTACCTGGGGGCGGGCTGGCTGCTGCTGGACGCCTACCGCGAGGACTCGGCGTCCTCCCAGAAGCTCGGCTATCTGACACCCGAGGAGTTCGGCTACGTCCTGGCGAAACGGGCGCTGATCTTCGACGAGGACCCGTCGATCTGGTTCACCAGCCCGCAGGCCTACGAGGCCTACAACCGCGGCATGGCCAAGGCCCGCCACGACGGGCAGCAGCCCCCGCTGACGGCGGCTGGCTGGGCGGGGCGGCGGCGCTACGCCCGCGATCGCCGGCACGCCCAGGACCAGCACGCCCCCGCGTCGCACCCCGGTGTGCCCTATTCGTTCAGCCCGGACGGGCGGGGGCCGCTGCGGGTGTCGTTCCCCTGCCCCACCTGCCATCAGCGGATCCGGGTGCCCGTGCGGGGGCGCGTGCGCGCGCGGTGCGGGTTGTGCCGGACCGTGCTGGAGTGCGACACGTAGTCGGCCGGGGCCGGCGCCAGGCACGGGGGCCGCCGCCCCCTTGCAGGCGCTGAGGGCCGCTCTCAGGCCCCGTACACCGCGCCCGGCGCCTCCGCCTCCGCGAGGAGTTTCAGGGCCGCCTCCCCCGCCTCCGCCGGGCTCCACCGGGCGCCCTTGTCGGCGCTCGGGCCGGGGCGCCAGCCCTCCATGACCGTGATCCGGCCGCCCTCCGCCTCGAAGACGCGGCCGGTCACGCCGGCACTCGCGGCGGAGCCGAGCCAGACGACGAGGGGGGAGACGTTCCCGGGGGCCATCGCGTCGAAGCCCGTGGCCGGTGCCGCCATCGTCCCGGCGAAGGTGCGTTCCGTCATCCGGGTCCGGGCCGCGGGCGCGATCGCGTTGACCTGGACGCCGTAGCGGGCGAGTTCGGCCGCCGCGACCAGTGTCAGCCCGACGATGCCCGCCTTCGCGGCGCTGTAGTTCCCCTGCCCCACCGACCCCAGCAGACCTGCTCCGCTGCTGGTGTTGACGACCCTCGCCGTCGGGGTGCGGCCCGCCTTCGCCTCCGAGCGCCAGTGCGCGGCGGCGTGCCTGAGCGGCAGGAAGTGGCCCTTGAGGTGCACGCGCATCACGGCGTCCCAGTCGTCCTCGTCGAGGTTGGCCAGCATCCGGTCGCGCAGGAAGCCCGCGTTGCAGACGAGGGTGTCGAGGCGGCCGTACGCCTCCAGGGCGGCCGCGATCAGGGACGCCGCCCCTTCGGTGGTCGCGATGTCGCCGCCGTGCGCGACCGCCTCGCCGCCCGCCGCGCGGATCTCGTCCACGACCTGCCCGGCCGGGCTGTCCGTGCCGGGCGCGCCGTCCAGCCCCACACCCAGGTCGTTCACCACGACCCGCGCCCCTTCCGCCGCGAACGCGAGCGCGTGCGCCCGTCCGAGGCCGCGCCCGGCACCGGTGACGACGACCACCCGCCCGTCGCAGATTCCGTTCATCTCACGCCTCCTTGTTGGCGGTTGCCGCATCGAGGAAGGCCGGCCGCTCCCCGCCCCCGTGCACGAGCAGGCTCGCCCCACTGATGTAGGCGGCCGAGTCCGAGGCGAGGAAGACGGCGGCGGCGCCGACGTCGGCGGGCGTGGCCATCCGGCCGAGCGGCACCGTGCGCGAGACGGCCTCGACGCCGTCCTCGTCGCCGTAGTGCAGAGCGGACAGCTCGGTGCGGACCATGCCGACGACGAGGGTGTTGACCCGGACCTCCGGCGCCCACTCCACGGCCATCGAGGTGGCGAGGTTCTCCAGGCCCGCCTTCGCCGCGCCGTAGGCCGCCGTGCCGGGAGAGGGGCGGGTGCCGCTCACGCTGCCGATCATCACCACCGACCCTCCGGCGCGCCGCAGTTGCTCGTACGCGGCGAGCGAGGCCGTCAGCGGGGTGATGAGGTTGAGCTCCATGACCCGGGCGTGCCATTCGGCCCCGGCCCGGTCGAGGCGGCGGTACGGAGCGCCGCCCGCGTTGTTCACCAGCACGTCGACCCGCGGCAGTCGGGCGAAGAAGGCGGCCACCGCCTCCGGATCGCGCAGGTCGACCGAAAAGAAGTCCGTTCCCTTGAGCGGCACTTGGGGCGGTCTGCGCGCGCACGTCACGACGTCGGCACCGGCCTCGGCGAAGGCCCTCGCGACCCCCGCCCCGACGCCGCGGGTACCGCCGGTGACGACCGCGACCTTCCCGTTCAGTCCCATGCGCGGCTACCCTTCACCTAACAAACGTTTGGTGGAAAGGTAGCTGATGCGCCCATGAGTGTCTCCACCTCGTCCCCGGAAAACGGGCCCGAAAAGAATGGAATCGCCGTCGTGACGGTCGACTTCCCCCCGGTGAACGCGCTGCCGGTGGACGGCTGGTACGCCCTGGCCGACGCCGTGCGCGCGTCCGGCCGCGACCCGCGGGTGCGGTGCGTGGTGCTGACCGCGGCGGGGCGGGGGTTCAACGCGGGCGTGGACATCAAGGAGATACAGGCCAAGGGGCAGAGCGCCCTGGTCGGCGCCAACCGCGGCTGCTACGAGGCGTTCGCGGCGGTGTACGAGTGCGCGGTGCCCGTCGTGGCGGCGGTGCAGGGCTTCTGCCTGGGCGGCGGCATCGGCCTGGTGGGCAACGCGGACGTGATCGTGGCCAGCGAGGACGCCGTCTTCGGCCTGCCCGAGCTGGACCGGGGCGCCCTGGGCGCGGCCACGCATCTGGCCCGCCTGGTCCCGCAGCACCTGATGCGCGCGCTGTACTACACCTCCGGCACCGTGAGCGCGGCCGAGCTGCACCGGCACGGCTCGGTGTGGCGGGTGGTCCCGCGCGAGGAACTGCACACGGCCGCAATGGAGTTGGCGCGGGAGATAGCCACCAAGGACGGCGAGCTGGTGCGGCTGGCCAAGGCCGCCATCAACGGCATCGACCCGGTCGACGTGCGCCGCAGCTACCGCTTCGAGCAGGGCTTCACCTACGAGGCGAGCACGCTCGGGGTCGCCGACCGGGTGCGGGACGGCTTCGGGAAGGAGGGCGTGCGGTGAGCGACAAGACGATGACCGCCGAGCAGGCCGTCTCCCGGCTGGAGAGCGGCATGACGCTCGGCATCGGCGGCTGGGGCTCGCGCCGCAAGCCCATGGCCCTGGTCAAAGCACTGCTGCGGTCCGGCGTCACGGACCTCACGGTGGTCTCCTACGGCGGCCCCGACGTCGGCATGCTCGCGGCCGCCGGCCGGATCCGGAAGCTGGTCGCCCCCTTCGTCACCCTCGACTCGATCCCTCTCGAACCGCGCTACCGCGCAGCCCGGGAGTCCGGCGCCTTCGAGCTGACGGAGCTCGACGAGGCGATGTTCATGTGGGGGCTGCACGCGGCGGCCAACCGGCTGCCGTTCCTGCCGGTGCGGGCCGGGATCGGCTCGGACGTGATGCGGGTCAACCCCGGCCTGCGGACGGTCACTTCGCCGTACGAGGACGGGGAGACGTTCGTGGCGGTGCCCGCCCTGCGCCTCGACGCGGCCCTGGTGCACGTCAACCGCGCCGACCGGCTGGGCAACGGGCAGTATCTGGGCCCGGACCCGTACTTCGACGACCTGTTCTGCGAGGCGGCGGACGCCGCGTACGTCAGCTGCGAACGGATCGTCGACACGGCCGAGTTGACGAAGGAGGCGGCGCCCCACACGCTGCTCGTCCAGCGGCACACGGTGACCGGCGTCGTGGAGGCCCCGAACGGCGCGCACTTCACCTCCTGCGCTCCCGACTACGGCCGGGACGAGGCGGCGCAACGGGAGTACGCGACCACCCCCTGGCCGGAGTTCGCCGAGCGGTACCTCACCTCGCCCGAGGGGGCCGGATCATGACCGACACCCGCGCCCCTCTTGCTCCGCCCACCCGCGCCGAGTACTGCGTGATCGCCTGCGCCGAGACCTGGCGGGACAACGGCGAGGTGCTGGCCAGCCCCATGGGCCTGATCCCCTCGGTCGGCGCCCGGCTGGCCCGGCTCACCTTCGCGCCGGATCTGCTGCTGACCGACGGCGAGGCACTGCTCGTCCGCCCGGACGGGACGGCCGAGGGCTGGCTGCCCTACCGCCGGCACCTCGCCCTGGTCACCGGTGGCCGGCGGCACGTGATGATGGGCGCGAGCCAGATCGACCGGTTCGGCAACCAGAACATCTCGTGCATCGGCGACTGGGCTCGGCCCAAGAGGCAGCTGCTGGGCGTGCGGGGCGCGCCGGTGAACACGCTGAACAATCCGACCAGTTACTGGGTCCCCAGGCACTCCCGGCGGGTCTTCGTCGAGCGGGTCGACATGGTGTGCGGAGTCGGCTACGACCACGCGGACGGGGCGCGCTACCACCGCATCCCGCGGGTCGTCTCCGACCTGGGCGTCTTCGACTTCGCCACGCCCGACCGCTCGATGCGGCTGGCCTCCCTGCACCCCGGCGTCACGGTGGAGCAGGTCAGGGAGGCGACCTCCTTCGACCTGGCCGTACCGGACGAGGTCCCGGCGACCCGCGAACCCACGGCCGAGGAGCTGCGCCTCGTCCGCGAGGTGATCGACCCCGGCAACACCCGGGACAGGGAGGTCGGTTCGTGAGGGAGGCGGGACCGCGCCCGGTCCCCGCGACGGCGAACGCGGGCACACAAGGCATCCCGGCCACAGCGGCCACGACCCCGGAACCACGCGACGTCCGCCACGTCATCGCCCCGAACACCACCCACACCCGAAAGGCCGGTTCGTGATGGAGACCGCGCTCACCCGCCTGGTCGGCGTGCGGCACCCGATCGTGCAGACGGGAATGGGCTGGGTGGCGGGACCGCGCCTGGTCTCCGCGACGGCGAACGCGGGCGCCCTCGGCATCCTGGCCTCCGCGACCATGACCCCCGACCGGCTGCGCGCGGCGATCCGGGAGATCAGGTCCCGCACCGACGCGCCCTTCGGAGTCAATCTCCGCGCCGACGCCTCGGACGCCGGCGACCGGGTGCGCATCATGATCGAGGAGGGCGTACGGGTGGCGTCCTTCGCGCTCGCCCCCTCCCCCGAGCTGATCGCGGAGCTGAAGGAGGCGGGCGTGGTGGTCATCCCCTCCGTCGGCGCCCGGCGGCACGCCGAGAAGGTCGCGGCCTGGGGCGCCGACGCCGTGATCGTGCAGGGCGGCGAGGGCGGAGGCCACACCGGCGAGGTCGCCACGACCGTCCTGCTGCCGCAGGTGGTGGACGCGGTGCGGATACCGGTCGTGGCGGCGGGCGGCTTCTTCGACGGACGGGGCCTGGTCGCGGCCCTGGCGTACGGGGCGGCGGGCGTCGCGATGGGCACGCGGTTCCTGCTCACCTCGGACTCGACGGTCCCGGACGCGGTGAAGGCGCGGTATCTGGCGGCGACGGTCAAGGACGTCACCGTGACGACGGCGGTGGACGGGCTGCCGCACCGCATGCTCCGCACGGACCTGGTGAACTCGCTGGAGAACTCCGGCCGCACGAGGACCCTGATGCGCGCCGTGCGCCGGGCGGCGGGGTTCCGGAAGCTCTCGGGCCTCACCTGGCGGCAGATGGTGCGCGAAGGACTCGCCCTGCGGCACGGCAAGGAGCTGTCCTGGAGCCAGGTCCTGCTCGCCGCGAACACCCCGATGCTGCTCAAGTCGGCCATGGTGGACGGCCGTTGGGACCTCGGGGTGATGGCGTCGGGACAGGTCGCGGGAGTCATCGAGGACCTGCCCTCGTGTGCGGAACTGGTGAACAGGATGATGGCGCAAGCGGCGGAAATCGTGGGCGCGCTGTCCGCGGGCGGTGCTTCAATGCGCGCATGACGGAGACGATCAAAGAGCCCTGGGGCCTCAGTGTTTTCGGTGCGGGCAGCGTGCGGGTCGAACCGCAGCTCGTCCGGGTGAAGTTGACGGTGGATGTACTGGAACCCCTGCCGGACAAGGCGTTCCAGGAGGCGGGCGCGGCCGTGGCACGGCTGCGCGAGGTGCTGCGCGGGCACGAGATACCGGACGCGTCGGTGTCGGGCTCGCGGCTCAAACTCAGCTCGGACTACGACGGTTACGGCGGCGAGCGGAAGTTCCTCGGCTACCGCTGCCGGGCCTCGTACGTCATCGAGACCGAGGCGCTCGACGACCTCCAGCAGCTGATCGTGGACGCCGTCGACGCCGGGGCGCACCAGATCGAGAGCGTCGAGTTCGACGTGCACGACAAGCCGGCACTGCGGGACGAGGCGCGGCGCAAGGCGGTGGCGGCCGCCCGGCGCAAGGCGGAGGTCTACACCGAGGCGGCCGGGGCGCGGATCGGTCCGGTGGTGCACATCCAGGACGTCGACTCGGAGTCGTACGAGTTCCGCCAGTACCGCGGCCACGGCGGCGGGGGCGGCAACTCGTCGGGCGATCTGGCGCCGGGCATGGTGGAGGTGTCGGCGGGCGTGCTGCTGGGCTTCGCCCTCGGCCGCTGACGCCCGCGCCGCTGAGCCCCTGGGCCGCTGACGCCCGCGGCCGCCGCCGTACGGTCTCGTCGCCGTCTCACAACCGCTCGATGATCGTGACGTTGGCCTGGCCACCGCCTTCGCACATCGTCTGAAGGCCCAACCGGCCGCCGGTGCGCTCCAGTTCGTGCAGGAGGGTCGTCATCAGCCTGGTGCCGGTCGCGCCGAGCGGATGGCCGAGTGCGATCGCGCCGCCGTTGACGTTGACCCTCTCCGGGTCGGCGCCGGTCTCCTTCAGCCAGGCGAGGACGACCGGCGCGAAGGCCTCGTTGATCTCGACGAGGTCGATGTCGTCGATGCTCAGGCCGGTCTTCTTCAGGGCGTGGGCGGTGGCCGGTATCGGCGCGGAGAGCATCCGGATCGGGTCCTCGCCGCGTACGGAGAGGTGGTGCACGCGTGCGCGTGGCGTGAGCCCGTGCTCGCGCACCGCCCGCTCCGAGGCGAGCAGCATCGCCGCCGCCCCGTCGGAGACCTGCGAGGAGCAGGCGGCGGTGATGGTGCCACCGTCGAGGACCGGCCTCAGCCCGGCCATCTTCTCCAGGGAGGTGTCCCGGCGCGGCCCCTCGTCGACACCGACCTCGCCGTACGCGACGGTCTCCCGCTCGAAGCGGCCCTCGTCGATGGCCCTCAGCGCCCGCCGGTGGGAGCGCAGCGCGAACTCCTCCTGGTCCTGCCGGGTGATGCCCCATTTCGCGGCGATCATCTCGGCCCCGGCGAACTGGTTCACGGGCCGGTCCCCGTACCGCGCGCGCCAGCCCTCGCTGCCCGCGAACGGCCCCTGCGTGAAGCCCAGCGGCTCGGCGGCCTGGCGGGTGGCGAAGGCGATCGGGATCTGCGACATGTTCTGCACGCCGCCCGCGACCACCAGGTCCTGCGTGCCGGACAGCACGCCCTGCGCCGCGAAGTGCACGGCCTGCTGCGAGGAGCCGCACTGCCGGTCGACCGTCACGCCCGGTACCTCCTCGGGCAGTCCGGCCGCCAGCCAGCAGGTCCGCGCGATGTCCCCGGCCTGCGGTCCCACCGCGTCCAGACAGCCGAACACGACGTCCTCGACGGCCGCCGGGTCCACGCCCGCGCGCGCGACCAGCTCCCCCAGCACATGCGCACCGAGATCGGCCGGGTGGACCCCGCTCAGCCCGCCTCCGCGCCGTCCGACGGGCGTGCGGACCGCTTCGACGATGTAGGCCTCGGCCATGGCGACTCCCTCAGCAGAAAGGACTATGCGCGTACGGCGATCCCGTCCAGCACCATCGACAGGTACTGCCGGGCGATCTCCTCCGGGCTGTGCTGTCCGCCCGGCCGGTACCAGGACGCGGCCACCCACACGGTGTCGCGCACGAAACGGTAGGTGAGCCGGACGTCGAGGTCGGCACGGAAGACCTGGGCGGCGACCCCGCGCTCCAGCGTGGACAGCCACGCCTTCTCGAACCTGCGCTGCGACTCGGCGAGAAACGCGAACCGCTCCTGCGCGACCAGCTGCTTGCTCTCCTTCTGGTAGATCGCGACGGCGGCGCGGTGCCGGTCGATCTCCCGGAACGACTCGGTGACCAGGGCCTCCAGGGTCTCCCGCGGCCCCGACTCGGCCTCCAGGACGGCGTCGTAGCCGCCCCAGAGCTCGTCCAGGAAGGTGCGCAGGATCTCCTCCAGCATCGATTCCTTGGAGTCGAAGTGGTAGTAGAGGCTGCCCGCGAGCATGCCCGCGTGGTCCGCGATCTTGCGTACGGTGGTGGCGTTGTAGCCCTGCTCGGCGAAGACCTCGGCGGCGGTGTCGAGGAGTTCACGGCGCCTGGCGGGGGCGGCGGTCACCTGGGGCTTCTTCTTGGTCGGCACGGTTCCATTGTGGTCTGCTCCGGTCCTCAGGGGTGCCGGCTGCTGACGGAGACGACTTCCCCCGTCATGTACGAGGAGTAGCCGGACGCCAGGAACACGATCACGTTGGCCACCTCCCAGGGCTCGGCGTACCGCCCGAAGGCCTCGCGCGCGGTGAGCTCCTCCAGCAGCTCGGGCGTCGTCACCTTCACCAGGTGCGGATGCATGGCGAGGCTCGGCGAGACGGCGTTGACCCGCACGCCGTATTCGGCGGCCTCCATCGCCGCGCACCGGGTCAGCGCCATCACGCCCGCCTTCGCGGCGGCGTAGTGCGCCTGCCCGGCCTGGGCGCGCCAGCCGACCACGGAGGCGTTGTTGACGATCACTCCGCCGCGGCCGTCCGCCCGCAACAGTCGCAGTGCCGCCCGGGTGCAGCGGAAGGTGCCGTTCAGCGTCACGTCCAGGACGCGGGTCCACTGCTCGTCGGTCATGTCGGCGAGGTCCGAAGTGCCGCCCAGGCCCGCGTTGTTGACCACCACGTCCAGCCGCCCGTGCGCCTCTGCGGCCGTCTCGAACAGCGCACGCACCTGGCTCTCGTCGGTGACGTCGCAGGGCAGCGCCGCCACCGACGACGCCCCGAACTCGCCCGCCAGCTCCGCCTCGTGCTCCTTCAGCCGCCGTGTGTGCGCGTCGCTGATCAGCACGCGCGCACCCTCCTCCAGGAAGCGCCGTGCGGTCGCGCCGCCGATGCCCGCGCCGGCGGCCGCGGTGATGACGGCGGTCCGCCCCTTCAGCAGCCCGTGTCCCGGTTCGTACACAGGGCTCTCGACGGCTGTCATGACACCACGCTAACCTACCAAACACTTGTTAGGGAAGGATGGCCGCCGATGGATCTCGCCTTCACGCAGGAAGAGGAGGCCTTCCGCGCCGAGGCCAGGGACTGGCTCGCGGCCCGTGTGCGCACCGCTCCCCTGCCGTCGCTGGAGACCGCGGAGGGCTTCGCGGCGCACCGCGCATGGGAGGCGGAGCTGGCCGCGGACCGCTGGTCGGTCGTCAACTGGCCGGAGGCGTACGGCGGCAGGGACGCCGGGCTGATCCGCTGGCTGATCTTCGAGGAGGAGTACTGGGCGGCGGGCGCGCCGGGGCGGGTCGGGCAGAACGGGATCAGTCTGCTCGCGCCGACCCTCTTCGACCACGGCACGGCGGAGCAGCGGGCGCGGGTGCTGCCGCCCATGGCCACCGGCGACGTCGTCTGGGCGCAGGCGTGGTCGGAGCCGGAGGCGGGCTCGGACCTGGCGTCGCTGCGGTCCAGGGCGGTGCGCTCGGACGGCGGCTGGCTGCTGAGCGGGCAGAAGACGTGGTCCTCGCGGGCCGCCTTCGCGGACCGGGCCTTCGGCCTCTTCCGCAGCGAGCCCGGCCTGCCGAAGCCCCACCAGGGCCTGACCTACCTGATGTTCGACCTGCGCGCCCCCGGCGTCACGGTCCGGCCGATCGGCCGCCTCGACGGGAAGCCGGCGTTCGCGGAGCTGTTCCTGGACGGGGTGTTCGTACCGGACGAGGACGTGATCGGCACCCCCGGCGAGGGCTGGCGCATCGCCATGTCGGCGGCGGGCAACGAGCGGGGGCTGATGCTGCGCGCCCCCGGCCGCTTCCTCGCCGCCGCCGGCCGCCTGCGCGGACTCTGGACGGAGCGGGGCTGCCCGCAGCACGCACGCGACCGCGTGGCCGACGCCCTGATCGGCGCCCGCGCCTACCAGCTCTTCACCTACGCGGCCGCCTCCCGCTTCCTGGAGGGCGGCAGACTCGGCCCGGAGTCCAGCCTGAACAAGGTCTTCTGGTCGGAGCTGGACCTCGCCCTGCACGAGACGGCGCTCGATCTGCTGGACGGGGACGGCGAGTTGGCGGACACGGACTGGTCCGAGGGCTACGTCTTCTCCCTCGCGGGCCCCGTCTACGCGGGCACCAACGAGATCCAGCGCGACATCATCGCCGAGCGCCTGCTGGGCCTGCCGAAGGGACGCCGCTGATGCGCGGGGCGCCCGAAGGCGCCCCGAGGGCCGGAAAGGAACGTCCCTGATGCGCTTCTCGCTCGACGCCGAACAGCGGGCCTTCGCCGACTCGCTGGACTCGATGCTCACGGCGGCGGACACTCCGTCGGTCGTCCGGGACTGGAGCCACGGCGACCACGCGAGCGGGCGCGCGCTGTGGTCCCGTGTCGCCGAGGCGGGCGTCTTCTCGCTCGCGGTCCCGGAGGAGTACGGCGGCGTGGGCGTTCGCCCCGTCGAACTCGTCCTCGCCTTCGTCGAGTTGGGACGGCACGCGGTGCCGGGCCCCCTGGTGGAGACGGTCGCAGCGGCGGCCCTGTTCACCGAACCGGGCCCGGCCGCCAAAGGTCTGCTCCCGCCGCTGGCGTCGGGCGAGGCGATGGTGACGCTGGCGCCCGAAGGGTCGTACGCACTGGATGCGGACGTGGCGGCCACCCGGCTCTCCCTGACGCCCGACGGCGTGCGGCTAGCCCCCGGTCACGGCCCGCTGCGGACGTCGCTCGACCCGGCCCGCCGGCTCGCTCCCCTGGCGCCGGGCGGGGAGTTGCTCGCCGCCGCGCCGTCCAGCGGGCAGGCCCTGGCCTACGCCCGCCTCACCACCGCCGCCCAGGCCCTGGGCGTCGGTCTCGCCCTCCTGGACCGCACCGTCGCGTATGTCGGGCAGCGCACCCAGTTCGGCGTCCCCATAGGCTCGTTCCAGGCCGTCAAGCATCGCCTGGCCGACGCGAAGATCGCGTTGGAGTTCGCGCGGCCGGTTCTCCTCGGCGCAGCGTCGACCCTCGCACCCGCCGACATCGCCGCCGCCAAGGTCACCGCGTGCGAGGCGGCGTACGCCACGGCCCGTGCCGCGCTGCAGCTGCACGGCGCGATCGGGTACACCGCCGAGTACGACCTGTCCCTGTGGCTGACCAAGGCCCGCGCTCTGCGCAGCGCCTGGGGCGCGCCCCAGGAGTGCCGGGACGTCGTGGTCAGTGGTGGTGATCGCCGCTGGTGAGCTCGCGGTACTCCTCCGCCGTCGGCTTCGGGATGCGCGAGTCCGAGCCGAACATGGCCCGGGCCAGCTGCGCCCGCACCCGCTGGGAGATCGCGACCGGCCGCCGCACGCCGTTGGCATCGACCCGCGGACCGATCTCGTACGGCGGATTCTGCTCGTGCTGGGTGAGCGTGAACAGCTCGTCCTGCGCGAGGGGTTCGTGGACCTCGACGAACTCGCCGTGCGGCAGCCGCCTGATCGTGCCGCTCTCCCTGCCGTGCAGCACCTTGTCCCGGTCCCGGCGCTGAAGACCCATGCAGACCCGCTTGGTGATCACGAACGCGGCCACCGGCCCCAGGAAGAACGCGATCCGCACGAACCAGGTGATCGCGTTGATGGACAGATGCAGCTGCGTGGCCACGATGTCGTTGCCGCCGCCGATCAGCAGCACCGCGTACAGGGTCAGCCAGGCCACGCCCAGGCCGGTGCGGAC
The DNA here is from genome assembly GCF_044457745.1 of Streptomyces sp. NPDC050534. NCBI lineage: Bacteria > Bacillati > Actinomycetota > Actinomycetes > Kitasatosporales > Streptomycetaceae > Streptomyces > Streptomyces sp. NPDC050534. The sequence continues at coordinate 113,036 of NZ_JBITHF010000013.1, forward strand.
GGGCACGTTGCGCGGCCGGTCCAGGATGTGCTGCTCACGCCTGTCGCCGGTGATCCACGCCTCGACGAAGGGATACAGCCCGAGGGCGAGCAGGATCAGCGGGAAGAGGGAGAACGGGATGAGGACGCCGGGCACCAGCGTGTGGCCCCAGATGTTGATCTCCCATCCCGGCATCACCCGGATCAGGCCCTCGGAGAAGCCGAGGTACCAGTCGGGCTGGGCTCCGGTGGTGACCAGGTCGGGCCGGTACGGCCCGAAGGCCCACACCGGGTTGATGCTCGCGATGCCACCCATGATCGCCAGTACGCCGAAGACGAGGAAGAAGAAGCCGCCCGCCTTCGCCATGTACACCGGCAGGAAGGGCATGCCGACCACGGTCTTCTGGTCCCGTCCGGGCCCCGGGTACTGCGTGTGCTTGTGGTAGAAGACCAGGATCAGATGGGCGACCACCAGGCCCAGCATGATCCCGGGAAGCAGCAGGACGTGGACCGGGAACAGCCGCGAGATGATGTCGTGCCCGGGGAACTCGCCGCCGAACATGAACATCGACAGATACGTCCCGACGATCGGGATCGACAGGATCGCGCCGTCGGCGAAGCGGATGCCCGTGCCGGACAGCAGGTCGTCGGGGAGCGAGTAGCCGGTCAGGCCGGTGATGATGCCGAGCATCAGCAGGGTCCAGCCGAAGAGCCAGTTGATCTCGCGCGGCTTGCGGAACGCGCCGGTGAAGAACACCCGCATCATGTGCACCAGCATGCCGGTGACGAAGACCAGCGCCGCCCAGTGGTGGATCTGCCGGATCAGCAGCCCGCCGCGCACGTCGAAGCTGATGTCGAGCGTGGACTCGTAGGCCCGCGTCATCGAGATGCCGTTGAGCGGGGTGTACGAGCCGTGGTAGATCACCTCGACGCCGCTCGGCTCGAAGAACAGGGTGAGATAGATGCCGGTGAGGATCAGGATGATGAAGCTGTAGAGGCAGATCTCCCCGAGCATGAAGGACCAGTGGTCCGGGAAGACCTTGCGCATGTTGGCCCTGGCCAGCCCGTAGAGCCCCAGCCGCCCGTCGGCCCAGTCGGCGACCCGCTCACCCGCGCCGGCCGGCTCCCTCCGTGCGGAGCTCGCCGTTTCGTTCCCCGATCGTGCGCCGTCCATACGTTCGTCGCCTCCCCGTCGGATCATCCTCAGGGTGGCACGAGGGACTGGCCCAGGCCAACGGTGCGGTCAGGACGGCGGCAGGATCCCCTGTGCCCGCGCCGCCACCAGCCATTTCGGGAACTCCCCGACCAGCCGGTCGTACAGCTCCCCGTCGGGCACCCCGGCGAGGTCCGGACCGGCGTGGAAGAACCCGGCGTTGTCCACCACCCGCCGGTCCGGCACCGCCAGTTCGTCGAGCCTGCGCAGGAAGTCGAACTGCTTGCTGCCCGGGTCCCCGAAGCCCACGAACTGCCAGAACAACGGCAGCTTCGCGGCCTTGCACAGATACCGTTCGGCGGCGGGCTTGTTGATCGGTCCGCCGTCGGTCTGGAAGACGACGAGGGCGGGGGCCGTGGAGCCGCTGTCGAGGTAGTGGTCGATCACGGCGTCCATCGCCAGGTGGTAGCTGGTCCTGCCCATGTGCCCGAGCCCGGCCACGATCCGCTCGATACGGCCCTCGTGGCCGGCCAGCGCGATGTCGGTCTCGGCGTCGACGTCCGTCGAGAAGAAGACCACCGGCACGCGTCCGTCGTCGTCGAGATGCGCGGACAGCCCGAGCACCCGGTCGGCGAGCGCCTGCACACTGCCGTCGTCGTAGTACGGCTTCATGGAGCCGGAGTAGTCGACCACGAGGTAGACCGCGGCCCGCACGCCCTCCATGCCGTTCCGGTGCAGTGAGACCCCCGCGCTCTTGTACAGGCTGACCAGCGCGGGCGCGGTCTCCTCGACCTTCTTGAGACTGATCGCAACCATGGCCCCTACTCTCCCATCCGTCACCGGTGTTCGTTATTTTGTTCGCCGCCGTCCCCACCGGCTCACCGTCCGTCCCACACCTTCCGAGGAGCCGGCTGTGGAACCCGAGTCCGCCGTCACCACCTGCTACCGCCATCCCAAGGTCGAGTCCCACGTACGCTGCACCCGCTGCGACCGCTTCATCTGCCCGGACTGCATGCGTGAGGCGGCCGTCGGCCACCAGTGCGTGGAGTGCGTGCAGGAGGGCGCGCGGTCGGTGCGCCAGGCGCGCACGGTCTTCGGCGGCCGGATCTCGGCCGTGCCCGTGGTGACGTACATCCTGATCGGGCTCAACGTGCTCGCGTACCTGGGCGAGTTGGTGCGTCCGGCGATCGTGGACCGCTTCGAGATGCTGGGCCGCGGTCTCGCCGGGCCGGACGGCGGACACTACGTGTGGCAGGCCAACTACCCCTCGGACTACCACGCGGAAGGTCTCGTCGACGGCGAGTGGTACCGGCTGCTGACCGGCGCCTTCCTCCATCTCCCGGTCGCCGAGGGGACGTTCGGGATCCTGCACATCGTGATGAACATGGTGTCGCTGTGGAACATCGGCCGGGTGGTGGAGAGCCAGCTGGGCCGGGTCCGCTACGTCACGCTGTATCTGCTGTCCGCCCTCGGCGGCTCGGTCCTGGTCCTGCTGATCGCGCCCGACACCCCCACGCTCGGCGCCTCCGGCGCGATCTTCGGGCTCGGGGCGGCGTACTACGTGATGGCCCGCCGTCTCGGCGCCGACATGAGCACCGTCAACCGCTTCATGGCGGGCCTGCTGCTGTGGCTGCTGATCTCCGCCGGCCTCACCTCCTGGCAGGGCCACCTCGGCGGCCTGCTGGCGGGCGGCGTGGTGACACTGGCGTACGCCTACGCGCCCCGGGACCAGCGCCGCAACCTCGTCCAGGCCGGTACCTGCGTCGCCCTGCTGGCGCTGCTGGTGGTGCTGAGCATGGCGAAGGTCGCGGAGCTGACCGTGTGATCGAATCATGAAAGATGTGCACGTAATGTGTGCTTCATGAAACGTGCCGGCTGTCTGCTGCTCGCGGCCCTCCCCGTGGTCATCACGGCGGGCGTCTACGTCCTCACACCCGCGCACTCCGACGACGGCACCCCGAAGACGTCCGTGTCCGCGGCGCAGCACGGCGCCGCGGACGCCAAGAGCCGGGCCGAGAAGGAGCGGGCGCAGGACGACGAGGTGATCGCCGACCTGCCGCCCGGCCTCGCCGCCCCGGCCAAGAAGGAGCTGGCCCAGAAGCTGGTCGCGAGCGCCGAGAACTCGACGCTGAACTGGCGCAGCGCGTACGGCTACATCGAGGACATCGGCGACGGCCAGGGCTACACGGCCGGCATCATCGGCTTCTGCACCGGCACGCACGACCTGCGCACCCTGGTCGAGCGCTACACCAGGGCCCACCCCGGCAACGGCCTCGCCAGGTACCTCCCCGCCCTGCGCGAGGTCGACGGCACCGACTCCCACAAGGGCCTCGACCCGGGCTTCACGGCCGCGTGGAAGGCGGAGGCCGGGCTGCCGGCCTTCCGCGAGGCGCAGGACGAGGAACGCGACCGCGTCTACTTCGACCCGGCCGTCCGCCTCGCCAAGCTCGACGGCCTCGGCACACTCGGCCAGTTCATCTACTACGACGCCATGGTCTTCCACGGCCCCGGCACCGGCCCCACCAGCTTCTACGGCCTGCGCGAGCGCGCCATGCGCGAGGCGGACACCCCGTCCCAGGGCGGCTCCGAGAAGAACTACCTCGACATCTTCCTGGACATCCGCGTCAAGGCCATGAAGGCCAAGAAGGCCGGCATCGACACCTCCCGCGTCGACACGGCCCAGCGGCAGTTCCTCTACGACGGGAACCTGAGCCTGCGCACGCCGCTGACGTGGCGGGTGTACGGGGAGACGTACAAGGTGCCGTAGCCGTCCGCGCATATGCGACGGCGCCCGCCCATAGTCCGGTCGGGGACTTGTGGGGCGGGCGCCGTCGGTGTTCCGTACGCCGTTGTACGGGACGTCTGTTGGTGCTTCCTGAGAGGCCGTCAGGCCATCAGGGAGCGGTCCGTCGGGCGGATCGGGGCCGGCAGGTCGCTGGTGCCGGTCAGGAAGCGGTCGGCTCCCTTGGCGGCCGAGCGGCCCTCGGCGATCGCCCACACGATGAGCGACTGGCCGCGGCCCGCGTCACCGGCGACGAAGACACCGGGGACGTTGGTCCCGAAGTCGGCGTCGCGGGCGATGTTGCCGCGCTCGTCGAGCTCCAGGCCGAACTGCTCGACCAGGCCGTTCTCCCGGTCGGTACCGGTGAAGCCCATGGCGAGGGTGACCAGCTGGGCGGGGATCTTGCGCTCCGTGCCCGGCTTCGGGGTCAGCCTGCCGTCGACGAACTCGACCTCGGTGAGGTGCAGCCACTGGACGTTGCCGTCCTCGTCGCCCTCGAAGTGGGTGGTGGAGACGGAGTAGACCCGCTCGCCGCCCTCCTCGTGCGCCGAGGTGACCTTGTAGAGCATCGGGAAGGTCGGCCAGGGCTGGCCCGGGTTCCGCTCCTCGCCCGGGCGGGGCATGATCTCCAGCTGCGTGACGGAGGCCGCGCCCTGGCGGTGGGCGGTGCCCACGCAGTCCGCGCCGGTGTCGCCGCCGCCGATGACCACGACGTGCTTGCCCTCGGCCGAGATCGGCGAGGTGACGTAGTCGCCCTCCTGGACCTTGTTGGACAGGGGCAGGTACTCCATGGCCTGGTAGATGCCCTTGAGCTCGCGGCCGGGGACCGGGAGGTCACGGGCGGTCGTCGCACCGGCGGCGATGACGACCGCGTCGTAGCGCTTCTTCAGGTCGGTCGCCTTGAGGTCGCGGCCGATCTCGATGCCCGTACGGAAGCGGGTGCCCTCCGCGCGCATCTGCTCGATACGGCGGTTGATGTGCCGCTTCTCCATCTTGAACTCGGGGATGCCGTAGCGCAGCAGGCCGCCGATGCGGTCGGCGCGCTCGTAGACGGCGACGGTGTGGCCGGCCCGGGTCAGCTGCTGGGCGGCGGCCAGGCCCGCCGGGCCCGAGCCGATGACGGCGACGGTCTTGCCGGACAGGCGCTCGGGGATCTGCGGGGCGACGTCCCCGGTCTCCCACGCCTTGTCGATGATCGAGACCTCGACGTTCTTGATGGTGACCGGCGGCTGGTTGATGCCGAGCACGCACGCCGACTCGCAGGGGGCCGGGCAGAGGCGACCGGTGAACTCCGGGAAGTTGTTGGTCGCGTGCAGGCGCTCGGAGGCGGCCGCCCAGTCCTCGCGGTAGGCGTAGTCGTTCCACTCGGGGATCAGGTTCCCCAGCGGACAGCCGTTGTGGCAGAACGGGATGCCGCAGTCCATGCAGCGGCTGGCCTGCTTGCTGATGATCGGCAGCAGGGAGCCGGGGACGTAGACCTCGTTCCAGTCCTTGACGCGCTCGGTGACGGGGCGGGTCTTGGCGACCTCACGGCCGTGGTTCAGGAAGCCCTTCGGGTCAGCCATTGATCGCCGCCTCCATCATCTTCTCGGTGATCTCGGTCTCGGTGAGACCGGCTCGCTCGGCGGCGTCCTTGGCGGCGAGCACTGCCTTGTACGTGCTGGGGATGATCTTGCTGAAGCGCTCCACGGCGGTGTCCCACTCGGCGAGCAGCTTCTCCGCGACCGTGGACCCCGTCTCCTCCTGGTGCCGGCGCACGACGTCGTGCAGCCACTGCTTGTCGGAGTCGTCGAGGGCCTCGACGGCGCCCACGTTGCCGGCGTTGACGTTGTCGGCGTCCAGGTCGATCACGTACGCGATGCCACCGGACATGCCGGCCGCGAAGTTGCGGCCCGTCTCGCCGAGCACCACCGCGTGACCGCCGGTCATGTACTCGCAGCCGTGGTCGCCCACGCCCTCGGAGACGACCAGCGCACCGGAGTTGCGGACGCAGAACCGCTCGCCCGTACGACCGCGCAGGAACAGCTCGCCGCCGGTCGCGCCGTAGGCGATGGTGTTGCCCGCGATCGTCGAGAACTCGGCGAGGTGGTCGGCGCCCCGGTCCGGGCGGACGATCACGCGGCCGCCGGACAGGCCCTTGCCGACGTAGTCGTTGGCGTCGCCCTCCAGGCGCAGCGTGACACCGCGCGGCAGGAAGGCGCCGAAGGACTGGCCCGCCGAGCCGGTGAAGGTGATGTCGACGGTGTCGTCGGGCAGGCCCGCGCCGCCGAACTTCTTCGTCACCTCGTGGCCGAGCATGGTGCCGACCGTGCGGTTGATGTTGCGGATCTGGACCTGGGCGCGCACCGGCTGGGCGTCGGTCGCGGAGTCCGCGGCCAGGGCGTCGGCGGCGAGCTTGATCAGCTCGTTGTCGAGCGCCTTCGTGAGGCCGTGGTCCTGCTCGATCAGCTGGTGGCGCACCGCGCCCTCGGGCAGCTCGGGCACGTGGAACAGCGGCTCGAGGTTCAGGCCCTGGGCCTTCCAGTGGTCGACCGCGCGGGTCACGTCGAGCGTCTCGGCGTGTCCGACGGCCTCCTCGATGGTGCGGAAGCCCAGCTCGGCGAGGATCTCGCGGACCTCTTCGGCGATGTACTGGAAGAAGTTGACGATGTACTCGGCCTTGCCGGTGAAGCGGTCGCGCAGGGTCGGGTTCTGCGTGGCGATGCCGACCGGGCAGGTGTCCAGGTGGCAGACGCGCATCATGACGCAGCCGGAGACGACGAGCGGCGCGGTCGCGAAACCGAACTCCTCGGCGCCGAGCAGCGCGGCGATGACGACGTCACGGCCGGTCTTGAGCTGGCCGTCCGTCTGGACCACGATGCGGTCGCGCAGGCCGTTGAGCAGCAGGGTCTGCTGGGTCTCGGCGAGGCCCAGCTCCCACGGGCCGCCGGCGTGCTTGAGCGACGTCAGCGGGGACGCGCCCGTACCGCCGTCGTGACCCGAGATCAGCACGACGTCCGCGTGCGCCTTCGACACACCCGCGGCGACCGTGCCGACGCCGACCTCCGAGACCAGCTTGACGTGAATCCGCGCCTGCGGGTTCGCGTTCTTCAGGTCGTGGATCAGCTGGGCCAGGTCCTCGATGGAGTAGATGTCGTGGTGCGGCGGCGGGGAGATCAGACCGACACCCGGCGTCGAGTGACGGGTCTTCGCGACCCACGGGTAGACCTTGTGGCCGGGCAGCTGGCCGCCCTCGCCGGGCTTGGCGCCCTGGGCCATCTTGATCTGGATGTCGTCCGCGTTGACCAGGTACTCGGAGGTCACGCCGAAGCGGCCGGAGGCGACCTGCTTGATGGCGGACCGGCGGGCCGGGTCGTACAGCCGGTCCGGGTCCTCGCCGCCCTCACCGGTGTTGGACTTGCCGCCCAGCTGGTTCATGGCGATGGCGAGCGTCTCGTGCGCCTCGCGCGAGATGGAGCCGTAGGACATGGCGCCGGTGGAGAACCGCTTGACGATCTCGGTGACCGGCTCGACCTCGTCGATGGAGATCGGCTCGCGGTCCGACTTGAAGCCGAACAGGCCGCGCAGCGTCATCAGGCGCTCGGACTGCTCGTTGACGCGCTCGGTGTACTTCTTGAAGACGTCGTAGCGGCCGGTGCGCGTGGAGTGCTGGAGGCGGAAGACCGTCTCCGGGTCGAACAGGTGCGGCTCGCCCTCGCGGCGCCACTGGTACTCGCCGCCGATGTCGAGGGCGCGGTGGGCCGGCGCGATGCCGGAGGCCGGGTACGCCTTCGCGTGGCGGGCGGCGACCTCCTTGGCGATGACGTCGAGGCCGACACCGCCGATCTTGGTGGCCGTGCCGTTGAAGTACTTCTCGACGAAGGTCTCGTCGAGACCGACGGCCTCGAAGACCTGGGCGCCGCGGTAGGAGGCGACGGTCGAGATGCCCATCTTGGACATGACCTTCAGCACGCCCTTGCCGAGGGCGTAGATCAGGTTGCGGATCGCCTGCTCGGCCTCTATGTCCGTCAGGAAGGTGCCGGCGCGGACCAGGTCCTCGACGGACTCCATGGCCAGGTACGGGTTGACCGCCGCGGCGCCGAAGCCGATGAGCAGGGCGACGTGGTGGACCTCGCGGACGTCACCGGCCTCGACCAGCAGGCCCACCTGCGTGCGCTGCTTGGTGCGGATGAGGTGGTGGTGGACGGCCGCGGTGAGCAGCAGCGACGGGATCGGCGCGTGCTCGGCGTCCGAGTGGCGGTCCGACAGCACGATCAGCCGGGCGCCGTTCTCGATGGCGGCGTCGGCCTCGGCGCAGATCTCGTCGATGCGCGCGGCGAGGGAGTCACCGCCGCCGGAGACCCGGAACAGGCCGGAGAGGGTCGCGGCCTTGAAGCCGGGCATGTCGCCGTCGGCGTTGATGTGGATGAGCTTGGCCAGCTCGTCGTTGTCGATCACCGGGAAGGGCAGCAGGACCGAGCGGCAGGAGGCGGCCGACGGGTCGAGCAGGTTGCCCGAGGGACCCAGCGACGAACGCAGCGAGGTGACGAGCTCCTCGCGGATGGCGTCCAGCGGCGGGTTGGTGACCTGCGCGAACAGCTGGGTGAAGTAGTCGAAGAGCAGCCGCGGACGGTCGCTCAGCGCGGCGATCGGCGAGTCCGTGCCCATCGAGCCGATCGGCTCGGCCCCGGCCTTGGCCATCGGCGCGAGGATGACGCGCAGCTCCTCCTCGGTGTAACCGAAGGTCTGCTGGCGGCGGGTGACCGAGGCGTGGGTGTGGACGATGTGCTCGCGCTCGGGCAGGTCGCCCAGCTCGATCTCGCCGGCCTCGATCCACTCGGCGTACGGCTGCTCGTCGGCGAGGGTCGCCTTGATCTCGTCGTCCTCGATGATGCGGTGCTCGACCGTGTCGACGAGGAACATGCGGCCGGGCTGCAGCCGGCCCTTGCGCACGACCTTGGCGGGGTCGATGTCGAGGACGCCGACCTCGGAGCCGAGGACGACCAGGCCGTCGTCGGTGACCCAGTAGCGGCCGGGGCGCAGACCGTTGCGGTCGAGGACCGCGCCGACCTGCTTGCCGTCGGTGAAGGTGACACAGGCCGGGCCGTCCCAGGGCTCCATCATCGTGGAGTGGAACTGGTAGAAGGCGCGCCGGGCCGGGTCCATGGAGTCGTGGTTCTCCCACGCCTCCGGGATCATCATCAGCACGGAGTGCGGCAGCGAACGGCCGCCCAGGTGCAGCAGTTCGAGCACCTCGTCGAAGGACGCCGAGTCGGAGGCGTCCGGCGTGCAGATCGGGAAGAGGCGGTCCATGCCCTTGTCCCCGAACAGCTCGGAGACGAGCTGCGACTCGCGGGCGACCATCCAGTTGCGGTTGCCCTTGACGGTGTTGATCTCACCGTTGTGCGCGACGAAGCGGTAGGGGTGCGCGAGCGGCCACGACGGGAAGGTGTTCGTGGAGAAGCGCGAGTGGACCAGCGCGATGGCCGAGGCGAAGCGCCGGTCGGACAGGTCCGGGAAGAACGGCTCCAGCTGGCCGGTCGTCAGCATGCCCTTGTAGACGATCGTGCGGGCCGAGAGCGACGGGAAGTAGACACCGGCCTCGCGCTCGGCGCGCTTGCGCAGCGCGAAGGCCTTGCGGTCGAGGGCGATGCCCTCGCTCGCGCCGTCCGCCACGAAGATCTGCCGGAAGGCGGGCATCGTCGAACGGGCGGTGGCGCCGAGCAGTTCCGGGGCGACCGGAACCTCGCGCCAGCCGAGCACCGTGAGGCCCTCCTCGGCGGCGATCGTCTCGATGCGTGAGACGGAGGCCTCGGTGCCCTCCTCGGGCAGGAAGGCGATACCGACGGCGTACGCACCGGCCTCGGGCAGCTCGAAATCAGCCACCTCACGGAAGAAGGCGTCGGGCACCTGCGAGAGCAGGCCGGCGCCGTCGCCGGAGTCGGGCTCGGAGCCCGTGGCGCCGCGGTGCTCGAGGTTGCGCAGCACCGTCAGGGCCTGTTCGACCAGGGTGTGGGACGCCTCGCCGGTGAGGGTGGCCACGAAGCCGACGCCGCACGCGTCTCGTTCGTTGCGGGGGTCGTACATACCCTGCGCAGCAGGGCGAGCATCCATGAAGGACCAGTTCTGGCCATTCGCGGAATGCTGGGACGGCTGGCGCGGCGTACGCATCGGCTCTCCCGTCGTCGTCTCAAGTGGCATGTTCAAGGTGCCGAGGGACGACGTTGGCCCTTAGCTCAGTGCAAAATTTCGTGCAGGTTACATGATGGAGCGGTTCTCGAGAAGCGGATGCCTCGTTCCAACATGCGGACACCACGGGGCGGCGGGGGTACCACGCCTGCGGTGGAAACTATGGGGACCGAACGGGACAGATCGATGTCCGTCAGTCCGAGGCGGGAGGAGCGGCGTCGCCCGCCCCGCGGATGCGCGACAGGCGTCATTGCCCACAGCGCTTACGGCTCATGCCCCGTGGTCATGCATCCGAAACCAGCGAGTAACGGCTACCTATGCGGCCCAACGCATAATGTGCAACCGGCCTTATCCTACGGCCGTTCCGAACAGGATGCCCAGGGCGTACGTCACACCGGCCGCCGCACCACCGAGGGCGAGCTGCCGGAGTCCGCTGTACCACCAGCTGCGCGCCGTCACCCGGGCCACCACCGCACCGCAGCCGAACAGCCCGAAGAGCGCGAGCAGCACGGCCGGCCAGAGCACGGTCGCACCGAGCAGATACGGCAGCAGGGGCAGCAGGGCGCCCAGCGCGAAGGACCCGAACGACGACACGGCCGCGACCAGGGGGGACGGCAGGTCGCCGGGGTCGATGCCGAGCTCCTCGCGGGCGTGGATCTCCAGGGCCTGCTCGGGGTCCTGCGACAGCTGCCGGGCCACTTCCCGCGCCAGCTCGGGCTCGACCCCGCGGGCCTCGTAGAGCGCCGCGAGCTCGGCCTCCTCGTCCTTCGGGTGCTTGCGCAGCTCCCTGCGCTCCACGTCCAGCTCGGCCTCGACGAGCTCGCGCTGCGAGGCGACGGAGGTGTACTCGCCGGCGGCCATCGAGAAGGCACCGGCCGCGAGACCCGCGAGCCCGGTCAGCACGATGGTCTGCTGACCGACGGAACCACCGGCGACACCGGTCATCAGGGCGAGGTTGGAGACGAGGCCGTCCATCGCGCCGAAGACGGCGGGGCGCAGCCAGCCGCCGTTCACATCCCGGTGCGTGTGGTTGTCGCGATGCGCCACATGCAGCGCGGCTTCGGTCTCGATGATGGCCACGGGTCTCCCCCAGGAAAGCTAAGCCAAAGCTAACTTTGGACACGTTCTATGTTTCGACAACGCAGAACGTACGCCTCACATTCCATCCCCGCCAGCAAGGAAAGGCTGAGCTAACCTGCGGCTTTGCGCGCAACCGCTCATCCGCTGCGACCTCTGCACACATGTCGACCGGGTGACGATGACGCCCGGCGGGCTCGGCGAAACCGCTCCGGTGGGACACATCGGCATATGGCTCCCCGGAGCCCCGCAGGAGAGGCCGCGCGCGTATGACATCGATCGCCTGCATTCCCTCGGTCCCGTCGCACGGCAACGCCGCCGAACTCCGTGAACGGGCACGCGGCTCGCTGCTCGGCCTCGCCGTCGGTGACGCCCTCGGGGCCCCGGCGGAGAACATGAAGCCCTCGGAGATCCGCGCCCGTTGGGGCCGTATCACCGGCTACGTCGCCGACCGCCCCTGCGGCACCGACGACACCGAGTACGCGATCTTCTCGGGCCTGCTCCTCGCCCGGCACGGCTCGGAGCTCACTCCGGTCCATGTGGAGGCGGCCTGGCACGAGTGGATCGCGGACCGGGAGGAGGGACCGTTCCGGGGCGCGGGCTTCAGCGAGCGCGGCACCCTGGAGAACCTCCGCCGGGGTCTCGCCGCCCCCATCTCGGCCCAGCACCGGCACGCCTGGAGCGACGGCCTGGCCATGCGCGCGGCCCCCTTCGGCGTCTTCGCCGCGGGTCGCCCCGCCGAGGCGGCCCGGCTGGCCGCGATCGACGGCTCGGTGAGCCACGACGGCGAGGGCATCTACGGCGGCCAGGCGGTGGCGGCGGGCGTCGCGGCGGCGATGGCGGGCGCGCCGGCCATCGCGGTCGTGGCCTCCGCCCTGGCCGTCGTCCCCGACGACTCCTGGACGGCCCGTTCCCTGCGCCGTGCCGCGGCGGTCGCCCATCGCGGCGAACGAGCGGTCCGCTCGGCAGTCGTCGTCGGCGGCTACCCCTGGACCGACCTGGCCCCGGAGGCGGTGGCCCTGGCCTTCGGCGCCTACGCCGCAGCCGACGGCGACTTCCGCGACGCGGTCCTGACGGCGGTCAACATGGGCCGCGACGCGGACACGACCGCGGCGGTGGCGGGAGCGCTGGCGGGCGCGGCACAGGGTGCTTCCGCGATCCCGGAGGAGTGGGCGTCGGCGATCGGCCCGGCACGGGGCAGTTGCCTGCCGGCGATGGCGGGGCACCATGTGCTGGAGGTCGCGGACCTTCTGGTACCGGAAGCGACACGGTGACCCCGCCCGCCCCCTGGACGGCGGCAGCCGCCCAGACGCATGAACTGGCGGCCGCGGACGGCGAATTCGCCCCACAGGGGCCACCCGCACCTGACGACGAAAGGGAAACGGGTGGTGCGGCTGGGCACGAATCGGCCGAGGGCGAAGCCGAGGCGTTCCACGGCGCCCGCCACCCCCGCCGCACCGAAGGCCTCCTGCTGGGCCTGGCCGCAGGCGACGCCGCCGGCTGGCCCGCCGCCCGCCACAGAGCAGCCCGGATGCCCGAGTGGACCCGCCGCCTCACCCGCGAACTCGACACCTTCGCCGAGCACAACGCCACCACCACCCTCCCCGTCCCGATCGCCCTCAACCAGCCTCCCGAGCCCCTGCGCCTCGGCCCCTCCGACGACGCCGAATGGGCAGCCTTCGCCGCGGAGGCGCTCCTGCGCGCCGGCGACAGCCACGCCCTCGGCGACCTCGGCCAGGAACGCCGTACCAGAGCCGCCATCGACCTGACCTGGAACGCCGTGGCCGCCGAGGTCGCCGCGGCGGCGGATCGCGCCCCGGAGGTCGAGTCCGCCGTCCTCCCCCTGCGCGCCCGTATCTCCGTGCGGGCCGGACTCGGCAACCTCGCCGCCGGCCTCCGCCCGCCCGCCACCGGCCACGACAACCCCCACTACTTCGACGACGCGGCCTGCGTACGCGCCTGCGTCCTGGCCGTGGCCCACCCGGGCGACCCCCGGCCGGCCGCGGACCTCGCCGAGTTCGACGCCCGCTACACCCAGGACGGCGACGGTGTGCGCGGCGCCCGTGCCATGGCGGCGGCCGTGTCGCTCGCCCTCATCGGCGCGGACGTACACACCTGTGTGACGGCCGCCCTGGCCGAACTCCCCGAGGCCACCGAGATCGGCCGCAACGCCCGCCACGCCCTGGAACTGGCCGCGCGGGCCGAGTCAGCCTTCGCCCTGATCCCCCTCCTGGAACACCGGATCGTCGACCACGTCTACAGCTACGGCATCGCCGCCGCCGAGACGGTCCCGGTGGCCCTCGCCCTGACCACCGCCGCCCAGGGCCGTATCGCGGAGGCGGTACCCGCCGCGGCCTGTCTGTCCCGGGTGGCCGACTCGGCCCCGGCCCTCGCGGGCGCCCTCACCGGCGCGCTCGGCGGCGGCGAGGCGATCCCGGCGTCCTGGCGCGAGGCGTGCCGCACCCTCTCCGGCTGCGCACTCCCCCGCCTCACCGGCACCGACCTGGTGGAACTCGCCGAACTCCTGGAAGCCACGCAACCGGCCTCACCAGGAGGATGATTCCGACCATGACGCCCAAAGAGTCAGAAACCAGCCTGGAGGACCGGATCGCCGGAGCCCTCGTGGGCGCGGCGGTGGGCGACGCCCTCGGCGGCCCCGTCGAGGGCTACTCACCCGACCAGATCCTCGAGCGCCACGGCGGCCGCGTCCACGGCATCGTCGGCCCCTGGAACGGCGACGCCTGGCGCACGGCCCGCCCCCTCGCGCCGTACCACAAGGGCGACGGGCACGTCACCGACGACACCTTGATGACGCACGCGCTGATCCGGGTGTACGCGCGGGTCCGCGACCACTTGGACGCGTACGCGATCGCGGACCACCTGGTGCCGGACCTGATGACCAGCCCGCGCTGGATCCCGGAGCTGGAGACGGAGGCCGTCCCGCTGCACCGGATCTTCCTCGCGGAGAAGTGGCTGGTGGCCCGCCTCCACTACGGCCATGTCGACCCGCGTGAGGCCGGCGTCGGCAACATCGTCAACTGCGGTGCCGCGATGTACATGGCGCCGGTCGGCCTGGTCAACGCGGCCAACCCGGCAGGCGCGTACGCCGAGGCGCTCGACGTCGCGGGCTCCCACCAGTCGTCGTACGGCCGTGAGGCGGCGGGCGTCTTCGCGGCGGCGGTGGCCGCGGCAGCCACCCCCGGGGCGACGCCGGACTCGGTCGTCGCCGCCGCGCTCCGGCTGGCCAGGGACGGCACGCGCACCGCGATCGAGCAGGTCTGCGAAGTGGCCTCCCGGCACACGGACTTCGAGTCCGCGCTGGTCCCGCTGCGGGAGGCGGTGACCCCGTACGACACGGTCGGCCCCGACTACCGCGTTCCCTCCCTCGGCGCCCGCCGCCCGTCCCGCCTGCACGCGATCGAGGAACTCCCCGTCGCCCTCGGCATGTTGCTGGTGGCGCGCGGCGACTACCGCCATGCCGTGCTGGGTTCGGTGAACTACGGTCGCGACTGCGACTCGATCGCCACGATGGCGGGCGCGCTGGCCGGGGCTCTCGGCCGCGAGGTCCCGGAGGACTGGTCGAAGCGGATCGCGGAGGCGAGCCGCCTGGACCTGTGGGAGCCCGCGGCGACGCTCACCCAGGTGACGCGGGAGATCTTCGAGCGGGACGTCCACCGGCGCAGGGCCCACGAGGCGGCGTTCACCCGGATGGGAGGCCCGAGTTGCTCCGAGTGACCTGGGTCCAGCCGGAGGACCTGATCGGCCACGAGCTGCGGCAGGCGGCACTGGACGGCCGCGAACCCTCGGCGATCGCCGCGCGGTGGCGTGCCGCGGGCGGCCCCGAGGCACCGCTGCGGGCGGGCGCGTCACCCGAACCGGCCTCGCGCTATCTGCGGCAGCTGGCCAAGGACCTGCTGGACGAACTGGCCGACCTGCCCAGCGCGTTGAGCGACCGCGAGCCGACGGACCTGCGGCGGATCAGGGCCCTGTGCCCGGACCGGCCCGCGCCCGCCCCCGCCTCGTCCGTCACGCAGGACCGCCTCGAAGCCGCCTGGCTGGGCCGCGCCGTCGGCTGCCTGCTCGGCAAACCCGTGGAGAAACTTCCCCTCGACGGCATCCGCCAACTGGCGCGGGCCACCGGCAACTGGCCGCTGAACACCTACTTCACCGCCCGCGGCGTCCCCGGGGAACTGCTGTCGCAGCACCCCTGGAACCGCCGCTCGGCGGCCACCTCCCTCGCCGAGAACATCGACGGCATGCCCGAGGACGACGACCTCAATTGCCCTCTCCTCAACCTTCTGCTGCTGCAGCGCCACGGCAGAGGGTTCACCACCACCGACCTCGCGGGCCTGTGGCTGTCCGAACTCCCGGCGGGCCGCACCTTCACCGCCGAGCGGGTCGCCTACCGCAATCTCCTCCTCGGCCTCGAACCGCCGCACACGGCCCGCCACCGCAACCCCTTCCGCGAGTGGATCGGCGCCGTCATCCGCGCCGACGTCCACGGCTGGACCAACCCCGGCGACCCGGCCGCCGCGGCCGAGCAGGCGCACCGCGACGCGACGCTCACCCACACCGCGAACGGCGTCTACGCCGCGATGTTCACGGCCGCGGTCATCGCCACCGCCGCGACCGGCACCCACGACGTCCACGCCTGCCTCCGCACCGGCCTGACGGTCGTCCCGCCCCACTCCAGGCTGGCCCATGCCGTCCGCCACGCAGTCGAACTCGCCACGGAACACAGCGACTTCGACACCGTCGTCGACCGGCTCCACGCCACCCACGCCGCCACCCACCACTGGGTGCACGCCGTCCCCAACACCGCCCTCGTCGCCGCCGCCCTCACCCACGCGGACGGCGACTTCACCGGCTCCATCTGCCGTGCGGTGTCCGGGGGTTGGGACACCGACTCCAACGGCGCCACCGCGGGCGGCATCGCCGGCCTGCTCGCCGGCTCCCCCACCGCCCTGCCGGACCGCTGGACGGCACCCCTGAAGAACCGGCTCGCCACCTCCGTGGGCGACTTCAACGGCATCGGCTTCGACACCCTGGCCCAGCTCACCCACCGGGAGGCATCCCGCCCATGACCGACACCGCCGTGGACGCCCCGCTCTCCGGTCTGCGCGTCCTCGACCTCGCCACCCTCTTCGCCGGCCCGCTCGCCGCCACCCTGCTCGGCGACTTCGGCGCGGAGGTCATCAAGGTGGAACATCCCGCCAAGCCGGACCCCTCCCGCGGCCACGGCCCGTCGAAGAACGGCGTCGGCCTGTGGTGGAAGCTCCTCGGCCGCAACAAGCGGACCATCACCCTCGACCTGTCGAAGCCGGGCGGCCGCTCCACCCTCCTGCGCCTCGCCGCCACCGCGGACGTCGTCGTCGAGAACTTCCGCCCCGGCACCCTGGAGAAGTGGGACCTCGGCTGGGCGGAGCTGTCCGCCGCCAACCCCCGCCTGATCCTCACCAGGGTCACCGCCTTCGGCCAGTTCGGCCCCTACGCGCACCGCCCCGGCTTCGGCACCCTCGCCGAGGCGATGAGCGGCTTCGCCGCGATCACCGGCGAACCGCACGCGCCCCCGACGCTTCCGCCCTTCGGCCTCGCCGACTCCATCGCGGGCCTGGCCACGGCCTACGCCGTCATGGCCGCACTCACCGCCCGCGAGCGCACCGGCGAGGGCCAGGTCGTCGACATGGCGATCATCGAGCCGATCCTGACCGTCCTCGGCCCCCAGCCCATCTGGTACGACCAGCTCGGCCACGTCCAGCCGCGCACCGGCAACCGCTCCCAGAACAACGCCCCGCGTGGCACCTATCTCACCGCCGACGGCGCCTGGGTCGCCGTCTCCACCTCCGCGCAGTCCGTCGCGGAACGCGTGATGCACCTGGTGGGCCGCCCGGAGCTGATCGACGAGCCGTGGTTCGCGACGGGCGCCGAGCGCGCCCGGCACGCCGACGTCCTGGACGAGGCGGTCGCCGGCTGGATCGCCGGGCGCAGCCGCACCGACGTCCTGGCGGCCTTCGAGAAGGCGGAGGCGGCGGTCGCCCCGGTGCAGGACGTACGCGAGGTGATGACGGACCCGCAGTACGCGGCCCTCGACACGATCACCACCCTCGACGACCCCGAACTGGGCCCCCTGCGGATGCAGAACGTCCTGTTCCGCCTCTCCGCCACGCCCGGCGCGATCCGCTGGGCGGGCCGCCCGCACGGCGCGGACACGGAGGCGGTGCTGACCGCGCTCGGTCTCACCCCGGCCGAGCTGACCGCCCTGCGCGAGGAGGGCGCCGTATGACAGCGCCCCCGCTGACCTGGCTCTACGTCCCCGGCGACCGCCCGCACGTCGTCGCCAAGGCGCTGGCGGCCGGCGCCGACGTGGTCGTCGTGGACCTGGAGGACGCGGTCGCCCCGGACCGCAAGGACTACGCCCGCTCGGCCACCGCCGAACTGCTCTCCTCGCCGCAGCCGGTCCCGGTCCACGTCCGCGTGAACGCCCTGGACGGCCCGCTGGCCGCCGGCGACCTCGCGGCGGTGGCCGCACTGCCCGGCCTCTCGGGCCTGCGGCTGGCGAAGGTGACGTCTCCCGAGCAGATCGTCCGCACCGCGGAAAGCTCCGTCCCCTGTGCCCGTGACGCCCCCGGCGTGTACGCGCTCCTGGAGTCGGCGCTGGCCGTCGAGCGCGCCCATGCCATCGCCTCGGCCCATCCCGCGCTGCGGGGCATCGCCCTCGGCGAGGCCGATCTACGGGCCGACCTGGGCGTACGCGAGGACGCGGGCCTGGACTGGTGCCGCTCCCGCGTCGTCGTCGCCGCGCGGGCGGCGGGGCTGCCCCCGCCCCCGCAGTCGGTCCACCCGGACATCCGCGACCTGGAGGGGCTGGCGGCCTCGTGCGCTCGCGGCCGCACCCTGGGCTTCCTCGGCCGGGCGGCCATCCACCCGCGCCAACTGCCCATCATCGAACGGGCCTACCTGCCCACGGCACGGGAGATCGAGGAGGCCGAGACGATCGTCAAGGCGGCGACGACCCAGCAGGGCGCGCAGGCCCTGCCGAGCGGACGGTTCATCGACGCGGCGGTGGTGGCGACAGCGCACCGCACGCTGTCGCTCGCCCACCGCCGCTAGGCGTTTCTGCGATCAGCCCTTCTTGGCCGACTCGGCGCCGTCCGTCGCCTCATCCTTGACGCCGGCGTCGTCATCGACGGCGTCGGCGTCCTTCACCTCGGCGTCCTCGACGGTGCCGTCCTTCTCGGCCGGGCCGTCACCGTCGGCCTCACCGTCGGCGGCACCCGGTTCGACCACGGCCTCACGGCCCGGCCGGATCCTCGACGAGAAGATCATGTAGGCCACCGCGAGCAGGAACACGAGCAGCGCGGTCCAGTCGTTCAGCCGCAGGCCCAGGAAGTGGTGGGCGTCGTCGACGCGCATGTACTCGATCCACGCCCGGCCCACGCAGTAGGCGGCGACGTAGAGCGCGAACGCCCGTCCGTGCCCGAGCTTGAAGCGGCGGTCGGCCCACATGACCAGGACGGCGACGCCGATGCACCACAGGGACTCGTAGAGGAACGTCGGGTGGTAGTACCCGGGCACGCGGCCGTCCGTCGAGGACGTGATGTGCAGCGCCCAGGGGACGTGGGTCTGTCTGCCGTACAGCTCCTGGTTGAACCAGTTGCCCCAGCGGCCGATCGCCTGGGCGAAGGCGATGCCGGGCGCGACGGCGTCGGCGTACGCGGGCAGCGGGATGCCCCGGCGGCGGCAGCCGATCCAGGCGCCCAGGGCGCCGAGAGCGATCGCGCCCCAGATGCCGAGCCCGCCCTCCCACACCTTGAAGGCGTCCACCCAGTCACGGCCCTGGCTGAAGTACAGCTCGTAGTCCGTGATGACGTGGTACAGCCGGCCGCCGACGAGGCCGAAGGGCACCGCCCAGACAGCGATGTCGGCCACCGTGCCGGTCCGTCCGCCACGGGCGACCCAGCGTTTGTTGCCGAGCCAGACCGCGATGAAGACGCCGATGATGATGCAGAACGCGTAGCCGCGCAGCGGGATGGGGCCGAGGTACAGCACCCCACGCGACGGGCTCGGAATGTAGGCAAGTTCTTCCATGGCAAGGTCGACGCTACCGTGCCGGGCGGGCCGGACGGCAGGCGGACCGGCTACGGCTCCATAACGGGCGGGCGTGAATCTCTTACCGCTTGTTCGCCTGCTGCACCAGTTGCTTCAGCTTCGCCGGGGTCATCGTCTGGTCCTGGTAGATGTTCTTGCCGTTGAGCAGGACCGTCGGCGTACCGCCGAAACCGCCCGCCTTGAAGGCGTCGTTGGACTTGTTCACCCAGCTGTCGTGCTTGCCGTCGTTGACGCACGCGCGGAAGGCGGCCGTGTCGAGGCCCTTCACCTTGCCCGCCAGAGCGATCAGCTTGCCGTTGTCACCGAAGGCGTCGACGGTCTCCTTCGGCTGGTTCCCGTACAGGACGTCGTGGTAGTCGCGGAACTTCCCGGCGTCCTGGGCGCACGCGGCGGCGTTGCCCGCGCGCAGCGAGCCGGTGCCGCCGAGGTTGCCGTCGATCAGCCTGACCAGGTGGTACTCGATCCGCATCTGCCCGGAGTCGGTCAGCTCGTGGAGCGTGGGGCGGTACGCCGTCTCGAAGGCCATGCAGGCCGGGCAGCGGAAGTCCTCCCAGATCGTGAGCGTCGACTTGGCGCCGTCCTTGCCCACCGGGATCGCGAGGCTGTCCTTGCCCTGCGCCCCGGAGGGCGCCACGGCCGGGCCGGACGCCTTGGCCTTGTCCTTGCCCGAGTTCGCGGCGACCACGCCGATCACCGCGGCAAGGCCCAGGACACAGACGACGCTCGCGCCCACGATCAGCGTCCGCCGTCGCTTGTCAGCGGCCTTCTGCTTGTCGCGCTCGTCCGCCAGCCGCTCCCGGGCGGTGCGCTTTCCCTCACGGTTCTTCTCGCTCACACCCCCAGAACGAACCGGGGAGGCGCTATGCGCCTCCCCGGTCCCAGATCCACTCGTAAGGGGGATCTCCATGACATGAGATGCCCGGCTACGCCTGTCCGCGCACGCCCTTCGCGAGGTCGGCGGCGAGTGAGCGGACGCCTTCGATGCCGGCCGCGTGGTCCGGCGCGTCCAGCATCCGCTTGACGAAGGCCGAGCCGACGATCACGCCGTCGGCGAAGCCGGCCACCTCGGCGGCCTGCTCGGCGTTGGAGACGCCGAGCCCGACGCAGACGGGCAGGCCCGTGCCGGTGGCCCGGGTGCGCTCGACCAGGTCGTGCGCCTGCGCGCCGACCGACGCGCGGGTGCCCGTGACGCCCATCAGCGAGGCGGCGTAGACGAAGCCGCTGCCCGCGCCGGTGATCTGGGCGAGCCGCTCGTCCTTGCTGCTGGGCGCAACCACGAAGACCGTGGCCAGCCCGTGCTTCTCGGCGTGCTCCCGCCACAGCGCCGACTCCTGCACCGGCAGGTCGGGCAGGATGCAGCCCGCGCCGCCCGCCTCGGCGAGTTCGGCGGTGAAGCGCTCGACGCCATAGCGGTCGATGGGGTTCCAGTACGTCATGACCAGGATCGGCTTCCCGGTGGCCGCGTACGTCTCCTTGACCGTGAGCATGACATGCGCGATCTTGACACCGCCGCGCAGGGCGATGTCGTCGGCGGTCTGGATGACGGGACCGTCGAGGACGGGGTCGCTGTGCGGCAGGCCGACCTCGACGACGTCCGCGCCGCCGTCCAGGGCCGCCTTGATCGCCTCGATGCCGCCGTCCACGGTCGGGAAGCCGGCCGGGAGGTAGGCGATGAGCGCGGAGCGGCCCTCGGCCTTGGCGCCGGCGAGGGTGTCCGTCAACAGCTGGATGTTGCCGCTCACTTGGCGTCCCCCTCGATCTCGGCGGTGTCGGCCTCGTTGGCGGCGACCTCCGCGTCGGTGTCGTACAGGCCGAAGTAGCGGGCGGCCGTGTCCATGTCCTTGTCGCCGCGGCCGGACAGGTTGATGACGATCAGGCCGTCCCTGCCCAGCTCCTTGCCGACCTCGAGGGCGCCCGCGAGGGCGTGCGCGCTCTCGATCGCCGGGATGATGCCCTCGGTGCGCGACAGCAGGCGCAGGGCCTGCATCGCCGCGTCGTCGGTGACCGCGCGGTACTCGCCGCGGCCGCTGTCCTTCAGATAGGAGTGCTCCGGGCCGATGCCCGGGTAGTCCAGACCGGCCGAGATGGAGTACGGCTCGGTGATCTGGCCCTCGTCGTCCTGGAGGACGTAGGAGCGGGAGCCGTGCAGGATGCCGGGCTCGCCCGCGGTCAGCGTGGCCGCGTGCTCGCCCGTCTCCACGCCGTGCCCGGCCGGCTCGCAGCCGATCAGGCGGACGGAGGCGTCCGGGATGAAGGCGTGGAAGAGGCCGATGGCGTTGGAGCCGCCACCGACGCAGGCGACGGCGGCGTCCGGGAGACGGCCGGCGCGCTCCAGGAGCTGGCGCCTGGCCTCCACGCCGATGACGCGGTGGAAGTCGCGGACCATGGCCGGGAAGGGGTGCGGGCCGGCGACCGTACCGAAGAGGTAGTGGGTGTGGTCGACGTTGGCGACCCAGTCGCGGAAGGCCTCGTTGATGGCGTCCTTGAGCGTACGGCTGCCGGACTTCACCGCGACGACCTCGGCGCCGAGCATGCGCATACGGGCCACGTTCAGGGCCTGGCGCTCGGTGTCGATCTCGCCCATGTAGATGGTGCACTCGAGGCCGAACAGCGCGCAGGCCGTGGCGGTCGCGACGCCGTGCTGGCCGGCTCCGGTCTCGGCGATGACGCGGGTCTTGCCCATGCGCCTGGTGAGCAGGGCCTGGCCGAGGACGTTGTTGATCTTGTGGGAGCCGGTGTGGTTGAGGTCTTCCCGCTTCAGGAAGATCCGGGCGCCGCCGGCGTGCTCGGCGAACCGGGGCACCTCGGTGAGGGCGCTGGGCCGGCCGGTGTAGTTGACCAGCAGGTCGTCGAGTTCGCGGGCGAACTCGGGGTCGTGCTTGGCCTTGTCGTACTCGACGGCCACCTCGTCCACGGCGGCGACGAGGGCCTCCGGGATGAACTTGCCGCCGAATGCCCCGAAGTAGCCTTCGGGGGTGGGGACTTGACCCTCGGGGTCGGGAATGAAGAACTCGCTGGGCATGCGGATACCTCACGGTGAGTTGGCAGTGAAACGCACTGGTCGCCGTGGGGCGGGGGGGTGTTCGTCGACTGCGGGCCGTCAGTGGCTTGTCGTGCCCGCGCGGCGGTAGCCGCAGATCAATGGCGCCCCGCGCCCCTGGAGGGGCGCTGCCATCGCCGGCCGTTCACCTGGCCCGGTTCGTCTCCGATGACGTACCTGACCCTGCGGCCGTGCACGCGGCGTGCCGGGGCGCGGCAGCCGCGAGGGCGGCAGCCGCGCGCGAGGCGGGCGTGCCGGTCCATGGTGGTCACGGTGAGGGTCATCGGGACAAGCCTAGCCGGGAATCAGCCCCGGCCGTGCCGCAGTGCGGGGTGTTCGCCCGCCGCGACCAGGTCGGAGACCGCGGACTTCGGGTCCTTGCCGGTGACCAGGGACTCGCCGACCAGGACCGCGTCGGCGCCGGCGTTGGCGTACGCGATGAGGTCGTGCGGACCGCGGACGCCGGACTCGGCCACCCGGACGACGTGGGCGGGGATCTCGGGGGCGACGCGCTCGAACGTGCCCCGGTCGACCTCGAGCGTCCTGAGGTTGCGCGCGTTGACGCCGATCACCTTCGCGCCCGCGTCGACGGCCCGCTCGACCTCGTCCTCGTCGTGGACCTCGACGAGCGGGGTGAGCCCGATGGACTCGGCGCGCTCGATCAGCGACTCCAGGGCCGACTGCTCCAGGGCGGCGACGATGAGCAGCGCGAGGTCGGCGCCGTAGGCGCGGGCCTCCCACAGCTGGTACGAGGTGACGATGAAGTCCTTGCGCAGCACCGGGATGTCGACCCGGGCCCGCACGGCCTCCAGGTCGGCCAGCGAGCCGCCGAAGCGGCGCTGCTCGGTCAGGACGGAGATGACGGCGGCGCCGCCCGCCTCGTAGTCGGCGGCGAGTCCCGCCGGGTCGGCGATCGCCGCCAGCGCGCCCTTGGAGGGGCTGGAGCGCTTGACCTCACAGATGACCTTGACACCCTCGCCGCGCAGCGCGGCCAGCCCGTCCTTGGCCGCGGGAGCCTTCGCCGCGCGCTCCTTGAGCTCGTCGAGGCTGACGCGCGCCTGCCGCTCCGCGAGGTCGGCACGGACTCCGTCGATGATCTCGTCGAGCACACTCACGCGAGCGGCCCCCTTTCAGACGGTTGACTGTTCAGAGGTTGACCCGAGGGGAAAACCGGTGGTCACTGCGATGGTATCCGGAGGAAGGCGTAGGCCTCGCATCCGGTTGACGCCGGTCCCACTACCTGGACGTTCCCCAGTTGATCAAGGGTGGAGCCAGCCACCGACCGGCAGGTTCCGGACAACCGTGAAG
This sequence comes from Streptomyces sp. NPDC050534, assembly GCF_044457745.1. Lineage (NCBI taxonomy): Bacteria > Bacillati > Actinomycetota > Actinomycetes > Kitasatosporales > Streptomycetaceae > Streptomyces > Streptomyces sp. NPDC050534. The sequence continues at coordinate 136,651 of NZ_JBITHF010000013.1, forward strand.
ACCAGCAGCAACGTCCCCAGGGTCCACAGGTGGACCGGCCCGAGGTCGAGGCGCGGCGGCCGGCCGCGGGCCGCGCGCACCACCCATACGGTCCACAGCACGGCGAAGCCCAGATAGCCGACGACCGCGAGGGCGTTGTCCTGGAGGGCCGCCAGGAAGTCGCCGTGGATGAAGGAGTACGCGCTGCGCAGACCGCCGCAGCCCGGGCAGTAGACGCCGGTGAACCGGTAGAGCGGGCAGACGGGGTAGTGGCCGGGCTGGTTCGGGTCCACGGTGCCGACGTAGGCGAAGGCCCCGGCGACGGCCGCGAGCAGTCCGGCGGGCACGGCGAGCCGGGACACCACCGTGGGTGCGGGGGCCGCCGGCGTCGGGAGCGGGCTCTCGGCGTTCACGTCCAGCATTGTCCCCCCGGTGGGGCCGCCACGCGCGCGTGAGGGGCGATCCGGTACCGGATCGCCCCTCAGCTGTACGCGCGGAAGTCGTACGGGGTCAGCTCTTCGTCGCGCTCGCGGCGGCCTGGCTCTGCGCCAGCGCGTCCTGGAAGTCCTTGTGCGCGTCCTTCGGCTGGCCCATGCCCATCGCGCTCATGACCCAGCCGACGACACCGCCGACCACCACGATGCCCATGCCGGCCCAGAAGCCCACGGGCTGAGCCATCACCATGAAGGCACCCGCGACGCAGAAACCGACGAAGGCGATCATGACACCGGTCCAGGCGGCCGGAGTGTGACCGTGGCTGCTGCCCGCCATTGCTTGCTCCTCATTGCTGTTTTCGTGTCTGAGCCGGACGCTCAGGGGTCATTGTCCCGCACGCGCGCGGGCGCGCCGCTCGGGGGTGGCCCATCGCGCGTCGGCTCCGGTGGCGGACCGGACTCGGTCCGCCCCGCGGAGAGGCTACGCGCCGGTGGGGTCCTCGCCCCGGTCCAGCGCCTTCCAGATGTCCTCGGGGCGGTCAGGGTCGACGACGGCGGGCTTCCGGCGGGGCTTGGGCGCGCCGGTGCGTTCGTAGCGGCCGGACATCGCGGGCCACTGACGGCCGTAGCGCAGGGCGAGCAGACCGGCCACGAGGAGCAGGGCGCCGCCCACGGCCGCGACGTACGGCCAGGCGGTGTGGGAGAGGGCGCCCACCGTGGCCGAGGTGTCGCCGGCGGCCTTCGCCGCCTCCTCGTCGAGCGCGGAGCTGTCGGAGACGCCGAGCAGGGCCGCGGCGATGATGCCGGCGCCGGAGAGCGCGAGCAGGGCCGAGACCAGCAGGCGGCCGGCCCTGCGGACGGCGAAGACGGCGACGAGCGCGGCGAGGCCCACTATGGCGAGTGCCGCGGGGACTCCCGTGACGTCGCTGCCCTTGGCGGTCAGGGAGAAGGCGCCGCCGGCCACCGTCGTGGTGCCCTCCGACCAGCGCTGCCGGGTGGACAGCAGCGCGACGGCCGCGCCGAGCGCACCGCACAGCAGGGCAATGGCGAGACTCCGGCGGCCGGCCCGTGCGGGTCCATCGGCTTCGGAACGGGGGTGAGGAACAGCAGTCACGTACTCCACTATCACCCGAACCCCCCGCGAACCGTCACCCGGGGTTCACGTGAGAAGCGCCCCACTGCCCGCAAACGCCCTACAGGCCGAGCCTGTTCGCCGTGTGCACGGCGCGCAGGACCGCCGCCGCCTTGTTGCGGCACTCCTGGTCCTCGGCGACCGGGTCGGAGTCGGCGACGATGCCGGCGCCCGCCTGGACGTACGCCGTGCCGCCGCGCAGCAGGGCCGTGCGGATGGCGATGGCGGTGTCGGAGTCGCCCGCGAAGTCGAGGTAGCCCACGCAGCCGCCGTACAACCCCCGGCGGGACGGCTCGAGTTCGTCGATGATCTGCATCGCGCGGGGCTTGGGGGCGCCGGAGAGGGTGCCGGCCGGGAAGCAGGCCGTGAGGACGTCGAAGGCGGTGCGGCCCCCGGCGACCTTGCCGGTGACGGTCGAGACGATGTGCATCACGTGCGAGTACCGCTCGACGGACATGAAGTCGACCACCTCGACCGAGCCCGGCTCGCAGACCCGTCCCAGGTCGTTGCGGCCGAGGTCGACGAGCATCAGGTGCTCGGCGCGCTCCTTGGGGTCGGCCATCAGCTCGTCGGCGAGGGCCTGGTCCTCCTGCGGGGTCGCCCCGCGCGGCCGGGTGCCGGCGATGGGGTGCACCATGGCCTGCCCGTCCTCGACCTTCACCAGGGCTTCCGGGCTGGATCCCACGACGTCGAAGCCGTCGAAGCGGAACAGGTACATGTACGGCGACGGGTTCGTGGCCCGCAGCACCCGGTAGACGTCCAGCGCGCTTGCCGTGCACGGCGTTTCGAAGCGCTGCGAGGGGACGACCTGGAAGGCCTCGCCCGCGCGGATGCGCTCCTTGATGTCCTCGACGGCCACCCGGAAGTCGGGGCCGCCCCACAGGGCCGTGTACTCGGGGAGCTCGGACGGCGGGAGCACGGCGGGCGGCTGGGCGACCGCGCGCGTGAGGTCCGCCTCCATGGCGTCGAGACGGGCGACGGCGTCGGCGTAGGCCTCGTCGACGCCCGTGTCGAGGTCGTTGTGGTTGATCGCGTTGGCGATCAGCAGGACCGAGCCCTCCCAGTGGTCCATCACGGCGAGGTCGCTGGTCAGGAGCATGGTCAGTTCGGGCAGCCGCAGGTCGTCCCGCTCGCCGGGGCCGATCTTCTCCAGGCGGCGCACGATGTCGTAGCCGAGATAGCCGACCATGCCGCCGGTGAAGGGCGGCAGGCCCTCCTGGTGCGGGGTGTGCAGGGCCTCGATGGTGGCGCGCAGGGCGGCGAGCGGGTCGCCGTCCGTGGGGACGCCGACGGGCGGGACGCCGAGCCAGTGCGCCTGGCCGTCGCGCGCGGTCAGGGTCGCTGCCGACCGCACGCCCACGAAGGAGTACCGGGACCAGGAGCGGCCGTTCTCCGCGGACTCCAGCAGGAAGGTCCCCGGGCGCTCGGCGGCGAGCTTGCGGTAGAGCGCGACCGGGGTGTCGCCGTCGGCGAGGAGCTTGCGGGTGACCGGGATGACACGGCGGTCGGTGGCCAGCTTGCGGAACGTCTCGAGGTCCATGGCGGCTGACCTTACTGATCCGCGCCGGACGGGCCGGAATCGGCGTCCTTGAGGAGCACGTCGGCGTCGAAGCAGGTGCGCGCGCCGGTGTGGCAGGCGGCGCCGACCTGGTCGACCTTGACCAGCACGGTGTCCGCGTCGCAGTCCAGCGCGACGGACTTGACCCACTGGAAGTGGCCGGAGGTGTCGCCCTTGACCCAGTACTCCTGGCGGCTGCGCGACCAGTAGGTGCAGCGGCCGGTGGTCAGGGTGCGGTGCAGCGCCTCGTCGTCCATCCAGCCGAGCATGAGCACCTCACCGGTGTCGTACTGCTGGGCGATGGCGGGGACGAGCCCGTCGGCACTGCGCTTCAGGCGCGATGCGATCTCCGGGTCGAGGCTGCTGACTGGGGGCTTGCTGGTCATGGGTGCCATTGTGCCGCGCGACACCGACAGTCACGGGACCGCGTCCACTGGGCGGACCCCCGACACGGTCGTAGGCTGACTGCATGTCGACTTTCGCCAAGCGTGAACGACTTCTTCTGGCCGACCTGTTGGAGGCCGCGGGCCCGGATGCCGCGACCCTCTGCGAGGGCTGGCAGACCCGCGACCTCGCCGCGCACGTGGTGGTGCGCGAGCGCCGCCCCGATGCCGCCGGCGGCATCCTGATCAAGCAGCTCGCGTCCCGCCTGGAGCGGGTGATGGCGGAGTTCGCCGCGAAGCCGTACGAGGAGCTGATCCAGCTCATCCGCACCGGCCCGCCGCGCTTCTCGCCGTTCCAGCTCAAGCAGGTCGACGAGATGTCGAACACGGTGGAGTTCTACGTCCACGCCGAGGACGTCCGCCGCGCGCAGTCCGACTGGACGCCGCGCGAACTCGACGCGGTCTTCCAGGACGCCCTGTGGTCCCGTCTCGAGCGCACGGCCCGCCTGATGGGCCGCGGCGCCCCCACAGGACTCGTCCTGCGCCGCCCGGACGGCCAGACGGCGGTCGCCCACCGCGGCGCCCCCGTGGTCACGGTCACCGGCGAGCCCTCGGAACTCCTCCTGTTCTCCTACGGCCGCCAGAACGCGGCCCACGTGGAGCTGGAGGGCGACAAGGAAGCGGTGGCCAGGCTCCACGAGGCGAAGCAGCTGGGGATCTAGGGCCCGGGCTCAGCGGGGCAGCTCGGCGCGGCGCAGTGCGGGCACGCACAGGGCGGCCACGCCGCCGAGCCCGCACACGGCGGCGCTGACCACGAAGACCGGGCCGGTGCCCCAGGCGCCGATCGCGGCGGCGGACAGCGGCATGCTGAGCGGGGTGAGACCGAGGCTGACCAGGCTGGAGACGGCGGTCACCCGGCCGAGGCAGGCCGGGTCGGCCTGGGTCTGCAGCAAGGCCCCGCACATGGCGCCGCTGAGCCCGGTCAGCAGGCCGATCAGCAGGGCCGTACCGACGGCGAGGGCGACGGTCGGCGCGAACGCGAGCGCGCCGACCGCCACCGAACCCGCCAGGATCGACCAGCCGGCGACCCGCCCGGCGTGCGGCAGCCGGCCCCGCACGGTCAGCAGCAGGGAGGCGGCACCCGCGCCGACGCCGAAGCCCGCGAGCACCCAGCCCATGCCGGCCGCGCCCCAGCCGCGCTCGTCGCAGAGCAGGGTCAGGCCGACGTTGAGCGGTCCGACGAAGCCGAGGTCGCCGAGGGCTATGACCAGCATCAGCGGTGCGAGCACGCGGTGCCGGCGGATGTGACGCAGGCCGGCCACGAGGTCCTCCCGGGCGCTCGCCCTCCGCGCGCCGGCCGTGTCGTCGGGCGGCAGCTCGCGCATCCGCACGCAGACCAGCAGCGGCACCGACACGGCGATCAGCAGCCCCGCGAACCCGAACGCGGCCGTCGCCCCGCCCAGCGCCACACCGAGCCCGCCGAGCGGGCCGCCGACCACGCTCGCGAACCGGATCGCGAGCCCCCGCATCCCCTGCACGCGCGCGAGTTGGCCGCGGTGCGTCACGCGCGCGGGCAGGGCGCCCACGGCCGGCAGGAACACGGCGTCGACGGTGCCGAAGACCAGGGCGAGCAGCGCCAGCGGCCACAGACCGGGACCGGTGAGGAACAGCAGCGCGGCCATCGCGAGCACTGCCGCGCAGCGCACCGCGTCGCTGCCGATCACCACCCGCCGCGGCCCCAGCCGGTCGGCGATCACTCCGCCGCCCAGCATCAGCACCGCCCGCGGCAGCGCGCTCGCCGTCATCACCAGCCCCGCCTGCGCGGCCGTGCCGGCCTGTACGGCGGCCCAGGACAGCGCGATGTAGCAGACGCTGTCGCCGACCATCGAGAACGTGAAGGCGGCGAGCCAGCGCAGGACGTTGGCGTCGCGGTGGGCGGGGAGCCCGGCGGCTGTCGCGGGGGCGCCGTCGAGCGCGGCCTCAGACACGGAACGGGAAGCCGTAGGTGTGCACCGCGACGTGCTCGCGGCCCTCGGTGTCGCCCGCCGCGACGGCAGCGCGGCCGCGCTCCTCGTAGCGGCGCACGACGTCGTACATCTCCCTGGACAGCGCGGCCAGTTCGTCCGGAGTGAGGCGCAGCAGCCACTCGGCGGATTCGGAGGCCGTCGTCCACGCGTCGCTCCAGTGCGCGCGCTCGTCGAGGTAGCGCCGGAACATGTCGGCGCGCTGCTCGAAGAAGAGCCGGCTGGCCGCGGTGTGCGCGGCGGCCTTCTCCGGGGCGTCCCTGAAGTCCTCGTCGCGGATGCTCACCCCCTCGGAGGCGGGCTGCCACCACCGCTCCCGGCCGTCCTCGCTCCGCGCCTCGGCCTCCTCGATCAGCCCGTGCTCGGCCAGCTTGCGCAGGTGGTAACTGACCAGCGAGACGGCCTCGTCGACCTGCTCGGCGAGCTGGGAGGCGGTCGCCGTCCGCGCGATGGTCAGTAGCCGGTACAACTGCGCGCGCAACGGGTGGGCGAGGGCCTTGAGGGTGCCCACGTCCTTGATGCGGCGGTCTCGCTCCGTCTCGGACATGACCTTGACGCTAGATGCGAAAGAATAATTGCACAATATTTTTTGCGAAACTTCTCTTGCGTATCTGCGCGTGCGTAAGCCCCGGCCTCCAGGAGACCGGGGCTCACAACGCCTCTAGGGGGACGTCACCGCGCGGGGTGCCCGGCTTCTCGCAGTGCCTCCTTCACCTCGCCGATCCGCAGGTCGCCGAAGTGGAAGACGGACGCTGCCAGGACCGCGTCCGCGCCTGCCGCGATGGCCGGGGAGAAGTCGGCGAGCTTTCCGGCGCCGCCCGAGGCGATCACCGGGACCGTGACGTGCTTGCGCACGGCCGCGATCATCTCCAGGTCGTAGCCGTCCTTCGTGCCGTCCGCGTCCATCGAGTTCAGGAGGATCTCGCCGGCTCCGAGTTCGGCGGCCCGGTGCGCCCACTCCACCGCGTCGATGCCCGTGCCCTGGCGGCCGCCGTGGGTGGTCACCTCGAAGGTGCCCTCAGGGGTGCGGCGCGCGTCCACCGAGAGGACCAGCACCTGCCGGCCGAAGCGCTCGGCGATCTCGCGGATCAGGTCGGGCCGGGCGATGGCCGCCGTGTTGACGCCGACCTTGTCGGCGCCGGCCCGCAGCAGCTTGTCGACGTCCTCGGCCGTGCGGACGCCGCCGCCGACGGTGAGCGGGATGAACACCTGCTCCGCGGTGCGGCGCACCACGTCGTACGTCGTCTCACGGTTGCCCGAGGACGCGGTGATGTCCAGGAACGTCAGCTCGTCGGCGCCCTCGGCGTCGTACACCTTGGCCATCTCGACGGGGTCGCCCGCGTCGCGCAGGTTCTGGAAGTTGACGCCCTTGACGACCCGGCCGTTGTCCACGTCCAGGCAGGGGATGACTCGGACCGCCAGGGTCATGAATCCACGGCTCCTCGATAAACGGTTGCTCTAGCCCCGGAAGGCTTCCAGTTCCACTTCGACCAGGATGCGCGGGTCGACGAAGCCCTCCACGACCAGCAGGGTCGAGACGGGCCGCACGGAGTCGAAGAACTCCTTGTGGGCCCGCCCCGCCTCGTCGACGTCCCTGCTGTGGGTCAGATACATCCTCGTACGGATCACGGACTCGACGCCGAGCCCGAACTCGCCGATCGCCTCCAGCGCGCCGGTGAAGGCCACCTTGGCCTGCTCGTACGGGTCGCCCTCGCCGTACAGCACGCTGCCCTTGAAGGACGTCGTGCCCGCCACCAGCACGCGGTCGCCCGCCGCCACGGCGCGTGCGAAACCGAAGGACTCTTCCCAGGGACTTCCGCTCTGCACACGCCGTACGGCTTCGGACGTCATGACGACACAGCCTCCAAGGCTTCTTCCAGGGTGAACGCCTTCGCGTACAGGGCCTTCCCGACGATGGCCCCCTCGACACCGAGCGGTACCAGCTCGGCGATGGCCCGCAGGTCGTCCAGGGACGACACGCCGCCGGAGGCGACCACCGGGCGGTCGGTCGCCGCGCACACATTGCGCAGCAGCTCCAGGTTGGGGCCCTGCAGGGTGCCGTCCTTGGCGATGTCGGTGACCACGTACCGGGCGCAGCCCTCCTTGTCGAGGCGCTCCAGCGTCTCGTAGAGGTCGCCGCCGTCGCGGGTCCAGCCGCGGCCGCGCAGCGTCGTGCCGCGCACGTCCAGGCCCACCGCGATCTTGTCGCCGTGCTCGGTGATGACCTTGGCGACCCACTCCGGGGACTCCAGGGCGGCCGTGCCCAGGTTCACCCGGGTGCAGCCGGTGGCGAGGGCGGCCGCCAGCGAGGCGTCGTCGCGGATGCCGCCGGACAGCTCCACCTTGATGTCCATGGCCCGGGCGACCTCGGCGATCAGCTCGCGGTTGTCACCCGTGCCGAACGCGGCGTCCAGGTCGACCAGGTGCAGCCACTCGGCGCCCGAGCGCTGCCAGGCGAGGGCCGCCTCCAGCGGCGAGCCGTACGAGGTCTCCGTGCCGGACTCGCCGTGCACGAGCCGCACGGCCTGGCCGTCGCGGACGTCGACGGCGGGGAGGAGTTCGAGCTTGCTCACAGTGTTCCGATCCAGTTGGTGAGGAGCTGGGCTCCGGCGTCGCCGGACTTCTCGGGGTGGAACTGCGTGGCCCACAGCGCGCCGTTCTCGACGGCCGCCACGAAGGGCTTGCCGTGCGTCGACCAGGTCACCTTGGGGGCGCGCATCGTCGCGTTGCGCGTCTCCAGGGACCAGTCGTGGACGGCGTAGGAGTGCACGAAGTAGAAGCGCGCGTCCGCGTCCAGGCCGGCGAACAGTTCGGTGTCGGCCGGTGCCTCGACGGTGTTCCAGCCCATGTGGGGCACGACCTCGGCCTGCAGCGGCTCGACCGTGCCGGGCCACTCGTCGAGGCCCTCGGTCTCCACGCCGTGCTCGATGCCGCGCGCGAAGAGGATCTGCATGCCGACGCAGATGCCCATGACCGGGCGCCCACCGGACAGCCGGCGGTCCACGACCCAGTCGCCGCGCGCCTCCTTCAGGCCCCGCATGCAGGCGGCGAAGGCGCCGACGCCCGGCACCAGCAGACCGTCGGCGTTCATGGCCGCGTCGTAGTCACGCGTCGTCTCGACGTCCGCGCCCGCGCGCACCAGGGCACGCTCCGCCGAGCGGATGTTCCCGAAGCCGTAGTCGAAGACGACGACCTTCTTGCGGGCGCTCAATTCCACACCTCCAGCCGCAGCACACCGGCGACCAGGCACATCGCGGCACCGATCGACAGCAGCACGATCAGCTGCTTCGGCATCTGCTGCTTGGCGAAGGAGATGATGCCGCCGACCAGGAAGAGGCCGACGACGATCAGGAGGGTCGACAGGCCGTTCACAGCGCGCCCTTCGTGGACGGGAGGATGCCGGCCGCGCGCGGGTCGCGCTCGGAGGCGTAGCGAAGGGCCCGCGCCAGCGCCTTGAACTGGCACTCCACGATGTGGTGCGCGTTGCGCCCGTAGGGCACGTGCACGTGCAGCGCGATCTGGGCCTGGGCGACGAAGGACTCCAGGATGTGCCGGGTCATCGTGGTGTCGTACTCGCCGATCATCGGCGCCATGTTCTCGGGCTCGGTGTGCACGAGGTAGGGGCGGCCGGAGAGGTCGACGGTGACCTGGGCGAGGGACTCGTCCAGCGGGACCGTGCAGTTGCCGAAGCGGTAGATGCCGACCTTGTCGCCGAGCGCCTGCTTGAAGGCGGCGCCCAGCGCGAGGGCGGTGTCCTCGATGGTGTGGTGGGAGTCGATGTGCAGGTCGCCCTCGGTCTTCACGGTGAGGTCGAACAGGCCGTGCCGGCCGAGCTGGTCGAGCATGTGGTCGTAGAAGCCGACACCCGTCGACACCTCGACCTTGCCGCTGCCGTCGAGGTCGATCTCGACGAGCACCGACGTCTCCTTGGTCACCCGCTCCACGCGTCCTACGCGGCTCATGCGCTCTGCTCCTTCTTCAGTTCACGTACCGCGTCGAGGAACGCGTCGTTCTCTTCGGGGGTTCCGGCGGACACCCGCAGCCAGCCGGGGATGCCGTTGTCCCGGACCAGCACGCCGCGGTCGAGGATCTGCTGCCAGACCCTGTGCGAGCCGCCCTCGCCGTCGAACCGGCCGAACTGCACGAAGTTCGCGTCGGACTCGACCACGTCGTAGCCGGCCGCGCGCAGCTCGCCCACCAGCCGGTCCCGTTCCGACTTCAGCTGCTCGACGTACTTCAGCAGGGTGTCGGTGTGCTCCAGGGCGGCCAGCGCGGTCGCCTGGGTGACCGCCGAGAGGTGGTACGGCAGCCGTACCAGCTGGACGGCGTCCACGACCGCCGGGTGCGCCGCGAGATAGCCGAGGCGCAGGCCCGCGGCGCCGAACGCCTTGGACATCGTCCGGGAGACCACGAGGTTCGGCCGGCCCTCGATCAGCGGCAGCAGCGAGTCGCCGTGGCTGAACTCGATGTACGCCTCGTCCACGATCACCATCGACGGCTTGGCCGCCTGTGCGGCCTCGTACAGTGCGAGGACCGTCTCGCGCGGGACCGCGTTGCCCGTGGGGTTGTTGGGGGTCGTGATGAACACGACGTCGGGCTTGTTCTCGGCGATCCACTTCTCGGCCGCCGGGAGGTCGATGGTGAAGTCCTCGTCCCGCGGGCCGGAGATCCAGCCCGTGCCGGTACCGCGCGCGATGAGCGCGTGCATCGAGTACGACGGCTCGAAGCCGATCGCGGTACGGCCCGGTCCGCCGAAGGTCTGCAGCAGCTGCTGGATGACCTCGTTGGAGCCGTTGGCCGCCCAGACGTTGGCGAGGCCGACCTGGTGACCGGAGGTGTCCGTCAGGTACTTCGCGAGCTGCGTGCGCAGCTCCACCGCGTCCCGGTCCGGGTAGCGGTTGAGGTCGCGGGCGGCCTCGCGCACGCGCTCGGCGATCCGCTCGACCAGCGGCCCGGGCAGCGGGTAGGGGTTCTCGTTCGTGTTCAGCCGTACGGGCACGTCCAACTGGGGCGCGCCGTAGGGCGACTTGCCGCGCAGCTCGTCCCGTACGGGGAGATCGTCGATGCCTGTCACTTGCCTTCCGGAACCTTCCACCCGAACCGTGCCTTGATCGCCGCGCCGTGCGCCGGCAGGTCCTCCGCCTCCGCCAGCGTGACCACGTGGTGCGCGACCTCGGCCAGCGCGTCCTTCGTGTAGTCGACGATGTGGATGCCGCGCAGGAAGGACTGCACGGACAGGCCCGAGGAGTGGCAGGCGCAACCGCCGGTCGGGAGCACGTGGTTGGAGCCGGCCGCGTAGTCGCCGAGCGAGACGGGCGCCCACGGGCCGATGAAGATCGCGCCCGCGTTCTGCACGCGGTCGGCGACCGCCGTGGCGTCGGCGGTCTGGATCTCCAGGTGCTCGGCGCCGTAGGCGTCGACCACCCGCAGGCCCTCGTCGACGCCGTCGACCAGGACGATCGCGGACTGCCGGCCCGCGAGCGCCGGACGGATCCGGTCCTCGATGTGCTTGGTGGCCGCGACCTGGGGCTCCAGCTCCTTCTCGACCGCGTCCGCGAGCGCCACGGAGTCGGTGACCAGGACGGCGGCGGCGAGCGGGTCGTGCTCGGCCTGGCTGATCAGGTCGGAGGCGACGTGCACCGGGTCGGCCGTGTCGTCCGCGAGGATCGCGATCTCGGTCGGGCCGGCCTCGGCGTCGATGCCGATCTTGCCGGTGAAGTAGCGCTTGGCCGCGGCGACCCAGATGTTGCCGGGGCCGGTGACCATGTTGGCGGGCGGGCAGGACTCCGTGCCGTGCGCGAACATCGCGACCGCGGTCGCGCCACCGGCGGCGTACACCTCGTCGACGCCGAGCAGCGCGCAGGCGGCGAGGATGGTCGGGTGCGGGAGGCCGCCGGCTGGATCATTTTCAAAAGCGGGGGCCTGCGCGGGCGAGGCCAGGGCGATCGACCGGACCCCGGCCTCCTGGGCGGGCACCACGTTCATGATCACGGAGGACGGGTAGACCGACCGGCCGCCGGGAGCGTACAGCCCGACCCGCTCGACCGGCACCCACTTCTCGGTGACGGAGCCGCCGGGCACGACCTGGGTCGTGCGGGTCGTACGGCGCTGCTCGCGGTGGACGAGCCGGGCGCGCCGGATGGACTCCTCCAGGGCCGCGCGCACGGCCGGGTCGAGCTCGTCGAGTGCCTTCGTCAGTGCCTCGGCGGGCACCCGCACCCGTTCGAGCCGGACGCCGTCGAACTTCTCGGCGAAGTCGATCAGCGCCGCGTCGCCCCGATGATGCACGGCCTCGCAGATCGGGCGCACCTTCTCCAGGGCGGCCTGAACGTCGAAGTCGGCTCGGGGCAGCAGGTCGCGCAGGGCGGGTCCCTCGGGAAGGGCGTCGCCGCGCAGATCGATTCGGGAGATCACGTACCCAATTCTCTCAGACCCGGGTCAGGCGTCGTTCGCGCGTATCAATGACTGATACAGAACGCGCGCGGAACCCGGAAGATCGCCTTCACGTCCTGTGCTTCGGAGGTTACTCAGCGGGCATGAACGGTTGTGCGAAGACACGACTGGAGGAGCGAGGAGCGGTGACTGAGGGGGCCGGCCTGCGCGCCGGAGACCTGCCGGACGACCTGACCCCGGCGGAGGCCGGCATGTGGCAGGCGTTCCGCAACGGCAGCGTGTACGACCTGAGCAGCGGGGACGCGGCCGTCGACGATCCGCACGGCGGGCATCCCTGGGGGCCCGAGCGGGCCGTGCGGGCGCGCATCGTGTGCTGGCTGCTGCTCGACGGCCCGCCCGCGCTGGCCGGCCGGGTCTCCTCCCTGAAGCTGCGCGGGGTGCGGATCAGCGGCAGCCTCGACCTGGCCGGCGGCATCGTGGTGCCGTACGTCGAGATGCGCGGCTGCCGCTTCGAGCGGGACGTCCTGCTGCCGGAGGCCCGCTTCACGACCCTGCGCCTGGTGAACTGCTCGGTGCCCCGTCTGGAGGCCGCCCGGGTCCACACGGAGGGCGATCTGCACCTGCCGCGCTGCCGCTTCCCGGGCGGCATCCGGCTGACCGACGCGCACATCGGCACGGACCTGATGCTCAACCAGGCGATCGTCCAGAGGGACCGCAGCGACCGCTCCATCGCCGGCGACGGCATGACCGTGGGCCAGGACCTCCAGGCCGAGCTGCTGGAGTCGCACGGCGAATTCAGCCTGCGCAGCGCCAAGATCGGCGTTTCGCTCAGTCTGCGCGGCGCCCTGCTGACCAACCCCTACACCCGCCTGGCGCTGAACGCGCCCCAGCTGACCGTGGGGCGCACGCTGTACCTCACCCCGGCGGGCGTCGGCGCCTCCGTGTCGAGCGGCGCGACACCCGCGCACGGGACACGGATCCGGCGGTTCGAGTGCCAGGGCGGGGTGCGTCTGGACGACGGGCGGTTCGGGGACGCGGTGGACTTCGAGCGGGCCCGGTTCGCCTTCACCGACGACCAGGAGCTGTCGATGCGCCGGGTGCAGACGCCCGAGCTGCGCTTCCTCGGCGAGCGGCCGCAGCGCGGCAAGGTCACCCTGTCGGGCGCGCGGGTCGGCAACCTGGTCGACCGGGCGAGCGCCTGGCCGGGCCCGGGCAACCTGCACATGGGCGGCTTCACCTACGAGAACCTGGTGCCGCAGGGCCCCTTCCCGCTGACCGAGCGGCTGGACTGGGTGGCCGCGGCGACCGCCGAGTACAACCCGGAGCCGTACGAGCGCCTCGCCTCGGTGCTGCGCAACGGCGGCGCGGACGAGGACGCCCGCGAGGTGCTGCTGGCCAAGCAGCGCCGGCGCCGCGAGAGCCTGCCGCCGGCCGCCAAGCTCTGGGGCTACGCGCAGGACTGGACGGTGGCCTACGGCTACCGGCCGGGGCGGGCCGCGGTGTGGATGGCCGTGCTGTGGGCGGCGGGCTCGCTGGCCTTCGCGCACGCCAGCCATCCGCCCGTGCAGCCGGGGCAGCATCCGCCGTGGAACCCGGCCCTGTTCGCCCTGGACCTGCTGCTCCCGGTCATCGACCTGGGCCAGGCCGGCCAGTGGCAGCTGCACGGCGGCTGGCAGTGGCTGGCGGCGGCCCTGGTCCTGCTGGGCTGGATCCTGGCCACCACCGTGACGGCGGGGGCCACGCGTCTGCTGCGCCGGAATTGAGCCGGCCTGTCCGCCGAGGCCACAGATGCGGAACAGTAGTTGAACAGTTTACCTTTACTCTGTCTTGACCGGTTCGCGTACAACTTTCCGCGGATTACGCTTTGCCGCTGGCGCATGCGTGACCTGCGGTCTTTCAATGGTCGTCACCATGGCTCTGCTGCACCCCTTCAACCGCACGGCCCGCACCGCCCGGGCCCTGCAGCCCCTCGACGGCGCCTCGCTGCCCGCCGACGACGAGGTGCTGCTCGACGCCCCCGACGACCGCCTCGGCCATGCGCTGGTCGCGGCCGCGCGCGGCGAGCACGGTCCCGCGGCCGCCCTGCTGGCCGGCACCCGCGGGTCCGCCGACTGGGAGATGCGCGACCGGAACGCGAGACGTCTGGCGGCCTTCGCCCGCTCGCGCCCCGAATGGCTGCAGCGCTGGTCGGCCGCCGACCCGCACGACCCGGACCTGCTCCTCGTCCGTGCCCAGCTCGAAGTGGACCGCGCCTGGGACTCGCCGGCCCGCGCGGAACTGCTGCGCGAGGTCAGCCCCCTGATCACGGCGGCCGCGCGCGGCGACGACCGCGATCCGGTGCCCTGGCGGATCGCTCTGGACCACGCGCGCGGCACCCGGGCCGGCCACAAGTACTTCGGCGAGCTCTGGGAGGCGGCGCTGCGGCGCGCCCCGCACCACTACGGCTGCCATGTGGCGGCCCTGCGCTATCTGGCCGAGTCCTGGCAGGGCTCGCACCGCGAGTGCTTCGACTTCGCCGACCTGGCCGCGCAGGACGCCCTGCCCGACTCCCTGGTCCAGGCCCTGCCCTCGCGGGCGGCCCTGGCCTGCCTCACCGACGGCGACGGCACCTCCGGCACGGTGCCGCGCGCCCGGCTGGACGCGGCGGCCGACCGGGCGATCGCGCTCTCGGCCCGCTTCCCGGCGGCCGATCCCTGGCCGTCCCCGATCCGCAACAAGCTGATGTACGTCCTCTTCCGGCTGGAGCGCTGGCAGGAGGCCCTCACCGAGGCTCACCGGATCGGCCCCTACGCCACGTCCTTCCCCTGGGACCGCTGGTCGGACGACCCGCTGGCGCTCTTCCTCCGTGTGCGTGGCGAGATCCGCGCCCGTGCGGCGGGCCTTCTGCCGCCCTCCGGACAGCCCCGAAGCGAACGTGCCGGACGCGCCCGCTCCGGCGACCACTAGGCTTTTGCGCCGTGACCACCGTCCGTCTCCCGCTCTTCCCCCTGAACTCGGTGTTGTTCCCGGGGCTGGTGCTGCCGTTGAACATCTTCGAGGAGCGCTATCGCGCCATGATGCGCGAGCTGCTCAAGGCTCCCGAGGACGAGCCACGCCGGTTCGCCGTCGTGGCGATCCGCGACGGCCACGAGGTGGCACCGAGCGCGCCAGGCATGCCCGATCCCACCGCACTGCCCGACCGCGGACCCGCGGCCGGCTTCGGGCCCGACCCGGAGAAGTCGTTCCACGCGACGGGCTGCGTGGCCGACGCGGCGACCATCCGCGAACGCGCGGACGGCACCTTCGAGGTCCTGGCCACCGGCACCACCCGGGTGCGCCTGCTGTCCGTGGACAGCTCGGGCCCCTTCCTGACGGCGGAGCTGGAGGAGCTCACCGAGGAGCCCGGCGACGAGGCGGGCGCGCTGGCCGAGGGCGTACTGCGCGCCTTCCGCCAGTACCAGAAGCGCCTGGCGGGCGCGCGCGAGCGCTCCCTGTCGACCGGCGCCGAACTGCCGGACGAACCGTCGGTGGTCTCCTACCTGGTCGCCGCGGCCATGATGCTCGACACCCCCACCAAGCAGCGCCTGCTCCAGGCCCCGGACACCTCGTCCCGGCTGCGCGACGAGCTGAAACTCCTTCGCACCGAGACCGCGATCATCCGTAGCCTGCCGTCACTGCCGGCGTCGGAGCTGACGCGCGGCCGGACGAGTCTCAACTAGGGGAACCGCGGCATGGCGAAGAAGCAGAAGAAGCAGCAGCCGGGCGGCACGCCCGCCACGGTGGCTCTCACGGCGGCCGGCACCGCGTACACGGTCCACTCCTACGACCACGACCCCTCCCATCCCTCCTACGGCGAGGAGGCCGCGGAGGCGATGGGCGTCTCGCCGGACCGTGTCTTCAAGACCCTGGTGGCGGACGTGGACGGCACCCTGACGGTCGCCGTCGTCCCGGTGGCGGGCCAGCTCGACCTGAAGGCCCTGGCCGCGGCGGTGGGCGGCAAACGCGCCGCCATGGCGGACCCGTCCCTCGCCGAACGCACCACGGGCTACGTCCGCGGCGGCATCTCCCCCCTGGGCCAGCGCAAGAAGCTCCCCACGGTCCTGGACGCCTCGGCCGGCGCCCACGCCACCATCTGCGTCTCGGCGGGCCGCCGCGGCCTGGAGGTGGAACTCGCCCCCGAGGACCTCACCAAGCTCACCGAAGCGGTCGTGGCTCCCATCGGTCGTGCGTGACCCCTCGACGGCAGCGGCTCCCTCGGTTAATTACGAGGGACATGTCGAAGAAAACCAGGAAACGCAAGTGGCGCACCAAGAAGGGCCGCTCGAACCACGGCCATCGCCCGGCGTGATGCCCTGACCCCTCAAACGCCGGTCCGCACCTGTCGGTCCGTCCGGCGTTTGAGGACGAGGCCGTCCGGGCCGAAACGGGGTCGCTAACCCAGCGGCGCCCCGTAGGGATCCTTCGCGCCCGGCTCCGGGTACGACTCCGGATCCCGCGGCCCGAACAGCGCCATCAGCCCCAGATGCACCACCAGCGCGGCCAGCGGCCACGCCAGCAACGCCCCCTTCGCCCTCATCTTCAGCGGCGCGGAGAACACGACACCCTTGCCCACGGCCTTCGCGTGGGCGATCACGTCGTGCGCGGGCCCGAGCCACATCCCGACCTTCCAGGCCAGCAACGACCCGAGCAGCCCGCCGACGCCCAGCGCCACCACCAGCGGCACGCCCCCGCGCCGCCGCCACAGGAAGACGGCCAGCGCGCTCACCACACCGAACCCCAGAGCGAGCAGCGTGAACGTTCCGTCCACTCCGATCGCCTGCTCCCCCTCGCTGTCCGAGAAATACACGATCCAGCTCTTGTCGACCACGTCCGCGACCAGCGGCACATGCGGCGCCAGCCACGACCACAGGGCACCCAGCAACGCCCCGGCGAGCGCCACGACCACCGTGACCACGGCGGCCTCACGCACTTCGGTCTTCATTCCGGGCCCGTCCTGTCCGTACGTGCCGTGCCAGACGGCGTCATGGGGCGCGGGCGCCACATGCCCGGCAGCCGGCGGCTGCCACGAATTCTGCGAGGACTGTTCATGCGGCGGTGGAGGCGGAGTCAACGGTGCGGTCACACTGCCATCGTGCCAGGCCCGCCTGTGCGGCGCGTCACCGGACGGCCGCCCGGCGGTAGGCCCAGGTGGCGACGGCGAGCGAGACGACACCGACCGCCCCGCAGACCGCGAGGTCACCGAGGACGAAGGCCCAGTCCGGGTGCTCCCCGAAGGTCCGCGCGAAGGCCTCGACGCCGTACGTCGACGGCAGCAGGTCCCGCGCGAACCGCACCACCTCGGGCATCCGGTCGGCGGGCAGCACCCCGAGCAGCAGCGCCGCGGACATGCCCAACTGGCCGAGCAGCGTGGCGAGCTCGGGCCGCGGCGCCAGCAGCCCCAGCGCCGCCCCCAGCCCGGACAGCGCCGCCCCGGCCAGCGGGATCACCGCGACGAGCACCCACAGATGCGCCATCGGCAGCCCGAACAGCACGCACCCGAACACCGCCGTGATCACGGTCCCGGGCACCGTGAACGAGGCGTACGCGCCCGCCGCCCCCAGCACCACGGCCGCGGGCGGCACCGGCAGCGTCGCGTAGTGGTCGAGCCCGCCGCTGGCCCGCAGCTGCCCGAAGTACTGGGCGAGCAGGTTCAGGGCGACGAACGCCACCACCAGCACCGCGGAGCCGGCCACCACCGACTCGGCCTCGCCGCCGCCGGTCACGACCCCGCGCATCAGGACCATGATCCCGATCGACTGGAAGGTCGCCACGAACAGCAGCGGGATCCGGGCCACCCGGGCGCGGGACAGCTGCGCCCGGTACACGGCGGCGAGGGCGGGCCACATCCGCGCCCGCGGCCCGAGCTCGGCCGCGCCGCGGCCGGCCTCCTCCACGGCCAGGGCACCGCCCGGCAGGACATCGGCGGGTACGACACTCACGTCGTGCTGCTCCCCTTCCGGCTCGGGCTCACTGAGGCGGTTCTGCGCCGGCTGCGTCGGCTGTGTAGAGACCATACGAACATGACAGCCCGCCCGCTCATGATGTGACTCACGCCTTCACCAGCCCCTGCTGCGCGGCGCCGCCCAGCGCCAGGTACACGTCCTCGAGACTGGGCGTGGCCAGTGTGAAGTCGTCGAGCGCCGCGAAGGCGCTGCCGCCGGTGACGGTGGCCACGACCGCACGGGCCTCCTCCGGGACGAGCCGCAGCGTCCAGCGGCGCCCGGACTCCACGGCCCGCTCGCGCAGCGCCGCGACCTCGGGCACGTGCAACGGCGCCGTCTCGCGCCACACCAGCTCCACCCGCACCTCGCCGGCGACCTGCTCCTTGAGCCCGGCGGGGGTGTCGCAGGCGATCACCCGCCCCTGGTCGAGCACGGCGACCCGGTCGAGGACCGTCTCGGCCTCGATCACGTTGTGGGTGACCAGCAGCACCGTCGTCCCGCGCTCGGCCCGCCGCCGGTCCACGGCCGCCCACACGGCCCGCCGGGCCACCGGATCCATCCCGGTGGTCGGCTCGTCGAGCACCAGCAGCGGCCGCTCCCCGACCAGTGCTGCGGCGAGGCACGCGAGCCGCCGCTGCCCGCCGGACAGCTTCTTCAGCGGGCGCCCGGCGATCGCGGTGAGCCCCAGTTCCTCCAGTACGGCGTCCCGCTCGGCCCGCGCCTGCCGCGCCTCGAGGCCGCGCAGCCGCCCGGTCGTCTCGGCGGCCAGGGACACGGTCAGCTCGTCCAGCGCGCTCGACTCCTGCCCCAGGTAGGCGAGGATCCGCGCGGCCCGCTCGGGGTGCCGCACGATGTCGTGCCCGAGGATCTCCACGCGCCCGGCGTCGGGCCGCATCAGCCCGGTCAGCTGCCGTACGAGGGTGGACTTGCCCGCGCCGTTCGGCCCGAGGAGCCCGAAGATCTCGCCGCGGCGGATGTCGAGGTGCACGTCGTCGGTGGCCCGCACCGCGGGAGTGGCCGGCGTGCCCCGCCGCCCTCGTACCGCCGGATAGGTCTTGGTCAGTCCGCGCACCGCGCACACGACATCACCACGGTGCCGAAGTGACTGTGTCGCGCGCGTACCCACAAACCACGAGGGTACGGGGTCCGGAACCCCTGCCCGCCCTCGGGTTGGTCCCTGACGGAAAATCCGCCGGTGAAGGGCTACTCGCCCGCGGGCGCGTGCTCCGCGGCCGTACGCACGTCGATCTCCCGCCAGAACCCGGCCCGGATCGCGTACCGGTCGTGCTCGTCGATCTGGTCGTCCTTGTGGGCGAGCAGCCCGAAGCGGGCGGCGTAGCGCAGCAGTTCCCCGTCGACGCGGTGCGGGACCCGGGGGTACATCGCGGACAGCTTCTGCAGATGGCTCGGGTCGCCCAGCCGCTCCATCCACCGCCGCGCGAAGACCTGCCCGACCTCGTACGGATCGCCGCCGACCGTGGTGATGTCCTCCTCGCGGTCGGCCCAGCGCTGCTCCGCCGAGGTCAGCTGCGCGAGCGTCGGCATCGAGGCGGCGTCGGCCGGCTCCGCGGGCGGCCGGTCCACCCAGCCCTTGTCGGAGGACCAGCGCAGGGTCGCGGTCGGCGGATGCGGGGCGGGCTGCACCCCGGGGGCGCGCAGCGCGGCCAGGTCCTTGGGGGTGGGCACGCCCTTGGCGGTGGGCACCCGCTCCTGCGTGCCGTTCCCGGTGGCGGCAGCGGCCGGGGCGTGCTCGGTCTCCTCGGCGGTCCGCTCGGGCGCCTGGGTGAGCGGGCTGTCCGGCAGCGGGGCGGAGAGGATCGCGGCGATCTCGGGCCGTGGCACGGGCGGCGGCGCGCAGACCCCGCCGAGCTCCTTGGCCCGTACGGCCTTGGTGATCCAGGTGCGGTCCAGCACGCGCCGCTCGTCGGCCTCGGCGACCAGGTCCTCGGACTGGTTGTAGTCGCCGTCGGCGGCCTGCACGGCCCACAGGTGTACGGCGACGCCGTGCTCCTTGGCGGCCATCATGCCCGGCAGCAGGTCGCCGTCGCCGGTGACGAGCACGATGTCGGAGCAGGCGCGGTTGCGGGCCAGCTCGGTGAGCTCGGCGTGCATGGCGGCGTCCACGCCCTTCTGGGCCCAGCGTCCGTCGCTGCGGGTCAGGGCGCCGAGCCGGACGGTGACCCGGGGCATCACGCGCAGCCTGCGGTGCTCGGGCTGGGGGACGCGGTCGGGGGCGCCGTCGAACCAGTAGATGCGCAGCAGCGGCCGTTCCGTGTCGGACTCGGCGCGTTCGCGCAGGGCCTGGATGAGGGCGGTGTGGTCGACGGTGATCCGCGAACGCGAGGGCTCCCCCGCGAGGAGACTGGCAGCGGCCCCCAGCAGATACCCGGCGTCGACAAGGACGATGCAGCGGTCCACGCGATCCACCCTCTTTCCGGGAGGTTTGCTTCGGGCTTCCTTCGAGTCTGCCCGACAGCGCGGGGCTTAACGGCCCGAACTCGATCTTCGGCGTGGCGTTTCGCGTCACGAGCTGCGCTCTCGCGCACCGACAAGCCCTGTCACGGACGGTAATTATCCGAAATGCGCTCCCTGTCAGCGTATGTGAATCTGATCCCGGTCCTGGCCCCCAGATCCCCCACAGGAGGTAGATCACCATGGCCAAGAACAAGAAACAGAACCGTAAGCAGCCGCAGTCCGAGCGTGGGCAGCAGCAGGCCCAGCAGCCCTCGATGGAGACGCAGGCCGAGCAGCGTCCCCTGCAGGTCACCCCGAGCGACATGCCGCGCAAGGGCCGGCAGAAGAGCTTCGGTCACAACTGACATCCGGATAACGGGTTGTTGAGACCCAGGCACGGCCGAGGGGCGTACTCCCGTGAAAGGGTGCGCCCCTCGCGCGTGCACGTGCTCAGCCCGCCAGGCAGGAGGGGCCGAGCAGCACCTTCAGATCGCCGAACAGCGCCGGGTCGGGCTTGACCCGGTGCCGGTCCAGGCGCAGGACGGTCGTCCTGGTCGGGCCCTGGAGCTTGATCCGGACCTCGCTGTCGCCCTTGTGGTGACTGAGGATCTCGCCGAGGCGGCTGACCATCGGCGGGGTGACCCGGGTGGCCGGGATGGTGAGGATCACGGGCGCGTTGGTTCCCGCGTTGGACAGGTCGGGGACCTGGAGTTCCATCGCCACCAGCCGGGGGATGTCCTCGCGCTTGTCGAGGCGTCCCTTGACGAACACCACGGCGTCCTCGACGAGTTGGGTCGACACCAGCTGGTAGGTCGCCGGGAAGAACATGCACTCGATGGAGCCGGCGAGGTCCTCGACGGTGGCGATCGCCCAGGCGTTGCCCTGCTTGGTCATCTTGCGCTGGAGGCCCGAGATGATGCCGCCGATGGTGACGACCGCGCCGTCCGAGTGCTCACCTCCGGTGAGCTGGGCGATGCCCGCGTCGGCCTTGTCCGACAGCACGTGCTCCAGGCCGAAGAGCGGGTGGTCGGAGACGTAGAGACCGAGCATCTCCCGCTCCTGCGCGAGCAGATAGGTCTTGTCCCACTCCTCGTCGGTGAACTGCACGTCGAGGCCGAAGCCGGGCTCGCTGGACTCCTCCTCGCCCATCCCGCCGAAGAGGTCGAACTGCCCCTCGGCCTCCTTGCGCTTGACCGCGACCACGTTGTCGATCATCGGCTCGTAGTGCGCGGTGAGGCCCTTGCGGGTGTGGCCCATGGTGTCGAACGCGCCCGCCTTGATCAGCGATTCCGTGGTGCGCTTGTTGCAGGCGGCCGCGTCGATCTTGTCGAGGTAGTCGGGGAAGGAGGCGTACTTGCCCTTGGCCTTGCGGCTCTTGATGATCGACTCGACCACGTTCGTACCGACGTTGCGCACGGCCTCCAGGCCGAAGAGGATCACGTCGTCGCCCTGGGCGGCGAAGTTGTGCACCGACTCGTTGACGTTCGGCGGGAGCACCTTGATGCCCATGCGGCGGCACTCGTTGAGGTAGACGGCCGACTTGTCCTTGTCGTCCTTCACCGAGGTCAGCAGCGCCGCCATGTACTCGGCGGGGTGGTTGGCCTTGAGATACGCCGTCCAGTACGACACCAGTCCGTACGCGGCGGAGTGCGCCTTGTTGAAGGCGTAGCCGGCGAAGGGGACCAGCACGTCCCACAGGGCCTGGATCGCCTCGTCGCTGTAGCCGTTCCTGCGGGCGCCGGCCTGGAAGATGGTGAAGTTCTTCGCCAGCTCGTCGGGCTTCTTCTTGCCCATCACGCGGCGGAGGATGTCGGCCTCGCCGAGCGAGTAGCCGGCGATGATCTGGGCGGCCTTCTGCACCTGCTCCTGGTAGACGATCAGGCCGTAGGTGACCGCCAGGACCTCTTCGAGGGGCTCCTCCAGCTCCTTGTGGATCGGGGTGATCTCCTGGAGCTTGTTCTTGCGCAGCGCGTAGTTCGTGTGCGAGTCCATGCCCATCGGGCCCGGACGGTAGAGCGCCGACACGGCGGAGATGTCTTCGAAGTTGTCGGGCTTCATCAGGCGCAGCAGGGAGCGCATGGGGCCGCCGTCGAACTGGAAGACACCGAGGGTGTCGCCGCGCTGGAGCAGTTCGAAGGTCGTCGGGTCGTCCAGCGGGAGGCTCAGCAGCTCCAGGTCGATGCCCTTGTTGGACTTCACCATCTTGACGGCGTCGTCCATGATCGTCAGGTTGCGCAGGCCGAGGAAGTCCATCTTCAGCAGGCCGAGCGACTCGCAGCTCGGGTAGTCCCACTGCGTGATGGTGACGCCGTCGGTGTGCCGGACCCAGACGGGCACGTGCTCGGTGATGGTCTCGCTGGACATGATCACGCCGGCGGCGTGCACGCCCATCTGCCGGACCAGGCCCTCGACGCCCTTGGCGGTGTCGATGACCTTCTTCACGTCCGGCTCGTTCTCGTACATCCCCCGGATCTCGCCCGCCTCGTTGTAGCGCGGGTGCGAGGGGTTGGTGATGCCGTCCAGGTCGATGCCCTTGCCGAGGACGTCGGCGGGCATGGCCTTCGTCAGACGGTCGCCCATCGCGTACGGGTAGCCCAGCACGCGCGCGGAGTCCTTGATCGCGTTCTTGGCCTTGATCTTGCCGTAGGTGCCGATCATGGCGACCTTGTCGGCGCCGTACTTCTCGGTGACGTACCTGATCACCTCGACGCGCCTGCGCTCGTCGAAGTCGATGTCGACGTCGGGCATCGAGATGCGCTCGGGGTTGAGGAACCGCTCGAAGATCAGGCCGTGCGGGATCGGGTCGAGGTCGGTGATGCCCATGGCGTAGGCAACGATCGAGCCGGCCGCGGAGCCTCGGCCGGGGCCGACCGCGATGCCGTTGTTCTTGGCCCACATGATGAAGTCGGCGACCACGAGGAAGTAGCCGGGGAAGCCCATCGAGATGATGACGTCCATCTCGTACTCGGCCTGCTTCTGGCGGTCGTCGGGGATGCCGCCGGGGAAGCGGCGCTCCATGCCGCGGCGGACCTCCTCCTTGAACCAGGTGACCTCGGTGTAGCCCTCGGGGATGTCGAACTTGGGCATCAGGTCGCGCTTCTCGAACATGCCGGAGGTGTCGATCATCTCGGCGACGAGCAGCGTGTTCCGGCAGCCCTCCTGCCAGGCGTCCGAGGAGTCGATGGCGTACATCTCGTCCGTGGACTTCAGGTAGTAGCCGGTGCCGTCGAACTTGAAGCGTCCCGGGTCGGAGAGGTTCTTGCCGGTCTGGATGCACAGCAGGGCGTCGTGGGCGCCCGCCTCGTGCGCGTACGTGTAGTGCGAGTCGTTGGTGACCAGGGGCGGGATGCCGAGCTTCTTCCCGATCTCCAGCAGACCGTCGCGGACCCGGTGCTCGATGTCGATGCCGTGGTCCATCAGCTCCAGGAAGTAGCGGTCCTTGCCGAAGATGTCCTGGTAGTCGGCGGCCGACTTGAGGGCCTCGTCGAACTGGCCGAGGCGCAGCCGGGTCTGGACCTCGCCGGAGGGGCAGCCGGTGGAGGCGACGATCCCCTCGGACCACTGGGAGATCGTCTCCTTGTCCATCCGGGGCCACTTCTGGAGCCAGCCCTCGGCATACGCGTCGGAGGAGAGGCGGAAGATGTTGTGCAGACCCGTCCTGTTCACGGCCCACATCGTCTTGTGGGTGTAACCACCGGAACCGGAGACGTCGTCGCGCTTCTGGTGCGGCTGGCCCCACTGGATCTTGCGCTTGTTGCGCCGCGACTCGGGTGCGACATACGCCTCGATCCCGATGATCGGGGTGATTCCGGCCTTCTGCGCGGAATGGAAGAAGTCGTACGCCCCATGGAGGTTGCCGTGGTCGGACATGGCGATGTGCGTCATGCCCATCTCGTTGCAGGCGTTGAACATGTCCTTGAGCCGCGCGGCACCGTCCAGCAGCGAGTACTGGGTGTGGACGTGCAGGTGCGTGAACGGCGGCTTTGACACGGTGCGGCCTCCATGGAAAACAGTCGGTGACAGGTGGTCGGACGGTTCTGGGGTCAGCGTCGAAGTCTATGCCTCGGCACTGACACTCCGAGGGCTCCCCCGCGTACCTTCACAGCGAGGCTCGCGGGCACTTCCGCGGGTCCTCACCCGTTCGAATCGACGGAACGCCGTCGTACACATCCAGGCACCAGGAGGCACCCCTCGATGTCGGTACCCCAGCTCAACGAGGAGCAGCGCGGCGAGGAGATCCTCGCCGTCTTCGACACCGCCTTCGGCGAGCTCCTGGCCGCCGACCCGGCCGCGTTCCGGGTGAAGTTCCGGAAGATGGCGGCCTCGGCGTTCGCGTTCTACCGGGGCACGGCGTGCCTCTTCTACCACGACCTGGGCGCCGAGAAGCGGGGCGGCCCGTACCTGGACGACCGCACCTCGCGCGTATGGATCCACGGCGACCTGCACGCGGAGAACTTCGGCACGTACATGGACTCCAACGGCCGGCTGGTCTTCAACGTCAACGACTTCGACGAGGCCTACGTCGGCCCCTTCACCTGGGACCTGCGGCGCTTCTCCGCCTCCATCGCCCTGATCGGGTACGCCAAGGCGCTCAGCGACGAGCAGATCACCGAGCTGGTGCGGGTGTACGCGGGCGCGTACCGCGAGCGGATCCACGCCCTGGCGACCGGCGCGAAGAGCGACGAGGTGCCGCCGTTCACGCTGGACACCGCCGAGGGCCCGCTGCTCGGCGCCCTGCGCGCCGCCCGCTCGCTGACCCGCTTCGAGCTGCTCGACTCGATGACGGAGATCCGCGACTTCGAGCGCCGCTTCGCCCCCGGCGGCGGCTCGATCGAGCTGGACGCCGCGACCCGGTACAAGGTCCTCGCGGCCTTCGACGGCTATCTGGAGACGCTGCCGGACGCCTCGCTCGCCCGCCCGGACTCGTACCGCGTGAAGGACGTGGTGGGACGCCGCGGCATCGGCATCGGCTCGGCCGGCCTGCCGTCGTACAACATCCTTCTCGAGGGCCACAGCGACGCCCTGGAGAACGACGTGGTGATCTACATCAAGCAGGCCCAGACCCCGGCCGTCTCCCGGCACATCACCGACCCGGCGATCCGCGACTACTTCCAGCACGAGGGCCACCGCACGGTGATCTCGCAGCGCGCCCTGCAGGCGCACGCCGACCCGTGGCTGGGCTGGACCGAGCTGGACGGCGCGGGGCAGCTGGTCGCCGAGGTCTCGCCGTACGCGGTCGACGTGGACTGGAGCGACATCGACGACCCGGAGGAGATCGCCGCCGTCGTCGCCGACCTCGGCCGGGCCACGGCCACCATGCACGCGGCGGCGGACGACACCTCCGGCGAGTCCCTGGTGCCGTTCTCCACCGAGCGCGCCATCGACGCGGCGATCGCCGCCGACGAGGACGGCTTCGCGGACCTGCTGACGGACTTCGCGCACAGTTACGGCGCACGCGCGCGTGCCGACCACCAGATCTTCGTCGACCTGTTCCGCAACGGCCGGATTCCGGGTCTGTGACGTTCCGTGCTCTCACAGGGACCTTTTAAGGGTCCCTTACCGGAGCACATGACAGACTCTTCCTCGCTATGGACATATCCGGGATCCGACTCAGAGCGCTTCGCGCGGCGCTGTTCACGGCACTCGTCGTGACGCTCAGCAGCGCGTCGCACGTGCTGCTGTCGCAGGTCCCGCTGCCGCTGAACACGGTGGCCGCGGTCGCCGCCGCCGTGTTCGCGGTCTCCTACGCCCTGGCCGGCCGCGAGCGCGGCTTCGGCCCGATCGCCGCCCTGCTGATCCCGCTGGAGCTGGCCGCCGACACGGTCTTCACCACCGGCCAGCACGTCTGCTACGGCCCCGCGGGCGGACCGGTGGCCGGCCCGCTGCGCTCCGTCGGCTGGGACCTGCTGTGCGGCACAGGCACCCAGGTCGGCACCCCCCTGACCCGGGTGACCGAAGGCACCGGCACCGACCGCCTCGCGGCGCTGCTCGCCCACGCGGACCCGGCCACCGCCTGGCTGCTGCTCGGCGCGCACCTCGGTGTCGGCCTGCTCGCCGCCGCCTGGCTGCGCCGCGGCGAGCGCGCCCTGACCCAGCTGGTCCGGGCGGCCGCCGCGACGACGTTCCGGCCGCTGCTGCTCGCGGTCGCCGCGGTGGCCGTGCGGCCGGTCGGTGTGGTCCGGCGCCTCGGGCGCCCCGGGCCGCCCGCCGCCGTCGTCCGCGACCGGCTCCTCGTGCACTCCCTGGGACGGCGTGGACCGCCGTGCTCACACGCCCTGATCTGAGCGGCCCTTCCGGCCGCCGGGCCGGCATACCTGAGCACGACCAGTCCCCCACACGTATTCCGCGCACGACATCTGCGCGTCCCACATGGAGAACACCAACATGAGCAAGCGAAACAGCCAGGCGTCGAAGTCGGCGGCCCGCGAGCGGCTGCGTGAGGAGCGCGAGCGCCAGGCCAAGCGGGCCAAGGCCAAGCGGCAGGCCATCGTGGCCGGTTCGGTCGTGGTCGTCCTGGCGGCGGCCGGCGGCATAGGTTACGCCGTCGTCCAGGCCAACAAGCCCAGCCACTGGGAGGCCGCGAAGAAGGACAAGGTCGTCGCGCCGGCCAACACCACCGGCAAGAACGGCACGACCGTCGTCATCGGCAAGGCGAGCGCCAAGAAGACCCTGAAGGTCTACGAGGACCCGCGCTGCCCGGTCTGCGCCCAGTTCGAGCAGACGGTCGGCCCGACCTTCAAGAAGGATCTCGACGCCGGTAAGTACAAGTTCCAGTACATCGGCGCCACGTTCATCGACAGCCACGACAACGGCGAGGGCTCCAAGAACGCCCTGAGCGCCCTGGGCGCCGCGCTGAACGTCAGCGACGACGCGTTCCTCCAGTACAAGACCGCGCTGTACTCGGCGAAGTGGCACCCGGACGAGACGCAGGACAAGTTCAAGGACGACGCCTACCTCATCAAGGTCGCGAACACCGTCCCCGCGCTGAAGAACAACACCCAGTTCCAGAACGCGGTCAAGAACGGCACCTACGACCCGTGGGCGATGGCCATGTCGAAGACCTTCGACGACAACAAGGACGGCGTGACCGGCACCCCGGGCTTCGTCATGAACGGCAAGCAGCTCAACAACGGCAGCCCGCTGCTGACCGTGGCCGATTTCAACAAGGTCGTCGGCGCGGCCCTCAAAGCCTGATCCACGGCCTGATCCACGGCCGGAATCCCGGGAAAGCCCTTACCCCACCTGGGAATTCGGCCCTCGCGTGAAGAGCGGGCGAACTTTCCGCGTTCGCCCGCTCTGGCGCATACCAGTCAGTAACCTGGTCGCCCGTGACCAGTCGATACAGATCATCCGAGGCGAACCAGAGCCTCAACTCGCGTATGCCGCGCCGCCGTACGGTCGTCAAGGCCGCGGCGGCGACTGCTGTCCTGGCAGGCCCGCTCGCCGCCGCGCTCCCGGCCCGCGCCGCCGCGGACACGCCCGCCTTCCTGCACGGCGTCGCCTCCGGCGATCCGCTGCCCGACGGCGTCCTGCTGTGGACCCGGGTGACCCCCACGTCCGAGGCGGTCCCCGGTTCCGGAGCCGGTCCGGACACCCAGGTCAGCTGGATCGTCGCCCGGGACAAGGCGCTGACCGACATCGTGGCCAAGGGGTCCACCACCGCGACCGCCGCCTCCGACCACACCGTCAAGGCGGACATACGCGGCCTCACGCCCGCCACCGACTACTGGTTCCGCTTCTCGGCCGGCGGTACCGACTCCCCCGTCGCCCGCACCCGCACCGCGCCCGCCGCCGACGCCGCCGTGCCCGGCCTGCGCTTCGGCGTGGTCTCCTGCGCCAACTGGGAGGGCGGCTACTTCGCCTCGTACCGCCATCTCGCGGCCCGCGGCGACCTCGACGCCTGGCTGCACCTCGGCGACTACATCTACGAGTACAAGTCCGGCGAGTACGCGGCCCGCGGCGCGGTCGTCCGTCCGCACGCGCCCACGAACGAGATCATCACGCTCGCCGACTACCGCACCCGGCACGGCAAGTACAAGACCGACCCGGACCTGCAGGCCCTGCACCACAAGGCGCCGGTCGTCGCGATCTGGGACGACCACGAGTTCGCGGACAACGCCTGGTCCGGCGGCGCGGTCAACCACACCGAGGGCGCCGAGGGCACCTGGACGGACCGCAAGGCGGCCGCCAAGCAGGCCTACTTCGAGTGGATGCCGGTCCGCCCGGCCATCGCGGGCACGACGTACCGCCGGCTGCGCTTCGGAAAGCTCGCCGACCTGTCCCTGCTGGACCTGCGCTCCTTCCGCTCCCAGCAGGCGTCCACGGCCAGCGGCTCGGTCGACGACCCGGACCGTACGATCACCGGGCGAGCCCAACTGGACTGGCTGAAGGCCGGGTTGAAGGCCTCCGACACCACGTGGCGGCTGGTCGGCAACTCGGTGATGATCTCGCCCTTCGCCATCGGCTCCCTCTCCGCCGACCTGCTCAAGCCGCTCGCCAAGCTGCTCGGGCTGCCGCAGGAGGGCCTCGCCCTCAACACCGACCAGTGGGACGGCTACACGGACGACCGCCGCGAGCTGCTGGCGCACCTGCGCTCCAACGCGATCCGCAACACCGTCTTCCTGACCGGCGACATCCACATGGCGTGGGCCAACGACGTGCCGGTGGACGCCGGTACGTACCCGCTCTCCGCCTCCGCCGCCACGGAGTTCGTCATCACCTCGGTGACCTCCGACAACCTCGACGACATCGTGAAGGTGCCCGAGGGCACCGTCTCCGCGGTCGCCTCGCCGATCATCCGCGCCGCCAACCGGCACGTCCACTGGGTCGACACCGACCGCCACGGCTACGGCGTCCTGGACATCACCGCCGACCGCGCGCAGATGGACTACTACGTCCTGTCCGACCGCACGGACAAGAACGCGACCTCCAGCTGGGTCCGCTCGTACCGCACCCGCACCGGCACGCAGAAGGTCGAGCGCACCTACGACCCGGTGTAGAGCGGCGTCGCCCTAAAGGGACTCGAGGAAGCCGAGCGCCACCCGCCAGGTGGCCTCGGCCGCCTCCTCGTCGTAGTCCGGCAGGCCGGGGTCGGTGTAGAGGTGGCCGGCGCCCGCGTATCTGTACACCTCGACGTCCGCGCCCGCTCTGCCCATCTGCAGATACCAGGCGCTCAGCCAGTCGTCCGTCTCGAACGGGTCGGGCTCGGCCACGTGCAGCTGGACCGGCAGGTCGTCCACGGCGGCGTTCGGCGCGATGTCCGACGTGCCGTGCAGGAGCAGCAGTCCGCGGGCTCTCTCGTCGCCGAGCGCGAGGGTCTGCGCGACGGAGGCGCCGAGCGAGAACCCGGCGTACACGAGGCCCCGCTCCGAGTAGGGCGCGGCGGCCAGGACGGCCCGCTTGAGCAGCTCGTCCTTGCCGATCTCGTCGTTGAAGGCCATGCCCTCCTCGACCGTCTCGAACGTACGCCCGTCGAAGAGGTCCGGGGTCCACACTTCGTGCCCGGCGCCGCGCAGCCGGTCCGCGGCCTCGCGCACCGCGGGCCTGAGGCCGTAGGTCGAGTGAAAGAGCATGATGTTCATGAGGCCATGGTGCCAGCCGGGTCCGACAGCGCCCTCCCGCGGCCGTACCCTCATCGAGCTCCAAGTCACATGTTCATGACCCCCCGGAGACGGTTACGTTCGGAGGCATGGAGAACGTACTGCGTCCGCTGATCGTGATCGGCGGCTCGGTCGTGCTCACGCTGGTCATCGGCTGGGCCACCGATCTGTTGCTGCGCAAGGCCGACGAACGGCACCGGGAGACACAGCTGTGGGGGCTGCTGCGCCGTGCCCGGGTGCCCTATCAGATGGTGATCTGCGCCGCGCTGCTGAGAGGCTCCTACGACCAGGCACAACGGTTTCGGGACTACCGCGTCGGCATCGGCCAGGCGCTGACACTGGTCCTGATCGGTGCCACCGCGTGGCTGGTCGTGCGGATCGCGGCCGCCATCGTCGAGACGTCCTACAGCCGCTACGCCCGCGCCCACCACGACGCCGCCCGGGTGCGCCGGGTGCGGACCCAGGTGTCGCTGATCATGCGGGTGGTGACGGCGATCGTCGGCGTGGTGGCCGTGGCCTCGATGCTCCTGACGTTCCCGGCGATGCGCGCGGCCGGTGCCTCGCTGCTGGCCTCGGCCGGCGTCGTCGGCATCGTCGCCGGTGTCGCCGCCCAGTCGACGCTCAGCAACATGTTCGCCGGGTTCCAGATCGCCTTCGGCG
Source organism: Streptomyces sp. NPDC050534 (assembly GCF_044457745.1). Lineage (NCBI taxonomy): Bacteria > Bacillati > Actinomycetota > Actinomycetes > Kitasatosporales > Streptomycetaceae > Streptomyces > Streptomyces sp. NPDC050534. The sequence continues at coordinate 167,227 of NZ_JBITHF010000013.1, forward strand.
ACATGGTGCGGATCGGCGACACGGTCGTGGTCGACGGCGAGTGGGGCACGGTCGAGGAGATCACCCTGACCTTCCTGACCGTACGCACCTGGGACGAGCGCCGGATCACGATGCCGGTGTCGTACTTCACCTCGAAGCCGTTCGAGAACTGGTCGCGCGGCGGAAACCAGATGACGGGCATCGTCTACTGGCACCTCGACCACACCGCGCCGATCGAGGAGATGCGCGAGAGGCTGCGGGACATCCTGCGCGAGTGCCCGGCCTGGGACGGCCGTGCCTGCGGTCTGGTGGTCACCGACTCGACGCCGAACACCATCCAGGTGCGCGCCCTGGTGACGGCCAAGGACGCGGACGACATCTGGACGGTCCGGGTCACGGTGCGCGAGCAGATGCTCGACTGGCTGTGCAGGAAGCACCCGTACGCCCTGCCCCGCGTCAACACGGCGGAGGCGGCGCTGCCCACGGGCTGGCCCACCGCGGACGGGCAGCACGACGGCCACCGGGACTGGCACCGCGACAGCCACTCCGACGGCGGCGCCACCGCGCACCGCGTCCCCGAGCCGCCGCGCACGGGGCGCGGCTGAGACAACGGGAGCGGCTCAGACAACGGCCGCGGCTGAGACAGTGAGGTGCCGCCGAGGCCGTGCGGGTCCGCCCGTACGGCCTCAGTGCCCGCGCTCCGCGCCCCCGTTGACCTGCACGACCTGCGAGGTGACGTGGCCCGCGCCCGGGGAGGCGAGCCAGTGCAGGGTCGAGGCGACGTCACCGGGCGTACCGGCGCGCCCGGTCGAGGTGTCGGCGATCAGCCGCTCGCGCCGCGCCGGGTCGATCCGCGGCCCGAAGAACTCGGTGTCCTCGATGTAGCCCGGCGCGACCACGTTCGCGGTGATCCCGCGCGGCCCCAACTCCCGTGCCAGATCATGGGCGTACGGGTGCAGCGCGGCCTTGGCGCCGCCGTACGCGCCGGTCCCGGACCCCCGGTACGCCGCGATGGAGCTGACGAACAGCACCCGTCCGCCCGGTGAGGCGAGCCGGTCCTTGAGCGCCTCCGTGAGCAGTGCCGCGGTCAGGGTGTTGATCCGGAAGTTGACGGTCCAGTCGTGCGCGACCCGGTCGAGCGGGTCCTCGCTCGCGGACCCGGGCTCCAGCTGCCCGGTGCCCCCGGCGCCGTGGATGAGCACGTCCACTGTCCCGAACTCCTGCGCCACGAAGCCGGCGACACCGCGCACGGCGGCCGTGTCGCTCAGGTCGGCCGCGTAGGTCGACGCCCCCGGCACCCCGGCCTTGCGGAGCACGTCCTCCCGGCGCCCGAGCAGCAGGACCCGATCCCCGTCCGCTGCGAAGACATGGGCCGCGGCGAGCCCGATTCCCGTACCGCCGCCACTGATCACGACATTGCGAGCCATGAGGCGACTCTACGAAGCCCGGCCGCCGTCCGCGATCGGTATGGACGCGGCGTTTCAGGCCACGGCTGAAGCGACGAGGCGGCGCGGGTCACCGCAGGCTGCGCACGTCGAGATGGCGCAGCACCCGGTCCACGATCTCCGGATCGGCTCCCGGCTCGCTGCGTGCCGCCAGCACCTCGTGCCGCGCGGCGCTGAGCAGCTCGCCCTGGATCCGGCGCATCCGCTTGAGCCGGCGCATCCGCATCTCGTGCGCCTCCCGCCGCTCCTCCTCGCCCATCTCGGGGCTGATCCGCACCCCGATCTCGAAGGCCCGCCGCAGCATCTGCTCGGACAGCTCCTCCGGCAGGTCCTCGACCTCCTCGATCTCCCGCAGCCTCTTCTTGGCCGCTTTGGCCGCCCGGACCGCGAGTTCCCTCTCGAACTCCTTCTCCCGCTCCGTGTCGGACTGCACCCCCAGCCGCTTCACCAGCCACGGCAGGGTCAGTCCCTGGAGCACCAGCGTCGCCATGATGACGCCGAAGGCGATGAACACGATCTCGTTCCGGTCCGGGAAGGCCGAGCCGTCGTCGGTCTCCAGCGGGATCGCCAGGGCCAGCGCCACCGAGGCCACCCCGCGCATCCCCGACCACCACATGATGACGGTCTCCCGCCAGGTCATCGGGATGTCCTCGTCGTGGTCCCGCTTGGCGTGCAGCCGTTTGGTGAGCCAGGTCGCCGGCAGGAGGTACACCAGCCGTACGACGACCACCACGGCCACGATCACACCGGCCCACCCGAGCATGTCGCCCCAGCGCCCGGACGCCGTACGGATCGCGTTGTGCAGTTCGAGGCCGATCAGTCCGAAGGCGACGCCCGTGACGAGCGTGTCGACGATGTCCCAGAACGTGTGCCCGGCGAGCCGCGTCATCACGTCGTCGGGGTCGGTGCCGTACTCGGAGAGGAACAGCGCGGTGGTGAGAACGGCGAGTACACCGGACCCGTGCAGCTCCTCCGCGAGGACGTAGGACGCGTACGGCACGAGCAGCGTCAGGCCGACCTGCAGGGTCGCGTCGCCCAGCAGGTCGAGGAGCCGGTTGGCGCTCCAGCCCAGGGCCACGCCCACAGCGACGGCGACGACGGCTGACAGCACCAGGTCGAGCGCGGCCCGCCCCGGGTGGAAGGCACCGCTGACGGCGGCGGCGACCGCGACGTGGTACAGCACGATCGCCGTCACGTCGTTGAACAGGCCCTCGCCCTCCAGGATGGACACGAGCCGGCGGGGCAGCCCCAACTGCCCGGCGACCGCGGTCGCGGCGACCGGGTCGGGCGGCGCCACGAGCGCGCCGAGCGCCACCGCGGCGGCGACGGGCAGCCCCGGCACGATGCTGTGCGCCACGGCGGCCACGCACACGGTGGTGACGAAGACCAGCGCCACCGCCAGCAGGAAGATCGGCCGCCGGTTGGCCGCGAACTGCCGCCAGGAGGTGCGCCGGACGGCCGCGTACAGCAGCGGCGGAAGCAGCAGGGGAAGGATCAGGTCGGGCGGCACGTCGACGTTCGGCACGAAGTCCGCCACGGCGAGGACGATTCCCAGCAGCGTCATCAGCACCGGCGCGGGCAGCCCGAACCGGTCTCCCAGCGGGACACTCACCAGGGCCCCGAGCAACAGCACGAACAGCAGGGCCAACTGATCCACGGTCAGCGCTCCGGGCAGATCGACGTACGGCAGCGGACCTCAAGCCTGCCACGCCGCCGCACCGACCAGCGTCTTCAGCCCGTGGGCCGCAGGGCGCGCCGCATCGCGCGGTGCGGGATGCCCGCCTCCGGGTACTCCGGGCCGTACGCCTCGTATCCGAGCCGCTCGTAGAACCCCAGCGCGTGCGTCTGCGCGTGCAGGTCGACGGCCGCCAGCCCACGCGCGTGTGCCGCGTCCTCGATGGCCCGCACCAGCGCCGCGCCGACGCCGAGCCCGCGTGCGTCCCGGGTCACCGCGAGCCGCCCGAGCGAGCCCACCGCCGGATCGCTGTCGGTCTTCGTGGCGGCCGCCTCACCGTGCAGCAGGCGCCCGGTGCCGAGCGGCACGCCGTCCTCGCGCACGGCCAGCACATGCACGGCCACGGCGTCGTACTCGTCGTACTCCAGGTCCTCGGGCACGCCCTGCTCGGCGACGAAGACATCCTTGCGCAGGGCGAAGCACGTCTCCAGGTCGGCGGAATCCTCGGCGACGCGCACCTCGTACGCGTGCGTCATCATCCGTACGTCTCCTCGCGGACCTGGTCCAGGGCCTTCTGCAGGTCGGCCGGGTAGTCACTCTCGAACTCCACCCACTGCCCGTCCCCGGGGTGCTCGAATCCGAGCCGCACCGCGTGCAGCCACTGGCGGGTCAGATGCAGCCGCTTGGCGAGGGTGGGGTCGGCGCCGTAGGTGAGGTCGCCGACGCAGGGGTGGCGGTGGGCGGCCATGTGGACGCGGATCTGGTGGGTGCGGCCGGTCTCCAGCTTCACGTCGAGCAGGGAGGCCGAACGGAACGCCTCGATCAGGTCGTAGTGCGTGACGGAGGGCTTGCCGTCGGCCGTGACCGCCCACTTGTAGTCGTGGTTGGGGTGGCGGCCGATGGGCGCGTCGATGGTGCCGCTGGTCGGGTCGGGGTGGCCCTGGACGAGCGTGTGGTACCGCTTGTCGACCGTGCGCTCCTTGAACTGCCGCTTGAGCGAGGTGTACGCGCGCTCCGACTTGGCGACCACCATCAGGCCCGAGGTGCCCACGTCGAGGCGGTGCACGATGCCCTGGCGCTCGGCGGCGCCCGAGGTGGAGATGCGGTAACCGGCGGCGGCCAGTCCCCCGATGACGGTCGTGCCGGTCCAGCCGGGCGACGGGTGGGCGGCGACGCCGACCGGCTTGACGATCACGACCACGTCATCGTCGTCGTACACGATCTCCATGCCCTCGACGGGCTCGGCGACGATCTGCACGGGCGCGGCCGCCTGCGGCATCTCGACCTCGAGCCAGGCCCCGCCGTGCACCCGCTCCGACTTCCCGGCCACCGATCCGTCGACCGTGACCTTTCCCGCCGCGGCGAGTTCGGCCGCCTTGGTGCGGGAGAAGCCGAACATGCGGGAGATGGCGGCGTCGACGCGCTCGCCCTCCAGGCCGTCGGGCACGGGCAGGGTACGGATCTCGGGAATGGTGCTCACCCGTCGAGTATGCCGGACGGGACCGACGGCCCGGACCGGAGCCTGTGGATCAAGCCCGCGGCGCCCGGCTCCCGGCGCTCAGTCCTTGTGGACGGTGCCGTCCGGGTCGAGCCCCTTGAACGACAGCAGCACGATCAGGATGCCGCCGCACACGATCGCCGAGTCGGCCAGGTTGAAGACCGCGAAGCCCTTGGGCGAGATGAAGTCGACGACCGCGCCCTCGAAGACGCCGGGCGAGCGGAAGATCCGGTCGGTGAGGTTGCCGAGGGCGCCGCCGAGCAGCAGGCCGAGCGCGATCGCCCAGGGCAGGCTGTAGAGCTTGCGGGCGAGCCGGGCGATCACCACGATGACGGCCGCCGCGATCATCGTGAAGATCACGGTGAAGGCCTCGCCGAAGCCGAAGGCCGCGCCCGCGTTGCGGATCGCCTCGAGCTTCAGCCAGTCCCCGATGAGCTGGATCGGCGCGTGGTGCTCCAGCTTGGCGACCACGATCATCTTGCTGATCAGGTCGAGGGCGTACGCGAACGCGGCGACCGCGAACAGCACGACGATGCGGCGCTTGCCCTTGGGGCGTGCGGTACCGCCCTGCTCCGGCTCGGTCCCCGATGTCTCCGGGGTGTCCGGGGTACCGATGATGCGCTCCGCCTCTGCCACGTGAGTCCCTCAACCTAGATACCTGACTGAGGACGAGGGTACGACACGCCTCCCGCCCCCATCAGTACCGGCGTTCCTGCTTCTGCTTGCACTCCACGCACAGGGTGGCCCGCGGGAACGCCTGCATCCGGGCCTTGCCGATGGGGTTGCCGCAGTTCTCGCACAGGCCGTAGGTGCCGGCGTCCAGCCGCTGCAGGGCGCGCCCGGTCTGCTCGAGCATCTCGCGCGCGTTGGCCGCGAGGGCCAGCTCGTGCTCGCGGGTGATGTTCTTGGTGCCGGTGTCCGCCTGGTCGTCGCCCGCGCCGTCGCCGGAGTCCCGCATCAGACCGGCGACGGCGTTCTCGGACGCGGTGATCTCCTCGTTCAGCCGGGTCGCCTCGGCGTGCAGCTCGGTCCGCGCCTCCTCGACCTCCTTCGGGGTCCAGGGTTCCTCACCGGGGCGTACCGCGAGCTCGCCGGGTTCCGCCGCCGCGACTCGCGCCTTGGGGAGGGCTGTCTTCGCCGCTGTGGCCGTGCCTGGAGTCTTCTTCGCAACCACCGTCGTGGCTCCCGTCTCCTCCGCGGCCTCCGCCGCACCCACCGTCTTGGCCGTACGTTTCCTGCCCACACCCGCACCCTTGGCGCGCGTGGCCTTGCCCTCCGCGGCCTCCCCGACCGCCCGCTTGGTGGCTGCCGCCTTCCTGCCCACGGCCTTGCCGGCCGCGGTCGCCTCGTCCACAGACTCCGCCGCCGCGGCCTTCTTGCCCGCACCCCTCGTGACCGCGGCCTTCTTGCCCACGGCCGTTTTGGCTGCGGCCTTCTTGCCCACGGCCGTTTGGGCTGGCGCCTTCCCGCCCGCACTCTTGGCTGCTGCGGCCTTCCCGCCCGCGGTCTTGGTGGCGGCCGCGGCCTTCCCGCTCGCTGCCGTTTCGGCCGCGGTCTCCTCGTCCGTGGCCTTGGTGGTGGTCACGGCCTTCTTGCCCGCACTCTTGGCTGCTGCGGACTTCTTGCCCGCGGCCTTCTTGGCTGTGGTCTCCTCGTCCTCGGTCCTCGAAGCCGCGGCCTTCTTGCCGGCAGGCTTCGCAGCCGTGCTCCTCCTGGCCGCAGTCTTCTTGGCTGCGGCAGCCTTTTTGGCCGCAGTCTTCGTGGCCGCGGTCTTCTTGCGCGTGCTCGCCTTGGCCGCGGCCTTCGCGCCCTCGGTCCTCCCGGCCGTGCTCTTCGCGGCCGCGGACGCCTTCGCCGTGCCGGCCGTGCTCTTCGCACCGGCCGCCGTCCTGGCCGCGCCCTCCTCACCCTCGGTCTTCTTGCCCGCGCCTCCCTCGTCCCCGGCCTTCCTACCCGCGCGGACAGCGCTCTTCCCAGCCGCGGCCGCATCTGTCACGGCTTTCTTACCGGCGCCCCGCTCGTCCGGGCCCCGTCCTCCCCCGCCCTTCCCGGCGGTCCTCTCGCCGCCCGGTCTTCCGCGCCCCTCCCCCGCCCTCTTCGGCGAAGCCGCGCCGGAGGTCGTGGCCTTCTTCGCGGCGGTCTTCCTGGCGTGCTTCGCCGCGCCCGGCCCTCCTCCGCCGGCCACCCCCCGCAGGGCCGCCGTGGACGACGCCGACTGCTGTACGGCGGTCTTTTTCGCCACCATGGCCGCGGCCCCTTCACATTTTGTGATCTTGCACGCGAATCGTGCTGGGACGATAAATCGACTTGAGTCCCGCGGCAACGGGGCGCACCGCCCGATTCGCCCGGCTCGCGCACGCCGCTCCGCAAGCCTGCCTGCGTTGTGCCCAGCTCCCCGCGGGGTAATCCGCCGGACCGTCCGTCCCGGAATCCGAACACGCGTACCGCTCCATTCGGGTCATCTCGGGCGGCCCGGCGCCCGCACCTCCGGGTACCCGAAAACCGGTCGGCCGCTGTCCGCGCGGCGCCGTACACTGGGCGCAGCGAAAAGCATGGATGGGGACGAGTAGCGACGTACGCGGCCCAGAGCGACCCGGGGACGGTGGGAGCCCGGGGGCGAGCGCGACGCGAAGATCACCCCGGAGCCGCCGGAAGAAAGCCGCAGCCGACTGGCAGCGGCCGGTAGAACCGGCATCGCGACCCCAATGAGGGGGCTCACCGTCGCTCATCCGGCGTCGGCGGGCCAAGGAGGGTGGTACCGCGGGAGCCCGCCGAAACCGGCGTAGAGAAAGACACGGCTCTCGTCCCTCCGGACGGAAGGCAGCAAGTCCGCCGGAGGAAGCTCGCTGATGACAACGCCGATGTACCGCCAGGTGCCCGCCCAGGTCGACCTGCCCGCGCTCGAGCACGCCGTGCTCGACTACTGGCGCGACCAGAAGATCTTCGCCAAGACCCTGGAGCAGTCCGAGGGCCGCCCCGAGTGGGTCTTCTACGAGGGCCCGCCCACCGCCAACGGCATGCCGGGCGCCCACCACATCGAGGCCCGCGTCTTCAAGGACGTCTTCCCCCGCTTCCGCACCATGCGCGGCTACCACGTGGCCCGCAAGGCCGGCTGGGACTGCCACGGCCTGCCGGTGGAACTCGCGGTCGAGAAGGAACTCGGCTTCACGGGCAAGCGGGACATCGAGGCGTACGGCATCGCCGAGTTCAACGCCAAGTGCCGCGAGTCGGTGACCCGCCACACCGACGCCTTCGAAGAGCTCACGACCCGCATGGGGTACTGGACCGACCTCACCGACCCCTACCGCACGATGGACCCCGAGTACATCGAGTCGGTCTGGTGGTCGCTCAAGGAGATCTTCGACAAGGGCCTGCTGGTGCAGGACTACCGCGTGGCCCCTTGGTGCCCGCGTGACGAGACGGGCCTGTCCGACCACGAGCTGGCGCAAGGCTACGAGACGATCGTCGACCCGTCCGTGTACGTCCGTTTCCCGCTCACCTCCGGTCCGCTCGCCGGCGAGGCCGCGCTCCTGGTGTGGACGACGACCCCCTGGACGCTGGTCTCCAACACGGCTGTCGCCGCGCACCCCGAGGTCACCTACGTCGTGGCGACCGACGGCGAGGAGAAGGTCGTCGTCGCCGAGCAGCTCGTCGGCAAGGCGCTCGGCGAGGGCTGGGAGACCACCGGCCAGACCTTCACCGGCGCCGAGATGGAGCGCTGGACGTATCAACGACCGTTCGAGCTCGTCGAGTTCCCCGAACCGGCCCATTTCGTCGTCAACGCCGAATACGTCACGACCGAGGACGGCACGGGTCTGGTCCACCAGTCCCCCGCGTTCGGTGAGGACGACCTCAAGGTCTGCCGGGCGTACGGCCTGCCCGTGGTCAACCCGGTCCGCCGGGACGGCACGTTCGAGGAGGACGTCCCGCTGGTCGGCGGCGTCTTCTTCAAGAAGGCGGACGAAAAGCTCACCGAGGACCTCCAGCAGCGCGGTCTGCTCTTCAAGCACATCCCGTACGAGCACAGCTACCCGCACTGCTGGCGCTGCCACACCGCGCTGCTCTACTACGCGCAGCCGTCCTGGTACATCCGCACCACGGCCGTCAAGGACCGCCTGCTGCAGGAGAACGAGAACACCAACTGGTTCCCCGAGACCGTCAAGAGCGGCCGCTACGGCGACTGGCTGAACAACAACATCGACTGGGCGCTGTCCCGCAACCGCTACTGGGGCACCCCGCTGCCCATCTGGCGCTGCGAGGACGACCACCTCACCGTCGTCGGCTCCCGCGCCGAGCTCACCGAGCTCACCGGCACCGACCAGTCCGAACTGGACCCGCACCGCCCGTACATCGACGACGTCACCTTCGCCTGCCCGCAGTGCCGGCAGACGGCCACGCGCGTGCCGGAGGTCATCGACGCCTGGTACGACTCGGGTTCGATGCCGTTCGCGCAGTGGGGCTACCCGTACAAGAACAAGGAGCTGTTCGAGGCGCGTTACCCGGCGCAGTTCATCTGCGAGGCCATCGACCAGACCCGCGGCTGGTTCTACACGCTGATGGCCGTCGGCACCCTGGTCTTCGACAAGTCCTCGTACGAGAACGTCGTCTGCCTCGGCCACATCCTCGCCGAGGACGGCCGCAAGATGTCCAAGCACCTGGGCAACATCCTGCAGCCGATCCCGCTGATGGACCAGCACGGCGCGGACGCGGTGCGCTGGTTCATGGCGGCCGGCGGCTCCCCGTGGGCGGCACGCCGCGTGGGCCACGGCACCATCCAGGAGGTCGTCCGCAAGACGCTGCTGACGTACTGGAACACGGTCGCCTTCCAGGCCCTGTACGCGCGCACGTCCAACTGGGCGCCCAGCGAGGCGGATCCGGCCCCGGCCGACCGCCCGGTGCTGGACCGCTGGCTGCTGAGCGAGCTGCACGCGCTCACCGACCAGGTGACCGAGTCCCTCGAGTCCTACGACACCCAGCGCGCCGGCAAGCTCCTGTCCGCGTTCGTCGACGACCTCTCCAACTGGTACGTGCGCCGCTCCCGCCGCCGCTTCTGGCAGGGCGACAAGGCGGCGCTGCGCACCCTGCACGAGGTCGTGGAGACGGTCACCAAGCTGATGGCCCCGCTGACCCCGTTCATCGCCGAGCGGGTGTGGCAGGACCTGGTGGTGCCGGTGACGCCGGGCGCGCCGGAGTCGGTGCACCTGTCCTCCTGGCCGGAGGCGGACCTGACGGCGATCGACCCCGAGCTGTCGAAGCAGATGGTCCTCGTCCGCCGTCTCGTCGAACTGGGTCGCGCCACCCGCGCGGAGTCGGGTGTCAAGACCCGCCAGCCGCTGTCCCGGGCGCTCATCGCCGCGGCCGGCTTCGACGCGCTCGACCGCGAACTGCACACACAGATCACGGAGGAGCTGAACGTCAGCTCCCTCGACTCGCTCAGCGATTCCTCCGCCGGCCAGGCGGGCGGCGGCAGCCTGGTCGACACCACCGCGAAGGCCAACTTCCGCGCCCTGGGCAAGCGTTTCGGCAAGCGCGTCCAGGACGTGGCGAAGGCCGTCGCGAACGCGGACGCGGCCGCGCTGTCCATGGCCCTGCGCGCGGGCACGGCGACGGTCGAGGTCGACGGTGAGACGATCACCCTCGCCCCCGACGAGGTGATCATCACCGAGACCCCGCGCGAGGGCTGGTCGGTGGCCTCCGACTCGGGCGCCACGGTCGCCCTGGACCTGGAGATCACCGAGGAGCTGCGTCAGGCGGGCCTCGCCCGTGACGCGATCCGCCTGATCCAGGAGGCCCGCAAGAACAGCGGCCTCGACGTCTCGGACCGGATCGCCCTGCGCTGGACGTCCACGGACCCGGCCGTCATCGCCGCCCTGTCCGAGCACTCGGGCCTGATCTCGGACGAGGTCCTGGCCACGGACTTCGCCCAGGGCGAGGCCGACGACTCCTACGGCGCCCCGTTCACCGACGAGGGCCTCTCCCTGACGTTCCGCCTCCGCAAGGCGTAACCGCACGGCACACGAAGGGCCCGGCCTCCCGAGTGGGGAGGCCGGGCCCTTCGCCGTGTGCGACCGACAGGGTCATGTGCGACCGACAACACAGATCAACACGCGTAAAAGGGTGGGGCCCCGGATCGAAATCCGGGGCCCCACCCTTGGTGAACGCTGCCGACGTCTACCGCGTACTACTGGACGGCCGTCAGTTGTCGTCCTCGTCGATCAGGAACCCGCGCATCGGCGAGGGGGCCTGGCCCATCGGGGACGGGCTCTGCGGGCGGACAGGCGCCATCGGCTGGGTCATCGCCGGGGACATCTGCTGCTGGCCGCCGTAGGACGGGCCGGCGGGGCTCGGCGCGCCGCCCATGCCCTGGTTGCCGCCGTACGACGGGGCGCTCGCGCCGGCCGGTGCCATGGAAGGCGCCGGGGACGGCGGCAGAGACGCGGTCGCCGGGGTGCGCGGCGGAGCCAGCGAGTCGTCGGCCTGGGTCTCCAGCTGACGCAGCTGGGACTCGAGGTACGACTTCAGGCGCGTACGGTACTCGCGCTCGAAGCCGCGCAGGTCCTCGACCTTGCGCTCCAGCGTGGCGCGGGCGGACTCCAGGGAGCCCATCGCGACGCGGTGCTTCTCCTGCGCGTCCCGCTCCAGCGCGTCGGCCTTGGCACGGGCGTCACGCTCGAGGCCCTCGGCACGCGAACGCGCCTCGCCCACGATCTTGTTGGCTTCGGAACGGGCCTCGGCGATCGCCTGGTCGGCGGTCTGCTGAGCCAGCGAGAGGACGCGGGCGGCGCTGTCGCCACCGGGGCCCTGACCGGGGCCGCCCATCGGGCCACCCATGGGGCCGCCCATCGGACCGCCCATCTGCTGCTGCATGGGAGGCTGGCCGCCCATCGGGCCCTGGCCCATGGGGCCTTGACCCATCGGACCCTGGCCCATCGGACCCTGACCCATGGGGCCCTGACCCATCGGGCCCTGACCCTGGGGACCACCCTGACCACCGCCGGGACCGGCGGGCAGCTGCGGAGCACCGCTGGGCAGCTGGGGCGGGCCTCCCATGGGGCCGCCCATCTGCTGCTGCGGCGGGCCCGATATGCCGGCGGGCACGGGAGCGCCCGGACCGCGCATGCCCTGCTGCGGGTGCTGCGGGTGCTGCTGGTCCTGCGGACCGGGCCCACCGGGGCCGCCAGGTCCACCAGGACCGCCGGGCCCCTCCGGGGGCTTGCGCATGTTCTGCTGATTCTGGGCGGCGGCACGCGTGGCCGCGGCCAGTTTGGCGCGCAGGTCCTCGTTTTCCCGGAGCAGGCGGGTCAGTTCGGCTTCGACCTCATCGAGGAAGGCATCGACCTCGTCCTCGTCATAGCCTTCTCGGAGGCGGACGGTCGTGAACTGCTTGTTCCGCACGTCCTCGGGGGTCAACGGCATCTCTTCACCTCAACGTAGTCGTCGGCATTCGGCAAGACGGTAGGTCACATCGCTCACAGCCGGCTCACCACAGAGATCAGGATGTAGACGATGATCATCAGTACGAAGAAGGACAGGTCGAGCGCCACGCCCCCGAGACGCAACGGCGGGATGAACCGCCGCAGAAGCTTGAGCGGTGGATCAGTGACAGTGTAGGTGGCCTCCAGAACGACCACCATCGCCTTGCCGGGTTGCCATGAGCGGGCGAACTGGAAGACGTAGTCCATGACCAACCGGAAGATGAGCACGATGAGGAAGCACATCAGCGCGATGTAGATCACATCCAGGACCACGCTCATGATTGGTGCTTCCCTCTCCCCTGTTTCCGTGCTGCTGGGTACTGCTTTGTACCGCTGATTCCGGTCGTGCGTCTCAGCTCTGGTTGAAGAACCCGCCCTCTGCGATGCGGGCCTTGTCCTCCGCCGTGACATCGACGTTAGCAGGCGACAACAGGAACACCTTCTGCGTCACCCGCTCGATGCTGCCGTGAAGACCAAACACCAATCCGGCCGCAAAGTCGACAAGTCGCTTCGCGTCTGTGTCATCCATCTCAGTCAGATTCATGATCACCGGGGTGCCCTCACGGAAGTGTTCCCCGATGGTACGGGCCTCGTTGTAGGTCCGCGGGTGAAGTGTGGTGATCCGGTAAGGCTCTCGTTCCGACACGACCTTGGGCATGATCACCGGTGCGTTCTTCTCCAGGCTTGCGCGTTCTTGTGTGATGGACGCCACGGGCGCGATACGCGCCGGGCGACCGGATTCCGCGGGTAGCGAAGCGGAACGGGCGGCCGGTTCGCGTGCCGCCGGCGGATGCACCATTCGCACCTCTTCGTCCCTTTGGGACTGATGTGCCACGTGCTGCTGGTGGGACGGTTCATGCCGCCGGTGGTCCCGTTCGGGCTCGGGGTCCAGTTCGGGCTCGAAATCGTCATCGGGGTCGAATCCCCGGCCGTCGTACCCATCGTCCTCCACGAGGCCGAGGTAGACCGCCATCTTGCGCATCGCGCCGGCCATGCTCTGAGTCCTCCGCTCTGTGGTGGATCGGCTGACTACCGCCAAGTGCCCGCGATCCACGAGGTCGTTGCGCCCGCCTTCGGTGGCATTGACCATATTTTCTGCTGTGGTCCGACTTCCTGGCGACGTTACCCGAGCCCGGGGCGGACTCCGAGTACCGCCGTACCGACGCGTACATGTGTCGCTCCGGCCGTCACGGCCTGTTCGAGGTCCGCACTCATTCCTGCCGAGACCATGTTCGCAGCCGGATGAGCTCGGCGCAGGTCGGTCGACAAATCCATCAACCGCTCGAACGCGGCCAGTTCGCGTCCCGCGTAAGGCCCGGTGAGCGGCGCGACGGTCATCAGACCGTCCCACCGCAGACCCGGCGCCCGGACGACCAGTTCGCCCAACTCTTCGATTCCGTCGGGCCCGACGCCCCCGCGCTCGCCGCGTCCGCCCTCGTCAGCGTCCAGCGCCACCTGGATCAGGCAGCCGATCTCGCGCTCCTGCCGCACGGCCTCCTTGGAGAGCGCCGTGACGAGCCGGGCCCGGTCGACGGATTGCACGAGGTCGGCATAACCGACCACGGAACGAACCTTGTTGGTCTGCAACTGGCCCACGAAGTGCCATGTCAGCGGCAGATCCGAGCACTCCGCGGCCTTGGGCGCCGCGTCCTGGTCCCGGTTCTCCGCCACGTGCCGTACACCCAGCTCCGACAGGATCCTCACGTCGCTCGCCGGGTACGTCTTGGTGACCACGATCAGGGTCACATCCTCGCGCTTGCGCCCGGCGGCGTCGCAGGCGGCGGCGATACGACGCTCCACCTTCGCCAGGTTCGCGGCGAGTTCGTCCTTACGGTCCGTCATGTCCCTCAGTCCAGCCAGACATATCCCGCGAGTCGCCCCGTGATCCGGTCGCGACGGTACGAGAAATGATCACCCGACTCGATCGTGCACACCGGCGACTGCTCCCGGTCGCGCACCCCGAGCCGCTCGAGCTGGGCGTGCACTCCGGCGGTCACGTCGACCGCGGGCGTACCCCAGCTCGTCTCGGAATGCGCCGCCGGCTCGACGGCGGCCACGTCGGCGCGCATCGCCTCGGGCACCTCGTAGCACCGTCCGCACACGGCGGGCCCGGTGCGGGCGACGATCCGGCCCGGCTCGGCGCCGAGTTCGGTCATGGCCCGTACGGTGGCGGGGACGACCCCGGCGACCATGCCGGGCCGGCCCGCGTGGGCCGCGGCGACCACCCCGGCGACGGGGTCGGCGAGCAGAACGGGCGTGCAGTCCGCGGTGAGGACGGCGAGGGCGAGACCGCGCCGCGTCGTGACGACGGCGTCGGCCTCGGGCACGGGACGGTCGCCCCACGGTCCGTCGACCACCGCCACCTCCGCACCGTGCACCTGGTTCATCCAGACCACCCGGGCCGGGTCGAGGCCAAGGGACTTGGCCGCCAGCTCGCGATTGGTCCGTACCGCGCCGGCGTCGTCGCCGACCGCTCCGCCGAGGTTGAGCTGCGCGTACGGAACGGCGCTCACCCCGCCCCACCGGTCGGTGAAAGCGAAGTGCGCGCCGTTCACGGTGCTCGTCCCGGAGTGCCGTCCTATCACTTCAGGAAGTCCGGTACGTCCAGCTCCTCCGCGGCGCCGTCCGCGTAGGACCGCGACGGCGGGACCGGCGGGGCGGCCGGGAGGTCGTTCGCCGGCTCGGGGGCGGGCTCCGCGTTCTCCTTCGGCGTGACGCTGCCGAGCGAGCCGAAGGACGGGCGGCTGTCGGTCTGCCGCGCGGGGGTGGGCTCTTCGCGGCGGGCGGAGGCGGAGGACGAGCCGAGGACGTTCTCCCGCTTGGCGGGCGGCTGTCCGCCGTCGAAGCCGGCCGCGATGACCGTGACCCGCACCTCGTCGCCGAGGGCGTCGTCGATGACCGCGCCGAAGATGATGTTGGCCTCGGGGTGGGCGGCCTCGCTCACCAGCTGGGCGGCCTCGTTGATCTCGAACAGGCCGAGGTCGGAGCCGCCGGAGATGGACAGCAGCACACCGCGGGCGCCGTCGATCGAGGCCTCGAGCAGCGGCGAGGAGATCGCCATCTCGGCGGCGGCCACCGCGCGGTCGTCGCCGCGGGCCGAGCCGATGCCCATGAGAGCCGAACCGGCTTCCGACATGACCGACTTGACGTCGGCGAAGTCGAGGTTGATCAGACCGGGCGTGGTGATGAGGTCGGTGATGCCCTGGACACCGGAGAGCAGGACCTGGTCGGCCGACTTGAAGGCGTCCAGCACCGAGACCTGGCGGTCCGAGATGGACAGCAGCCGGTCGTTGGGGATGACGATGAGGGTGTCGACCTCTTCGCGGAGTTCGGCGATGCCGTCCTCGGCCTGGTTGGCCCGGCGCCGCCCCTCGAAGGTGAACGGGCGGGTGACCACACCGATGGTGAGGGCGCCCAGGGAGCGGGCGATGTTGGCCACGACGGGTGCGCCGCCGGTGCCCGTGCCGCCGCCTTCACCGGCCGTCACGAAGACCATGTCGGCCCCCTTGAGGACCTCTTCGATCTCCTCGCGGTGGTCCTCGGCGGCCTTGCGGCCGACGGCCGGATTGGCTCCGGCGCCGAGTCCGCGGGTGAGTTCACGGCCGACGTCGAGCTTGACGTCGGCGTCGCTCATCAACAGCGCCTGTGCGTCCGTGTTGATGGCAATGAACTCGACACCCTTGAGACCGACCTCGATCATCCGGTTGATGGCATTGACACCACCGCCGCCGACACCGATGACTTTGATGACTGCGAGGTAGTTCTGCGGTGCTGCCACGTCGAAGGCCTCTCGCCTCGAGTTACGTGTCGTCCTGTCGCGGGCCTTGCCGCGGTCGTACGACTGATGCCGATTGGGACGGTCCGTATCGCCGACCCAAACCCTAACGTTGAAGTTTAGGGTTACCAGTGTGTCTGTTCGCTGGACTCTTCCGAACAGGACACTAAGTCGACAAGTGGCGCACGTTCAACGAACACGCCGAACCTCCCGTTTTTCTTTTCACCCTATGTGATCAGCCGTAGCAGTGCCCAACCAGGGTGCTGGCCTGCGCGGATGTGCGTCAACTCCCCGATGACGCAGGGGCGGTGGGAACCGAGACGTCGAAGTGCCGCGCATCGGGCGCCGCTTTCATCAGAGCGGTCAGCGTACGGGCCTTGGCGAAACCCTTCTCACCACTTCCCCAGGCGACGGTGCGGCCGTCGCCCAACTCCAGTGAGATGTCGTCGAAGGAACGCACCTTGACGGCTTCGGTCTCGCGGGCCACGGCGGCCGGAATGGCGCCGGCGACGCGCACCGCCTCACGCACCAACCGGTCCTCCCCGAAGCGCCGCAGGCTCGCCGCGGAGGAACCCGATGAGGACGGCGCCAATTCCAGTGCGGGAACGCCTTTCGGGGCCCGGGAAACCGTGGCGAAACGGACACCTTCGTCGTCCACTTCGACGAAGTTTCCGCCCTTTTGCACAAGCAGAACCGGAGTGCGCTCAACCACTTTCAGGCCGATTCCATGGGGCCAGGAACGAACCACGTCAACCGAGTCAATTCGGGGCAGTTTCCGGGCCAGACGCGTCTCAATCGCGTCGGTGTCCACGGAAATCAGCGGCGCCCCGACGGGGACTTGGGCGGCCTCGCGGACCTGCTCCGGCGTGAGAACCCGGGTGCCGGAGACCGACACACGCTCCACGCGCGTCCACTGCGAGCCGTACAACAGCCAGACGCCGCCTGCCCCGAGAAGGACGAGCGCGACGGCAAAGATGATGATCGTACGAGGGCGCGGAACCCTCAACCTCCGTGCCGGAGGCGGGCCGGACGACTCCTGCTGGCGTTCACCGCGTTCGGCGGTGGTCGGTCCGGCCACGCTTCCTGCCCTTCGCCTACATCGAAATACGGTCCCTATCGGCGTGCACGGCTGGCGGCGACCGCCTCGTACACCATGCCGACGAGCAGGTCGTCGGCGTCCCGGCGGCCGAACTCCGCGGCGGCGCGGGACATCTCGTACAGCCGGTGCGGGTCGGCGAGCACGGGCAGCACGCTCGCCCGTACCCAGTCGGGCGTCAGTTCCGCGTCGTCGACCAGCAGCCCACCGCCGGCCTTGACCACCGGCTGGGCGTTCAGCCGCTGTTCGCCGTTGCCGATGGGCAGCGGGACGTAGGCGGCCGGGAGTCCGACGGCGGAGAGTTCGGCGACGGTCATCGCGCCCGCGCGGCAGAGCATCATGTCGGCAGCGGCGTACGCGAGGTCCATCCGGTCCAGGTAACTTACCGGGATGTACGGGGGCATTCCCGGCATCTGCTGCACATGAGGCAGTTCGTTCTTCGGGCCGACCGCGTGCAGGATCTGGATGCCGGCCTGCTGGAGCCACGGCGCGACCTGCTGGGTCACCTCGTTGAGGCGCCGGGCGCCCTGCGAGCCGCCCGAGACCAGCAGCGTGGGCAGGTTGGGGTCCAGGCCGAACATCGCGCGGGCTTCCGGGCGTACGGCGGCCCGGTCCAGGGTGGCGATGGTGCGGCGCAGCGGGATGCCGATGTAGCGGGCGTCGCGCAGCTTGCTGTCCGGAGTGGAGACGGCGACCCGGGAGGCGTAGCGCGAGCCGATCTTGTTGGCGAGACCGGGGCGGGCGTTGGCCTCGTGGATCACGATCGGCACACCGAGGCGCTTGGCCGCGAGGTAGCCGGGCAGGGCGACATAGCCGCCGAAGCCCACCACGCAGTCCGCCTTGGTGCGCTCCAGGACCTGCTCGGTCGCCTTGATCGTGCCGCGCAGCCGGCCCGGGACGGTGATCAGTTCGGGCGTCGGCCTGCGCGGCAGCGGCACCGCCGGGATCAGCGCGAGCTCGTAGCCCCGCTGCGGGACGAGCGTGGTCTCCAGACCGCGCTCCGTGCCCAGGGCCGTGATCCCCACGGTCGGATCCTGCCTGCGCAGGGCGTCCGCGAGGGCGAGCGCGGGCTCGATGTGGCCGGCGGTCCCCCCACCGGCGAGTACGACATGCACCGAAATTCACCGCTCTCCGGACGAACGCGCCACCTAGGCACGCCGTCGCATCGTGTTCCATCTCCGAGGCCCCCGGTTCCGTACGGCGCCTCCCGCCCGCTTTCTACCAAAGCGAGGTTGCCGCAAGGAAAGCGCCGCCCGCGCAGCGGGCTCGTCACGCGCGAACGCGATCAGCAGCCCGATGGCGAACATGGTCGGCAGCAGGGCGGATCCCCCGTAGGAGAACAGCGGGAGGGGGACGCCGGCGATCGGCAGCAGGCCGAGCACCGCACCGATGTTGATCACCGCCTGCGCGGTGATCCAGGTGGTCACGCCTCCCGCGGCAAACCTGACGAAGGGGTCCTCCGTGCGTCCGGCCACGCGGATACCCGCATAGCCTAGAGCCGCGAACAGGGCGAGCACCGACAGCGTCCCCGCCAGACCCAGTTCCTCACCGGTGACGGCGAAGATGAAGTCCGTGTGCGCCTCGGGGAGTTGGCCCCATTTTTCCACACTCGCACCGAGTCCGGATCCGAAGATTCCGCCCGAAGCGAGCGCGTAGATCCCGTGCACGGCCTGCCAGCAGTCCGCCGGGCCCGACTGCGGGGACGTGGCGCCGATGCAGGACAGCCGGGCCATGCGGTTCGGGCTGGTCCTGATGAGGATCACACCGAGGACGCCGGCGATCGACAGCACGCCGGCGAACAGCCGCGTCGGGGCGCCCGCCAGCCACAGCAGGCCGAACAGGATCGCCGTCAGGATGATCGCCGTGCCCATGTCGCCGCCGAGCATGATCAGCCCCAGCAGCATGAAGGCGACCGGCACGAGCGGCACCAGCATGTGCTTCCACTGGTTCAGCAGCTTCTTGTCCTGCTTGCGGGCCATCAGGTCCGCGCCCCACAGCACCAGCGCGAGCTTGCCGAACTCGCTGGGCTGGATCTGGAAGGAGCCGCCGAGCGAGATCCAGTTCTGGTTGCCGTTGACCGACATCCCTATCCCCGGCACCTGCACCAGCGCCATCAGGAAGACGGCGCCCGCGAGCATCGGGTAGGCGAGCGCCCGGTGCAGCTTCACCGGCATCAGCGAGGCGATCAGCAGCAGCACCCCGCCGATCACGGCGGCGAGGAGCTGCTTGCGGAAGAAGTACGAGCCCGGCAGGGACATCTGCAGCGCGGTGATCTGGGAGGCCGAGTAGACCATCACCAGGCCGAGCACGGTGATCAGCATGCTGCCACCGAAGATCAGGTAGTACGCGGTCAGCGGCCGGTCCCAGGCCCTGCGGGCATTCGTGTACAGCCGCGTCACAGGGTTCTCGCGCGGTGTCCGGGAAGCGGCGGGACGTCTGGCGGCCCGCTTCACGGGCGGCCTTCCGGTACGGCTACTGGGCATCAGCGCCTCCGCTGCGTCGGTCAGGAGCCGAGTTCGCGAACCGCCTCCGCGAACGCGTCACCGCGCTTGTTGTAGTTGGCGAACATGTCCATGGAGGCGCAGGCCGGGGCCAGCAGCACCGTGTCGCCCGCCGCCGCGAGCCGCTTCGCCTCCTGGACGGCCGCGAGCATCGCCCCAGTGTCGGTCCGGTCGAGGTCGACGACGGGTACTTCCGGCGCGTGTCGCGCCAGGGCTTCCCGGATCAGGGCGCGGTCCTGGCCGATGAGCACGGCACCGCGAAGTCGCTTTGCCGACTTGGCGACCAGCTCGTCGAAGGTCGCGCCCTTGGCGAGTCCGCCCGCGATCCACACGATGGACTCGTACGCCGCCAACGAGGCCTCGGCGGCGTGGGTGTTGGTCGCCTTGGAGTCGTCGATGTACGCCACCCCGTCCACGTCCGCCACGTGCGCGATGCGGTGCGCGTCCGGCGTGAAGCTCCGCAGCCCGTCGCGTACGGCCCTGGCGGGCACCCCGAAGGCGCGCGCGAGGGCCGCCGCCGCAAGGGCGTTGGCGATGTTGTGCGGGGCCGGCGGATTGACGTCGGAGACCTCGGCGAGCTCCTGGACGTTCTTGTGCCGGTCCTCGACGAAGGCGCGGTCGACCAGGATGCCCTCCACGACGCCGAGTTGGGACGGGCCGGGGGTGCCGAGGGTGAAGCCGATCGCCCGGCAGCCCTCCTCGACGTCGGCCTCGCGCACCAGGTCCTCGGTGGCCTTGTCGGCGGCGTTGTAGACGCAGGCGACGCGATTGCCCTCGTAGATACGGCCCTTGTCGGCGGCGTACGCCTCCATGGAGCCGTGCCAGTCGAGGTGGTCCGGCGCCAGGTTCAGGACGGCGGCGGAGTGGGCGCGCAGCGAGGGCGCCCAGTGCAGCTGATAGCTCGACAACTCGACGGCCAGCACGTCGTACTGCTCCTCGCCGAGTACGGCGTCGAGCAGGGAGACGCCGATGTTGCCCACGGCGGCGGTGCGCAGTCCGGCGGCCTTGAGGATCGAGGCCAGCATCTGGACGGTGGTGGTCTTGCCGTTGGTGCCGGTGACGGCCAGCCAGGGCGCCGCGTCCGGTCCGCGCAGACGCCAGGCGAGTTCGACGTCGCCCCAGATCTCCAGGCCGGCCTCGCGGGCCGCGGCGAACAGGGGCTTGTCGGGCTTCCAGCCGGGTGCGGTGACGACGAGTCCGGTGCCCTCGGGCAGGGTGGCGCCGTCACCGAGACGCACCGTGATGCCCAGCGCCTCGAGTTCGGCGGCCTGTTCACGCGCGCGTGCGTCGTCGCCGTCGTTGACGACCGTGACGATCGCCCCGCGCGCGTGCAGCGCCTTGGCCGCCGGGATTCCCGAGACGCCGAGCCCGGCGACGGTGACGTGCTTGCCCTGCCAGTCGGTCACTTGTCCGCTGCCCATCCCGCGTAGAAGAGACCCAGTCCGACGATCACACAGATGCCCTGGATGATCCAGAAGCGGACCACCACAAGGACTTCGGACCAGCCTTTGAGTTCGAAGTGGTGCTGGAGTGGCGCCATCCGGAACACCCGCCGGCCGGTGAGGCGGAAGGAGCCGACCTGGATGACGACCGACATGGTGATGAGGACGAACAGGCCGCCCATGATGGCGACCAGGAGCTCCGTGCGGGAGCAGATGGCGAGGCCGGTGAGGACACCGCCGAGCGCGAGCGAACCGGTGTCGCCCATGAAGATCTTGGCGGGCGAGGTGTTCCACCACAGGAAGCCGAGGCAGGCGCCCATCAGCGCCGAGGCGATGACCGCGAGGTCGAGCGGATCGCGCACCTCGTAGCAGGCGTTGGGGTTGGTCAGGGTCTGCGCGTTGGCGCAGGACTCCTGGAACTGCCAGACGCCGATGAAGGTGTAGGCGCCGAAGACGAGCACGGAGGCGCCGGTGGCCAGGCCGTCCAGACCGTCCGTCAGGTTCACGCCGTTCGACATCGCGAGGATCATGAACAGCGCCCAGACCACGAACAGGATCGGGCCGATCTTCCAGCCGAAGTCCGTGATGAACGACAGCTTGGTGGAGGCCGGGGTGTTGCCGCGGGCGTCCTGGAACTGCAGGGCGAGCACCGCGAAGGAGATGCCGACGATCAGCTGGCCGGCCATCTTCGCCTTGGCCCGCAGGCCAAGCGAACGCCGCTTGACGATCTTGATGTAGTCGTCGAGGAAGCCGACCAGACCCATGCCGACCATCAGGCCGAGCACCAGCAGGCCCGAGTAGGTCGGGGCGTAGCCGGTGATCACCTTGGACAGGAAGTAGGCGGCGACCGTCGCCAGGATGAAGGCGATACCGCCCATGGTCGGCGTACCGCGCTTGCTGGCGTGCTCGCGCGGGCCGTCGTCCCGGATGTACTGGCCGTAGCCCTTGCGGGCGAGGAGCTTGATCAGCAGCGGGGTGCCGACCAGCGTCAGGAAGAGGCCGATGACTCCCGAGAACAGGATCTGCTTCATCATCGGGCGGCAACCTCACCCTCGGCACCGGTCGCGAGGAGCGCCTGGGCGACGCCTTCGAGACCGACCGAACGGGACGCCTTCACGAGGACGACGTCTCCCGGGCGCAACTCGCTGCGCAACAGGTCGATCGCCGCCTGTGCGTCGGACACGTGCACCGACTCCTCACCCCACGAACCCTCGTTATATGCGCCCAGTTGCAGCCAGGACGCTTCCCTGCCCCCGACCGCGACGAGCTTGCCGACATTGAGCCGGACGGCGAGCCGTCCGACCGCGTCGTGCTCGGCGAGCGCCTCGTCCCCGAGCTCGGCCATCTTGCCGAGCACCGCCCAGGTCCGCCGCCCCGGGCCCATCGCCACGAGCGCGCGCAGGGCCGCTCGCATGGATTCGGGGTTCGCGTTGTAGGCGTCGTTGACGATGGTCACGCCGTCCGGCCGCTCGGTGACCTCCATGCGCCAGCGGGAGAGGGAGCCCGCCTCGGAGAGCGCGGTGGCGATCTCTTCCGCGGACATGCCCAGCTCATGGGCGACGGCGGCCGCGGCGAGCGCGTTCGACACGTGGTGCTCACCGTACAGGCGCATGGTCACGTCGCTTGCACCGGAGGGTGTGTGGAGCCTGAAGGCGGGCTGTCCGCTGTCCGTGAGTCGCACGTTCTCGGCGCGTACGTCCGCTTCGTCGGCCTCGCCGAACAGCACGACCTTCGCCTTCGTACGGGACGCCATGGCCCGCACGAGGGGGTCGTCCGCGTTGAGGACCGCGACGCCGCCGTCCTGGGCCTGCGGAAGGCTCTCGACCAGCTCGCCCTTCGCCTGCGCGATCTGCTCGCGGCCGCCGAACTCGCCGATGTGGGCGGTGCCGACGTTCAGGACGAGGCCGATCCTCGGGGGCGTCAGCTCGGCGAGGTAGCGGATGTGGCCGATGCCGCGGGCGCCCATCTCCAGGACGAGGAACCTCGTCTCCTCGGTGGCGGACAGGGCGGTCAGCGGCAGCCCGATCTCGTTGTTGAGCGAGCCCGGCGTGAACACCGTCGGCGCCTTGCGCCGCAGTACCTGGGCGATCAGGTCCTTGGTGCTGGTCTTGCCCGCGGAGCCGGTGAGGGCCACGAGGGTCGCGCCGAGCCGGCGTACGACATGACGCGCGAGGGCGCCGAGCGCCCGCTGGACGTCGTCGACGACGATCGCGGGTACGCCGACGGGGCGCGACGCCAGTACGGCGACCGCGCCCGCCTCGACGACCTGCCGTGCGAAGTCGTGGCCGTCCACCCGCTCGCCGACGAAGGCGACGAACAGGCTGCCGGGCTCCACCTCGCGGGAGTCCCGGACGACCGGAGCGGTGACCTCGACGGACGGATCCGGTATGTCGTGCGTCTGCCCGCCGACGACTTCTGCGATCTCGGCGAGAGAGAGGGCGATCACAAGTTCATCCCTGGGTCTTCTGGATAGCTTCGCGAAGCACCTGGCGGTCGTCGAAGGGACGGACCACCCCGGCGATGTCCTGGCCCTGCTCGTGGCCCTTGCCCGCGACCAGCACGGTGTCCCCGGGCTGCGCGCGGGCGACGGCGGCGGCGATCGCGGCGGCCCGGTCCTCGAAGACCTGGACCTCACCGCGTTCGTGTGCTGGTACGGACGCCGCGCCCACGAGCATGGTTGCAAGGATCGCGAGGGGGTCCTCGGAGCGGGGGTTGTCGGAGGTCAGTACAGCGGTGTCGGCGAGGCGCGCCGCCGCGGCGCCCATCGGTTCCCGCTTGGTCTTGTCGCGGTCCCCGCCGCAGCCGAGCACGATGTGCAGGCTGCCCTCGGTGACCTTGCGCAGGGCCCGCAGCACCGACTCGACCGCGTCGGTCTTGTGGGCGTAGTCGACGACCGCGAGATACGGCTGCCCGGCGTCCACGCGCTCCAGGCGCCCCGGCACGCCCGGTACGGCGGCGATGCCGTCGGCGGCGGACTGCGGGTCGAGGCCCGCGACCGCGAGCGCCACGATCGCGGCGAGGGTGTTGGCCACGTTGAAGGTGCCCGGCAGCGGCGACTTGGCGTCGATCCGCTCGCCCTCGGGACCGATCGCGGTGAACGTCGAGTGCAGCCGGCCGATCTCGACGTCCTCGGCGCGCCAGTCGGCGTCGGGGTGGCCCTCGGCGGAGTAGGTGACGACCGGGACGGTCGCCTCCCTGGCCAGCCGGCGGCCGTACTCGTCATCGACGTTGACGACGCCGAGCCTGCTGCGTTTCGGCGTGAACAGCTGCGCCTTCGCCTGGAAGTAGTCCTCCATGCCGGAGTGGAACTCCATGTGCTCCGGGCTCAGGTTGGTGAAGACGCCGATGTCGAAGACGCAGGCGTCGACCCGGCCGAGGACCAGGGCGTGGCTGGAGACCTCCATGGCGACCGCCTCGACCCCGCGCTCGCGCATGACGGCGAACAGGGCCTGCAGATCGGTGGCTTCGGGGGTGGTGCGCTCGGACTTGATGCGCTCGTCGCCGATGCGCATCTCGACCGTGCCGATCAGGCCGGTGTTGCTCTTGGTCTTGAGACCGCCCTCCACGAGGTAGGCGGTGGTGGTCTTGCCGGAGGTGCCGGTGATGCCGATCTGGAGCAGGTCCCGGCCCGGGTGGCCGTAGATCGTGGCGGCCAGTTCGCCCATCTGTGCCCGTGGATCGTCGACGACGAGGACCGGCAGGCCGGTGGCCGCGGCGCGCTCGGCGCCGGTCGGGTCGGTCAGCACGGCGACCGCGCCGAGGCCGGCGGCCTGGGTGACGAAGTCCGCGCCGTGCAGACGGGCGCCGGGCAGGGCGGCGTACAGGTCTCCGGGGCGGACGGCACGCGAGTCATGGGTGATGCCCGTGACGTCGGCTGTGTCTTCCGGCCTCGCGGCACCCAGCTGATCGGCGAGTTCCGCCAGGGGTGTGGCGGAGACCTGAACCGGCCTGGGCGGCCCGGGATATGTCACGGATACGCCCTTCTGGGTGGTTTGGGAGTGATCAGCGTGTGGCACGGCGGTGAGCGTACCGGGCGCACCCGCCTGCGGGCTAAATAGGGGCCCGTGCGCAGCTCGGTCCAGCAAGGGTGGTGGTGGGAGACGGGCGGGCGAGGTTGCGGGCGGGGTCTGGTTCGCGGGATCAGGAGTGATCATGGTCACGGAGCGTTCCTGGCTGGTTGCGCTGATCAGGGCTTGAAGCTGACGGGAAGGTTCGCGGCCCTGGCCCCGGTGGGCGGGACCTGGAGGGTCTTCAGGGCGAACTCCATGACCTGCTTGAAGATGGGTCCGCAGATCTGGCCGCCGAAGTAACTCCCACTCGTGGCGTTCTGAATGGCGCAGTAGACGGTGACACGGGGGTTGTCCGCGGGCGCGAAGCCGGCGAACGACGAGGTGTAGCCGCGGTACTTGCCGGTGGCCGGATCCACGCGGTTGGCCGTACCCGTCTTGCCCGCGACCCGGTAGCCGGGAATGCGCGCCTTGGCGCCCGTGCCCTCCTGGTCGTCCACGACGGACTCCAGCATCTGGGCGAGCGTCTTCGCCGTCCTGGCGCTGACGACCCTTGTCTTCCCGGGCTTCGCGGCCGGTGTGAAGCGTCCGTCGGGTCCCTTCGTGCCGCGTACGAGCGAGGGTTCCACGCGTACGCCGCCGTTCGCGATGGTCGAGTAGACGGAGGCCGCCTGCATCGCGTTGATGGACACGCCCTGGCCGAAAGGAATCGTGTACTGCTGCGAGGTCGACCACTTGCCGGGCGGGGCGAGGATGCCCTTCGTCTCGCCGGGGACGCCGAGTCCGCTGTAGCTGCCGATGCCGAACTTGCGCAGATACGAGTAGAGGACCTTGTTGGCCTGCGCCTGCGTGCTGCTCAGCTGGCCGGTGGCCAGGATGGTGCCGATGTTGCTGGACTTGGCGAGCACGCCGTTGAGCGTCAGGTTCCAGGTCTCGTGGTCGATGTCGTCCTTGAAGAGCCGGTCGCCGCGGTGCAGCCGGTTCGGCACGACGACATGGGTCAGCGGGGTGGCGACGTTCTGCTGGAGCACGGCCGCCATCGACATGATCTTGGCGGTGGAGCCGGGCTCGAAGGCGTCCTCGACGGCCCAGTTGTGCAGGGCGCTCGAGCTCGCCTTGGACAGGTCGTTGGGGTCGAAGCCGGGCGAGTTGGCCATGGCGAGGATCTCGCCGGTCCGGGTGTCCTGCACTATCACGTAGCCGCGGTCGGCCTTGGACTTCGCGACCTGCTGGGTGATCGCGTTCTGCGCGGCCCACTGGATGTCGCGGTCGATGGTGAGCTCCACGTCGCTGCCGGGCACCGCGGGCGTCTCGGCGGAGCCCGCGGTGGGCACCAGGCGGCCGCCGGACTGGGCGTAGCGGATCTTGCCGTCCTTGCCGGCCAGGTCCCCGTTGAACTGCTGCTCGACGCCGCCGCCGCCCTTGCCGTCGAGGTTGACCCAGCCCAGCAGCCCGGCGGCGAGGTCGCCGTTGGGGTAGATGCGCTTGCTGCTGGGGTCGGCGAAGACGCCGGCCAGGACGTTGACCGTGGACTTGTCCGTCTCCCCCTTGGCGGTGAGGGCCGTCTTCAGGTCCTTGATCTGCGTCCAGACCTGCGGGGTCTGGCGGCGGGCGAGCAGGACGTAGCGCAGGTCCTTGTTCCTGGGGCGCAGCTTCCTGACGATCGACTCCTGGTCGACGCCGAGGATCGGCGCGAGCAGCGCGGCCGCCTGTTCGGGCCCGTCGTCGACCTTCAGCTGCTTGCGGTTGAACATCGTGGGGTCGGCCGTGATGTCGTAGGCGTCCACGCTGGTCGCGAGGGCCACGCCGTTGCGGTCGGCGATGCCGCCGCGCTCGGCGGCCAGGACGTGGCCGACGTAGCGGTTCTGCTCGGCCTTGGCGGCGTACGAGCTCGCGTCCACGGCCTGCACCTGGAGCAGCCGTACGACGAAGGCGATCAGCACCAGGGTGAGG
This sequence comes from Streptomyces sp. NPDC050534, assembly GCF_044457745.1. Classification (NCBI taxonomy): domain Bacteria; kingdom Bacillati; phylum Actinomycetota; class Actinomycetes; order Kitasatosporales; family Streptomycetaceae; genus Streptomyces; species Streptomyces sp. NPDC050534. The sequence goes on from NZ_JBITHF010000013.1 coordinate 194,073, forward strand.
GCCAGGCTGACCATGCGCAGCCGGGGGCGGGGGCTGCCCAGCCGGAGGATCTTGGGGGCCGTGGGGCGGCCGGGCGCCGGGCGGCGGGCCGGGCGGGCGCCGGGAGCCGGGCGCCGCTGCCCGGAGGCGGGACGCGCGGGGCCGGGCACACGGCGGCGCGGCGGCTGCCTGTCTCCAGACGTGTCGGGCACTTCCGTCACCTGCCGGGAGTCGAGGTCGTCGGAGTGGGGAGGGCTGCCGGGGTGGTCGCCTGCTCGGGCAGGGCCGCCGGGGTGGTCGCCTGCTCGGGCAGGGCCGCCGGCGTCGTCACCTGGGCGGGCAGGTCCGCCGGCGTCGCCGACGCGCCGGAGTCCGGCGCGGACGCGAGGGCCTCGGGCGGGAGCAGGACGAGCGGCCGGTCGGCGGCGGACTGCTCGGCGGCGGCCGAGGGCACACCCTTGACGGTGCCGTTCGGGTTCAGGAAGGCGGGATCACCGCCGGGGACCATGCCGAGCTCGTGGGCGCGGCGCTGAAGGGCCTCCGGGGCGGAGTACGAGTCGATGTCGCGCTGGAGCGCCTGCTCCTCGTCGGTGAGGCTCTTGGTGTCCTTCTGCAGGTCGTCCTGCTTGAACGAGCCTTCGCTGACCGCGGAGTTCAGCACCAGCAGTCCGATCAGGCCGCCGCCCAGGAGGAGCACGACGAGCAGGACGAAGGGGGTGCGGGCCGCCTGTCCGCGGCCAGCGGGCCCCGGGAAGAGCCGTGCGAGACGAGCGGCCCGCCCCCTCAGTTCGGGTTTCCTACTCACACCGCCTCCAGTGAGTCCGGTTTCCCAACTCGCTCACTCCCCGGCCCGTTCGACAACCCGACTCACTCGGCGTCCTCCCTGATGCGCTGAGCTCCGCGCAGCCTGGCGGGTGCCGCCCGCCGGTTCTCGGCGACCTCTTCCTCGGTGGGAAGTTCGGCACCACGGGTGAGCAGCTTGAGCCGGGGCTGGTAGCGCTCGGGCACAACGGGCAGCCCCGGCGGCGCGGTGTTCGCGGCGCCGGCCGCGAACACCTGCTTGACCAGACGGTCTTCGAGCGAGTGGTACGACAGCACGGCGATCCGCCCGCCCACGTCGAGCGCCTTCACCGCGGACGGGATAGCCCGCTCCAGGACGGAGAGTTCGCCGTTCACCTCGATGCGCAGGGCCTGGAAGGTGCGCTTGGCCGGGTTGCCGCCGGTGCGCTTGGCGGCCTGCGGGAGCGCGTCCCGGATGAGCTCGACGAGCCGCGCGCTGTTGCTGAACGGCTCCTTCTCGCGCTCGCGCACGATGGCGGAGACGATCCGCTTGGCCTGCTTCTCCTCGCCGTACGCCCGCAGGATCCGGACGAGTTCGCCCGCCGGGTAGGTGTTGAGGACCTCGGCGGCGCTCATGCCCGCCGTCTGGTCCATGCGCATGTCGAGCGGGGCGTCCTGGGCGTACGCGAAGCCGCGGTCGGCCTCGTCGAGCTGCATGGAGGAGACGCCGAGGTCGAACAGGACGCCCTGCACGCGCGCGATGCCGAGCCGTTCGAGGACTTCGGGGAGCTCGTCGTAGACGGCGTGCACCAGGGTGGCCCGCTCCCCGAAGGGGGCCAGCCGCTCACCCGACAGGCGCAGCGCCTCCTTGTCGCGGTCGAGGGCGACGAGCCGGGCCTCGGGGAACTGCTCCAGCAGTGCCTCGCTGTGCCCGCCGAGGCCCAGGGTGCAGTCGACGACCACCGCTCCCGGCCGCTGCAGGGCGGGTGCCAACAGGTCCAGGCACCGCTGGAGCATCACCGGGACGTGTCGACTCTGGCTCAAGGGGCCCTCTCAATCCGGCGCGGCCGTACGCACCGCCGGGTCCCCGCCCGCTCGAGAAGGGGAGGCCTGCCGGCGCCGGAAGCGTCAGCCGACCGGGAGCGGGAGGAGGCCGAGCCGTACGTACGCGCCGCGCACGTGGGGAAGCCGTCCGCGCGTCTGGCCTCCGGGAATGTCAGCAGGGAGAGCCTCGCCTCCCGCTTCGCGTCACTTTAGTCCACGCTGTCCCGCGGTCAATCAACCGGCCTGCGCGTCGCGCGCCGGGATGAGTGGGATGCGGCGAATCAGGGAAAATCACCCGCACGGACCGGACTCCGCACCCATGTGGGGTACCTCACAACAGGAGTGTGATGACAGCCTTTCCCCGCACCCACACCGCGACCGGATCGCATTTGACCAGTAACGTCATAGGTATGACGACTTCCGCATCTGTTCCCACCGAGTCCGATGGCGCCATACGCGGCGGCTCCGTCACCGACCGCCTCGTCGAGGCGAACGAACGGTACGCATCCGCCTTCACCGACCCCGGCATGGACGCCCGCCCCGTCCTGCACGTCGCGGTCGTGGCCTGCATGGACGCCCGTATCGACCTGCACAAGGCCCTCGGCCTTCAGCTCGGCGACTGCCACACCATCCGCAATGCGGGCGGCGTGGTCACCGACGACGTGATCCGCTCGCTCACGATCAGCCAGCGCAAGCTCGGCACCCGCAGCGTGGTGCTCATCCACCACACCGGCTGCGGCATGGAGTCGATCACCGAGGACTTCCGCACCGAGCTGGAGGAGGAGGTCGGCCAGCGCCCCGCGTGGGCGGCCGAGGCCTTCGCGGACGTCGACCAGGACGTACGGCAGTCCATGCAGCGCGTGCGGACGTCGCCGTTCCTCCAGCACACCGAGGACGTCCGGGGCTTCGTCTTCGACGTGAAGACGGGCCTGCTGCGCGAGATCGATCCCGCCTGACCGCCGCCCGGCCCTTCTCGTTTTTCGTAAATCCCGCGCATGCTGGAGCCCAAGCGCCGTAAAACCCGACATATCGCAGCCAGTTGTCCACAGTCGAGTGACACGAATCGGTAACGGCAGCAAGAATGCGGGTGTGACGTCACGCGGAACTATTCACGCGTGGTGTCCGTGTTTCGGGGTGGGCCGGTCCGCATCGCAGAGAGCGACGGCCCGGAGAAAGAAACGGGCCGAGGAGGGCCGGGTGACGACCTATGACGATCGAGCGAGCCTCACTGATCTGACTGCCACTGTGGAGAGGGTCCGCAGTTCGGTGGAAGGAGTGATCGAGGGCAAGCCCGAGGTCGTACGGCTTTCGCTGACCGTACTGCTCGCCGAGGGACATCTTCTGATCGAGGATGTCCCCGGCGTGGGCAAGACCATGCTCGCCAAAGCGCTGGCCCGCTCCATCGACTGTTCGGTGCGGCGCATCCAGTTCACGCCGGACCTGCTGCCCTCGGACATCACCGGTGTCTCGATCTGGGACCAGCAGCGCCGGGACTTCGAGTTCAAGCCGGGGGCGATCTTCGCGCAGATCGTGATCGGCGACGAGATCAACCGCGCCTCGCCCAAGACCCAGTCGGCACTGCTGGAGTCGATGGAGGAGCGCCAGGTCACCATCGACGGGCAGACCTACGAGCTGCCCAGCCCCTTCATGGTGGTGGCCACCCAGAACCCGGTCGAGATGGAGGGCACCTACCCGCTGCCCGAGGCCCAGCGCGACCGCTTCATGGCCCGGGTCTCGGTGGGCTACCCCAGCGTGGAGGCCGAGCTGCAGATGCTCGACGTGCACGGTGGCGTCTCCCCGCTGGAGGACCTCCAGCCGGTGGCGCACGCGCACGACATCGTGAAGCTGATCGAGGCGGTGCGCGGCGTCCACGTGGCGGAAACGGTCCGCCGGTACGCGGTGGACCTGGTGTCCGCCACGCGCACCCATCCCGACCTCAGACTCGGCGCCTCGCCGCGCGCGACACTGCATCTGCTGCGCGCGGCGAAGGCAGCCGCCGCCCTGAGCGGCCGGGAGTACGCGCTGCCGGACGACGTGCAGACGCTCGCCGTCGCCGTCCTGGCCCACCGCCTGCTGCCCACCGCCCAGGCCCAGCTCAACCGCCGCACGTCGGAGCAGGTCGTGCAGGAGATCCTGCAGCGCACCCCGGTCCCGGCGGCGCCCCAGCAGCAGAGCGGCTTCGGCGGCCTGGGCCGCGGCGCTCCGTCGTACCCCCAGCAACCGCCGCGGAGGCTGTGATGACCTTCGGGGGGACGGGGCAGCCGGAGGCCGACCGGGGCGAGAAGGGCGGTCTGCGCACCGCCCTGGCCGGTCTGACCACCCGCGGACGCTCCTTCCTGGCGGCCGGCATCGCGGCCGCCGTCTGCGCCTACGTCCTCGGGCAGAGCGATCTGCTGCGGGTGGGCCTGCTGCTGGCCGTACTGCCCCTGGTCTGTGCGCTGTTCCTGTACCGCACGCGCTACCGGGTGGCCGGCAGCCGCCGCCTCTCCCCCGGCCGTGTGCCCGCCGGCAGCGAGGCCCGCGTCCATCTGCGGATGGACAACGTCTCGCGGCTGCCCACGGGCCTGCTGATGCTCCAGGACCGGGTGCCGTACGTGCTCGGCCCGCGCCCCCGGTTCGTGCTGGACCGGGTGGAGCCGGGCGGCCGCCGCGAGGTGTCCTACCGGGTCCGCTCCGACCTGCGCGGCCGCTATCCGCTCGGCCCGCTGCAGCTGCGGCTGACCGACCCGTTCGGGATGTGCGAGCTGACCCGGTCCTTCTCGACGTACGACACCCTGACGGTGATCCCGCGCGTGGAGGCACTGCCTCCGGTGCGGCTGGCCGGCGAGGCGAAGGGGTACGGCGACGGGCGCCAGCGCTCGCTCGCCCTGGCCGGCGAGGACGACGTGATCCCGCGCGGCTACCGCTACGGCGACGATCTGCGCCGTGTCCACTGGCGGCTGACCGCCCGCTACGGCGAGCTGATGGTGCGCCGCGAGGAGCAGCCCCAGCGCTCCCGCTGCACGGTGCTGCTCGACACCCGTGGCATCGCCTTCGACGGCGCGGGCCCGGACTCGGCCTTCGAGTGGGCCGTCTCGGGAGCGGCGTCCGTGCTGGTGCACATGCTCGAACGGGGCTTCTCCGTACGGCTGCTGACGGACAGCGGCAACTCGGTGCCCGGCGAGGGCTCCGACGGTTTCGCGGGCGCGAGCCAGGAGACGGCCGACTCGGCCGGGCTGATGATGGACACCCTCGCGGTGGTCGACCACTCGGACGGCACGGGCCTGTCGCGGGCGTACGACGTGCTGCGCGGCGGGAACGAAGGGCTTCTGGTGGCCTTGTTCGGCGACCTGGACGAGGAGCAGGCCGCGGTGGCGGCCAAGATGCGCCAGCGCAGCGGGGGCGCGGTCGCCTTCGTGCTGGACAGCGGCGCCTGGATGCGGGAACCCAGCGATGTGGCCGGGGCGCTGGACCGGCACGAGGAGCGGCTGCGGATGCTGCGGGAGGCGGGCTGGACGGCGCTGAGCGTGCCGCGGGGCGCTTCGCTGAGCGAGCTGTGGCGGCAGGCGGACCGTGAGCGCGCGGGCCTCGCCGCGACGACGGGGACGAGCCGTGAGGGGGCGGGCTCATGAGCGGGCGGGCACGACTGGCGCTGTGCGCCTGGGCGGCCACGCTGATGGCGTCCTGCGCCCTGCTGCCCCTGGTCTCCCCCGCCACCTGGATCCTCCAGGCGGCCGTCCTGCTGGCTGTGCAGACGGGCGTGGGCGCGGCGACCCGCAGGGTGCCGCTGGCGCGGCCGCTGACGGTCGCGGCGCAGGCCCTGGTCACGCTGATGCTGCTGACCCTGGTCTTCGCCCGGCAGCAGGCCCTGGCCGGGATCGTGCCGGGCCCCGAGGCGTTCCGCCACCTCTCCGACCTGCTCCAGCAGGGCGGCGACGACATCGCGCGGTACGCGATCCCTGCGCCCCTGGAGTCCGACGGCATCCGGCTGATGCTCCTCGGCGGGGTCATGCTGATCGGCCTCGCGGTGGACACGCTCGCGGTGACCTTCCGCAGCGCGGCCCCGGCCGGACTGCCGCTGCTCGCGCTGTACTCCGTCGCCGCGGGGCTGTCCCACGGCGGCGCCGACTGGCTGTGGTTCCTGGTCGCGGCGGGCGGCTATCTGATGCTGCTGCTGGCCGAGGGCCGTGAGCGGCTCTCGCAGTGGGGCCGGGTCTTCGCCGGGGCGGCACGCGCGCCGGGCGGGGAGCCGGGCGCGGTGGCGCCGGTCCGCACCGGGCGGCGCATCGGCGTGGTCGCGCTGGGCGTCGCCCTCGTGGTGCCGCTGGCCCTGCCCGCGATGAACGGCGGACTGCTGGACGCCGCCGGAACGGGTGTGGGCAACGGCGACGGAGGCGGCGGCACCATCTCCGCGGTCAACCCGCTGGTCTCGCTGCGCGACAGCCTGAACGTGGACGAGGACCGCCAGGTCATGTCCCTGAAGTCGAACAGCAACGACATCTCGAACCTGTACATCCGGATCGTGTCCCTGGACGACTTCGACGGCAGCACCTGGCGGCCGTCCAAGCGGCATGTCACCGGCGTGCCGGACAAGTTCCCGACCCCGTCCGGCCTCGGCGCTGACGTCAAGCGGGCGGAGATCGAGACCCGCATCTCGGCCGCCGACTGGTACGCCCAGGACTGGCTGCCGATGCCGTATCCGCCGAGCGGCGTGGACGTTCCGGGCAAGTGGCGCTACGAGCCGGTGGGCATGACGCTGGTCGGCGACCACGGCGAGACCACGCGCGGCAAGACCTACCTGGTCAAGAGCCTCGACGTGCAGCCGACGGCGGAGCAGCTCGCGGATGCGCCGGCGCCGCCCGCCGCCATCAAGCGCGACTACACCAAGCTGCCGGACTCGGTGCCCTCGGTGGTCGCGAAAACCGCCCGCCAGGTGACCGAGGGGGCGAACACCCACTACGAGCAGGCGGTCAAGCTCCAGGACTACTTCGCGGTGAACGGCGGCTTCCAGTACAGCACCCAGGTGCAGGTCGGAAGCGGCCCGCAGGCGATCGCCCGCTTCCTGAAGGACAAGGAGGGCTTCTGCGTCCACTTCTCCTTCGCGATGGCGGCGATGGCCCGCAGCCTGGGCATCCCGGCCCGGGTCGCGGTGGGCTTCGCCCCGGGGACGCCGCAGACGGACGGCTCGGTGTCGGTGGGCCTGAAGGACGCCCACGCCTGGCCCGAGCTGTACTTCGAGGGCGTGGGCTGGACCCGCTTCGAGCCGACCCCGAACCGGGGCGTGGCTCCCTCGTACACGCAGACGGACACGCCGGGCAGCAGCCTTCCTGACGTGTCGCGGCCCTCGCAGTCGGCGGGTTCGGCCGCGTCGTCCGCGCCGTCCGCGAGCACGAGCTGCTCGGCCGAGGACAAGAAGCTCGAGGCCTGTGCGGGCGCGCTGCCGGTGGACACCGCCAAGCCGCACGACGCGGGTCTCCCCTGGTACAAGATCGCCGGCTGGGCACTGCTGGGGCTCCTCGTGATCGCCCTGCCGCTGCTGCCCATGCTGTGGCGTGCGCGACGGCGCTCGGTGCGGCTGACCTCGGCCCAGCACGCCGCGTCGGCCCGGCAGGGCCGCAGAGGCCGCCGGCCGGACATGGGGTCCACGGACGACCTGGCCGTGACGGTCCTGCCGGTCGAGGCCGAGGCGGGTTACGCCGCCGAGGTGATCGCGCACCACGTCCTGGCCGTCTGGCGCGAGCTCACCGACACGGCCTGGGACTACGGCATCGTGCCGGACGACGCGCTGACCCCGCGCAAGGCGGCCGCGCGCATCGTGCGGCTCGGGCAGCTGGACGCGACCACGGCCGACTCGGTGCACCGGGTGGCGAGCGCGGTGGAGCAGGTGCTGTTCGCACCGGAGCCGCACGCCGAGCCCGGACTGGCCGACGACGTGCGCAGGATGCGGGTGGCGCTGCGGTCCAAGGTCAGCCGGCCCACCCGGGTACGGGCGGTCGTGGCGCCCCGCTCGGCCGTCCGGGCGGTGTGGGAGGCCATGGACCGCTGGACGGCTGCCAAGGCCCGCTGGGCCGAGCGCTGGTCGGCCCTGGCCGCGCTGGTGCGGCGGCCCTCCGGGCAGCAGAGCGGGTGACGGGCCGGAGCGGGTGACGGGAGCGCGCCGGTCTTCCGGGCGCGCCCCGTCCCGCGGGCACAGGTGAGGGGGTGACCACCCGCCGGGTGGTCACCCCCTCACCTGCATGAACGAGGTGTCAGTGACCCTGTTCGTCGCGCCGGCGCTGCCAGCGCTGTTCGATACGGTCCATCATCGAACGCTTCTGCCGTCCCTGACGACGCGCGTGCGGGGCACCGGCAGCAGGCTGTTCACCCGGCTTCGGAGCTTTGCGCCAGCCGGTCACGGCGAGCACGGCGCACCCCAGCATGACCAGGAAGCCAACCACGCTGAGCCACACCTGCTTGGCGACCATTCCAGCCATGAGGAGCGCGATACCCACGAGGAAGCCCGCGACCGCCTGGTAGACCCGTCGCCGGGTGTACGTACGCAGCCCGCTTCCCTCAAGCGCTGTCGCGAACTTGGGATCTTCGGCATACAGCGCTCGCTCCATCTGCTCGAGCATGCGCTGCTCGTGCTCCGAGAGCGGCACGGAGTCCTCCTCATCGTGCAGTCGCCGGGGCGACCCGGGGGGTCCCTTCAGGATAGGCAGGGAATCGCCCCCGTGAAACCCGCCCCTCTGCGCCAATTGACCAACCGGTGCCCGCCATGCACGCCCCGGCTCGTTGAATCCTGCATTCCCCAACGGCCGACCCGTCATGCCGGGCGGTCTCCCTCGATCATACGGCGCTGAGCGCCCGATCGGGGGGCCTGTGGCGTACTCCATGTGCGGCCAAGTCCCTGATCAGCGGCGCACCGCACGAGGCGGCTCAGGCCCCGGAGGTCCCCTGAGTCTCGCCGAGCACATGGAGCTGGGTCGCGACGGATTGGAACGCGGGGGACTGGGCCGCCGCCTCCTCCAGCTTCAGCAGCGCCTCCAGGGCGCCTGGCTCGGTGTCCACCAGGACGCCCGGGACGAGGTCGGCGAAGACCCGTACGCCGTGCACGGCGCCCACCCTGAGGCCCGCTCCCTCGACCAGCGCGGAGAGCTGCTCGGCGGTGAAGCGGCGCGGCACGGGGTCGCCCTCGCCCCAGCGGCCGTCCGGGTTCTCCAGGGCCTGCCGGGCCTCCTTGAAGTGGCCGGCCAGGGCGCGCGCGAGCACGGCGCCGCCGAGGCCCGCGGCGAGCAGACTGAGGACGCCCTCGGACCGCAGCGCTGCCACGGCGTTGCGCACGCCCTCGGCCGGGTCGTCGACGTACTCCAGGACGCCGTGGCACAGGACCGCGTCGTAGCCACCGCGCTCGACCACGTCGAAGAGGCCGTGGGCGTCGCCCTGGACGCCCTTCACCCGGTCGGCGACGTCGGCCTCGGCGGCGCGGCGCTCAAGCGCGAACAGCGCGTTCGGGCTGGGGTCGACGACGGTGACCCGGTGGCCGAGCCGGGCGACGGGCACCGCGAAGTTGCCGCTGCCGCCCCCGGTGTCGAGGACGTCCAGAGACTCCCGCCCCGTGGACTTGACCCGGCGTTCGAGGGCCTCCTGGAGGACCTCCCAGACCACGGCGGTACGGAGAGAGGCTCGGGGTCGCATCGGGTCCGACACGGCAGTTGACTCCTCGGCGCGGCACCGCCCCTTGCACGGCGGAGCGAACGGGGTGCCTCCCCGGCCCCGTCATGGGAGGGAAGGCTTCAGGCGCCTTCCACCCTATTGCCTCGGGTGCCTCGCCCGGTGACTGCGGTGGTGTGCCCCGCCGAACGTCTCGTACGGCGGACGCAGTCAGCCCGTGTCCGGTAAGCCACGGGCGCTCTCCGCCTCGGTGTGCGGGTGGTCGGCGTCCTGGCGCGGCTGCGGGAGGACGGGTTGCAGGACGAGCATCCGCTCGACGAGCCGCAGGAACATCGCCACGTCCCGGATCAGGTCGTCGGCGTCGCGGCGGCTGGCCGCGCCCTGGATGCCGGCCTCGGCGCGGGCACGGCGCCGGGCTCCGGAGGCGAACAGCACGCTCCACTCGGTCAGTTCGGGAGCGATCTCGGGGAGCACTTCCCAAGCACTCCGGATGCGGGCACGCCGTCGGGACGACGGCTCCGGGCGCCCCCGTGCCGCGAGCACCGCGGCGGCCGTGCGCAGGGCTGCGAGGTGGGCCGTGGCGTAGCGCTCGTTGGGCGTCTCGAGGACGGCCGCCTCGTCCAGCCCGGCGCGGGCCTGGGCGAGCAGGTCGAGGGCGGCGGGCGGGGCCGTGGTCCGGCGGAGCACGGGGTGGACGTCGCTCGCCGGGCCGGTCAGTGAGGGGGCAGGGCCGGTGGCGCGGCGCCGGCGGGCGGCTGCGGCGTGATAGCTGGCCATGACGAACCTCCTGTCGTCTGCGTGACGGCATCGCCCGAGAAGGGGTGCCGTATGTCTCCATCGTGCGGTATGCCACTGACAATCCGTTCTGACCTGGGACTTTGCTTCGATCGAAGGTTCGGGATAGTTTTTGCACTGACCAGTCAGTTCAAATTCAGGGGTGGGGAGAACCGTGTCCGGTGTGGGTGTCACTGCCCGCGGGCTAGGGCTCGAAGGGCCGCGCGGCTGGGCCTTCCGCGACGTCACGTTCGCCGCGGAGCCCGGCTCGCTGATCGCGATCGAGGGGCCGTCCGGGTCAGGCCGTACCTGTCTGCTGCTCTCCCTCACGGGACGGATGAAACCGACCGCGGGTCAGGCCGAGGTGGGCGAGTGCAGGCTGCCCAAGCAGATGGCGGCCGTGCGGCGGGTCGCCGGACTCGCGCACGTGGCCGGAGTGGCCGAGCTCGAGCCGGCCCTGACCGTGGCCGAGCATCTGCACGAACGGGCGCTGCTGCAAAGGCGGTTCGGCGACTCGCTGCGCGCGCTGCTGCGGCCGCGCGGCGAGCGCGCCGCGGAGGCGAAGCTGCGGATCGACACCGCGCTGGCCGCCGCGGGCCTGGACCGGGCGGCCCTGCCCAAGGGCACGCGCACGGCCGTACGCGATCTCGAGCGCCTGGAGGCGCTGCGGCTGTCCATCGCGCTCGCCCTGCTCGGCCGGCCCCGGCTGCTCGGCGTCGACGACACCGACCTGAAGCTCTCGGACGCCGAACGGGACGAAGTCTGGACGTTGTTGAGGTCGGTCGCCGAGTCCGGCACGACGGTCGTGGCGGTGTGCAGCGAGGCCCCCGAGGACGCCGTCGTCGTCACCACGGGAAAGGAGAAGGCCGATGCGCTCGCCGAAACTGGCCGCCCTTGAGCTGAGGCGGTTCGGCAGGGGCAAACTGCCCCGGGCCGCCCTGGTGGCACTCCTGGTGCTGCCGCTGCTGTACGGCGCGCTGTACCTGTGGTCGTTCTGGGACCCGTACGGCCGGCTGGACCGCATCCCCGTGGCGCTCGTCAACGACGACAAGGGGGCGACGGCCGACGGCAAGAAGGTCGCGGCGGGCGACGACCTGACCAAGGGGCTGCGCGACAGCGAGGTCTTCGACTGGCACGAGGTGAGCGCCGACGAGGCACGCGCGGGCGTGGAGGACGGCACGTACTACCTGTCGCTGACCATGCCGGCGGACTTCAGCCGGCGGATCGCGTCCAGCGCGGGCGACTCCCCGGAGGCGGGCGCGCTCCAGGTGCGCACCAACGACGCGAACAACTACATCGTCGGGCAGATCTCGCGGACGGTGTTCAGCGAAGTGCGCCAGGCCGCCTCCACCAAGGCGTCGCGGTCCTTCCTGGACAAGATCTTCATCTCGTTCTCCGACATCCACGGCGCGACGGTGAAGGCCGCCGACGGGGCGGACAAGCTCAACGGCGGGATCGGCAAGGCGGAGAAGGGCTCCAAGGACCTCGCCGACGGGCTGAAGGACGCCAAGAGCGGCAGCGGCAAGCTCTCCAAGGGCCTGAAGAAGCTCAACACGGGCGCGGGCGCCCTGGAGGACGGCTCCCAGCAGGTCGCTGCGGGTACGCAGACGCTCGCCGACAAGGTCAACGCGGTCGACAAGAAGGCCGGCCCGTTCCTGAAGGACAACGAGAAGACCATCGGGGACACCGCCCAGCTGGTCGCCGACTCCTCCAAGGCCATCCGCCACAACCTCGCCACCCTGGTCAGGACGGCCCCGGTCGCCGCCAAGGGCGCGCACGCGGCCTCCGCGACCCTGGACGACGTCTACCGGGAGCGCTGCGAGCAGCCCGTGCTGCCGGACGCGGCCTGCTCCGACCTGAAGAAGGCCAAGGAGGCTGCCGACGACGTGGCGACGATCGCCGACGACCTCAACACGCTGATCGGTGACCAGGACGGCGACCTGAAGAAGCTCGACCGGAACCTGGCCACCCTCCAGGAGCAGGCCCAGGCGCTCGCGAAGCGCGCGCCGCACCTCTCCGAGGACCTCGACGACGCCGTCTCCAAGGTCAACAAGCTGAACGACGGCGCCGGGAAGGTCGCCGCGGGCGCCAAGAAGCTGCACAAGGGGCTCGGCACGGCCTCGGGAGGCGCGGCCGACCTGGACGAGGGCATCGGCAAGCTGAGGACCGGCGCCGAGGACCTCAACGGCGGCATGTTCAAGCTCGTCGACGGCTCGGGCAAGCTCGCGGGCGGGCTGCACGACGGCGCCGGGAAGATCCCGGACTACGACAAGAAGGACCGCGACCGGCGCACCGGGGTCATGGCCGACCCGGTCCACCTCGTCTCCAAGGACCTGCACAAGGCGCCCAACTACGGCACCGGGTTCGCCCCGTACTTCATCCCGCTGTCCCTGTGGGTGGGCGCGATGGTGGCGTACATGCTGATCCCGCCGATGAACCGGCGCGCACTGGCCACGGGCGCCCCGGCCTGGCGGATCGCGCTCGCGGGCTGGCTCCCGGTGGTGGCGATCGGCGTGCTGCAGACGGTGGCCCTGATGGCGGTGCTGCACTGGGCGATCGGCCTGCAGATGGTGCGGGCGGCCGGCACGATCGCGTTCCTGTTCCTGGTGACGGCGTGCTTCGGGGCGATCGTGCAGTGGCTCAACGCACGCTTCGGGGCTGCGGGCCGGATCCTCGTGCTCGCCCTGCTGATGCTCCAGCTGACGTCGGCGGGCGGCACGTACCCCGTGCAGACGAGCCCGGGCTTCTTCAACGCGCTGCATCCCTTCCTGCCGATGAGCTACGTCGTGGAGGCCCTGCGGCGGCTCATCACGGGCGGCGGTCTGGGACCGGTGTGGCACGCGTGCGTGGTGCTCACCGCGTTCACCGTGGGCGCCCTCGCGCTCACCGCGCTGTCGGCCCGCCGCCGGCAGGTGTGGACGCTGGACCGGCTGCACCCGGAACTGACCCTGTGAGCGCCGCGGTGCCGTCCGGGGGCACGGCTCCTGTGACAATCAGGGCCATGGAAAGCAGCAGCACCGCCTCGGGCGGCAGCACGCGCCGCGAGGCCACCCGGCAGAAGCTCTACGAGGCGGCCGTCACGCTCATCGCCGAGCAGGGCTTCTCCGCCACCACGGTGGACGAGATCGCCGAGCGGGCCGGGGTCGCGAAGGGCACGGTCTACTACAACTTCGCGAGCAAGTCCGTCCTCTTCGAGGAGCTGCTGCGGCACGGCGTCGGACTCCTCGCCGCCTCCCTCCGCGAGGCGGCCGAGAAGACGGCCAGGGACGGCGGGAGCAAGGTGGACGCCCTGGACGCGATGATCCGCGCGGGTCTCGTCTTCATCGACCGCTACCCCGCTTTCACACAGCTCTACGTGGCCGAGATGTGGCGCACCAACAGGGCCTGGCAGTCCACGCTCATGGTGGTCAGGCAGCAGGCGGTCTCGGTCGTCGAGGACGTGCTGCGCGAGGGCGTGGCGAACGGCGAGCTCAGCGACGAGATCGACGTGCCGCTGACCGCGTCGGCACTGGTCGGCATGGTGCTGGTGGCCGCGCTGGACTGGCAGTCCTTCCAACCGGAGCGCTCCCTGGACGACGTGCACGCGGCGCTGTCCCGGCTGCTCCAGGGGCGCGTGAGCGGGCCCGGCCGCCGCTGAACGCGCCTCCGAGCCGTTGATCACGTCAGGAAGCCGCTGAACGCACGGACACGAAAACGCCGGTCCGAGCTGGCCGCGTCCCCCGCGGGCCACCTCGAACCGGCGCCTTCTCGTGCTCCCCCGTTCTCACTTCCCCCCGTTGGGCCCCCGTTCTCGGTCGTTCCCCCGGGTTCCCCCGTGTCTCGCTCCCGCCGACACGCGGTCGGCGGAAGGAGCGGATCGCGGGCGGCTCCGTTCCGGCGCCCCGTGTCGCCGGTGCCGGAGCCAAGCCCCTTTCCGTGTCTCCACTGTCTCGTCGGCGCAGGTCGCAGCCCATCCGCGCGGCTACTCATCTCCGTCACTAGGTACGGATACTCAGCACTGCGCATTCACCCCCAGGACGCACCGTTGCCGACTGGTGACCTGCGCGCCCGCGTCCGTACTCTCCCGCCGGTTCCACTGAGGCGGACCGTGCCTTCAGTGACTGTCGGTGGCGGTCGATAAAGTCGCGGGCATGGGACGGATTGCGGTGATCGGCGCCGGGATGGGCGCGATGGCGGCCGCCGCCCGGCTGGCCGTCGCGGGCCACCGGGTGACGGTGTACGAGCGGGCACAGACGTACGGCGGGGCGGTACGCCGCTTCGAGCGGGACGGCTTCGGCTTCGACACCGGTCCCGGAGTGCTGACCCTGCCCGCCGTCTGGCGCGATCTGTTCGTCAAGACCGGCAAGGAGCCGCTGGAGGCGTGCGTCGAGCTGGTCCAGGTCGACCCGTCCGCACGGCACGTGTTCGCGGACGGCACCGAGGCCGCCCTGCCCAACGCCTCGCGCGCGGGCGTCGTCGCCGCGCTGGACGAGGCGCTCGGGTCCGGCGCCGGCGGCCGCTGGGGCGACTTCCTGGTGCGGGCCCGCGAGGCCTGGGACCGCACGCGCCGCCCGCTGCTGGAGGAGCCCCTGTGGCCCGACTGGCAGGTGCTGGCGGAGCGCGAGCCGTACCCGGCGGTCCCCCACAAGCGGCTGCTGCGCACCCGGCAGGCGGCCACGCTCGCCGAGATCGGCGCCTGGGAGCTGCGCGACCCCCGGCTCGCCGCGCTCCTGGAGAGCCACGCCCTCGCGTACGGCCTCGATCCGCGCACCACTCCGGCGAGCGCCGCCGTGCTGCCGTACATGGAGCACGCCTTCGGAACCTGGTATGTCCGCGGCGGCACAAGGGAGTTGGCGCGCGCGGTGTACGAGCGGTGCCTGGCCCGCAGGGTCGAGTTCCGCTTCGGCGCCGAGGTGACGGGCGTGCTGGAGAAGGACGGCCGGGTGGCGGGCGTGGAGCTGGCGGACGGTTCTGTGGCGGAGGCCGATCACGTGGTCGCCGGTGTGCGTCCCGTACACCTGCGGGCCCTCACGCAGCACCGCCTCGACGACGAAGGTGACGTACGGCCCGACACCGGTCCCCGCCCCGGACGGTTCACCGTGCTGCTGGCGCTGCGCGGCCCGCGGGAGGCCGGTGCGGTGCATCGCACGGTCGTCCACGCCCCCGACCGCACGGCCGAGCTGTACTCCCTCGGGTCCCCTTCGCCCGAGCCGGTCCGGCCCACGGTGACCGTGCTGCGGCCGGACGACCCGGCGCTGCGACCGGACGGGGAGCACGAGTCGGTGGTCCTGTCCGCGGTGGTCCCCTCGGACGCCGGCGGGCACCTGCCCGAACGACGCGAAGCCCTCGCCGACGAACTCGTCACCGCGGCGGAGGCCGCGATACCGGGACTGCGGGAGCGGATCCTCTGGCGCGAGGCGGAGGCGGAGACCGGCTCCGGCATCGGCGGGGTGTCCGCGCCCTCGCTGGCCGCCGGAAAGGGGCGCTTCCTGCACCCGGCCAACACCACCCGCCTGCCGGGGCTGTACCGGGTCGGCGACTGGGCTCACCCCGGCGGCGGCCTCCCCCACAGCGGAATGTCGGGCGCGCTGGTGGCCGGACTCATCGTGGAGGGGCCGGAGTTCAGGGGTTCTCAGTGAGCAGCGTCCGCTGAGAGGTGCGGGGGGAGGGTCGTTCAGAAGCGGTACTGCTCGTCGAACCCGTTCCCCTGCCCCTGGCCCTGGCCGTTGCCCTGGTAGGGGTAGGGCTGCTCCGGCGGGAGCTCGCCGCCGTAGGTCTCGTCGGTGCGCTGCTGCGGAACCCACACACCGCCGGACGGGGTCTCGCCGCCGTAGCCGCCGGTGCCGTACTGCTGCTGGTCCTGGCCGTAGCCCTGCTGGCCCTGGCCGTACTGCTGCTGCCCGTAGGTGGCGTCGTAGCCGCCGTACGACTGCGTGCCGATGTACGGGTCGGAGTAGGCGGCGTACTGCTGCTGGCCGCCGGTGTCGTAGCCGTACTGCTGCTGGTCGTAGCCCGAGTAGTCGTAGGCGTACGTCTGGTCGGCGCCCTGGGCTGCCGCCGCGTACTGGTCCTGGGCCTGGGCCTGACCCGCGCCCGCGTAGGCGGCGTTGTCGTATATGCCGTACGAACCGGTGTCGTCGGGCAGGGGCTGCGGCTCGTACACCGCGGTGCTCTCTGCGGCCGTCGCGTGGGCGGGTGTGAAGACGTCGTCGCGGTCGTAGTCGTCGTCGTTGTAGGCGGCGTTCTCGCGGGTGTAGGCGGCCCGCTCGTCGTATCCGACGTCGCCCGGCTCGAGGTCGGAGACCTCCAGGGTCGGGTCCCGGAAGTCCGCCCTGCCGCGGCGCCGCTTGCTGCCGTCGTCGCCCTCCGGGCGCTTGACCGCCCAGCCCGCGGAGAAGCCGCGGCGGAAGGAGAGGGTGACGTAGGTCTGGCCGACCGCGAACGCGGCCGCGCCCAGGCCGATGACGATCACCGAGGGGATCAGCACCCCGATGACGACACCCAGGAAGCCGGCGAAAGCGAGCAGCCGCCAGCGCAGCCGCGCCTTGTACTGCAGCAGCACCTCACCGAGCAACCACAGCGCGACGATGCCGAACGCGATATAGAGGACCGTCCAGCCCATGTACGCCCCTCTCCCAGTCGCCGCTACGCAGTGTGTCGTACACCGGTGCGGCCGGTCTAGGCCTGCGGCGGGTGGTGCAGCCCCAGGTTCTCGTAGATTTCCAGCGTCGCCGTGGAGTTGTTGAGCGTGATGAAGTGCAGTCCGGGCACTCCCTCGGCCAGCAGCCGTGCGCAGAACTCCGTGGCGAATTCAATGCCAATGGAGCGTACAGCGGTCGGATCGTCTTTTGCTGTGAGGATTCGCTCTTTCAGGACGGACGGGATGTGGGCGTTGCTGAGCTGTGGCAACCGTTCCAGCATCTTCACACTGGTGACCGGCATCACTTCGGGGATGACGGGGGTCTCGCAGCCGGCCGCGGTGACCCGGTCGCGCAGTCGCAGATAGGACTCCGGCTGGAAGAACATCTGCGTGATCGCGTAGTCGGCACCGGCCCGGCACTTGTCCACGAAGCGGGTGACGTCCGTGTCCCAGTCGTCGGAGCGCGGATGCATCTCCGGGAAGGCCGCGACGCCCACGCAGAAGTCGCCGGACTCCTTGATGAGCTGGACGAGGTCCGCGGCGTAGGCGAGGCCCTTCGGGTGCGGCACCCAGTCCCCCATGGGGTCGCCGGGCGGGTCGCCGCGCACGGCGAGCATGTTGCGGATCCCGGCGTCGGCGTACTGGCCGATGATGTTGCGCAGCTCGGCGACGGAGTGGTTGACCGCGGTCAGGTGGGCGACCGGGGTCAGCGTGGTGTCGGCGACGATCTGCTCGGTCTCCTTGACCGTGCCCGCACGCGTGGAGCCGCCGGCTCCGTAGGTCACGGAGACGAAGTCGGGAGCCACTGCCTCGACCCTGCGCAGCGCGCTCCACAGGTTCCGCTCACCCTTGGGCGTCTTGGGCGCCGAGAACTCGAAGGAGTACGTCGTCTTGCCCGAGGCGAGCATGTCCCGCACGGTACGTGCGCGATCAGTCCTTGTGGATGCGGTTCCGAGGGCCATACTCGCAGGTTAACCAGGGGGCGACGGTCACCCAACCGAACGCGGGATTTTTACCCGAATTGTCGACTTGCTGTCCACGCCTCGGACAGCCGGCGCGATTATGCCTGCCGCAGCCGCTTGGCGAACTCCGCCGCCGCGGCGCCCGGGTCCTCCGCCTCGGTGATCGCGCGGACGACCACGACCCGGCGGGCGCCTGCGTCGAGCACCTGGTCGAGGTTGGCGAGGTCGATGCCGCCGATGGCGAACCAGGGACGCTCGACGCCGAGGGAGGCGGTGTACCGGACCAGGTCGAGTCCGGGGGCGTGACGGCCCGGCTTGGTCGGGGTCGGCCAGCAGGGCCCGGTGCAGAAGTAGTCGACGCCGACCTGGACTGCGGCCGCGGCGGCCTCGGACTCGGCGTGCGTCGAGCGGCCGACGAGGACGTCGCCGCCGAGGATCGCGCGGGCCGCGGGGACCGGGAGGTCGCCCTGGCCGAGGTGGAGGACGTCGGCGCCGGCGGCATGGGCGACGTCCGCGCGGTCGTTGACCGCGAGCAGCCTGCCGTGGCGGGCGCAGGCGTCGGCGAAGACCTCGAGGTGCTCCAGCTCCTCGCCCGCCTCCATGCCCTTGTCGCGCAGCTGGACGATGTCGACGCCGCCCGCCAGGACGGCGTCCAGGAACTGCGGGAGATCACCCTGGCGCCTGCGGGCGTCCGTGCAGAGGTAGACGCGGGCGTCGGTGAGGCGGGCGCGTGCGGTGGCTGCGGTGCCGGGCATGTGGGTGTCCCCCGTTGTCGGTGGCGTACGGGCCGCGGGCCCGCGGGAACGCTTCGGAGCTGCGGGC
This sequence comes from Streptomyces sp. NPDC050534, assembly GCF_044457745.1. Lineage (NCBI taxonomy): Bacteria > Bacillati > Actinomycetota > Actinomycetes > Kitasatosporales > Streptomycetaceae > Streptomyces > Streptomyces sp. NPDC050534. The sequence goes on from NZ_JBITHF010000013.1 coordinate 212,685, forward strand.
CGCAGTGAACCACGGCCCTGGGCCCGCGCGGACCCCGGCCCGTACGCCGGACGGTGTTCGGATCAGCGAGTTCGGCTCAGACGGCGAGCGCCTGGGCGCGGCGCTTCACCTCCGTGCCTCGATTCTCGCTGAGGGCCTGGGCGGGGGTGCCCGGCAGGCTCTCGTCGGGAGTGAAGAGCCACTCGAGCATCTCCTCGTCGGTGAAGCCGTCGTCGCGCAGGAGCGTCAGGGTGCCGGTCAGGCCCTTGACGACCTTGTCCCCGTCGATGAAGGCGGCGGGGACGTGCAGTGCGCGGTTCTCACCACGGCGTACGGCGATGAGCTGGCCCTCCTTGACCAGCTGCCGCACTCGCGTCACCTCGACATCGAGCATCTCTGCGATGTCGGGGAGGGTGAGCCAGGCGGGGACGAGAGCATCAGTCTTTGCGTCAATCTCGGTCACGGAATCAAGCCTGCCATCCCGCACTGACAGTCGGAAGCCAGGCTGGCCCGACCTGGGGGTTCCGCGTTACGCCGTGGCCGCCTTCAGGGGCCTGGCCGGATCCCCGATGCGCTCGGCGTCCATCGGCGTTCCGGCCTCGATCAGCCGCCTCCCCTGCGCCAGATCTCTGGGCCGGCCGACCGCGAGCAGGCCCACCAGACGCCCCTCGCGCAGCCAGCAGACCGACCAGGCCGGCCCGGTCGGGTCGCCGCGCCACAGGGTCGTGTCGGCCAAGGCGTGGTGGCCGGCGTACTGGACGAAACGGCCGAACTGCTCGGACCAGAAGTACGGAACGGGGTCGTAGACCGCCGGGGGCGCACCGGTGGCCTCGCCGACGATGTTCCCGGCCACCGTGCGCGGCCCCTGGAGGGCGTTGTCCCAGTGGTGGACCAGCAGGCGCTCGCCGTACCGCCCCGAGGGGAAGGAGGCACAGTCGCCGACGGCGTAGACGTCCGGTGCCGAGGTGCGCAGATGGGCGTCCGCGACGACTTCCTGGTGCGTTCCGAGCTCGATGCCGGAGCCGGCCAGCCAGGCCGTGGCGGGGCGCGCGCCGATGCCGACCACGACCGCGCCCGCGGGCAGCCGCGAGCCGTCGTCCAGGACGACCGCGCCGGGCTCGACGCGCTCCACGCGCGCGTGCGTGCGCAGTTCGACGCCGGCGTCGGCGTACCAGGCGGCCATCGGCGCGGCCACCTCGGCCGGCAGCGCGCCCGAGAGCGGCCGGTCCGCCGCCTCGACGACCGTCACCGCGCAGCCCGCCTCGCGCGCGGCCGTGGCGAACTCGGCGCCGATCCAGCCCGCGCCGACCACCACGATGTCGTGCTGCCGGGCGAGCACGGGCCGCAGCCGCTCGGCGTCGTCCAGGGTGCGCAGCAGATGCACGCCGGGGACACCCTCGGTGCCCGGCAGCCGGATCGGTTCGGCACCGGTGGCGAGCACGAGGACGTCGTAGGGGACCGGGCCGGCCTCGGTGTCCAGTTCGTGCTCGCCGGGGCGCAGGCCCAGCACCTCGCACCCGAGCCGGAGTTCGATGCCGAGCGCCTCGAAGTCGACGTCGAAGGCGGAGCCCTCGGACTTGCCGAGCAGGACGGCCTTGGACAGCGGGGGCCGGTCGTACGGCTGGTGGGGCTCGGCGCCGATCAGCGTCACGCGGCCGGTGAAGCCCTGTTCGCGCAGCGCCACCGCGGACTGCACACCGGCCATGCCGGCGCCCACCACGACCACGCGCCGCGCGGGCGGCCCGCCCGTCTCCTGCGTCTGCTCACTCACCTGATCACCCTAGCCAACTGACAAATTGTCAGTCAGCAGTCGTGCTCACTCAGTGACCTGCTCCACAACGCTGGTGCCGCTGCCGGCCTGCGACTCCCACGCCCAGGTCTCCTCCAGCCGCACCCGCCCGTCCGGCAGCTCCACCACCGTGGACACGCAGTGCCCCGAGGACGTCGTCCCGTCGCGCTTGAGCTGCACGTACCGGAAGTCCAGCCGGTCACCGGCCCGGGTACCCACCAGATGACCTCTTACGACGTCCCCGCCCTCGTACTCGGCCCAGACCCCGCCGTCCTTCTCGTGGTACGTGAACCGCGTCCGGGTACCCACCTGACCTGGAGCCTGGTCGGCGACGGGGGCGAGGACGAGGCCGTCCAGCGAGCGCGGCATGACGGTGGGCTCCCTTACAGAGGTGCGACGGGTCGGGCTAGGGTGGCCAACGTACAAGCACTCGCGGGAGCCCGGACGCACCGGGCTGAGAGGGAGGCTGGCGGCCTCCGACCGTACGAACCTGATCCGGGTCATGCCGGCGAAGGGAGGGGCTGGAGGCCCATGCCGTCACGTACGTCAGACGTCCTCGTCATCGGGGGCGGAATCATCGGCCTGGTCACGGCCTGGCGCGCCGCGCAGCGCGGGTTCGCGACGGCCCTCGTGGACCCCGAACCGGGGGGCGGGGCCGCGCAGGTGGCCGCCGGGATGCTCGCCGCGGTCACCGAGCTGCACTACGGCGAGCAGACCCTGCTCGGCCTGAACCTGGCCTCGGCCGGCCGCTATCCGGAGTTCGCGGCCGAGCTCACCGATCTCACCGGCCACGACCTCGGCTACCGCCGGTGCGGCACACTCGCCGTCGCGCTGGACGCCGACGACCGCGCCCATCTGCGCGAACTGCACGCCCTGCAAAGGGAGTCGGGCCTGGAGTCGGAGTGGCTGTCGGGCCGCGACTGCCGGCGCCTGGAACCGATGCTCGCGCCGGGCGTGCGCGGCGGGCTCCGGGTCGACGGCGACCACCAGATCGACCCGCGGCGGCTGGCAGGCGCGCTGGTCGCCGCGTGCGAGCGGGCGGGCGTGGTCTTCCACCGCCAGTGGGCCGAGCGCTTCCACGTCGTACGGGACCGGGCCTCCGGTGTGAGCACGGCGGACGGCACCGAGCTGGGCGCGGGCCAGGTGGTACTGGCCGCCGGCAGCCTCAGCGGGCGGCTCCCCGGCGTCCCGGACGAGGTGCTGCCGCCGGTGCGGCCGGTGAAGGGGCAGGTGCTGCGCCTGACCGTGCCACAGCGGTTCGCGCCCTTCCTGAGCCGTACCGTGCGCGCCGTGGTGCGCGGCAGCCAGGTCTATCTGGTGCCGCGCGAGAACGGCGAGCTGGTGATCGGCGCGACCACCGAGGAGCTCGGCTGGGACACGACGGTCACCGCGGGCGGGGTGTACGAGCTGCTGCGCGACGCGCACGAGCTGGTCCCCGGCATCACAGAGCTGCCGCTGACGGAGACGCGCGCGGGACTGCGTCCGGGCTCCCCCGACAACGCCCCCCTGCTCGGCCCGACGGAGCTGCCGGGGCTGCTGCTGGCCACCGGGCACCACCGCAACGGCGTGCTGCTCACGCCGGTCACCGGCGACGCCATGGCGCACGTCCTGGCCACCGGCGAACTGCCGGACGAGGCCCGCCCGTTCACCCCGAGGCGCTTCGCGCGCGTGGAGCAGCCCGCATGAACATCTCCGTCAACGGGGAGCTCCGGCAGTTCGCCTCCGGCACCGCTCTCGACACCGTCGTGCGGACGCTGACCCCGGCCCCCTCCGGAGTGGCCGCCGCCCTCAACGAAACCGTCGTCCCACGCGCGCAGTGGCCGTCGACCTCCCTGCGCGAGGGAGACCGCGTCGAGGTCCTCACCGCCGTCCAAGGAGGCTGACCCATGGCCGACGATCCCTTCGTCATCGGCGGTGCGTCCTTCACGTCCCGCCTGATCATGGGCACCGGCGGTGCCCCCAGCCTCGACGTGCTGGAGCGGGCGCTGGTGGCGTCCGGCACGGAGCTCACCACGGTCGCGATGCGGCGTGTGGACCCCTCGGTGCACGGGTCGGTGCTGTCCGTCCTGGACCGGCTCGGCATCCGGGTGCTGCCGAACACGGCCGGCTGCTTCACCGCCGGGGAGGCGGTGCTGACCGCCCGCCTGGCGCGCGAGGCGCTCGGCACCGAACTGATCAAACTCGAGGTGATCGCCGACGAGCGCACCCTCCTGCCCGACCCGATCGAGCTGCTCGACGCCGCCGAGACCCTGGTCGACGACGGCTTCACGGTGCTGCCGTACACCAACGACGACCCCGTCCTCGCCCGGAAGCTGGAGGACGCCGGCTGCGCGGCGATCATGCCGCTCGGCTCGCCCATCGGCTCCGGTCTCGGCATCCGCAACCCGCACAACTTCCAGCTGATCACCGAGCACGCGCGTGTGCCGGTGATCCTGGACGCGGGCGCCGGTACGGCCTCGGACGCGGCGCTCGCGATGGAGCTGGGGTGCGCGGGTGTGATGCTCGCCTCGGCGGTGACGCGGGCGCAGGAGCCGCGGCTGATGGCCGAGGCCATGAAGCACGCGGTGGAGGCGGGCAGGCTGGCGCACCGGGCGGGGCGCATCCCGCGCCGTCACTTCGCCGAGGCGTCCTCGCCGCACGAGGGGCGCGCGCACCTGGATCCCGAGCGTCCCGCGTTCTGAAACGCGCGTTCGACGGGCCTCGAGAACGGGTGCGAGGTCCGTCACAGGTCGGCTGCAGTCACGCCCCGATCCGGCAGGAAGGGACGGGCTTGTCGGTCACGGCTCGTACACTCACCTGCGTGGATACGACCCTTCAGGACCCATTGGTCGGGCAGGTGCTCGACGGGCGCTATCGCGTGGACGCGCGGATCGCGGTCGGCGGGATGGCCACGGTCTACCGGGCCCTGGACACCCGCCTGGACCGCGTGCTCGCGCTGAAGGTGATGCACCCGACGCTCGCCGCCGACGGCACCTTCGTCGAGCGCTTCATCCGGGAGGCGAAGTCGGTCGCCCGGCTGGCCCACCCGAACGTGGTGCAGGTCTTCGACCAGGGCACCGACGGGTCGTACGTCTATCTCGCCATGGAGTACGTCGCCGGGTGCACCCTGCGCGACGTGCTGCGCGAGCGCGGGGCGCTGCAGCCGCGCGCCGCCCTGGACATCCTGGAGCCGGTCCTCGCCGCGCTCGGCGCCGCGCACCGGGCCGGTTTCGTGCACCGGGACATGAAGCCGGAGAACGTGCTGATAGGGGACGACGGCCGGGTCAAGGTCGCCGACTTCGGGCTGGTCCGCGCGGTGAACACGGTCACCAGCACGACCGGCACCGTCCTCGGCACCGTCTCCTACCTCGCACCGGAGCAGATCGAGCACGGCATCGCCGACCCCCGGGTCGACGTGTACGCGTGCGGTGTCGTCCTGTACGAGATGCTGACCGGCGACCGGCCGCACGGCGGGGACTCGCCGGCCACCGTCCTCTACAAGCACATCCACGAGGACGTCCCACCGCCGTCGGCCGCCGTGCCGGGGCTGGCGTACGCGCTGGACGAGCTGGTCGCGGTGGCCACCGCCCGCACCCCGGACCGCCGCCCGCAGGACGCGGTGGCGCTCCTCGCCCACGTCCGCGACGTCCGCGTGGCACTCGACGCGGACCAGCTCGACGCGATGCCGCCGCAGGCCCTCGCCTCGGCCCACCTGGACATCTCCCACGACCGTACGAGTGTGATCCCTCGCGCGCTGGCGATGCAGCAACCGCTGCCGGTGAACGAGGACGAGGTCCTGCACACCAGCCGGCTGGAGAGTCCGCCGCCCCTGCCACCGCGCCGCCGTGGCGCGGGCGCCCGGCGCGGTCCGGTCGCGATCGTCCTCGCCGTGCTGCTGGTCCTCGGGGTCGGCGCGGGCGTCTGGTACATCAACTCCGGTCAGTTCACCAAGGTCCCGCCGGTGCTGGCGAAGACCCAGACGGAGGCCCGCAAGCAGCTCGGGAACGCCGGGCTGGACCTCGGGAAGATCAGGCACGCCTACAGCGACACGGTGAAGCGGGGCACGGTCATCAGCTCGGATCCGGTACCCGGTAGCCGTATCCGCGACAACGCCTCCGTGACGCTCACCATCTCCGACGGCCCGGAGACGGTGCGGGTGCCGGACCTGGAGGGCCGGCCGCTGGCCCAGGCCAGGGCCCAGCTGAAGAAGGCCGCCCTCGAGCCCGGCATGGTCACCCGTGAGTTCAGCGACAGCGTCGACAAGGGCTCCGTGATCTCCACCGACCCGGAGGCGGGCACGACCCGGCACGCGGGCTCGGCGATCGCGCTGGTCGTGAGCAAGGGCAGCCCGGTGGACGTCCCGGACGTCACCGGGGAGGGCCTGGAGGAGGCGAAGGCCGACCTGGAGGACGCGGGCCTGGCGGTGAAGGTCGCCCCGGGGCGGGTCAACTCCGAGTTCGACAAGGGCCAGGTCGCCACGCAGACGCCCGCGGGCGACGGCCAGGCGGCCGAGGGCGACACGGTCACGCTGACCCTGTCCAAGGGCCCGGTGATGCTCGAGGTCCCGGACGTCACGGGTGACAGCGTCGACGACGCGAAGCAGACGCTCGAGGGCGCCGGCTTCAAGGTCAGCGAGGACCGCGGGCTGCTGGGCCTGTTCGGCGACACCGTCAAGGACCAGTCCGTGAAGGGCGGCGACAAGGCGCCCAAGGGGTCGACGATCACCATCAAGATCCGGTGACTGAGCCCTTCGGCGCGCGTGACACCCTGGGCGGGTGAAGAGTCAGCAGCCCCGCAACCCCGTCGGCGGCCACGTCCCCGTGGCCGGCGGCCTGAGCTCCGTCGGCCTGTCCTACGCCCATGACCTGAAGGCCGAGACGGTGCAGGTCTTCGTCGCCAACCCGCGCGGCTGGGCCACGCCCGCCGGCAGTCCGCGGCAGGACGAGGAGTTCCGCGCGGTGTGCGAGGCCGAGTCGATCCCGGCGTACGTCCATGCCCCGTACCTGATCAACTTCGGCTCGCACACCGAGGCGACCGTCGAGAAGTCCGTGGAGTCGATGCGGCACTCGCTGCGGCGCGGGCGGGAGATCGGGGCGCTCGGCGTGGTCGTGCACACGGGCAGCGCGACCGGCGGCCGGGACCGCTCCGTGGCCCTGAAGCAGGTGCGGGAGCATCTGCTGCCGCTGCTGGACGAGCTCACCCATGACGACGACCCGTTCCTGCTGCTGGAGTCGACGGCCGGGCAGGGCGCCTCGCTGTGCTCGCGGACCTGGGACTTCGGGCCCTACTTCGATGCGCTGGACGCCCACCCCAAGCTGGGCGTCTGCCTGGACACCTGCCACATCTTCGCGGCCGGACACGACCTGACCGGGCCGAGCGGCATGCACCGGACGCTGGACCTGCTGGTGGACACGGTCGGCGCGGGCCGGCTGAAGCTGATCCACGCCAACGACTCCAAGGACGTCGCCGGCGCGCACAAGGACCGGCACGAGAACATCGGCGCCGGCCACATCGGCGAGGACCCGTTCCGGGCGCTGATGACCCACCCCGCGACCGAGGGCGTACCGCTGATCATCGAGACGCCCGGCGGCAAGGAGGGGCACGCGGCGGACGTGGAGCGCCTGAAGAAACTTCGCGATTCATAGCGCACGAAGGAATACCCCTAGGGGGTATATGGTTCCAGCTCGGTACAGGAACCGTGACCTGACATTGGGGGCAGTCATGCAGCACGAGACGCACGCACACGCACCGGCGCAGCCGCACACACACCATCACCCGGCCGGGGCCACCTGGAGCACGGCCGCCCAGGCGACCCTGCACTGCCTCACCGGCTGCGCCATCGGCGAGGTGCTCGGCATGGTGATCGGCACCGCGCTGGGCTGGGGCAACCTCTCCACGACGGTCCTGGCCATCGTCCTCGCGTTCTTCTTCGGCTACTCGCTCACGCTGCGCGGGGTGCTCAGGGCCGGCGTCGGCTTCCGTACGGCCTTCCGGGTGGCGCTGGCCGCGGACACGCTGTCCATCGCCGTGATGGAGCTGATCGACAACGGCGTGATCGTGCTGTGGCCCGACGCCATGGACGCCACCCTCGGCGACCTGCTGTTCTGGGCCTCGCTGGCGATCTCGCTCGCGCTCGCCTTCATCGTGACGACGCCCGTCAACAAGTGGATGATCGGCCGCGGCAAGGGCCACGCGGTGGTGCACGCGTACCACTGACGGCGTGTGCCGCGAGTCAGAGCTCGGGGCCGTCCCCGGGCTCCTCCTGGTAGGAGTAGCGCTGTTCCTTCCAGGGGTCGCCGACGTTGTGATAGCCGCGCTCCTCCCAGAAGCCGCGACGGTCGGCCGTCATGTACTCCACGCCGCGGACCCACTTGGGGCCCTTCCAGGCGTACAGATGGGGCACGACGAGGCGCAGCGGGAAGCCGTGTTCCGCCGTCAGCAGCTCGCCGTCCTTGTGGGTGGCGAAGATGGTCCGCTCGGAGGCGAAGTCGGCGAGGCGCAGGTTGGAGCTGAAGCCGTACTCGGCCCAGACCATCACATGGGTGACCGCGGGCGCGGGCGGCGCGATCCGGAGGATCGTCCGGGCCGGGATGCCGCCCCATTCGGCGCCGAGCATGCTGAACTTCGTCACGCAGTGCAGATCGGCCATGACGGTGGTGTACGGCAGGGCTGCGAACTCCTCGTGGGTCCAGCAGTGCTTCTCGCCGTCAGCGGTGGCGCCGAAGACCCGGAACTCCCAGCGCTCGGGGCGGAACTTGGGAACGGGTCCGTAGTGCGTGACCGGCCAGCCCCGCTGCAGCCGCTGCCCCGGCGGAAGCTCGGGCTGTGCTGCTCTTCCCGAATCGTGTTCTCCCGATTCACGCTCCACCGGCTGACCCATGTCCCCATCCTGACAGACCGGGAACGGTGCACTTGACCGGCCTCTTCAAACAAGGGCAATTGCGACCAAGACTGCACGTACTTACTAAGTGAAGACTTACTGGACGATCTTGGGTGCCGGTGCAATCATGCGGCCCAACCTGCCAGTCCCCCCGGCACGGAAGGAGCCTCTGCGATGCAGGGCGACCCCGAGGTCATCGAATTCCTCAACGAGCAGCTCACCGGCGAGCTGACCGCGATCAACCAGTACTTCCTGCACGCGAAGATGCAGGAGAACTTCGGCTGGACGAAGCTCGCGAAGTACACGCGTCACGAGTCCTTCGACGAGATGAAGCACGCGGAGGTGCTCACCGACCGCATCCTCTTCCTCGAGGGGCTGCCGAACTACCAGCGGCTCTTCCACGTGCGCGTGGGACAGACCGTCAAGGAGATGTTCGAGGCCGACCGGCAGGTCGAGGTCGAGGCCATCGACCGCCTCCGGCGGGGCATCAAGGTGATGCGCGAGAAGGGCGACATCACGTCCGCCAACATCTTCGAGTCGATCCTCGAGGACGAGGAGCATCACATCGACTACCTCGACACCCAGCTGGAGCTGGTCGAGAAACTCGGCGAGGCGCTCTACATCGCGCAGCTCATCGAGCAGCCGGAGAGCTAGGCCGCCTCGTCCAGTCCGGCCAGGGCGGGCGCGTCCTGCTCGACGGACTCGCGGCGGGGAAGCGCGCCGCGGCCGAGCATCGCCTGGATGCGCCGTACACACGAACCGCAGTCGGTGCCCGCCTTGCAGGCGGAGGCGATCTGGCGGGGGCTGCAGGCGCCGTTCTCCGCGTGCTGCTTGACCTGCTGTTCGGTGATCCCGAAGCAACTGCAGACGTACACGCGGCTCACCTCCCGGCGGGGTCGAAGTGCTCTCCCCGATGATCGGTGAGGCTAACCTAACCTTACCCGGCGGACAGGAAGCGCAAAAGTGGGGTGGGGCGCAGATCGTATGTGATCCGCGCCCCACTTCATGCCCTGGTAACGGGTGAACCCGTCACTGGTCCCTGTACATCTCCGCGACGAGGAACGCCAGGTCGAGGGACTGGCTGCGGTTCAGACGCGGGTCGCAGGCCGTCTCGTAGCGCTGGTGCAGGTCGTCGACGAAGATCTCGTCGCCGCCGCCCACGCACTCGGTGACGTCGTCACCGGTGAGCTCGACGTGGATGCCGCCCGGGTGGGTGCCCAGGCCCTTGTGGACCTCGAAGAAGCCCTTGACCTCGTCGAGCACGTCGTCGAAGCGGCGGGTCTTGTGGCCGGAGGCCGCCTCGAAGGTGTTGCCGTGCATCGGGTCGGTCACCCAGGCCACGGTGGCACCGGAGGCGGTGACCTTCTCGATCAGCTCGGGGAGCTTGTCGCGGACCTTGTCGGCGCCCATGCGGACGATGAAGGTCAGCCGGCCCGGCTCGCGCTCGGGGTCCAGGCGCTCGATGTACTGAAGCGCCTCCTCGGCCGTCGTCGTCGGGCCGAGCTTGATGCCGACCGGGTTGCGGATCTTCGAGGCGAACTCGATGTGCGCACCGTCCAGCTGCCGGGTGCGCTCACCGATCCACACCATGTGCCCGGAGACGTCGTAGAGGTGCCCGGTGCGCGAGTCGACACGGGTCAGCGCCGACTCGTAGTCCAGCAGCAGGGCCTCGTGCGAGGAGTAGAACTCGACGGTCTTGAACTCCTCCGGGTCCGTGCCGCAGGCCCGCATGAAGTTCAGCGCGCTGTCGATCTCGCGCGCCAGCTGCTCGTAGCGCTGGCCGGACGGGGACGACTTCACGAAGTCCTGGTTCCAGGCGTGCACCTGGCGCAGGTCGGCGTAACCGCCGGTGGTGAAGGCCCGCACCAGGTTGAGCGTGGAGGCGGACGCGTTGTACATCCGCTTCAGGCGCTCGGGGTCCGGGATGCGGGACTTCTCGTCGAAGGCGAAGCCGTTGACCGAGTCGCCGCGGTACGTCGGCAGCGTCACGCCGTCACGGGTCTCGGTGCCCTTGGAGCGCGGCTTGGAGTACTGGCCGGCGATCCGGCCGACCTTCACGACCGGCACCGAGGCGGCGTACGTCAGCACGGCGCCCATCTGGAGCAGCGTCTTGAGCTTGTTGCGGATGTGGTCGGCGGACACCGCGTCGAATGCCTCGGCGCAGTCGCCGCCCTGGAGGAGGAACGCCTCGCCCTTGGCGACGGCCGCCATCCGGGCGCGCAGCTGGTCGCACTCGCCCGCGAAGACGAGCGGCGGATACGACTCGAGGTCCGCGATCACTGCGCGCAGAGCCTCGGTGTCGGGGTACTCGGGCTGCTGCGCCGCGGGCAGGTTTCGCCAGGTGTTGCCAGCACTCGTGCTGGTCTTAGCGTTCACGGTCACGGCCTCAACATTACGGGGTCGTGTCGGGCGTCCCGCCCCATGCCCAGCAATTGAGACACCGGATTCGGCAGCCGGACATGCGGTAAGGTGCCTCGCATGTTCGCGCATTCGACCCAGAACTGGTGGTGGACCGCTCATCCGGCGGCCCACTGACTGCGCGTACGCAAGACTTCGCGAAGGCCGCCCGAGGGGCGGCCTTCGGCGTTTCTGGGGCCGTTCCTCCCCGTCGACCACGATCGACGGCGATCGAGAAGGAACCCGGACCCATGAACCTGCTGGACCTGCTGCACGACCCGAGGCCCTTCGCCCTGCTGCGGCGCCGGGCGCCGGGCCATGACGGGAACACCGTCGAGCTGCTCCTCGGCCCGGTCGCCACGTACGACCGCCTCGCCGACCTCCCCGGCGAGGGCCTCGCCCTGGTCCCCTTCCGCCAGATCCGCGAGCGCGGCTTCGACGTCCACGACGACGGCACCCCGCTGATGTTCCTCAGCCCCGAGGAGTCGTACGAGCTCCCCCTCGCCGACGTGCTCGCGCAGCTCCCGGCGCGGGACGTGCGCGTGCGGGGCGGCGGCTTCGACGTCGGCGACGAGGAGTACGGCGAGATCGTCGGGCGGGTGCTGCGCGAGGAGATCGGGCGCGGCGAGGGCGCCAACTTCGTGATCCGGCGCACGTACGAGGGGGAGATCCCGGGGTTCTCCCGCGAGGACGCCCTCGCGCTCTTCCGGCGGCTGCTCGAAGGTGAGCGGGGCGCGTACTGGACGTTCGTCGTGCACACCGGGGAGCGCACGCTGGTCGGGGCCAGCCCCGAGGTGCATGTGCGGATGTCGGGCGGCACGGTCGTCATGAACCCGATCAGCGGGACGTACCGCTATCCCGCCGAGGGCCCGACACCGGAGCACCTGCTCGGCTTCCTCGCCGACGGCAAGGAGATCGAGGAGCTGTCGATGGTCGTCGACGAGGAGCTCAAGACGATGTGCACCGTCGGCGACATGGGCGGGGTGGTGGTCGGCCCGCGGCTGAAGGAGATGGCCCATCTCGCGCACACCGAGTACGAGTTGCGCGGCAGGTCGTCGCTGGACGTGCGCGAGGTCCTGAAGGAGACCATGTTCGCGGCGACCGTCACCGGGTCGCCGGTGCAGAACGCCTGCCGGGTGATCGAGCGGCACGAAGTCGGGGGGCGCGGCTACTACGCGGGCGCGCTGGCTCTGCTCGGCCGGGACTCCGGCGGCGCCCAGACGCTCGACTCCCCCATCCTGATCCGCACCGCCGACATCCGCGGCGACGGACGGCTGCGGGTCCCGGTCGGCGCCACCCTCGTGCGCGGCTCGGACCCGGCGAGCGAGGTCGCGGAGACGCACGCAAAGGCTGCGGGCGTGCTGGCGGCCCTCGGCGTGCGCCCCGGGCGGCCGAGCGACGAGCACGCGCGCGTACGGCTCGCGGACGACCCACGCGTGCGTGCCGCGCTCGACGGGCGCCGGGCCTCGCTCGCCCCCTTCTGGCTGCGGATGCAGGAGCGGTCCGCCGAGCTCGGCGGGCACGCCCTGGTCGTCGACGGGGAGGACACCTTCACCGCGATGCTCGCGCACGTCCTGCGGTCGAGCGGCCTGGACGTGAGCGTCCGCCGTTATGACGAACCCGGGCTGCGGGACGCCGTGTCCGCGCACGAGGGGCCGGTCGTCCTCGGCCCCGGCCCCGGCGACCCGCGCGACCTGGACGATCCCAAGATGCGTGTCCTGCGGGAGCTGACAGCGCAGGTGGTGCGCGGCCACCGGCACGGCGTCCTCGGCGTCTGCCTGGGCCATGAGCTGATCGCGGCCGAGCTGGGTCTGGAGATCGTGCGCAAGGAGGTGCCGTACCAGGGCGCGCAGACGGTGATCGACCTGTTCGGGCGGACCGAGACCGTCGGCTTCTACAACAGCTTCGTGGCGCGCTGCGACGACGAGGCCCGTGCGGAGCTGGCCGCGCACGGCGTCGAGGTCAGCCGGAGCACTTCGCACGAGGTGCACGCGCTACGCGGCCCGGGCTTCGCCGGCGTGCAGTTCCACCCGGAGTCGGTCCTGAGCCTCGACGGCGCTTCGGTCGTACGGGAGTTGATCGGTCAGCTGCGCGGCACGAGCACGTTCTCGGAGCGGCGGCCGGCCCGGTAGTCGAGGACGTTCCGCACCGTGGCCTCGACGATCTGGCCGACCGCGTCCTCGGTGTAGTACGCCTGGTGCGAGCTGACCAGGACGTTCGGGAAGGTGACCAGGCGGGCCAGGGTGTCGTCCTCGATCGCCTCCAGCGACCTGTCGACGTAGAACAGCCCGGCCTCCGCCTCGTAGACGTCGAGGCCGACGCCCGTGAAGCGGCCCTCGCGCAGTTCGGCGACGAGGGCCGCGGTGTCGATCAGGCCGCCGCGGCTGGAGTTGACCAGGATCGCGTCGTCCTTCATCGCCTTCAGGGCGGCGGCGTCGATGAGGTGCTGGGTCTGCGGCATCAGCGGGACGTGCAGGGTGACGAGGTCGGACTCGGCGAGGAGCTGCTCCTTGGGGACGTACGTCATGCCGAGTTCCGTGCACGCGGGGTTCTCGGCGACGTCCCAGCCGAGCAGCCGCATGCCGAAGCCGCGGGCGATCCGGGTGAACGCCTCGCCGATCTTGCCGGTGCCGAGGACGCCCGCGGTGCGGCCGTGCATGTCGCGGCCCATCAGGCCGTCGAGCCGGAAGTCGAAGTCACGCGTGCGCGTGGAGGCGCGGACGATACGGCGGTTGACCGCCATGGCGAGGGTCCAGGCGAACTCGGCGACCGAGTACGGCGAGTAGTACGAGACCCGGGCGACGGTCATGCCGAGGCGCCCGGCGACGTCGAGGTCGATGTTGTTGAAGCCGGTCGAGCGCTGGGCGATCATCCGGGTGCCGCCGGCCGCGAGGATCTCCAGGACCCGGGCGCCGAGATCGGCGTTCACGCTCGTGGAGATGATCTCGTGGCCGGCCGCGATGAGCGCGGTGTCCTCGTTGAGGAAGACGTCGAGGCAGCGGACTTCGTGGTGGCCCTCGAAGGCCCGCTCGATCAATGGCTTCTCGTCCGCCTGCACGCCGAAGGCGAGGATCTCCACGAAGCGGCTTCCCTTCCGATGGGTTACGGGCCGAATATACGGCCCGTAACCCCGGCGTGCCGGTCCGGTCAGCCGAAGAAGACCCCGACCTCCTCGTACAGTTCCGGTTCCACGGTCTTCAGCTTGGCCGTCGCGTCCGCGATCGGCACGCGGACGATGTCGGTGCCGCGCAGCGCGACCATCTTGCCGAAGTCGCCGTCGCGGACAGCCTCAATGGCGTGCAGCCCGAAGCGGGTGGCGAGCCAGCGGTCGAAGGCGCTCGGGGTGCCGCCGCGCTGGATGTGCCCGAGGACCGTCGTACGGGCCTCCTTGCCCGTGCGCTTCTCGATCTCCTTGGCCAGCCACTCGCCGACGCCGGACAGCCGGACATGGCCGAAGGAGTCCAGCGACTGGTCTTTGAGGACCATCTCGCCGTCCTTGGGCATGGCGCCCTCGGCGACGACCACGATCGGGGCGTACGACGCCTTGAAGCGGGAGGTGATCCAGGCGCACACCTGGTCGACGTCGAAGCGCTGCTCGGGGATGAGGATGACGTTGGCACCGCCCGCGAGGCCGGAGTGCAGGGCGATCCAGCCGGCGTGACGCCCCATCACCTCGCAGACGAGGACGCGCATGTGCGACTCGGCGGTGGTGTGCAGACGGTCGATGGCCTCCGTGGCGATGCCGACCGCGGTGTCGAAGCCGAAGGTGTAGTCGGTGGCGGACAGGTCGTTGTCGATGGTCTTCGGTACGCCGACGACGGGGATGCCGTACTCGTCGGTGAGGCGTGCCGCCACGCCCAGGGTGTCCTCGCCGCCGATGGCGATGAGCGCCTCGACCTCCAGCTTGGCGAGGTTCTCCTTGATCCGGCGGATGCCGTTCTCCTGCTTCAGCGGATTGGTGCGCGAGGAGCCGAGGATGGTGCCGCCGCGGGGCAGGATGCCGCGCACGGCCGGGATGTCGAGGCGTACGGTGTCGCCCTCGAGCGGACCTCGCCAGCCGTCCCGGAAGCCGACGAAGTCGTAGCCGTACTCCTGCACGCCCTTGCGGACGATGCCCCGGATGACGGCGTTGAGCCCGGGGCAGTCGCCGCCTCCGGTCAGTACTCCGACCCGCATGGAAAAGTCCCTTCGCCGCGGTTGCCTGGTGACAGTCACGCTAATGGTGAGCCGCGTCACAAAGGGATGGGCAGGAAGGGCAATTCCGGTGAACTGTCAGGCGCTCGGTTTACTCGTCGTCAAGTCCGCGCTCTATCGCGTACCGCACGAGTTCGACCCTGTTGTGCAGCTGGAGCTTGCCGAGGGTGTTCTGGACGTGGTTCTGCACCGTGCGGTGCGAGATGACCAGGCGTTCGGCGATCTGCTTGTAGCTCAGGCCCTTGGCGACCAGCCGCAGCACCTCGGTCTCACGGTCGGTGAGCTGCGGGACCCTGGGCTCGTCGGGGTCCGAGGAGGGGGCGGGCTCGGAGGCGAGGCGGCGGTACTCGCCGAGGACCAGGCCGGCGAGACCGGGCGTGAACACCGGGTCGCCGACGGCCGTGCGGCGGACCGCGTCCAGCAGTTCGCCGGTGGACGCCGACTTCAGCAGATAGCCGGTCGCGCCCGACTTCACCGCTTCCAGTACGTCGGCGTGCTCGCCGCTCGCCGACAGCACCAGGACGCGCAGGGCCGGGTTGTGGCCGACGAGCTCCTTGCAGACCTGGACGCCGGGCTTGGCGGGCAGGTTGAGGTCGAGGACGAGCACGTCGGGGGCGACCGCCTTGGCGCGGCGCACGGCCTGGTCGCCGTCGCCCGCGGTGGCGACCACGTCGAAGCCGGACTCGGTCAGGTCGCGGGCGACGGCGTCGCGCCACATGGGGTGGTCGTCGACCACCATGACCTTGATCGGGCCCTGCTGCTCACTCATCGATGCCCCGCCTTCGCTTCCCTGGGTACCTTCAGCTCGACTTCCGTGCCCTGCCCCGGCACCGAGATCAGCTCGGCGCTGCCGCCGAGTTCGCGCAGCCGGCCCCGGATCGACAGGGCCACTCCGAGCCGGCCCTCGCCCTCGGCCTGGGCGAGCCGCCCCGCGGGGATGCCGGGTCCGTCGTCCCGCACGGTCACCACGACCTCGCCGGGCTCGTCCTCGACGAGGATCCACGCGCGCGCGTGCTCGCCGGCATGCCTGTGGACGTTGTCCAGAGCGGCGCCGACGGCGGCGGCCAACTCCTTGGCGGCGGGCGCGGGCAGCAGCACGGGGGCGCCGGGTTCGGCGAAGCTGACCTTCGCGGCGGCGTACGGGGCGAGGAGCGCGCGCAGGTCCACCGGGGCGTCCTCGTCGTACGACGGCTCCTCCACGATCCGTACGACCGCGCCGTCGGCCGCGTTCTCCGAGGCGCGGGAGACAGGGAGCAGCGCGCCGGAGACCAGCGTGCGCAGCGCGACCTCCTGCTCGCCGGCCATCCGGCCCAGCTCGGCCGCCTCGCCGCCGATGACCACGCCCCGGCGCTGCACCATGGCCAGCACCTGCAGGACCCCGTCGTGGATGTCGCGGGCCAGCCGCTCCCGCTCCCGCGTCGCGGCCTCGATCTCCAGGGCCCGGGCGAGGGTGCGCTCGGAGGCGCGGGCGACCTCCACGACGTAGCCGATGGCGATGGAGGCGACCCAGACGAGGATCACATTGTGGACGGTGTCGCGGGCCGGGGCGCCGCGCTCGACGAGGTTGGCGACGGCGACCGGCGTGGAGGCGAAGGCCGCCCAGCGCCAGCCGCCCTTGATCGCGTACGCCAGGACCGAGCCGGCGGTCCATATCGACGGCAGGGTGGGGCCGCCGCTCTGGATGTGCTGGTCGTTGACGACGAGCGGGGTGAGCAGGATGCCGGTGAGCGCGATGGCGAGGTCGACGGCGAGGAAGCGCTTGGTGCAGGCGGCCGCGTTCTGCACGAAGGGCAGGGTGGCCAGGGTCCAGACGAACAGGACGACGTAGTAGACGATGGCGATGCCCGCGCGGTCGTACTCGTCGTAGGCGGTGGCGAACAGCCCGACCGCGTACAGCATCGTCAGCACCCGGTAGCCGGCAAGCGCACGCCACAGCGGCTGCTCGACCGACATCCTCATGACCTTCTCGCGCCTGGCCAATTCCCCCACCCCCGGCCCCAGACTGCCCTGTCCCCGGCCCCTAGGACCCGGACTTCTCCTTATCCGTCTGCTGCTCCTGCTGCTGCTCCTGCTGCTGCTTCTGCTCCTGCGCGAGTGCGGCCTTGGCCGCCTTCTCCGCTTCCTTGTCGGCCTTCGCCGCCTCGGCGATCTGCCGCTTGGCCGCGGTCGCGTACATGTCGACGTACTCCTGGCCGGAGAGCTTCATGATCTCGTACATGACCTCGTCGGTGACCGCGCGGAGTACGAAGCGGTCGTGCTCCATGCCCTGGTAGCGGCTGAAGTCGAGGGGCTTGCCGATGCGGATGCCGGGACGCATCAGCTTGGGCATCACCTGGCCGGGCGGCTGGATCTTCTCCGTGTCGATCATCGCGACCGGGATGACGGGCGCGCCGGAGGCGAGCGCCACGCGCGCGAGGCCGCCCGGCTTGCCCCGGTACAGACGGCCGTCGGGCGAGCGCGTGCCCTCGGGGTAGATCCCGAACAGCTCACCGCGCTCCAGCACTTCCAGGCCGCTCTTGATCGCCGCCTCGCCAGCGCCGCGCGCGCCGGAGCGGTCCACCGGGAGCTGCCCGACGCTCTTGAAGAAGGCGGCCGTCAGCCGTCCCTTGATGCCGGGTGTGGTGAAGTACTCCGCCTTGGCGATGAAGGTGACCTTGCGGTCGAGCATCGTGGGCAGGAAGAACGAGTCGGAGAACGAGAGGTGATTGCTCGCCAGAATGGCGGCGCCCTCGGCCGGGATGTGCTCGAGGCCTTCCACCCAGGGCCTGAACGCGACCTTCAGCGGTCCCCCGATGGCGACCTTCATCGTGCCGTACAACAACCGAGTGCCTCCTGATTCCTTCGATCAGACCTTAACCCGGCCTGCCCCCAAAGGCGCCGACGGCCCTGGTCGGTGTCAGTGCCGTCGCGTACGGTGAAGCACACCTGGACTTCACGTGACTCTCATGAACAGGAGACCGATGGTGCCGGTCCTTCCTGGAGCCGAGCCGTACCGCCATGAGGGCGGGGAGATCGGCGTCCTCCTCTGCCACGGCTTCACCGGTTCCCCCCAGTCGCTGCGCCCCTGGGCGGAGCACCTCGCCGAGCGCGGTCTCACGGTGTCGCTGCCGCTGCTGCCCGGGCACGGCACCCGCTGGGAGGACATGCAGCTCACCGGCTGGCAGGACTGGTACGCCGAGGTGGACCGCGAGCTGCGGGCCCTGCGCGAGCGGTGCGGCGAGGTGTTCGTGGCGGGTCTGTCCATGGGCGGCACCCTGGCGCTGCGGCTGGCGGCGAAGCACGGGGAGACGGTCCGCGGGGTGATGGTCGTCAACCCGGCGAACCGCATGCACGGCCTTTCGCCTTACGCCCTTCCGGTGGCACGTCATCTCGTACGGACGACGGCGGGCATCGCGAGCGACATCGCCAAGGAGGGCGCCGTCGAGCTGGGCTACGACCGGGTGCCGCTGCACGCGGCCCACTCGCTGCGGAACTTCTTCCGGCTGGTCGACCGCGAACTGCCGCAGGTCACCCAGCCGCTGCTGGTGCTGCGCAGTCCGCAGGACCACGTGGTACCGCCCGCCGACTCGGCGCGCATCCTCAGCCGGGTGTCGTCACGGGACGTGACGGAGGTCGTGCTGGAACAGAGCTACCACGTTGCGACGTTGGACCACGACGCGGACCGGATTTTCGACGAGAGCGTCGCGTTCATCGGCCGGCTCGCACCTGGTGTCGGCAAGGAAGGGACGGCCGTAGGTGGCTGAGCACGACTCGGACCGCGAGGGCCGCGAGCCGGACGAGCAGGGCGTTCCCTTCGACGAGGCGGCGGCCTGGGCCGCCATCGTCGCGGGATTCGGCGAGGAGCCGAAGGACCCGCCGGGTACCAAGCCCTTCAAGCCGATCGAGGATCTGGCGCTGCTCGAGGCGGAGACCAACGACCAGCCGGAGGACGAGACTCCGAAGCAGGACAAGCCCGCGCGGCCCCTGGGCGGCTCGGTCTCCTTCGCGCCCGGCGTGGGCCCTCGTGACTTCAAGGCCGCCGAGCCGTCCGAGGACGACTTCGACGAGGACGACGAGGGCCACTTCGTCCCGCCGGAGCCACCGGCGCTGCCCGCCGCCGACACGACCGCGAAGTTCGCCTGGCTCGGCGTGATAGGCGGCCCGATCCTGCTCCTGCTGGCGGTGGTGCTCGGCTGGGAGATGACCTGGTGGCTCGCCACGCTCAGCATCGGCGGCTTCGTGGGCGGCTTCGCCACCCTGGTGGTGCGCATGAAGACGGACGACGACGAGGACGACGACCCGGGACGCGGGGCCGTCGTCTAACTGCCGGGAATTCTGAGGGCGGCCAGCACCGGAAGGTGGTCCGTGGCCGCCCTCAGGTCTGTCTCCGTCACCCCCGGCTGCCCCAGCGGCACCCCGCAGCCGAGCACCTCGACGCCCTTCGTCGCGAAGATCGCGTCGATGCGCTGGAAGGGGGTGACGGGGTTGAAGGTGTTCTCGCCGCCCCAGGGCGCGACGGCCCGGCAGTCCTGGAGGTCGTCGGCGAGGCGCTGGAAGGTGGGGCCGCCGGGACGCTCGTTCAGGTCACCGCCCGCCACCGCGTGGTCCACGCCGAGGCCGGCGAGACGGTCGAGCAGCATGCCGCCCTGCTCCTGGCGCTCGTCCTTCTGCAGGGAGAGGTGGCAGCTCAGCACGCCGAGCCGGGCGCCGCCGAACCGGACGACGGCGGTGGCGAAGCCGCGGCGGTGCTGGCCGGGGGTGAGCGGCAGCAGCACGTCCTCGGTGCGTTCGACGGTCGCGCGCAGCGTGCACAGGATCGCGGGGCCCGCGGCCGTCGCCCCGCCGGTGAGGATCACCAGGCCCGAGGCGGCCGCCAGCCGGGCCAGTTTCTTGCGCCAGCGGAAGAAGCGCGGGGCTTCCTGGATCAGTACGAGGTCGGGGGCGCAGGCGCCGATGACCCGGGCGAGGGCCGCGGTGTCGTCGCGCATGGAGCGGATGTTGTAGGTGAGCACACGGATGACGGCAGAACCGTCGGGTTCCGTGCGGGAGTTGGGCAGCGGGGTCGAAGTCGCCATGACGATCAACATACGACGAGGCCCGCCGCCCCGGAGCGGGGCACGGCGGGCTCATCACGTACTGACGTCCTCGGAACTACATGATCGGGTCGGGCTCGCGGGCCAGGTCCGCCGCGCCCACCAGGCCCGCGTCGTTGCCCAGCCGGGCCGCGATGACGTCCGCCACCGGGCGCCAGTTGCCACCGACCAGCCAGCGCTTGTAGGACTTGCGGATCGGATCGAGAACCAGCTCGCCCTCGTCGGAGAGGCCGCCGCCGACGATGAAGGCGGAGGGGTCGAAGAGCGAGGCCAGGTCGGCGAGGCCCGCACCGGCCCAGCGGGCCAGCTCGCGGTAGGAGTCGACGGCGACCAGGTCGCCCTGCCGGGCGGCCATGGAGATGTGCTTGCCCTCGATGCCGTCGGGGGTGCCGTCGCCCAGCCCGAGCAGGATCTCGGCGTTCTCGGGGGTCGCGTTGGCGCGCTGCTTGGCGTATCTGACCAGGGCGCGCCCCGAGGCGTACTGCTCCCAGCAGCCCTGCGAGCCGCAGCCGCACAGCAGGCCGTCCGGCACCATCCGGATGTGGCCGAACTCGGCGGCGACGCCGAAGTGGCCGCGGCGCAGCTTGTTGCCGATGATGATGCCGCCGCCCAGGCCGGTGCCGAGGGTGATGCAGATGACGTTGCGGTGGCCCTTGCCGGCGCCGAACTTGTACTCGCCCCACGCGGCGGCGTTGGCGTCGTTCTCCACGACCACGGGCAGGCCCACCCGGGCCTCGACCTTCTGCTTCAGCGGCTCCTGGCGCCAGTCGATGTTCGGCGCGAAGTACACGGTGGAGCGCTGCCGGTTCACGTATCCGGCAGCGCCGATGCCCACGCCCACGATCTCGTGCCCGGCGTGCGCCCCCTCCACGGCGGAGGCGATGGCGTCCACGATCCCGTCAGGCGTGCCCGGGGTGGGCACCTTGTAGGTCGAGAGGATGTTGCCCTCCTCGTCGACCACGCCTGCCGCGATCTTGGTACCGCCGATATCGACGCCGATGGTGAGTCCCATGAATCCCTCAGTTTCGGTCGAGCCCCGCTACGGCAACCGTACCCGAGGCCCTGCCGTCACATCCGCGTCGTCCACCCGCCGGGCAGGCAGGGGCCCGGCGGTGTACTTCGAGGGGGAAATCAGTCCAGGTCGATGCGCTGTCCGGGGCCGGTGCCCTCGCCGTCGTCGCGGCGCTCGTCGAGGTCCTTGTGCAGATCCGCCGCGCGGGTCGTCCAGCGCTGCTCCTGGGCCTGGACCGCGGAGCGGTAGGCGGCCAGCAGTTCGCTGCCCGCGGCGGCGAGGTGGTCGAAGACGTCCGGATTGCGCTCGATGACGGGTTCGACGGCGGCCTTCGCCTGCTCGACGACCTGCCGCACCACCTGCTGCGCGGCGGGTCCGGCGACGGAGCCGAGCAGCGGCGACTGGATCGACGACAGCTTGTCCGAGACGGCGTCGACGAGCTTGCGCAGTTCCTCGGCGGCCGAGCCCGGCGGCGGGCCGTACTCGACGCGGCGGCGGGCCTTCTCCGCCGCGAGGTCCTCGGCGCACGCCGTCGACCAGGCGTCGGAGTCGGTCGCCCGTACCTCGTCGATCGCCTCGTGCTCCTCGGCGTCTGACGGGGGGAGCTCTTCGCTCATGACGACCTCCTGACTACGGTTCGTCTCTACGACGTTACCCGAACGGGCGTATGTGCTTCACCGGGTCCCGGGCCACAGACCGGGATCCGGCGCGAACCGGATGCACAGCTCGCCCCCGCGCAGCGCGGCCCCCTCGACGGTGCAGCGGCGCAGGGCGGACGGGAGCGCGACGATCCGGCGGAACCGGCCTGCCGCGACGACGAGTTCGTCGCCCCGCCGGATGAGGTCGAGATCGTCGCGTATGGCGCCGGGCAGCGGGAGCCGCCAGACGAGCACGCCGTCGTCGGCGAGCCGGTCGACGACAGGCCACTCGACCGTGGAGCCCGTGTCCTTGACGCCGGGGACCGGGAGGGCGGCCAGGTCCTCGGTGCCGCGCGGGTCGTGGCCGAGGTGCGGGACGGCGGTGACGTCGTACGAGGCCTGCCATTCCTCCAGTGTCTTGCGCTGCTGGGCGACCGGCCCGGCCAGCCAGCCCTCGGCCGCCCGCTCCGGCAGCAGCCGGTTGGCGACCAGGGCGTCGGGGCGCAGGCCGCGCAGGGCGAGGCCGAGCCCGGCACTCCGGAGGGCTTCCGCGCCGGCCGGGCCGGGTTCCGCGACCAGCCGGACGGTGGTGTTCCGGTCGGCGAGCACGGCCTCGACGGCGGCCAGTTCGGTGTCCCAGCGGCCGGCGGTCTCGTACAGCCACTCCGAGGGCATGGGCACGCCGGCCAGCTTGCCGAGGACCGGGCGCAGGGCGCGGGCGGCCTGGCGCTCGGGCGGGAGCAGACGGCGCAGGTAGCGGCGGAGTTCCTCGGGCAGGGAGAGCAGGGCGAGCGCGTCGGCCACCGGCGGAAGGTCGACGACGAGCAGGTCGAACCGCTCCGAGAGCGCGGCGTCGCGCAGGGCCCGCAGGAAGCTGAGCTCCTCGGCGCCGGGGAGGGGCGTGACCTCCTCGGCGTCCAGCCGGGCGGCGCCGAGAAGGTCGAGGACACCGGCCGCCCGTTCCTGGAACGCGGTGAGGTCGTCGCGGAAACCGGCGGTGGCGTCGGGGCGCCAGGCGGTGAGGTCCGGGGTGATCCGCGTGGGCTCCGGGCCCGTCGTCGCGCCGAGGGCCGCGCCGAGGGTGTCGGTGCGGTCGGCGCTCAGGACGAGGGTGCGGGTTCCCTCACGGGCGGCGGCCCGGGCGGTGGCGGCGGCGACCGTGGTACGACCGCTGCCGCCTGGGCCGGTGATCAGGATGGTGCGCATGAGGCTGAACGGTAACCGAGGCCGCCCCGCAGGCGCGTTCGAGCGGCGCCCGGCACAGCGGTCGCGCGGCCCTACTTCTCGCCGGACTCGACCCGCTTCTTCAGTCCGGCCAGCGCCCGGTCGATGATGACCTTCTCGGCCTTGCGCTTGATCATCCCCAGCATCGGGATCTTGACGTCCACCGTGAGCCGGTACGTGACCTCGGTGCCGCCCGCCCCCGCCGGCTTCAGGATGTAGGAGCCGTCGAGCGACCGCAGCATCTGGGACTTGACCAGCGTCCAGGAGACCTCGTTCGCACCGGTCCAGGTGTACGCCAGCACCTGGTCGTCCTTGATCGCGCCGGCGTCCATGACGAGGCGGACCTGTTCGGCGCGGCCCTGCGCGTCCGACGCGAGGACCTCCGCCTCCTTCACCTCGCCGGTCCAGTCCGGATACCGGGCGAAGTCGGCGATCACCCCCATGACATCGGCCGGTGCCGCCTCGATCGTGATGCTCGAGCTGGTGTGTTCCGCCATCGCTGTGGCTCCTCCAGATGCGGGCCGGTAGAGAGATCGTCGTGCGCACGTGTGTGCAGCGTGAAGGCTACCGCGCACGTGGGTACCGGACTTCACCCCCACCTGCGTTCCGGCCCGGCCGCTCCCTCACCATTCCAGCGCCCACGGCTTCCCGGTCCCCGCGAAGTGCCCGACGTTCACACACTCCGTCGTCCCGATCCGCATCCGCCGCGTCAGCGGCTGGTGGACATGGCCGAAGAGGGCGTACCGGGGGCGAGTGCGGCGGATCGCCTCCAGGAGCGCCCGGCTGCCGCGCTCGAAGCGGCGCGCGACCGTGTCGTAGACGAGCTCCGGCACCTCCGGCGGGATGTGCGTGCACAGCACGTCCACCTCGCCGACGGTCTCG
This sequence comes from Streptomyces sp. NPDC050534, assembly GCF_044457745.1. Classification (NCBI taxonomy): domain Bacteria; kingdom Bacillati; phylum Actinomycetota; class Actinomycetes; order Kitasatosporales; family Streptomycetaceae; genus Streptomyces; species Streptomyces sp. NPDC050534. The sequence continues at coordinate 236,731 of NZ_JBITHF010000013.1, forward strand.
AGCTTCGCCGCGTACTCCTCGTCATCGATCTCGTACGGAGTGCGCATGGGGGACTTGAGGCCGCCGCCCACGAAGCCGAAGGTCCGGCCGCCGATCTCCACGCGCTCGCCGTCGAGCACCCGTGTGCCCGGCCCGGCGTACTCGCGCCACAGGGGCGGCATGTCGACGTTGCCGTAGGTCGCGTACGTCGGACTGGGGAACGCGGCGAACATCTCGGCGTATTGCTTGCGCACCGCCTGCTCGATCACGGCGGCCCGGTCGGAGCCGACGCCCTGCCACAGCCGGGCCCCGAACTCCCGCGCCTCCTCGAAACGGCGGGCGGTACGCAGCTCGACGATGCGGTCGGCGTTCTCCCGGCCGAACAGGTCGGGGAAGATCCCGCGCGAGTGGTCGGCGTAGTCGAGGAAGAGGACGAGGTCACCCAGGCAGATCAGGGCATCGGCACCCTCGCCGGCCGTGGCCAGGTCACGGGCGTTGCCGTGCACGTCGCTGACCACATGAACACGTGTGGTGCGGTTGCCGGCCGGTGTGGATGCCATGGCGATCAAGGGTAAGCGTGTGCGGTCTACGTGAACAGTGCCGGGTGACCCCGCGGTTACTGGCCAGTCAGTTAGCGGGTGGACTACCGTACCCGAAGGAACACCAGCCTGTGTGACGCAGCGAACATCTCGCCGGAACCCCCTGTCGAAGAAGCCATACCGGCGGGTAACGTCCGGGCCGTCCAGTCGTGCTCAGGAATTCAACCTCTGAATACCTGAGCACCTGCCCGAGCCGTGGACCCCCGTCGCATCACACAACGTCGTGGCGCCGGCGCCCTATGAGGAGCAGCAGTCTTGCGCGAGTTCAGCCTTCCGGCTTTGTACGAGGTCCCTGCGGACGGCAATCTGACCGACATCGTCCGGAGAAACGCCGCGCAGCATCCCGATGTCGCCGTCATCGCCCGCAAGGTGGGCGGCGCCTGGCAGGATGTGACGGCCGCGGCCTTCCTGACCGAGGTGCACGCCGCCGCCAAGGGGCTCATCGCCTCCGGTATCCAGCCCGGCGACCGCGTCGCCCTGATGTCCCGCACGCGGTACGAGTGGACGCTGCTGGACTTCGCGATCTGGTGCGCGGGCGCGATCACCGTCCCGGTCTACGAGACCAGCTCGCCGGAGCAGGTGCAGTGGATCCTCTCCGACTCGGGCGCCACCGCGATCGTCGTGGAGATGGACAATCACCTGGCCGCCGTCGAGTCGGTGCGCGACCGGCTGCCCGCCCTCAAGCACATCTGGCAGATCGAGGCCGGCGCGCTCGAGGAGCTGGGCACCCTCGGCAAGGGCGTCACCGAAGGGATGGTCGAGGACCGCAGCTCGCTGGCGCGGGCGGACGACCCGGCGACGATCGTCTACACCTCCGGCACCACCGGCCGCCCCAAGGGCTGTGTGCTCACCCACCGCAGCTTCTTCGCCGAGTGCGGCAACATCGTCGAGCGGCTGCGGCCCCTGTTCCGCACCGGCGAGTGCTCGGTCCTGCTGTTCCTCCCGCTCGCGCACGTCTTCGGGCGCCTGGTGCAGATCGCGCCGATGATGGCGCCGATCAAGCTCGGCTGCGTCCCGGACATCAAGAACCTCACCGACGAACTGGCGTCGTTCCGGCCGACGCTGATCCTCGGCGTCCCGCGCGTCTTCGAGAAGGTCTACAACTCGGCGCGCGCCAAGGCGCAGGCGGACGGCAAGGGCAAGATCTTCGACAAGGCCGCGGACACCGCCATCGCGTACAGCAAGGCGCTGGACACCCCCGCGGGCCCCTCGCTCGGCCTGAAGATCAAGCACAAGACGTTCGACAAGCTCGTCTACAGCAAACTGCGCGCGGTGCTCGGCGGCCGGGGCGAGTACGCCATCTCCGGCGGAGCCCCGCTGGGCGAGCGCCTGGGTCACTTCTTCCGCGGCATCGGCTTCACGGTCCTGGAGGGCTACGGCCTGACCGAGTCCTGCGCGGCCACCGCCTTCAACCCCTGGGACCGGACCAAGATCGGCACGGTCGGCCAGCCGCTGCCGGGCTCGGTGATCCGCATCGCGGACGACGGCGAGGTGCTGCTGCACGGCGAGCACCTGTTCAAGGGCTACTGGAACAACGAGGGCGCCACGGCCGAGGCGCTGACCGACGGCTGGTTCCACACCGGTGACATCGGCACCCTCGACGAGGACGGCTACCTCAGGATCACCGGCCGCAAGAAGGAGATCATCGTCACCGCGGGCGGCAAGAACGTCGCGCCGGCCGTGATCGAGGACCGCATCCGGGCGCACGCGCTGGTCGCGGAGTGCATGGTGGTGGGCGACGGGCGGCCGTTCGTGGGCGCGCTGGTCACCGTCGACGACGAGTTCCTGGGCCGCTGGGCCGAGGAGCACGGCAAGCCGGCGGGTTCCACCGCGGCGTCGCTGCGCGAGGACCCCGACCTGCTGGCCGCGATCCAGACGGCGATCGACGACGGCAACGCCGCGGTGTCGAAGGCGGAATCGGTGCGGAAGTTCCGCATTCTGTCCTCCCAGTTCACGGAGGAGTCGGGCCACCTGACGCCCTCGCTGAAGCTCAAGCGCAACGTGGTGGCGAAGGACTACGCGGGCGAGATCGAGGCGATCTACGCGAAGTAGTACGCCTCCTCCCGGTGCGTCATGGCGCGGTGTCCTCGGCGAGGACCCGCGCCATCGTGCGTTCGGCGAGCGCGGTGATCGTCACGAAGGGGTTCACGCCGATCGATCCGGGCACCAGCGAGCCGTCGGTGACGTAGAGCCTGGGATAGCCCTTCACCCGGCCGTAGTCGTCGGTCGCCTTGCCCAGCACGCAGCCGCCCAGCGGGTGGTAGCAGAAGTCGTCGGCGAACACCTTGCCCGACGACCCGAACAGGTCGTAGCGGTAGATCGTGGCGTTGGCCGCGTTGATCCGGTCGAAGAGCTTCTTGGCCATGGCCACCGAGACGGCGCTCTGCGCCGCGCTCCAGCCGAGCCGGACCGCGTCGCTCGCCGCGTCGTACGTGAACGTCGCCCGCTCCGGGTTCTTGGTGATCGCCAGATAGAGGCTGATCCAGGTCTCGAACCCGATGGGCAGCGGGGCGATCTCGGCGAAGACGGGGTTGGCGGTGTTGGCCCAGTCGTCGATGCCCATGACCGGCATGGTCGACTGGTCGGCGCCGACGGTGTCCCAGATGTGGTTGGCGCGCCCGAGCATGGTGTTGCCGTTGGTGCCCCAGCCGGCGCCGACACCGGAGTTCAGCGCGGGCAGGGCGCCGGTGTCGCGGGCCCGGACCAGCAGTTCGGTGGTGCCGACGCTGCCGCCGCCGAGGAAGAGGTACGTGCAGTTGTACTGCTTGGTCTCGACGACCGCGCCGGTGGTGTCGATCCGGTCGACGGTGAGCAGCCAACTCCCGTCGCCCGCCCGGCTGATGGCCTTCACCTTCTCCAGGGTGTTGATGGTGACGTTGCCGGTGCCGAGCGCCGAGGCCAGATACGTCCTGTCCAGGCTCCGCTTGCCGTAGTTGTTGCCGTAGATGACCTCTTTCCCGAGCGCGGACTTGGTGGCCGTGCCGGCCGCCTCGCGCTGCATGTAGCCGAAGTCGTAGACGTTCGGCACGAAGGTGGTCTTCAGGCCGGCGTTCGCCGCGGCCTTCCGGGAGGTCCGGGTGAACCGGTACCACTCGGTCGACTCGAACCACGCGGGGTCGACGGTGTTGACGCCGAGCATGGAACGGGCGCGCGGGAAGTACGTGGCGTACATCTCGGAGGCGTCCACGGTGGGGAACTGCTCGGTGAAGTACGACTGGAGGGGCGTGACCGCCATCCCGCCGTTGACCAGGGAGCCGCCGCCGACGCCTCGTCCCACGTACACCGACATGTTGTCGAAGTGCACGCGGTCCAGGACGCCCGGGTAGGGGGTGATGTCCTTGTTGACGACGTCCAGCCACAGGAACGTGGCCAGCGGGGCCTCGGTGCGGGTGCGGAACCACATGGAGCGCTGGTCCGGCGCGGCCGTGGAGCAGAAGATCTTGCCGTCGGAGCCGGCGGTGTTCCACAGCCGGCCCATCTCCAGGACCAGGGTGCGGATGCCCGCCTGGCCGAGCCGGAGGGCGGCGACGGCGCCGCCGTATCCCGAACCGACCACGATGGCGGGCGCGTTGTCGACCGCGGCCGCCTCCTCGGCGGCCTGCGCGGACTTCAGACCGATGCGGGTGAGACCGGCCGCGGCGGCCGTCTGGAGGGCTATCACGCCCAGGATTTGACGTCTCGTCAGCTGACGCTGCATCAGTTTTGCTGTCATGCGCGCAGCATCGGCGGATTATCCGGTTCCGCCTAGGGGCTCTAGAGAAGAGTCTTCAACTTCTCCGCCAAAAGGTCCCAGCGCCACTTCTCCTCGACCCACTCCCGTCCCCGCTCCCCCATGCGGCGCCGCAGTTCCGCGTCGCCGAGCAGGACGGTGATCCGGTCGGCGGCCTCCTCGGGGGAGCCGCCGCGCACGACCCAGCCGGTCTCGCCGTCGAGCACGGCGTCGGGGGCGCCGCCGGAGTCGCCCGCGACGACCGGGAGCCCGGTCGCCGACGCCTCCAGGTAGACGATGCCGAGCCCCTCGACGTCGAGCCCGCCCCGGCGGGTACGGCACGGCATCGCGAAGACGTCACCGGCGCCGTAGTGCGCGGGCAGCTCCGACCAGGGCACCGCGCCCGTGAAGCGCACGGAGCCGGCCACACCGGTCTCGTGCGCCAGCCTGCGCAGGTCCTTCTCGTACGGGCCCCCACCGACGATCAGCAGCACCGCCTCCGGCTCGGCGGCCAGGATGCGGGGCATGGCGCGGATGAGGGTGTCCTGCCCCTTGCGCGGCACCAGCCGGGACACGCACACGACCACCGGCCGGTCCGTCAGCCCCAGCCGCGCCCGGACCGCGTCGCCGCCCGACTCCGGATGGAAGGTCTTCTCGTCGACGCCCGGCGGCAGCTGCACCATCCGCCCGGCCGCCTGCGGCGTCAGCGCGGCGGCGATCCGCGAGCGCGTGTACTCGCCGAGGTAGGTGATCGTGTCCGTCGACTCCCCGATCCGGCGCAGCAGCTGCCGCGCCGCGGGCAGCTGCGCCCAGCCGGCCTCGTGCCCATGGGTCGTGGCCACCAGCCGCTCGGCACCCGCCGTCCTGAGCGCCGGCGCCATCAGCCCGAGCGGCGCCGCCGCCCCGAACCACACCGCCGTGCACCCGTGCTCGCGCAGCAGACCGACGGCCCTGCGCGTGGCCGCCGGCGTGGGCAGCAGCATCGTCGTACGGTCGCGTACGACGGTGAAGGGCTGCTCGGCGTCGAAGGCGGCCGTCGCCTCCACGCCCTCCCGGCTCCGCTTCCAGGTGGAGGCGTAGACGACGAGCCGCTCGGGGTCCAGCCGCAGCGCCATGTTGTGCAGGAACGCCTGGATGCCGCCCGGGCGGGGCGGGAAGTCGTTCGTCACGATCAGGGTCTTGTGCATCGCCGCCGACCCTATCCAACGGGCGTCCACGGCCCGTCACGGCCACGTTTATGGCAAGCACACAGCCGGGCAGGACATCATGTTCTCCTCAAGAGTGACTCCTCACGGGGGAGACGGGCGGACGGGGGCACCGGTGGACATGGCGGCGGCGAGGCGGTCTCTGGCGGGGCTGCTGGCGACCTGGGGCCTGACCAGGCTGTTGCTGCTGCTGTTCGTCTTCAGGGTGTTCGTCTTCCCGGGCCCGGACGTCACGACCGACGTGTCCGTGTTCTACCAGGGCTGGTACGAGACGCTGCGCCACGGCACCTTCCCGCAGAGCGACGTCACCTGGCAGTACCCGCCCGCGGCCGCCCTGGCCATCCTCTCGCCCGCCCTGCTGGGCTTCCTGTCGTACGCGAAGGCCTTCTTCGTCCTCGCCTTCCTGGCCGATCTGGCCGTGCTGCTGCTTCTTCTGTACGCGGGCCTGCGCCCCGGCAAGACGCTGCGCGGCGCCTGGGTGTGGGTGGTGGGCGTCCCGCTGCTCGGCCCGACCGTGTACGCCCGCTACGACGTGATGGTCACCGCGGTGGCCGTGGCCGGGCTGCTCGCGGGCGCCCGGCGCCCGAGGCTGATGGGCGCCCTGCTGGCCTTCGGGGCGATGCTGAAGGTGTGGCCCGCGCTGCTGCTGGTCGGCGCCCGCCGGCGCGGCGCCTGGGCGTGGGCGGCGGCGACCGCGCTCGTGATCGCGGCGGTGTTCGCGCTGACCATGCCGGGCTCGCTCGCCTTCGTGACCTTCCAGCGCAACCGCGGCACCGAGGTGGAGTCGCTGGGCTCCCTCGTCTTCCACGTCGCCCGGCACTTCGGCTGGAACGGCCAGGTGCTGCTGAACTACGGCTCGGTGGAGTTCCTCGGCCCCTACGTCACCCTCGTCAGCTCGGCCGCCCTGTTCCTGACCGGGATCGCCTTCGGCTGGCTGCTGCTGTGGCGGCTGATGGCGACGCGGTTCCTGCCGAACACGCTCGCCGACGCCGCCTTCGTGGCGGTGCTGATGTTCACGGCCACCAGCCGGGTGATCAGCCCGCAGTACATGGTCTGGCTGGTCGGCACGGCGGCCGTCTGCCTGTGCTTCCGCGGCAGCCGGATGCGGCTGCCGGTCGGGCTGGTCCTCGCGGCCGCCTTCGTGACGGTGCTGGAGTTCCCCGTCTGGTTCCAGCACGTCGTCATGAGCGACACCCTCGGTATCACCCTCCTCGTCGTGCGCAACGGCCTGCTCCTCGTCGCCGCCCTGCTCGCCGCCGTGGAACTGTGGCGGTCCACGGTCCCGCGCGAACCCGTGCCGCCGCTGCCGGCCCAGGCGACCCGGACGCGCGAGACCTCGACGTCCTCCTGAGGCCATCGGCCGCCCGGATCAGCCGAGTTCGGTCCGCAGGTAGTCCTGCCACTGCCGGGTGAAGTCGTCCGGTGTCGTGCCGAGGACCTTCTTCATCGCGTCCTCCACCGAGCCCGCCCGCGTCCGGTGGTCGCCGACCGCACGGTAGAACCTCCCGAGGCGCTCCTGGCCCCACCGGTCGGCGATCAGCCGGCAGGCCAGCCAGCCGCCCTCGTAGGACTGCGCGAGGTTGGTGGCGTCGCCGCTGAACCCGAAGTCCTTGTCGGTCGGCAGACGGGACGGCACGTGCCCGTCGTCGACCGCGCGCGCCAGCTCCGGCGCGGCCTCGGCCGGAGTGCGGTCGGTACTGAGATAGCCGATCCAGTCGGCGTACCCCTCGGACAGCCACAGCGGGGTGGCGGCGTTGGTGTGGGCGCGGGTGGCGACATGGGTGGTCTCGTGGGTCAGCACGACCTGCTTGCCCACGGGGCCGAGCAGGGCGTACGCGTCCGGGTTGACGACGATGCGGTCCGCGGGCGCCTGTGGCGGGCCGCCCACCTCGCCGGTGGTGACCGCCGCGATCCCGCGGTACTGGGAGGCGGGCGAGCCGAGCAGCCCCGCCATGCCCTCCACCGAGCCCGGCACGAGCACCACGACGTGCCCGGTCCAGTCCAGGCCCCACACCCTGGACACGTTCGGCACCGCGTCGTCCGCGAGGTCGGCGTAGGTGTGCAGCGCCTCGCTGGACTGCCCGGTGCCGAGGACGATGCTGTGCCGGCCGCGCACGACGGTCACCGGACCCTGGTCCCACAGCTGCTGGGCGGACTTCCTGGCCGGCTTGTCGGCGTCCACGTACCAGTGGCCGCCCCGGTCCCTGGAGAGGGTCAGGGTGCGCCCGACGGTGACGGGGGCGTTGTCGTAGCCCTCGATGCGGTAGCGCAGTTCGGCGTCGGCGGTGGCCCTGCCGCCGCTGCCGTGCAGCGCGGTCACCCGGTACGACCAGGAGGCGAGCGGCACCCCGCGCAGGTTCTCGAACCAGCCGGGCGCGCCCGTCCTCGCGAAGGCCGCCCGGTCGCGGTCGAGGACGGCGGTGGACCGGCGGTCGAGGACCCGCTGGAGATCGGCCCGCCCGGCGACGTCGGCGGACGGCCCGCCGCAGCCCACGAGGGACACGAGCAGCAGCACGAGCGCCACCATCGCGCATCCCGACGCCCGCCTACGACCAGCCACCTTCCCGATCGTAAGGCCGATCAAGGCGGTTGGTCAGACCCTGGTGACCGAGGACACCGGCAGCATGTTCACCGGGTCGTAGCGCACGGCCGCGCCGGGGTGGGGCGCGTGGATCACCTCGCCGTTGCCCATGTACATCGCGACATGGCTGGCGTCGGACCGGTAGACGATCAGGTCGCCGGGGCGCGCCTCGGAGAGCGGGATCTGCCGGCCGGCGTACCGCTGCTCCTGCGAGGTGCGCGGCAGATGGATGCCGGCCTGCGCGTACGACCACTGCATCAGGCCCGAGCAGTCGAAGCCGGAGGGGCCGGACGCGCCCCAGATGTACGGCATGCCGAGCACTGAGCGGGCGGCGGCGATCGCGGCGGCCGCGCGGGCCGAGGCGGGCAGGGCGCTCCCGAAGTCGGGGATGACGCCGCGGGCGTCCCGGGAGGCGCGGTCGTAGGCGGCACGCGCCGCGTACGGAAGGGAGTTGAGCAGGGTGCGGGCCTTGGCGAGCTTCTTCTCGACGGTCTTCTTGTGGGCGGCGACCGCCTTGCGGCTCTTGTCCAGGTCGGCCAGTTTCAGGACCGCCTCGGCGCGCTCCTGGGAGAGCTCGCGCATCGCCGACTGCAGGTCCCTGAGTTCGCCGGCCTGGTGGGCGCTCATACGGTCGAGCGCGGCGGCCTTGTCGAGGTAGTCGGCCGGGTCGTCGGAGAACAGCAGGGCCAGGGTCGGGTCGATGCCGCCGGAGCGGTACTGGGCGCCGGCCAGCGAACCGAGCGAATCCCGCATGGTGTTGATGCGGTCCTGCTGCCGCGCGATGCGGTCCTGCGTGTCGCTCACCTGCCGGCGCAGCGTGCCGGCGTTCTCGTCGGCCTTGTTGTAGGCCTCGGTCGCCTTCTCGGCCTCCGTGTAGAGCCGGTCCACCTCGGCCTTGGTGTTGTCGTGCGGAGCGGCGGCGGCCGGGAGCGCGCCGAGGGCGGAGGCCGCGGCGGAGAGCACACACAGGGCGGCGCCGGCGCCCCGGTTGAACCCGGACGTCGGTGCAAGGCGGCGATGGGACCCCACGGGAAGCCGCGCTCCTTCCGCTGGCGACAAGGACTGCCTCCCCGCCGGAGCGAGGAAACGCGGCAGACAGTAGCCCCGCGGCGGGGCGGCGGCCAAAGACCTCCGGCGCAACACAACGTGACGCCCCGCCGCTGACGCAGGTCATCGGCGGGGCGCGGGGTCAGTGCGGGTTCACGCAATTCGCCCGTTCGGGCGGCACGTTGTGCTGATCTTGATGCCGGCTTCCGGTGCCGGGTGTCAGATCCGGACGCCGAACTGGAACGGCATGTTGGCGATCGACTCGTAGCGCACCACGGCCCCGGTGTGCGGGGCGTGCAGCACCTGGCCGTTGCCGGCGTAGAGGCCGATGTGGTGCAGGTCGCCGTAGAAGAGCACGAGGTCGCCGACCTTGAGCTGGCTCTCGCTGTAGATGCGCGTACCGGCGTTGGCCTGGGCCTGGGAGGTGCGCGGTATGGAGACGCCGGCCTGGGCGTAGGCCCAGGAGGTCAGGCCCGAGCAGTCGAAGGAGGAGGGGCCGGTGGCGCCGTAGACATAGGGCGAACCTATCCGGCTCTGGGCGGCGGAGAAGGCCGCGGCGGCCCGGCCGGAGGCGGAGCCGGTGTTGCCGAGGTCGACGCGCTCGGCGGAGGAGCGGCTGGCGCGCTGGTCCGCGGCGGCGAGCGCCGCCTTCTCGGCGGCCGTCAGGGTGTTGAGCAGCTTCTGCGCCTCGGCGAGCTTGCTCTGGACCTGCTTCTTCTTCTTGCCCAGTTCGGTGCGGGTGGAGGCGAGGTCCTTGAGCTTGTCGGACGCCTCGGAGCGCTCCTGGGCGAGTTCGCGCTGCTTCTCCTGGATCTTCTTCAGCGCCTCGACCTGCTGGGCGCTGAGCTGGTCCGCGGTGGACGCCTTGTCCAGGTAGTCGTCCGGGTTCGACGACAGGAAGAGCTGGAGGGAGGAGTCGATGCTGCCGGAGCGGTACTGCGCGGCCGCCGCCATGCCTATGGAGTCACGGAGCTCGTTGAGCTCCTCCTGGCCGCGGGCGACGTTGTCCTGGATGGTGGAGATCTCCTTCTGGAGCTTCTCCTGCTTCTCCTTGGCGCCGTTGTACTTCTCGGTGGCCTGCTCGGCCTCCTCGTACAGCTTGTCGACCTTCGCCTTGACCTCGTCCTTGGAGGGCTTCTCACTGGGCGCGGCATTGGCGGCCTGGGCGCTGATGGCTACGGCTGCAGCAGCGGCGGTGGTGAGCACGGTCACGCGCGCACGGCTCGGCTGCTTGGGTCGACGGTGGGTCGCCACGAAGGTGAACTCCTTCTTCTGAGTGATCACCCGCTCGGAGGTTCGGAGCCAGACCCTAGTGACCTCATCGTGATCAGATCAAATCCTCAGGAGCAAAATCTCGTCACAGCATGCATTCTTTACACACAACTCACGTGCGGTGATGCGCGGTTGACACTACGTTGCGTGACGATCCCGCCAATTCGGGCATTAAACCTAGAAGTTCGACCTTCAGGACAGCGCGCTAGGAAAGCCGTTTCAGGAGCATGGCGGAGGCGATCGGCCGGGCACCCGCCTTGGCCACCCCGTCGGCCACCTCGCGGTCGGTGGAGGCGACGATGACGGGCCGCCCCGGCGGCTCGGCGCGCACCAGCTGGCGGATCAACTCGTCGGCCGTCACGCCCGGTTTGGAGAACAGCACCCGCACGCCGCGCGGGGGCGCCAGCAGCACCGGTGCGACCAGCTCGGCCCCGTCGAAGACACAGGTGACCTCGGCACCGGTCTGCGCGGCGAGCTGCGAGAGCTGGCCGAGCAGCCTCAACCGCTGCTTCTCCAGGGGCATTTGGGGATAGCCGGTCTTGGTGACGTTGTAGCCGTCGACGAGCAGGTGCGCCTGCGGCAGGTCGAGCAACTGGTCCAGGATCGCAGGGTCGTTCTCGGACAGTGCCCGCGCTGCGATGTCCTTCGGGGTCATTCGTCCCGGTTCGACCGCGTCGACGGTCTCCGCGGGCCGTACGGAGACGGGTGGCAGCGCCAGTTCCCGGCGCAGTCCCTGGGTCGCGTCCAGCAGGGTGTCCAGAAGCAGTCGCACGCGCATGTCCTCGACACTGCGCCCCTCGCGCGCCGCTCTGCGCGTGGCCTCCAGGGCGGACTCCGCCTCGCCGAGCCGCGCCTTCAGGCGCCGGGACTCGCTCTCCGCGGCGGACACCTGCGCCTGCGCCTCGGCGCGCGCGGAGTCCATCTCGCCCTGGGCCTTGCGCAGGGCCGCCTCGCCCCGCTTGACGTCGCTGAGGGCCGCACGCAGCTTGCGGTGCGCCGAGTCGGCCTCCTTGCGGGCGGCGTCCAGATCGGTGCGCAGCCGCTCGGTGTCGAGCCGGGTCTGCTCACGGGCCCGCTCGAGCTCCTCGCGCAGCCGCTCCAGCTCGGCCCGGCTCTCCTCGTCGGCGCGCTCGGCGTCGGCCCGCTGGGCCTCCTCACCGGCCGCGGTCACCAGCTTCACCCAGCCGGTGGGCCGCAGAACGTAGGCCGCGGCCGCCACGTCGAGCGGGTCCGCGGCCGGGGGCGGCGAGCCGGAGTCGAGAGCGCCGGCGAGCTCCGGCTGGGCCTCTCTGAGCTTCTCCCCGATCCGCTGCCGGAAGAGCGGATCGGTCTCCAGCGCGGCCGCCATCGCGTTGCCGGCGAACTTGGCCCGGCGGCTGGGGGTGAAGCGGGCGTACTGCCTGAGCTGTGCGGGCAGCTCGACGACGGTCAGCCCGCCGAACCCGTCCGAGACGATCTGGACGACCCTGCGGCGCACTCCGTCGGCCAGCGGACGGTCAAGCACCTCGGCGGTGCCGTCGTCCGGCCCCCCGCCCGCGGTCTCCGCCATCCGTCACACCCCATTACCTGTGGGGCCGCTCCGCTCAGGAGTCGGCGCCCGGCCTGTCCACGAGTTCCACCTGGTCCACCGCGTTGCACCAGCGGCAGCGCACCGACTCGATGGTCTCACTGACCACCTCGCGCTCCTCCACCTTCGGCTCGCCGGCCAGATCGAGGTGCATGTACTCGACGACCTTCGACGAGCGGGTCACGTCGAACCGCGTGAGGTTGCCGCAGAGGGTGCAGCGCCACCGTGTCGAGGCGGTCGGCAGGGGAACCGTCATCGTGACTTGTACCTTTTCCTTCTAGGCCGTCTATTGTCCGCGACGCGCCAGCTTCCCTGGAGCGTGTGGCCGTAACCCTACGGCCTGGCGGCGACCCGCCGCCCGCCTGTCCACGGCGGCGAGGCGTTCTGTGCGAGTGCGCCCCCTTACGTCATGCTCTGTGTCCATGATCAGCCACCGGAGCCCGACCGTCAGCAGAACGAGCCGGTACCCCTCGGCGCCCGTCACGTACACGCTGCTCATCCTGTGCTGCCTGGTCTTCGTGATCTCCCCGGCATCGGGTCTGAACCAGGCCTACGGCTCCGGGGACGCGCTGCTCGCCGCCCAGCGCGCGTACTTCCACCGGTGGGGGGTGATTCCGGCCGAGCTGTTCCAGGGCTCCCCCAGGGCCGTCCTGACCCCTGCCACGGCCCTGTTCGTCCACGGCAGCTGGGTGCACCTGCTCGGCAACATGCTCTTCCTCTACGTCTTCGGCGTGATGACCGAGGAGCGGATGGGCCGCACGGAGTTCGCCCTCTTCTACCTCGGCTGCGGCTACCTGGCCCTGCTGGGGTACGCGGCCGCCAATTCCGCCTCCGAGCAGTCGCTGGTGGGGGCGTCCGGGGCGATCTCCGCCGTCCTGGGCGCGTTTCTGTACCTGTTCCCCGCGGCCAGGGTCACAAGCCTGCTCCCGTTCCTCTTCTTCCTCCCCGTGCGCTTCCCCGCGTGGGTCGTCCTACCGTTCTGGGCGACCCTGCAGTGGCTGGCGGCGGGCCGCGCGGACCAGGGTCCGGGGGTGGCGTACCTGGCCCACCTGGTGGGCTTCGGGCTGGGGTTTCTCTACGCCTGGGTGAGGTTCGGCCGTACGACTAGAGTGAAGTCCGCCCCAGCTCCGGCCCCCGAGGGAGAGAACCAGCCGTGATCACCGCGATCGTCCTCATCAAGACCAGCGTGGACCGGATCCCCGAGATCGCGGAGTCGATCGCTGCGCTGGAGTCCGTGAGCGAGGTCTTCTCGGTCACCGGCACGTACGACCTGATCGCCATGGTCCGGGTCAAGCAGCACGAGGACCTGGCCGAGGTCATCCCGGGCAGCATCAGCAAGATCCCCGGCGTGGAGGCCACGGACACGCACGTCGCGTTCCGCACCTACTCCCAGCACGACCTGGAGGCGGCGTTCGCGATCGGCCTGGACTCCTGACCTCCTTGACCTCCTGACCGCTCACGGACACCGCCTTCGGGCGTAGCGCGCTCAGACCGCCGGCACGCAGCGGCCGTCCTCCGTGCGGTACTGCCACTTGGCGCCCTCGCGGACCAGTTCCTTCACCGCGGCGACGAACCGGTCCACGTGTTCGTCGGGGGTGCCGGCGCCGAAGCTGACCCGGATGGCGTTGAGGGACTTCTCGCCGGGCGCGGCCTCGGGGGCGCCGCATTCGCCCTGCGTCCGGGGGTCGCTGCCCAGGAGGGTGCGGACCAAGGGGTGGGCGCAGAAGAGGCCGTCGCGGACGCCGATGCCGTACTCGGCGGAGAGGGCGGCGGCGAAGTGCGAGCTGTTCCAGCCCTCGACGACGAAGGAGAGCACGCCGACCCGGGGGGCGTCGTCGCCGAAGAGGGACAGGATCTTGATCTGCGGCACCTCGGCAAGACCCTCGCGGACCTTCGTGATCAGCTGCTCCTCGCGCGCGACCAGGGTGTCGAAGCCCGCCTCGGTCAGGGCCTTGCAGGCCGAGGCGATGGAGTAGGCGCCGATCACGTTCGGGGAGCCGGCCTCGTGCCGGGCGGCGCTGTCGTGCCACTCCACGTCCACTCCCCCGTCCGCCCGCCGCGTGACCTTGCGGCTGGCGCCGCCGCCCGCCAGGTACGGCTCCGCCTCCCGCAGCCAGTCGCCGCGGCCGGCCAGCACACCGGCGCCGAAGGGCGCGTACAGCTTGTGTCCGGAGAAGGCGACCCAGTCGACGTCGAGGTCCCGCACGGAGACCGGGTGGTGCGGAGCCAGCTGCGCGGCGTCCAGCACGATCCGCGCGCCGTGGGCGTGCGCCGCGGCGGCCAGCTCGCGCACCGGCCACAGCTCGCCGGTGACGTTGGAGGCGCCGGTGACGCAGACCAGCGCCGGGCCGCGGCCCTCTTGAACGGATGCGGTGCGGTCGGCGAGGGCGCGCTCCAGCGTCGCCACGGCCTGCTGCGGGGTGCGCGGCGCGTCGAGGTAGGTGACCTCGGCGTCCTGCCAGGGCAGCAGGCCGGCGTGGTGCTCGGTCTCGAAGACGAAGACCTGGCAGCCGGCGGGGAGCGCACGGGCGAGCAGGTTCAGCGAGTCCGTGGTCGAGCGGGTGAAGACCAGCTGGTCGTCGGACCGGCAGCCCAGGAACTCGGCGACCGTGCGGCGGGCGTTCTCGAACAGGTCGGTGGACAGCTGGGAAAGGTATCCGGCGCCCCGGTGGACGCTGCCGTAGTACGGGGCGTAGGCCGCCACGTCGTCCCAGACGCGCTGCAGGGCCGGCGCACTGGCCGCGTAGTCGAGCGCCGCGTAGGTGACCTCGCCACCGGTGACCAGCGGGACGGTGACATCCCGCCCCAGAACGGGCAGCGGGGCACAAACGGACTGGGCGCAGGCAGCGGTGGAGACAGACATGGCGAACTCCTGTGAGGGGTAAGCGGATTCACCGTGCGAGCGGTACGGCTCGAGCACGGGAGAAGGTGAAAAGGGGTACGCGGAGGCGGGGCTCGACGCCCTATCGCATTCGCTTGCTCACAGAGGGCTCCCTCGACGACCAGGACCCCTGGTGTTTCGCGAGGGGTCCGCGCTTGCCGTAGACCTCGCTGCCTACGGCCTGGTCCTCACCCGGGGCACCCCGCCACGGACGGAGGGTTGCCGGACAGTCGGCCGGGGCCTCATGACTGTCACTCATGACCTGGACAGGAACGTACGTGAAATGATCGCGGTCCCGCAACCCGTGTCCGGATGCCGGGACCCCGATCCCGCTGCCGCTCGGAGCGGCCCTACGCGTTGCTGGCCGCCACCCAGCGCTCCAGCGCCCGCTTGGCCGCGCCGGAGTCGATCGACTCCGCCGCCCTGGCCATCCCGGCGCGGATCTGCTCGGCGAGCGGCCCCGGTCCCGGGTCGAGCGCGACGAGCGCGGCCGCCGAGTTCAGCAGTACGGCCTCCCGCACGGGACCCTGCTCGCCGTCGAGAAGCCTGCGGGCCACCTCGGCGTTGTACGACGGGTCGCCGCCGCGCAGCGCCTCGACCGGCACCAGCTCGATGCCGACCTCACGGGGGTCGAAGGTCTCCTCGGTGACCTTGCCGTCGCGGACGATCCACACCCGGGAGGTGGCCGTGGTGGTCAGCTCGTCCAGTCCGTCGTCCCCGCGGAAGACCAGGGAGGAGTTGCCGCGTTCGGCGAAGACGCCCGCTACGACCGGCGCCATCCGCGGATCGGCGACACCGACCGCCTGGGCCCGCACCCGGGCGGGGTTGGTCAGCGGGCCGAGGATGTTGAACACCGTGCGGATGGCCAACTGGCCGCGCGCGGCACCGGCATGACGCAGTGCCGGGTGGAACTTGACGGCGAAGCAGAAGGTGATCCCCGCTTCCTGCGCCACCTCGGCCACCCGCTGCGGGGTCAGCTCCAGATTGACGCCGAGCTTCTCCAGGACGTCCGAGGCACCGGACGCCGAGGACGCGGCGCGGTTGCCGTGCTTGACGACCGTGGCGCCCGCGCCGGCGACGACGATCGCCGACATGGTGGAGATGTTGACGGTCTTGGCGCCGTCGCCGCCGGTGCCGACGATGTCCACCGTCCGCCCCGGTACCTCGATCACCTTGGCGTGCTCGTACATGGTCCGCACGAGACCGGTGATCTCCTCGACCGTCTCGCCCTTGGCGCGCAGGGCCACGACGAAGCCCGCGATCTGCGCGTCCGTCGCCTCGCCGCGCATGATCTGGTCCATCGCCCAGGCCGTCGCGTCGGAGCTCTGGTCGCGGCCGTACAGCAGGGCGTTCAGCACCTCGGGCCAGGAACGGCCCGCCGCGGTGTCGCCTCCAGCGGGGGTCACAGCGCTCATAAGGCCGCTCCTGGGTGTCGTAGAAGAGTGTGACCCCACCCTATCCAGCCGGAAGGCATGGCAAAGGGCCCCGTCCGAACACCGGACAGGGCCCTTCGTGTGGCGTGGCGACGCCTGGGCGATCAGTGGTGGCCGTGGCCGCTCGTGATCTCCTTGTACTCCTCGACGGTCGGCTTCGGGATCTGGGACTCGTCGCCGAAGTACGCCTCGCTGAGCTTGGCGCGCAGCTTCTCGGAGCCCTTCACCTTGCGCTCGACGCCGTTCTCGTCGGTCGTCGGGCCGATCTCGGCCGGCTTGTACTGCTCGTGCGCCGTGAGCGTGTGCAGCGCGTCCTGGCTGAGCGGCTCGTGGACCTCGATGAACTCACCGTGCGGCAGGCGCTTGATGATGCCCGACTCGCGGCCGTGCAGCACCTTGTCCTTGTCGCGGCGCTGCAGGCCCAGGCAGACCCGCTTGGTGGCGATGAACACCAGGACCGGCACCACGAAGAAGCCGATACGCACGAACCAGGTGATCGCGTTGATCGACAGGTGGAAGTGCGTGGCCCACAGGTCGTTGCCGCCACCGATCATCAGCACGAAGTACCACGAGACCCACGCGGCACCGAACGCGGTACGCGTCGGGGCGTTGCGCGGACGGTCCAGGATGTGGTGCTCGCGCCGGTCGCCGGTGACCCAGGACTCGACGAACGGGTAGACCGCGATCGCGACCAGGACCAGCGGGAAGACCACCAGCGGGATGAACACGCCCAGGACGAGCGTGTGGCCCCACGCGTTGATCTCCCAGCCCGGCATGACACGGATCAGGCCCTCGGAGAAGCCCATGTACCAGTCGGGCTGGGCGCCGGTGGACACCTGGTCCGGACGGTAGGGGCCGATGGCCCAGATCGGGTTGATCGAGGCGATCGCCGCGATGGCCGCGATGACACCGAAGACCAGGAAGAAGAAGCCTCCGGCCTTGGCCATGTACACCGGCAGCAGCGGCATGCCCACGACGTTGTTGTTCGTACGTCCGGGACCCGCGAACTGCGTGTGCTTGTGGTAGAAGACCAGGATCAGGTGGCCGACCAGCAGACCGAGCATGATGCCCGGCAGCAGCAGGATGTGGATCGAGTAGAAGCGGGCCACGAAGTCGCCGCCCGGGAACTCGCCACCGAAGAGGAACATCGACAGGTACGTGCCGACGACCGGCACGGACAGGATCGCGCCCTCCATGAAGCGGACACCGGTGCCGGAGAGCAGGTCGTCCGGGAGCGAGTAACCGGTGAAGCCGGTGAACATGCCCAGGACGAGCAGCAGGAAGCCGAACAGCCAGTTGACCTCACGCGGCTTGCGGAACGCGCCGGTGAAGAACACACGCATCATGTGCACGAACATGCCCGCGAGGAAGATCAGCGCGGCCCAGTGGTGGATCTGCCGGATCAGCAGGCCACCGCGCACGTCGAACGAGATGTGCAGGGTCGAGTTGAAGGCCTCGGACATCATCTGGCCCTGCAGCGGGATGTAGCTGCCGTGGTAGACCACCTCGTTCATCGACGGGTGGAAGAACAGGGTCAGGTACACACCCGTGAGGATGATGATGATGAAGCTGTAGAGGCAGACCTCACCCAACATGAACGACCAGTGGTCGGGGAAGATCTTGCGCATGTTGGACTTGGCCAGGGAGTAGATCCCGAGGCGGCCGTCCGCCCAGTCGGCGACGCGCTCGCCGGCCGGCGCCTTTCCGCGGCGTGCCGCGGTGGTGTCGTTGGTGCTCATCCGCGCTCCCAGAATGCAGGACCGACGGGCTCTTCGAAGTCGCCGAGCGCCTCGAGGTAGCCCTCGTCGTTCACGCCGATGCGCAGTTGCGGCAGGGCGTGGCCGGCGGGGCCGAAGATCACCCGGGCACCGTCGGAGAGGTCGAAGGTGGACTGGTGGCAGGGGCACAGCACGTGGTGCGTCTGCTGCTCGTACAGCGAGATCGGGCAACCGACGTGGGTGCAGATCTTCGAGTACGCGACGATGCCCTCGTGCGACCACTCGAGCTCGCGCTTGTCCTTGATGTTGTCCGGCTGGATCCGGACGATCATCACGGCCGCCTTGGCGATCTGGGTCTGGAAGTCCTCGTCGTGCTCCTCCAGGCCCTCGGGCTTGACGAAGGTGAGCGAGCCGACGGCGACGTCCGAGGGACGCAGCGGCTCGTTCGTGTTCATGTTGACGAGCAGCTTGCCCTTGGACCACAGCGTGTGGCGGAGCTTGGTCCCGGGCAGCGGGCCGAGGTCACGCAGCAGCATGACGCCGGAGAGCGGGAACAGGGCCATCGCGCCGAGCATCGTGTTGCGGATCAGCTTGCGGCGGCCGAGCGCGGACTCCTTGGCACCCTGCCGGAAGTCGTCCATCACCTTGGCCTTGACCTCGGGCGAGGCCTCGATGGGGTGACGCTCGTCGGCGATCTCCAAGTCGGACATCAGGGTGCGGGCCCAGTGGACCGCGCCCGCGCCGATCGCGAACAGCGCGAGGCCCAGGGTCAGACCCAGCGCGAAGTTCAGCGCGTTGATGTGGCCGATCGGGAAGACGTAGATCGCCTTGTCGTGCGGGATCGCCACGTACGAGGCGATGAAGCCGACCGTGGCGAGCATGGACACCGTGAACAGCATGGCCACCACACGCTCGGACCGCTTGGCGGCCCGCTCGTCGATGTCCTGCACCCGGTGCTCGTGGGGCGGCAGACCGGGGTCCGCGAACGGGTCCTTCTCGTCCGCGACGCTTACGGCGCCGTACGCGTCCTGCTCAGCGGGCAGGTTCTCTTCTGGAATGTCTTGGCTACTCATGACTTCTTGGCCTTTGCGGTCCGAGCGGCGACCCAAACGGCGACGGCGATCAGCGCGCCGAGTCCGAAGATCCAGGCGAACAGGCCCTCGGAGACCGGGCCGAGTCCGCCCAGCTCAAGGCCGCCGGGGCTCTCGGTGTCGTCTCCGTTGACCGCGTGGAGGTACGCGATGATGTCCTTCTTGTTCTGCTCCGTCAGCGTGGTGTCGGGGAACGAAGGCATGTTCTGCGGGCCGGTCTGCATGGCCTCGTAGATGTGCTTCGGGTCGACACCGTTGAGGTCCGGCGCGAATTTGCCGTGGGTCAGCGCACCGCCCTTGCCGGTGAAGTTGTGGCACTGCGCGCAGTTGGTGCGGAACAGTTCACCGCCCTTGGCGATGTCGGCACCCTCGGGGCCGTACTGGTCCTTGGTCGGCACGGTCGGGCCGGCGCCCAGCGAGGCGACGTACGCCGCGAGCTGGTCGATCTCGCCCTGTGTGTAGACGACCTTCTTCTTCGGGACCTGCGCGCCCGGCTGCTGGGCCGGCATACGGCCGGTGCCGACCTGGAAGTCGACGGCCGCGCTGCCCACGCCCACGAGGCTCGGACCGTCGGAGGTGCCCTGACCGCCGGTTCCGTGGCAGGAAGCGCAGCCGACGGAGAAGAGCTTCTTGCCCTCGTCGATGGCGAGAGACTGGGCAGCTACGTCGGCCTGCGCCTTGCTCGCGGGCGCGAACACGGCGTACAGCCCCCCGGTGCATGCCAGCGCGAGGAGTAGGACGACGAGCGCCGCCATCGGATGGCGTCGTCGTGCGGAGAGCTTTTTCACGGATTACCCCGGTGTCAGGATCTTCTGCGTCGATGCTTGTGTGGTGTGCGCCCTACGGCGCACGCGCGGGACGGGCCCGGCTACTTGATCAGGTAGATCGTGGCGAAGAGGCCGATCCACACGACATCGACGAAGTGCCAGTAGTAGGACACGACGATGGCCGCGGTCGCCTGCTCGTGGGTGAACCTCTTGGCCGCGTACGTACGGCCGAGGACGAACAGGAAGGCGATGAGGCCGCCCGTCACGTGCATGCCGTGGAACCCGGTGGTCAGGTAGAACACCGAGCCGTACGGGTCGGAGGACAGGGAGAGCCCGTCCTTCTTCACCAGCTCCGTGTACTCGAAGATCTGACCGCCGATGAAGATCGCACCCATCACGAAGGTGACGATGAACCAGCCCCGGAGCTTCTTCACGTCCCCGCGCTCGGCGGCGAAGACGCCGAGCTGGCAGGTGAGGGAGGAGAGCACCAGGATCGTGGTGTTGGTCGCGGAGAACGGAAGGTTGAGATGGCTCGCCATCTCCTTCCAGTGATCCGGACCGGTCACCGATCGCAGGGTGAAGTACATCGCGAAGAGGGCCGCGAAGAACATCAGCTCGGAACTCAGCCAGATGATGGTTCCGACGCTGGTGAGGTTCGGCCGGTTGACCGACGGGTGCGCGTGCCCGGTATCTACTGTCGTTGCTGTCGCCACGTCCGACATTATGTCGGTCGCTTATCCCGCCCTCACTCCGGGGGGTGCCGTTCGGAGTGTTGCTGCCGTCCATACCAGTGTTGACGTGGTGTTGAACGGAGTAACATCCGCCGCAACGGGCCTTCCCGTACGACGCTGACGTCTCGGAGGAACAATGCAGCCGACCGCCACGGTGCTGGTCTACAGCGACGACTCCAACACCCGCGAACAGGTCCGGTTGGCCACCGGGCGAAGGCCCGCTCCCGACGTTCCCGTGGTCGAGTTCGTGGAGTGCGCGACGCCCGCGGCCGTCGTGACGGAGCTGGACAAGGGCGGGATCGACGTCTGCGTCCTGGACGGCGAGTCCGTGCCCATGGGGGGCATGGGTGTCTGCCGGCAGATCAAGGACGAGGTGTTCAACTGCCCGCCGGTGCTGCTGCTGATCGGCCGGCCGCAGGACGCGTGGCTGGCGACCTGGAGCCGCGCGGACGCGGCTGTGACGCTGCCGGTGGACCCGGTGGAGTTCGCCTCCGCGCTGGCCTCGCTCCTGCGGCGCAAGAGCCTTCAGCAGAGCGCCTAGCCGCTCGGGGCAGCCGTCCCGGGGGCGGCTGCCCGCACGCGGGCTCACACGCTCTCTGGCCGCAGCCTCGCCTGCTCCGCCGGGGTGGGGGCGTCCGGGGTGCCGGCGACCAGCGCGCTGCCCGTGCGCCAGTTCTTCCAGGAGAGGTTCCAGTCCCCGAAGCCGTTGCCGAAGGGCTCCATGGTGTCGCCGTCGGAGTTGACGACCTTCACCACGTCGCCCTCGTGGACGGTGTTGAAGAACCACTCGGCGTTGCTGGTGCTCATGCCGGTGCAGCCGTGGCTGACGTTGGCGTAGCCCTGTGAGCCGACGGACCAGGGGGCGGCGTGGACGTACTCGCCGCTCCAGGTCAGCCGGGTCGCGTAGTAGACGGGCAGGTCGTAGGAGTCCGAACTGCCCGCGGCGATGCCGACGGTGGTACTGCGCATGCGTACGAAGTACTCCTTGCCCAGCACGACCTTGACGCCGTTGCGGGTCTCGAAGCCGGGCTTGCCGGTGGTGACGGGGATCTCGTTGATGTCCTCGCCGTTCTTGTAGACCGTCAGCGAGTGCGAGGCCGCGTCCGTGACGGCGACGATGCTGTCCCCGATGGTGAGCTTCAGCGGCTTGCTCTTCGCACCCCACAGGCGGTCGCCGACCTTGACGCCGTCGAGGTTGCTGTGCACCTGGACGGTGGCGTGGGCGGGCCAGTACTCCTTGGGGCGGTAGTGGAGTTCCTTGTCGTCAACCCAGTGCCAGGCGCCCTGCACGGCGGGCACGGAGTCCACCCGCAACGCCCGCTCGACCAGGGCCCGCTGCGCCTTGTCCTTGACGGGCTTGTCCAGTTCGGCGGTGATCGGCTGACCGACGCCGTACGTGCCCGACTTGGGCCCGAACGTCACGCTCAGTCGCTTCTTGGTGGTGGGCTTGGTGGTGTCGAAGGAGAGGACCTTGCGCCCCGGCGCCCCGTCCTCGTCCTCCGTGCTCACCTGCACCGTGTAGTGGGCGTTCGCGGCGAGCGGGGAGGTGCTGTGCCACCGGGAGCCGTCGGTGGAGAGTTCGCCCGTCACAGAGCGGCCTGTGGCGTCCGTGGCGGTGACGTCCGTGATCCGGTCGTCGTCGTGGGCCGTGACTTCCAGGGGCTTGTCGGGATCCGCCTTGCTGCCGTCCTCGGAGAGGCCGTTGAAGGAGATCTGGTCCGTCGCGTCGTACGGCTTGTCGGTCAGCGGGCTGCCGCCGCTGCTGCAAGCGGTGCCGCCCGCGCCAAGGGCGATCACCAGCAGCGTGCAGCCGGCAACGGTGCGGGTGCGCGGAGAGTGGTTCATGCCTCCGACGCTATGGAGATCCGTCAAGTACGGCGCGCCGGGTAACTCGTTCGAGGGAACGTAATTGCGGCAAAAGCAGGAGCCCGGACGCTCCTGACGGAGTGTCCGGGCTCTGGTGCGCTCGGCGCGTGCTACTGGGTGCGGTTCTCACCGCGGTAGTACTCGAAGACCCAGCCGTACAGGCCGACCATGATGATCGGCGCCGAGAAGTAGAGCAGCCACCAGCCGATCGCGATCGACAGGAAGGCCAGCGCGCCACCGAAACCGAGGGCGAGCGGCTGCCAGCTGTGCGGGCTGAAGAACCCGACCTCGCCGGCGTCGTCCGCGACGTCCGCCTCCCGGTTGTCCATGGCACCCGCGTCGACCCGCCGGGCGGTGAAGCCCAGGTAGAAGCCGACCATGATGCTCAGGCCGAACGCCAGGAAGAGCGCGGTGGTACCGGCCGGCTCCTTCGACCACACGCCATAGACGACCGCCATGACGAGGAGGAAGAAGCTCAGCCACATGAACATCTTGCCCTGGATCTTCACTTCCCGGCCTCCTTGCCACCAGCCAGAGCGTGGTCACCGTGCGGCGCGTTCTCGAGCTGGTCGAGAGCGGCGATCTCAGGGTGGTGCAGGTCGAACGCCGGGGATTCGCTGCGGATCCGCGGCAGGGTGAGGAAGTTGTGCCGCGGCGGCGGGCAGGACGTCGCCCACTCCAGGGAGCGGCCGTAGCCCCACGGGTCGTCGACCTCGACCTTCTTGCCGTACTTCGCCGTCTTCCACACGTTGTAGAGGAACGGCAGGATCGACAGACCGAGCAGGAACGAGGAGATCGTCGAGACCGTGTTCAGGGCGGTGAAGCCGTCGGCCGCGAGGTAGTCCGCGTAACGCCGGGGCATGCCCTCCACGCCCAGCCAGTGCTGGACCAGGAAGGTGCCGTGGAAGCCGACGAACAGCATCCAGAACGTCATCTTGCCCAGGCGCTCGTCGAGCATCTTGCCGGTCATCTTCGGCCACCAGAAGTGGAAGCCGGAGAACATCGCGAACACCACGGTGCCGAAGACGACGTAGTGGAAGTGCGCCACCACGAAGTACGAGTCGGAGACGTGGAAGTCCAGCGGCGGCGAGGCCAGGATGACACCGGTCAGACCACCGAAGGTGAAGGTGATCAGGAAGCCGGTCGCCCAGAGCATCGGGGTCTCGAAGCTCAGTGACCCCTTCCACATGGTGCCGATCCAGTTGAAGAACTTCACGCCGGTGGGTAC
>NZ_JBITHF010000014.1:0-258482 GCF_044457745.1 Streptomyces sp. NPDC050534
GCAAACCGGGACGCACCACGCCGGACCAGATCACCCTCTACAAGTCGGTCGGCGTGGCAGTACAGGACGCCGCGGCCACGGCCCTGGTTCTCGCCTCCGCCCGCGAGCGATCAATCGGCCAGGAGATCACGCTGCAGTAAGTGATGCCGCTGTCGGCACGGGATCGCCCCACCGGGCGACGGCTGGATCAGCAACGCAGCGCACGGCTGGGCAGTGGCCCGTACCGGACGGCAAAGGCAAGGCTTCAGGAGGGCGGACGAGTCCGCGGCAGCCGCGCCCGTCAAGGGCCTCGGGCAGTCACATCGGGGCCCTACGGCCCTCGTGGAACCGATGCGGAAACGGTGGAATGACAGGGACGGGGAGGACCCACAGGACACGGAGGAGCAGCCCACCGAGGCTGCGCACCGAGTGATCAGGGACCGCGAGAAGTGGTCGGGCCTCCCCGTCGAACAGTCGCCTCGAACGCCGTCTCGGCACTGGCGACCCGCCTCCGTCGCATTCCAAGTGAGCACAGGGCGAACCCTATTGCCGCAGCACTGCATCGACATGCCGCCCCACGGCAGCCGGCCGATCCAGTGCGCCCTTCCCTGTCCGGTAGGCAGGGCCGGTGGCACAGGGCAATGAGCACGACCAGCCCTGCGGGAGGCCGGTCCGAAGCGCTGATACGTCCGTCGCCACAGGTGCGGTGGGCGACGGACGCACGGCTGCCGGCTGGCTCCCACGAGCCGGCAACCACCACCGGAGCTGCCAGACAATCCCCTCACGGGCTCCCGTCTCACGGCACCAATGCCCAAGACGGAGATACCTGCCGTACGTCCGCGATTGCGCGATTGCAGCCCGCGGCTCAGGGCAGAACGGGCCGCGCGCTCCACCACCGGCCGGCCGCCTACTGCCCGAGATCCCGATGGTCGTTGTCGGCCAGCCAGCGGTCGAGGACCTGCCACTCCTGCACTTCACGGGACCGACCCGCCCCATAGGGGGCATGGGCGCCGTACACCGCGCGGTCCACCGCCCACAACCGCAACTGGCTGACGGTGATCCGGTCCAGCTCACCCGTCGTGCGCCACTGTGCCCGAGCGTCGGCAACAATCGGCTCACATTGCGCGAAAAACATCTGCACCAGGTCACGGGCCTGGGAGTCCATGGTCGTCATGGCGACCTCCCGCAGGTTACTCATCTCACCCTGCCCCCTGCCGGCGAAGCAGCCCTAGGGCCAGCCGGTCCCCGGCCCCCGGCCATAACGCCCCGACGTAGGGGACGTTGTTCTTGCCTTGCCGAATCCACACGCGGGCCCTACGTCAGGAACCCCAATCGTCCGCTCCGCCGCCTCGCCACTCGATCAACTCCGAGCGGGCAGCCCCGTTCTCATTCCAGGGCAGACCGGCCCGATGGAGAAGAAGTTGATCGGGCTGGCCTCGGCCGGCGGGAACCCGGAAAGAGTCCACCGATCCGGACAAGGACGCCAAGCTGAAACGAATCGAGTACGTGATCCATGAGCACCCGGACCGTACCTTCGCCCTCGATGAGTTCGGTCCGCTCGGCATCCGTCCGACCGCGGGTTCCTGCGCGGCGAGGTCCGGACGGCCCGACCGGCTCCCGGCCACCTTCCACCGCACCCAAGCCGTGCGCTGCCTCCATGGCTGCTACTCGTCGGCACCGACACCCTCTGGGGCGTCAACCGGCGCCACAAGGGCGTCAACCACAACCGCATCGCCCTCAAGAGCATCCGGGCCGCCCGCCCTGACGGCGCCCCTACGTCATCCTCGGCAACCTCACCGCCCACAAAGGCGCAACGACCACCGGCGGGCGGCACGTAACAAGGTCGAGCTGTGCCTCACCCCGACGAACGCGTCACACGCATCACCGCACGGCGGTGCCGACAGCGCCATGGTGCGTCGGTCACCACATCCACCGACGTCAGCGGCGAACCGCACATCGCCCCCGGCACGGGCCAGGCCAGGCCGGCCTCGTTCGGGAGCCCTCCGGGCAGCCGGTGCGGCCATACAGGCGTGGCCGGCTTGACCGGCCGGGCCGTCGACTGCAGAGTCGGGATACGGCACCGCAGCAGCACCGCCTCACTTTGCCGACCGTTCCGCCCCTCCACAGGTGGCAGACGGCCCCGACATCCAGGAGCGACTGATCCGATGGTCCTCGACCTGGTTGTGATCGCTACGGCCATCACCCTGGGGCCTTTGCACAACAGCGCCTTCATCCTGCTGCTCTCCTCGCGGCGCGGCGTTCGCCAGGGCCTGGCGTTCCTGTTGTCGTGGCTGGCCAACCTGATTGCAGTGATCGCCTGTGTGGTGCTGCTGACCGGTGGTCAGCCCCCGGCGCGTCACAGCGTGCCCTCGACTGCCGTGATCGACGTGAAACTGGCCATCGGCCTGATACTGGTGCTGTACAGCGCATACCGGCATCGACGACCACCCGGCCCGCACGGTCCGCCACGCTGGACCTCCCTGATCGACAAGGCCTCTCCGGCCGCGGCAGCCGGTCTGGCATGGCTGCTGCAGCCCTGGGCACTGGTCGGTGCCGGCGCCGCGACCGCCGTCGACGCGGACCTCTCCACCCTCACCGACTGGCTCGCACTGACCGGTTACTGTCTGCTGGCCACACTCAGCCTCATCGTCATGGAGATCTACGCGGTGCGGGCGCCCGCCGTCGCGAACGCCCGGTTGAACGCCCTGCGGAGCTGGCTGGAGCAGCACCAGGAACAGCTGATCGTCACGCTTTCCCTGCTCCTCGGTCTCTGGCTGACGGCCCGGAGCATCGCCGATCTGGTCGCCTGACAGGGACGGTCCTGGCGGCGGTACGCCCCCAGGGTGTCCCGACGTACCTCCGGGATGGGCTTCGCTCGGCCGGCCGTCTTCGCAATGAGGGTTACGGCAGCGGCTGCGCACTGCAGATTTGGTCTCGCCGATGACCTGGCGAGTGGCGGCGTGACGGCCTGGGTCGACCGCGCTCCCCTACCGCCGTCAGGGTCATCGGACGGCTCGAAGTGCTCGGCGCGATCGGGCTGCGCCTCCCGCCGCTGACTGGCATCGCCCCCTGGCTGGCCCCCCAGCGACCACCGCCTTCGTGATGCTGCAGATCGGCGCCACCGCGGTCCACCTGCGCATCGGGGATCACCGGATCGCCCTCAACATCACGCTGATCCTCATCGCGGCCGTCACCGCATGGCTGGCAACCAGCCCAGGCGTGAGGTTCACGAGCGGACCGGCGCCGGCGCCGGCGGGACGATGATCTCCCGCTTGAGGATCTTGCCGGTGGGGCCTTTGGGCAGTTCGGTGGCGAGAGTGACGATGCGCGGATACTTGTAGGCCGCGACACGTTCCTTGACGTAGTCCCGGATCTCCTGCGACGTCGCCTCCTCGCCCGTCCTCAGCACGACGACCGCAGCGACTTCCTCGCCGTGCAGCGGCTCCGGAACTCCCACGACGGCGGCCTCGGCGACCGCGGGATGCCCGTAGAGGACCTCCTCGATCTCGCGCGGGTAGACGTTGTAGCCGCCCCGGATGATCAGGTCCTTCTTCCGGTCCACGATGTAGTAGAAGCCGTCCTCGTCGACGCGTGCCAGGTCGCCGGTGTAGAACCAGCCGTCCCGGAGAGCGCAGGCGCTGGCATCGGGATTGTTGAAGTAGCCCTTCATCACGTTCTCGCCGCGTACCGCGATCTCCCCCACCGCGCCGGGCTCCGCGGGGGTCCCGTCGTCGGCGACGAGTTTCATCTCGACGCCCCGCACCGGAGTGCCGATCGAGCCGGCTTTGCGCGAACGGTCTGGATGGTTGAAGGAGGCCACCGGAGAGGTCTCCGACAGGCCGTAGCCTTCAAGCACGGTCGCCCCGAGGGTCCGCTCGAAGTCGTGCAGCACCTCGACCGGCAGGGCGGCACCGCCCGAGACGGCGAGCCGCAGCCGGGAGACGTCATGCCCGTCGGGCCGGCGGGCCTGCAAAAGCGCGGAGTACATCGTCGGCACGCCGAGAAAGACGGTCACCCCGTCTCTGCGCATCACATCCAGAGCCTGCTCCGCATTGAACCGGGGCAGCAACGTGAGCGTCGCGCCGACGGCCACGGAGGCGTTCATGGCACAGGTCTGCCCGAAGGCGTGGAACAGAGGCAGCCCCCCGAAGAGGACATCCTCCGGACCGAGCAGAAGCAGGGTCTGCGCGGTGGCTGCGGTGTTGGTCAGCAGGTTGCGGTGGGTGAGTTCAGCCCCCTTGGGCGTGCCCGTCGTACCTGAGGTGTACAAGATGACAGCGGTGTCGTCGTCGGCCCGTTCGACAACGCCGGCCAGGGGCTGGGCAGCGCGCAGCAGCGTGTGGAAGGTGTCGGAATCCGTGGCCAGGCACGTGGCTCCGGTCTCGGCGGCCGCCTTCGCGATCTCCTCAGCGCACATCGGGTGGGCCAGTGCCATCCGGGCTCCCGAGTCGCGCAGCACGAAGGCTGCCTCACGGGCCTTGAGCAGCGGATTCATCGGCACGACCACGCCGCCGGACCGGAGGATGCCGTAGTACGCGACCGGGAAGAGCGGCACATTGGGCATGGTCATCGCGACCGCGTCACCCGGTTGGACGCCCCGGTCCCGCAGTGCGTCGGCGAGCCGGGCACTTGCCTCGTCGAGTTGCTCGTACGTCAGGGCCGTGTCGTCGTGCCGCACGGCGATGCGCGCGTTGTGCGCAGCCGCGGAGTTCACCAGGAGGGTGGCGAGATTGGTCATGACCGTGGTGTCCTCGATTCGTCTCGGTGGGCGCGCAGCGACACACACCCCGAACCTGACGTGCGCAGGCTCCGGGGGCGGACGACATCGCGTGGAGTGACTCCAGTGCGTGTCGTCGGGCGGACGTGTGCTCCGGCTGCCTGGGCGGCCAGGCCGGTCTCGCCGGGGCGGGCCAGCCACAGGCGCAGCAGGTGGCGCTTCTGCTCCACTGCGTCGAAGTCCTCGTACGCCGAGCGGCCGTGCAGCACCACGTGATTGTCGAGCAGCAGCAGATCACCGGGCTCGAGATCCAGATCGAGCCGGACGGCGGGTGAGGCGGCTGTCGTGTCGATGACGTCGTACAGCTCCGTGTCGGCGACCAGGGCGCCGTCCCAGGCGGCGCGTGCACCGACATCGAGGCGGGCACGGTCGTACCGCATGCTGGGCCGGTCGCCGTGCCGGGTGACGAGTGGGGAGGCCAGGAAGGACCCGTCGCCGGGCGCCTGCTCCTGCCGGCGGTCGAAGGGGTGGGTGCCGTACAGGCGCGCGGCGAGATGTGGGCGGGTGCCGAGCACGGCGTTGTGCACGGCAGCGGCGCTGGCAAGCAGTGTTCGGCCGCCTGAGCGGGCCGGTCGAAGGCACAGCAGGCCGAGCAGGTCGGACTCGGAGGTGTGCAACGGCACCACGGCGCGGGTCAGGCACGCCGGCGGTGCCGGGTCCTCCCGTTGCGGCGGGCCGACGTCCCGGATGTGGCAGAGGGTATGGCCGCCGGCGGTCTGCGGGACGGGCCTGCCGAGGTACTGGCCGATGCCGCGTAGGACGGTGGCCGCTTCGGCCTGTGCGAGCAGATCTTCCGGGACGCCCTTGATCAGTAGGAAACCCCGCCCCTCGGAGAGGGTTTTCGCAGCGCGTTCCAGCTCGGTGGCGAGCGTGGCCAGCGGGAAGTCGGCGATCGTCATGCGCAGCAGGGGGGCGGCGCGAGTGCGGGCGGTGTGCGCCGCCGCACGCAATTCGTCACGGTTCTCGGCCGACAGCTGGAGGATCCAGTCGTCGCGGCCCGCCAGGTCGGGTCCGTACCACAGGGCGAGGCCCGTGAACGGTTCGGCCGGCACCGTCGGTGCATGTGGGGTCTCAGCCATGGTCTCCTCCGGGAGGTCTGGCGAGCCGGGCAGTTGTTTCCGGCTGTGCGGGGCCGGGCGGCGGAACGGCCGCCGCTCCGCCGCACGGGCCGTGCTGAACGGGGATGCTACGGACCACGACCCCGGCGTGCTTGACGTACCGGGACGAAGAACTTAACTTCTGGGGACTCATTCCCCTCGGAGCGTGCCCATGAGGCCCCTTGCCCGTACCGCGGCCCTCAACGGTTATGTCGAGCTGAGCCGATCTCTCGGGCTCGACCCCCGTGCCCTGATGAAGGCCGTGGGCTTGGACACCGCGGACCTCGCCGTGCAGGACCGGTGGATCTCTGGCACGGCGGTGGTCCGCCTGCTGGAGTCGTCGGCCGCCGCCTGCGGGCGGGAGGACTTCGGTCTGCTGCTGACCGAGCGGCGACGCTTTTCCAACCTCGGCCCCATCAGTCTGCTGGTCCGTGAAGAGCCCGATGTGCGCAGTGCCCTGGCCCTGTTGATCCGCCATCAGCACACCTACAACGAGGTCCTGCATGCACGGCTGTCGGAAGGCAACGGGGTGGCCACCCTCAAGGTGGACCTCCGGCTGGGCGAACCGCAGCCGGCCCGGCAGGGCACGGAACTCGCCGTGGGCGCCTTCCACCGCGTGCTGAGCGGATTCCTCGGCCCGCACTGGCGTCCCTCGGCGGTCTGCTTCGGCCACCCGGCGCCGCGGGACACCGCAGGCCACCGTCGCCTGTTCGGGCCTGTCGTGGAGTTCGACCGCGACTTCAACGGCATCGTCTTCTACGCCGCCGACCTGGACGCCCCCAATGCCATGGCCGACGCCCAACTGCGCAGTTATACCCGGCAGTACTTCGAGCCCATCGCGTCCGCCGGCACGGCATCCGAGGTGGACCGCGTGCGCGACCTCATCGAGGCGCTGCTGCCGACCGGGCGCTGCTCCATCGAGCAGATCGCACGCAGCCTCGAGGTGGACCGGCGCACCGTTCACCGCCATCTGGCCCGCTCCGGAGAGACATTCTCCTCACTGCTCCAATCGACCCGCACGGCGCTCGCGGAGCAGTTCGTCGCCAACCCCAACCGTTCCCTGACCGAGGTGTCCACGCTGCTGGGATTCTCGTCCCTCAGCGCGTTCTCCCGCTGGTTCAACGAGCACTTCGGCACCGGCCCGCGGGAGTGGCGCAAGATGCGGGGCGGCCCGCAAGTTCCCCGCGGCAACTGAAGCGGAAGGGCATACGCCTGCTGTGACAGGAGCGGGGCCGGTCATGTGTCCGCGATGTCCACCAGCATGTCCCCGATCGGCAAGTCACGTGTCCCCACACGCAAAGCAGCGGCGTGCCGCCCACCCTACCTTGGCACCACCGCGCAGGCGGTCGGCCTCCGGAAGGAGCGCTCTTCAGCTCCCCTGAGAGCTCTCCTTCCGGCTTGCGGCCCGCAACTGAGCCGGTTGTGGCCATCGCCGCCGCAGGCCAGTCGTCGCGTCCGCCGCCTGATCCGTGACGCGATCACCTCTACGCCAAGGAGAAGCCCCGTGCATTTCCACGACGACTCGCTCTTCCCGGAGAACCAGGAGAAGTTGGTGATCCAGGCCGCGCCGTACGGCCCCGAGTGGCTTCCCGGGGACGCGGACGACCTGCCCCTGACCATGGACCAGCACGTGCAGGCGGCTGTCGACTGCTACAACGCCGGGGCGACGGTGCTCCACATCCACGTCCGTGAGCTCGACGGCAAGGGCTCCAAGCGGATGTCCATGTTCAACGAACTGCTCGGGCGGCTGCGCGAGACAGTGCCCAACATGGTGCTTCAGATCGGCGGTTCGATCTCCTTCGCCCCGGAGGGCGAGGGCGGCGACGCCAAGTGGCTCGCCTACGACACCCGCCACCTGCTCGCCGAACTCACCCCGGCGCCGGACCAGGTGACGATCGCGATCAACACCAGCCAGATGAACATCGTCGAGATCATGAACGACGACGACCTCCAGGGCACGTCCATCGCGAAGCCGGACTACTACCGGGCCTACCGCGACATGGTCGTCGAGGCCGGCCCGGACTTCTACCTGGAGCACCTCGAGCGGCTGCACGCGAACGGCATCCAGCCGCACTTCCAACTCGCCCACCTGGCCCAGCTGGAGACGGTGGAGCGACTGATCCGCGCGGGCATCTACACCGGACCGCTGATCCTCAACTACGTTGCCATCGGTGGCGGCTTCGCCGGCCGGCACCCCGCCGACCTGATCGAGTTCATCCGCCGCGTCCCGGACGGCGCTGTTCTCACCATCGAGAGCTCCATGCGCGCCGTGGCGCCGATGAACGCCGTCGCCATCGCACTCGGGCAGCACGTGCGCGTCGGCAACGAGGACAACCTCTGGCGCGCCAAGGGCGAGCGGATGTCCTCCGTGGCCCAGGTCGAGCAGATGGTGAAGATCTCCGAGGCCCTCGGCCGCGACATCGCCACCGGCGCCGACGCCAAGCGGATCTACAAGATCGGCGAGTACTACGCCGACGCCGAGGAGACTCTCGCCCGGCTCGGCATGGTTCCCAACCGCCGGCCGGGACAGCGCGGTTTCATGCTGCGCGGCGCCAAGGCCTGATCCACGCCGGCGTGCGGGGCCGTCCCGCACGCAAGGCACCACCCACCCGCGCGAATCCTTCGGAGCACTCTGTGGCACACGCCGTCCGCTTCTACGAAACCGGTGGTCCCGACGTCCTGAAGTCGGAGGAGGTCACCGTCGGCGATCCCGGCCCCGGTGAGGTGCGTATCCGGCACCAGGCCGTCGGCCTCAATTTCGCCGACACCTACTTCCGCACCGGCCTCTATCCGGTCCGACTGCCCGACGGCATCGGCGTCGAGGCCGCGGGCGTGGTGGAGGCGGTGGGCGAAGGTGTCACCGACGTCGCCGAGGGCGACCGGGTGACGTACACCGGAAGTCCGCTGGGTGCTTACAGCACGGAGCGGGTCATGCCCGCCTCGCACCTGATCGGACTGCCCCCCGAGATCAGCTGCGAGACGGCGGCCGCGATGACCATGCGCGGCCTGACCGCGGCCTATCTGCTGCGCAGGATCCATCCGCTCAAGCCCGGCGACACCGTGCTGCTGCACGCCGCGGCGGGCGGGGTGGGCCTGATCGTGAGCCAGTGGGCCGCACTGCTCGGCATCCGTGTGATCGGAACGGTGTCCAGCGAGGAGAAGGCTGACATCGCCCGAGCACACGGATGCGAGCACGTCATCCGCTACCGGCGCGAGAACGTGGCCGACCGGGTCCGCGAGCTGACCGACGGCGTGGGTGTCCCGGTCGTGTTCGACAGCG
Organism: Streptomyces sp. NPDC050534; assembly: GCF_044457745.1. NCBI lineage: Bacteria > Bacillati > Actinomycetota > Actinomycetes > Kitasatosporales > Streptomycetaceae > Streptomyces > Streptomyces sp. NPDC050534. The sequence continues at coordinate 9,134 of NZ_JBITHF010000014.1, forward strand.
TGGGCAAGGACACCTTCGCGGGCTCCGTGGCCTCACTGGCCCGCCGCGGGCTCCTGGTGTGCTTCGGCACCGCCTCCGGGCCCGTCCCGCCGATCGACGCGATGCAACTCGCCCTGCAGGGCTCGGTGTTCGTCACCCGCCCTGCCCTGGCCGACTACATCTCAGACCCCGCCGAGCGCGCCGCGCTCGCCGGCGAGCTGTTCCAGCACGTCGCCGCCGGGCGCATCAAGATCGAAATCAATCAGCGCTACGCCCTCGAGGACGCGGAGCAGGCGCACCGCGACCTGGAAGCCGGCCGGACCACCGGATCCTCCGTCTTCGTCCTGTGAAGAGGGCACACCTCGTTCCACCCAGGGAGTGAGCACCCATGCCAGACACCCTCTCGTCCTCGCCGCAGACCCCGGCGCTCGTGCACCGGACCACCGTCAAGGCCGAGCCGCTTACCTGCACCATCGGAGCCGAGCTCAGCGGTGTGAGCCTGGCCGACGCGGCCCGTGACGACGACCTCTTCGCCGAGATCAAAAGCCTGCTGCTGACGCACAAGGTCCTCTTCCTGCGGGACCAAGACATCTCACGTGCCGACCACGTCGCCTTCGCCGCGCGCTTCGGCGCACTGGAGGACCATCCCGTAGCCGGCAGCGACCCGGACCATCCCGGACTGGTCCGGATCTACAAGGAGCTTGACAGCCCGCCGGAGCACTACGAGAACGCCTTGCACACCGACGGCACATGGCGCGTGACCCCCTCGATGGGCGCCGTACTGCGCTGCGTCGAATCGCCCCCGGTCGGCGGCGACACGATCTGGGTGAACATGGTCGAGGCCTACCGCCGGCTCCCCGAGGACATCAAGACCCGGATCGGCGGGCTGCGTGCCCGGCACGGCATCGAGGCCACCTTCGGCGCCGTCATGCCTGAAGAGCAGCGGCACGCGCTGAAGGAGCGGTTCCCCGACGCCGAACACCCTGTCGTGCGGACCCACCCCGAGACGGGCGAGGAGATCCTCTTCGTCAACGCGTTCACGACGCACTTCGTCAACTACCACACGCCCGAGAACGTGCGTTTCGGTCAGGACTACGCACCCGGCGCGAGCCATCTGCTCACCTATCTGATCAGCCAGGCGGCGATCCCCGAGTACCAGGTGCGCTGGCGTTGGACTCCCAACAGCGTGGCCATCTGGGACAACCGCTCCACCCAGCACTACGCCGTCCAGGACTACTGGCCCGCCGTCCGCAAGATGGAGCGCGCCGGAATCGTCGGCGACAGGCCGTTCTGACCTTCCCCTTCAAGCAGTCGAGGTGATGACAATGAAGTTTCACACCACTGCGCAGTCCACGACCCCGGCATCGTCCGCATCACAGTGGCCCGTGTCCAAAGGCTATGCCTGGACGGTTTTCGCCCTCGGCTTCGGCCTGCTGCTGTCCGACTACATGTCCCGTCAAGTCCTCAACGCCGTCTTCCCGATGCTGAAGGCCGAATGGCTGCTGTCCGACGCCGCGTTGGGCTCGCTCAGCGGCATCGTGGCCCTGGCGGTCGGCGTGCTCACCTTCCCCATGTCCCTCATGGCCGACCGGTGGGGACGGGTCCGCAGTCTGCTGCTGGCCGCCACGCTGTGGAGCCTGGCCACCCTGGGGTGTGCCGTGTCGGCGAGTTACGGCGAGATGTTCGTCGGCCGCCTCTTCGTCGGCATCGGCGAGGCCGCCTACGGCAGCGTCGGCATCGCCGTGGTCCTCAGCATCTTCCCCATCACCCTGCGGGCCACCCTCTCCGGCGCCTTCATCGCCGGCGGCGCCTTCGGTTCGGTGCTGGGCGTGGCCCTCGGCGGCGCGGTGGCCCAGTCGGCCGGCTGGCGCTGGGCGTTCGCCGCGATGGGGATCTTCGGCCTGGTGCTCGCCGCCGTGTACGGGGTCGTCGTCAAGGAGAGCAGACTGGCGCCCCACGGACGCCCCTCCGGCAGCGACGACGCGGAAGCACACGGGCGGCTGCGCACTCACCTGCCCCGCCTCTTCTCGTCCGTCTCGGTCATCAGCGCCTACGTCGGCAGCGGACTGCAACTGTTCATCGCCGGCGCGCTGTTGTCCTGGCTGCCCAGCTTCTTCAACCGCTACTACCACATGGCCCCGGCCAAAGCGGGCGGAGCCGCCGGTGCCTTCGCCATGATCATCGGCCTGGGGATGATATTCGGCGGCGTGGCCTCCGACCGCATCAGCTCCACCGCCCCCATCCGCAAATGGGCCGTCGCGGCAGGCTGCAGCCTCGGCGCACTCCTCCTGCTGACCCTCGCCTTCCAACTGCCCAGCGGACCAGCCCAGTTGCTTGCTCTGGCCGTCGGCTGCCTGCTGTCGGCCGGCTCCGCCGGACCCGCGGCGGCCATGGTGGCGAACCTGACCCCCGCCTCCATCGCGGCCACCGCGTTCGCCACCCTCACCCTGGCCAACAGCCTGCTCGGACTGGCCCCCGGCCCCGCCGTCACGGGCGCACTCGCGGACCGCTTCGGCCTGCTGGGCGCCCTGCGCCTCGTGCCCCTCGTCGCGGTCCTTGCCACACTGGCCTTCCTGGTCGGCCGGCACTGGTACGAACGCGACCTCCACCGCCTGGCCGACCTGTCCACGAAGGCGGAGACCATGCACCCCTCGCAGGTCCCCTCATGAGCGCCACCGTGGAACCCACCGTGGTCATCGTCCCCGGTCTGCGCGACCACATCGCGAACCACTGGCAGACCGTGCTGGCCCAACGTCTCGCCGAGGCCGGACGAGCCGTCCGTACCGTTGCACCGTTGGCCGGGGAACGGCTCCGCCTGGACGCTCACATCGCCCACCTGGCAGCAACGCTGGCGCCCCTGGACGGGCCGGTCCTGCTGGTCGCCCACAGCGCCGGCGCCATCACCACGGTGCACTGGGCCGCCCGCCACCGCGCCGATGTACGCGGCGCGCTGCTCGCCACACCGGCGGACCTCGAGACACCGCTGCCGGACGGCTACCCCACCCCTGCCGAACTGGCGGGGCACGGCTGGACCCCCGTGCCCCGCACGCGGCTGCCCTTCCCCAGCATCCTCGCCGCCAGCGCCGACGACCCGTTGGGAACACCCGAACGCGTCGCCGAACTGGCCCACGGCTGGGGCAGCCGACTGGTGCAACTGGGCGCAGTCGGCCACCTCAACCCGGCATCAGGATTCGGCGAATGGCCCCAGGCTGAAGAACTCATCGCCATCCTGGAGGGTCAGCCGTCCTCCGGCGCCTCTCACGGCCCGGACGCGAATGCCCTCCCGGGAACGCCCCAGATCGCAGCACGTTCGTCTGCCACCGATGCTGTGTGCCGAAACGCGCATCCGCCCGCTTCCGGCGCGTAGCCGCCCGCCCGGCGAAGCCACTGGCCTCGCGGCCACAAATTCACCCGTAGCGAGTGAGGTGGCTGGCACTGCAACGGTGCACTGTTAGCGCCAGGTGGAAACACGGATGAGCCACGAGGGGACCCCGCGGATGTACATCGCCTACGACTACCCGATGCTGGGTGCTTTCTGGACCATGATGTGGTTCTTTCTCTGGTTCATGTGGATCTTCCTGCTATTCAAGATCGTCTTCGATATCTTCCGTGACGACTCTTTGAGCGGTTGGGGCAAAGCCGGCTGGACGGTCTTCGTGATCGTGCTGCCCTTCCTCGGGGTCTTCGTGTACCTGCTTGCCCGCGGCAAGGGCATGGGCCGCCGCGAGATGGAACACACCAGGCAGCAGCGCCACGCGTTCGACTCCTATGTCAAGGAAACGGCAGGCGGCAACCGGCCCAGCAGCGCCGACGAACTCGCCAAGCTCTCCGAATTGCGTACCCGAGGCGACATCACTCAGGAAGAGTTCGAGCGGGCGAAAGGCCTGGTTCTCACCGACGGCGGTCGTACAAGCCGTAGCACCTAGGCCGCCACGCCCGGCAGTCACTGATCAGCGAATGACGCCGAGCGAGCCGGAGTCATCGTGCTCCTCCGCCCCGGGCGCACCGAACACTGCTCTGCTGCCCAGGTGCCCAGTCAGAAGGGAGACAGGGATGCACACAGCCCTTCCGTCCGAGAGTTGGGGACTGCACTGGGCGACGAGTGCTCGGGACGTTCCTCAGGGCCGGCTGCTCGCCGGTTTCCTGGTCGATCTCGTGGCCGACACCAGTCGGATGCGTGAGGCCAATACCGTGTGCTTCCCTCGCGACCTTGCCGCCCACGCACTCGGCGTGGAGCCGGTCCGTCTGACGGCGGCTCTGCGATCTCTCGCCAAGGCACGTCTGCTGACCTGGCGGATGGAAGGAACCCCCGATGCCCCGGATGTCGCCGTGACCCTTCTGCTCTCCTCCTCGGACATATCCACGATCGAGGAAGGTGCCATCTCACGGGCCCACGCCTGAATCGCCACCACCGAATTCCGCACCGAGCGGACGGCGACTCAGGTCCACAGAATCGAAAGGTGCTCCAGCCATGGCTACTGAATCCGCGACTCCCGTACTCGACACGATCGCCGCTATGACGATCGATTCCGTCGAGCGCTGCCACATGGACGGGCGAACGCTCATCCTTGCCCGTATTGCTGCGCTCATCGCGATGGACGCACCGGCGATCTCCTACCTGGCCCACATCGACCCCGCGATGAAGGCCGACTTCACGGTCGAACAGTTGCAGGACCTTCTCGTCGCGATCGCCCCCGTCGTGGGGACGGCACGCGTCATGTCGGCCGCCGGCCACATCACCCAGGCGTTCGGCGTCGCCATCGCACTGGCCGACAGCGAAGCCGAAGGCATCGCCCAGGCCGAAGCGAAGAGCCGCAACACGCCCTAGTCGCAATGCCGCGACTCTGTTGGTGATCTTGTCTGGGGCGCTGACGGTGTGGCCCTCGGATGGTTCGCTGAAGGAGCGCGGGGTGGCCTCGAAGCGTACCGAGCCACCGACGGATCACCGGCAGACCCGCGCAACACGGCACGCCATGTTCGCGGGCCGACTGGCCGGCCGTGGCTCGCAGGGTGTTCGGGCGCTGCCGCGTCACCAGTAGTGGCGCCGGCCGGCGACCGCGTGGCCCGTGGATCCCAGGATCCAGAAGGCGGCGCCGACCACGGCCAGAATGATACCGAGGGTCCACAGGATCGATATGCCGGTGAGGAAACCGACGACAAGCAGGATGATGCCGAGAGCGAGCATGACGTACCTCCTGGCGCGCGTATGTTGCCGCTCGAGTGCCCCCACACAGCAACATCACCCCTACCCCCGGAACTGAAGCAGCAGGCGCGGAGGAGGAGTTGGGCCCGATCAGGTGCGCAGCGAACGCGGCCGGTGCGCACCCGCCTCGCCTTTCCCGTCCCTCGGAGAGTGTGCGTGAGCGGGCTGCAGTCCGCCGCCAGAGGCCAGGCGGGCTGTTGCTCGTTCGGGGAGTGCTCGGCCTGCTCCTGCTGCTCGCGGCAACCCGAATGATCGTCACATGTTGCGGACCTGGGCGAGGCTGTCACCGGCCCCGCCTGACGTGCTCTCGGAGGATCCCAGGTATCACTCGGAGGGTGCCGGGACCCGGGTGAAGAACCGTCCGGCCAGGTCGGCCCCGATGATGGCGCCGGAGGCATCGCGGGTGAGGAAACCGCGCTGGCCGATCAGACCGCCGCCGGTGACGATGTACTCGTCGCCGCTCCCAGGGAGCAGGCCGAGCCCGGCCGGCGGCAGGTCCGCCGGCAGTTCCCTGCCGGCCGCCGCGCGGATCTCCGGCTTGATCCGGCATTCAAGCGTCATCGTGTCGCCGTCGGTGTCGATGACCAGCGTCATGAATTCGTTCTCGTAGGGCCCGGTGATCTCCTGGGCGCGCTGCGGGTCGTACGGGAGCGGCTCCGGGTCACGCTCGACCACGCCAAGGTAGTGTTCGAGCGCCCAGCGGAGCACAGCCTGGTTGAACTCCAGCCCGTTGTCGGGCCCGGCGTTGGACACCGCCACGACCGCGAAGTCCCGCTCCGGAACCAGCAGCAGGTTGGCGAACTGGCCGTTGCTCGATCCGCCGTGCCCCACGGTGCGCACTCCGTCCACGTCGCGCAGGAACCAGCCGAGGCCGATTGCATCGCCGAGCGTGGAGCCGTGCAGCTCCACCGTCGGCTGCCGCATGCGCCGCGCCAGGTCACCGCCGCCGAGGTGGAACCGGGCCCAGCGCAACTGGTCGGAGACCGAGGACACCAGGCCGCCCCCCGGGTTGTTGCCGCGCGCGTCCTTCCAGGTCCGGGCGACCTTGAGCGCGCCTTCGCTGAGGTTGTGGCCCACGGCGAACCGGCGGGTGATGGCCTGTCCGGCGGTGAAGACGCTGTCGGTCAGACCGGCCTGTTCCAGGACGAGTGAGGCGACAGCGGCCTCGTAGCTCTCGCCAGTGACGTTCTCGACGACCCGGCCGAGCAGGTTGTAGCCGAGCTGGCTGTAGGAGGCGCGGCCGCCGACCGGGCCGATCAGCGCGACCTTGGCCATGTTGGTCACCTCGCGGGCCAGCGCGTCGTCTCCGTCTCCGCTGTCGAAGACCATCCGGGTGTCCAGCCCGGCGGTGTGGTTGAGCAGGTTCAAGATGGTGATCTGTGCGGCCGCGTCCTCATCGGGGAGCCGGAGTTCGGGAACGTAGCGGCGCACCGGCGCGTCCAGCTCGACCCGTCCCTGCTCGACCAGGCGCATGATCGCGGTCGCCGTGTAGGTCTTGGTGACCGAGCCCAGCACGAACAGCGTGTCGGGGGTGACGGGCAGCGGGTTGTCGATGCTCGTCACGCCGTGGCAGGCGGTCAGCTCCCGTCCGTCCGCCCAAACTCCCACCGCCGCACCCGGGATGCCGAGCTCCGTGGCCCTCGCCTCGGCATACTCCGCCAGCGAATCATGTGACATCTCGGTTCCCCCTCGAACGGTGTGGTTCGCGCACGGCGCCGGCCGCCCAGCGGGCGCCGCGGCGACTTGCACGGTGTACAAGTTGAGGCTAGCGAACTACTTGAACACTGTGCAAGGGACTTCTTGAACGGCGTGCAAGTCGAGGGCTATCGTGCATCCATGCCCCGCAGCACGCTGACTCGCGAACAGATCATCACCGCCGCCATCACCCTGCTGGACTCCGAAGGACTGGAGGGTCTGAGCATGCGGGCACTGGGCCAGCGGCTCGGCTCGGCGGCCACCGCGGTCTACTGGCACGTGGGCAGCAAGGACAACCTCATCGCCCTCGCCGGCGACCAGCTGTGGCACGAAATCGCGCTGCCCGACCCCGACGAGGCCGGCTGGCGCGCGGCGGCCACCATCATGGCCGGCGACCTGTACGCGATGCTCACCCGCCATCCGTGGCTGCTGCAGGCCTTCGGCTCACTCCTCATGTTCGGCCCCGGCAAGGCCCGCCACGACGACCACCTCCTCGCCATCTACGAAGCAGCGGGATTCGCCGGCCCCGCAGCCGACCAGGCCGCGGCCGCCGTCTTCACCTTTGTCCTCGGCAACGCCCTCGGCCTCGCCGCGACAGCCTCACTCACCCGCAAACTGCGGCGCGAAGGCAGCAGCGCCGAACAGGCCCTCGGCAACGCCCAGGCCGAAGCCCGCGAGATCGCCGCACAGTTCCCCCGGCTGCGCGCCCGCCTGGACACCCACAGCGCCGACTACGGCGCGGCGCCCGACCACACCTTCGAGACCGGCCTCCAGGCCATGCTCGACGGGCTGCAGGCACTGCAGCCAGGGCCCACTCGGTGACCATCACATGAGGACCCGGGAAGGCACGCTCGGCCTACGGCCGGGCAGAGCCGGAGGACGGTGGCACTGCACTCCGGTTGCCGCAGCGCGGCGCACCGGGGCCGTGGCCCGGCCTGGATCGGATCGGATCGGATCGGATCGGTGAGGATCCTCTTGACCAGAGCCATCTCCCCAGCGCCGATGACCTGCACGGACTCGCGAAAGTAGGCAGCGAGGCGCAGGTGCCCGGCCGGCACTTCCTGCGGGACGCCGCAGGGGCTCATGCGGCTTGGTCCTGGCGCTCGACCAGAACGCCGTCCTCGAAGCCTCGCTCCCGCGCGAACGACGGCGACGGCGACGGCGACGGCGACGAGGCGGGAGCCGGTGATCGTGCGCCAGCATTCCTGGGCGGACTCGACCGGCTTGGACTTCACCGCCGCGCGCGATGAGCACGCGAACAGACCTCGTTGGGCTGGCGAGTCCGCACCCGCCGCGAGGCTCGGCAACCTGCGCCGCCCCGGCCTGGCGGCCCGAGGCAGCAGCTAGGAGTGACGATGCCGGTCGGTCCGGGTGAAGACGCCAGTGATCGTGTGCCCTGGGACGAGGTGGCGGTCGGTGTGAGGCAGTGACACTTCCACAAGACGTCCCTCGTACAGCATCCACAGACCGAAGCAGTCGTCCTCTTCGTCCTGGATGAGCACCTGCACCGAGTACGGGTCGGGCCACGGCAACGACTCCAGATGGGCGAGCAGCCCGTGCCAGTTCAGCCGCATGAACTCTATGACCCAGGCGTCGAACCAACTTCCGCCATACGAGTCGGCGGCAATCGAGGCAGACTTCTGCGAGCTCTTCGACCTCGCCGTGTGCCTGGTGATCGACGAAGGCACCCTCCGTCACGGCCCGCCTCCCGCACCGACAACGCGTTCGGTCAGCATCCCGAAGAACGCGTGGCGGCCCTCGAGTGGAACCCCCGGATGCGAGCGATCTACCTCTGATCTTGGCCAGTGCTCCGCCGTTTACGGCGGGGTGAAGGCCATCTCAGAACTGCTGTGACCCGCAGCGTTCGCACGGGTCCGCAGTGTTGTCCTCAGCCCACGGGGCGCTGCTGGTTCTCGATGTACTGCTTGACGATGGTCAGCGGTGCCCCGCCGCAGGATCCGGCGAAGTAGGAGCCGGACCAGAAGTGTCCGCCCCACAGATACCGGCGTACGTGGCTGTCGTATTCCTGGCGGAGCCTGCGGGAGGAGACGCCCTTGAGGGAGTTGACCAGCTTGGAGAGCTGGACCTTGGGCGGGTAGTGCACGAGGAGGTGTACATGGTCCTGCTCGCCGTTGAACTGCTTGAGGTCGGCCTCGAAGTCCGTGCAGACCTCGCGCATGATCTCCTCGGTGCGCGTCAGCATGGCGTCGGTGAATGCCTTGCGTCGGTACTTGGTGACAAAAACCAAGTGGACATGCAGGTTGTAGACGACGTGGCGTCCGGTGCGAACATCGGGATTAGGGTTCCACCGTGGTGACATAAGCCAACTGTAGTAGAGTGATCGTCATGAGCGAACTTGTGTGAGAGAAGCGGCAGTTCGGGCATCGTGCCCGGCTGGCGCTGACGCCTGCACAGGCGCGGCTCATGGATGAGCAGGCCCATGCGGCACGGGCGATGTGGAATCAGCTCCACGACCTGTGGCAGATGACGCCGAAGTGTCAGCGCTCTCTGACGCGCATGGATCAGGCGTTGCGACAGGCCCGCAAGGAGATCGACTGGTACGCGATGCTGCCTGCGCAGGCCGCGCAGGCGGTGCTGAAAACGTACTTCCAGGCCTGGCGGAACTGCTGGAAGGGGCGGGCGGACGAGCCGACCTTCAAGGCCCGTTTCCGCACCGTCATGTCCGTGGACATCCCGCAGGGCCGGGACTTGCAGATCAAGCGAGTGCACCGACGGTGGGGCATGGCCAACGTTCCCAGGGTGGGGCGTGTCCGCTTCCGGTGGACCAAGGATCTCCCGGTCGGCAAGCTCGCCGGCAAGGAGAACCGGATCACCGGGGCACGGCTGGTCAAGGACGGGCTCGGATGGCATATCGCCTTCCGCGTCCAGACTCTGGAGTCGAAGCCTGGGCCGCACATCGGCCCTGAGGCCGGCATCGACGCCGGGGTCAGTCTTCCCCTTGCCCTGTCCGACGGCAACCACCAGGACCACGGCCGGCCGCCCCGGCTCCCGGACGGCACCGCCGACCGGGACAAGTGGCTGAATCCGGACGAGAAGGCCAAGCTGCTCCGCCTGGAGCGGCAAGCCGCGCACCGCAAGTCCTTCCGCAAGCCGAAGGAGCGCAGCTCGAACCGGCTGCACCGCGCCTACGACCAGATCAAGCAGCTCCGCGCAAGAGCCACGCGACGAGCGACTGACTGGCAGCACAAGACCACCACCGCCATCGCCAAGGAGTACGGCACGGTCGTGGTGGAGCAGTTGCAGATCACGAACATGGTCAAGTCCGCCAGGGGAACCATCGAGAACCCGGGGACGAACGTCGCACAGAAGTCCGGCCTGAACCGCTCCATCAGCCAGGAGGCGTGGGGCCGGACCGTGACCATGCTGACGTACAAGACCGCCCGCCACGGCGGAACCCTGGTCAAGGTCCCCGCCCCGAACACCTCCCTGCGCTGCTCCGCGTGCGGTTTCATCACGCCCGGCAGCCGGGAAGACCAGGCCACGTTCGTATGCAAGAACCCCGACTGCGGCTGGTCCGGCAACGCCGACTGGAACGCGGCCCGGAACATCTTGCACCTGTACCGGATCGGCCTCGTGGCGATCCCGGCTGCCGGGAGGGCAGTCGTCAGACGCACCCGTGGCGTCAAGCCCGCCACCGCAAGGTAGGCAGGAATCTCCTTCCTGAGCCTGCGAAGGGAGGAGAGCACTTCAAGAAGGCCGCGGTGCGACCGTCGTCTCCGTATCCAGGCCCGTGACGGAGGTCGTGAACGCCGTGATCGACAGTCCAGGAACTGACAGAGCCCACTCGATAGCCACCGTGGGCGACATCCCACAGAACCAGCGGCGAACCGGGACCGGTTGAATCTGCCTCACTGTGCCGGCGGCCCGAGGCCGATGCCACAGCCGAAGGTGTCGTCCGGCCTGAGAGCCTCCGCCGGGACGGCGTCGGTGAGCAGAGGTGCCTCGCCGACCCGTACCGGCTCACGGCAGTCCCTCCGCTAGCAGTGAGACAGCTCCCTGACATCGTTGAGGAATCCGTACGTGTCGAGGTTCACGTCGCTCACCCACACGTTGCGGTGTCCGGTGTCGTCGTCTGTGAGGAGCCAGACCGAGCTCGTGTGGCCGTTGCCCGTGTAAGTGACGCTGTAGGTGTAGCAGTAGAAGTAGTTGCTGCCCGCGTACAAGGTGCCCGCGTGAGTCGAGGTCTGCCAGTCGGGACTGTAGTGCGTCCACTGGTCGATCACCGTGTTGTAGTAGCGCAGTCCGGCAGACTGGAGCGGTGCGGCCTTCGCCGGGGAATCCGGCTGAGTCGCCACTGCCTGGGAGGCGCCGGCGAGTAGCCCGGCCGTCGCCAACACGGCAAGGAGTCCGCTTCTCAAGGTACGGGTGGGCATGGGTTATCTCCCCCTGTGTCATGCCGCTGCGACGAGGCGTCCCAGCGGTCGATTCCGGTGCGCCCCACGGCTCCGCGGCCCGGGGCAGTCTGCCTCGAACCACACGCCGTGCTGGTACGAACAATCGTGCTGGTACGCCTTGCGGGCGAACAGGTCACGAACAGTTCACGTGTGACCTGTTCAGCTGGGCGACCGTCTCAGCGCTGGTCCCTCTTCCCCCCTTGAGATGCGCGAGTTGTCGTCGTCACCGACCCGCAGGGGCGGCAAGAACCGTGCGGCACTCACGCCAGGCGTCAGCGCTCAACAAATCCTTGAGTCTGGTGAACAGGGCGAGCAGGTCAGGGCCGTACTGGTCGCGGAAGGCGGAATCGACGATGGCGAGATCGAGTTCGTTGGCCGCGGACAATTCGGTGAAGTCCCGGCGCAACTGGGGCCCGGGAACGCAGGAGCGGCCGGTGAACCTGTCGTGGAAGCACTCGTCCGCCTGATTCAGCGCCGGGTAGGTGGCTTTGCGGTCGCATGAGGCGTACAGGTACACGATGGCCTCGGCCTCGGCGCCGATCAGCGCTGCAAGGTCGCCACGGCGCTCCAGCGGCAGCAGTGCGGTGGGAAAGCCGTCCGTGCCGTAGAACGCGTGGCACAGACCGGCGAGTTGGAGGGCTGGACGGGACTTCCAGCGCGCGAGCCGCGCCTGGACGCGCTCCAGGTGGGTCAGGAGGGTGCCGCCGGGGTGGGCGATGCTTTCGGCACCGAACTCACGCAGCAGGGTGACAGCCCGGTCGGTCGCGGCAGGAAGAGCAGGCACGATGTCCGTGTCCCTTCGACAACGGGTAACGGGATAGCGGGCAGGCACCCGCACAGCGTCCTCACCGGTCCCGATCCGTACGAGGCACCGGGTGGGTTGCCGTCTGGGCCCTGCCACGATCTTCTGTGACCCCAACACCCCAGTCAATCCTGGGAATTGCTCCACGCATACCAGGTAGAGCTTGGGACTGTCCCCGGATGATCTACGTGTGTTCGTCGCCATGTGCCGGGCGGGAAGCCTCAGCGCCGTGGCCCGTGAACTGTCCTTCTGATGCACGCGCTCCCTAGGGCAATGCGGGAGGTACGGGCTTCGCGGTATCGCGCCGTGCCACGAACACGAACTCCCTGCCCGGTCGGTCGGGTGCGTCACCTACGTCCTCGACAACGAAGCCGTGCTCGTGCAAGTCCCGCTCGATCTCCGTACGTTCACGGAAGCGCAGTGTCGATTCCGAGGTCAGCACCTCCCCGTCCGCAGCGAACACATGCGTACCCCGGAAGGTCACCAGCGGCAGGCTCACGTCCGTCAGCTCGGCCCAGGTCTCGACGCGGCCAACGCCCGGGACGTCCGTCACGCGGTACGTGGTCTCACGCGTCCACTCCGCCCACTCCTCCCAGACGCGCCGCGCCGGATCGCGCGTCTCGAAGACAAGCCGCCCGCCGGGCCGCAGCGCCTCGTGCGCGCCGCGCAATGTCATACGCCACGCCCGCGGACCGGCGATCGCCTGGGCGACGTTCCCGGTCATCGTCACCAGGTCGACCCGCAAGGGCGGCAGGTCCCGCGCGTCGCCGTCGAGCCAGCGCACCCGCTCCCCGCCCGGCTTGCCCCGCGCGACGTCGACGGACGCCCGCGCGGGATCGATCCCGGTGACCTTCATCCCGCGCTCGGCGAGCAGCAACGCGAACACACCCGTACCGCAGCCGATGTCCAGCACCGATCGCGCACCGAACTCCTCCGCCATCGCGAGATACGCGTCGAGATCGCTGCGGTCCGGATCAAGTGCGTCGTAGATGGCGGCGAGGCGTGGATGTCCGAAAGCTGCGTCAACCATGGAGGCGAACGTATGTGGTCCGGAGCCCCCGCGGCCACTGCCTTTTCGGAGTACGTCGCTTCGGAGTACGTCGCTTTCGACGCCGTTTGCCGGACCAGCAACAGAAGTGGCAGACCGGGAATGACGTGAGCGACGGTGGGCTCGTGACCGACGACATCGCAGCAGGCTCCCCCGCGTTCGACCTCTCCTCCTCTACCGACAGATATGTCGGAGACCCCGCGGTGCGAGAGGAGTGGGACAGGCGGTATGCCGACCGAGACCAGTTGTGGAGCGGCCGGCCCAACGGTGCGCTGGTGGCCGAGGTCTACGGGCTCACACCCGGGCGAGTGCTCGACGTCGGCTGCGGCGAGGGCGCGGACGCCCTGTGGCTCGCGCGCGGCGGCTGGCAGGTGACCGCGCTCGAGGTCTCGGGCGTGGCGCTGGAGCGGGCCGCCGGACACGCCCGGGAGGCCGGCCTCACCGCTGACTGGATCCACGCCGCACTTACCGAGGCGGCGCTCCCGCCAGCCTCCTTCGACCTGGTCTCCGCACAGTACCCGGCCTTGCTGCGCACCCCCGACGCCGCAGCCGAGCGAGCACTGCTCGCGACCGTCGCACCCGGCGGCGTGCTGCTGCTCGTACACCACGCGGGAATGGACACCGAGCAGGCACACGACAGCGGCTTCGACCCGGCCGACTACGTCTGGCCCTCGATGGTCGCCGATCTACTCGACGACGACTGGGAGGTGGAGGTCGACGAGCAACGGCCACGCATGGCACCCGACGGAGGCGCCGGTGCGCACCACACCGACGACCTGGTGCTGCGCGCGCGCCGGCTGCGCTGAGCCGGCGGGTCCACAACTACTCGCGCCGGCCGTCCTGCCGGTCCGACAGATCGGCGTGGACCATGTAGTTGGACAGATCGCCGTGGACCATGTAGCTGGTGGGACCCCGGCCGATCGGCTCCTCATGCGTGATGTCACCAGCGGGCGCCGGGTGCCACGCGATCGCGGCCGACTGTCAACTGGGCCGGGCGGTAGGTGACATAGGCCGCCCCGTCCAGACCGAGCCCGGTTGCGGACCGCTGGAGTGCAGCCGGTGTAGCGACGTCGTCCCACTGGCCAGTGCCGACCCGGTGTTCGAGCGCGTGCAGGGCGGCGACGGTCTCGGCGGTGGTGAAGGCGCAGTGGCCCTGCCGCGCGACGAACGCCTGCCGCAGCAGCGCGCCGTCGCCGGCTGCGCGCACGCGAGCGGCGAAGCGGTTCTCCTGCTGCGCTGGAACCAGGTTGTCCGCGGTGGTGTGGATATCCAGCAACGGCACCTGCAGGCCCTGGCCGGCCGAGGACGTCCGCTGCGCGGTGCGGACGGCGGCAGGATCGGCGGCGATCGTGGCGTTCTCGGTCAGCTCGCGCAGGTCGGCATGCAGGTCGAGGCCGGCCGCCTGGTAGAGCGCGCGCACCTGGGGCGCGTGTTCGGAGCCGGACAACAGGCGGGCGTAGTCCACGCCCCGGTTCCAGGAGTTGTTGCCGCCGACGGACTGCTCGATGGCGGACCGGCCGCCCTCGACGAACGACAGGATGCCCTGCGCGAACCACGCGTACTGCTGCTCCTCCTGACCCGCCCAGTCGGTCGCGGCGGGCTGCTCCTGCCCGGGTGCCCAGGCCGGCAGGTTGAGGAAAGCCGCCGCCAGCGCGATACGGGCGCGGCCCTGTGTCGTGGACTGCGCAGCGGTGACGGCGTCGGTGAGCTTCTTGGCAGTGGCCGCCGCATCGTCGGCGGAGCCGAAGCGGACCAGCTTGAGGTCCTGCCCGGGCAGGAGCAGCCGGGCGATGGTGTACTCGGCGTCGAGCTGGTAGTTGTCCAGGTCCGTGCCGCCCGCGACCAGACCGCACTGCCCGAGCGCGCCGTCGATGCGCCGGCCGCCGTCCCGGGCCAGCTGGGCGTTGACGAGTCCGCCCATGGACTGGCCGATGGCCAGGATGCCTTGGGGCCTGCCGATCTTCGCGGTGACGGCGTCGAGCGTGGCGAACTGGTCCCGTTCGGCGCTGTTCAGGGCCCACATCGAGGCATGGGGGTCGTACGACGACCCGGCCATCGCGTAGCCCTCGGCAAGTAGCTCGGTGCGTACGGCGTCCGTAGGGGCGTCCTGGGCAATGGTGGGTCCGAAGCCGTGGCTGAACAGCAGCAGGGTGCCGTTCCAGTTGCTGGGGACGTCCGCGACCCAGTCGGCGCCGTCGGAGAGGGTGCCGGTGAGGTGGCCGGCGGCCGCCGTGTCCGCCTGGGCGGCCGACGAGGGGACGGCGGTCAGGATCGCGGACGTCAACGCGGCCAGGGTCGCCAAGGCCCTACGCCTGCGGGAGCTGGTACGGGTGCGAGTGCTGGCAGTCATGAGAGCTCCCTTTGGAGGGCGTTCTGGCGGGCTCACCGGCAGATACTCCGTGCGCTGAACAAGGGCATGCGCAATGTAGTGCCGAATCCGAGTGGCCGTCAATATTGTGCACAACTTGAGGCCCCGATGGCGTCCGACCACCGAGGGCCATCTGTGCCAGGTGACGGTGGCGCAAGCGCAGGGCGAAGCAGGCGTGGCCCAAGCCTGCTGGCAGCGACGGTGGTTGGGGGCGGTAGGCAGTTCGGCGCAGCGCCCGGCAACAGCGGCCGTGGGGGCCGGGCGTAGACGTCGGGCATCTCACCACGCTCGTCATGCGGGCTCCGCGAAGCCCACCGTCATGCTGTTGTCAGCGGCACATGGGATCAGGGACCGCCGACACGGTGTACGGGGGTCGGCCCGGCGGATCGTCGAGCTGGCTGTTGACGACGTACAGCCGGCAGCCGTACCGGGCCAGAGTGGTCGGCAGGTCGAACCGCTCGCCGGTGATCCGATGCCGTACCGTCCCACTTCGCAGATCCTCGCTCAGCTCGGCCACGTAAACCCCGGCCGGCGCACCGTAGTTGAGAACCGCGTACAAGGTTTGACCGTGCAGGACCATGCCGTCAGCGCCGAACGACTGGTCCCCCAGCCGCACTTGCTCCACCGCTCTGGACCCGACGTCCACCCTCCACACCGCCTCCGTGCCGTTGGACGCCACCAGCAGCGTCCGGCCGGTCCGATCGGCCACGATTCCGTTGAGCAGCCAGTACTGCGCCGGGAACTGCGGAAAGGCGCTGCGGATGTCCAGCCAGGGCCGCAACGGGCCCAGCCGACCGCCGTGCAGCTCGGCCCGGTGGACAACGGGATTGGCCCAGTCGGTGACGTACACCGCGTCCTTCGTGATCACCAAGTCGTTGAGGTCCGCGGCCCCGAGAGGGCCGGCCTCGGCGCTCCGGCTGGCCAGCAGCCGCCCGCTGCGGTCGTGCACCGTCAGGTTCGCGCCCCCCACGGAGTAGACACGGCCGCGGGCATCAGTGTGCACGCCGAGCGTCTTCGCGCGGCCGTCGATGCCCCGTACGGCGAACGGCCGCAGCTGGGGCGCGCCGACGTGTCCCCGAAACAGCCGGCCGGTGCCATCGGAGGACACATACATCGTGCCGTCGCGTTCCACGGTGATGCCCTCGGGCAAGATGCCCGGGTCCCGGGAGACGACGTAGTGGTCGGGCAGTTCCCGGGCACCCGCGGGCCCGGTCTGGCCGGCCACCGCCAGCAGCACAACGGCCCCCAGACAGAGCAGACGTGTCGTGACGCGCATCGATCGACCTCCCAAAGAGTCCTGGCACGCGGCCAATTCCGGCCGCGCCGGACCAGGTTGACCGGAACGGGCGCGCTAATGCCCGCCCTTTCAGCCCTGGCTGAAAGGCCCGGCCCCACCGATAATCGGTTGCCGTGATCCGACTGCATTTCTCGGCCACCGACCTACGCCGCATCACGCTCGCACCGCGCCCCGAGGCCTTGTTCGAGACGGCGCTGAGCGTGCGCCTGCTGCTCGGCACGCCAGACCGCCAACCCGGCAGCGGTGCCGCACGGGCCAGGTGGCGACGCGCCATGAACGGCACTCCTGCGGACCTGGCGGGCATCCTTCCCGACCTGGTCCGTCAGACGCCGTACCTTCCCGACTTCCTGTTGCAGCCGGCCCTGCCCACCTTCGACGACTCCGTGCAGTCCGCCCGGTCCACCCCCGCCGCACAACTCCACCAGGACCTGGCCCCGTTGATCGAACCGCCACGCACGCCGCCCGTTCCACCTCACATCGCGCCGCCCGCGCCAGCCAGACTGCGCGCCCTGGCCGACGGTGATCTGCCCGCTCGTGACGCCTTCGCCGCAGACCTCCACCGCTACCACGCCTCAGCCATCGCCTCCCTATGGCCGCAGATCACGGCCACCGCGACCGCAGACCGCGCGCTGCGGGCCGAGATGCTGCTGCGCGGCGGAGTCGACGCCCTGCTCACCACCCTCAACCCCACCTGGCGATGGCAGCCTCCCACCCTCCACCTGCCTTCCTCCCGCGACACCGACATCCCCCTGTGCGGCCGCGGTCTGCTGCTGCTCCCCTCCTACTTCACCGTCACTCCCCTCGTCCGCTACCACCCCGATGAGGCCACCGTCCTGCTGTATCCCATGCACCACCCCGCCGAATCCGCCAGCGCCCCCGATGAGGCGTTGACATCACTCCTCGGCCGCACCCGCGCCGCCGTCCTGGCCGGCCTCCGCAGCCCCGCCACCACCACCGCCCTCGCCGAACGCACCAACATCTCCCTGGCCGGCGCCAGCCAACACGCCACCGTCCTCCGCCATGCCGGCCTCATCACCACCCAACGCACCGGCACCACCGTCCTCCACACCCTGACTCCCCTCGGCCACGCCCTCCTTGACGGCACGCGCTGAGCGGGACGTGGATGCGACGGGCGGCCGCCGAGGCCATCCCTCACTGCCCCGAAGGAGGCCGTTGCGAGGGAATGGTCGGCGGCCCGGGGCGCCCTCAATCTTCGTCCGGCCGCCACAGCCAGCGCAGAGCGTCCGGCAGCAGGACGCCGCCGTGGTTGGGGCTGTGTCCGCCGTCTCCCAGGACAAGGCGGAAGTCGTAGCCCGCTTCGGCGAGAGCGGCTGCCACGCGCAGGTTTTCAGCGAGCCAGTTCCCCTGTGGCTCATTCCAGTGGAGGTCGCGGTGGCCGCCCTGCATGAAGATGCGCAGTGGCTTGCGGGGAGCGCGGGAGATGAGGTCCGGGTAGGGATTGCCGTCCGGCATCTGCGCGAAGCTGGACAGGTATCCGATGACGCGGCGGAACGTGTCCGGTCGCAGCCACGCGGCGGTGAAGGCGCAGTTGCCGCCGCTGCTCCCGCCGCAGATGCCCCACTGTTCGGGCGACCGGGCGATGGTCCAGCGCTCCGCAACCTGCGGGATGATCTCGGTGAGGAGGAAGGTGGCGTACCGGCTGTCGAAGGCGTCGTACTCGTTGTTCCGGTTCTTGGGGTTCTCCGCATTGGGGAAGACGCCAGGATCGACGAACACGCCGATGGTGACGGGTATGTCGCCGCGGTGAATGAGGTTGTCCAGGACGATCGCGCCGCGTACCTCCCCTGCGGGGTCCAGGTACCACCACCCGTCCTGGAACACCATCAAGGACGCCGGTTCCGCCGGGTCGTACTGGGCAGGCACGTGGACCCAGAACTTCCGGAAGGTTCCCGGGTAGACCTCGCTGTCCCGCCAGTCGAACGCGAGCGTCTCGCCGGCGGGCACGCCCGGCTGCAGAGCGGAATCGGGTCCGTGGACGTAGCGCACGTCCGACTGGTCGATCGGAAGTGGCCGGTAGGGCATCTCGATGGTCACGGGAAGCGACCGTAGGGCGATCACCACCCCTGACCGCAAGGGATTTCGGCCCGGGCGCTCCACCGGGCAGCTTCAGTGCGAGGTGGGAAACCGCTCAATGTCCCATGTCCATCCCAGCGGTCCCCCGTCCTCGCTGGTCACAGACACGTGACCATCCCGCCGTCCCAATCCCGGAACGAGGGTGTCCACCCCGGGACGACCGCTGCCAGCATGACCCGCGCCGGGATCTCCCGGCCAACTCACAAGAGGGGAACACCAGATGGGACAGAGGACGCTTCTGCGGGGTCTGACCCTCGCCGTGGCAGCGGTCCTGCCCCTGTGCGGGCCCGCGGTGGTGCAGGCGGCGGAGTCCGCGGCCACCGCGGTCGCGGTCTGCGGGCATACGAGCGCACAGCCGACCCTGCAACGGGGATCCACGGGGGACTCCGCGCTCGAGGCACAGTGTGAGCTCAACCTGGCGACCAAGCCGAGCCGTTACACGCCCATCGCGGCCGACGGCTCCTTCGGGTCCGGGACGGAGACGCGCGTGAAGGAGTTCCAGCGGTGCGCCGGACTGGACGTGGACGGTGTGCTCGGACCGCAGACCTGGGCGGCACTGAACACCTGGGCCGCACAACCGCACACCTGCGCCACACAGGGCACGTCGAGTACGGCGCAGTCGAGCGTGTGCGGCCACACCGACACGCGTCCGACGCTGCGTCAGGGGGCGACAGGCACCGAGGTCAAGGAGGCGCAGTGCCGGCTGAACCTGGCCATGGAGCCGTTCCACTACCCGCCACTGGCCATCGACGGCAACTTCGGCGGCGGGACCCAGTCGCGGGTCATCGAACTCCAGCACTGCGCCGGCCTCAGCGCGGACGGCGTCGTAGGCCCCAACACCTGGGCCAGATTGGTGGATTGGTCCAGCCGTAACACCTACTGCACGCCGCCGCGGCCCGCCGGCTACTCGATCGACGGCCTGGACACGGCCAAGTACCAGCACCCCGGCGGCGCACCGATCGACTGGAAGGCCGTACGGGCCTCGGGTGTCGAGTTCGCGACCGTCAAGGCGACCCGGGGCACGAACGTCACCGACGAGTACCTCACCACCGACCTCCAGGGAGCCAGGGCGGCGGGGCTGGCCGTCGCGCCCTACCACTTCTACACCGGCAGCTCGCCCGACACCGGTGCCGCGCAGGCCGACCGGTTCATCGCCGCCGTACGGGCAACCGGCTACACCGGCGCGCGCGCCGGCGACCTGCCGCCGATCTTCGACCTGGAACGCATGGACGACGGCAGCGGCCGCTGCCCCACCTACGGCACGGTGGACGACGCCAAAGCATGGCTCGACCGGGTGGAAGCCGCCTTCGGCCGCACTCCGATCATCTACACCCAGAAATCGTTCCTCGACGACTGCCTGGGTTCGACCACCGCGTTCACCCGCTATCCGGTGCAACTCGCGGACTACCGCCAGTCGATCACCCAGCCACCGCTGCCGAACGGCTCGGCCACCTGGACGATGTGGCAGTACACCGACGCCGCACTGTTCCCGGGCATCAAGGCACCGGCGACCGCGGACGTGTTCAACGGCACCCAGGCCGACCTGGACCGGCTCGCCAACCGCTGATCCCGCCCGGAACAGGAGAACCCGCATGACCACCCGGTTCGCACGCGCGTTTCCCGTCGCGCTGCTCGTCGCCCTGGGCCTGACCGTCCCCACGCCCGCCTCCGCCTCGGCCGCCACAGCCTCCGCGGCGACCTCCTGCTACGGCGGGGCGGTCACGGTGCACTACGGGGACGCACTCGAGTTCGGCCCCTACTGGGCCACGGCCCGCTGCGACGACATCAACCTGCGCGTCATCGGCGGTACGGCCGACTACGTCAACGCCTGCGTGAAGTTCGCGAAGTACGGCACCTGCAACCGCTGGACCAAGGTCGGCCGCAGCTGGACGACGATCGCCACCGACGTCCTGGACGGCAGCAAGTTCACCGTGCCCGTCGGCGTGCCCCTGGAGGGCGACGACGCCGTCATGCAGATCGCCTTCTGACCCCCTCACCGACGCGGAACCAGAATCAACGGAGACCCCCATGATCCGCCAAAGAACGTTCGCTGCGGCCCTGTTCACCGCGGCCGCACTGCTCGGCCCGGGCGTCGCGCCCGCCTCCGCACACGCCTCGGCCGCCGCCGTCAGCTGCTACGGCGGCGCCAAGCCCCTGACGTACCACTACAACCCGGCCGCCGTGGAGTACGGCACCTACACCACGACCTCGCGGTGCAACGACATCAACATACGGCTCATCACGGACGAACCGGGGGTGTACCTGGACGCCTGTGTGGTGTTCGTCGACCACACCACCAAGTGCAACAACGGCGACGCGTACACCACGCACGGCACGGAGTGGGGCACCGTCGCCACCGACGTCAAGGACGGCACCCACTTCGTGCTGCGCGTGCACGCCTATGACACCGACGCGCAGAACGTCGCCTTCCAGATCGCCTACTGACCTTCCCCCACCACCGTTCCGAAAGGACCACCATGGCTTCCTCGTTCCGTCCCCTCAACCGGCGCGCCATGCTGCGAGGCACGCTGGCCGCCGGCGCCGGCGTCGCATTCGGCCAACTGCTGTTCTCGGGCACCGCGCAGGCCTACGCGTGGTCGCGCACCCTGAACCAGGGCGACAGCGGCGCCGACGTGACCGAGCTGCAGATCAGAGTCGCGGGCTGGGCGGCGGACAGCGCCGGCCACAGCCGGGTCAGCATCGACGGGGACTTCGGCCCCGGCACGGTGGCGGCCGTACGCCGGTTCCAGGCGGCGTACGGCCTCACCGCGGACGCCAGCGTCGGACCCAACACCCAGGCCAAGCTCAACGCTCTGGAGCAGTCGGACGGCTCCACGGTGCACTTCAACTGGAGCGAGTTCGAGGACCGGGTGAGCGGTGACTTCAACGGCGGCAAGCTGAGCGCGTCGCAGGTGAAGGAGAACGCCCGCCGCTGCATGTACAAGCTGGAGGCGCTGCGCAAGAAGCTCGGCGACAAGCCGATCACGGTCAATTCCGGCTTCCGCAGCATCGCGCACAACGCCGACATCGGCGGCGCCAGCGACAGCATGCACCTGTACGGCACCGCCGCGGACCTCGACGTGCCCGGCGTGTCCAACAAGACCGTCTACCAGAAGGCGGAGACCTGCGGCTTCTCCGGGCTGGAGACGTACAACACCGACCACCAGCACGTCGACAGCAGGGCCGACCTCGGCCGTGACTGGTGGTGGGAGAACGGCACGGTCTGACGCCGTCCGGGCCATCCCTGGCCTCGGGTGCCGTCGTGGCGGTACCCGAGGCTGCCCGCCTTCAGCTCTTCGGTGTGCTCTTCAGTGCCGCCTCGCACGAGGGCCAGTCATGGAAGTCGTGCCGGACGCTCCACAGCCGGTGCGCCGCCTGGATGTTCCACTCGGGATCGAACGCCCGCAGCGGTGTGCCGTCGAGATCCCGCAGGCGGGCGTCGGAAATCTGGAACACGCCCCAGTTGCGGCTGCCGTTGGTGTTGGGCAACACCCACAGTGGGTCGAGGAACGACGCGCAGCGGGCGATCGCCACGGCGGTGCCGGGGTCCTCGACGAACACCTCGCGGATCCGCTGGGCCACCTTGGCCGGCGACCAGGTCACCATGCTCACCTTCTGCGCGGAGAGCGCCTTCTTGGTGGCCTCGTCGACCACGCCTCTGGCCGTCACACCCGCCAGCACCTGGAACGCGGTCACTCTGCGCAGCGTCTCCGGCCCGAAGTCCCCGTCCACGGCGAGCTTGCCCTTCGCTCGCACCAGCAGGCTCTGCACCTCACGCACACACTCGTCATGCTGTCCCATGCTCACCGTTGCGCACGCCGGGGAGGACAGCACCTTGTCGCCGGCCGCCGCAGAGGCATCCGCGGGATGGTCGGAGGGCAGCCACACGAAGCCGGCCACCAGCATCACCGCGACCACGGCTGCCAGTGTCGCCCACCGCGAGGAGACCTTCCCGGGCAGCAGCCGGGACCGTCGCGGCGCCTCGCCCTGGCCGGGGGGCGAGTCCGGCGGGATCACGTCGTTGGGTCCGGGACTCGGCGGCGCGGGCGCTGCGGGTACGTCACGCTCCGGTCGCGGCTGCGGCGTCTCCTCGGCGGACGCGGCCGGTGCGTTCCTCTCGCCGTCCGCCAGCGCCCACAGCAGATTCAGTTCGCGAAGCTCGTCCGCGCTGGCGCCGCACACCCTGGCGAAGGCGTGCACCACCCGGTAGTCCCCCGGAACGCCGAGGCCCGAGCAGTACCGATGCAGACTGGAACCGCTGACGCCTGCCTCCTTGCCGAGGCGGTCGTAACCCCGGCCACTGCGGTCCTTCAGCATGCGAAGGTAGGCGGCGAATTTCTCGGTTCGCGCAGAGGCAGCCACAGGTCCCCCCTTGTTCAGCCCCTACTGACGGGTAGAAGCTACACCGCGAATACGCACCGGTGTGCCCTTTCACCGGGGTGCTTCACCGGGGTGCTTCACCGGGGTGCCGGCAGCCCATGTGCAGCCCGCTCAAGGACGGGGAGACGGAGTGCCGGGCGGTGCCGGCGCAGTCGCGTCCCTCGGGCGACCCGGCATGCCGGCATTCCGTCAGGTCAAGTGATCGCGGCCGAGGATCCCGAACTGCACCTCATCGCGCGCCGTCCGCCGGTCCCCTCCACCCGCCCGGCTCGGCAAGCCGCGCCGGCATAGGGCCGAGCGGTCTCACCGCGCTCCCGCGAGGGAAGAGCCCGCACGTCCGAATGTGCCGCCGACCTGGCACATCCGCGCGCTGCCTCATCGAGAACACTGGCATACCGTGGGTGGAGTGACGCGGCGCCCGGCCCCGCCGGCCGCGTCGGCCCTTGGCCTGCGATGAGGAAAGAAGGCGATCCACACCGTGGCATCGCGATCCCACGCCGGACAACCGGTGATGAACGAATTGGAGTTCGGCCCCAACGAATGGGTCGTGGACGAACAGCACGAGCGCTATCTGCAGGATCCGAACTCCGTCGACCCGGCGTGGCGGAACCTCTTCTCCCCCGCGTCCGGAGCGGCCGAGGCGTCCCGTGACGGCGCGGCCACCACGAGTGACGACGCCGAGCAGGCTGCGCTCAAGGCGGTCCGCGTCGCGGCGCTCATCCACGCCTATCGCGTGCGCGGACACCTGATGGCCGACACGGACCCTCTGGCGGCGGAGCAGCAGGTCACGCCGCCAGAACTCGACATCGCCGCATTCAGGCTCAGCGAGCAGGACCTGCCCCGGACGTTCGTCGTCGACGATTTCGCCGGGCACGTCACCATGCCCCTCGACGAGATCCTGCACGTCCTGCGAGAGTCCTACTGCCGGACCATCGGCATCCAGTACATGCACATCCAGAGCTCCGACGAACGGTGCTGGATCCAGGAACGGATCGAAGCCCCGCTCCCGCGGCCGGACCGCGCCGAACAGTTGCAGATCCTGTACAGGCTGGGCGCCGCAGAGGCATTCGAGAGATTCCTGCACACCAAGTACGTGGGCCAGAAACGCTATTCGCTCGAGGGCGGCGAATCGGCGATCGTCCTGCTGGACGTCCTGCTGCACCGCTGCATCCGCCACGGGATGCGAGAAGCCGTCATCGGCATGGCCCACCGCGGCCGGCTCAACGTCCTGGCCAACATCGTCGGCAAGTCGTACGCCGAGATCTTCCACGAGTTCGAGGACACGGTGGACGTCCAGTCGGTCCAGGGCTCCGGCGACGTGAAGTACCACCTGGGCGCCGAAGGAACCTACCGGGCCCTGAACGGCAGCACCATCGCCGTCTCCGTCGTGGCGAACCCCTCCCATCTGGAGGTCGTCGGACCTGTGACCCAGGGCGTGGTCCGCGCCAAACAGGAGGTGGTCGCCGACGGTGACGGCATCTCCACGGTGCTGCCCGTCCTGGTCCATGGCGACGCGGCGTTCGCCGGTCAGGGCGTCGTGTGCGAGACACTCAACATGTCGCTGCTTCCCGGCTACCACACCGGCGGAACGGTCCACATCGTCATCAACAACCAGCTCGGTTTCACGACCACCCCCGCCCACGGCCGTTCCAGCGTCTACGCCACCGATGTGGCGCGAAGCATCGAGGCGCCGATCCTCCACGTGAACGGGGACGACCCCGAGGCCGTCGTCCGCGCCGCACGGCTGGCGTTCGACTACCGCCAGACGTTCCACAAGGACGTCGTCATCGACCTCATCTGCTACCGGCGCCATGGGCACAGCGAGGTGGACGACCCGTCCATCACCCAGCCTGCGATGTACGACCGTATCGATGCCATACCGTCCGTGCGCGCGCTGTACGCGGATGCGCTGCTCCACCGGGGAGACGTGAACGCACGGCAGGTGGAAGGCGCCCTGCAGGACTTCCGCGGACGCCTCGACCGTGCCTTCGCCGAGACCCACACGCCGTCCGGCCGATCCGCCGCGCGGCCGGTCGATCACGCCGATGACGCAGGCGCCTCCGAAGTCGCCACCGCGATCCCGGAGGCGGCGGCCCGCCGCGTCATGGCCTCCCAGACCGAGCTGCCACCCGGCTTCTCCGTGCACCCCCGTGTGCTGCCGCAGCTGAACAGACGCGCCATGGCGCTCGACGGCGGCACCATCGACTGGGCCGCCGCGGAGACCCTCGCCATCGGCTCCCTGCTCCAGGACGGCGTGCCGGTCCGGCTGGCAGGACAGGACTCCCGCCGCGGCGCATTCGGGCAACGGCACGCCGTGCTCACCGACCGGCACACCGGGATGGAGCACACACCGCTGAACTCCCTCGGCACGCAGGCGCACTTCACGCCCTACGACTCCTCCCTGTCCGAACTGGCGGCACTCGGCTTCGAGTACGGCTACTCCCTCGCACGGCCCGACGCACTGGTGCTGTGGGAGGCGCAGTTCGGCGACTTCGCCGACGAAGCCCAGACCGTCATCGACGAGTACATCGCATCGTCGGAGCAGAAATGGGGGCAGCGCTGCGGGGTGACGCTGCTGCTGCCGCACGGTCTGGAGGGGCAGGGCCCGGACCACTCCTCGGCCAGGATCGAACGGTTCCTCCAGCTCTGCGCGCAGGGGAACATGAGCGTCGCCATGCCCTCTCAGCCCGCCAACTACTTCCACCTGCTCAGGCAGCAGGCACTCGGTGCACGGGAGAACAGAAGGCCCCTGGTCGTCTTCACCCCGAAGTCGATGCTGCGCCTGAAGACGGCCACGTCCACGCTGGCAGACCTCACGACGCACGGCTTCCGCGCGATCCTGCCGCAGGAGACGGCCGATACCGGCCGGATCAGGCGCATCCTGGTGTGCTCGGGCAAGATCTTCTACGACCTCGACGCCTACCGGCGCGGCCAGGACGCGACCGACACGGTCATCGTCCGCGTGGAGCGCCTCTACCCCTTCCCGGAGCGCGAACTCGGCAAGGAGCTCGCCCGTTTCCCCGCCGACGCCGCAGTGCGGTGGGTGCAGGAGGAGGCGGAGAACCAGGGGTCCTGGCTGTTCGTGGGCCCGTACCTGCAGCGCCTGTCGGGCCGGCCCGTCGCATGTGTCAGCCGGCCACCCGCATCGGCCCCGGCCGTGGGCTCCGCCCAGCGGCACGCCGACGAGCAGAGAGGCCTGGTGGCAACCGCCTTCCGCTGAACTGCCGCCTGCCGGACGCGACTTCTGTTCCGACGCTCTGTGGAGCAACCATCAACAGCGATACGTACCCGACCCTGGACGATGTCGTCGCCGAACACCTGCACGTCATCTTCGTGGGGATCAATCCAGGCTTGGCGTCGGCGGTTCGGGGCCACAGCTTCTCGACACCGGGCAACAGGATGTGGCCGGCCCTCCACCGCTCGGGATTCACGCCGCACCAGTTCCGGCCCGAGCAGGAACGCGACCTGCTCGGCCTGGGCCTGGGTATCACCAGCATCGTCCGAAGGCCCACGGCTCGGGCAGCGGAACTCACGCCCGGCGAATATCTGCAGGGAGGTGAAGACCTCGTCCGACGCATGGAAGCCCTGAGCCCGGCATGGCTCGCCTTCCTGGGCGTCACCGGATACCGCGCGGCGTTCGGGGACGTCGACGCGGCCGTGGGCCGACAGTCGGCGACCATCGGCGGAGCACGTGTATGGGTCCTGCCGAACCCGAGCGGTCTCAACGCGCACTACCCGCCGCCGGCACTCGCCGTGGAGTTCGCCAGACTCCGGGTCGCCACCGCTCTGCCCGATCGTTCGGGCCTGCTCGGCAACGGCCCGTTCGGTCAACAGGTCTGCTGAAGGGCGGCATGCCGGCGCAGCCACGTGCGCGCGGTTCTCTCCGCCTCGGCGAGCTGGGCACGTCCCGTGTCGGTCAGGGTGACCTCGACCGTCCTGCGGTCTCCTGCACGGCGATCGCGTTCGATCAGTCCGGCCGCCTGCAGACCCCTGAGGACGAAGGTCATCCGGCTCCCCGATTCTTTCAGGGACGCCGTCAGCTCCGCCACGGGCACAACCCGTCCTTCGGCTTCTGCGATGGCGCCGAGAACGAGATAGTCGAGGAGCGACAATCCGTGCAGCATCCGCAACTCTCCATGCAGGAGCCCGATGCTCCGCAGCACGGACGGAGACTGTCGCGTCGTGTCCGTCGAACCCAGGTCGCTCATGACTGCTTGCAACCATGGCAGGTACGACGCCGATGGCGGGCCGGGCGGACACGACGGCCTCGGATCAGGACACGCAGTCGCCCGCCCCGCGGACACCTGCCGCCGTAAGAAGGACGCCCCCGCCCGGCCCATGTCCTGATGTGAGGCACATGTGGCATCAGCGGCCATCCACCACGGCCCTCTGTGCGTCCTAGTCTCGTCGGCGCGACGTGGTCACACAGGTCGGTCTGACCGCGCCGGGATCGTACGGCATCGCACAAGGAAGAAGGCGTTCTACGCCATGGCGTCGCAATCGGATACCACGCGAACGGTGATTCACGGGCTGGACTTCGGACTCAACGAATGGGTGGTGGACGAGCAGCGGCAGCGCTATCTGCACGACCCCGGCTCGGTGGACGAGACCTGGAGGAACTTCTTCGCCTCCCCGGCCACCCCTGGCACTCCCACACACCGCTCAGGCCCCGGTGCCCTGAGCGCCGAAGGCGAGGACGGCGACGCGGCAGCACGCGACGCGGTCCGGGTGGCCGCGCTCATCCATGCGTACCGTGTGCGCGGACACCTGATGGCCGCCACCAATCCGCTCGGGTCGCAGCCTGCCGCCGCACACCCGGAACTGGACGTCGCCGCGTTCGGACTGCACGATGCCGACCGGAGGAAGAAATTCGTCGTGGACGGGTTCGCGGGACACGCCACCATGACACTCGATGAAGTCCTGGGCGCCGTCCGGGAGTTCTACTGCGGCACTGCCGGCTTCGAGTACATGCACATCCAGGACTTCCGCGAACGTCGCTGGATCCAGCAGCGCGTGGAGAGCCCGCAGCGCCGGCCGGACCGTGCCCGACAGCTGGAGATCCTCTACCGGTTGGGAGCCGCAGAGGCCTTCGAGACGTTCCTGCAGACCAAGTACGTGGGCCACAAGCGCTACTCGCTGGAAGGCGGGGAGGCGGCCATCGTGCTGCTGGACGCCCTGCTGCTCCGTGCCATCGAGGACGGCCTGGCGGAAACCGTCATCGGCATGGCCCACCGCGGCCGGCTCAACGTCCTGGCCAACATCATCGGCAAGTCGTACGCGCAGATATTCGGCGAGTTCGAGGACGCCGTGGACATCGGCTCCGTTCAGGGGTCGGGGGATGTGAAGTACCACCTCGGCGCGGAGGGCAACTACCGTGCGCTGCGCGGAGGTTCGATCGCCGTCTCGGTCGTGGCGAACCCCTCGCACCTGGAAATCGTGGGACCGGTCGCGCAGGGAGTGGTGCGCGCCAAGCAGGACCTGGCCGAGAACGGCAGGTCCCGGGCCGTCCTGCCGGTCGTCGTGCACGGTGACGCGGCCTTCGCGGGACAGGGCGTCGTCGCCGAGACCTTGAACATGTCGCAGCTGCCCGGCTACGGCACGGGCGGGACCGTCCATCTGATCGTCAACAACCAGGTCGGCTTCACCACCCTGCCCGGCAACGGCCGGTCGAGCACCTACGCCACCAACGTGGCACGCATGGTCGAGGCCCCGATCTTCCACGTCAACGGCGACGACCCGGAGGCCGTCGACCGCGTCGCACGACTGGCCTTCGACTACCGCCAGACCTTCCACAAGGACGTCGTCATCGACCTCGTCTGCTACCGGCGCCACGGCCACAGCGAGGTCGACGACCCATCCATCACCCAGCCGATGATGTACGACCGCATCGACACCAAGGCGTCGGCGCGGACCCTGTACGCCGAGTCCCTGGTGGCCCGGGAGGTCATCGGGGAACAGCAGGCCGAAGGCGCCCGGCGCGACTACCGGGAACACCTGGAGCAGGCGTTCGCCGAGACCCGGGCGCTGCCTGCTCCGGCCCCCGGCGAAGACATTGCGGCCACCGGCACCGGGCAGCCGACGGCTCAGCCCGCGTCCCACCGGCCGGTGACCGCGATAGACGAGACGACGGCCCGGCGGGTCATCGCCTCGCAGACCGAGCTGCCGGAAGGCTTCACCGTCCATCCGCGCGTCCTGCCGCAGCTGAACCGCCGTACGGCGAGCCTCGACTCCGGCGCCGTCGACTGGGCCACCGCGGAGACACTGGCGATCGGTTCGCTGCTGCTGCAGGGCGTGCCCGTGCGCCTGGCCGGGCAGGACTCGCGGCGCGGCACCTTCGGCCAGCGCCACGCCGTACTGACGGACCGGCGCACCGGCGCCGAACACACGCCGCTGAGCTCCCTCGGGCCGCGGGCGGCGACCTTCGCACCGTACGACTCCATGCTGTCCGAACTGGCCGCTCTCGCCTTCGAGTACGGCTATGCACTGGCCCGCCCCGAGGCGCTGGTGCTGTGGGAAGCCCAGTTCGGGGACTTCGTCAACGGCGCGCAGACGGTCGTCGACGAGTACATCGCGTCGTCCGAGCAGAAGTGGGGCCGGCGCTCCGCGGTGACACTGCTGCTGCCCCACGGTCTGGAGGGCCAGGGACCGGACCACTCCTCGGCCCGCGTCGAACGGTTCCTGCAGCTGTGCGCGCAGGACAACATGACGGTGGCCATGCCGTCCCTGCCGGGCAACTACTTCCACCTGCTCAGGCAGCAGGCGCTGGACAGCCGCAAGCGGCCGCTGGTGGTGTTCACCCCGAAGTCGATGCTGCGGTCCAGGGCGGCCACCTCCGCCCTGACCGAGTTCACCGAGGGCGGCTTCCGCCCGATCCTGCCGGACGACACCGTGAATCCCGGCAAGGTCACGCGCGTACTGCTGTGCTCCGGCAAGGTCTTCTACGACCTCGACGCCCACCGCAACGCGTCGGACTCGGCGGACACGGCGATCGTCCGCCTGGAACGCCTCTACCCGTTCCCCGAGGAGGAACTCGCGGCGGAACTCGCCCGCTTCCCCGCGGCGGCGGATGTGAGGTGGGTGCAGGAGGAACCGGAGAA
Organism: Streptomyces sp. NPDC050534; assembly: GCF_044457745.1. Classification (NCBI taxonomy): domain Bacteria; kingdom Bacillati; phylum Actinomycetota; class Actinomycetes; order Kitasatosporales; family Streptomycetaceae; genus Streptomyces; species Streptomyces sp. NPDC050534. Next base: position 39,512 of record NZ_JBITHF010000014.1, read on the forward strand.
CCAGGGACCGTGGCCCTTCCTCGCGCCGCGCCTGTACCGCTCGGCGGAACGCCCCGTGGACTGCGTCAGCCGGCCTGCGGCACCCGCACCCGCGGTCGGCTCCAGCCGCCGGCACGGCCTGGAACAGCAGGCCGTCGTGGCCTCGGCGTTCCGGTGAGCACCGGCCGGGGCACCGGCGGCGTCGAGATCCCCCGCCAGGAAGCCGACGACATGCACATCACCGTAAAATGCTGGTACGGCGAAAGCGGCCGGAGGACCTGTCATGGCTAACCGGATCACATGCCGCAGCATCAGTGAGCGGACCTCCGCCCAGGACGGCGAAACGGGCGGTCGTGTGCTCGTCGACCGAGTCTGGCCGGAGGGCGTTCGCCGAAGTGACGCGCTGCTCGACGAATGGTTGTCGAACATCGCGCCGTCCAGTGAGCTGCAGGACTGGTACGGCCAACATCCGCCCCTGTTCGACGAGTTCCGCCGCCGCTATCTCACTGAACTGGCCGACCAGCCACACCGGGAGGCGGCTGCCCGGCTGCGGGACTTGGCCGAGCACGGCAGCCTCACGCTGCTGACCGCCACCCGGGACATGGACCACAGTCACGCCGCCGTCCTCGCCGAATGGCTCACCGGTAACGGCCAGGACCCTGCACGGCGCGCGGAGTCCCCACCTTCCACGCCGGGACCCGCCGACCCCACTCCCCCGCCGTCCGGATACCGCGCGGCCCTCTCCGCCGCGGTGACCAACCTCAACCCCGCGTCGCTCTCGTTCGTCATGGGCACCGGAATCGTCTCCACGGCCCTGTACGTCAACGGCGCCGGCACGGCCTCCGCAGTACTGCTGTGGGTGGCTCTGGCAGGCTTCGCGGTGCTGGTGCCCGCCTACGGCTGGTGGATGCTGCGCCGGCGCCGGCGCTTCATGGCGGCCTTCCTCGGGCCACGGTCCTTCGTGTTCCTCACCCTCGCCGTCTCTTCCAACGTACTGGCGGCGCGTCTGGTACCGGACGGGCACACCGCGGTGGCCGGGGCGTTCCTGGCGTTCGGGGCGCTGGGATGGCTGGTGTTGGACTACGCCATACTGCTCGCCCTCATCACCACCTTGAGGCGCAACCCTTCGCTCGACCAGGTCAACGGCACCTGGTTCCTGTGGTCGGTGGGCTCGGAATCGGTGGCAGTCGCAGCAGCCTCGCTGGCCCGGGCCGCCCCGAGCCACGCACTGGCCGTACTGGCCGTGGTGTGCTGGGCCATCGGCCTGATCCAGTACCTGCTGACCGCCGCGATCGTACTGACCAGGCTGCTCGCCCTTCCCATCAAGCCGGAAAGCCTCATGACATCCCTCTGGATCTTCATGGGAGCGGCGGCGATCGCCGTGCTCGCGGCCGTACGTCTGACAGCTCTTCCACCGGGCGACACACTGCTGTCGCGGCCGCTGCTCGTCGGGGTGGCCGTCGTCCTGTGGGCCTTCTCCAGCTGGCTGATCCCGCTCCTGCTGGCCTTGGGCGTCTGGCGGCACGCCCTGTGCCGCATTCCGCTGCGCTACGACCTCGGCTGGTGGAACCTCGTCTTCCCGATCGGTATGTACGCGGTCACCACGCACGAGTTGGGGCGCGCGACCGGATCCTCGTGGATGACGAGCACGGGCCGCTGGGAGGTTTGGGTGGCCGCAGTCGTCTGGGTCGTCGTGTTCGCCGCGATGGTGTCCGCCCCAGTCCGCCCCCGTGCGACGGGTGGGCAGGGAACCGGCACGAGTAGGGCAGGGACGGCTCGAGTGGGCGCATCGGCCGCTCGGACACTGCCGTAGGCGCACCTACGCCTGCAATTCGGCAGCTCGCCTGTCCCACCCGTGGAAGGAGGAGCGGTCGCCGGAGTCCCAGGCTTCGCGCAGGCCCGGGCTGTCGAGGTCCCAGTCCGGCCGGATCTCCCGGGTCGCCTCGCGCAGGTCACGCCACAGGTCGTAGGCCGAGGGACGCCCCCAGAACCAGTAGCCGTTGTAGACGCTGTGCACGACCAGCCCCGGCTTCAGGACCAGTGTGTGCGGGATCATCGGGTCGTGCTCGGGGTCGGTGTACTCCTGGATGTCCAGCTCCCGTTGGACGATCCGGCCCGGGTCGGACAGGAAGGTCCACTGCGCTCCGACCGAGAGGCGGAACTCCTGCAGCGTGTGGTGCTCGTCGGTGGAGATGGTCGCCATCTGCGTATAGGCCACCGCTGCCTTCGGCTGGAGCACCTCGGCCATCTCCCGGTGCTGCTGGTGCTCCTTCGGGCAGTAGTGTCCGCGCGCCAGAGTGAGGACCAACGGGTCGCGGCCCTGCAGTTCGCTGAGCGTGCGGACCGTGTCCGTGTGGTCGGGCAGTGCGAAGTCCGGGAAGATTCCGCCCGGAACGATGTCGGAACGCATGGTGTCAGCCACCCTTCTTCGTCGGTGCATGGTCATCCGCGCGGAGGAAGGACGGGGCGCGTCATGCGGGGACCCGTCCCTCGACCGCGCCGCCCCGTGCGACCTGGTGGTGCAGGTCGCTGAGCGCGGCGACGTAGATCTCCGAGAAGGTCGGGAACGGCTGGATGGTGTCCCGCAGTACCTCCAGCGGGATCCGAGCGCGGACGGCCAAAGTCGCCTGCTGCAGCCACTCCCCCGCCTCCGGGCCCAGCGCGTACGCGCCGGTGACCGTTCGGCCGTCGCTGAGAAGGGCCAGGAACCCCACGGCGTCGGCGTAGGCGCGGGTGTAGGCGGCCGTCTTGGCGACCTCGGAGATCGGGACAGTGGCGCTGAGCCGTGCCTCGCCGGCGCCCACGGCCGCCGCCTGCGGGTCCGTGTAGACCACGCGCGGTACGGCCGTGTAGTCGGCGTCGCGGGGATGGCCGAGGATGTTGTCCGCGACGACCTCTCCCTGGTACTTGCCGACATGGGTGAGCATCCAGAGGCCGGTCGCGTCACCGACGACCCAGAGTCGTTCGGCGGCGCGCAGACGGCGGTCGACCGGGATGCCTCTGTCGCTGCCGCTCATGCCGACCGTTTCCAGGCCCAGGTCGTGGACGCGCGGGCGGCGTCCGGTGGCCACGAGCAGCTTGTCGCCGCGCAGTTCCTGCCCGTCGTCGAGGGTCAGGACGTAGTCCTCGGCGTCGTGCCGGGCGGCGACGGCGCTGCGGCCCAGCACGAGTTCGATGCCGTCCCGCCGCAGTGCCTCGCCGAGCGCCCGGCCCAGGGGCTCGGGCTCGCGCGGCAGCACGTGGTCGTCGTGGCCGGTGAGCACCACCTCGCCGCCAAGGCGCCGTACCGCCTGTGCCATCTCGACACCGACGGGTCCGGCTCCCAGGACGAGCAGCCGTCGCGGGACCGCCTTCATGCCGGTCACCTCGCGGTTGGTCCAGATGCCCGCCAGTTCGCGCAGGCCGGGCACGGGAGGCACGATCGGTGCGGCCCCGGTGGCCAGTACGACGTGGTCGGCGGTGTAGCGGTTACCGGCGACCTCCACGGCACCGGGTCCCGCGAGCCGGCCCGAACCCCGCAGCAGGTCTATGCCGTTGGCGGCCAGCCAGCGCTCCTGTCCGGCGTCGGAATAGTCCGACACCATGAAGTCCCGCCATGCCAGGGCCTGTTCGACGTCCACCTCGGCGGTGGCCGCGGCCTCGCGTGCGCCCTGGACGGCCTCGCCCGGGCGCAGCAGGGTCTTGGACGGGATGCACGCGAAGTACGAGCACTCCCCGCCGACCAACTCCCGTTCCACGAGCGCCACTTGCAGACCGCCGTCCGCGAGGGCGCCCGCGCAGTGCTCGCCGGGTGAGCCGCCGCCGATGACGATGACGTCGTAGTCGTGCTTCATCCGTCACTCTCCCGTCGCCCGTGCCCGGTCATCAGGTCCGGTCACCACGCCTGGTCACCACGTCTGGTCACCACGTCTGGTCACCCGCGCGAACCAGCATCTCGTTGACGGCCACGCGCCGTTCCCGCGTGACGATGTAGCCGATCGCGTCCGCGACGTCTGCGGCCTGCAGTGGCTCTATCCCGCTCACCTGCCTGAGGGTCGCGTCGCGGGTGGCCTCGCCGAGGTGCTGCGCCAGCTCCGTCTGTACGGTGCCGGGCTCGATCACGCTGACCCGGACGCGCTCGACGAGCAGTTCCTGGCGCAGTGACTCCGCGAAACCGTTCAGACCGAACTTGGTCAGGTTGTAGACACTGCTCGACGGCCGGGCGACCCGTCCGGCCGTGGAGCTGACGTTCACGATGTCGGCCACCTGCCGCGGGGACGTGGCGGCGGCGTCGATCAGGTGCGGAACCGCGGCGTGCGTGACGTGCAGCAGCCCGGACACGTTCAGTGAGACCATCCGGTCCCACTCCTCGATCGTGGTGTGCAGGGCAGTGCCGAGCAGCATGACCCCGGCGTTGTTGACCAGGATGTCGAGGCGCCCGAGCCCCTCGCGCGTGTCCTGGACCGCCTGGTACGCCTGCTCGGGTTCGGTGATGTCGGCCTCCACCACCCGCGCCCGGCCGCCCTGCCGTGAGATGTCCTCCGCCAGCTGGTGCAGGCGTTCCCGGCGGCGGGCGACGAGCGCCACCGCCGCGCCCTCATCGGCCAGCAGGCACGCGGTCGCGGCACCGATACCGCTGCTGGCGCCGGTGACGAGCGCGACGGCTCCGCCCAGCGGTTTGCCCGACAAGGAGCTCACGTCGGCAGCTCGGTGCCGGCCTGCTCGCTCACCATGTACCGCGCGTACCAGTCCGGCCAGTCCGGGTCCTCTTCACCGGTGCGCGCCTCGTGCTCGCCGTGTGCGGCCGCCGCACGGCGCAGCGCGCTCGCGAGGTCGGAGGCCGAGGCGAAGGCCGTCGTCGCGGGGTCCAGGCGGCCCGGAAGCCTGGCGGTGATCTCCTGCAGCACCCAGCCGTTGCCGTCCGGATCCTCGAACGACAGGAACGAGCCGTAGCTGCTGCGCCCCGGGTCCGGTCCCGGCACGCGGGCGTCGGTCCCGGCGTGGTGGAAGACACCCCCGGCGTCGTGGAACACGTCACCGGGGGCGGCGCCGCGCCGCTTGAGCTCGTCGTGGGCGGCGCCGATGTCGTCGACGATCAGGTGCAGGCCCTGGGCCGAACCCGGTGTCTGTGAAGAGACCGAGGTGCCGAAGATGACCGACGCCGGCGAACCCGGCGGGGTCATCTGCACCACCCGGAAGTTCTCGTCGGTGGCGACGTCGGCGTCGAGCCGCCAGCCCAATGCCGTGTAGAAGTCCTTGGCCCGGTCCACGTCCGCCACCGGCACCACGACGACCTCGAGCTTCATGTCCATGGTTCACGCCTCCGCACTGGGACGAAAAGCCGACACCACGAGGGTCCTCGCCGGGGCTGGTGCTTCGCGCCAGGGATTCTCACTGGTCGCGCCGCTACTTCAGCAGCACCAGCAGCCGCTCGGCCAGGACCGCGGCCGATGCCGGGTTCTGTCCGGTGATGAGGTTGCGATCCTCCACCATGTACGGCTTCCACATCTCGACGCGGCTGAAGTCGACGCCGATCTTCTCCTTGAGCTCCGTCTCCAGCAGCCAGGGCGCCCTGGAGGCCAGGCCGACGCCTTCCTCCTCGTCGTCGGTGAAGCAGGTGATCCGGTAGCCGGTGAAGGGTGACTTGCCGCGGATCCTGGTGGCCAGGATCGAGGCGGGACCGTGGCAGACGATCGCAAGGGGCTTGCCCGAGGCGAGCTGCGCCGTCAGGATCCGGCCCACGTCGGCGTCCAGCCACAGGTCCGACATCGGGCCGTGACCGCCGGGCAGGTACACCGCGTCGTAGTCCTCGAGCCGGACGTCGGAGAGTTGCAGCGGCCGCCGCATCTCTTCGGCGGAACGGATGATCCTCTCCAGTTCGAGGGCCCCTTGCTCCCCGCCCGCCATGGAGGGGCGCAGGCTCATCATGTCGACGTTCGGCGTCACGCCGTTGGGCGTGGCGACCACGATGTCGTGCCCTGCCTCGGTGATCGCCTTGTACGGGGCCGCGAACTCCTCCGCCCAGTAACCGGTCGCGTACCTGGTGCCGTCCTTGAGAACCCAGTACGTCGCTCCGGACACCACGAAAAGTACCTTCGCCATCACGACCACTCCTGCCGTCCGGGATCCGGCCCCGCGCCGTCCGCGCGGAACCACTGAACCCCGCCACGGTCCCGTGCGAAGACGGTCGGTCGCACCGGTAGGACACACTGGTCCTCACCGGCCCGCAGAGCGTGCCGGTGCTCGATACGTGCCAGCGGCCCCTCACATCAGGACATGATCAACAGCCCTGCCCCTGTGTGAACTTAGGGTGCCGATCATGGATCTCTCCCTGTCGACCCGTCCCGCACCGCGCACCGTGAACAGGACGACACGTCCGCCCCTCGGCCCCACCTGGTTCGCGGCGGTGATGGGTACCGGCATCGTCGCCAACGCTGCGGCGGTCCTGCCGCGGACCTTTCCCGGGCTGCGGACGGCCGCCACGGTCATCTGGGTGGGCGCCGCTGTCCTGCTGGTCCTGCTGGCCACGCGCTACCTCCGGCAGAGGGCGATCCGTTCCCACGCCGCCGACCCGGTGATGGCCCAGTTCTTCGGAGCGCCGCCGATGGCGCTGCTCACCGTGGGCGCCGGCGCGCTGCTGCTGGGCAAGGACGTGATCGGGCTCGACGCGGCGGTGGATGCGGACTGGGTCCTGTGGCTGACCGGGACCGCACTGGGCCTGGTCACAGCCTGCACGGTGCCGTACCTCATGGTCACGCGGCACCGCTTCGCCCCGGACGCGGCATTCGGCGGCTGGCTGATGCCGGTGGTGCCGCCGATGGTCTCCGCCGCGACGGGCGCGCTGCTGGTCCCCCACGCACCGGCCGGACAGCTGCGGCTCACCCTCCTGCTGGGCTGCTACGCGATGCTCGGCCTCGGCCTGGTCGCGACGTTGCTGGTACTGGCCATGGTCTACGGCCGACTGGTGCACCACGAGGTGCCCACCGGGACCACGGTACCCACCGTCTGGATCGGTCTGGGCGCGCTGGGGCAGTCGGTGACGGCCCTCGGCGCCCTGGCCTCGGTGGCACCGAGTGCGCTGCCCGCGCCCTACGCCCGGGGCACCGCGGTGCTCGCGCTGCTGGGCGGCATCGTGGTGTGGGGCTTCGCCATGCTGTGGATGGCCCTCGCCACAGGGCTGACGGTACGGACGATCCGGGCCGGTCTGCCGTTCGCACCGACGTGGTGGTCGTTCATCTTCCCGGTGGGTGCCTGCGTCACGGCCACCGGCACCCTCGCCACCCGCACCGGGTCCGTACCGCTCGGGTGGACAACTGCCGGGCTGTATACGGCTCTTGTCCTCGCCTGGTTGGTGGTGACGGGGCGGTCCCTGCTCCACGCCGCCCAGCACCTGCGCTGCTCTGCCCGTCAGATCCTCGACTGAGCGCCGGGCAGTGCCGGCCGGCGTCTTGGTCGGCAGTCCGGGGGAAGGCGTGGGGTCCGCCACGTACGCGGGCGGGGTGACCTTCTTGTCGCCCCGCTGCGCGGCAGGCGAGTCCGCGTCATCCGGCTACCCCGCAGCCCCCGCCGATTCCGCGTCCGTGGGGCTCATGCCGGTCGTGCGGAATCTGGCGCGGAAGGCGCCAGGCGTGACACCCAGATGTCGTACGAACGCCCTTCGCAGCGACTCGGGAGAACCGAGACCTGTGCGTCGCGCCACCACCGCCATGGAGTCGTCGCCCGTCTCCAGCAGTACCTGGGCGGCCTCCACCCTTACTTCCTCCACATACCTGCCCGGCGTCGTACCCGCCTCCTCGTGGAAGAGCCGGGTCAGGTGGCGGACGCTGACTCCCGCCCGTCGCGCCATCGCCGGCAGGCTGTGGTTGGCTCCCGGGTCCTCCACCACCGCGTCCAGGATCCGGCGGAGCAACTCCTGCCGCGAGTACGGGATTTGAGAGCGGACACTGAACTGGGACTGGCCCCCCGGTCGTTGCATGAAGACGACCATGTCCTTGGCCACCGCCCGAGCGACCTCCGCACCGTAGTGCTCCTCCACCAGTGCCAAGGAGAGATCGATACCGGAGCTCACGCCTGCCGATGTCATCATCTTGCCGTCCCGCACGAAGATGGCGTCCGGTTCGACCCGCACGGACGGGAAACGCAGGGCCAGTTGGCGCGTGAAGCGCCAATGCGTCGTGGCACGACGACCGTCCAGAAGCCCCGCCGCGGCCAACAGGAACGCTCCCGAACACACGGAGGCCGTACAGCCCGCTGTCCCGTTCAGCCGCCGGACGACATCCAGCAGCGCGTCGTCCTTGATCAGCGTCTCCCACTCCGGACCGCCCGGAATCATCAGCACGGCGGACGGCTCGTGAACCTCGTCGACGGAACGGTCGGCACTGATGCGGGTCCCGGCCGAGGTGATCACGTCCGCCCCGTCCTCGGACACGATCTGCACGCGGTAGTGGCCCCCGAACTCGTTGGCCGAGGCGAACACCTCGACAGGGCCGGTGACATCGAGCAGTCGTACGCCGGGGAAGACGAACACCGTGACGGTCAGCGTGTTCGTTCCAGGACGGTTGCCGTTCATCGCGTGCCTCCGGACCGTGCGTGACGGGCACCCCGGAATGTCCGGCGGGACGGGCCCACCGGTCACGGTCACCGGCAGGCCCGACGTGCCCAGCGCCTCGCTGCGGCCATCATTCGTCCCCGACCGGGACGAGCGCCACGACTTGTTTGCTCACTGCTGGAAGACACAGCCTCCCAGCGCTGCTCAGTGACCGGCGCTCCGCCCTCCGTCGACGTGCAGCGTCGCGCCCGTCACGAAGGACGCGGTCTCGAGGTAGAGGACCGCCTCGACGACATCCCCCACTTCGCCCATCCGCCCTAGCGGATGCTTCCTCGCGAGTTCCTCGTCGTAGCCGGGGTGCATCGGGGTTCTGATGATGCCCAGCGCGACCGCGTTGCTGCGGATGCCGCGGGCCGCGTACTCGATGGCGAGGGACTTGGTGGCGGACTGGAGGCCGCCCTTGGTCAGGGAGGCGAGCACCGAGGGTTCGGTGGAACTGGCGTAGTCAGCCAGGCTGGTGGAGATCTGGACGAGGTGCCCGCCGCCCTGGCGGAGCATCTGCTCGACGGCGAGCTGGGTGATGCGGAAGAAGCCGGTCAGGTTGACGCCGATGACTGCTTCGTAGTCCTGCTGGGAGTACTCCGTGAACGGCTTGCCGATGAAGAGGCCGGCGTTGTTGATCAGGGTGTCGATGCGTCCGAACCGCTCGGTCGCGGTGGCGGCAAGGCGGTCGGCCGCGGCGGGATCGGCGATGTCGCCACGGACGGTCAGAACGTCCGGATCGTCGGAGGGACGGATGGTGCGGGACGTCGCCACAACCCGGTAACCGAGCTTGCGGTAGGCGTCGACCAGGCCCGCGCCGATGCCCTGTGACGCACCGGTGATGACGGCGACCTTCTTGCCAGGGATGTTCATGATCGGCTGCCTTGGTCCGGATCACCTGTGGGGCGGTCCGAGATAGGGGAACTCGGCCAGCATGTCGTCGTGCGGCGAAAGTCCGTCCGAGGTGACCTTTCCGTGGGTCAGGAAGGCCATGCGCGCACTGAACACGTCGTCGGTGAGGCTTCGCCCGTTGGGGTAGACGGCCGGCCGGCCACGGTCGTAGTGCAGGACGTCCGGCAGCACGGTGGCGGCCGCCTCGGTCGCCTCCGCAGCCGGATAGCCGTTCTCCTGCAGGAGCTTCGACCACGGCACCAGGTACGTCGCGACATCGTCCGCGGGATGCCCGGCGTTGTACTCGTCCTTGGCGTAGTCGGGATTGATGAACGGGTTGATCGTCGGATTCCCGCCGCGGTCCACCTGGACCAGCGTGTCGTCGTGGCGCACGCACACGGTCGCCCACACGGAGATCGATGGCGCGGGTCCGAGCATGTCGTCGGGCACCTGGAGTGCGATGCACTGCACGTCCTTGCCCGCGAAGGAGTCCTCGCCCGTCCAGTCGAAGCCGTGCAGCGCGCCTTCGGCATCGGCGAAGAAGGGATCGCTGCGTACGCCCACGAACAGGTCGCAGGCACCCGCCTGGACGGGGTGCGCCGCCGCATCGAAGCCGACCGGCACCGCCGAGGCGATCACCTCGCCGGCCGGCTCCATGTGACGGGCGTCGTCGCCGGTGGCGTAGGAGACCGTGCCCATCTGCCGGCCTTCCTGCGCCTCGGTGAACACGGCGGAGAAGGCGATGTCGGCCTGATCGTCCCCGTCGTTGTCGATGTTGATGCGGTACACCGCTTCCGGGTGGAATCCCGGGCTCATCAGGAACGGCGGGGTGGCGCTGAGCCCTGTGGTGAAGGGGTTCACGTCGATGATCAACGTCGTCTTTCCCGCGGCGCCCGGCGTCGGGAAGGCGTAGAGGTCGGTCAGGTCCAGGCGCGCGTCATCGCCGGGGAACTTGAGGTAGGCCGCACTGAAGTGATTGGACATGCCGTCTCCCTTCCACTGCCGCGAGAGGTCCCGCGCGGCCTCCCTCCACCCTCACGCCGTGCCGAGCACGTCGCGCCCGTGGAAGTCACTGGTTCATCGCACGGCGGGCGGCGGAGAGCCGGGGCGGATCGCTGATCGGCGGCGGCCCGGGCGTCGGGGATCACGGGAACCCGCGAGCGCGTCCGCGTCCGCGTCAGTCTCCCTGGGCGGCCCTCGGCCAGTGAGGACCACGGGCGCGAGCAACCACTGAGCCGTCCGATGCTGGTCAAGAGGAGGTGGGCCCGTTGGGAGGACCAGTGAACGATCTCTCGGGAAGCACGGTCGTCGTCATCGGTGGCAGTTCGGGCATCGGCCTGGAAACGGCACGCCAGGCACGGGCGGCCGACGCGAAAATCATCATCACCGGTCGTGACGAGGAGCGCCTCCATGCCGCGCGTGAAGAACTCGGAGCATCGGCCGCCATGCTCGAGCTGGGCGATGCTCCGGGACTGGGCCGCTTCTTCAGCGAGCTGCCCGCGCCGGTCGATCACGTGCTCGTCGCGGGCGGCGGACCGACGTACGCGACGATCGCCCAGATGGACTTCGAGCAGGTGCGAAGCGTGCTGGACGAACACCTCCTGGGGTCGTTGCGCATCGCACGGGAGTGTGCGACGTGTGTCGGTCCCGGCGGATCACTCACCTTCATCACCGGTACGCATGCCCGCCGCCCCGGCGTGGGTCTGAGCGTCGCCGCCATCGCGGCCGCCGCACTCCCGGCCATCACGGCGAACGCCGCTCTGGAGATCGCCCCGGTCCGGGTCAACGCGATCGCCGCGGGCTTCGTCGACACCCCGCTGTCGGCACGGCTGCTGGGCGACGCGCTCGAAGAGCGGCGGCGGCAACTGCGCGCCACACTGCCGATACGGCGGGTCGTGGGCCCGTCGGATGTGGCCAGGCTCGCCCTGCATCTGATGGCCAACACGGCACTCACCGGGGCGACCTACGACGTCGACGGCGGCCAGCAGCTCATCCCCTGAGCCCCTGCTCCGGTGCGGGCTCGTACGCGCTGCGGGGCAGGGCGTCCCGGAGCTGTCTGCGGGAGGTGATCGACAGCTTGGTGAAGATCTTCCGCAGGTGCCATTCGACCGTCCGCGGGCTCAGGAACAGCCGGGACCCCACCTCCGGGTTGGAGAAGCCGTCCCGCACGAGCAGCGCGATCTGCTTCTCCTGCGGCGTCAGCTCATCCCCCAGGGACGTCTCCAGCTTGTGCTTGCGGATCGACTCGCCACTGGCGAGCAGTTCACGGCGGGCTCGCTCGGCGAACGCCTCCATCCCCATCGAGGCGAACATCTTGTGCGCGGTCCGCAGATGGCCTCGCGCCTCGACGCGCTGACGCTCCCGGCGCAGCCACTCGCCGTACACCAGATGGGCCCGGGCGAGCTCGGGCCGCAGCTGGGTCCGGGCCAGCCGTTCGATCGCCCTGCGGTAGTGGCGGTCCGCAGACGTCCCTTCGCTCAGCAGGGCCCGGCAGCGTGCCAGGATTCCCTGCGCCCAGTCGGTGTCGCACGGCTCTGCCGCGTCCGCGAGCCGTTCCAGTGCCCCGCCGGCGAGCTCCGCGTCGCCGACGCGCACAGCCGCCTCCACGAGCTCGGGCAGGACCCACACCGAGACCCACAGCTCGGGGATGCGGGCACTGGTCTGCGCCGCGGCCAGTGCCTGCTCGTAGCGGGCGAGGCCGTTGTAGAGCACGGCGGCCGACCACTGGGCCACGGTGACGCCCATCAGCTGGCCACTCGCGCCGGCCTCCTCGACGGTGGCCGCGATGAGGGGCTCGACGTCGGCGCTGTGGCCTCTGAGCGCGCCGAGGCGGAGCTTGACGTGCGCGGCGATGGGCACGCCGGTCGCCGCGGCGACGATGTCCGCCTCGTCGACGATCGCCGCGGCGCCGGTGAAGTCTCCGGTCCAGGTGGTCGCCATTCCCAGCGACGCGAGGCAGAACGAGAGCTCCGTGAGGGCGCCCGCCGCGCGCGCCACGTCGACGGCCCGGCGGTACATGACGCGCATCGCCCGATCGTCCCAGACGACCGCGCTGACGCCGTTGGCCACCCAGCCCCACTTCAGCAGATCGCGTCCGGGCAGATCCTCCAGCGCTGCGGCCGCGCGCTGCAGGGCGGGTACGGCGGTGGCCCGGCCGTCGGTGACGAGCAGGGCATAGCCCTCGATCACGAGATCGATGGCGCGGGGCGCCTCCGTCGACGGCGGAAGCATCCTCATGGCCTGGGAGATCGCCGCGAGGCTGTCGCCGTCGGCGGCGACCAGCGCGGAGGTGCCCCACGCGAGGAGGTAGGTCTCGCGGGCGAGGTTCGTGTCGAACCGCTCGAGCCGTTTCGCGGCCGTGAGCAGCAGCGGCGGAGCCTCTCGGTTGAGGCCGGCCGCGAACGTGACCTGGCTGCGTACCAGGTGTGCCCGCGCGCGCTGGAACTCGTTCTGAGCGTTCTGGTCGGCTACGTCGACGAAGCGGCGGGCGGCATCGAGATCGCCGGCCTGGAGGCTGGCGTCCGCGGCAGCGACAGCCCGCTCGGCGCGTCGCGAGGCGTCCACGGTCAGGACGACGGACCGCTGGAGGAACGCGGCCGCGGCTGCGAGCCCGCCCCGTGCCTGTGCGCGTCCGGCGGACTGTTCGAGCTCGGCGGCGACGGCTTCGTCCGGGCCGGCGGTCGCGGATGCGAGGTGCCAGGCGCGGCGGTCGGGGTCGAGGTGCGGGTCTGTCGCCTGCGCCAGCGCCAGGTGTGCCGACCGGCGCTCGCTCTCCGTGGCCGACCGGTACACGGCCGACCGCACCAGCGGGTGCCGGAACGTCACGCGCACATCGAACGACAGCAGCCCGTCCGTGCCGTCGGCGAGCGCTTCCTCGGGTGTCATGCCGAGCCGATCGGCAGCCCGCCACACGAGCGCGGGATCGCCGACGGGGTCGGCAGCGGCTATCAGCAGGAGCAGCCGGGTCTGCTCGGGAAGGCCCTCGATCCGGCGCAGGAAGCTCTGCTCGATCAGGCCCGGCAGAGCGTCGGTGTTCAGAAGACCGAAGCCGCCTGCCAGCTGGGTCACGGACAGGGCGCGGGGCAGTTCGAGGAGCGCGAGGGGATTGCCTTGGGTCTCCGCGACGAACCGGCTGCGTATGTCGTGGTCGAGGCGGGCGTGCGTGGCGGATTCGAGCAGGGTGTGCGCGGCGGCGTCCCGCAGTCCGGTGACTTCCAGGTCCGGCAGCCCGAGCAGGTCCGGGGACCGCTCGCGGGCGCCGAAGACGAGAGCGATCGACTCCGCCAGGAGGCGGCGGGCGACGAAGCCCAGAACCTGCGCCGATGCGCGGTCCATCCAGTGGGCGTCATCCACCAGACACAGCAGCGGGCGCCGCTGCGAGGCGTCGGACAGCAGACTGAGCACCGCCATACCCACCAGGAAGCGATCGGGAGGCGGTCCCGCGCGTATCCCGAAGACGGTCTCGAGCGCTGTCCGCTGCGGGGCGGGCAGGCTCTTCAGCCGATCGACCAGCGGCACGCACAGCTGGTGCAGCGTCGCGAACGGGAGCTCCATCTCGGACTCGATGCCGACGGCGCGCAGCACGCGCAGGTCGCCCGGTGAGTCCGTGAGGTGTCCCAGCAGCGCCGACTTGCCGATGCCAGGTGGTCCGTGGACCACGAGTGCGCGGCTTCGTCCCGTGCGGACGGCGGCGACGAGCCTGTCGAGAACTGCACACTCGATCTGGCGCCCGAGGAGGCCGACCTTGTCCCCGCGTCCCGGGCCACGCTCCGGATCCACCACGGTTGCCCGCTTTCGTTGCGGTTGGTCCCCTGATTTTTGCACGTTACCGGGGCGACGCTGGGATGGACCCGTCCGAAGCTCCGCACGCCGGAGTCGCCCCCTTCTTCGGGGTCCTGCCTCACCCTTACAATTGAAGAGTTCTTCAATTCGCAAGTTGCCGCTATCTCTACATGGTCAGCCGGAGGTCTCCGTGAACGAAGTCGCCGAGGCGCTGCTGGCGCGGGTACACGCAGCGCGGGCAGATCTGGCGGCCGCGGCGAGCGCCGGGGATCCGTACGAAGTCGCGGTGGCCGAGGACGAGCTCGATGACGCGGTGCGGATCGCGCAGAGGCACGGGCTGAAGTTCAAGGTGACGGGGACGGACGAGGGGTGATGAGGATGCCAGTTCCGTTGTACGAGGCGAAGGCCGAGTTCTTCCGGATGCTGGGGCACCCGGTGCGCATCCGGGTGCTGGAGCTGCTGCAGGACGGGCCGAAGCCGGTGCGCGACCTGCTGGCCGAGATCGAGGTCGAGCCGTCGAACCTGTCCCAGCAGCTCGCCGTGCTGCGCCGCTCGGGCATCGTGACCGCGACGCGCACCGGCTCGACGGTGACCTACGAGCTCGCCGGAGGCGACGTGGCCGAGCTGCTCGCCGCCGCCCGGCGGATCCTGTCCACCCTGCTGACCGGCCGGCAGGACCTGCTGGACGAACTGCGCGCCGCGGGGCCTGCGAGTTGAGCCGCCGGGGCCGCGTCCACCGGCCGTGGCAGCACGGCAGACCCGCCGTGGCCATCAAACACACACTGCCGCCGACGCAACGGCACATCGCCTGGCTCAGGTTGGGGCCCGAGGCGGTGCGGCGGGCCCGGGAGTC
This sequence comes from Streptomyces sp. NPDC050534, assembly GCF_044457745.1. Taxonomy (NCBI): domain Bacteria; kingdom Bacillati; phylum Actinomycetota; class Actinomycetes; order Kitasatosporales; family Streptomycetaceae; genus Streptomyces; species Streptomyces sp. NPDC050534. Next base: position 54,586 of record NZ_JBITHF010000014.1, read on the forward strand.
GTCCCCTCGGACGCCGGCGATGGACGTGGCGACGTCAGCGTGGAGCCCGCCGTCGACCACGACGGCAAGGTCGTCCTTGTGCGATCCAGCACGCCGTCCCAAGGGGCGGCGCACATCAGTGGACATCACAGCGAGGCAAGGAGACACGCGGTGAACGACCAGGCATCCGGCCAGTCCGCGGGCGGCAAGCCGAAAACGAAGACCATGGACAGGGAGTCGCGCATCGAGCGCGGCGTCGCCATCCGGGCCGGTTTCTACATCTTCGGCACCCATCTGTTCGCCGGGTTCGTATGGCTGCTGTTCTACCTGGGCGAGCACGCACATAAGTGACCGGCGAGACCATGCCGTGGGGGGCGCGGCGCGACGAAAGGACTGCCTGAGGTGATCGCTGTCGTGGGACACCCCGACCTCACCGCACCCACCCTGGCGATGCTGGAGGAGGAACTGTATTGGCGGCTGGCGGAGTTCGCGGAGGCGGGCAGGGCCGGGCTGGTGCGCGCCGGGCGGGGACTGCCGGTCGCTTTCGGCAGGGCCGCGCGCGCCGCGGGGCTGGCCCTGGTGACCGTCCTGCCGTCCAGGAACGGCATGCCCGAGGTGCTGGAGCAGCCCGATCGCAGGGCAGCCGGGGAACTGCTGCTGCTCTCGCAGCAGGCGCGGCTGCTGGAGTACGACCCCTGCGATCACGGCGCCTGTGTGGAGGCGGACGAGGATCTGCTGCGCTCGTGCAGACGTCTGCTGGCGGTGTGGGACGGCTCCGCGTCCAGCGGCCGGGACGCCACCGCCCATCTCGTGACCTTCGCCCGCGGTTGTGGCGTAGAGGTCCAGGTACTGTGGCCCGACGGCGCCGGCCGCATGGCATCGGACGAGGTGATGTCATGACGCCGGTCCCCTCCGAGCCCGGTGCGCGCATGGTCGAGCTGGGCCGCGACGAGGCTCTGGAACTGCTGGGCAGCGTGCAGTTGGGGCGCGTGACCTTTACCGATCAGGCATTGCCATCGATCCGCCCCGCCAAGCATCTCGTGGACGCAGGCGATGTCATCGTGCGCACGCACGGCGGCTCCGCCCTCCTGGGCCGTGCGCTGCGATCCGAGGTGGTGGCATACGAAGCCGACGAGATCGACTCGGCGACCCGGACCGGGTGGAGCGTCGTGGTCACCGGCACGGCGCCCCGCATCACAGATCCCGGGGCGCTCGCCCGCTACCAACGTCTGCTCATGCCGTGGATCGACCCGGAGGTGGGGCAGGTGGTGCGGATTCAGCCGGAGATCGTCAGCGGCTACCGCCTGGTGGCGGCCACGCGCTCCTGATGAGACCGGTGGGGCCGCCCTGTGGCCGGGACCCGCCCAGCTGCCGGCCAAGCGCTGGGCGAGCCCGTGGGAACGGGGGTGATCGGCCCACTGCTCAGTGGGGACGTGCTGCCGCCCCATTGTCCGGCCCGGCCTCGCTCTGATCTCAATCCATGTCTGCGCGCGGCCCGGGACGACCTCCACGTGCGGATCAGGGTCCTGCTGGCGGACACGGCGTCACAGATCGTTGCCGGCGTAGGAGAGGTTGAAGCTCTTGTTGGTCAGGGGGAAGTCCGGGACGATCGTGTCCGCCAACGCCACCGGCAGGGCGGGCCAGTTGAAGAAAGATGGATCGACCGGCTTGACCCGGGTCAGTGTGCCGTCGGGTGCGAGTTCGACGCGGGTGGCGATGGTGCCGCGCCAGCCCTCGACCAGACCGACGCCGGTGCCCGGACCCGCGCCGGCTGATGGCTGGGCGGCGAGCATCGCCCGTGGGGCGGCCAGTCCGACGGTGAAGTGCTCGATCAGGGCGAGGGAGGTATCGATCTCTTCGGCGCGGATGAGGAAGCGGGCCAGGACGTCGCCGCTGTCGTGGACGGGAACGTACAGCCGGGCATCGTATGCGGTGAAGGGGTGGGTGGCGCGGGCATCGTCGGAGATGCCGCTGGCGCGGGCGACGTAGCCGAGGCAGCCGATGGTGCGGGCGGCGTCGGTCGACAGGATCGCCGTGCCGGTGAACCGGTCGTGAACGGTGGAGTGTCCAAGGGCGAGATCAGTGATCTCGCGGATGTCCGCGCCGATCGCCTTCAGGCGGTCCGGATCGGGCAGCGCGCGCAGGGCCGCGCCGCCGAGCACGACGCCGCCGCGCAGCAGCCGGTGTCCGGTGATCTCCTTGTTGAGACGCAGGAGTTGCTCGCGTACCCGTTGGGCATGGGCGTTGAGGATGGAGTGACCGACGTCGTTGCAGAGCATGCCGAGGTCGGCGACGTGATTGTGGATGCGTTCCAGTTCCAGGAGCATCGCTCGGGCGCGTTGCGCCTCGGGCGGGACCTCGGTGCCGGTGGCCTCCTCGACGGCCAGGCAGTAGGCGAGGGTGTGGCCGACGGCGGTGTCGCCGCTGATGCGCTCGGCCAGCGGCAGGCCGGCCGCAACCGTACGGCCCTGGAAGAGCTCCTCGATGCCTTTGTGCACGAACCAGAGGCGGGCCTTGAGCTTGAGGATGGTCTCGCCGACGACGGAGAAGCGGAAGTGCCCCGGCTCGATCAGGCCGGCGTGGACCGGGCCGACCGGGATCTCGTAGACGCCGGCGCCCTCGACCTCCAGGAAGGGGTAGGGGCCTTCCTGCTCACCGAAGGCGGGCGGGGGTCCGGCGTCGGGGCGCATCGGATACCAGCCGCGCGGCCAGTGGAAGTGGCGCACCAGACGGCGCGGGAGGGGGTGGCCCTGGGGGACGATGCCGAACAGGTCGCGCATTTCCCGCTCGAACCGGCCCGCAGTGAAGGAGAGATGGGCCAGCGTCGGCACTTCCGGCCGGTCAGGGTCCAGGCGGATGTTCAGCTCCACCCTGCTGTCGGGCGGGCCGGAGGTGAACAGGTACACCACGCGCGGTCCGGCCTCGTCGATGTGCGCGGCGACCAGGGCGAGCCGATACCCCTGGGCGAGCAGGTTCTCGGCGTGCTGGGGCAGGGTGACGGTGCTGCTCTGGTAGGACTTGCGCATAACTCAGCCTCCGATCGCCCGGGCGGCGGCGTGCAGCAGGCCGGTGAGCGGTCCGAGGGCGACGCCCAGGGCCGCACTTGCTGCCAGGCCCAACAGCAGGGGCCACAGGGCGGAGGGGCTCTCCTCGCCCGGTGATCCCGCTCCGAGCAGCATCCGGGCCGTGCGGGCGGCGAGTGCGGCGAAGGCCACCAGGACGAGCAGCAGGGCCGCGGCCGTGGCCCAGGTGAGACCGGTGCCGGCCGCGAAGCCGGCGCGGGCGATACCCAGTTCGGAGGCGAAGAGGCTGAAGGGCGGGAACCCCATCAGCGCCGCCACCGCCAGCCCGAACACCCCGGCCGTCGCGGGCGCTCTGGCCAGCATGCCTCGTACCCGGCCGATCCGCGTGGTGCCGGTGAGCTGGAGGATGCGTCCGGAGGCGCAGAAGGCGACCGACTTGGCCAGCCCGTGCCCGGCGATGTGCAGCAGCGCGGCGGACAGGGCGAGCGGGCTGCCGACCGCTGCGGCCAGGGCGATCAGGCTCATGTGTTCCATGGAGGAGTACGCGAGCATGCGTTTGTAGTCACGCTGGGCGAGCAGCAGGCCGGCCGCGAGGGCGAGGCTGAGCAGGGCGATGGCGGCCAGCAGGACGCGGGTGAAGCCGGTGCCGAGGGCGGCGTCGGCGATGACCTTGTAGCGCAGGATGGCGGTGAAGGCGACCGACAGCAGCACTCCGGACATCAGCGCGGACACCGGCGCCGGGGCTTGGCTGTGGGCGTCGGGCAGCCAGGCGTGCAGCGGGATCAGGCCGGCCTTGGCGCCGAAGCCGAGGACCACGAGGCCGATGCCGAGCCGGGTGACCGCCGGGTCGAGGCGGCCGGCGCGGGCGGTGAGGGTGGGCCAGTCCAGCGCCCAGGCCTCGGCGATGCCGGCCTGCCGGGCCGCGTAGTAGATCAGCACGGTGCCGAGGAAGGCCAGCGCGATCCCGGCCGAGCAGATCACCACGTACTTCCAGGCGGCCTCCACCGAGGTACGGGTGCGGCGGTGGCCGACCAGGAAGGCGGTGACGATGGTGGTGGCCTCGATGGCCACCCACAGCACACCGAGGTTCGCGGTCACCACGGCCAGGGACATGGCGGCCAGGAACGCCTGGACCAGGACGTGGTAGCGCCACACGGTCTGCTCGTTCGCGCGCCCGGCCGCCCGCTCCCCTTCCAGGTACGCGGGGGTCGAGGCGCAGGCGATCAGTGCGACCGCGCCGACGACCAGCAGCAGCCAGGCGGTCAGCGCGTCCGCGCGCAGCAGGCCGGAGCAGGCGGTCCTGGGGCGGTCGTCGACGACGTCTGCCGCGAGCAGGCTCCCGCAGGTGAGGATCACGCACGGTGAGAGGAGCCCGGCCCAATCCCGCCGCGTCGTCATCGGGGTCTGCGCCGGCCCGGGCATCTCCGCGACGAGGACGTTGCCCCGGTCCGAGGCCTGCTGCCGGGCCTGGGTGAGGGCCGTCGCGAAGACGGCGGCGGGCGGGCGCCTGCGCCACCCGGCCAGGGCGTAGAGGCCGGCCACCGCGAGCGGTGCGGCGGCGGGCGCGGTCAGGAGCAGCGCGGAAGCGGTCGGCCTCATCAGTCGTGCAGCTCCCGCAGGTCGTCGAGGTCAGTGGTACCGAACGCCTCCCGCATGCGGGTGGTGAGGATCTGCAGCACCAGGACCGCCAGCAACACGTCGAAGGAGACGCCGAGTTCGACGATGAGCGGCACCCCGGAGGTGGCCAGCAGGGCAGTGGCGGTGATGCCGTTGTCCAGCAGAAGGAAGCCGACCACCTGGGCCACCGCCCGCCTGCGGGTGACCAGGACGAAGAAGCCGATCAGTACGACCGCGAGGCCGACCGGAAGGGCCTGGGTGGCCGGCGTCGGGTTCAGCGCGGTCAGTGGGCGGGCCACCGCGTAGGCCAGCAGCGTCAACAGCGCCGCGGTCAGCAGCGAGGCGGCGACGTTCACCAGCGGCTGTGTCTCGCGCGCCTCTTCGCGGTGCGCACGGTCGGCGGTGAGCACGGTCAGGGCGCGGCGCATCAGATGCGGCGCGACGCCCGCCCGCAGCACGCCGATGCCGACGCCGACGCCGATGAGGTCCCACCGCGCGTCGTGCGCGCCCAGGAGCACGGCGAGGGCGGCGAGGGCGACGCCCTGCAGGGCGAAGACGCGGACGATGGCGGCCAGTTCGCGCCGCCACAGCACGAGCACCGCGGCCAGCAGGAAGGCCCCGCAGGCCAGGTCGAGGAGCTGGGTGTGCAGGCCGCCGCTCATGACACTCCGCTCAGGAAGTAGGAAACGGTCACCGCGAGCAGGGCCAGCAGGAAGGACCCGGCGAGCAGTTCGGGCACCCGGAAGAGCCTGATCTTGGCCCAGAAGACCTCGGCCGCCGCCAGCACCGCACCGAGCAGGGTGAGCTTCGCCGCGAACAGGACCAGGGCCACCACGAGCGCCGCCCACGACGTACTGGTGGCGATGCCCCACGGCACGAACAGCGAGGACAGCAGCCCTAGCAGCAGGATGAGCCGCATCTGGGCACCGAGTTCGATCAGGGCCAGGTCGGGGCCCGCGTACTCGAGCACCATCGCCTCGTGGATCATGGTGAGTTCGAGGTGGGTGGAGGGGTTGTCCACCGGGATCCGTCCGGTCTCCGCCAGCACCGCGACCGCGAGCGCGGCCGTGGACAGCAGGCCGGCCGGGGAGGCGAGGCGGGCCGGCTCGTCGAGGGCGCCGGCGACCATGGCCGGGATATTGGTCGTGCCCGCCGGTATCGACAGCGCGAACACCGACAGCAGGATGGTCGGCTCCACCAGAGCCGCCACCGTCATCTCCCGGGAGGCGCCCATCCCGCCGAACGCGGTGCCCGTGTCCAGGCCGGCCAGAGCGAGCGCCAGGGTGCCCAGCGCGATCAGCGCCACCACCACGATCAAATCCGCATGTCCGCTCACCGGGGTGTCGGTTGACAACAGCGGGATCAGCCCGGCCGCGACCACCGTGGTGGCGACCAGCAGCGCCGGCGCAGTGCGAAAGGCGGGCCCGGTCCCCACGGGGCTGATCGGTTCCTTGCGCAGCAGTTTGCGGGCGTCCCGCCAGGGCTGAAGCACCCCGGGCCCGGCCCTGCCCTCCAGGCGGGCACGGATCTGCCGCATCCACCCGGTCAGCAGCGGTGCCCCGGCGCCGACCACGACGACCTGGCCGGCCACGGCCGCATATCCGACAGCACTCATTTCTTCGCTCTCACCAGCCCACCGTCAACACCAGCAGCAGCACGACCAGGCCGGCGAAGCCGTAGCCGAGATACAGGTGCACGCTGCCGCCCGCCAGCCGCCGGGCAGCCCGGCCCGTGCCGGCCAGCGCCCCCAGCACCGGCTGGTACAGGCGGTGTTCGATCCGGTCGGGCACCCGCCGCTCAAAGCGCACCCGCTCCACCAGATACGCCGACTCGCGCACCGGGGTGACGTTCACGTCCTGCTCGGGTGCGAGGACGTCGTCGAAGACGCGTTGCAGCGGTTCGGCGAACGAGGTCGCCGTGTAGGCCATGCGCGGCGTCGGTGCCCCGCCGCCGCAGTCCCACAGCCGGGCGTTCCTGCGGCGCCGCCGGCGTCCGTACAGGCGGGGCAGGGCGGTAGCGACGAGCAGGGCACCGGTCAGGGCGGCGACCACCCACAGCGGCGACAGCGACGCGGAGATGTCCGCAAGCCGGACCTGCACCCCGCCCCCTGCCAGGGCGCCGCTGCCCGGCAGCCCGGTCGCGGCCACCGCCCGGTCCAGGCCGTCGCCCAGCAGACCGGGCACCAGCGCCAGTGCCGCGCACGCGACGGCGAGCAGACCCATCCCGGCGAGCATGAGGGCGGGTGACTCCTTGGCCGCGGCGGCCGGTTCGCTACGGGGGCGGGCGAAGAAGCCCACGCCGAGCGCCTTGACGAACGCGGCAGCGGCGATGCCCGCGGACAGGGCGATCAGGGCCACCGACAGCGGCAGTACGACGGCCACCGCGACGCCTGGCACCTGCAGACCGTGGATCAGGGACTGCAGCAGGAGCCACTCGCTGACGAACCCGTTGCCGGGCGGCAGCGCCACCGCGCCGAGCGCGGCGAGCGCGAACAACCCGGCCGTGTACGGCATACGGTGCCGCAGTCCGCCCAGCCGGTCCAGGTCACGCAGGCCGGTCGCCCGCAGCACCGATCCGGCCGCGCAGAACAACAGGGCCTTGAACGCGGCGTGATTGACCACATGCAGCAGCGCGGCGGCCAATGCGAGCGCGGCGAGCGGCCGGTCGCCGTAGGAGGAGAAGAGCCCGCAGGCGCCGACACCGATGAAGACCAGGCCCATGTTCTCGCTGGTCGAGTACGCCAGCAGCCGCTTCAGATCGGAGGCCATCGCCGCCTGCAGGATCCCGTACACCGCGCTGATGCCGCCGACCGCCATCAGCCCCAGCCACCACCAGGCAGGACCGCCGCCGAGCAGGTCGAGGCCGACGCGGACAAGACCGTAGACGCCGAGATTGATCATGGCAGCGCTCATCAACGCCGAGACCGGACTGGGGGCTTCGGGATGCGCCCGCGGCAGCCAGGCATGCAGCGGCACCGCGCCTGCCTTCGACGTGAACGCCAGCCCGGCCAGCACGAACACCAGCCCCCGCACGGTCGGCGAGATGCCCTGCGCGCCCGCGCGCAGGGCGGCAAAGGTCTCTCCGTGCGCCTGTGCGGCGAACAGTGCGAAGGCGGTGAGCAGCAGCACCAGCCCGAGATGCGTCATCACCGCGTACCAGACGCCCCCCTGCCGCACGGAGCCGCGTTCGCGGTGTTCGGCGAACACCAGCAGCAGCGAGGTGAGGGCCATCAGCTCCCACAGCAGCAGGAACGTGGACACCGACGCGGCGATCGGTACGAGCACCAGGGTGAGCGCGAACAGCGGCAGCACCGCCTGCGCACTCCGCGAGCCGAGGCCGTGCTCGCCGTGTCCGGCCGCGTAGCCGATGCCGTACACGGCGACCGCGACGACAACGGCCCCCGCCACCGCGGCGAACAGGCCACCCAGCGCATCCACCGCCACATGCGTCCCGGCCAGCGGCAGCAGCCCGGGGAACGCGGCTGTCCAGTGGCTTGCGCCCAGTGCGGCCACGCCCGCCGTGACACCGCCGGCCCCGACACCCGCCGTCAGCACGCCCACGACCGGCACACGCAGCCGGTACGGCAGTCCGAGTCCGGCCAGCGCGCCCGCGCCACCCAGTACGGCCGCCGCCGCGAGGCCGCCCGGAATCACGCTCACCGTCCGGTCACTCTTCGCAGCGCCGCCACGATCTCCCCGGGCTCCGGCGGACACCCGGGCACCGCCAGATCCACCGGCACGACATCGGCGACCGCGCCCTCCACGCCGTACCCGCCCGCGAACTCACCGCAGTTGATCGCACAGTCCCCCACCGCGACGACCAGCATCGGCTCGCCCATCGCGGCCACCGTGCGCCGCAGCGGCTCGGCCATGTTGCGCGTCACCGGCCCGGTCACCAGAGCCACGTCCGCGTGCCGGGGCGAGGCCACCACGCGGGCCCCGTACCGCTCGGCGTCGTACACCGGATTGAAGGCCGCGGCGATCTCGATCTCACAGCCGTTGCAGGAGCCCGCATCCACGCACCGCACCTGCACGGAGCCATCCAACTCCCGCGCCTGTGGCAGGACTTCACCGTCCGGGCGCGGCACAGCGGGCTCGGCCACCCGCCCGACATCGCGGATCTTGCGCAGCAGGCCCATGAACTCCTCCCGGAGAGACGATGCGGATGTGTCGCTGACCAACCGAGCGCCATACGACCGCAGTTACGACACTTCTCTTGTGCTTTGCCACGAATCGGACGCGCCGAGGGAGGGGCGAGGGCGGCCGTCTCCCGGTGCCACAGAGCGCTGTCCAGCCCGTGGAGACGGCCGCCGGTCAAGAGGCCGCCGTCACGACGGCGGTTTTGCTTCGCCTTGCACGGCCTGCAGGTCGGCCAGTAGTTCGGCCTGGCCGGACAGCACGCCGGTCAGGATCGTCCGCGCGACCCGCAGCAGCTCCGCCACCTGCGGGCTGATCAGCGAGTAGTACACGGTCGAGCCCTCCTTGCGGGTCTTGACCAGGTTCGCCCGCCGCAGCACGGCCAGCTGCTGGGACAGATGCGCGGCCTCGATGCCCACCTCGGGCAGCATCTCCGCGACCGCATGCTCGCGCTCGCTCAGCAGCTCAAGGACCCGGATCCGGGCTGGATGGCCGAGGGTTTTGAAGAACTCGGCCTTCAGTTGGTACAGCGGCGTACTCACGTGGCTGCCCCCTCCCCGGTACAGCAGCACGGCACTAGCCGCCGGGCCTTGGTGCATCGCGTCCACCCACTCGTCAAGAACATGGGCCCATCCTCGCCTGCGGCACCGGTCGGGCCGAATCCGCACCTGGAGTGAGGGCCGCCAAGGCCGGATGTAAAGACCTCAGTAATTGCCAACATTAGCAATTACTGAGGTCTTGTGAGGGAAGTTTGCGTGAGAGTCATCCCCCTGCGCGGCGCCGGCGTCTCCTGGCTCGATTGCCCCGTCAGCCCCGAGGCCCCGTTGTCGCTCCCCCCACATCTGCGCGACGCCCCGTTCGTGGTCCCCTCGCCTGCGAGCTGTGCTCCCGGCGTGCAGGCCCGCTGTCCGCGGAAGGCGCCGCCGGGAAGGTGGGCTTACGACCCCGTCCGGGGACGGCGACGGCGCGTTCACAACGGGATATGCGGGGCAGCTCACTCGGCGGCCTGGTCTGCGGCCAACCATCCAGTGGTGCGCCATTCGTGGCGGCTCTCCACCGGGTCCCCGTGTTGGGCGCCGTGCGCGGCGAGAGCGGCAGGCAGGTCGGAGTGGACCGGGATCGGCGGGCAGCTACTGGTAGGCACGAGGGAGCCGTCAGCGGGAATGGCGGCCAGCTCCAGACTGCGGCCCGCGTCCGCGAGGCGACGGGCGGCCTCGGCAATCGCCAGCTGCCCCTCGGCCGACCAACTGCGCAGCTCGGCGAGGTCGAGTACGACCGGGCCCGTGCCCCGGGCCAGGGCCCAGCCGATCGCGCCGGTGAAGCGGCGGACGGCGCCCGGGCCCAGGTATCCGGTGACGGACAGGACGCCGAGGTTGTCTTCGACGGTGTAGCGCCAGTCGATGGTCATGAGGCTGAACTTCCTTGCGCGGTTTGCCGGTTGAGGTCTGCTGTCGGGCTTCAGAGAGGGAGGGTGATCCAGATGCTCTTGCCGGCGCCGTCGGCATCCGCACGGACCACCGCCGTACCGCCCAGGCCGAGCACGAGTTCCATGACGGTGGCCAGGCCGCCCGACCCGGATCCCGTGGCCGCCCCGTACAGCGGTGGCTGGTAAGGGTGCCGGTCGTGGACGGCGAAAGCCAGGCAGTCCGGGCTCGCCGCGTAGATCACCGTGGCCTGCGGTGACAGCTCGGCGGCGTGCCTCACGCTGTTGGTGACCAGTTCACTGAGGATGAGCAGGGCCGGGCCCACGGTGGGGTGGCGCAGCCCGATGCCCCATTCGACGAGTGCCTGCTCGGCGGTCTCGCGGGCCATCCGCACGGCGAACGGTTCGGTGGGCAGGGTGAGCACGTGCCGGTACGGCAGGGCTTCCAGCTGCGTGGACATCGCTACGCCTCCACACGGGCAGGACGGAAACCTGCGACGGTCTCGCGGTGCGGACGCAGCATGTGCCGGACCGGGCGTACCACCGTCAACTCCCGCTGTACGTACACCAGCCGCCGCAAACCACTGCCCTTCAGCAGCCACCGGGCCTCAGCGCCGGAAACCTCGATCATCCGGAGAGTGGTGGGGACAGCACTCATCGCAGGGCCTCCTCGTCAAAGATCCGGGGCCGTGGTGCGGGGAGCGCGGGCAGGACCCCAGCGCACTCCAGATGCTCTTGGGCGGCCCGGATCGCCTCGGGCGTGGTGGCGTACTCCCTGCCCTCGTGGCGCAGCAGCTCCAGCGCACCGACCGACGCGAGGACCCGGCGCTGCCCAGGACGTATTCCGGAAGCCAGGACAACGATGCCCCGCCGCTGCAACTTCTCCACCGCGTCCTTGAGGACCAGGGCTCCGGTGGCATCCATGGTGGACACGCGGGACATGCGCAGGATGACGACGCGGACCTCGGCGACCTCGGCCAGCTCCAGCAGGAAGCGATGCGCGGCGGCGAAGAACAGCGGGCCGTCAATGCGGTACGCCACGATGTGCTCGGCCAGCAGCGCGTGTTCCTCCACGCTGTGGTCGCCCCGATCCAGCGGCACCTGATCGAGGCGGGCCTCCTTGGCGACGGCACGCAGCGCGAGGGCACCCGCGACGCCCAAACCGATGATCACCGCATACACGAGGTCCAGGGCCAGGGTCGCCACCGCGGTCAGGACCAGGATCAACGCGTCGGAGCGGGTCGCCTTCGCCATGGCCCGCAGCGAGCCGACCTCCACCATGCGGATCGCGGTGGCCAGCAGGACGCCGGCGAGCGCGGCGAGCGGGATCTTCGAGACCAGGGGCGCCGCCGCGACGACGATCGCTGCGAGGACGGCGGCATGGGCGAGGGCGGCGAGGCGGGAGGTCGCGCCGGTACGGACGTTGACCGCGGTTCGGGCGATCGCGCCGGTCGCCGGTATCCCACCGAAAAGCGGGGCGGCGATGTTCGCGAGCCCTTGCCCGAACAACTCCCGGTCCGGATCGTGGCGCTGACCGACCGTCATGCCGTCCGCGACCGAGGCCGACAGCAGCGACTCCAGGGCGGCCAGGGCGGCAACCGCCACGGCCGGGGCGAACAGGCCGCCGAGCGAGCCGAGATCGAGGAAGGACAGTGACGGCGAGGGCAGCCCGGACGGCAGGTCGCCGATCGGCTTCGCCGCGTCCACCTGGGCCAACTGCGCCACGCCCGTCGCGGCGATCACGGCGACGATCGAGAACGGCACGGTCGGCCGCCACCGCGCCCCGACCAGCATGACCGCGGCCACCGCGACCGCGAAGCCGATCGCCGTCCAGTCAGGGGCCGCTGCGAACTCCCCGGCCGCCCGCCAGGCCACCACCAGCACCCGATCGCCCTCGGGCTTGGGCACACCGAGCGCGTTCGGGATCTGCTGCAGGCCGATCACGCAGGCAATGCCGAGCGTGAAGCCCTCGACAACCGGGGCGGGCACGTACTGCATGTACCGGCCGGCCTTGAGTACGGCGAGGCCGACGAGCAGAACGCCGGCCATCAGGCCGACCGTGAGAACACCTGTCGGCCCGTACTCGGCCACAATCGGGACGAGGACCACCGTCATGGCGCCCGTCGGCCCGGACACCTGCAGATCGGACCCCCCGAAGACGGCGGCGAGTGCGCCCGCGACCACGGCGGTCGCCAGACCGGCCTCAGCACCCAGCCCAGAGGAGACCCCGAACCCGAGCGCGAGCGGCAGCGCCACGATCGCCACGGTCAGCCCGGCCAGCAGGTCCCGCCGCGGATCGCGGCACATCCCGGCGAGGTCGGCACGGGCGGGCAGCAGTGCCGCGATCCGGGCCCACACCTGGCTGAAGGCGGTGCTCATCAGGCGGCGACCTCGGCGTTGCGCAGCTCGACCAGCAGCTCGCCCTGCCCGGCCAGCATCTCGGTCAGGATCCGTCGCGCGGCCCTCATCAGATCGGCGACATCCCCGCCGGCCAGCTCGTAGACCACCGTCGAACCCTCCCGCGCCGAGGTGACGATCCCCGAGCGGCGCAACACCGCCAGCTGCTGCGACAGCCCGGACGGCTCCACCTCGATCGCGGCCAGCAGCTCCCGCACCGGCATCGGCCCGCGCTGCAGCAGTTCCAGCACCCGTATCCGCACGGGATGCCCCAGCATCCGGAAGAACTCGGCCTTGGCCTGGTACAGCGGAACGGACACGACCCCTCGGCTCTCCTACAGGCCCGCCCCTGGAGGCGGGCACGAAAGGCTGCGACTACCTGCGAGCACAGCCAATGCAGCATCTAATGAATTGCGAAATTTTGCAATTCAGCATCAGCTTGCCGCCGGTCGCGCAGGTCGACGGCCCCTCCCCAGGTCGACGGCCCGTCCGCGCGTCGGCGGGATCCGCCGGCGGGTGCGGGCAGGTCATGGCCAGGGCATCCGTGTGAAACTTCCCGGCATCGGCGGTGACTTCATGGGAGCAGGCGACGGCGAGCACGTAGCCGACCCCGCATCCTTCAAGCGTGGATCGCAGATTCGGGTTGCCGCCGTGGACCTCGTCCCCCGCGACCGGCCCACGCGGCGCCCGACGCCAGGAACCGGCCGATCATGGGGGCGGCCGGCTGCGGCATGGTCACGAAGACAACGTCCTCACCCGGTCCAGCCGCCCGGCAGCAGTCCGGGTCGCACGTCCACGAGCGCGGGATGTACCGCTCACGGTCCACCACCGCATGGTGGGATGCCGACCGGGTCCGCGATGACGTGCGCGAGTACGTGGCCCGGCCGAGCACGTGCCGCATACCGTCCGGACGGGGTTCGACGAAAGTGCGGCCCTCGTCTTCACCTGGTGGTGGACCCAACGAGATCGTCAGGTCCTGGGTTTGAGAGTGCTTCCGGGGCGCAGATTGCCGTCCTCGCCCAAATCGTTCAGCACAGCGGGCAGGCCGACACGCAGCATCTTCCGCCGGACATGCCCCAGGATCTGAGTCATCAGGAGTCCGCCTGCACCCGTGAAGCCCGTGTGGTCGTAGGTGAAACGCGTTCCTGTGCCATGAGGTTCGATGCGGTAGGTGACCTCGGTGGTCTCGCTGCCGCCATGGTCGGTCCACGAGTAGCGCAGCAGCCGGGGCCTGTCCACCTCCAGTACGACACAGGCGACGATGCCGCTCCAGCCGGGCTTGGGCTTGGCGATGAACTGGAACCGGGTGCCCACGGTGGTGGCGAATCCTTCCGGGCGTGCCCCGGCTCCGGTCGCGGTCCACAGCGGTATGAGCCCGGGGTCCGTGACGGCGTGCCAGACCTTGGCGGGGGCGTGCGGATAGTCGTGGACGATGTGGATGGCGCTCATGGGGCTCCTGAAGCGGTCGAACGAAGGGCAGAAAATACAGCGACTGAAAATTTACAGTAGCAGTAAATATCCTGCCGCTGTACTACCCTGTCGCCATGAGCACGGTGGACTGGACGGCATGGCGCCCGCAGGCCGCGGAGCCCGAGGCGGCAGGGTTGCGGGAGCAGAAGAAGCGCCTGCTGCGGCAACGGCTGACCGACACCGCAACCGAGATGTTCCTGGAGCGCGGCTTCGACGCCGTCCGCGTCTCGGAGATCGCCCAGGCATGCGGAGTGTCGGAGAAGACGGTCTTCAACTACTTCCCCACCAAGGAATCGCTCATCCTGGACCAAGGCGAGACCACGATGGCCGCCCTGCGCGCCGGCCTGGCCGACACGGACCACTCTCCGGTCGAGGCGGCGCTGCGGATCCTCTCCGACGAGCTGCGCGCCATGACCTCCTGGATCTCCGCGCAGGACGACCCCATTCAGGCCGCCGCCATGATCAGGCGCTTCGGCGCGCTGACCAGGTCCTCACCCTCACTGAGGGCCTACCACCGGGACATGACCGACCGGCTCGTCACCGTCGCGGCCGAGGTGCTGGCCCAGCGCACCCACAGCAGCCCGAACGACCCGGAACCGCAGATCGCGGCAACCGCCCTGCTCGGACTGTGGTCAATCCAGTTCCAAAGCCTTGGGAAACATCTCGACGGCTCCCGCACGCCGACACAGATCCACGAGGCAGTGACCGCCGACGTCCGCCGCGCAGCCACGCTCATCGACACCGGCCTGACCGCGTTCAAAGATGCCGCCCCGACCCGCTGACGCGCTCAGCCTCCGGGGACAGCTTCTCTGCCGTCGGTGCCGACGCCGTCAGGATCCGGGCGCCCGCGGGCAACGTGACAGGGTGAGGGCTGAGGTTGGCCATCACCTCGACGGCTCCGTTGGCGATGTGCAGCACGTCGTCCGGCGAGTCGCACCAGTGGAGCTCCCCAGCTCCTAACCGGTGGCACCGCCGCAGGGTGAGCAGTCGGCGGAAGAGCTGCAGGGTGAGGTCGGGGTCGCCTTCGTATCCCCGAGCGGCATAGGTGCCGTAGGTCGACACCTGGCGCAGCCAGGTGTCCCGGTTCTCACGAAGCCGAAGGCGGTTGCGCCCACCGTCCACGGCAGGGGTACGCGGCAGCCGTCCGGTCCGCGGATCGTGTGTCCGGAGCGGTTCCCACACCGGGTCCTGGCGTGCGGAAGTAGAAGCCCCTACGCCCAGGCCGCCGGCATGGTGGCCAGAACGCCACACCACGGCACGCCGGCATCCTCCCACCGCCGGTCGCCCAGGGGCATGGACACGTAAGGCGGGCCGGGAGATGCGCGGCTGCCGCGACCGACAGCACCGGCACCGCGCCCGGCCCCCGTCCCCGGCATCTCCGCCACGCCGAACCGCACCCTCCGCAGCGGACAGTGCTTGGCCCGGCCCGGACAGCGTGTCGGCCTCCGCGGCCATCGCCCGGACGACAGTGCGCCCAGTACGCAGCACCGATCGACGTCCGCGCCTGACCTCAGGCCCTGACGTTCACGTGACGTACGGCTTCCGACCCGCATCCGCGCGGAGACCACCTCACTCCGCTCCCCCACGCTTACTGGAACCGTCGGCCAGAACGGAACAGCAGACGACGCCGCCCGCTCGTCATCAGACAGCAGCAACAGTTCCAGCTTCGGGCCGCGACGAGGAACTGACGCACCAGCAGCAGACGGCGCCGGGACGGGAAGGCTCATCGAGCCGGTGCCTCAGCCCGGCGGCGACGGCCCGCGTCGGCCTGGATCAGGCGGGGCGCGCAGTTCGCCCTGCACCGCCCAGGCCACCGACACCATCGGCACCGCCACGACCGCGCCGATCACCCCGGCCAGGATGCTGCCGGCGATGACCGAGACGGCCACAACTACCGGGTGCAGCCGGACCGCCCAGCTCATCACCAGCGGATGCAGTACGTGGCCTTCGATCTGGCCGACGACGACGATCAGTGCGAGCACCACGAGCGCGATGACCGGCCCGCGTGAGGCCAGGGCGACCACCGTGGCCACGCCCAGCGCGATGGGTGAACCCACCAGCGGAACGAACGCGGCGAAGAACTCCAGAAGTGTCAGCGGCAGGGCCAGCGGCACTCGCAGCACGAACAGCGCGATGCCCACCAGCACCGCGTTGGTGGCCGCCACGATGACGATGCCCCGCGTGTACCCGGCGAAGGTCCGCCACGCCGCCCGGCCCGCGCGGCCCCACGGATCCCGCGCCCGCTGGGGCAGCCACTCCTGGAAACGGTGCCAGAACCGGTCACCCGAATGGATGAAGAACAGTGAGCAGAACAGCGCGAGCACACCGGCGGTCAGCACCTCCACCAGCCGTCCGGCACCACTCACCGCGTTGCTGATCAGTACGGAGCGGTGCTCGGAGACGAAGGTGTTCACCTTGTCCTGAAGGTTGGACGTCACCGTGGGGCTCACATGGAAGGGAGGGCCCTGCAGCCACCGTTCGATGCGCCCGATGCCCCCGCTGAACTCCCGCCCCAGCTTGTCCCATTCGCTCGCCACCAGCTCGCCGACCAGCGCCAGCAGACCCAGGACCACCAGCAGGCTTCCTACGACACTCAGCACCACCGCAAAAGTTCTCGGCAGCCACCGCGTCAGCAGATCGGCGAGGGGACGCAGCACCGAGGTAACGACCAGCGCGAGGAACAGCGCCACTGCGACCAGCTGCAGACGGCCCAGAATCGCGAAACCCGCGTAGACGGCCGCTCCGAGCACCAGCAGCCGCCACGCGTAGGCGGCACCCACTGTCAGCCCGTGGTGCACGGCCGCACCGTCCTCGGTTCGCCGGGCCGCTGCCGACGCCCTGCGGGCGCGGGCCACCGCCCCCACTCCGCGGGCCGGCCGGCTACCCAGCACGACGTACCGCATCCGCCGCTGCCCGCGGCCGGTGCCACGACGGCCGCCGGAGCCCGCACCCGGCTCTCGGTCCGGTCGACGCGAAGCGTCGCTCACCTGCACGTCACCGCCTCACGTCGTCGGGACCACGCAGCTACGTGTCCCCCAAGGGGCCGTCTTCTAAAATCGCCGGTGGTCCCACGGCCCCGGCAGGACCAAATGGATCTGCGGCGTTCGCGTGCCGTCAGCGGTGCAGCCAGTACGGCAGGGACGGCTCGGCGGCGGCGATCTCGATGAGCCGGTTGTACTTTGCCACACGCTCGCCGCGCGCCGGGGCGCCCGACTTGATCTGCCCGCAGCCGGCGCCGACGACCAGGTCGGCGATGAAGGCGTCCTCGGTCTCGCCGGAGCGATGAGAGACCATCTGGGCGTACCCGGCCTCGCGGCTGACGCGGATGGCCTCCAGGGTCTCGGTGACGGTCCCGATCTGGTTGACCTTGATGAGGGAGGCGTTGGCGGCCTTCTTCTCGATCGCCTCGGCGATGATCGCAGGGTTGGTGACGAACAGGTCGTCGCCGACCAACTGGATGCGGCCGCCCAGACGTTCGGTCAGGCGGACCCAGCCGTCCCAGTCGTCCTCGCCGAGCCCGTCCTCGATGGACCAGATCGGGAAGCGGTCGACCATCTCCTCGTAGCGGTCGATGAGTTGGTCGCTGGTCAGGGACTCGCCCGCGACCCGGTAGCGGCCGTCACCCGCGTCGCGGAACTCGCTGGCGGCCGGGTCCAGGGCGATGGCGATGCCGTCGCGGCCGGGCGTGTACCCGGCGTCGGTGATCGCCTCGACCAGTTCGGCGAGGACGTCTTCGGGGCGGGCGATGTCGGGGGCGAATCCGCCCTCGTCGCCCAGGCCGGTGGGGTGGCCCGCCCTGGCCAGGCGGGCCTTGAGCTTCGCGTACACCTCTGCCCCGGCACGCACTGCCTCGGGCAGGCTGGGGGCGCCGATGGGGGCGAGCATGAACTCCTGGAAGTCGAGGTCGTTGGCGGCATGAGCGCCGCCGTTGACGACGTTGAAGTGCGGGACGGGCAGCTGGGGCCTGGTGTCGGCCGCCTCGGCGAGGTAGCGCCACAGCTCCTGCCGGGTCGTCAGTGCCTGGGCGCGGGCGGCGGCGAGGGAGACGCCGATGATGGCGTTGGCGCCGAGGCGTGACTTGGTGTCGGTGCCGTCCAGCTCGACGAGCGCGGCGTCCACGTCGCCGAAGCCGGCGTAGGAGCGGCCGGTCAGCGCGTCGGCGATCTCGCCGTTGACGTGGGCGACGGCCTTGGTGACGCCTTGTCCGCCATAGCGGGCGGCATCGCCGTCGCGCAGTTCGACGGCCTCGCGGGTTCCGGTGGACGCCCCGGAGGGAACCCCCGCACGGACATGGAGTCCGTCGGCGGTGTCCAGCGTGACGGCGAGGGTGGGACGGGCGCGAGAGTCGAGGATCTCGGTGGCGTGCAGGCGGGCGATGCGCAGCATCGGGTGTCCTTCCGGTCGTTGTCAGACGTGACCCTCGGCGGCAACCGCCACCGCGGCGCCCCGGGCCCGGTCCGGGGCGAGATAGGAGCCTCCGGGCGGGAGCGGCTGCAGATCGGGGGCGAGGTGGTAGACGAGCGGTTCCGCTGTCGGGATGTTCAGCGCGCGCAGGGCGCGCTCGCCGAGCCGGTCCAGGAGGGTGACGAGGGCGCGCAGGGAGTTGCCGTGGGCGACCAGCAGGGTGGCGCCGCCGGCGAGTGCGGGCGCCGGCACGTCGCTCCAGTACGGCTTCACCCGGGTGAGCAGGTCGGCGAAGCTCTCCACGGACGGGATCGCCTCGCCCGGCAGGCAGGCGTACCGCGGGTCGGCCCGCAGCAGGGCCAGCCGGTCCCCGGGGAGCGGCGGCGGGACGGCGTGCAGGGAGCGCCGCCAGTGCTGGTACTGCTGCGCTCCGGCGTCTTGGCGGATCCGCCGTTTGCTCTGGCTGGTCAGGGCGCCGTACTGCCGTTCGTTGAGTCGCCAGGTGCGGTGTACGGGTATCCAGGCGCGGTCGAGGCGGTCGGTGACGATCTGCGCGGTGCGGATGGAGCGGTGCAGGAGCGAGGTGTGCACGACGTCCGGCAGGAGCCCGGTGCCGGCGATGAGCCGGGCCGCGTCGGCGGCCTGTTCCTCGCCGTACGGGCTGAGCCGGTAATCCGCCCAGCCGCCGAAGACGCCGGCGGCGTTGGCCTCGCTCTGCCCGTGTCGCAGCAGGATCAGCGTTCCGGAACCCGACGGTCCCGCCGGCCGTTTCACGCGTGCTCGTTCGTGGGCTGCGCGGCACGTTCGCGGGAGGCATCGATCTCCGCGTACGTCTGCTCGCGGCCCTCCCAATGGGATCCTTCGACGGACTTGCCGGGTTCGAGGTCCTTGTAGACCTCGAAGAAGTGGCTGATCTCCAGGCGATCGAACTCGGGGATGTCCGTGATGTCCTGCACGCCGGCATAGCGCGGGTCGTGCGCAGGCACGCACAACACCTTCTCGTCGGGCCCCTTTTCGTCCTTCATGACGAACATGCCCACGGCCCGGCACTCGATGGTGCAGCCGGGGAAGGTGGGGTCGCCGGTCAGCACCAGAGCGTCGAGCGGGTCGCCGTCGCGGCCCAGGGTGTGGTCGATGTAGCCGTAGTCGGCCGGGTACTGGGTGGAGGTGAACAGCATCCGGTCCAGGCGGATGCGGTGCAGGGAATGGTCCATCTCGTACTTGTTGCGGGAACCCTGCGGGATCTCCACGATCACATCGAACTCCACAGCGGCCTCCTTGCCTCATCGGTTCGGTTCAGTGCGGCGGGGGTACGGCTGCCGCCGGGGTACCCATGTGCCGAGCCTGCTCGAGCTCGTACCCCAGCGGGACGTCGAGGGGACAATCCCTGGCCGGAGGGCGGCGTGCCGGTCAGCGGCAGCCGGCCGCGCAGCCGGTGGAAATCCGACCGGGCGTGCCCGGCGGGTGAGCATCGGCCGGCGGCCCTGGCGGCCGCGGCGGGCGACCTGGCCGAGGGCGCGGCGCCACGAGCCTCCGTCGGGCAGGAGCAGGGGTGGGGCGGGGCCGGCGCGCGGGCTACGGGCATGTCTCCTCCTGGTCAGCACGGCTGGACCAGGGACCGTCAGCGGACGCCTCCGCGGTTGCGGTGAGCCCCATCACCGGCACGGCCGCGAACAACGCTGCGTGCTCTTCCAGTGTGCGCCTTGCTCCATTGCAGGCCGGTGCGCCGTTGTTGGGCATGGGCCGGACGGGGTAGACCACCGGGACGGTCAGCGCACGATCAGCACCGAGCAGGGAGTGGGGCGGCTGATCTTCTTCCCAGTGGAGCCCGGGAAACGAGCACGGCCGGTCCCGGCATGTCTCTCGGCTCAAAGTCCGGGACTCGGCTACCTGTTACAACGCAGGCAAAACTGTGAGACGCACCGAGACGCTCAAAGAGCGGCCCCGGGACGGTGGTTGAGAACACGCTGATTCAGACCGCCTGTGAGGCCCGCATGCGTTCAATCGCACGCAGGGCCTCGGTGCGGGCCTTCTCGCCCGCTTGATCCATGCCGGAAGCCGGGCGACGACCGTCATCTTGCGGCCCAACTAGGCACACAGCCAGCTATGCCGTGTCTCCGCTTGCAGCCACAGCGGCTCGTGGAAATAGGGATCCGTAGCCCGTCCCGTGCCCCGAAAGAAGCCGAGACATGCGACAGCGAGGCCACCAGCCCGGTGTGCGACCCACGGTCGTGTCACGGCAGGTCGGGGCGCAGACCGGTGGGGAACATGGCTGCGGGCTCGCGGCCGGGGTAAGGAAATGTGATCGGCCTCGCGGCAGGCGCACATGTGACGTGGCGGGGTCGCAGCGGCGATGTCTGTCGTGCCGGTGGAAGTGGCGTTCGCAGTTCGGAGGCTTGTGGTGCGTGATCGGATCGGGCTGCACCTGTCCGTCACCGACGCCATGGGCCACCACGTGGTCGCGCGCCACGACATCAAGAGCGCGCACTGGTGCGGCGTCCTCCGCCGCCGCCAGCACATCCCCCAAAATCTGCGTGACCGGTTCGGCGCGCGGTATGTGTCGTTCCTGTTCGTCGACGTCGTCGGCAGGCGTTTGCTGCGGGTCAGCGACAACGCGGCCTCGCAGCAGGAGCACAACGCCGAACAGGTTCCCCTCGCCGGCAGCAGCGCCTGAGGAACAGTTCCAGGACACCGATGGTGTCGCCCCGGTTCGTGACCGGGGCGAGCACCCGCTGTCGCTGCCTACGCTCCGCAGTCCGCAGTCCGCAGTCCGCAGTCCGCAGTCCGCAGTCCGCAGTCCGCAGTCCGCACCAGCTTCTGCGTGCGCGGCACCTCGTCGTATGGGTGTCGTGGTCGAGGGAGTAGTCGTAGGTGTCGCCGGCGATGTCGGAGGCCGGGACCAGCGCGGACGCCTCACTGATGGCCACCCTCCTGGTCAACGCCTCCCGCGGCGCCCGCCGCGCGGGAGCAGACCTCGCCGAGCAGGCCCGGCAGGTCCACCAAGCCCTCCTCGACCATGGTTGGCGGACCTCCGCCACCGGCCAGTTGGTACGCATCGCCCTGGACCGAAGCTGCGCCCAACTCGTCAACGCCGGCCACCTCTGACCGCTGAGGCTGCGTGACGGCACGGTCGAGGAGCTGCGTCTGGCCGTGAACCTGCCCTACGGTGTCGTCGACCACGGCCCCTACCGGGTGCAGGACCTGGATCTGCGCCCCGGCGACCGCCTCGTCCTCTACACCGACGGCATGCAGGACCGCCAAGCGCAGGCCGTCGACCTGCCCGGCCTCATCCACGACACGGCTGCCGAACATCCCCCGCGAGGTGGTGCGCACGATGGTCGCCGCCGTCGCCGACGCTTACGAGGGCGGGCAGCCAAAAGACGACACCACCGTCCTGTGCCTGGACTGGCGCGGCCCCCAGTTACGGCCCGACGGCGGAAGCCGCCGCGCGAACACCGGTGCCCGCGCACCGGGACGCGCTGCCCCGGATCCGCTGACCAGGCAGGCCACGATCACCTCGGATCCCGTGCTCACTCCGGATCACGCCGCCGAATGCAACGTATGGCCGGCGTTGCTTGCCGCCGCCCGTTGCTCACGTCCAACACCGAAGTGCGGGGCCTGAATTGGCGGTGCTGAGCACTACGGTTCCCCGACCGGCGGGCGTGGTTCGCCGTCGGCGTCAGGGTGTCCGGGCCGCGGCGGCGTCGCGCAGGAGTCCGGCGAACGTCAGGGCGGCGGGGGTGAGCGAGTGGTCGGCCATGCGAACCAGGAGGATGCGGCGGACGGGGGCCGGCGGCTGGAGCGGCAGGACGTTGACACCGGGTCGGATGCCCTCCAGGGCCAGGGTGGGGGCGAGGGCGACGCCGATGCCGGCGGCGACCATGGCCTGGGCTTCCTGGTAGTCGTGGGCCTCGTAGGCGATGTGGGGCTCGAAGCCGACGGCGCGGCAGCCGCGGACGAGGGCTTCGGCCACCGGGTGCTGTTCGGCGCGGGTGATCCAGGGGTCGTGTGCGAAGTCGGCGAGTGAGGCGGCGCTGCGGCCGGCGAGTGGATGGTGGTCGCTGACGAGAAGGGCCGGCGGGTCATCGAGGAGGGGGGTGATGACGATGTCCTCCCGGTCGATTCGGCTCCAGTCGTAGTCCCACATCAGAGACATCTCGACCTCCCGGTTCTCCAGCATCGTCCAGAGCCCGGCGATGCGGGCGCTGCGGACGGTCAGCCGTACGTCGGGATGGGCGTCCCGGAAGGCGATCACGGCCTGCGGGAGGAGCGAGGCACCGACGGTGGGGAACGTGCCGATGCGCAGGGTGCCCGCGCGCAGGCCGGCGTAGTCGGCGAGTTCGTTCTCCGCGGCCTGCAGTTCGCGTGCGATCCGCTGCCCTCGTTCGGCCAGCGCCCGTCCGGCGTCGGTGAGGGTGACGCCCCGGGCGTGACGTTCCAGCAGGGGCTGGCCTGCCTCCGTTTCCAGACGGCTGATCTGCTGCGATACCGCTGACGGGGTGTAGCTGAGAGCGCGGGCCGTCGCGGTCACCGAGCCGCGCCGGGCGACCTCGGTGAACAGCAGGATGCGCCGGACGTCGAGCATGCCGCCACCTTCAGCGTTCACTTGAGCTTAATAGCTATGCAGATTTCCGAGATTGTACTTCACGCTGCCGTAACCCACCGTGGAGGGCACCACGCACGGCAAGTCCGTCGGTGGGCTTCCCTTTCCATGTTGTGAGGAGTCAGTTGTGCTGCGTCTGCAGGGCGAGATGATCCGCGGAGGAACCAGCAAGTGCTGGATCTTCGAACATCGCGACGTGGCCGCCACGGGCGTGGACGTCGATGCCCTGCTGCTCGCCGCCTTCAATGCCGCCGACCCCCGCCAGATCGACGGCGTGGGCGGCGCGTCCTCCACCACCTCCAAGGCCGCCGTCGTACAGGCGTCGGCCCAGCCCGATGTGGATGTCGAGTACGCCTTCGCGCAGGTCGGTATCGGCGACGAGCGCGTGGAGTGGGCCAGCAACTGCGGCAACTGCGCCACCGCCGTGGCCCTGTACGCCGTCCACCACGGTCTCGTGCCCATCGCGTCGGACACCACCACCGTCCGCATGCTCAACGTCAACACCGGGGCCCGCCTCACCGGCACGATCCCCACCCCCGCGGGCGTGCCCCCGGAGGAGGGCACCGCCGTGGTGCCGGGCACCTCGGCGCCGGGAGTGCCGGTCCTGCTCGGGTTCCAGGACCCGGCAGGCTCGACGACCGGCCGCGCTCTGCCGACCGGCCGGGCATTGGACGAGTTGACCGGCCCGGACGGTCCCGTCGAGGCATCCCTGGTGGACGCGGGTGCGCCGGCCGCGCTGTTCGAGGCCAAGGCGTTCGGTCTCGACGGCACGGAATCCCTCACCGCGTTCGCCGCCGCAGTGCCCGCACTGACGCTGCTGCGCCGCCAGGCAGCGCTGGCCATGGGCCTGGCCCGCGAGGACGGTCCGATCAGCCACGCGGTGCCGAAGGTGGGCATCGTGGCCCGCCCCGCTCCCTATCGCACCACTCAGGGCACACTCGTCAACCAGGACGAGTACGACCTGGCCGTGCGCATGGTCTCCATGCACGCCCCGCACCCGGCGATCGGCCTGACCTCCGCCGTGGCCCTGGCCACGGCCGCCGCCATCCCCGGCACCCTCGCCCACCGCGTCGCCCGGCAGACCGCCGACGGCACGCTGCGCCTGGGCACCCCCGCCGGCGTGGTCACCACCCAAGCCGTTCCCGCACCGGACAGCGCGTCCCCCACGGTGCTGCTGCACCGCGCCGCCCGGCGTATCGCCCGAGCCGAACTCCTCGTTCCCGTCCTGGAAGGACGCCCCGCATGAGCCGCAACGACGCCGCCCCGGGTACCGTCACCGCACCACCGGGCCGCATCCGCCGGATGCTGTCCCACCTCTACATCCAGTGCCTGATCGGCGTCCTCCTCGGCGCCGCCGTGGGCGGCCTGTGGCCGTCGGTCGGCGCTGACCTCAAGCCGCTCGGCGACGGCTTCATCGCGCTGGTGAAGATGTTCATCGCGCCGATCATCTTCTGCACCGTCGTCCACGGCATCGCCTCCATGGGCAACGCCCGCGCCGTCGGCCGCGTGAGCCTGAAGGCCCTGGTCTACTTCGAGGTGCTGACCACCGTGGCCATGGCGATCGGCCTGCTCGTCGTCAACGTCGTCAAGCCGGGCAGCGGTCTGCACATCGACCTCTCGAGCCTGTCCACCAAGGGCCTGCCACCGGAGGCGACCACGGCCCACGAGGGCTTCGCCGCCTTCCTCCTCGCCACCATCCCGGCGACCCTGGTCAGCGCCCTGACCGGCAACGAGATCCTGCCGGTGCTGCTGGTGTCGGTGCTGTTCGGCTTCGGCCTGCACGCCAGCGGAGAGGCCGGCCTGAGCATCGCCCGGGGCGTCGAGAAGTTCTCCACGGTCCTGTTCACGCTCATCCGCTGGATCATGCGGCTGGCCCCCATCGGCGCGTTCGGCTCGATGGCCTTCACCATCGGCAACTACGGGCTGGGCACCCTGCGCCATCTGGCCTTGCTGGTCGGCTCGTTCTGGCTGACCGCCCTCTTCTTCGTCCTGGTCGTCCTCGGGACCGTGATGCGCCTGAACGGACTGCGGCTGCTGCCCTTCCTGCGCTACATCAAGGAAGAGCTGCTGATCGTCCTGGGCACCTCCTCCACCGAGCCCGTCCTGCCGCGCATGATGGCCAAGCTTCAGCACGTGGGCGCCTCGAAACCGGTCGTCGGCATCACGCTGCCCGCCGGGTACTCCTTCAACCTCGACGGCACTGCCATCTACTTGACCATGGGCTCGGTCTTCCTCGCCCAGGCCCTCGGCATCGACCTCAGCCTCACCCAGCAGCTGGCCATGCTCGCCGTCATGCTGCTCACCTCCAAGGGCGCCGCAGGCGTCACCGGCTCCGGCTTCATCGCCCTGGCCGCCACACTCGGCGCTGTCCCGCACGTCCCGGTAACCGCCCTCGCGCTGATCTTCGGCGTCGACCGGTTCATGTCCGAAGCCCGCGCCCTGACCAGCCTGGTCGGCAACGGCGTCGCCACCCTGGCTGTCGCCCGGTGGGAGGGCGAGCTGGACGAGGACCGCGCCAGGGCCGTCCTGCGCGGCGAGATTCCCTACGCCCCCGCCCCCGCTCCTTCTGGGGTGCCGGCCGAGCCCGCTCCGCAGCAGCCGCCCGCACCCGAAACGATGCCCGAACCAACCCGCGACCCGGTCCCCGCCGCAAGCTGACATTGCGTGGGCGGGCCGGCCCGGAGCAGACGCTCCGGGCCGGCCCGCCCACGTTGCAATACGACGCCTACTCGCCGCCCGGGCTGATACGTCGAACGCCTCATGCTTCCGGCCGCAGATCGTGATTCGAGCTCGTGGGTGCTGCCGACGAGGCTTCGCGGGTCATCATTTGCCTGGGGACACGTCTTCCGGTTTGCCGTCCGGTGCCGTCGGCTTCGCGGCACAGCAGACTGCGGCACCCCGATGAAAGGAACGCAGGTGTCGGCTGACCGGCAGTCCACAGATCTTGAGGCATACTCGGCCCGCGCACGAAGCGGGCCATGCTTCGTCTGCGCGTTCCTGGCCGGTCATCCGGACTACCGGCACGAGACGGTCTTCGAGGACCAGGACCATGTGGCGTTCCTCGACAAGTGGCCCACCGTTCCTGGGAAGGTGCTCGTCGCACCCAAGGCACACATCGAGCACGTCGTCCGCGAGCTGGACGAAGCGGCCTATCTCCGGCTCATGCAGGTGGTTCGCGAAGTCGCGCTGGCCGTCGAAAGTGTCTGCGGATCCGAGCGAACGTACCTGTACTCCCTCGGCAGTCAGCAAGGCAACGCTCACCTCCACTGGCACGTCGCCGCCTTGCCGGCCGGAGTCCCTTACGAGCAGCAGCAGTTCCATGCCTTGATGACCGAGAGCGGAGTGCTGCCCCTGCCACCGGAAGAGGCCTCCGACATGGCCGCACGCCTCCGCGCGGCCGGTGCCGCCCTGGGCATTCTTCGCATGCCGGAGGATCCCTGCGACATGTGACCACGCTGGTTGGGGCTTCCACGCTCAAGGCGTAGCCGTCCGGCAGGGCGACCCGGACCATGCCGGTGTCGTCCAGTCGGCTACGGCGGCGCAGCAACTCCCGCACTTGCGCTGATACTTGGGTCCGCCCACCGCCCCGTCGCGTCGCGTCGCGTCGAACACGGCGTAGACCCGATCGCCGGAAAGCCCGATCTGCTTCGAGTTCGCACCGCACCGGGACGGCAGACGCTCGGTGACCTCCCTCAATCGCCCGAAACGACATGGCCTTCCCGGGCTGAGTCATGGGTCGCAAGGACCGCTTGCGGGACGGTGACCTCGGGGACCTGGCGTGGCATGAGCAGCAGTGCGGCCATGGCGACGAGTGCGCAGCCGATGATGTACCAGCTGATGTAGGTGCTGGATCCGGTGTGCTGGAGGATCGCCGCGGCGATGAGCGGCGCCGGTCCGCCCGCGATGACCGAGGCGAGCTGATATCCGAGCCCCGCACCGCTGTAGCGCACGTTCGTCCCGAACCCTTCGGCGATCAGCGCGGCCTGGGGCCCGTACTGGATGTCGTGGAAAACGAGGGAGAGCACGATGGCGAGCAGGACAAGGCCCGAACTTCCCGTGTCGAGCATCGTGAAGTAGGGGAAGGCGAACAGGCCGACGCAGCAGATACCGATCCCGTAGACGAGGCGCCGTCCGAAACGGTCGGAGAGGTGGCCGAACAGTGGGACGCTGATCAGACCGACGGCCGCTGCGATGAGCGTGTCGTTCAGCAACTCGCCTTTGGGGAGCCCGACTTTCTCGGTGCCGTACGTGAGCACAAACGTGATGAAGAGGTAGAAGGGCGCCTGCTCCGACATGCGTACGAAAGCGGAGGTCAGCACGGCGCGGGGCTGATGGCGCAGCACGCTCCAGACGGGCTGACTGACCACCACGCGCTCCTGCTTCACCTCGGTGAAGGCCGGACTCTCCAGGACCCGCAACCGCACGTACAGGCCGATGCCGATCAGCACCGCGCTGGCGAGGAAGGGCACGCGCCAGCCCCAGCTGTCGAACCCTCCGCCCGCGACCGAGTTCATCAGCTTGACCATGCCGGTCGAGGCGAGGAGCCCCAACGGCACGCCGAGTTGCGGCCAGCTCGCCATCAACCCGCGCCGGTTCCGGGAGCCCCACTCCATGGACAACAGGACCGAGCCGCCCCACTCCCCGCCCACGCCGATGCCCTGCACGATGCGCAGCAGGACCAGAAGCACCGGAGCGGCGAGCCCGAGAGAGGCGTAGCCCGGCAGGAGGCCGATGAGGAAAGTGCTCACGCCCATTAGGAGGAGGGTGGTCACCAGGGTGGACTTGCGGCCGACCCGGTCACCGATGTGCCCGAAGATCGCGGCCCCGAGCGGCCGGGCCGCGAAGCCCACGAACTGCGTGCCGAACGACGCGAGTACGCCCGTGTACGTGGCATGGCCAGGAAAGAAGACGTGAGGGAAGACCAGGGCGGCCGCGGTTCCGTAGAGGAAGAAGTCGTACCACTCGATCGCGGTGCCCACCGTGCTGGCGATCACTGCGCGGCGGCGATGTCCGAGTGTCGCTTCGGGGACGGCTGCGGGGGTATGTCTGGTGGCCATGACGACTCCCAAAAGTGGTTGAACCACTGACCCACTGAACGAGTTTCGGAGAGAGTGCTAGCCTTCTGAAGGGGTGTCAAGAGGGGGCGCGGGGATGAGTGAATCTCTACGACCGGTCGGTCGTCCGCGGCTGTACGAGCAGCTCGTCGAGCGTCTCCACGCCTATATCGAGGAGGCCGCACTCCAGCCGGGCGATCGACTGCCCGCCGAACGTGAGCTGGCCGAGCGGCTGGGCGTCAGCCGCAACTCCGTCAAACAGGCCACCGTTGTGCTGGAAGTCCAAGGCATCGTCGAGATCCGCCACGGCGGCGGAACCTATCTGCGCCGCAGAAATTTTCCGGCCGAGCCCGTCGCCGCGCTGCTCGACCGGCGACAGCGTCTGCCCGACGTCCTAGACGCCCGGGAGGCGATCGAGACGAAGATGGCCGAACTCGCCGCGGCCCGGCGTACGGAGGACGATCTCGCCGCGATGGACGCGGCACTGGACGCGATGCGGCGTGCCATCAAGGCCGGAGATCTCGGTTGCGAGGCGGACCGGGACTTCCATGCGGCCGTCGCCGCCGCGTCGCACAACCCCGTTCTCATCGAGTTCTACCGGCAGTTGGCCCCGCGCATCGCCGAGACCCGCGCCGAGTCCCTTCGCCAGCCGGGCAGGCCGCCGCGTTCTCTTGCGCAGCACCAGCGGATAGCCGACGCGATCCGCGCCGGGAACATGCGACAGGCCGCAGCAGCCGCACGCCGCCACGTCCGCACCGTGAGCGACGTCCGCCTGCTCTCCTGGCACCCGGACGACGACGCCGGGCTGGACGGCGACCGCTCGTAACAGGCGAGCACACATAACACCCCTGCGCCGAGACCGGTGTACGCACGGCGGGGACGGGCGCACACGAGGTGCCCGACGGCCACGAAGCCGGTCCCAGGGCCGGGGCCGGCGCGGACCGCATCCATCTTGAGGCGCACACGCGATACCGCTGGTACCGTGGATACCATGTCCGAACCCAAAGCGATGAGCCTGCGCTTTCCCGACCCCGCACAGCGGGCCGCCATCGCGGCCGCGGCCAAGGAAGCGGGAGTCAGCCTGCAGGAGTACATCCTCTCTGCCGCCTACGACCGTGCGACCGCGGTGGAGCGACGGTTCCTGGACGGCTTCAAGGCGTCCATGGACCGTAGCGGCGCGGCCTTCGCTGCCGAGCCCAGCAGCGTGGACCCCAGCCCCGAGCAGCGGGCAGCCGAGCAGGAAGCGCAGCGGGAGCTCGGGCACAAGAAGCGGGGCCACGCCGCGTGACCCAGCCGGAACCGCTCCACCCGCTCGACGTCACCTTCCTCCTCCACGCCGCCGAGCTGCTCGACGGCGATCCGCAGGTCGACGACTACGGACCGCTGTACGCCGCTGTCGCCCGGGTCAATGCCAGGGCGATGGAGCGGGCCATCTACGGCTCCCTGCATCTCAAGGCCGCAGCACTGCTGCAGACCCTGACAAGACTGCCGTGCCTGGAGCACTCGAACGAAGCTTTCGCCTGGCACGCGACCGAGGCCTATCTGATCCTCAACGGGCGCGAACTCGACTACCCGCCCAAGGCGGCCGTGGCGCTCGTGCGCGACACGGCCTCCGGAACGCTCGGCATCCCCCGGATCGCACGCCAGCTGCGCGACTGGTCCGGCACCTGATCCGCATCAGCTGGGCGGTGTGCAGCAGCGGGGATCCCTGAGGCCGCGCACAATGCCCCAGTTGTCCGCACCTGCCGCGAATCGGCAGGATAGCCTGGATTACTGGAATAGAGGGATCAGCTGGGTGACGGCGTTGCGGTTGCCGCCGGTGGTAATCGTCGTCGCGGACCTGCTGCGCGACGCGTAGGCGTTACTCGATCTGCGACCCCTGAGACGAGGAACCCATGGCCGACACACCCACCCGCAGCGGAGCCGACCTGCCCGCCATCGAGGCCGCACGGCGACGCCTCCGAGAGACGCACCTGCGGCCGGCCGGACAGCGGCCCGCCTCCACCGCCAGAGGGCTGCACCACACCGCGCTGATCAGCAGCGACGTCGAGCGGACCATCAACTTCTACCAGGACCTCCTGGGCTTCCCTCTCACCGAGCTGATCGAGAACCGGGACTACCCCGGCTCCTCACACTTCTTCTTCGACATCGGCCACGGCAACCTGCTGGCATTCTTCGACTTCCCCGGCCTCGACGTCGGCCCGTACGCGGAGGTGCTCGGCGGGCTCCACCACATCGCGATCTCCATGGAGCCCGACCACTGGACCGAGATCGTGCGCCGCTTCGACGACGCCGGCATCGACTACGTCATCCACAGCGACGTGTCGGTGTACTTCCGCGACCCCGACGGCGCCCGCATCGAGCTGATCGCCGACCCACTCGGCGAGATGTACGGTCACAAGGTGCTGTGACGTCCGAGCCGGTCACCGCCCTCGACCGCACGCGTCGACCTGCGCAATGCCACCCGGCGCGCTGCCGATCTGCGAGGCGCCGATCTTTTGAGCAGCCGCCGGGCTTGTGATCTGAGCTGTTGCGCACCTTCCGAGCACGGCACGGTGTCGGGTCCGCGGTGCGGGCCCTCGCCGACGCCGTCGACGAGAGCCCGCGGGAGCGAACCCCTCCTGGACAAGCCTTCAGCTGCGTGACGTGCTCGATCGCACCGTGCGGCCGATGAGATTTCCGAAGGCCAGGTCCGGGTCCGGGTCAGGGTCGAGCAGGCGGATCAGCGTAGCCCGGCGAAGAGGTCGTTCTCGGGTACGGCCGCGCCGGTGGCGTCCTGGACACGTACGAAGGTCTCCATGCCCATCAACTCGCCGAACCTCTCCTTGCCCATCTTGAGGAAGAAGATGTTCTCGCCCTGGCTGGCGTGCGCGGCGAGCGCGTCGAACTTCTGACCGCTGAATGCGGTGGTGTCGACCCACGTGGTGATCTCATCGTCGGGGAGGCCGATCTCGGCCAGCGCGGCGGCCTCGGCCGGATCCGGCTCCGGCATGTCCTCCCCGAACTCGCGCATGATCTCCCCGAACCGCTGCACCCCGGAGCGGGGCATCGTGGTCCAGTACACCTTCGGTGCCAACGTGGTCATTTCCAGCGCCGCCATCGTGATGCGGTGGGCCTGGATGTGGTCGGGGTGGCCGTAGAAGCCGTTCTCGTCGTAGGTGACGACCACATCGGGCCGGTAGTGCCGCATGAGTTCCGCGAGGCGGGCGGCGCCTTCCTCCACGGGGGTCTGCCAGAAGGCTCCGGGGGCGTCGTTGCTCGCCCAGCCCATCATTCCGGAGTCGGCATAGTCCAGCATCTCCAGATCGCTGACCTTCAGCACATCACAGCTCTCCTCGAGTTCTTGACGACGCATCAGGGCGACGGCCGACGAATCGTGCCCGGGATCGCCCGGCTTGACACCCCCCGGTCCGTCACCGCAACCACCGTCGGTACACGTCACGAGAACCGTGCGGATGCCCTCGGCTGCATACCGCGCGAGGACCCCTCCGGTTCCGGTGGCCTCGTCGTCGGGATGGGCGTGCACTGCCATGAGCGTCAACGGTCGGTCAGTCATGAAAACGGTCCTCCAATAGAAATACGTCTTGGTCAGGATGCACGGCGGTCGTACCGCGCCCCCTGGGCCCGGATTCTGCCGGACGGATGACATTGCCATCTCCGTGTTCCCCGCCCGTGCAGCACCCGTCCTACGGTCGGTGCAACAGTGCCGGCCGGACCAGCTGTTCCCGGGGCAGCCGCTTGGCTGTCCGCAACTCAAACGCGCTACGGACGCGACCTGCACGTCTCAGCGCCGCGTCCGAAGCAGAGGCTGACCGCATTGATCGGCGAGCTGCCTCTGCATCGAGACGCTCGAGCTCCTCCTGGGCGCCGGCGAGGCTGACGTGCCAGTCCTCCACCTCGCCGAGCTGGCTTTCGCGCTTAGACAGCATCTGACATGGGTCGATCTTCACTACGCGCCCGCTCGCCGGTGCGGCGGCCCGTGCGAGTTCGTTCCTGCCGGGCTCGCGACTCCCTGCGCCATCTGCGATGTCAGTGGTGGCTGTGATGCTGGCGGCATGATCCCTTGGAGCCTGCTCGATCTCGACGGAGCCCTGCGTGCCAGTTGGGCCGCCGACACCTGTTCGCCCGATGACCGGGCCGACTGGCAGAGCGGCAACCCGGCCTGGGGGCACTGTGACATCACGGCCTTGATCGTCAACGACGTCTTCGGCGGTGATCTCATAGTGGGTGAGGTGCACCTCGACGGGGCCCAGCACGGTTTCCACTGGTGGAACCGCCTGCCCAACGGTGTTGAACTCGACCTGACGCACGAGCAGTTCCAGCTCGGCCAGACCGTTACTGCTGCCCGTGTCGTCGAGCGCCCGCCGGGCCCCCTGCCGCGCCGCTGGGAGGAGTACCTCCTTCTGCGTGAGCGGGTCATCAAGCACCTCGGTCATCTTCCGGAGCCCGTCTGATGGGGGCCGGAGTCAGCCCGGCTGGTTCAGCGGGACGGCGCCCTGACCGGTGGTGCCCTGAGCCAGCCGTAGCGAGGAGCCTTCCGTCGGGCAATGTGCGCGAGGGCAAAGAACCGGTCGACGGCGGCGGTGGCCAGCGTCTTCGGCGTGATCGAGTCGGACCCTGACGGATGGAGGTTCCTTCATCGACCGGCTTCGGTCTGGGCCGGCGCGGGCCGCCGTCTCTGTCCTGCGGAAGGCCGGGTTGATGGGAAACGCCGCTCCGTCCGGCTCGCACAGGATGGGCGACGGAGCGTTGACGCATTCCGATATAGGCATATGATGGCGCCATGGCACGAGCGGCTACGACCTCGGACGCGTTCAACGCGATCGCCGAACCGCAGCGGCGGGAAATCCTGGTGCTGCTGCGGGGCGGCGAGCAGCCGGTGACTGACCTGGCGCGGAACCTGGGGATGACCCAGCCGCAGGCGTCCAAGCACCTGCGGGTCCTCCGGGAGGTCGGGCTGGTGCGGGTCCGCGGGGCGGGCAAGCAGCGGCTGTACGGCCTGGACGCCCGCGGACTGCAGCCGATCCACGAGTGGGTGGGCGGCTTCGAACGGTTCTGGAGCGAGAGCTTCGACCGGCTGGACGAGTACGTGCAGGAGTTGAAGCAGGCAAGGCAGAAGGGACCACACGATGGCGACGACCAGTAGCGGCGGCGAGCCTGTACACGCGAACGCGGACCGCGAGATCGTGATCTCCCGGGTGATCGGCGCCCCGCGGGCTCTGGTGTTCGAGGCGTTCACGCGGGTCCGGCACCTGTCGCGGTGGTGGGGTCCGGAAGGGTTCACGACCACGACGCGGTCCTTCGACTTTCGGGTCGGCGGGGTGTGGGACTTCGTGATGCACGGGCCGGACGGGACCGACTACCAGGAGTGGATCACCTGGCGGGAGATCGTCCCGCCGGAGCGGATCGCGCTGCTGCACGGCGAGTCCCGCGACGACCCCAACGCCTTCGAGTCGGTCATGACCTTCGAGCCCGCCGGGGAGCAGACCCGGATCGTGATGCGCGCGGTATTCCCCACCAGGGAACTCCGCGACGAGGCGGTGGAGAAGTACCACGCGATCGAGGGCGGCGAGCAGACGCTGCGCAACCTGGCGGCCTACGTCGCCGAACTCACCGGGAACGAGACCGCCGGGATCGAGACCACACCGAAGGGAGCGGAGGGCTGATGGCCGGGAAGGTGTTCTTCAGCGTGACGATGTCGCTCGACGGCTTCATGGCGCCCGACGCCGTGTCCGTCGAGGACGTCTTCTCGCCCGAAGGTCAGAACGACCCGAGGGTCCGGCGCTGGCTCACGAAGTGGTCGGAGCTGCAGGCGTGGGTGTTCCCGCAGCGATGGTTCAGGGAGAACCTCAAGCTCGGCGAGGGCGGCGAGGAAGGACTCGACAACGACATCGCACGGGCGACGTACGAGCGCACCGGCGCGAGCATCATGGGCAAGCGCATGTTCGACGGCGGCGAGCTGGCATGGCCGGAGGAGGCGCCGTTCCACACACCGGTGTTCGTCGTCACCCACACCAGGCGCGAGCCGTGGGAGCGGCCGGGCGGCACCACCTTCCATTTCGTCAACGACGGCATCGAGAGTGCGCTGCTCCAGGCCCGCGAGGCCGCCGGTGACCGCGACGTGCGCATCGCAGGCGGCGCCGAGACGATCCAGGAGTACCTCGACAGCGGCCTGATCGACGAGTTCTCGATCACCCTCGCGCCCGTGCTGTTCGGCACCGGCATCCGCCTGTTCGACCGCGTGGACGCCGACCGCCTCGCGCTGGACCAGGCCCGCGCGGACGCATCATCCCGGGTGACCCACCTGACCTACACCGTCGGGAAGCGGTAGCCCGCGTTCCCGCAGTGTGCGGTGCCGGCGTGTCCCCACAGGGCGAGGTGGCCGGTCGGACAGGTCAACTCGTCAGTCACGCACGATAGTTGAATTCACAGCAGCACGGGACCGCTCGCGTCGCGGGAGTTGCGCAGGGTGGAAACCCGACCGAGCAGCGACTCCCCGTTCTGCCACTGCGCCAAGCGCCCAGCAACGTGCCGCAGTTCACACGCCCGCAGGCGCCGGCAGGGGAACAGACACGGACTGTTCACCGTTCATCCATACGTGGCTGCGGAGGGGACAGTGTCCCCGGGCCTCACCTATTGCCCATGGGGACGATCGTCCGGCTGAAGCCCCATGGAGCCTTCCGCCGAGAGGCGACCGCCCTCCGCCAGCCACCACCTCACGGCCCCGACTGGCCTCCCCCGTCCAGTCGGGGCTTTCATCTGCGTGCACCGCCAAGTGCCATCGAATGATCGCGGATCCGGAACAGGCCGCCCAGGTCGAGGCACTGGCCAAACGTGCGCGCGTCTGTGAGCCGGCCCGGCAGGACGGACGTGCCGTGGCCTGCGTGAACACGTAGTGCCGGGCTCTCTGACAAGAGGTCCACGCACAGGCCGCGCGCGGCGCCAGGGCGAGTCGGTGCAGCGGAGGGCGCGCGAGCGCAGAGCCGCTGCAGAACTGGCCGACGCCGAGGCATCGGGTACGCGATGCGCTTGTGACGAACCACAGCGGCTCTCCCCCGCCGACGCCGGTCAACTCAACCACTTTTGACGGTTGTTGAGTGACCGTCGCCGCCGGTGTGCGGTCACGATGCGCTACCGGCAGTGTGAACCCGCTCGACCACGAACGGCTTGTCCGTGGTCTCCGCGCGAGCGGAGGTGAACCGCTGACGCTGCCCAGTCGGCACGTCTACTGTCACCCGGCTGTGGCCTGAGCCGGTCAAGCTGCAGCTCAACGCCGCCTGTGGCTGCGGGCGCGGGCCAGTACCAGGCTGCCTCCTCCGGCGACGATGAAGACGGCGGCCGCTCCCGCGAGGTAGGGCGTGAGCGGAGTGCTGCCGGTCTCCGCGAGATTGGTCCCGCCGTGCTCGCCGACGGACTGAGGCCGGGTGTCGGAGCGACCGGGCCCCGCAGCGGCTGACGGCTCCGCAGCGGGAGATGTTCCCGCTGCCGCAGACGTGCAGTTCGCCTCGGCCAGCGTGACCGTTCCCTCCACTCGGGCGACGTTGAGCTTCAACGGGTCGATGGAGACGTGCAGTTGAAGCGCCGTGGCGGCAGCGGCGCGGCTGGTCGTCTCCGTGCGGGACAAGGCGAGCTGCACCGTGCCGACGTCGGGAACCTCCACCGTCCTGGTGCCGCGAACCGTCAGCGGGATCCGCTTGCCCAGGACGGTGACCGGGCCGGGGATCGCCGATGTGGCAACGGGCTGCTCTCCGGCCTTGCAGACCGCGGTGGCGGTCACCTCCTCGACCTCCACCAAGGAAAGCAGCGGCACCCCGGGAACATGAACCCGCGCGTGGACGAGATGGGTGGTTGCCTGGGCCGTGCGGTGCGTGACCTCGGCCCTGGCCGTGGCGACATCCGCCCGCAGCACGCTGACGGGCTGACCGCCCTCGACTGCGTCGAGCCTGACGTCGAGAGCCTTCTTCTCGGCGGTCGCGGGAGCGTGGACCTCGTTGAGCGAGGTGTGCAACGGCAGCGGCGCGAGCCCGCCGAGGCGTGAGACATCCAGGCTGGTACGCAGGACGGCCGCGCTGGCGCTGCCCTTCTTCATGTCGCCGGTGTGCGCGGACGCCGCAGTCCCCACTGCGACCGGCGCGGCGGCGAAGGCGCCGACAACGAGCAAGGCGGCCCATCCGCGAGCGGACACGGACGGGAGCGAGACAAAGCTGTTCAAGGTGACGATTCCCCTGCTTGAAAACTGCCGAACGATGAGAGACGACACCGCTCGTCGACATCCGACGCGACGGCACCTGCCCAGCCTCATCCTGTCGACACCGATAGCGCCGAGACGTGCACGAAATGCCCATTCGCCACAAAGAGTTGGTTTCTCACATCAAGTTCGACCGGGCGGCACGTTCATCCGAACAACCCGCCGGTGCAGCCAGGCCCCTGCCTCGCCGTCCGCCGGGTCGTCGCAAGGCCTGGTCAACGGGGTGGATGACCGACCGCGTCGTGGTCCACCCCGGCAGGGGGGCCGGCGGAGCGGGCCGATCACCACCCAGCAGAACGCGTAGGCAGCAGGGGCATCGGCGGCGCCGGCGCGGAAGTTGGACGGCGACGCCTCTCGGCCCTGGGGGCCGGCCGACTGACTGGCTGACTGGCTGACTGGCCGGGGGCCACCGACCAGTCCGACGCCGACTGCTCGCCTGGGTTTGGGGAAGCACCCGTCCCGCCCGGCCGTGTTCCTCGCTGCGACGGTCGCCTGCGCCGGCCGTCGCAGCGAGGTCACTCAGCCGAAGACGGCCGCCACTTCCGGGATGCGGGCGACGTAACCGTCCAACAGCCTGCGGCCCACGGACACCGAGTCGACCAGCGGGTGCAGCGAGAACGCCTTGACGGCGTCGGCGCGCGACCCGGTGGTGGCCGCGGCGATGGTGAGCCGCTCGACCGCCTTGACCTGCTGCATCAGGCCCGCCTGATGCAGATCGGGCTGGGTGATGGTCAGCGGGTGCACGCCGTTGGCGTCGACGGTGACCGGCACCTCGACGACCGCGTCCTGAGGGAGCGCGGAGACCGTCGTGCCGTTGCGCACGTTGAGGATCATCGTTGCGCGCTCGTTGCGGCTGATGGCGGCCATCACCGCGAGCGCGACGCCCGCGTAGCCCTGATGCGCCGGATCCGGCCGGAAGTCCTCGTCGGCCTCGGCCTCGCCCTGCACGGCTCCCTTGGCCTCGGCCATGTAGTTGGCGCTGCGGTTGGCGACCGTCTCCCGCCACAACTGCACCGTCGAGCCTTCGGCGGCCTCCGTCACCCGCCGGTAGAACTCCTGTTGCTGCCGGGCCAGGAACTCGCCTCGGGTCTGCGGGGCGTCGAGGATGGAGCGTACGGCGTCCCGGTTGAAGTAGTAGTAGTACAGGTACTCGTTGGGGATCAGCCCGAGGTCGCGCAGCCACTGCGTACCGAAGACGACCCCCTCCTCCAGACCACGAAGTCGCCGCTCGTCCGCGAGCAGGCGGGGCAGCACGTCCTCTCCGTCGTGCAGGACCCGGCGCATCCACCCCAGGTGGTTGAGGCCGACGTAGTCGAACTGCGCCCGGGACGGATCGAGGCCAAGGGTGGTGGCGATACGGCGGCCCAGGCCGGACGGCGTGTCGCAGATGCCGAGGACCCGGTCGCCGAGAACGCTCTGCATCGCCTCGGTGATCATGCCGGCGGGGTTGGTGAAGTTGATGACGTACGCGTTCGGCGCAAGCCTGCGCACGCGGTGCGCGATGTCGAGCATGACCGGGATCGTGCGCAGGCCGTAGGCGAGACCGCCGGGCCCGGTGGTCTCCTGCCCGAGGACGTCCAGGTCGAGAGCGACCCGCTCGTCGCACATCCGGCCTGCGAGCCCGCCGACGCGGATGGCCGCGAACACGAAGTCGGTGCCCTCCAACGCGTCGTCGAGAGAGGTGGAGACCGTCACCCGGGGCGCGTCGGCGTGGCCGTCCGCGAACCGGGCGAGCACCTCCGCCATCGCCTTGAGGCGGGCCGGGTCGGTGTCGTACAGCCAGACGTCGTCGATGCGGGGAGAGCCCTGGTCGCGCAGCAGGGCCTGGTAGACGTACGGCACGCGGAATCCGCCGCCGCCGAGGACGGTCAACTTCATGCGAGTATCACCTTTCCGTCCGCCTCGCGGCAGAGCTGGAGCGTGTCGGGGTCGGCGCCGCCGGTGGTGATCAGGACGTCGATGTCCGAGAGCGAGCACACGCGCAGCGAGCCCGTGCCGGGGAATTTGGTCTCGGCGGCGACCAGGACGACCTTGCCGGACGTCTCGATCATGGCCTGCTTCAGCGGTGCCTCGACCGCCATGTTGTCCACCACGTGGCCGTTGGGCCGTACCCCGGTGCAGCTGAGGAACAGCAGGTCGGCGCTGACCTGCCGCAGTGCCTGCTCGGTGAGCGAGCCGACCAGGGACTGGTAGTTGCGGCGCAGGACGCCGCCGAGCATCACGAGCCGTACGGCGTCGTCGTCGCGCAGCTCGTCGAGGACCGCGAGGCTGCTGGTGATCACGGTGATCGGGCGGCCGCGCAGTCGGCGGGCGATCGCCCGGGGCGTGGTGCCGATGTCGAGCACGATCACGCTGTGGTCCTCGACGAGCTTGGCGGCCTCCTCGGCCATCGCCTCTTTGAGTGCCGCGTCGCGGGTGGCGACCACGTCGAAGGGGATCTCGTCCGCGGCCTGCTCGGCGGCGGGCTCCGCGGCCCCGCGCAGCGACAATGCCGCACCGCCGTAGGTGCGGACCAGCTCGCCGTTGCGGTCCAGCAGGGTCAGGTCCCGGCGGATCGTGGACTCGCTGACCTGCAGGCGTTCGGCGAGCTCACGTACCGATGCCACCCCGGTGGTACGGAGCGACTCCACGATCTTCGCGTGTCTCTTGCTCGAAGTCACGCATCGAAGATAGCACCGGATGACCGAAGTCAGTCATGCGAAGGGGAAACTTCGTCGTAACTGACTGACTCTTGTCATTCCACTTGTGTGGTGCTCATAGTTGAGCACTTGGTCAACGGTCGCACCGGACGGAGGCGGACCCCCGTGCTCGATGTGCTCTTCGCCGGACAGGTCTTCTGCGACCTGGTCTTCGGCGGTATCCCCCACCTGCCCACGCCCGGCGGAGAGGTCTACGCGGACCGCTTCGCCGTCGCGGCCGGGGGGACCGCCACCCGCGCCGTCGCCGCCGCTCGGCTGGGACTGAACACCGGCCTGTTCGGCGTGATCGGCACCGACATGTTCGGCGAACACCTCGCCGGCCGGCTCGGCACGGAGGAGAACCTGGACCTCACCTGGCTACGCCGCGACCCCGCCGTGCACACCCCTCTGACGGTCGCGGTGACCCACGAGCACGAACGGTCCTTCCTCACCTACGAGGAGGAGGGCGCCCGCCGGCCCGAGACCTGGGAGGACGAGCAGCCCGACGCGCGCTTCCTGCAACTCGGCATCGCCGGACCGCTGCCCGAATGGGCGGCCGAGTTCCGGGCCCGCGGCAGCCGGGTCGTGGGTGGCGTCGCCTGGGATCCCACCGGGCGCTGGTCACCCGACGTGCTCGACCGCCTCGGCGAGATCGACGTGTTCGTCTGCAACGCGGTGGAGGCGACGAGCTACACCCGTACCGACACGGTCGAGGAGGCCGTCAAGGTGCTCGCCGACCTGGTGCCCGACGTCGTCGTGACCGACGGCCCGCGCGGCGCGGTCGGCGTCGACGGCGCCACCGGCGAACTGGTCCGTGCCCCCGTGCCCCGGGTGCCGGCCATCGACCCCACCGGGGCCGGCGACGTGTTCACGGCCTCCCTGATCACGGGCCTCGCGCACGACTGGCCGCTCGGCACCCGGCTCCGCGTCGCCGGGACGTGCGCCGCCCTGTCGGTTCGGAGTCTGGGCGGCGCGAGCAGCGCACCGCGCTGGGACGCCGTCGCCGACTTCATGTCACGTATCCCCGGCACGCCGAACGAGGACCTGGCCCGCGTCCGCACCGTCATGCCCTAGCCGCTCCCCGCTCCACCAGCTCCAGGAGGACGACCCCATGACCGAGAGAACCGCACGGCGTTCGCCCCGGCGCCTGATCGCCGCCGCCGCGCTCACCACCGGCGTCCTGACCGGCATCGCCGCCTGCGCCCCCGGCCCGAGCAACGGCTCGTCCGCCGACAGCACCAAGAGCGCGGGCCCGGTCTCCACCGACCCCGCCAACGCGGGCAAGGTCACTCTCACCGAGTGGGACCAGAACACCGACCCGGGCACCAACGCCTCCAGCGAGGAGCTGAACAAGGCGTTCATGAAGAAGTACCCGAACGTCACCATCAAGCGGGTCTCCCGGTCCTTCTCCGATCTCAAGACCACCCTGAAGCTGGCCCTGTCCTCGTCCAACCCGCCCGACGTCGTCCAGGCCAACCAGGGCTACCCGGACATGGGTGCCTTCGTGAAGGCCCGTCTCCTCCAGCCGGTGGACAGCTACGCCAAGGCCTACGGCTGGGACACCGCCTTCCCCTCCCAGCTGCTCGACCTCAACCGCTTCACCTCCGACGGCAAGACCTGGAAGACCGGCAACCTGTACGGCGTCTCCCAGACCGGCGAGATCGTCGGCATCTACTACAACAAGGCCAAGCTCAAGTCCCTCGGCCTGTCCGCCCCCACCACCCTCGCCGCCTTCGAGACGGCACTCGCCAAGGCCAAGTCCTCGGGCGTGCAGCCCATTTCGTACGGCGACGCCGACAAGAGCCCCGGCATCCACCTCTTCGGCGTCGTCCAGGCCGCCACCGCCGGCAAAGAGGGGGTCCGCAAGCTCGTCTTCAACGAGGGCGGCGCGAAGTGGACCGACCCCGGCAGCCTCAAGGCCGCTACCACGCTGCGCAGTTGGGCCGACAAGGGCTACCTCGGCTCCGGCTTCAACGGCGAGAGCAAG
Organism: Streptomyces sp. NPDC050534; assembly: GCF_044457745.1. Taxonomy (NCBI): domain Bacteria; kingdom Bacillati; phylum Actinomycetota; class Actinomycetes; order Kitasatosporales; family Streptomycetaceae; genus Streptomyces; species Streptomyces sp. NPDC050534. The sequence continues at coordinate 95,605 of NZ_JBITHF010000014.1, forward strand.
GACCAGGCCGTCGCCGCGTTCGCCGCGGGCAAGTCGCTCTTCCTGGTCGACGGCACCTGGCAGGCGGCCGTACTCGAACCGAAGATGAAGACCGGCGTCGGCTTCACCGCGCTCAGCCCCGCCGCCGGGCAGCCCCCGCTCACCCAGGGAGGCGAGGGACTCGCCTGGGCCGTGACCTCCAAGTCCAAGCACCCGGACGTGGCCGCCGCGTACATCAACTTCCTCGTCGACAACAACGGCATGAAGGCCTCCGCCGACCACGGCAACCTGCCCGCCCTGCCGCCCGCCGACTACAAGCCCGCCCCGGGCACCCTCGACGCCGGCATCCTCGACCAGTGGAAGGCGGTCAGCGAGAAGGACGGCCTGCTGCCCTACCTCGATTACACGACGCCGACGTTCTACGACACACTCACCGCCGCCGTGCAGGAGTTGACGGCAGGCCAGCTCTCCCCCAAGGCCTTCGGTGACCAACTCCAGTCCGACTACTCCTCGTTCCAGCGCAGCAGGTAGGCCGCTCCATGGCTGTCACCGCATCCCGTCCGACGGCTCGCAAGCGCCGGTCCGACGCCCCCAGCGGGCGAACGGCCCGGCCCCGCAGCCGAGTCCAGTGGAAGGGCTACCTCTACGCCCTTCCCGCCCTGGCCGTCCTCACGGCCTTCCTGCTGATACCGCTGGGCCAGCTGGTCCAGATCTCCCTCTACCACTGGGACGGTGTGTCCGCCTCCACATGGGCCGGTCTCACCAACTACACCGAGATCGCCCGCGATCCGCAGCTGCGCGCCGGCTTCGTGCACTCCTTCGTCCTCATCCTCTTCTTCGCGGTCGTCCCCATCGTGCTCGCCCTGCTGCTGGCCGCCGTCACCACCCGCGCCTCCAGACTCCGCGGCGTCTCGGTCTTCCGTGCGCTGATCTTCCTGCCGCAGGTGATCGCCATGGTGGTCACCGCCACCGCCTGGACGGCGATCTACGCCCCCGACGGTGTCCTCAACACCGCACTGCGCGCGATCGGCCTCGAAGCGGTCACCCGCCCCTGGCTCGGCGACTTCTCCACCGCCCTGCCCTCGGTGGGACTCATCGGCACCTGGCTGGAGATCGGCCTGTGTCTGGTGCTGTTCATCGCGGGCATCGGCCAGATCCCGGCAGAGCTGTACGAGTCGGCCAAGCTCGACGGTGCGGGCGTGGTCCGGGAGTTCTTCGCCGTCACCCTGCCCGGACTGCGCGGCCAGATCACCGTCGCCCTCACACTCACCGTGATCGCCGCCCTGAAAACCTTCGACCTGGTCTACGTAGCCACGCACGGCGGCCCCGGCAACGCCACCAGCCTGCCCTCCTTCGAGGTCTACAACCGCGCCTTCGGCACGGGCCAGGTCGGCTCGGCCTGCGCCATCGCCGTCGTACTGACCGCGGTGATCCTGCTCCTCACCTTCCTGATCACCAAGCTCCAGACCGAGGAGGACGGGACATGATCTCCCGTCGCGAACGCGCGCTCAACTACGCGATCCTGACCGCCTTCGCCGCGCTGGCGCTGGTGCCCCTGCTCGGCGTGGTGGCATCCGCGCTCACCCCCGCTGCGCAAGCGTCCCCGTCCTTCACCTGGCCGCACGGCATCGACCTCGGCAACTTCACCATCGCCTGGCACCAGGGCCATTTCGCCACCTACCTGGGCTCCAGCGTGCTGGTCGCAGTGTCCGTCGTCCTGCTCACCGCCGTCCTGTCGATCCTGGCCGGCTTCTCCTTCGCCCACTTCGACTACCCGGGCCGCTCGTTCCTCTTCTATGTCACCCTCGTCGGGCTGATGGTGCCGCCCGAGGCCTTCGTCATCCCGCTCTACTTCAACCTGCGGGGCGCCGGACTCAGCGACTCCTACTGGGCGTTGATCCTGCCGCAGACCGCCCAGTCGCTCGCTTTCAGCGTCTTCTGGATGCGCAACTTCTTCCGCTCGGTGCCGGTCAGCATCATCGAGGCGGCGCGACTGGACGGGGCATCGGACTGGCGGTTGCTGTGGCGGATCCTGGTGCCCACCAGCCGCCCCGCGCTGCTGACGATGGCGATGCTGGTGTTCATGTGGACCTGGAACGAGTTCCTCCTTCCGCTCGTCATGATCACCGACGAGAACAAGCGCACCGCACCCCTGGGCCTGGCGTTCTTCCAGAGCGAGCACACCACGCAATACTCCCTGCTGGCAGCCGCCTCCATCATCGTCGCCCTGCCGGTCGTCGCCCTGTACGTATTCCTCCAGCGCCACTTCATCTCCGGCATGCTCTCCGGCGCCGTCAAGGGATGAGCGGGACAGACCACTCTCACCCGAGGCGCCGGTAATGTTGTAGCGTTCCCCTCTTCTCCTGTGCGTACGACGTCAGTGGCCGTCTCGGTGTACGTGTTCTTCGGCGAGGAGGAGGTAGCTGGCGGCGGTCCACGTGTAGGCACGGTCGCGCAGGCCGGTTCCGGTGAGAGCGTCGAAGTTCTCGGCGAAACCGTGGGTTTCGCACAGGACGCGGAAGCGGGCGCTGATGTCGTCGGCGAGCCGGTGGTGGCCGGCGCGGCGCAGGCCGTCCTCGACAAGGACGGTGGCGGGGGCCCAGATCGGTCCGCGCCAGTAACCGTCGGCGAGATAGTGCGGCGAGCTGGTCAGCTCTGTGGACAGGCCGTACGGCGTCAGATGGGCCTTGATGCGGTCGGCAAGCGTGCTGCCGATCTCGTCGGGCAGGTGTTCGCCCAGCACGATGGGCATCAGGTCGAGGAGACCGGCGCTGCTCCAGGTGTCGCCGGTGGCGACTCCCCGGGTGACGAACCGGTCGCCGGTCCAGAGTTCGTCGAGCAGCGCCGACTGCGTCTCTTCGGCTGCGGACGTCCATCGGCGCGCCGCGTCGGTCCTGCCCAGCTCCGTTGCCAGATCTGCGAGTTCACGCATCTGGAGGACGAGGAAGGCGGCCAGGTCGGCGGTGACGGCCACCCGCTCGGGGTCGAAGGTGGTGGCGTTGTCCCAGCCGCTGTCGTTGCCGTGCTGGTAGTAGGGCAGTCGGGCCCCAGGGGCACGCCGTGCCTTGAGCCAGAAGTCGGTCCAGCGCTCCAGTCGCTCGTACGCCTCCGCCAGTTGCGCCCGGTCTGGGCGCGTCGGCAGCCGGCGGCGCAGGCGGCCGAAGGCCCAGCCGTGGATGGGCGGCTTGACGAAGTTGTGCAGGACCTCGGAGTGCGTGACCGAGTCCGGCAGGGCGCCGCCTGCGTCCTGGTGGTCGAAGGGCAGCGCGAACTGATCCCATGCCAGCTCTGGACAACCGGGCGCCAGCGTAAGGGCGTTGAAGCAGTGGTCCCAGCTCCAGACCTTGTCCATCCAGTGCTTGGACATCAGTACGGCGGGCCGGGTGACGAAACCCGCCGGCCGGACGGTCGCCGACCAGACGACATAGGCGGCGAGTTCGGCCGCCGGTGTCACCGACGAGCGCCACGAGGCGACCGCATCGACGAAGGCGGCGAACCTACGTTGGGTGGCCTCCACGACCTCGCCGAAGGCCACGCGGCCACGGTAGGGCGGGCGGGCGGTCTCGAGTTCCTCGATCGCGATCTCCCAGGCTCCGTCCTCCTGCGCGTGCACCGTGACACCACGGTCGCCGCTGCCCAGGGCCTGGATTCCGGCCGCGTCGGCGATGGTGCCGGAAAGCATGGTGACGCGGTAGCGGCGTCCGGTCTCGTACGAGGTGAATACGTGTGCGTCCGCCGCCGGGTCGTGGAAGAAGTACGTTCCGCTGAAGGGGGTCAGGCTCTGCGCGGCGGCGAAGACGCCGAATCCCAGACCGCTTCCCCTCACGCGTACGGTGTCCGGCCCCTCGTAGGCGAGGTCGATGTGCCCGCCCTCGCCGATCCAGCTGAGCATGCCGGGTCTCGCCTCGATCCGGGTCCCGGCGCGGGCACCCGTCGCGAGGTCGCGGGGGACCAGGCGCAGGACGCCGTGTATGCCGTTCTGGTGCGAGACGAGGTGCAGGTCGTCGGCGTACGTCTGCTCCGCCACCACGGGCGAGATGTCGAGCCAGGATCCGTACGTGCTGAAGGGGATGTCGTGGACGGAGAAGGCCGGGCCGGACGGGGCGGCGGTCATGATGGCGTGACTCGTTTCTGGGGCAGGGGCAGCGGCCGACCGTCAACTGAGCGGTCGTCGTGGCGTGTTGGGGGTCTCAGTCCTTGACGGCTCCGGCGGTCACGCCGGCGGCGACGTACCGCTGGGCGAGGACGAGGATCACCGTGGCCGGCAGGGAGGCCACGACGGCGGTGGCCATGATGGCGTTCCACTGCTGGTTGTTGTTGCCGATGTAGTGGTAGATGCCGAGGGTGATCGGCTCCTGGGCGCCGCCGTTGACGAGGGTGCTGGCGAAGATGAAGTCGGACCAGGACCACAGGAAGGCGAAAAGGGACACCGTGACGACGGCGTTGCGGCTGACGGGCAGGACGATGGACCAGAAGGTGCGCAGCGGTCCGGCGCCGTCGGTGGTCGCGGCCTGGAGGAGTTCGCCGGGGATGCCGGACATGAATGCGGTGAAGATGAGGACGCCGAAGGGGACGGCCAGGGTGGAGTCGGCGACGATCAGCCCGGGGACGGACTGGAGCAGGCCGAGTTGGAGGTAGATGGCGTAGAAGCCCATCGCCATGATGATGCCGGGGATCATCTGGGCTGCCAGCAGAACGAAGTTGAGGATGCCGCCGCCACGCGGGCGCAGTTTGGCCAGGGCGTAGCCGGCGGGTGCGGACAGGGCGACGGTCAGGACCACGGTGCCCAGGCCGATGACGAGGCTGGTGCCGAGGTAGGGCAACTGCTCGTCGAGAACGGTGCGGTAGCCGGCCAGGGTGCCGTGCATCGGCAGCAGGTCCGGCGGACTCTTGCGCATGTCCTGGTCGCGGGTGAGGGAGACGTTGAGCATCCAGTAGGCCGGGAAAAGCATGATCCCCGTCAGTACGACACCGATCGCGGTCTTCGCCCAGGTCCGCCCACGGATTCCGCTTCGGCTTCGGCTTCGGCTTCGGCTTCGGCTTCGGCTTCGGCTTCGGCTTCGGCTCATGACAGCGCCTGCTTTCTCTGCACCCGGACGTAGACAAGGCCGAAGACCAGTGCGGCGACCACGAGCAGGTTGCCGACGGCCGCGCCGGGGCCGAAGGCCGGCAGGAGGTTGCCGAAGCCGAGCTGGTACGACCAAGTGGCGAACGTGGTGGAAGAGTCTGCGGGACCACCCTTGGTCATGATCCAGATGATGTCGAAGACCTTGAGGGTGTAGATCAGCCCCAGGAGCAGGGTGATGGCGGAGACCGGGCGCAGCAGCGGGAAGGTGACGCGCCAGAACCGCTGCCAGGTGTTCGCCCCGTCGATGGCGGCGGCCTCGTAGAGGCTCGCGGGGATGGACTGCAGGCCGCTGTGGAGCACGACCAGGTTGAACGGGACGCCGATCCAGATGTTCGCGATGATCACTGATGTCAGCGACCAGGACGGCGAGGTCAGCCAGTTCACCGGGCCGATACCGAGGGCGTGCAGAGCGGCGTTGACGACTCCCGACTCACTGTTGAGCATCCACGACCAGGTGGAGGCCGACACGATCAGCGGCAGCAACCAGGGCACCAGGAACAGCGCGCGGAGGGTGGCCGACAGCCGGAAGTTCTGGTGGAAGAAGACCGCGAGGGCGAGCCCGATGGCGTACTGGAAGACCAGGCACACGGCGGTGAACACGGCGGTGTGCAGGAGGGCCGGGGCGAAGAGCGGATCGTCGAAGACTTTGCGGTAGTTCGCCAGGCCCGTGAACGGGGCGTCACCCTGGACGAAGGAACGGACGGTGTAGTTGCGCAGGCTCAGATCGATGTTGCGGTACAGCGGGTAGGCATAGAAGAGGGCCAGGTAGACGGTCACCGGGGCGAGGAAGGCCCAGGCGGCCCACCGCGTGGAGGGGGGCCGGCGGAGTTTCCCGCCGCGGTCCGGGGGTGAGACGGCGGGTGCCGCCCCGTTCCGCACATCCGCGGTCCTGTGGTCCGGTGGATGGGTGGTCTGCTTCATAGGGCTCACGTCACTTGGCCGCGGCCTGCGCCGAACTGAGCGCGTCCTTGGGCGACTTGGACCCGCTGAGGGCTGACTGGACGGCCTTCCACATCTGCTCGGAGATCTTGGGGTACTTGGTGCCGAGATCGTCACTGGTGCGGCCCCTGGCCGCCTTGACCGCGTCGACCCACGGCTTCAACTCGGCGTTCGCAGCCACCTGCTTGCCCTGGACCTCGCTGGTGGGGGCAACGTAGGACAGGGTGGTGTCGGTGTCGTAGAGGTTGCCGGTGCTGGTCAGACAGGTCGCCAGCTTCTGGGAGGTGGCGTAGCGGCCGGTGTCCTTCTGGACCGGGAGGGTGACGAACTCGCCGCCGGTCGGCGCCGCCGCTTTGCCGCCCGCGGCGGCCGGGATGGGAAGCACCCCGTAGTCGAAGCCGGCCTTCTTGGCGCCTGCGAGCTGCCAGGTGCCGTTCTCACTGAACCCGTAGTCTCCGCTGGCGAACTCCTGCCAGCTGGTCGTCTGGGTGTTGTTGAGGACCGAGTTCGGGGCGTAGCCCTGATTCAGCCAGTCCTTCCACAAGGTCAGCGCCGACACGGCCTGGGAGGAGTCCAGTTCGGTCAGCTTGGCGCCCGAGCCCCAGAACCACGGCAGGAACTGGAAACTGCCCTCCTCCGTGCCGATCGCAGAGAAGGTGATTCCCTTCTTTCCGGCCTTCTTGACCTTTGCCAGCGCCGCCGTCAGCGACGTCCAGTCCGTGACCGAGGCGATGTCGACGCCGGCGTTCTTCAGCACCTCCTTGTTGTAGTACAGGGCCAGGGTGTTGGCGCCGATCGGTGTGCCGTAGGTCTTGCCGCCCGACTGGCCGGCAGCGAGCAGGTTGGGGTCCACCTTCGAGGTGTCCAGCTTGTTGTCGTCGGTCGTGGTGAGCACCCCCGCGTCGGCCAGGGTCGACACCACCGGGTTGTCGACGATGAGGACGTCCGGCGAGTTGCCCTGCTGCGCCGCCAGCAGCGTCTTGTTGCCCAGGTCGCTCGTGTCGAAGGCGGTCCGCTTGATCTTCACTCCGGCCTTGGCGGCGCACCGGTCCAGCAGCTTCGCCCAGGGCGAGCCCTTCTCGAACTGCGGGTACGGGTCCCAGAGGGTGTACGTGCCGCTGCCGGCGCCCTTGGTGTCGGCGCTGCCGGAGCCGGAGGAACAGGCGGTGACGGTGACGGCCACGGTGAGGGCGGTCACGGCCGCGGTGGTCAGACGGCGCTGTCTGGGGGTGCTGTTCATCGCGAGGGTCCTTTGCTTTGGCCATGCGGGTGCCGAGGGCACGGGGTCGTGAGGACACGGGGTCGTGAGGACACGGGGTCGTGAGGACACGGGTCGTGAGGACACGGGTCGTGAGGGCACGGGTCGTGAGGGCACGAAGGGCAGCGCGAACGCCGCTGTCGGGCGGTTCAGGCGTCGGGTGGGACGAAAATCCTGCGCGGGGCGTGCGGAGGGGTGCGGAACAGTGCTCAGAGTGCCGTTCTGGCTCCGGCCGGCCCGGTGCTGGCCCGCAGGGAGATCGGCGGGGCGAGGAGATGGTGCCGGGGCGGTGCGTCTGGATGGTCGAGCCGCTCCACCAGCAGGTCGACGGCGCGCTGCCCCATCTCCTCCGCCGGTACGTCGGCCGCGGTGAGCTGCGGAGTCACCGCCTCCGCCCAGCGGCCGGCCACGACTCCGGTGACGGAGAAGTCGCGCGGCACATGGCGGCCCGCCTGGGCGAGGCCTCGGAACAGGCCGCCCAGAGCGGCCTCGTTCAGCGTGACCAGGGCGGTGGTGGCCGGGTCGTCGTACAGGATCTGTTCCAGGCATGCCTGGCCAGACGCCGCGTCGTCCCCGCAGCAGTAGGCGCGCACGGTCAGCCCGCGCTCGGCCGCGGCCTTGGTGAAGCCGTCCAGGCCGCGGTGCGCGGATTCGTACCCCGCCCGCAGCAGTTGCTCGGGGCGGTTGACGAAGGCGACCCGGCGGTGACCGAGGTCCGCCAGGTGGTGGACGCACGCCGCCGCCAGCGCGGTGTGGTCCAGGCCGACCCACCAGCCACGTTCGGGGTGGGCGGTGCGGCCGATGGCGACGGAGGGGAAGTCCAGCGCGGCCAGGTGATCGACCCGGTCGTCCTCAAGCTTGATCTCCATCAGGATCACGCCGTCGACCCGCCGCTCCCCCAGCAGCCGCTGGAACGAACGGTCGCTGTCCACACCGCTGGGCGACAGCAGTACGTCGTAGTCGCAGGCCGCGGCGGCTTCCACCACGCTGCCGATGAAGTCGAGCTGCATGCCGGTGTAGTGGTTGCCGGCGGGCGGGAACGCCAGGCCGATCGTGTTGGTCCGGCCGTTGGCCAGGGCGCGGGCACTGGCGTTGGGGCGGTAGCCCAGCTCATCGATGACCTGCTGGATCTTCCGGCGGGTGTCGTCCGAGACCGGCCGCTTGCCGCTCAGCGCATAGGACACGGTGCTCCGCGAGACACCGGACCGCCGGGCGATCTCACCGATGTTCACGAGTGGCTCCTTGCTCGAACCGGTTCGACTCCTCGGTTGAGAGAGTACTCGCCGGCCTTGAGGGGGTGGGGTCTGACTCCGGGCGAGAGCCGGTCGTCGAACCGGTTCGCGTGATGTGAAGGTAGGAACACCCCGGGGGGCCTGTCAACACCTTCGACCGCACATTCACGCCCATCAGAAGGCCCGATTTTATTGGGGTCGGGGGGATTGCTGCCCAGGATTCGCGGTGCTAGCTTCCCCGAACCGGTTCGATGAATTGATCCCTCCGAGGCCGTGGACACCCCGCCCACAATCTTCCGGAAAACCCGGGGCCGTTGTACCGGCGCCCGGAAGACCTCCCCCGTCTCCATGCCGCATGTGATCGAACCGGTTCGATACGGTTCGATACGCCGACGTTCAAGGATTGAGGACGCAATCCATGCCATCCGCTGACAGATCGGCCCGGCGCCGGGCCCCGGCCGCCATGGCGCTGGCCCTCGGCGCGGGCCTCCTCGCCGCACCGGCAGTCCCCGCCCAGGCGGCCGATACGCCCCAACCCACCGCCCACTACACCTTCGACCAGGACGACCTCGCCTCCGGCGACATCACCGACAGCTCCGGCAACGGCCTGACCGCGACCCTGGTCAACGGCTCCACCGCCCAGTCCGTCGCCGGCGCGGACGGCGGCAAGGCACTGTCCCTGCCCGGCGGAGCATCCACCTCCGACGGCGCCTACGTCCGCCTGCCCCGCGAAGTGCTCGGCGAAGCAAGCGACCTGACCGTCTCGGCCCGCGTGAAGTGGAGCGATGACAAGTCGTCCTGGCAACGGATCTTCGACCTGGGCACCGACACCACCAAGTACCTGTTCACGACGCCGTACAACGGCAGCGTGCTGCGCACCGCCGTGACCACCGGCGGAGGAGGCGCGGAGGCACAGGTCTCGGGCTACGCACCGCTCCCCGCCGACGCCTGGCGGACCGTCACCGTCACACTCGACACCGCTGCTCACCGGGTCACCACCTACCTCGACGGCGTCGCCGTGTCGTCGGCCACCACGACGGTCAAGGCCAGGGATCTGCTGGGCAGTTCGGCCACGGCCGCCGGCTACATCGGCAAGTCCTTCTACCCGGACCCGTTGCTCAAGGGCGCGATCGACGACTTCACGGTCTGGCACGCCGCGCTCACCCCTGAGCAGGTCGCCGGCACGGTCGCGGACGTTCCCTCACTCCAGCAGCTCTCGCAGACGGCCTTCGAGGTCCGTACGACGAGCGGAACCGCCCCCTCCCTCCCCTTTGCGGTTCGCTCCTCCTTCTCCGACGGCTACGACCGCGACACACCGATCACCTGGGCCGCCGTACCTGCCGAGAAGTACGCCCGGCCGGGGACGTTCACCGTGGCCGGAACCGCGGCCGGGCGTGCGGTGAACGCGACCGTCACCGTGGTCCGCGAGGGAGCACTGACCGTCGACCTCGGCTCGGACACCGGCGCCTTCCACGGCGGCGCCTCCGGCACCCTGTACGGCGTGTACGGACCGGACGTCCCCACCAACAACCTCATTGAGGGCATGGGCCTGCGCACGGTCTCCACCAAGGCACAGGACGGACCACAGCATCCGGGCGCAGACGCGCTGGACGTGGTCAAACCGCTGGCCGACTCCACCGACGGCGACGTCTACATCTACATGACCGACATCCACCGCGGCTTCCCGTACGAGTGGCCCGGCGACACCCCCGCCGAGAAACTCAAGCTCTACGAGGAGAAGATCACCAAGCAGGTCGACCAGGTGCTGCGGCTGCCGAAGCAGTACCAGGACAACATCGTCTTCGTGCCGTTCAACGAGCCCGAGGGCAACATGTTCGGCACCGGCCCATGGAGCTACAACAAGGTCAGCTGGCTGAGCGACCCCAAGGACTACTTCGCCGCATGGGACGAGGTCTACCGGCTCATCAAGGGCGAGATGCCCGGCGCCCGCATCGCCGGCCCCAACACCAGCATCCTGTACGACCAGGTGAAGGGCTTCCTCACCCACACGCTGGCCGCCGGCACCCTCCCCGACGTCATCACCTGGCACGAGCTGAGCCACCCCGAGGCGGTGCGCCAGAGCGTCGCCAAGTACCGGGCATGGGAGAAGGAGCTGTTCAAGGGCACCCGCCGCGAGGGCACCCAACTCCCCGTCAACATCAACGAGTACGCCTTCAACTACCACACCTCCGTCCCCGGCCAGATGATCCAGTGGGTGTCCGCGATCGAGGAGTCCAAGGTGGACGCCGACATCGCCTACTGGAACATCGACGGCAACCTCTCCGACTCCGCCGTGCAGTCCAACCGCGGCAACGGCCAGTGGTGGCTGCTGCATTCGTACGCCGCGATGAGCGGGCACACCGTGAAGGTGACCCCGCCGTTCCCCGGCGAGAACTACACCATGCAGGGCGTCGCCACACTCGACGACCAGAAGCAGCAGGCCCGGCTGATCTTCGGCGGGTCCGACGGCCAGGGGCACATCGCCTTCGCGGGAGTCCCCAAGAAGATCTTCGGGGACCGCGTCCACGCCTGGGTGCGCGAGATCGACTGGAGCGGGCAGGTCGGCGACAACTCCGGCCCGAAGCTGCTCACCGAGCAGAACCTGAAGGTCGGTGACGACGGCACGGTCGTCGTCGACTTCGGCGACGGCGCGCTGCCGAGGCTGAAGGAGTCCTCGGCCTACGAGATCGTCCTCAGCCCGGCCGGGAACGCGAAGGGCACCCAGGCCGCGCCCGTACGCTGGCAGGAGTCGTACGAGGCGGAGGACGCCGCCCACACCGGATCCGGCTACTCCAGGAACGGCCCCGAGGGCTCGACCAGCGACGTGTCGAAGTTCTACACCTCCGGCGGCTACGACGTAGGCGGCCTGCGCACCGGCTCGGACGTCACCCTCGACTTCAGCGTGGACGTGCCCAAGGACGGCACCTACGACCTCAGCGTCTTCGCCAACTCCCTCAACACCTACGACGAGGTGAAGGAACAGGGCCCCACCAACGTCTTCCTGCGCGTGGACGGAAAACCGGACAGCGAGCAGGAGTTGTACCTGCCGCTCGGCTACAAGTGGGTGGTGTGGGACCACACCGACACCCGCGTGCACCTCACCAAGGGCAAGCACACACTCACGCTCGCCGCGCAGAGCCTCGACGGCAAGCGCGCCACCAAGGGCGACGCCATCGTCGACCGCCTCACTCTGTCGTTGCCGGAGGCGTCGGCGGCCACCGAGGTCTACGAGGGCGAGCTGGCCTGGACCGGCGGCGGAGCGCGGCCCGTCTACGACATGCCGAAGCACGCCAGGACCCCCGCCACCGGCTCGGGCGCGGTCCGGCTCGCCAAGAACCAGACGGCCACGTTCTGGGTCTACTCCCCCACCGACCGCGAAGCCACCCTCGGGGTCGACACCCTCACAGGCACGGACGCGCGTCTCTCCGTCAACGGTCACGCCGTACTGCACGTGACCAACGGCAGGCACAAGGTGGCCGTCTCCCTCTCGGGCGGCATCAACAAGGTGACGGTAACGGGCAGTTCGGGCGCCACCCTCGTCGACAGACTGACGGTCACGCCCACCGACGGCGCCCTCAAGGCGCGTACGTACGAGGCGCAGAACGCCAAGCTCGCCGGATCGGCCACGCTGACCCCGCTGCCCCTGGCGACCGACGGTACGGCGATCACCGGCATCGGCGGTGCCCCGGGCAACGGCAACACCGCGACGTTCACGGTGGCCGCCGACACGGCCGGCCTGTACGCGCTGCGCGTCCGCTACGCCAACCCGGAGCAGTCCGAGGCCACTCACTACAACCCGGACCCGCTCGCCCGTCACGCCGACATCACCGTCAACGGCGGCCAGACACAGCGCGTCGGCTTCCCGCACAGCTTCCATCAGGACAACTTCTGGGAGCTGACCGTCCCCGTCCACCTCGAGAAGGGACACAACACGATCGCCTTCCGCTCCGAGGAGCTGCCGAACTTCGACGGCACGACCTACGCCTCGGACACCTTCCCCGGAGTGCTGCTCCGCTCCCGCTACGCGCCGCTGATCGACCGGATCACCGTCGCACCGTACGCCCGGGTGCTCCGCTGAGAGCGTGATCCCGCCCGGCAGCGACGCGAACAGCCGCCATCGCTGCCGGGCGCACTCGGCGGACCGGCATGGCAGTACGGCCGTCCGCGCCCGGTCGACACCGAGCGCGGCCGTGCGGGCCGGGCGGCTCAGCGGCCCGCCCAGGCCTCCACCGCGGTCGTCACCGGCGCCCCCGTACGCGCCGATTCCTCACAGGCCAGGGCCAGCAGATGGTCCTGGCAGCCCTCGGCCAGTGGATACGGTTCCGGGCCGGCGTCCCGCACCCAGGCGCCCGTACGGCACAGCAGATCCACGACGGCCAGGTCGTCCTCGGACAGGCTCGCGCCCAGATGGTCGTTGCGCCACACCACCCGTCCGTCGAAGGAAATGTGGTGCACCTCGGCCCCTTCGAGGTTGAGGTCTGTGCCGGTGCGGCGACGCATCAGCGTGGACTCCACGGGCGTGCGCGGATCGGCCATCCGCACCACTGTGTCGTCCACGATCTCGCCGAGGGATCCACGCACCACGATCCTGCGGGCCCGCAGCGGATTCCACCACTGGTTGTCCGTGAAGTCGTAAAGGGCCGTGCGAACCCCGCCGAAGTCCAAGAGGGCGAGGGTGGTGACGGCGTCCTTGGGCGTCAGGTCGTCCGACCAGCCCTCCGGAGACAGCGGATCGGCGAGTGGGGCGGTGAAGGCACGAGCAGTTGCCGTCGCCGGCCCGCAACCGACACCCAGTGTGTGCCGGATCAGCGACATCGCGTGATACATGTGCGTCGAGGACATCTGCACGGATGTGACGTCGCCGATCACCCCTTCTCTCACGAGAGCAAGGCGAGCGGCGTGGCCGGGCATCAGGGTGTACTGCTCCGCCACCTGCACCAATGCGCCGCCCCCGGCACGCCTCGCCGCCCCCACGGCGGCCCACAACTCCCGAAGCCCCGGCACGTCGGGCGCCGGCGGCGTCTCGGCAAGGACCGGCACCTCATGCTCGACGAGTTCCCGTACGACCAGCGGCGTGACGTCCCACGGAACCGACGGGATCACGAACTCCGGCCTGGTTGCGCACAGTTCGCCGACCGTTCGGAAGGCGGGCACACCCCACTCCGCCGCTATTCGGGCCATGCGCTCGCCGGAGCGAGTAACCACCCCGGCCACCGCCAGGCGCTCGGGCAGTGTCCTCGCCAGCCGAACGAAGAACTCCGCCCGCCAGCCACTTCCCACGATGCCGAATCGTATGGGTGCTGTGCTCACTGTCCCCACCCTTCCCCAACCGCGCCGCGAGTTTAGCCCTGGACCTCCGCCACGCCGTCGTGACAGCGCACCGTTGCCTTCCAGCGGGTTGGCACCTGGGTGGCGGCCCAGTCACGGACGAGTCAGCTTGACTTCAAGCGCTTGAAGTATCGGAGGCTGTCTGCATGGCAGGAGCGACCAGAGAACAGACCGGGGATCTGACCATCCAGCAGATGGCGCATCGATCGGGCTTCAGCGAACCCACCCTGCGCTACTACGAGAAGATCGGCCTGCTGGGAGAGGTCGCCCGGGACGAGTCCAGCGGTCATCGCCGCTACGGGCCCGCGACCGTGGACCGCGTGGAGGCATTGGCCTGCCTGCGCTCGTCGGGCATGACGGTCGGCGGGATGCGTCGCTACCTGGACCTGCTCGCCGAGGGCGATGCCGCGGCGGCCGAACAGCGGGAGCTGTTCGCCGCCCAGGCAGACAAGCTCGCCGCCGACATCCAGCAACTGCGCCTGCGCCTGACCTACCTGCGACGCAAGGCCGATCTGTGGGACGCCCGGGTCCGTGGTGACACCGAGGCCGAGAAGCAGGCGGTCGAAGACGTCATGCGCGTCATGGACCAATTCACCCTGAAGGACTGACCAAGTTGAGCACAGAAAATCTCACCGCCAGCCCTTCGGACCGCGGGACGGTGCTCGTCACAGGCGGTACGGGGTTCGTCGGCACTCACTCACTCGCCCGGCTCGTCCGCGAGGGATACCGGATCCGCGTGACGGTCCGGGAGCCCGGGCAGGAGGCGGAGGTACGGGCCGCGCTCCGACAGGCCGAGATCGGTCCCGCCGAGATCGATCCAGCCGCCGAGCGGCTGGAGTTCGTGGTGGCCGACCTCGGCGCCGACCACGGCTGGCTCGACGCCATGGACGGTGTCAGCCACGTACTGCACCACGCCTCGCCCTTCCCGCTCACTCCGCCCGAGAAGGAGGAAGACGTCATCGTCCCCGCCCGCGAGGGTGCGCTGCGCGTCCTTCCGCCGCGCGCACGGCGGGAATCCGCCGGGTCGTGATGACGTCCTCCTACGCCGCGGTCGGATACACCGCCAAGCCCGACAACCACTACTCGGAGGCGGACTGGACCGACCCGGACACCGAGGGCCTGCCCGCCTACCACAAGTCGAAGGTCCTTGCCGAACGTGCCGCTTGGGACTACGCCCGCACTCACGAGGACATCGAACTGACGGTCATCAACCCGACCGGCATCTTCGGCCCCCGACTGGGCAACCGGCCGTCCGCCTCGGTCGGCCTGGTCGAAGGCATGCTGACGGGGAAGATGCCGGTGGTGCCGGTCATGTATTTCGGCGTCGTCGACGTGCGAGACGTCGTGGACCTCCATCTGCGCGCCATGTTCCATCCGAAAGCGGCCGGCGAACGGTTCATCGCCGTCGGCGGACCGTCGATCAGCCTCTTCGGCATGGCAGAGATCCTGCGCGAGCACTTCCCCGCCGCGGCCGCGCTGCTCCCTTCCACGGAACTGACGATCGAGCAGGTACGCGAGGCCGCGAAGACCGAGCCCGCCCTGCGGGACGCCGCGGTCCTTCAGGGCAGGATTCCCGTCATCAGCAATGAAAAGGCCCGTTCGGTCCTGAGCTGGGAGCCCCGGAACGTCGCCGAGACGATCGTGGCCACCGCGGACGCCGAGATCCGGCTGGGACTCACCCTGCCCTACGGCGGCTGAGTGGCGGGGACCGCTCGGCGACTCCGGAAGGCAAGCACCGGGAATCACGATGCGCCTGCACGCACCCCGACTCGAAGCGCTGGACGGCCGCTGGGCCCCGCCTCCCGTCCGAAGGATCTGATCGACCCCTGACTAGACCGGACACAGGACCGGCGTTCCGCGCCACACCTACCTGACCTACGCCACGTCAGGGAATCCAGGCGGTCCGAGCGTCGGGTGCAGCTCGGCGGCCGTCGGTTCACCGCTCGCGCCCGGGTCGCGTCTCCGGCCGAACGTGAGCATGCCCGAACGTGAGTACGTACGAACGTGAGCACGTCCGACCGGGTGGCAGCGGGTCAGTCGTTCTCGGCTTCGGTGACGAACTCCGGTGGTGCCTGCAGGTCGTGGGCGCGGAACAGGACGGCGTGCTCGACGCCCATGGCCTTGCCGCTCATCGCGGCGAACTTCGGAATGAAGTCCTCGGGGGCGGGGTGGTCCGGGAGCGCGGCCAGATACGCGGCGTGCGCCTTCAACGAGGCGACGCCGCGGCGCAGCGGCTCACCCGTGACCTCGACGCCGTGGGTCGCGCCGGAGCCGGCGAGTCCGGGGACGATGAGCCAACGCGCGGAGTGCGGTTGAAGGCCCTCGTCGTCGACCTGCTCCGGGAAGACCCATCGGTTGCCCGCGTCGCGCACCGCGTCGAGTGTCGCGAGCCCGGCCGCGCGGTGGTCGGCCTGGTCGAAGCCGAAGGGCGTTTCGACCTCGTAGCCGGTGCCGAGTACGACGTCGGGCTTGAACCGGCGGATCTCGCGGCAGATGTCCCGGCGCAGGTCGAGGCCGTAGACGAGCACGCCGTCCGGATGTTCCAGGACGGTCAGGTGCTTGACGCCGACGATGGTGCAGGCGGCCTGCTGCTCGGCGACGCGCAGGCGTGCCGTCTCCTCGGGAGGGTTCGGCATGCCGGCCTCGCCGCGGGTGAGCAGCAGATAACCGACCTCGATCCCGCGCGCGGTCCAGCGAGCGACGGCCGCGGACGCGCCGTACTCCATGTCGTCGGGGTGCGCGACGACGCAGAGCACACGCTGGAAGGTCTCCTCGGGGAGCGCAGGCAATGTCATGCCGACCATCCTTCCGCGTTCGGAGCCCGCCGTCCGCCCTTCACAGGTGCCGATGAGCCCCGGCCGCCGCAAGAGGCCTTACCGGACACAGCGGATGAAAGTGCGGGCCGTTTACCGAGGCCGGTCCTCGGCCTGCCGCTGTCATGGAGTAGGGCGGTCGGCGGCTGATCCGGGGGAGGGTCCGTCCTTCAGGTCGTGCCTGTGGTCAGCCTGCTGGTGCGAAGGCCGTGATGGCGTCGGCGAGGGCGGCCGGAGCTTCCAGCGGGATCAGGTGACCGGTGTTCGGGATCACCATGAAGTCGGCCTGGGAGAGGTAAGGCATCAGGTTGTCGCGGAGCACGTCGACGGGCTCGACGTGGTCGTTCTCTCCGGCGACGACGAGGGCGGGAACGCGGACCATGCGAGTGTGCTCGGTGATGTCCTCCGCGATGCCGCGCAGCGGCCACTCGGTGCGGGCGGCGTCGGCGCCGGCTCGCGAATCGGCCGCGATCTGCGCCTTGATCGACGCTGGCAGCTCGGTCGCAGTGAGGATGTGGTCCCGTGCCTCGGCGACGGACTCGTCGGAGTCGTAGGCGTGGGAAAGGACTTCCTGGTACTCGGGCGTGATCTGCGCGGCGGGCCTCGCCGGACCGGAACCGACGAGGACGATCCCGCGCAGGCCGGTGGGCCGACTCGCCGCGACCATCTGCGCGACTTTGCCTCCCATCGAATGCCCGACCAGGACGTGGTCGGTGACGCCCGCGTCGGCCAGCACGGCGAGCGTGTCGTCGGCGAACCGGCGCAGCGTGTAGGGGCCGGACATGCCGCTCGACCGGCTCCACCCGCGGAAGTCCACAGCGAGCACGTCCCGGCCCATGAGCCGGTCGACGACGAGGTCCCAGGTGCGGGCGGAACCACCCCAGTAGTGCAGGAACACCAGGGTCGGTCCGGTCCCCGGCCGATGGTCGTAAGCGGGCAGTAGCGTCTGCTGCGTCGTGTTCATCGTGGCTCTCTCGGTCAGTGTTCTGTGGGCGGTTGTCCTTTGTTTTCATTGAAACTTCTCGACCCTGTCGGGGCATCGGCGTGACTGGTCACCCGATGGTGGAAACTGGACACGTGACGGTGATCCGGCAGATGACCTACCAGCCCGACGGGCGCCGCGCGGCCGCGGTCGAGACGATGTCGTTCGACCGCCTTCGCGAGCTGAACGACGGCGGCACGCAACGTGCCGACTTCCATGTCCTCGCCGTCATCGATGCCGGGCAGGGCTCCGTCACGGTGGACTTCCTCCATCACCCGCTCAAGGAGCGGTCCGCGGTGTGGGTCCCTCCCGGAGCGGTGCACCGGTGGGACGACATCGCCGGCGTTGTGGGGCACCTCGTGCTGTTCGTGCCGACCGCGCCGGTCACCGACGCCACCCGGGAGCTCGTCGCATCCCCGGACCTGGCCGCGCACTGGAGCATTCCCGACGCCGACTGGCCGTTCGTCGACACCGCGCGCAACCATCTGCTCCTCGAGGCGTCGGCCCCACCCGGGGACATCTCGACGGAGCTGCCCGAGATCCTGCTCTCCGCGCTCATCGCCCGGCTCCGGCCGCCGCACGCCGAAGCACGGTTCACACACCCGGTGTTCCGGCTGTTCCGGTCCAGCGTCGAGGCGCACTTCCGGGAACATCACGACGCCGGCTACTACGCCCGTGCTCTGGGTTACGCGCCCCGCACCCTCTCACGAGCGGTGCAGCAGGTCACCGGCCGCACGGCGAAGGGGTACATCGTCGACCGGATCGTCCTGGAGGCCAAACGGCTCCTCGCGCACGACCGCCTCACCGCGGCTCGCTGCGCCGACACGCTCGGCTTCCCCGACGCATCCAACTTCTCGGTGTTCTTCCGGAACGCGACAGGCATGCGTCCCGGTGCATGGCAGGCGCCGGTGGGCGATCGATGACAACTCGGCTTGCTGCGTCAGCCGTCGCCACCCGAGACGGACCGGGAGCCACGATCTTGAACGAGCGGGAAGGTCTCCTGCGTGGCAACAGCCCATGCACGGATCCTGAGGGAACGCTCGACTAGAGGGTCAACTCATCTTCGTACGGCTGGAGTTGGCGAAACATCGGCTGTCAAAGCCAGTGCTCGCCCATGGAACGCGCCGCTGCCACCGCCGGATGAGCCGCCAGTCGAGGTCCGCCCGTCGCGGCTCCACAGTCCGGGCGGTCGGAAGGCCGCGCGATGCCGCAGGACAGGGCTGGCCAGGTGACAACGGCGGACCGATGGGAACGGTGCTGGGGCAGGGCGGTGTGTTGGCTCTTACCGTGAACAGCACACTGACAGTCGGAGTCGAGGCAGGCAGCACATGAACCCGCAGATCGACTACGAGGCCGTCTTCCGAGCCCTGCCGGGCATGGTGGCGCTGCTGACGCCGGACCTGGTGTACGCCGACGCCAACAAGGACTTCCAGCGGCTGGCCGGGCGTACTCGCGAGCAGCTGGTGGGCCGCTACATTTTCGATGTCTTTCCCGAGAACCCGAACGATCCGGCCGCGGCCGGCATGCGGGAGACCCGGGCATCGATGCTCCGCGTGGTCGCCACGGGCGAGCGCGACACCATGGCACTGATCCGCTACGACCTCGAAGATCCCCACAGGCCGGGGCGGTGGGAGGAGCACTACTGGAGCCCGGTGAACGCTCCCGTCCTGGGGCCGGACGGGCAGGTCGTGCTCATCGTGCACCGAGTGGAGGAGATCACCGAACTTCTTCGTGCCCGCGACAGCGTGGCCGCCGGCGACAGGTCGCGGGTCCTGCAGGCCGAGTTCTACACCCGCTCTCGTGAATTGCAGGAGGTCAACGAGCGCCTGCGCCAGGCCCACGCCCGTGAGCGCGAAGTGGCCCTGGCCCTGCAGGAGGCGATGCTGCCCACTCCCAGCCCCGTCGGGCACCACCAGGCAGCCGTGCGTTACCAGCCCGCCACCAGAAACCTGAACGTGTGCGGCGACTGGTACGACCTGGCCGACCTGCCCGGTGACAGCATCGCGGTCGCCGTCGGCGACGTCGTCGGCCACGGTCTGGCGGCCGCCTGCGTCATGGGGCAGCTGCGCAGCGCGCTGAGCGCTGCCTGCCGCGTCGCCCAAGGCCCCGCCCGCGCCCTGGAGGCCCTCGGCCTGTACGCCCGCATCGTCGAGGGCGCGGAGTCGACGACCGCGGTCACGGTCTTCATCGACTGGGGCCGCCACACCCTCACCTACAGCAGCGCCGGCCACCCACCACCCGCCCTGCTCCACCCCGATGGCACCGTGACCTTTCTCGACCAGGCCACCGACCCGCCGCTCGGTGCCCGCCCCGTGCACGTCTCCCGCCCCCAGGCCCACTCCCCCTTCACCGAAGGCGCCACCCTGGTCCTGTACACCGACGGCCTGATCGAGCGCCGGCACGAGGACATCGATACCGGTCTGTCCCGCCTCGCCGACTCCCTCACCCACCACCGGAACGCCGCCCCCGAAACCCTCGCCGACATCCTGCTGACCGATCTCCTCCCACCCGGCGGCAACACCGACGACATTGCCCTGGTCGTCATCCGCCTTTGACCCAAGGCCCCGCAGACGCCGCGCACGGATTGCGAGCGCCCGCCTCGGGTGTCAACTGAACGACTGCTCTTGGGTTTTGAGGTGGTGGTACGCGCCGATCGGCCCGTCCGGTGGTCGGGCCGATGCCCCCATGTCCGGCGCTTCGTGTCGGCTCACTCCCGCCAACGCGGCGAGCACGGCGTCGTTGGCCTCCCGGCTGCCGACGGTGAGCCGGAGTCCCTCGCCCGGGTAGTGGCGAGTCTGGACGCGGGCGGCGGTGAGTGCCGCGGCAGCCTCGTCGACCGGATCGGGGGCGGCGAACCAGACGGAGTTGGCGTGGCCCGGGCGTATGTGCCAGCCGCGCTGGACGAGTTGGTGATGCAGCCGTTCGCGTTCGGCGATGACGGTGTCCACGCGTCGGCGCAGTTCACCGGCGGCCTGAAGCGATGCCTTCACTGCCGCCGCTGCCACCGCGTTGATCCCGAAGGGCAGTTGTTGCCGGCGGACTCGTGCCACCAGGTCGGGGGCGCCGAGTCCGTAGCCGACCCGCAGGGCGGCCAGACCGTACGCCTTGGAGAAGGTCCGCAGGACCAGCAGGTTGGGGTGGTCGTCCAAGAGGGCGGGGGTGTCCGGCAGTTCGGCGCCACGGGCGAACTCCACATACGCCTCGTCGAGGAGCACGGTGACGTGCCGGGGGACCCGACGCAGGAACGCCGACAGCGCGTCGGCCGTGACCAGGGTCCCGGTGGGATTGTGCGGATTGCACAGCACCACGACGCGGGTGCGGTGGTCGAGCACCGCGAGCAGGGCGTCCAGATCCTGGCATCCGTCCGGGGCCAGGGGTACGGGGGCGGGTTGAGCGCCGACCATGGCGGCCAGCAAGGGATACGCGTCGAAGGTGCGCCAGGCGTACGCCAATGAGTCGCCAGGCTCGACCACAGCCTGCAGCAACTGAAGGGCCACGCCCACCGATCCACTGCCGACCACGACGCGGTCGGGGCTCACCTGGCACCATGCGGCGATCCGCTCGGTGAGGTCGTCGGGGTAGAACTGCGGATACCGGTGGGCTTGCGCGACGGCACCTTGCATCGCCTCGCGGACCGAGGGCAGTGGGGGGTACGGGCTCTCGTTCAGGGCCAGTTGGTGCAGCACGGGAAGGTTCATCCGTCAGCCCCGCCCGCCGTGCCAACGGACCGCGACGGCACCGGCGAAGTCGCCGGCATGGGCGAATCCCCCGAGCACCACCAGGTCGCCGTCCTCGACCTGCTGCGAACGGATCGCCCGGTCCAGGGTGATCGGGATCGCCGCTCCGAACAGATTCCCGTACTCGTCGAAGGTGTTCAGATGCCGTTCGGCGGGCAGCTGCAGCGCCTCTCGCCAGTTACGCAGGAAGGTGCGGTTGGGCTGGTTGGTGATGAGGACGTTGACGTCGGTGGTCGCCACACCGAGCCGTCGGCACAGGTCCGTGACCACCTCCGGGACCAGGCGGTTGCCGCGTGCCAGGACCTTGGCGACGCTGGCGTCGGTGAATCCGATGCGCAGCTGGGACTCTCCCGGCTCCCAGTACTTGCGGCCGTCGTCGACCGCCACGGTCATGTCCCCGGCGTACTCGCCGATATGCCGGGTCTCCACGTCGAGCACCGGGCTGCCGGCCGACGTCGTCACATATCCCACGCCGCAGCCGTCGCCCGGGATCGCGGCCTGGGCGAGCCGGCGCACCTCGGACTGCGTGAACCACTGACCCGCGGCGCTCTGCGCATTGCAGACCAGCGCGGTCTTCGCGTCGGTGGTGCTCAGGATCTGCCGCGCCAGCTTCAACATGTACACGAAGGACGCGCAGCCCGCGTTGGCCACGTCGACGAGCCACTCCGGGTTCAGGCCCAGCCGGCGTGCCACCTCGGTGCCGGCGCCCACGAATGGCAGATCCGGCAGCTGGCTGTGCACCAACAGCACGTCCACGCCTCGGATCTCGTCCGCGCCGTGCCGCTCGATCAGGGACTGCACGGCGCGCTCGACCATGTCGGCGTTGGTCTCGTCCGCTGCCACGTGGTGCCGCAACGGCGGGACCTTGAACATGGGGTGGCTGCGCAGCTTGTCCTCGGCTCCGGGGTACTCGGTGTAGAAGTCCGCGGGGACCGGCTCGCCGGGCAGGTAGCTTGCGACATCGGTGAGGCTGACCGTGGTCACTGCGCCACCGCCCTCACCGGAGCCACGCTGACCGGCAGGCCGTTGCGGTGGCGGTGTTCCAGAATCGCTTTGAGGTTGTTCATCTCCACGGTGTGCCCCGCATAGAAGAGGTCCCAGAAGTCGCCCACCCAGGGCCGGTCCGAGCGAGGAGTCGTGTCGGGGTGCGGGTTGTCGTCGTAGTAAGGGTGCCGGCAGTTGGTCCAGGTGATCACCGACCCCGGCTTGTCGAGAACCAGGCGAGCCGGCACGACGCGCATCAGGTAGATCATCCACAGCTTGTCGCCCTGGTCCCAGGAGCAGTGGTAGTCCACCGTCATGGCCTCGGGATTGGCGACCACCTTGCAGTAGATCCTGGTCTCGTCCTCGAGCCGGTCGAAGCCGGCCCACAGCCCCGGGGTGCCGGTGGGCGCGAAGTCCCGCAGGGTGCAGGTCCACTCCTCCAGGTGGTGGCCCTGGCGCAGGTAGTCGTAGACCTGCTCCGGGGGGCAGTCGACGTACTCGTGGATGGTGCAGTACTGCCCGTAGACCTGATGGTGGGGGTAGACGGCATGGGTGAGCTCCATGCAGTGCGCGGTCAGCTCCTCCTTGCCGGCGTTCTCGATCCGCATCAGACCGGGGATGTCAGCCAACATGGACGACGCCTCGCTCATGGGAGCTCTCCTTGCTGTCGGTGGCTTCGGTGCCACGGGTGGCTTCGGTGAAGGACTGGAAGGGGCGGAAGGGCGGGATCTCGGCTGGGTCGCAGTCCAGCGCGACGAACGCCGGGCCGCCGCCCGCGTTGCTGCGCAGCAGAGCACTGCGCAGGTGCGCGGCGTGGTCGGCCCCTGTGACGTCCAGGGACGGGAAGGCAGCGGCCACGCCGGCGGCGAGGTCGGTCCGGGAAAAGAGGTCGTCGCTGCGGACGCCGCCCTGGAGGAACTCCTCCCGCACCGCGCACATGGCGTGGGCGTTGTTGTTGAAGACGACGAAGGTCACGGGCGCGGCGTGCTCCACGGCGGTGTGCACTTCCATCCCGTGCATGAAGAAGGACCCGTCGCCGGCGAGTACGTAGGTGCGCCGGCCGGTGGCGAGCGCGGCGCCGATCGCGGCACCGAAGGTGTAGCCCATGCCTCCCATGCCGACCGCCAGCACGAAGCGGCCGTGGCGCGGTGCCGGGAGGAGATGGACCGCGCTGGCCCCCGCGTTGCCGGCGTCCACGAAGACGTGCGCATCGTGCGGGAGTGCCGCCTCCACCGCGGCGACCGCCTGGGCGTAGGGGATGGTTCGGCCTCGGGTCTGGGAATCCGGGCCCGGCATGACGGCGGGGAGAGGACCGGCGTGCTGTGGGCAGGCGCGTGGTCGTGGCGAGAGCCGGCTGGTCACCGCGCGCAGCGCGTCCGGCAGATGTCCGACCAGTGCGGTGGCCGGCACGAACGGTGGTTCGGGACCCAGGCACACGACTTCGGCGGCGGCCAGGGCGCGTTCGAGGCCTCCGCGTGCCAGGAGCGGCAGCCGCGTGCCGACCAGCAGGCACACGTCGGCCCGCCGCAGACACTCCTCGACGTTGGCATGACCCATCACCCCGGCTACGCCTGCGAATCGGGGATCACTGTTGTCGAAGACGTCCTTGGCGTCGGGGGTGACCGCCACCCACGCCCCCAAGCGCCGGGCCAGCTCGGCCAGTTCCGCGCGCGCGTCCGTGGCGGCGACGTCTTCACCGGCGATGACGAGGACGCGGCCGGCCTGGCGAAGAGTGTCCGCCACGGCGGTGACGGCCACGGAGTCGAGCCGCGCCACCGAGGCCGTCGGCACCGACGTCGGCCCGCCCGGTGTCTGTGCCGCGCCACGGCCGGGCAACCGGATCCGTGCCTGCTGCACGTCCTTGGGCAGCAGCAGGACCGCCGGCCCCCGTGGTTCGGTCTGTGCCGCCGCCACCGCCCGCGGCAGCAACTCCGTGAGCGAGTCCGCGTCATCGACCCGCGCGCAGAACCGGGAGACAGGTGCGAAGACCTCCCGGGCGTCGAAGGAGCCCGCCTTGCCGCTGGTGTCCTGGAACGCGCCGCGGCCCTCCTGGCCGGTCGGCGGCTGGCCCACCAGGGCCAGCACCGGCACCCGTGAGGCGTACGCCTCGGCCAGGCCAGGCAGCAGATTCATGGCACCGCCGCCCGAGGTGGCGGCGACGACGCCGAGGCGCCTGGTGACACGGGCGTATCCGTCGGCCATCGTGACGGCGGAGAACTCGTGTTTGGCGACGACGCCGCGGATGGCGCCGGCGCGGTGAACGGCGTCGTACAGGTCCTCGATGTTCGCGCCGCCGACCCCGAACACGTGGGTGACACCGGCCCGGGCGAGCTCCCCTGCCAGGTGGTCGACCAGGCGTACCGTTCCTGCCTCGGGTAAGTCCGCGGTCGTTGTGGTCATACCGGGCTCCTGTCCGTCTCGTGGTGCGGGTCGATGAAGCCGGAGGGCGAGATGAGCTGAAAGCGGTGCCTGTATTCCTTCGGGGTGAGTCCCAGGGTTCGCCCGAAGGAGCGGAAGAAGGTCTCGGGGGCGCCGAATCCGCAGCGGCGCGCTATCTGGCCGATCGTCAGATCGGTGGTCTCCAGCAGCTCGCGGGCGCGGGCTATACGCGTTCGCTCGATGTACTGGCCGGGGGTCGTGCCCGCCTCGCGCCTGAAGACCCGGGCGAAGTTGCGCAGGCTCATGTTGGCCCGCTGGGCGATCTCGGCGACGGGTAAGGGGTTGTGCAGGTTGTCCAGAATCCACTCCTGCGCTGCCCGGATCGGCGGATGGTCGGCCAACTGGGCGTCGAGGACGGCGCTGAACTGCGACTGTCCTCCGTGCCGCTTGAGGAACAGCACCAGGTACCGCGCCGTCTGCAGCGCGAGCGCCGCACCGTGATCGGCCTCCACCAGGGCCAGCGCCATGTCGATCCCCGTCGACACCCCCGCGGAGGTCACGAAGGGGCCGTCCCAGACGAAGATCGGCTCGGCGTCCACCGTCACGTCCGGATAGCGGTGGGCCAGCGCCTCGCTGTATGCCCAGTGCGTGGTCGCGCGTCTGCCGTCGAGAAGGCCCGCCTCAGCGAGCAGAAAGGATCCGCCGCATACGGAGGCGACTCTGCGGGACCGGGCCGCCGACTGACGGATCCAGGAGACCAACGCCCGGTCCTGAAGCGCGTTGTTGAGGCTCCAGCCGCCCGGCACGAGGAGCGTGTCGATCGGGCCCTCCCCCGCCTCCAGCGGCGCGGCTTCCACCATCATTCCGGACCCCATGCGCACCAGTGGCGCCTCGGCGGAGACGAAGTCGATCCGGTAGGGGGTGGCCGCCGGGTCGAGGAACCGGTTGGCGGTATCGAACACTTCAATGGGTCCGGTGATGTCCAGGGCCGTTGCACCCGCGTACACCACCACCACAACACGTCGCTCTAACACGGTCACACTCTGTATCGACCGTCCGACTGGCTGCAATGACAGATCATTGACGTATCCGGCCAACGCGCAGTCGCCGAGAGCGAAAGAGCAGTGCTGGCCAGGCAGTTCGTGCCGGGAACGGACCGCGGTGCGTGAGGCAGCTCACAGGGCGCCGAACTCGTGGCGGAGGTGGCGCAGTTGGGACATCTACCGCTACTGCTCTGTATCCGCTCAGACTGCGTTCGTGACGGTGACCCTCACCTGCGCAGCAGGCGGGTTGTCAGGCAGGGCTGCGCGCACCGCCGAGCATGCGGCGCGGGCCACGTCCAGCGCGCGGTGGCCGTGCTGGACGACGATCTGGACGTCCACGTCCCAATGTCCCGGCCGGGCACGCGGGGTCAGGCGCACACCCGACGGTGAGCCCTCGGCGTGAGGCAGTCCGCTGCGGCCGGAAGCGCGGAGGAGGTCGACGATGCCCGGCCGCAAGAAGGCAACGCCTGGGACGGCGCAGACGATGTGGGCGATGGTGTGGGCCAGTTCGTCACGGTGGGCGGCGGCGGTCATCTGCGTCTCCCTTCAGAGTTCTCTGTTCGTCGGACGGCTCATGCTCCCGTCCCTCTCCGGTTGTGCCTGGTGCGGGCGACTTTCCGCTTCGGCGGTGGCGGTGGCGTCGGGGACGGCGAGGTCGGTGATGCGGATGTCGATGCTCTCGACGGGCAGTCCGAGGGTCGCGTCCGCCGCGAGGTGCACCTGCCGGCGAATCTGCTCGGCGAGGTGCGGGAGACTGGTGGTGAGCGGGACGACGACTTCCAGGCCCACCTGGACCGGACCGCGCGCGGGACCGTTGCCGTCGGATGCGGCGGGCTGGAAGCGACACGAGCCGGCGTGGACGCCGGGAAGCGTCTCGGCGGCCGCGCGCAGTGACTTGGCGGCCACCGCTTCCATGATCCACACGTCCTCTTCGCGCTCGCCGAGGGGCAGCGGGCGGCCAGGCCGCAGTTCGAGCCTGACCACGTCCATGATCCGTTCGGTGAGCGGCGACGAATCCCAGTCGTGCCCCTGCTCACCGTGTGCCTCACGTACCGCCGCACCGAGGGCTCTCAGCTGTTGCACGGCCTGGGCGCAGTGCGGGCACGTTCGCATGTGCGCGTCCGAGGCTCCCTCCTCCCAGGCTGCCCACACACCGGACAGCATCCGTCCGCAGGCGAGCCGTGCGTCGTCGGCGGTGGCGCCCGCCCCGTCGAATCCGCGGCGGGGCTCGGGCCGATCAGGGCCGGTGTTCATCGCCATGCGGTCATCGCCTCCGTCAGACAGCGTCGTGCGCGGAACACCCGGCCGCGGGCGGCCTCCGGGCTGATGCCGACCGTGTCCGCGATCGACTCGTACGACCGCCCCTCCAGTTCTCTGAGCACCCAGCACACCCGCTGCTCGGGAGACAGCGCGGACAAGGAGCGGGCCAGCTCCCGGACCGCGGCGTGGGACTCGGCCGTCCGTGCCGGTGAGGCCACGTGGTCGGGCGCCGCGGGTTCGGGGACGGCATCGAGGTCGGCCACAAGGCGACGGGCACGCAGCATGTTCAGACACCGGTTGATCACGATGCGGTGCATCCATGTGGCGAACGCGGCTTGGCTACGGAACCCCGGCAGCCTGCGCCATGCACTCACGAAGGCGTCCTGCACGGCGTCCTCGGCCTCGGTCGCGTTGCCCAGCATCGTGGCGGCCAGCCGCAGCAGGGCAGGTGCGTGACGGCGGACGAGCGCCTCGAAGGCGTTCTCGTCGCCCTCGGCAGCCCGAACGGCAAGCAGCCCGTCCTCCAGGCGGCACTCCACGTCGGGAGCTGGCGCGGGTCTCCGGTCCCCGGGCACGTGGCGCTCCCTTCGCTCGCTGCTTGCGGGTCCTGGACGGGTACCCCCTGCTTGGACACCCGGACCGCGGCGGGCGTTACGCGGCGGGGCAAAGGCCGCTGTGCGAACAGGAAGGTCTCGGCCCGCCGCATCACAGCGCGCTGAGCGCACCCCTCCCGCACGCGGTGGCGGGCAGCGCAGAAATTCGCGTGTCCGGCGTAACGGCCGGGCACGGCCCGTGTCCAACCCGTGCAGGCTCGATAGCCGACGACTCTCATCGGGAGGCCATCATGACGACGCCGGACACGTTCATGACGGAGAACAAGACCAGGGACACGGCCCGGAACACGCAGGGCACGACCACCCTCAGCGGCGGTTCGGCAGGCGTCAGCCAGCCGGCCGGCACCCGGGGCAAGACCTCGATCGCCGACGCGGTCATCGTCAAGATCGCGGGCACGGCGGCGCGGGAGATACCTGGCGTGTACGCCATGGGCGGCGGCCTGTCGCGCACCCTGGGCGCGGTCCGCGACCGCGTGCCGGGAGGCGGGTCGAACGTAGGGCGTGGTGTGAAGGTCGAGGTCGGCGAGCGGCAGACCGCCATCGACCTCGACCTGGTCGTCGAGTACGGGGTGCCCATCACCGACCTGGCCCGTGACGTACGGGAGAACGTGATCGAGGCCGTGGAGCGTATGTCCGGTCTCGAGGTCGTCGAGGTCAACATCGCGGTCAATGACGTCCACCTGCCGGACGAGGACGAGCCCGATCACTCAGGCGAGACGCGCGTCGCGTAGTCGCGAGCGCCGACGCCTTCGGATGAGACCCGAGGTGGCTGATGAACAGAGCAGTACTGGGGATGCTGGTGGGCATGGCCCTGGCCGTCGTCGGCTATTTCGGCGGCTTCGGTGCCTTCCTGCTGGTGGCGGCACTCGGTGCGGTTGGCGGCCTCGTGGGGCGCCTGCTCGACAACGGCGTGGACTGGCGCGATGCTTTCGCCTCACGTGACAAGAGGGCCCGGTGACGGAGACGGGCGAACCCACCAGCCCGACCAGGGCCGATCGCGCGGCCTACAGACGGATGTCGTCGTCGGCACCCACGACCGCATCGTCGCCCTATGACGTAGGACACCGAGAGTTTCGGGGCCGTGGGAAGCGGCCACTCCAAAGCCCGTACGCAGACGCATAGTTGGGATCAAGGCGAACAGTCTTGCACAGCGGCCGGCCCCGTCCGGGCCCAGCGCCGCGAAGGGCTGGACGACGGTCAGCGCCGTCACCGTGTCGTACCACCGTTCTCCGCCATCACGCGCGGGCACTCCCGTACGCTCCGAGGCGAGGCGCGCCGGTCGCGTGGTCGCTGCGTTGACACGGACCGTCGCTGGACGTTGACTGGCGGCACGACGCGGGGTCGTGCCACTCCGCAGCCACGGCGAGCATCACGTCTGCCCGCCTCGCCCAGACAGACCCCGTGGGAACACGCCCGACGGACAACAGCGAGGCACGCCATGACCGTTGCACGGACGATGAGGAACAAGGCGCAGACGTTGAAGGGCAAGGTCACGGAAGAACTCGGCCGGGTCACCGGCAGCAGGCGACTTAAGCGCCAAGGCAGGACCGACCGGGTTTCCGGAAGCCTGAAGCAGGCGGCCGAGAAGGCCGGGCGAGCCTTCCGGCGGTGATCACCGAAGCACCCGGCAGGGGTCACCGCGATGATCACCGGTGACCGCCAACGCAACGAAAGCGGCACACGACGATGTATGACCAGACTCGCGCCCAGCAGCCCGCGGACCAGCCCCGGGGCCACGCCGAACGCCGCACCCCGGGCCCGGAGCCGCTGCTTCCGCCGTCCGAACGGGACAAGATCGCCCTGCGTCTCGGGCACGCCCTCAACACGTTCGCCGACTCCCCGCTCGAGGCGCTCGAAGAGGCCGAGAGCGCCTACGACGAAGCCACCGCGCTGCTCGTGGACGCCCTTGCGGAACGGCGGCGTCTCCTCCGCGCCGGCTGGCAGGAGCAGGACCCCGAAACCCACTCCACCGAAGTCAGGCTCGCGCTGAGGCAGTACCGGGAGATCACGCAACGGCTGCTCCACCTCTAGTAGGACTCCGTTAGGTCTGTCTCGATCTTGGAGTCCTGCTGGGCAGGGGCTGATGGCAGGTGGTGCAGATGCCGGTCCAGCACCTCAGGGTGTTCTGGAGGGTGTCGAGGACCTGGTAGAGGGTGAGGCCGGTCCGGGTGCTTTTGGGGCCAGGCGTTGTTCGGTGAGGAAGGCGTGGGCGGCGGTCACGAGGGTGACGTGGTGGTGCCAGCCGGGCCAGGAACGGCCTTCGAAGTGGTCCAGGCCCAGGCCGTGTTTGAGTTCGCGGTAGTCGTGCTCGATGCGCCAGCGGACCTTGGCCAGCCGGACCAGGTCGGCGATCGCCGTGTCGGCCGGCAGGTTGGACAGCCAGTAGTCGGTGGGAGCCTCGGCGCCTTCGGGCCATTCCACCAGCAGCCAGCAGTCGGGCAGGATCCCGTCCCACCAGCCCTGTTCGGCCGAGGCAGCGGCTTTGATCGGGCGCTCGACGGCTTTGCCTGCCGGACGGACACGTGCGGCAGCGAAGCGGGAACGTAACTCTCCTCGCGAGCCCTGCCGCCAGGTGAGGGTGGTGAAGACGTCGTGCTCGAGTCCCGCGGCCAGGTCCGACACTGAGCGTGCCCGGTGGCGATAGCGTGGCTGGGGCCAGCAGCCGACCGTCCCGTGGCGGGCCGGGGCCTCAGGCTTGGCGTCGAACGGGTGGGCCGTCACATCGGCGCGGATGGCGAGCACGTAAGGGAGTTGGCGGTCGCTCAGCGCGGCCCGCAGGTGTGCGTTGGTGCCGTAGGCGGCATCGGCCACCACCGCCGGCGGTGTCATCCCCCAGGCGGCGAGGGTGTCGAGCATGTCCAACGCCAGACGCCACTTCTCCCGATGGGTGATCTCGGGCGGGATGATGGTCTTGGCCCGGCGGTCGCTGTCCGAGGCCCATTCCGCGGGCAGGAACAGCCGCCATTGCAGCGGGCAGGAGGCGGTGTCACTCGCCGCGTGAACACTCACGGCGACCTGGCAGTTGGCCCGTTTGCCCAGGGCTCCGCAGTACTGCGGAGCCACGGCGACCGACATCTGGCCGTCTTTGGGCACCGACACATCGTCGATCACCCAGGCCGCCGGATCGACCAGCGGCAGCAGGCGTTCGTTGATCCGCCGCTGCACCGGCGCCGGATCCCACGTGGACTGGTTCACGAACTGCTGCAGATTCTGCTCGTTGCCGTCCGGCAGCCGCGACGCCATCGCCTGAATCGACTTGCGGCGGCCGTCCAGCATCAGTCCCCGCAGATAGCAGTCGCCCTTGGCCCGCTGGTCCTTGCGCGGTACCGAGGCGAACACATCAGCCACGTATAACGCCAACGTCGCCCGAACACGGTTCACTTCATGTGCGTCCACACACTCAACATGCTCGTGATCAGGACTGATAGGAAGACCTAACGGAGTCCTACTAGGCGGCCGTAGGTCCGCGCCGTGGTGGGACGCGGAGCGGTGTGGACAGCACGGGGGCGTTTCGCACACCGACATCCGCCGGGTCGGTCGCGGCGAACGATGACGTACAGGGCGCCGCCGACGCAGCCTGGCCTCCCGGGGTCCTGTGGCCCCTGCGGTGACGCTCCCGCAGGGGCCGTGGCTCGCTCGGTTCCGCGTGGGTCAGGCCGGCTGCGCGGAGGAGTGTGGCATGGGGTCGGAGGCCGGGATCTGAAGGGTGTGGGGGTAGTCGGCCGACCGGTGCTGGAAGGAGAGGATCTTCGGGTTCTGGACGACGCCGTCGCGGATCTCGATGGCCTTTCTGATCGTGACGTCGCTGTCCCATGCCGCGGGGCCGCTCATGACTTTGCGCAGGTAGGGCAGGAGCGCCTCGCTGATTTCCCACGTGGCCGAGTTCCACAGGTGGGACGGGCTGTGGTCCACCGCGTAGTAGTGGCAGCCCGGCCCCACCGCGTGCATGGGCTCGCCGAAGGTGGTCGGACGGGCCCACTCGAAGCCCATGCCCTCGTCGCAGGAGACGTCGATGAAGAAGGTCCCCGGCCGGAACCGGACGAGCTCCTCTTCGGTGACGAACATCAGCGGCGCGTCGGTGTCCTGCAACACACAGTTGACGATGATGTCGAATCCGGCCAGGTACTCCGCCAGCGGCACGGAACCGGCCGCGGTGACTGCCCGCAGGCGCGACGGATCGTCCTCCTGATGCTCGAAGTGGCCCATCACGACCGAGGGCATCGGCGAGGCCACTGCTGCGGCAGCTCGCTGGGTGAGCACCGTGACGTCGGAGACCCCCATGGCTCCCAAGCCGGTGACAGCTCCGCGCGCCGTGGCGCCGAAGCTGATGACCACAGCGCGCAGACGCCGCCCGTAGCTGCCGGTCAGCCCACCGAGCTGCAGGGCGTGCAGCACCGAGCAGTAGCCCGCGAGCTCGTTGTTCTTGTGGAACACATGGACGCTGAAGGCGCCCGTGGACGTCCAGTAATTCATGGCCTCCCAGGCGATGAGGGTCAGCCGTCGGTCGATGGCGAGCTGGGTCAGCTCCTCGTCCTGCACGCAGTGCGGCCATCCCCACAACACCTGTCCCCCACGCAGCGCGGCAACGTCCTCGTGCATGGGTTTGGGCAGCAGCAACACGTCGCACTCGGCGAGGAGTTGCTCACGGGAACGCAGCCCCGCCACGAGCGGTCCGAGCGCGTCGTCAGCGACGCCGAACCGTTCGCCGTAGCCCTGTTCCAGGAAGATCCTCTCGCGTACGTCCGGAGCGATCCGCTCGAGGTGAGAGGGGTGCAACGGCAGGCGGAACTCGTTCTCCTTGCCGGAGGAGGCAAGCACTCCAAGACTCATCAGGCTCATATGCTTCCTCGTCATTTCAATTCGTTTCGTTCTCTACGTGCTTGTAGTGGCTGCCCGACATCAGGGGCAGGAGCCGTCGGCCCGGTGCCTGCGGACGCGCCCGGTCAGCGGAAGGGGCGTCTCCGCGTCGGGTGCGTCGCGGTGGTCGGTGCCGCAGATGAGCCGGGCCGTCCGGAGAGCCTCTGCTGCAACCCGGAAGCCGGGAAATTTGCTACCGGGCCGCGCGGGACCGGATACGGAAGACGGCGTGAAAGTGCGGGGCAAGAAGCATGTTGCGGCTCATTTCCGGCCGGCTCCGATGTACGCCGGCCCGTGCCGTTGCCCGAGGGCGACGCCGAAACTGATGACGGCGTGCGAGATGCCCCGGTGCCGCAACCGTACTCCCCTCCGGACCCGGCAGATGCCGGGAACCTTCCCGGCGCTCTGGACGTTCCAGGCAGTGGTTGCAGTTGAAGTTTGCGAACGTGGAAGCGCCCGCGGAGTTCCGACAGCGGGCGTTTCGTCGTTTCGGGGCTTTCTTCGACGGCCGGCGGCCAGCAGCCCGGATCCGCGTGATCGCGCGTGATCCGACCAGCCGCCCTCTCGAAGGAGACGTCCCATGGCTCAAGGAACAGTGAAGTCGTTCAGCGCGGAGAAGGGTTTCGGTTTCATCGCCCCTGATGAGGCCGGTGCCGACGTCTTCGTCCACCACTCGGCGATCGACACGGACGGCTTCCGCTCCCTGGCGGAGGACCAGCGGGTGGAGTTCACCGCCGGCCAGGGTCCCAAGGGCATGCAGGCCGACCAGGTGCGCCCGCTCTGAGGTCCTTTCCCGAGGCAGGCCCGCGATGCGGGCCTGCCTCGGCCGGCTTCCACAGGATTCCCGACCCGTGCGGCATCCTGCGTCCCGCTTCTCGCGCCGTGGGCAGCGCGTGTCCATCCCGAAGGGAACACTGTGACCACTGACGTCAGCGACCGGAGCCCCGATCCGGCGGGCCAGACCGCGACAGCCGTACCCCCGCCCGGCAGCCGGGGCAGCGACTACGCCGCGCTCTCCCGCGAGGTGAGGCGGAGCGGGCTGCTGAAGCGGCGACCGGGCTACTACTCCGTCAAGGTCGGCGCGAACCTGCTGTTGCTGGTCGCCGGCTGGACCGCGTTCGCGCTGATCGGGCAGTCATGGTGGCAGCTGCTGACCGCCGCCTTCCTCGCGGTGATGTTCACCCAGACCGGGTTCATCGGCCACGACGCAGGACACCACCAGATCGCCGCCTCCAAACGCGTCAACAACCTGCTCGGCCGCGTGCACGCCGACCTGCTGATCGGCCTCAGCTACGGCTGGTGGATCACCAAGCACAACCGGCACCACTCCCATCCGAACCACGTCGACCGCGACCCGGACATCGCCGACGGCGCGGTCGCCTTCACCCAGGATCAGGCCCGCATCCGCAGCGGGGCGTACGCCTGGCTGGCCCGTCACCAGGCTTGGCTGTTCTTCCCGATGCTGCTCCTGGAAGGAGTCGCCCTGCACGTCGCCGGCGTACGGGCACTGCTCGACCGCACCGGCACCGCGACCTCGCGGGTGACCAAGCTGGCCGAAGCGGGACTGCTGACGGCGCATCTCGTCGGCTACCTCGCCGCGCTGTTCCTGGTCCTGTCCCCCGTCCAGGCCGTGTGCTTCCTCCTCGTGCATCAGGGGCTGTTCGGGCTCTACATGGGGTGCTCGTTCGCCCCCAACCACAAGGGCATGCCCATGTTCGCCAAGGACGACAAGATCGATTTCCTGCGCCGACAGGTACTGACCTCACGCAACATCCGCGGCCACCGGTTCACCGAC
This sequence comes from Streptomyces sp. NPDC050534, assembly GCF_044457745.1. NCBI lineage: Bacteria > Bacillati > Actinomycetota > Actinomycetes > Kitasatosporales > Streptomycetaceae > Streptomyces > Streptomyces sp. NPDC050534. The sequence continues at coordinate 129,933 of NZ_JBITHF010000014.1, forward strand.
TTCGCGCTCGGCGGGCTCAACTACCAGATCGAACACCACCTGTTCCCCTCCATGCCGCGCCCCAGCCTGCGCCACGCCCAAGAACTGGTGCGCGCCTACTGTGCCCGGCACGCCATCGCCTACCACGAGACCGGGCTCCTCGACTCCTACGTCCAGGTACTGCGGCACCTCCACGCGGTCGGCGACCCGCTGCGCCTGCGCCCCGAGCTGGAGTACTGATCACTTCGCCGTCGCGGGCCGTGGTGGGCCCAGGTTTGTTCGCCGTCAGGTCTGTGCTCTGCCCGCATGCGTCCTGCCGGCCTGGGGAGTGAGATGCCTGCGGCGCACGAGGGCAGGGCCCGGGTGGCGGAACAGGGTCTTGGCACCGTTGAGGGTGGCGTTCTTGTACGCGACGGCCTTGCGTCCGGTGAGGACGACGGGTTTCGGTGACTCGTCGGCATTGAGGAACTGGACCAGTCCGTGCCGTCGCCCCAGGCTGACGCACTCGTGGATGTAGCGGTAACGGAACCGGCGTGGTTCCCGGCCGGTCAGCCGCGCGGCGATGATGTCGGCAGCCCTGGGCCCGCTGAAGCCACCGGTGCGGCAGCCCATCGCGAGCTCGGACCCCCACGCACCGGAGACGGCCGCAGCGTCACCGATCACGTAGACGCCCGGATGGGACACCGACTCCAGCGTGCCGTCCACCAGGGCGCGGTCCTGACCGGTGACCGCGAGGCCGCTGACCCGGGCGAGCGGAGGGACCCGGAACCCGCCTGCCCACAGGCACAGGTCGAACGGGAGGCGGTCACCGTCGTCGAGCGCCAGCTCGTCCGCGCGCACCTCCTGGACGCGTGCACCGGTCCGGACCGTCACGCCCAACGCCTCGAAGGTTCGCGCCAGGTACGCCTGCGCCTTCGGCGACAGCCATGCGCCCGGCCGGGCGCCGCTGACCAGTGTCACCTGTAGGTCCGGGAAGCACTCGGCGACCTCGGCGGCGATCTCGATTCCGGTCAGGCCGCCGCCGCAGACGGCGACTTGGCCCTTCTGTCGCGCCAGGACCTGCAGGCGGCCGTTCACCTGGGCCGCCGCGTCGGTGCCGACGAGACTCCACGCATGTGTGGCGACTCCGGGCACGCCCGCGACGTCGATGTTGCTCCCCAAGGCGTACACCAGAGTGTCGTAGGGCATGAGGCGGGACTCACCGTCCGGGACCGTCGTCACGGTCCGCTCCTCGAGGTCGATGCCGACGACCGACCCGACCACCAGCTCTACTGACGTGTTGCGCAGATATCTCGCGACGGGCACGCGTTCGATCGCCTGGCCCGTCGCCAACTGGTGCAGGCGTGGACGTTCGACGAAGTCCGCGAAGGCCGTCACCAACTTCACCGACACCTCATCGCCGCGCACCTGCCGGGCGAGCCGCTTCGCTGCCACCAGACCCGCGTATCCGGCGCCCAGTACCAGCACCTTGTGCGTCATGACGAACCTCCCGTGTTCCGGCAACTCTCTCGGCTCTGAGACGCAGTGGCCGGGCGGGCCGTGACACACCGGGGGGCTATTCGTGTCGTGTCCGGTGCGTGCTGCGGCGGAGCGGATGGTCCGGTCCGGCCAGTGGTCCCAGGTGACCGAGCTTGTCCGGATTGAGGATCGAGTGGATGGTCCGCACCTTGCCGCCGACCACATCCACGGACAGGACGTCGAGGAGGGCGCCGGACGCGTCGCGCACGAGCACGCCGGGCTGGGCGTTCACCGTCGCGCGTTCGAGATGCAGGTCGAAGCGCTGCAGCGCCGTGGTCAACGCCACGAGCAGACGCAGAACCTTTTCGCGTCCGTACACCGGCTTGGGCAACGACGGGCCGCGTCCACCGCCGTCGCCGTACGTCACGACGTCCGCGGCCAGCATGTCGACCAGGCCTTCGAGATCACCGGTCTCGACGGCTGCGAAGAAGCGTTCGGCGAGTGTCGCGCGCTTCGCGAGCGGTGCCTCGAAGCGCGGCCGCCGCGCGTCGACGCGCCGCCGCGCACGCGCCGCAATCTGGCGGCAGTTGACCTCGCTCTTCCCTACGACCTCGCTGATGGACACGTACTCGAAGTCGAACACGTCGTGCAGCAGGAACACCGCGCGTTCGACAGGAGTCAGGTTCTCCAGCACGACCAGAAACGCCAGCGAGAGCGAGTCCGACAGGTCCGTCGCAGAACTCTCCTCGGCCACGACGGGCTCAGGAAGCCACGTACCGAAATAGCGCTCCCGGCGGACCCGGGCCAAGCGGAGATGGCTGATGCTCAGCCGGGACACGACGGTCGACAGGTACGACTTCATCGACTCGATCACGGTGCCGTCGGCGCGTGCCCGGTGCAGCCGGAGGAACGCCTCGGACACGATGTCCTCGGCGTCTGCGACGCTCCCCGTCATCCTGTACGCGATCGAGAACAGCAACGGACGGAGCCGCTGGTACTCCTCGACATCGCGGCTGGTATCGGTCACGGTCACATTCCCGGAAGCCGGCCGACGGCGACGACCGCCGCGACGACCAGAACGAATGAGGTGGCCGCGACGTTGCGCGGCTCGTGGAGCCGGGCATGTGCCGCGATGGCGCCGACCATGATCACCGCGAAACCCGCCGCAGCGAGCGGCGTGAGCACCGGCGCCGTGTCCATCAGCCTCGGCACGATGACACCGACCGCGCCGAGCAGCTCGCAGGACGCGACGAACCGGAGCAACGGCACCGGGAACACCGCCACCCCCGTCTGCCCCATCTCCAGCAGCTTCTCTCTCGACTGGGACACCTTGAGCGCCCCCGAATACACGAAGACCACCGCCAGCAGCGCCTGCCCCGTCCACAGCGCAACGTTCATCACGACCTCCCTGAAGTCAGCGTTCTCCCTCGGGACGCGACAGCGGCACCGAACGTGACACCAGCACGCTCCCGTGACCGGTCCCGGTGAGCACATCAGCCGCCTCATCCGGGCGCGCCGCCCGTCAGGTGGGCTGCCGGCCACTGCTCGCCGCATCAAGGCGGGCCTTCATCGCCTCGGCCAGCGCGTGCACGCCGGACATGGGGCGAATCATGACGAACAGCTCGTCGATCAGACCGGAATCGTCGAGGTGCAGGAAGTCGCATCCCTCGATCTCCTTGCCGCCCGCGCGCGCTCGGAAGACGAGCGCCAGGTCTCGTCCGTCCGGCGAGCCGATCTCCCGGGTGTAACGGAAGTCCTCAAGGACGTCCGCGACGGCGTACAGGAGCGGTGCGACGGCGTCCCTCCCGCGATAGGGCGTGAAGACGACGGGGCTGCGGAACTCGACGTCCGCCGCGAGCAGTGTCACGGCTGTGTCGACGTCGTGGCCTGCCATGGCGAGACCGAACGGGTGCATGTCCACCTCCGGGGAAGTCCGAACGGGGCTCAGCGGCCGGTGTTCTTCGTATCCACCACGGAAGACGCATCGGGGACCGCCTTCTGTGACATCCCGACGACGGCCTTCCGACCGAGGTCCCACGGCCGCCGCACGCCTGCTCCCGGCGCGCCACCGCAGGTCAGTCACCTGCGTACCGTCCTCGGCGTCCTCTGGTCGGCCGCACGCCGCGACCATCGGGCCAACGAGGTCGGCGTCCCTCCTCGAAGGACGGTTGGGTGCGCAAGCAGTGTCATGAATTGGGTCGGGCCTGTGCGTAGAGCGCCTCGATGTCCGCGGCGAACTTGGCGGCTACGTATCCGCGTCGCACTTTCTGCGAGGGTGTCAGTTCCTCGCCCACGGCGAACTCCCGGCTCAGGATGCGGAATCTCTTGATGGCCTCGGCCGCGGACACCATCTGGTTCACCTCGTCCACCGCGGCCTGGATGGCCGCCGTGAGCTCCGGGTCGTGGCGGAGTTCCGCGATGCCGGCTGCCGGCGGCCGGTTGTGTTCGCGCCGCCACACGGTGAGGAATTCGCGATCGAGGGTGATGAGGGCACTGATGTACGGCCGCTGGTCACCGACGAGCACGCATTGGTCGATCAGCCAGTGGGCCCGCAGCCGGTCCTCCAGCGGGGCGGGGGCGACATTCTTGCCCGCGGCGGTGATGATGAGGTCCTTCTTGCGGCCCGTGATGGTCAGATACCCGTCGTCCACCTCGCCCAGGTCACCGGTGCGGAACCAGCCATCGGGGTCGAACGCCTCATCCGTGGCCTGCTTGTCGTGCAGGTAGCCTCCGAAGACGTTCGGGCCCTTCACCAGCACTTCGCCTCCGGGACCCATGCGAACCGCGCAACCGGGCAGCGGACGACCGACGCTGCCGACACGCTGAGCGGCCGGCAGGTTGAGGGTCACCCCTGAGGTGGTCTCGGTCAGCCCCCAGCCCTCCAGAACGGTGACTCCGGCACCCCGCAGGAAGTGCCCGAGGCCGGCTCCCAGGGGTGCGCCGCCGCTGCACGCGTAGGCGACCCGGCCACCCAGCGCGGCCCGCAGCCTCCTGAACACCAGTTGGTCGTACACCCGGCGCCTGGCACGCAGCCAACGTCCCGGTCCGCCGTGGTCCAGCGACTCGCTGTAAGCGACAGCGGTGGCCTCGGCGGCACGGAACAGCCTCACGTGCCCGCCCGCCACGGCCGAGCGCTGCGCGGTGTTGCGCATCTTCTCGAACACGCGGGGGACGGCCAGCAGCAACGTGGGCCGATAGATCCGGAGTTCGGTGCTGAGGTTCTCGAGGTCGCTGGTGTGCGCGACCTGCGCACCGTTGTGCACGGCGGCGAGCGCGACGACCCGCGCGAGAACGTGGGCCGGCGGCAGGAACACCAGGATCGTGGTGCGGTCGGTCAGGACCTTCTCCTTGATCCCGTCGGCGAGGGCGACGTTGCGCACCTCGGCGACCAGATTGCCGTGGCTGATCAGGCAACCCCTGGGCCTGCCGGTCGTGCCGGAGGTGTAGACGATGGTCGCCGTCCCGTCGGCCCCGACCGAACGCCTCCGCCGCTCCAGCAGTTCCGGCGACACCGACCGGCCCAGCTCGGTGAGGTGCCCGAGTCCTCCGTCCATCCGCCACACCTGGTCCGCCGGGACCGCCCCGGTCCCGGCGACGACGCGGGCGCGTGCGTCGCCCTCGACGAACGCGGCCGTGGCGCCGCTGTCGCGCAGGATCCACGCGACCTGGTCCGGGGACGAGGTCTCGTACACGGGCACGGTAACCGCCCCGGCGGTCCAGATCGCGAAGTCGCACAGCATCCACTCGTAGCGCGAGGCCGACATCAACGCGATCCGGGCACCCGGCGCGATCCCGGCCGCGATCAAGCCCGCGGCCAGCGCCCGGACTTCGTCGGCGAACTCCTTGGAGGTGACGGTCCGCCAGACTCCGTCGACCTTACGGGCGAAAGCGGCGTGGTCGGGGCGCCGAAGGGCGTTGTCGACGATGTCATCGGTCGCGTTCACGCAAGGCGACGTCACGAACTTCGCCGGGGTGCGCCACATCACCGAATCCGATGGCTCATCCATATCCCCATACTTCCGGCCCGGTGAGCCTCCGCAAATGGGGCCAACAGCACCACATGAGGGTCCACCGGACCGGGACAGACCGGAGCTGGGCATCCCATCATGGGAGCACCCCCAAGGACCGGTTGGCGTGCCGGAAACCCGGGGTCCTGCGGACACGGAGCAGCGATGAGCCTTCAGCCCCATCCCGTAGACCCGCCACCGAACTACCCGCTCGCCTACGAACGCGAACTACGGCTCGCTGACGGCCGCCGCGTCGCGATCCGGCCGATCGTGCCCTCGGACGCGCCGGACCTGGCCGCGGCGATCCGGTCGGCGGACGCCGAAACGCTGTACGGCCGCTTCCTGGGCGGCCCGCCGCGCATCACTCCGGACCTGCTGACCCGGCTGACGAAGCTGGACTACATGCGCCGTTTCGCCCTGGTCGCGGCGGACGCCACCTGCGGACAGGGCATCGCCATCGCACGCTACGAGCGTCTGGACGACGGTGTCGCGGAGATCGCCGTCGCGGTGGACCCCGCCTGGCGCCGGGTCGGACTGGCGACCGCGATGGTGGAGATCCTCGCCCAGGCGGCACTGGAACGGCACATCCACAGCTTCAGCGCCTCCTATCTCGCCGACAACCGCCCGGTGGCGGCGCTGCTGTCCCTGTCCGACCTGACCCGTCCACGCGTGCTGGGACACGGACTGGCCGAGTCCGAGGTCGAGTTGGACCGCGCCAGCGTTGCCGCGGCCCTGCGGGCGATGAACACGGACCAGCGCGACGCTGGGCCGTCACGGCCTCCCGAACCGTGATCCCGGCCGGGCCGACCCGGCCGGGACGACGTGTGGGCGCCGCGGGACCTGCCCGCGGCGCCCATACCGGTCACATGGGCCAGCCGACCGACGGCCGAGACTCCGCCTCGGCCGCAGGCGCGCCCGTGTCGCCGATGTCCCGCTCGGCGGTCTCCACCAGTTGGCCGGCGAGGTCGTGCAGCGCCCGGCCCGCGGCAAGTTCATCACCGATCTCCGGCACGTCGGTGTCCCCCGGATTGCAGTGGGCCGTCCCATGGCCGGTGAGCGAGGTGGTACCCGTGTCCAGCACCACCCGTGCCTTCGTCGTCCCCTCCTCCTCGAAGAGGTAGAGGCGGATCTTCCATTCCACGGTGTGCGACATCGTGTCCTCCTCATCCAGATTCGGGTTGCCGCTCGACGTTGTGCCGGGTAGCCGGGGTCGCCGTTGGGCCGGGTAGCCGGGGTGGCCGCAGCGACGTCGCTCGTTCCCCCCAGACCGGCCATCTCGTGATCGTCGCGTCGGTCATCGGCCTCACCTCCGCACGTCCCCACTCCATGATCGGACGCCCGTAAGGCCCGGTCACGGGGCCGAAGGTCCTCGACCTGTTCCGGCCGGGCACGCAGGGCCCTGTCGACCGTACGACATCGTTGTCGGCAATCAGGTCCGCCCTCACACGATCGGGCAGTGCGCTCCGTGCGGCGGCGCGTGTGTGCACGAGCGGACTCGGGGCGACTGGACGTTCGCAAATCCGTCGGCGACCTCACCTCGTGCGAGGCGCCCGATGCAGCGGCAGATGAAGTGTCCGATGGGCCGGGGGGCCCTGCCTCAGTTCGGGGCCGTGGCGGGAGCCGATTCCTTCGTCCTCGCAACCGGCCCACATCGAGGGGTCGTCTGGCGTACGGGGGATGAAGACGACCTCGGGCTGCGCGGGGCTCTGACCCGACTCATCGGCCGCTGCGCTCTGCTGCAACAGGTCGAGGTCGTCCCGCAGATGGTCGGCGTCCGCCAGGGCCCGGCGGACGTCCGGGCCGTTCCCGAGATGGCTCTGGAGTCGATCCACCACTCGGGCCAAGTCGTCGAGAGCATGCCGAGCATGCACCAACTCGTCGTGAACCGACATCGGTCCCTCACCTCCGGCCGTGTTCGTGACGGCACGCTCCACGGTCCTCCGCGGCGCGCTTGGCCGTCGTCCTTCCATGGTGTCCAGCTCGGCGGGCTCTGCGTATGGGCCGTCAGGCCCCTCGTCCAAGGCCGAACAGCCGGGCCCTGCGGGTAGGCGTTATGACAGTCGGTCAGGACCGGCACGGGGTCCCGCCGAGGTCCGGTTCGTCGGGACCGACATGGACGCGCGGTCGCGGCGGACGAGCCGACGGGGTCTCGTCCTCGTCGGCTTCATGACGCACCCGTGCGTCAACTCCACGGCACGTGACGCCTTCAACCTACGTTGCCGGCCGACGGCGTGATCACCACGCAGGAGACCTCCTTCGCGGGGACGGCCGATCTCCTCGGCGCCGTGACCGGCGAAGCGGCTGCGCACGGCGTCGCCCCTCGTCCCGCCGGGATCAGGCCCTTGTCGGCCAGCAGTGCCTGCATCTGGCGCATGTGACGTCGGCTGGTGCCCTCGTCGGGCAGGATGAGATCCAACGGCACGGAGGCGTCGTCCGGCATCGGGGTGCCCAGATCGCGTACGGCTTCCAGCAGGGCCTGGACTCCGGCCACGCACTCCTCGTCGTCGCCGCACGCGGCGGCAGACTGCACCGCGGCGTCCAGTTCCCCCAGCACGCCCAGGTGGGCGTCGTCGATCTCATACTGGCCCTCGCCAAGGATCCGCGTGATCACGTCGGTGCCTCCTCGCACGTCCCTGTCCTCGGACGCCTTGTCCTTCTCGGCTTGGAGATCGCCCCGCCGGCCGTCGCGATCGACGTTTCGGCCCACATCGCCCGTTCCCGGAGCGCCTGGAGCCGGAGTCTTCTCGATCCCGACCTCCACGGTCCCCCTCCGTCACCCGCTCCGCATGGGTGCCAACGACCCTGCTGGTGTACCGAACGGCCCTCGTCCTCGGTCCGCTCGTCCATCCTGCCTCGGGCGCGAGGCCCCGGGCCGAGCCTGGCGACCCGGCGGATGTCGACGCGCGTCAAGGCGCGGCCGCTGGAGGCGTCCCCCCGGTTCCGTCCCCGCCGGGGGGAGGCGTGGCCGATGCGTGGCCGGTGCGATGTTGGGTTGGTTTCTTGGTGACAGTGACGCGGCGTGGTGCGATGGTCTCGCCGGGGGGGTGCGTGCTCGGAGGTTCGGTGCCCAGCAGGCCGTACACCGCCGTGCCGTCCACGGTCTCGTGTTTGACCAGCAGGTGGGCCAGTTCCTCCAGCTGGGCGCGGTGTCGGGTGAGCAGGTCGGTGGCGTGTTGTTCGGCCTCGCGCAGCAGGCGGGCGACCTCGGCGTCGATGGCGGCCTGGGTGGCCTCGGCGAAGGGGCGGCTGCTCATCGCGGCCCCGCCGCCCAGGAACACCGAGCCTCCCTGCGGGTACCCCACCGGCCCCAGCGCGCGCGAAAGCCCGAACTCGCGGACCATCTTGGTCGCCAGCTCGGTGGCACCCGCCAGGTCGTTGGCCGCGCCGGTGGAGCCCTGGCCCAGGACGACCAGCTCCGCGGCGCGCCCGCCCAGCCGGACCGCAAGCGTCTGACTCAGGAAGTCCTCACCGTACAAGTGACGCTCCACCAGCGGGAGTTGTTCGGTGACCCCGAGGGCCTGACCGGCGGGCAGGATGGTGACCTTGGCCACCGGGTCCGCGCTCGGCGACAGCGCGGCCACCAGCGCGTGCCCGGCCTCGTGCACGGCGACCGCCTCCTTCTCCGCGGGCAGCAGCACGTTCGAGCCCTCACGGCGGCCGAGCAGGATCCGGTCGCGGGCCGCGTCGAAGTCGTCCGCGGACAGTTCCGCACGCTCCGCCCGCACGGCGACGATGGCCGCCTCGTTGGCCAGATTGGCCAGGTCCGCGCCGGAGAAACCGGGCGTGCCGCGCGCCACCCGTTCCAGATCGACGTCGGCGCCGAGATGCTTGTCCTGGCAGTGCACGGCCAGGATCGCGGTGCGTTCGGCCAGGGTGGGCAGCGGGATGGTCACCTGCCGGTCGAAGCGTCCCGGGCGCAGCAGGGCGGGGTCCAGTACCTCGGGCCGGTTGGTGGCGGCCAGGACGACGATGCCCTCGGCGGCCTCGAACCCATCCATCTCCGCCAAAAGCTGGTTGAGGGTCTGCTCCCGCTCGTCGTTGGAGACCACCGCCCCCGCCGCCCCCCGGCGGCCGCCGAGCGCGTCGATCTCGTCGACGAAGACGATGACCGGCGCCCGCTTGCGGGCCTCGGCGAACAGGTCCCGCACCCGGGCGGCACCCACCCCGACGAACATCTCCACGAAGCTGGAGCCGACCACCGACAGGAACGGCACCTCCGCCTCCCCTGCCACCGCGCGGGCCAGCAGCGTCTTGCCGGTGCCGGGCGGGCCGACCATCAGCACTCCGCGCGGCGCCATCGCCCCGGCACGGCGGTACCGCTCGGGCCGCCGCAGGAAATCGACCACCTCCGCGATCTCCGACTTCACACCCACATACCCCGCGACATCGGCGAAAGTGGTCTGCGGTCGCTCCGCGTCGAACACCTTGACCCGGGACCTGCCCACCCCGCCCAACGCCCCGCTCATCTGCGCGGCCCCGCCCTTCGACAACCGCCGCCAGAACCAGAAGATCAACACCACCGGCCCCAGCAGCAGGATCCAGGACAGCACCTGGGAACCGGACGACGGCGCGGAGGACGGCTGGGACGCCGTCACCTCCACATGCTTCTTCTCCAGCCGGGTGAGCAGCTGGTCGCCGGCGAGCTGCACGGGGACCACGGTGGTGAAGCGGCGCCCGCTGGTGAGCGTGCCGTTCGTCTCCCCGTCACCCTTGATGGTGACGCTCTTGACCTTCCCGGCGTCGACGTCCGTGAGGAACGTCGAATACGTCAGGTTCACCTTCTGCGTCTGGGTGGACTGCAAGCCGGGCAGCACCGTCCACAGGCCGATGGCCAGGACGATCGCGAGCGGCCACAGCCAGTGCCGCCAGGCGGGCGGGGGCGGCGGCGCCGTGGGCGTCGGCCGGTCGCCTGGGGGTGGGGGCTGGGCCTTCTTGGTCATGGTGTCCTTCGTCCGCTCGGGCGGGTCACGGGGCCTTGGCGGTGGAGCGGGCGGTCCCGGTGCCGGACGTGGACGCGCACTGGGCGGAGTGGAAGTGGCGGGTGTGTCCTTCCGCTCCGCGGTGTGCGGGAGCCCCGTACCGGCTGATCCGCGTGCCGCAGACCGGGTCCGTGACCGTCTCCGCGGTGCGGTGCCGGTGGTGGGTTTGACGCCGGATGCTCATGTCGATCTCCTTCGCCCGGCAGAAGGGCGGCCGGTCGTCCCTTCCAATGTCACAACCGCGGCCGCCATCCAGTAGAGGCCCGCCGTCCCTGTGCAGGGGCCACCCGGCCCATGCTTCGCCGGTCGCGGAGGGAGGGACGTACACGGTCCCCGGCACGAGGCGGCCGGGCTGAGTTCACCTGCGCGCGGCGACTGTGCTCCGACGATATGACCGCCGGTTCGGACGCGTGGCATCGGGGACGACACGTCGGGTTCCGGCCATTCCGGCGCAGTCGCCCACGTTGTCCCCGACGTTGTCGGCGATCACCGCGGCGTTGCGCGGGTCGTCCTCCGGGATGCCCTGCTCCACCTTGCCCACCAGGTCCGCTCCGACACCGGTGGCCTTGGTGTAGATGCCGCCGCCCACCCGCATGAACATCGCCAGCAAGGCCTCGCCGAACCCGAAGCCTTCCAGCGCTCCGACCGCCCGGCCCCGGAAGATCAGCACGACCACGGCCGCGCCCAGCAGTCCCAGCCCGACCGTGAGCATCCCGGTCACCCCATCGGTGCGGAACGCCAGTTGCACCGCCCGCTTCTCGTTGCCCTCGCCCGCCGCGGCGGCCACACGTACGTTGCCGCGCACCGCCAGCCACATGCCCAGATAGCCGACGGTCGCCGAGAAGCAGGCACCCACCACGAAGAACACCGACCGACCGATACGCACCCCGGTGGTGTCGGCGGGCAGGAGCAGCAGCAGGAAAGGGATCAGCACCACGAAGGCGGCGAGCGTGCGGAACTGGCGCCCCAGACAGGACGCGGCGCCCTCCTGGACGCCCCGGGCGATCGTCTGCATCCGCTCGGTGCCCTGCCCTGCGGCCAGCACCCCGCGCAGCAGGCCACCTGCCACCGCCAAGGCCCCCAGCGCCACGATCCCGACGACCACCACCAGCACCAGGTCGCCACCGGACAGCGACACCGCACTTCCCCCAGCAGCAAGATCGATCGCAGGCATACGTCCTCCCTCGCCCACTCGGCACCGGCCGACACGAGCCCTCTCGGCCTGCGGCCCCACCGGCGGATCGGGCAGGGCCGACCGGGCCCCGGCGACGGTGCCGTTCGGGTCACACGGCGAGCCTCGTGGAATCGCCACCGGCTGCGCCGAGGCCACGAGATGACCCGCTGAGCCGACCGGTCGGGCTCAGGTGCCGAGCGGCCCCTGCCCGGTCCGGGTGACCAGGAACTCCACGGTGTCGGCCAGGGTGGTGAGTTCGGGATAGTCGTCCTCGTCGATGCGCACGCCCGTGCTTTCCTGGAGGATCTCCACCAGGCTCAGGAAGTCGAGCGAGTCGAGTTCCAGCACGTCGCGGAACTTGTCGTCCGGCCGGACCCGGGTGAAGTCGGCGTCGGGGACGATCCGTGTGATGGACTCCTTGACGACGATCAGCGCCTCGGTCGGGTTCAGGGGCTTCATCTGCGTCACAACTCCTCGGGTTTCTGCAACAGGCGGTCTGCCGACGTGAGGAAGCGCGCCCCGATCGCGCCGTCGGTGGCACGGTGATCGGCGGACAGGGTCGCGGTCACCACTGGGCGTACGCCGAGCAGACCGCCGGTGGCCCAGGGCCGTTCGACCACCGCGCCGAAGCCGACCAGGGCCACCTGGGGCGGGAAGATGACACCGAACACCGACTCCACGCCCTGATCGCCCAGGCTCGTGACGGTGAGGGTGGCGCCGGACAACTCGCTGCCGCGCAGCCGTCCCAGACGGGCCCGCTGCACAACGTCCTTGAGCGTGGCCATCAGGTCCTCGGGCGCGAGCGTGTCGGCGTCGTGGATCACGGGGGCGAGCAGGCCCCCGTCGCGCAGCGACACGGCGACGCCCAGATGCACTCCCGTTCCGGGGGTGAAAGCGCCGCGCTGCCAGAAGCCGTTGAGCTGCGGTACCTCGCGGGCCGCCACGGCGGCGGCCTTCAGCAGCAGGGCCGCGGGGACGAGCCGGTCGGAGGGCGGGCGGCCACGGTTGCGCCGGCGCAGCCAGTCGACGGCCGCGGTCAGGTCGACGGTGGTGGACAGGTAGTAGTGCGGGATCTCCCTCTTGGAGCGGCTCATGAGGTCGCCGACGGCACGCCGCATGGCAGCCGCGCGCTGCCCCTTGCTGCTCTCGGCGCGAGCAGGTGCGGGCCTTCGTTCCTCGGCTTGCCCGGCACTGCTGGCGGGCTGCAGGGCGTGCGGTTCGGCGGCGCCGCGTGCACGAACGCTCGCGTGCACGTCCGCGGCACGTACGACTCCGCCGTCGCTGGTGCCGTCCAACACACCGAGGTCGACGCCGAGTTCGCGGGCCAGCCGCCTGGCGTACGGCGTGGCCCGCACCCTGAGCGCGGGAGCGGGCGCGGCATGTGCGACGTCGGCCCGGGTGATCCGGCCGCCGCGTCCGGTGCCGTGCACGGACGTCAGATCGACGCCCGACTCCTCCGCGAGGTGCCGCACCAGCGGTCCCGCCCCGACGACGGGCTTCCCCTCGGCGGACCGTTTCACAGGCGGAGCCAGGTCAGGGGCCGCCACGAGCTCGGGCTCCCGCTCGCTCCTGCGCTCGACGGCAGTCGCGGGGGCAGGCTCGGGTTCTGTCTCCACGGTCGTACGGGGCGGTGGTTCCGCCGTGGCCCCGACGTGAGCGTGCCTCGGCGCGGCTTCCGCGGGAGCGGAAGGCCGGGCAGCTTTCGCCGACGCGATGTCCCGCGCGGCCTTCGTGGGGGCAGTCTTACGCTCGGCACGCGCCGACGTCTTTTCCCCGACGCCCTTCGCCGAAGCGGTCTCCGGCGCCGCCGCGCCCTCGATCACCGCGAGCGGCGTCCCCACCGGCACCCGCGTTCCGGGATCGACGAGCAGCCGCCCCACGGTGCCCGAGGCGAAGCACTCGACCTCGATGGCCGCCTTGTCGGTCTCCACGACCGCCACGACGTCGCCCTTGCGCACTCGGTCCCCGGGGCCGACCAGCCATTCCAGCAGCAGCCCCTCGTCCATGTCGGCGCCCAGCGAGGGCATGGTGAACTCGGCCATCAGCTCGCCCCCCTGCCGTCCGGCACCCGCCCTTCGTCGATGGTGAACGGGGCGGGGCCGACCGCACGGCGTACGGCCGCGACGATCCCGGCGACCTGCGGCAGCGCGGCCTCCTCCAGCTTGCGCGCGTACGGCATGGGCACCTCGGCGCTGCACACGCGTTCCACCGGGGCGTCGAGGTCGTAGAAGTTCTGCTCGGTGAGGCGTGCGGAGATCTCGGCGGCCAGGCTGCCGGTGCGCCAGCCCTCGTCGATCACGACGACCCGGTGCGTGCGGGCGACCGAGTCGCTGATCACGACGTCGTCCAGGGGACGCAGCGTGCGCAGGTCCACGACCTCGGCGCTGATCCCCCCGCCGGCCAGTTCGTCGGCCGCGTCCAGCGCCTTGGGCAGGGACCCGCCGTAGGTGATCAGGGAGACGTCGGTGCCGGGCCTGCGGATCGCGGCGTGGTCGATGTCGACCGGGCCGGCGTCGACCGGCAGGTCGCCCGAGGTGTTGTACAGACTGCCGTGCTCGAAGATCAGCACCGGGTCGGGGTCGGCGAGCGCCGGGGCCAGCATGTGGCGGGCGTCGGCGATGGTCGCCGGGGCCAGGACGCGCAGGCCGGGAATGTGCGCGTACCAGCCTTCCAGGCTGTGCGAGTGCTGGGCCGCCAGCTGCCGGCCGGCACCCGTGGTCATCCGGATGACGATCGGCACCGGCAGCTGGCCGCCCGACATGTGCAGCAGGGTGGCCGCGTTGTTGAGGATCTGGTCGAGCGCCAGCAGGCTGAAGTTGACCGTCATGATCTCGACGATCGGCCGCATTCCGGCCAGGGCCGCGCCGATGCCGGCGCCGACGAACGCGGACTCCGACAGCGGGGCATCGCGGATCCGTTCGGGGCCGAACTCCTCCAGCAGTCCCAGGCTGACGCCGAAGCAGCCGCCGTAGCGTCCCACGTCCTCCCCCATCAGGAACACCCGCTGGTCGGCGCGCATCGCTTCCCGGATCGCCTCGCGCATCGCTTCCCGGTAGGTGGTCTTCCGTTCGGCGGGATCACCGCTCGGAGTCCTGTTCGCGGTCATGGCCGGATCGCCTCCTCCGCAGGGCTGGTGACGAACTTCAGCAGGTCGTCGACGGACTCCTCCGGTGCCCGCTCCGCCGCCTCGACGGCGCCGTCGATCTCGGTGGAGATACGTTCCTCGACTGCGGCGAGCGCCTTGCCGGTGAGCGCGCCGTGCTCCCGCAGCTGCCGGGCGAGCAGTTCGATCGGGTCGCGCTCCTTCCAGCCCTCGATCTCGGCCTTGTCGCGGTAGCGGTCGGGGTCGTACATGGAGTGGGCGCGGAAGCGGTATGTGCGCATCTCCAGGAAGTGGGGGCCGGTTCCTGTGCGTATCCCTTCGGCGGCGCGCCGGGCCGCGTCCTCGACGGCGAGGACGTCCATGCCGTCGACGGCATAGGAGACCATGCCGTACGAGGCGGCCCGCAGCGCCAGATCGGTCTGGGCCTGGTGGCGCTGCAGGGCGGTGCCCATCGCGTACCTGTTGTTCTCGCAGACGAACAGCACAGGCAGTCTCCACAGCGCGGCGAGGTTGGCCGTCTCGTGGAACTCCCCCTCGGCGAAGGCGCCGTCGCCGAAGAAGCAGCAGGTGACGCGGGAGCGGCCGTTCATGCGATCAGCGAGGGCGAGTCCGGCGGCCAGCGGCAGGCCTCCGCCGACGATGGCGTTGCCGCCGTAGAAGCGGCGGCCCGCGTCGAACAGGTGCATGGAGCCGCCGCGGCCGCGGCTGCAGCCGGTGGTCTTCCCGAACATCTCCGCCATGATCGCCTCGGCGGGGACACCGCGGGCGAGCGCGTGTCCGTGTTCCCGGTACGTCGACACGACCGCGTCCTCGCCGGTGAGCGCCTCGTTGACGCCGACGGCGACGGCCTCCTCACCGATGTACAGGTGCATGAAGCCGCGGATGTGCGCGGCGCTGTAAAGCTCCACGCAGCGTTCCTCGAACCGGCGGATGCGCAGCATCGAACCGAGCAGGGCCAGCCGGTGTGCCGCCTGCTGTTTCGGGTAGGCCTTGGGCTTCGGCCCGGGCTTGCGCGCGGTGCGTGTGCCGCTCATGCGGAACCCTCCGTTCCCTCCAGGGTGGAGATGTCGCCCTCCGGCAGGCCGAGTTCGCGGGCCCGCAGCAGGCGGCGCATGACCTTGCCGCTGCGGGTGTGCGGCAGATGCTGGTCGAAGGCGATCTCACGGGGCGCGACGGCCGGCCCGAGCCGGCGCCGGGCGAAGGCCAGCAGCTCCTGCCGCGTCGCCGTGGTCGCCTCGAAGCCCGGTCGCAGGGTCACGAACGCCTTGACGATGTTCCCGGCGACGGGATCCGGCCGCCCGATCACCCCGGCCTCGGCGACCGCCTGATGCTCCATCAGGGCGCTCTCCACCTCGAACGGCCCGATGAGGTGCCCGGCGGACTTGATGACGTCGTCGGCGCGTCCGACGAACCAGTACCAGCCGTCGGCGTCACGCCGGACCAGGTCACCGGTGAGGTACCAGCCGCTCGCGAAGGCCGCCGCAGACCGCTCCGCGTCGTGCAGATAGCCGCGGAACATGGACGGCCACCCCGGTCGCAGCGCCAACTCGCCCTCCACATCCGGCTGTTCCAGCACCGTGACGTGTCCGTCGGCGACCTCGGCACGCCCGTCGTCGCCACGGCGCAACACCGCCGCCTCGACGCCGGGCAGCGGACGTCCCATCGAACCCGGCCGGATCTCGCAGCCCGCGAAGTTCGCGATCATGATCGCGCCGGTCTCGGTCTGCCACCAGTTGTCGTGCACCGGCAGCCCCAGAACGTCCCGGCCCCACAGCACGGCCTCCGGGTTGAGCGGCTCGCCGACCGACGCGATGAAGCGCAGCGCGCTCAGGTCGAAGGAGGCGGGAAGGTCGTACGGCCCGGTCCTCGGGGTCGTGCGCATCAGCATCCGCAGCGCTGTCGGGGCGGTGTACCAGACGCTGACCCGCTGTCCGGCGAGGATCCGGTACCAGCGCCGGGCATCGTAGTCACCCTCGTCGACCACGACCGTCACGCCGTGCATGAGCGGCGCGATGATCCCGTAGGACATGCCGGTCACCCATCCCGGGTCGGCCGTGCACCAGTAGACGTCCTGCGGGTGGAGGTCGAGGGCGTACAGCGCGGTCACGTAGTGCCCGACGGCTGCCTCGTGGACGTGGACGGCGCCCTTGGGCGTGCCCGTGGTGCCGCTGGTGAAGTGCAGCAGGGCCATGTCGTCGGGCGAGGTCGGCGGGATGGTGAAGTCGTCCGATGCGCCGGCCATGAGCGTGTCGTAGGAGAGCGTGCCGGGCAGTTCCTCCGCGCCCTCGCCGACGATCAGCACGTGGTCGAGTCCCGGGAGCCCGTCGCGCCGCTCGGCGGCCTTCCTGCGGTACAGCTCCGCGGTGGTGACCAGCACCCGGGCATCGCTCAGGCGCAGCCGCTGCGCCACGGGATCAGGTCCGAAGGCGGAGAACAGGGGACACAGCACACTGGTGTTCTTCAGGGTCCCGAGAACCACGGTGTACAGCTCGGGGCATCGTCCGAGCAGCGTGACGACGCGGTCGCCCCGGCCGATCCCGAGCGTGCGCAGCACGTTCGCGAACCGGGCGGTGGAGCGGGCCAGCTCGCCGTACGTCACCGTGGTCACGGAGTCGTCCCGGCCGACGCAGCGCAGTGCGACCGCCCCGGCCCGACCTGATTCGGCATGCTGGTCCACGGCCTCGTACGCGATGTTGAGGCCGCGTCCGCCGGGCAGGCCGTGGAGTCCGATGCGCGCATCGGACCAGGAGAACGCCGCGCAGACCTTGTCATAGTCGTCCAGATTGGGCGGGACTGGCGGCGGAGTGTCCTTGTAGATCGTTCCCCAGGGCATGGTGGCTCCCTTCCCTGCGGACTTTCTTCGACCATCCGCTCGGCGCCCACCGCGCACACGGGGCCGAAAGTCCCTCGGCCGGGGCCGGGCGGCTCCGCTCCGTGCATCCCCGCCCGTTCAGTGGCGCAGGGCCGCGCGGGCGATCACGGCTGTGCACACTCAAATTGAGCCCGCGCGTCGGGTGGTCCGCCGGAGATGAAGATGCCGCCGGAGTCGCGGGAGCCGGCTGCGCGTCTGCTCTCGAGCCGTCGAGCCGATGGCCCGGGGTGGCCGTCTGCCGGTGGGGGCGAGCGGACCGGCTCGGCCCCACCGGCGGACAACGGTGCGGGCGTCAGGTCAGACGCTTGGCCCGCAGTCCCAGCATCCCCGTGGTGACGGCGAACACGACGGCGAGGCCACCGACCACCGCGTTGCTGACGATCTCCGCGGCGGGGTGCGAGCTCCGGGCTCCGGCCACCACGAAGGGGGCGATGACGGTCCACACCCCGATCCCGGCCGCGGCCCAGCTCATCGCGTGCGTGCGCTCGAAGGCGGAGCCGAAACCGCCGCTCATCAAGAACGCGTACGCCAGGCCGGCGATCAGGTTGGTGACGGCGAGGGTGGGCAGCGTGGCGTCGAAGCCCACGATCCATGCCGATGCCGCCAGGTACAGACCGGCCAGCAGGCCGAGTCCCTCACAGATCTGCGCTGTCCGTGTCGTCGTATGTGCTACTTACATCGTGTGCCGCCGCCCGTGTGACGCCGTGGGCCGAAAGGCCCAAGGCAGGTACATGCAGCCTCTGTGCCGGTCCAGGGGGCAGGCGGATCCTGGGATCGGGGCAATGATCAACCGTGATCGAGGGGCGGTGACCCGAGATGAGCAAGCAGAAGCCCGGGCGCGTCATCGTCGGCGTGCACGCCTCCCCGGCCGGGCTCGGGGCGCTGCGGGCCGCGGTGGCGCAGGCCGAGCTCGGGGGCCGGGAACTGCTCGCCGTACGCGCCTACCGACCACCGCTGACACGGGATCCGGCCGTGCCGGATCCGGTGGCCTGGCGGCTCGCCCATCTGCCGGACCCCACCCCCTCGCAGATATGGGAGCAGATGCAGGCCGCACGCGAGGAGCGGGAGATACGCGTGGTGCGGGACGCGTTCACACGGGCGTTGGGCGGCATTCCGCGCGGCGTGCGGGTGCGTCCGGTCGCGTCGACGGGCCCACCCGGCGCGGTGCTGGTGGCCACCGCCTACCGGGAGGACGACCTGCTGGTGGTGGGCGAGCCGAGTGCTCGCGGCCTGCGGCGTGGGTGGCCGTGGCGCTGGTTCAGGCGCTCCACCTTCCGCTACTGCCTCACACACGCCACCTGCCCGGTTCTGGCCGTCCCACCGCTCGCCTCCTGCCCGGATCCGGCAGTCCCACCGCTCGCCTCCTGCCCGGATCCGGCAGTCCCACCGCACGACCCCACCCGTGCCGCCGGCGACCGCCCGCGGCCGAGCAGCCCAGACGTCCCGACGGAAGGGGCCGACATCATGCCTCACGCACCTGTTGCAAGGGTCCGGTCCGTCGACTCCGACGGCACGACCGCGTGGCCGGGGCGGTCCTGCTGCTGCACCGCCCCGCCGCGGGTCGAAGTGCTCCTGCCGACGCACGACGGCCGCAGGGTCGACCTGTTTCTGTGCGGTCACCACTACCGGTCCTCGCTCGGCCCGCTCGCGCTCGCCGATGCGACCGTCCGCTTCCGCGAGTCCCCCTCGGCACTCTCCCCCGCCGGGCACCGGTAGCCCGCCGACCTCGTCCTGGTCCTCGTCGGCAACGCAGCGTGCCGGAAGATCAAGCCGTTTGATCCGGAGGACGAAACGTCACGCGCGGTGGTCTCCGCGGCCGGCAGGGCGAGGGCAGCTCAGGTGCAGAGGTTGACGTGCCGGACGGCCAGGACATGGGCCGCAGCGTCGATCAGGCGGCTGCGGGACAGTTGGCCGCCCGCCACCGCGGTGGTGATCGCCGAGGAGGTCGCCGAGGTCTCCGAAGCCACATTGCCGGCCAGGCCGAACATGACCATGTCGGCACCGGAGCGCAGAGCCTGTACGGCGGCCCGTGGGACGGTGTAACCGGCACTCGAGATCGCCTTGGCCGACAGGGAGTCGGTGAGCACCAGCCCGTTGAAGCCCAGCTTGCCCCTCAGTTCGTAGGTGATGGTGGTGGGCGAGAGGCTGCCGGGGTTGGTGGCCAGGCCCGGGACCGTGTCGTTGGAGACCATGACGGCCGGGGCACCTGCCCTGATGGCCGCGCTGAAAGGCGGGATGCCGACCTTGACCAGGGTGGACCAGGGCAGGGTGTGCGCGGGTCCGTAGTCGGAGTTGTAGCTGGAACCGCCGAGGCCGGGGAAGTGCTTCAGGACGGGGATGACGTGGCCGTCGCGCAGGCCGTTCATGTAGGCGATGCCGTCGTTCGTCACCACCGAGGTGCTGCCGCTGAAGGAGCGCCAGCCGTCGGGGTCGGTCCTGGAGGGTGCCACGTTCCTGCCGTCGACGTCCACGACCGGCGCGAGGTCCATGTTGACCTGGGCGGCGGACATCCTGGCGGCGACCTTGCCGACGTTCTGCCGTATCTGCGTGGGTGTCCAGTGCGTGCCCATGTAGGCGGCCCAGGGCAGGGATCCGACAAGGTTGGCCATGCGCTGAACGCCGCCGCCCTCCTCGTCCGTCATCACCAACAGGCCCAGATGGCCGGGGACATGGGACTTCAGGGTGGTCAGCCGGGAACCGAGGTCGGAGGGCGCCGAGCTGCCGAACAGCAGCACGCCGCCCGCACCGGCGCTCACCTCCGTGGTGGCGTTGGACACGCCGGTCTCGGAGACCGGTACGACGATGGTCAGCATCGCCAGGCGCCGGTTCGACCACGCCGCGAGTTTCGTCTTGTTGGTGCACGCCGCCGCGGTGGAGATGGGGTCCGGCGACGGAGCCGTCGTACCCGCAGCCGGTGAAGTCGGTGATGTGGAGGAGGATTTGGCGGCGGGCGAGGAGGGCGAGGCGGTGGTGATGGAGGGCGCGGCGGCACTGGGGGCGGCAGCTCTGGGTGTGGCGGCGCTGGGGGCGGCAGCCTTGGGGGTAGCGGAGCCGCACGCCGCAAGGAACACCGCGGCGGCCGCAACGGCGCCCGCACAACGTCCGGTTCGGCCGAGGAGCGGGGCGATCACGCCGCGTTCAGCACAGGACGGGAGGAGTTTCATCGCCGAGCCCCTTTCCGGAAGAACACGAGGACGACAACAGACACACGCCGTCGTGCCCGGCCGACGTCCCTCTCCTCCCCGCCGACCGGGGACCGGAATCCTCGCGAATCCCCGCCCGCCACGCGGAAGGATCGCGAGCGGAGACGGCTCAGCACGCTGCATGAGCGGGCGGCGAAATTCGGGGCCAGTTCAACGCCTCCGCGGCCACGCTCGTAATGCGTCGGCCGGGGTCCGGGGCACAACGACCGACTCCAGAACGGCGCCGTTCGCCCAACCTTGCAGCGGGCCGGCCAGGCGCGGTCTGCCGCTACCGCACCCGGGGCCCTGCGGAAGCGGCCCGGACCGCCCGTATCAGCCGAACAGGCGGGGCACCCTTATCGTGTCGACGCGCCGCCAGCCCGACTTGGGCAGCAGCAACCACCCTCGCCCGTCCTCACGGTTCGTTCCGTTCGCCACCCTCGAGCGGGCCGCGCCTCGCGCCGCCCGGCGCCACGGCAGCCTGGCCCCGCACACGGGTCGCTCGGCCCCGGCTCCCCGTCCTGCGAGCGCGGTCACCGCGCCTCCCGCTGCGGGCGGTCGGACGAGGCATCACGCGCCCGACGAGTCTCGACCAGGCATCCGGGGCCGGGAAAGATCTCCGTCTCGTGACCGTCGTCGTGGCGCACCCGATAGGGCGGTTCGCCGTCCGGGCCGAGCACCTCCACGACGGTGGCATGGTGTTCGGGCGTTCCCACAGTCCTGCCGGTGAACCGCAGCACGTCTCCTGCCTGCGCCTTCATCCGGGCTCACCCCTTTCCCTGCCTCTCTCGCGTCTTCGTTCAGAATGGCTCCGGCGGGTGGCTCTCCCAGAAGGGCCGATCGGGCACCTCCTGGGGCTGTGGGGCCCTGTGACGGGGCCGCAGGCGGACTACATCCAGGTCCTCGACGGGCCCACATCGGGCGCAGAGCCACGGATCTACGGATCGCGGCGGTGGGCCGGCTGAACAGCCCCGACAGGCGGCGCTGATCTTGGCATCGACGCCTGCATGGCCCACTGCCGACCGGTGACCGGGGGAAGGCGGCCAACCGCGTGGTGGACAGGGACCGCCAGACCCCGCAGGCCACCGTGCTCACATCCGGCTCACACGGCGCTCCACCCTCCTGTGCACCTCGGTGCTGTCTTCCAGTCACGTTCCACGCGGCGTTGGGCCGTTCGGCCCAACGCCGGGAGCCGAGGAGCCCTCCCGTCCGTGCCCGCACCCAGGCCAGGGTGGAGAGCCCCTCGAATCGCGGCCGGGGCTCGAGCCTCCCCTGGCTCTCGGCTGCGTTCCAGCCGGGAGGTGCCCCCATCGCCCGACAGAAGGTGTGTGACCATGCTCGGCCCCATCACCGCCGGGATCGACGGCAGCGCCGCCAGTCTCGCTGCCGCCGCCTGGGCCGCCCGCGAAGCGGAACTCCGCGACACTTCCCTGCACCTGGTCTCCGCCTGGCCGCCGCCGGACAACTCCTCTCCCCCGACACGGGATGCCCCCGCCCGCCGCCGCTGGGCCGCCCGCTCCCTCGACCTGGCCCGCGACCGGCTGCGCCTGCGCCACCCCCACCTCGACATCCACGCCCAGATGCTCAGCCTGCCGCCCCGCGAAGCCCTCCTGGCCGCCGGACTCGCCGCGAACCTGCTCGTGCTCGGCTCCCGCGGCCTGGGCGCGACGTCCGCCCTACTGTTGGGCTCCACCGGCGCGCAGACCGCCGCCGAGGCCGACTTCCCCGTCGCTCTCGTCCGCCCCGCACCGCACGCCGACAAGCTGCCCGCCGGACCGGTCCTGCTGGCGATCGACGCCGAGACCCCTGCTCAGGACGGCGTCATCGCCTTCGCCTTCGAGGAGGCGGCGATGCGTGAGGTACCCCTGCGCGCCCTGTACGCCTGGATGCCGTCCGCCCCCGCACGCACCTACCCCGTCGCGTCATGGCAGTACGCCAGTTCGCCTCACGCCCGCCACGCCGAGCAACTGCTCGCCGAGACCTTGCTGCCCTGGCGACAGAAGTTCCCCGACGTACGCGTGGAGGAGATCTGCCTGGAGGACGTCCCCGCCGGCGCCGTTACCGCCGCCACCCACCATGCCGCCCTCGCCGTCCTCGGCCACCGCGTCACGCTCGCCGCCGGGCCCCGGCTCGGCGCGGTCGCCCACGCCGCCGTACGCCACGCGACCTGCCCGGTGCTCCTCGTCCCCCACCCGTGAAGGGCCGGGCCAGGACGAGTGACCCCGCACTCCGAACTGGCACTCCGAACTCGCACTCCGACAGAGGCTGTGAGACCCCATGGCACACGCTCCCTCCCGAAGCGGATACGGCCGTCTGGCGCCCGGGTCGGCCAAGGCCCGCCGCGATGTGCGCCGGGCCTGGCTGTGGCTCGCGCTGCTCCTCCCGGCCTTCGTCCTGACGGTGCTCTTCGGCGACTGGCTGCTGAGCCTTCAGGGGTACGCCGACGGCGACGAGACCGTGCCCCTGACCGCGACGCTCCTGGCGGGCGGCCTCGCCCTGCTGGTGCTGATCACTCCCGGTGTCGCCGCGCTCCTCTACGGTCTGCGCGCCCGGCGGCGTGGCGCGCCGGCCGGTCTGACTCCCGCCCTGGTCGGCGGCGTCACGGCCTTCGCTCTGGTCGTCCTGAACGTCGTGGCCCTGATCGTCAGCCGCTGAGGAGCGCTCGTCCCAGCGGCTGGTTGACCGGCGTTCCTCTGACGGATGGCCACGCGCTGCCGCAGCGTGATGGTGGAGCAGGCTCCGGGTTTGCCTGAGAGCTGGATGTTTGTCTGAGAGCTGGACGGCATGGGTGAAAGCTCCCCCGGTCCACGTGTCGTCGTCGGTGTCGCCGTGCGTTCTTCTCAGACGGCGGGGACGAGGACGACCGGGCAGTGCGCGCGGTGCAGCAGCGCGTGCGTGACAGGGCCGAGTCGCCTGCCGGGCCCTCGGCTGTGCCGACGATGCGTCGTGATCACGACCGTGCCGGCTGCGCGGCTGGCCTCCACCAGCGCCTCGGCAGCTCCGCCCCACACGGTGTCGATCTGGACCTCGACCTCCGGGAACTTCTCCCGCACCGTGGCGACGGCCATGCGGGGGACGGCGTCTGCCCTGCGGATCTCGTTGGCCAGGTCCGCCTGGAGCTGCTCGGCGGGAACGGGGCGGTGACTGCCCAGCAGCGCCGCGAAGGTGTTCGCGTACAGGACCTGCACGTGCGCGCCGCCTTGTTGGGCTTCTTCGAAGGCGAACCGGGCGGCATCGACGTCGGTGTCGTCGGCGACTCCGACCAGCACCTTTTCGTGTCCGGGCCTTCCGTACGACGAATCCGCCGACTCGCCACGCACCACCAGCAGCGGACCGGCACAGTGCGCGGCGACCCGCAGGCCCACCGAGCCCGCCAGCGGTGTGGTGAACTCACCCCAACCGCGGTTGCCGACGACGGTCAGCGCCGCCCGTTCGCCGCGACGCACCAGCTCCGATGCCGCCGGTTCCGGGCTCAGGGTCGCGACCACATCCAGCTCCGGGGCGCGCTCGCGCACCCGCTCGACGGCGGATTCCAGCACGTTGTGCGCCCTGTCGAGGAGGGAGCGCTCGTCCCTTCCACCGGTCTCCGCGTCGGGTGCGCCGTGCTTGGCCCACGGCCAACCGTGCAGGATCTCCAGCGGCGCATAGCGGGCCTGAGCCTCGGCAACCGCGCGGTCCAGGGCGCGCACGGCCTGGTCCGACCCGTCCACCCCGACGAGCACGTGCCCGTGCAGGGGGGCTCGGGGTGCGTACTTGGCATAGTCCCAAAGGGTCTTCTGCTCAGACATCGCTTCCGCTCCTCGTCCTTGCCAGTCCTTGTGGTTGTGGTTGTGGTTGTCGTGGGTTTCCCTTCAGCGCAATCGCCTCGGGTACGGGCCTTGGACGCGGCTCGGCGCCGGCCGGTCATGGGTGTCCAGGATCGCCGCGCCGTCGGACCCGGCATCTTTCCGGCACACGACTGCTCGCCCGGCTGTCGGCATGACGGTCGCCTCTCCGTCTTCACGCCCAGCGTCGTGCGATCGCGCCATTCGCTGCTTGGGCCCAGTGGGCCAGGAGTCTGCCCATCGGGCCCTGCGCCACGGCCAGACCACACGTACGGCCAGACCGCACGCACAGCCAGACCGCACGCTCGCCAGCGATGCGGAACAGGGCGACGTGCGCAGGCCGCCCGACCCTTGGGCGGGACGTTCGGCACCTGCCCGGGAGCGCGGAGCCAGGCGCTGGATGGAAGCATGACCAATCTGCGTGACATGCCGCAGGCAGCTCCGGCACCCGAGGCGGGCGGCGCGAGGAGCCGATGGATCGCCCTCGTGGTGCTGTGTGTGTCGCTGCTGATCGTGACCTTGGACAACACCATTCTGAACGTCGCCCTGCCCACCCTGGTGAAGGAACTCGGGGCGACGACGACGCAGTTGCAGTGGATCGTGGACGCCTACGCGCTGGCGTTCGCGGGGCTGATGCTGGTGGCGGGCAGCAGCGCGGACCGGTTCGGCCGCCGGCGGGTCTTCACGGCCGGGCTCGCGCTGTTCGGGGCCACATCCGCATGGGCGGCGTACTCCGGCTCGGTGGGCATGCTGATCGCGGCGCGCACCGGCATGGGCGTGGGCGCGGCGATGATGATGCCGGCCACCCTGTCGATCATCACCGACGTGTTCCGGGACCCCGGCGAGCGGCGACGGGCGATCGGCGTGTGGGCCGCCACCAGCGGGCTCGGCATCGCCATCGGTCCGGTGGCGGGCGGGCTGCTGCTGGAGCACTTCTGGTGGGGGTCGATCTTCTGGGTCAACATCCCCTTCGCCGCGGCCGGTCTGGTGTGCGCACGGTTGCTGGTGCCGGAGTCCCGCAACCCCGCGGCGCTGCGGCCGGATCCGGCCGGTTCGGTCCTGTCGATCGTCGGTCTGGGGTTGCTCCTGTGGGCGATCATCGAGGCGCCGGTGCGCGGCTGGTCGTCGGGGATCGTGCTCGGTGCGGGCGGGGCCGGGCTGGCGGTGCTGGTGTGCTTCGTGTTGTGGGAGCGCGTCACGTCCCACCCCATGCTCAACCTCGCCTTCTTCGGCAACCGTCGCTTCTCCTTCGCCACCACTTCCGTGGCACTGGCGATGTTCGGGCTGTTCGGGGCGCTGTTCGTGCTCACCCAGTACCTGCAGTTCGGCCTCGGCTACTCGGCACTGGCCACGGGCGTGCGGGTGTTGCCGGTCGCCGGGCTGCTGGCGCTGGTGGCTCCCCTGTCTCCCGTGCTGGTGCGGGTGGCCGGCACCAAGGCGGTCGTCGGTGTGGGCCTGCTGGTCGTCGCGGGCGGGCTGTGGCAGCTGTCCCGCGCGGAGGTGTCGTCCACCTACGGAGACGTGGTCGGCGGGATGATGCTGCTCGGCCTCGGCGCCGGTCTGGTCGTCCCGGCCTCGCTCGACTCCCTCATGGGCACCCTGCCGCCGGGCGACACGGGTGTGGGCTCCGCATCGAACGGCGTGTCCGTGCAACTGGGCGGCGCGCTCGGGGTCGCCGTGATCGGCAGCCTGCTGACGACCCGTTACCAGGACCGCATGGGGCCGCCGCTCACGCCGTACCACCTCCCGCACGGCGTGTCGGACAGCGTCCTCGGTTCCCTGGGCGGCGCCCTCGAACTGGCCCAGCGGGTGGGCGGTACGTCCGGCCGCCTGCTGGCGGCACTCGCCCGCTCGGCGTTCATCAGCGGCATGGGTCTTGGCCTGACCGTCGGCGCCGCGGTCGCCACGGCCGGTGCCGCACTGGCCTTCGCGGCCCTGCCGTCCCGGCCACCCGCCGACACCCCGAAGCCGGCGGACCCGCCTGGACGTTGACACGTTGACCGTCCCGGGGAGGTAGAGGGCGCGCGGGCGGCTCGGTGTCCGTACCGGCCCGGTCAGTCGGGCCGGCGCGGCTCATTCCCGGAGGCGCTGTAGGACAGGCCGTGGCCTGCCGGGAAGAGTGGGTCCCCCGTGTCGTTCGGCACGTCTTCGCGCGACGCCTCCACCGAGCGCATCGAGGAGGGCATCTCCACCGGCAGGCGCCCGCGAGGCGCGGCATCGCCGAACAACAGCCCCAGCAGGGCCTCGTCCGTGATGCCGAACTCGGCGACGGTCGCCGCCGCGGCGGCCGTGATCTCGGGGATGACCGCGGGACGGTCGAGGTGGACGACCACCACGGACGGCACCTCGCCCAGTTCCCCCGGCTTCGAGAGAACCTCGACTGGGACGCCGCTGCCGAGGCAGCAGACGGGCGACCAGAAGCACATACCCGCTCACGCTGATGTGCCAGTTCGGCATCGCCGAGAAGCCCGCCATGCGCTACGTCGCCGCCCATCCCGTACGCGCGGCCAAGCCGCCCCGGCGGGCGGAGCAGCGAGCCGCGTCGTGCCGTCAACGCCCCCTGTGCAGGGGCTTTCAGCAGTCTGCTTCGTCGGGGGCGAGCTTCTCGCGCTGAGCGTTCTGCGCGACACGGGAGAGCAGGGTGCGCAGTAGTTCGGCGTCCTTGTCACCGAGGCTTACGAGAAGTCGTGCCTCCGCGGCTCCCAAGCTGCGCCGCACCTGCTCCAGCCGCCTGCGGCCGTTGTCGGTGAGGAGGACCTGGCGCGCGCGTCGGTCCCGCGGATCCGGTCGTCGCGAGATCAGCTCCACCGCACCTCTCAGGCGACCACACGATCTCTTCCCGGATTCACTTCTCCCGGACCTCCAGCAGGCCGAGCACCGAGGGCACCGGCCACCTCCACGAGCGAGACGGGCAGACCAATCATGCCCATCTCTCCCGCTGCCGAACGGAGTTCATTCCCACCCGCCCCGAACCAACCAACTGTTCCGGAAGTGGACGGTGTGTCAGATGTCAGGTGTCGGTGTCGCGTCCACCTTGGTCAGCTGGGTGCCGATGGAGTAGACGGCGGGTTTGCCGTCTGCGGAGATGAGTCCGAGTTCCGTCTGGACGTAGTGGCGGACGACCTTGGTCATGTGCGCGTCCGGGTGGTGCTTGACGAACGGCTTGTCCGTATCGCCGAGGCTGATATAGGACTGCAGGTCCTTGGCGAGGAAAGTCTCCTCGACAGCGCTGTCGGACAATACAAGCGCGCCACCGCCGGTGGTCTTCGCGGCGAAGACGTCGCCCGCGCGGGGGGCGGTCTTCTTGAAGTCGACCCAGGCGTGGCCGTCCAGGTTGTCTTCCCGTTCGGTGTACCAGGAACTGCCGATGCGTCGGGCGGAGGTGGGGGCGAGCGGGGTGTTGCTGCTTCCTGTCACCCAGAGATCGGTGACCAGTCCCGGCAACTGCGAGGGCGCCGTCTTACCAATCTTGGCGTCGGGGGCGGCGACCTTCATCAACCCGCTTCTGTCGAGGGCGAGGTGGGGCACCTTGGCCACGTCGGATCCTTCGAAGTCGCGGGCAACGACCATCCGCCAGCCGTCACCGGAGCGCTGGAAGACGAGGAACCTGATGTCCTTCGACCACAGCTTGCCCGGCTTGCCACCGGTGAGTTGCGCGCCTTGGGTGCGCACCAGGAACCAGTCGGCCCCCGAGGAAGCGGGCGGGATGTAAAAGGTGCGGTTGACGTAGACGAACGGAGCGATGGTGCGCGCGACATCGCTCTTCTTGAGGCCTGGGATCTGCGTGAAGTACGCCTGGTCCATCGCAAGGACAGCGCCGGCCTCCGCCGTCGCCATGAGTGAGGCGGAACGCTTGGCGTTGGCCTGGTTGTTGGCCTTCTGATAGGCGTCCAGCGTCTTGTTCGCCTCGGCCCTGGTGAGCAGCGGCCTCTCGGTCGCCGCAACGCCCGCGGGCGCGGAAGCGGTGTCGCCGGCGGAGCATCCGGTCAGGGAAGCCGCGGCTGTGAGTACGGCCGCGGCGAGCACGCCGATGCGCGTGGCTCGGGCTATGTGAGTAGAGCGGGCCGAGTTGGCCATGAAGAAGTGTCCCCGTTTCTCGTGTGCTTTCGGCGATCGCCCTGTGCAGTGCGCAGGTGATGATCGCTGTGCCACGCTATCGATCCCACTCACCCCGACCGCAACTCCCGCCCCGCCCCAGAACCGGACCGTAACATTCCGAATTGTGGACGTCAGCCGGTCTCAACGGAGTTGAGCGTGACGAGCAGACCATCCCCGGGCCGTAGAGGCGATCCGGCCTCCGCTCAGAACAGGTGCCCTGCCGCTCGTTGAGATCACGGCGGCCGCCCAACAGACCCACACGGTACGGTCGGTGACGGCGCGGCCGGCCGGCGGCGTGGTCGCGGCCGCGCGTTCCCTCTTCGAGTTGCATCGGATTACTTGCAGCCCGCGGATGTGACCTGAGTCACGAATGCCTCAGGGAACCCGGTGGCGCGCGGACAGGAGCAGGTGTGGAACTCTCCTTGCGCGCCCGCCTGCGCTCCGGTGATCCGGAGGCATTCGGGGCGATATTCGACGAACATGCCCGGACGGTGCACCGGTACGCGGTCCGCGTGACCGGGAACTGGGCGACGGCCGAAGACGTGGTGTCGCTGACCTTTCTGGAGGCCTGGCGGCTGCGCGAGACGGTACGGCCCGAAGGCGACGGCATGCTGCCGTGGCTGCTCGGCATCGCCACCAACGTGCTGCGCAACACCACGCGGGCCGCTCGCCGCTACGAAGCCGCCCTGAACCGTGTCCCGCCGCACGACACCGCGCCGGACTTCGCGGACGAGGTCGTCGAACGGATGCAGGACGCCAGGCGGCTGGCCGCAGCGCAGCGGGCACTGCGGCGGCTGCGGCGCGGCGAGCGGGAGGTGTTCGCGCTGTGCGTGTGGGCCGGCCTCGACTACGCGGCCGCCGCCGAGGCGCTGGACGTGCCCGTCGGCACGATCCGCTCCCGCCTTTCCCGCGCCCGGCGCCGGTTGCGGAAGTTGACGGACGAGGAACTCGCCTCTGACAGGACGGAACCGGCGTCGCGTTCCGGACAGCAACAGGATGGCCGCGCGATCGCGGCCCGGTCGATCCAGGAGCAGAACCGATGAACGCCAAGACGCCACACCACGACGGCCCCGATGCCGAAGCGTCCGCGGAGTCCGCACAGCGCGCCGACGCGGCCCGACTGCTGCCGCTCCCGGCTCTCCGCGATCTGCCCGACGACCGCCTGGGCGTCCTCAAGGAGCACCTGATGAGCGAGATCCGTCGATCCGTACCCGCGGCCGGCCCCGATGCTGCCGCCGCGGACGCCGTTGCGGCGCCGAGACGCCGTAGGCAGCGCTGGGTGCCGGTCCTCGCCCCGCTCGCCGCGGCAGCCGTGGCTGCCGTGGTCCTCACCACCGGCGTCGGCCACCACAACCGGCACACCGACACCGCGCGGCCCGCTCCCTCCAAGGCCTCGATGTTGCTGGACAACGCGGCCGACGTGGTCTCTCGCGCACCGGCCGTCACTGTCGGCCGGCAGCAGTACGTGTACATCCGCAGCGTCTCTGCCGGAAGGGAGAACCCCCTCCAGGCGCAGTGGACCGACAAGGACGGCCGGGTGCACAGGAAGTACTCCAAGACCGCCGAGAAGCTCAGCAGGTTGGAGACCCTTCGGGAGTGGATTCCCTGGTCGCGGAGCCAGGCCGGCGCCCAGGCGTACGGCGACAAGGCTCCCGAACGCCTCAACTTCCCCGGCCCCGGCGAGGGCACGATCGGAGGCCCCGGACACACGCAGAGCCCCTACGAGGACCTGGCCGCCCTCCCCCGCGACCCCGCGGCGGCGCTTCGGGCGATCGAGACCGACTGGCAGCGACAGGTGGACAACGCGGAGAACACCAAGGGGGGCAAGCACCCGGCCGTGAGCATGCCGTGGGTCTTCGCGTATCTCGGCGGCATGCTCCAGGAGTCCGTGGACCCGCAGACCACGGCGTTCCTCTACCGCGTCGCCGCCCAGATCCCCGGCACCGCGGTGATCCCCGACGCGGTGGACGCCGCAGGCCGGCACGGTGTCGCGATCACCCTGGACGGTCAGGCCGGAGACCGCCAGGAATGGATCTTCGACAAGTCCACGTACGCCTTCCTCGGCTTCCGCGATGTCACTCAGCAGGACACGGTGATCGGCAAGGCCGGCAGCGTGATCCAGACCACCGCGGTGCTCCAGCGAGCCGTGGTGGACCATGTGGGCGAGGAACCTCGCACGGGGTCCTGAGACAGGCGCCGCACCTGACTGCGCCTCAGGCGGCGGGTGGTGAGGGCGAAAAGGGCTCGCTGGAGACCGGATCTGTGTGGAGCGGTCAGTTCGGGCTGCCGAGGACGTCCCTGGCTGCCGAGCGGAAGCTCTTCACAGCCTGGTAGAGGACGCGCTCTCTCAGCGGCAAGGGCGACGTCCGCCGTCTTGTGAGAGCTGTCTCCCGCGTGAGCGTTCTTCACCATCCGCTGCATCACGTCGGAAAGACCGCCGGATGCTCGGGCCACGTCGTCGGCCGCCCTCACCACGGCGGACGGCCCTTCAATCACGACAACTTCGGCCGCACGGTGCACTTCGCGCGCCAGGGTGATGAAGCGTTGCACCTTCTCGTCGACACTCTGCAGGTCAGGCTGGTGCGGCCGAAGTACATCAAAGATGGCGTCCATGGCTATGTCGCGATCGTGCAGAGCGCTGAGGTAACTCGCGTAGGCATCCCTGCGATGCTGCCTGCGCCACTGGGCGAACTGCGAGCGCGCCGCCACACGCCCACTCACGATTGCCGCGCCAAGAGCGGCGAGGGAGCCGACAACGGCACCGTTCGTTCACAGCCTGGAAGGCGGCTGCCGTCCCTGCGAAAACCCACCCTGCCGTGCAGGCCCGCAACCCCGCCGGCGGATCAGGCGCCCGAGGTGATCGCCCGGGTGACGGCGCAGATGGCCGGGGCCGGTCGGCCGGGGAGGCGGGTCACGAGAATCCGGCGCACCTCGGGTGGCACGCCGTCCACGTGCAGCAGACTCACGCCGTGCGGCAGCACCGGCGACATGCGCGAGGGAACGGTCGTCACGCCGAATCCGCCGGAGACCAGCTGCAGTTTGGTCAGCCAGTCACGCGTGATGTGGACGATGCGCGGCCTGCCGGGCAGGCCGGGCCAGACGCCGAGCATGGGTTCGCTGCTCGACGACGGACTGGCGATCCACGGAGCGTCGACGAGTTCGTCGACGTGCACGGTGGTCCGGCCGGCGAACCGGCCGGTGGCAGGCGCCGCCACGAGCAGTTCGGAATCCTCGACCATTTCGGTGTGCAACCGGGGGGATTCACCGTCCGCCGGCCGGTGCGGTGGGCGGGACGTCAGCACGGCGATGTCGATGGTGCCCGCCCGCAGGGCGCGGAGCAGCGCGGGTGTGCCGGCCTCACGTGTCGTGACCGTGATCCGCGGGCTGGTCACTGCGAGCCGCGCGAGCACACCGGGCAGCAGTACCGCCCCGGCGCTGGGGAACATCCCGAGCCGCACCAGTTCGGTCTGCGGAGCCGAGCCGGTGAGTTCACTCTCGGCCGCCGCGACGGAGTCCAGGATCGAGCGGGCATGACGCAGCAGGGTCAGGCCCGCGGCAGTGAGCTGCACGCCGTCGAAGCGGCGCTCGAACAGCGCAGTGCCCGCGCTCCGTTCGAGGGCCGCCGCCTGGCGTGAGATCGCCGACTGGGTGTAGCCGAGCTGGGAGGCCGCCGCGGTGAAGCTCCCGGACTCGGCGACCTGCCGCAGAACCCGCAGAGCCGTACTGGAGAAGTCCATGCGCACTACGCATACCACACATGCCAGAACGTCGCTTGGCGCATGCCCTGCACGCTCCTAGCCTCAAGGCGGACGACCAAGGAGACAGCAGATGCGAGCAGCAGTTCTGACCCGATTCGGTGCCCCGCTCACCGTGCGAGAGACGCCCGACCCGGAGGCAGTGGGCGGCGAGGTGGTGGTCCAGGTCCTCGCGGCCTGTGTCCCGCCGTACGCCGTCGAGGTCTTCAGCGGTCAGCGGAAATATCCGCTCGAACCGCCGGTGATCCCCGGTATCGGTGGCATAGGCCGGGTCGTCGGCGTCGGCCCGGACGCCACCCGGCTGCGCGTCGGTGACCTGGTGTGGTGCGATTGCACGGTCCGCTCGCGCGACGACGCGCTGACCCCCGACATCACGCTGCAGGGCTGGAGCTCCCGGGGCGACGGCGGCGCCAGGCTCGCCCGGCACCTGCACGACGGATCGTTCGCCGAGCTCATGCGCCTTCCTACGGAGAACGTCTACCCGCTGCCCGCGGAAGCGGAGGACGACCCTGCGCGCTGGGCTTCGCTGAGCGTGTACGTCATCCCGTACGGAGGGCTGCTGGCAGGCGAACTCCATGCCGGTGAAACGCTGCTCGTCAGCGGGGCCACCGGCAACCTCGGCAGTGCCGCGGTCGCCGTGGCCCTCGCCATGGGTGCGGGCCGGGTGATCGCGCCTGGACGCAACCGCGCCGCGCTCGGCCTCCTCGGCGACCGGTTCGGTCCACGCGTGCGGCCGGTCGAACTGACCGGAGAAGAGGCCACCGACCGCGCAGCCATGTCCGCGGCCGCCGACGGCCCGATCGACATGGTGCTCGACCTGCTCCCGCCCGCCGCACCCGCATCGGCGGCGCGCGCGGCGGCCATGACCGTCCGCGAGAGCGGACGCGTCGTCCTCATGGGCGGTGTGGGAATGCTCGGCGGCGCAGACCTCGCTCTCCCCTACCCGTGGATCATGCGCAACTCGGTGACCGTGCGGGGACAGTGGATGTACCCGCGCTCGGCGAACGTCGGCATGATCCGGCTCATCGCAGCGCGTGCACTCGACCTTGGTCCCGAACAGGTGCGGACCTTCCCCCTCGACGCCGTCAACGACGCCGTCGAATACGCCGCCGCGCATGCAGGGCCGTTCGACCGCACCGTCCTCACCCCGCCCGCCGGTTGACGGCAGTACACCGGCTCGTCAAGTTCGCGGCCGGCACATCGCAGCCGCCACATCACCTGCCGGCGGCGGACGACCGCGTAGGCCTGGATTGCCCTCTGAGCGCCGGGCCGTCACTCACACGGCGCACGGAATACCCCGATTCGGCTAACTCAGGATGACATTTCGGCCTTTCTGGGCACAGTGATGTCACTTCGGCGACCCGTGCCCCCGCTCGCCCCCACCGCACTCATGAAAGCGTCGCCGATGACCCGTACGCCCGTGGGGCCTCGCCTTTTCCGATATCTCCGTACCGTGACCGTCGTCGCAGCGACGGTGCTGCCGCTTGTGTTCGCCCTCCTCGTCGGCCAGGCGACACCGGCGGCCGCCGCGCCCGTCAAACCAGTGGTCAACGGACCGGTGTTCAACGACCCATTGGGCACATCGGAGCAGCAGGAGGCGATCTTCACTCAGCTCATCCGGCTGATCAACGCGACGCCCGCGGGTGAGCAGATCCGCGGCTCGATGTACGAGTTCAACGACCTGGCGGTGGCGAACGCCCTGCTTGCCGCCAACTCGCGTGGCGTCGCCGTCAAGCTCGTCGTCGACGACTCCACGTATGTGGGAGCCAACGGGGCCGAATACACCAACCCGGCCTTTCAGGCCCTCAAGTCCGGGCTCGGAACCAACGACTCCGCCCGGTCCTGGGTCGTCGTCTGCGACGACAAGTTCGAGGACGCGGACGGCGTGGACGACGTCAGCCGCGGTTGCCTGGGCGTCGCCCCGCCCGGACCGGCCTACGCCCACAACAAGTTCTTCATCTTCTCGAAGATCGGGCCCTTCGACGACGGCACCAGCTACTCGAAGGTCGTCTTCCAGACCTCCTCGAACCTCGGCGACTGGTACAAGGTCGAGTCCTTCAACGACTCGGTCACCTTCGCCGACAGCGCGGTGTACAACGGCTATGCCACTTATCACGAGATGCTCCGTAAGGGGCGTTCTCTCGCCGGCGGCAACAACCACGCCTACTTCTCCACCCCCAGCGGCTCGACCTACCGCGCCTTCTTCTTCCCGCGCGGTGACTCGTCGTACTACAACCCGGCCACCGACACGATCGTCGGCGTACTGAACCAGCTCAGCTGCACCTACACCGGATCGGACGGCAAGAAGCACCAGACCGACGTCCGTATCGTGACCAACGATTTCTTCGGCTCGCGCCGCCAGGTCGCCGACAAACTGGCCCAACTGCACGGCCAGGGCTGCTGGATCGACATCCTCTACGCCGAGACCGATTCGACGATCACCAGCCGGCTGGACGCCGCCGGCATCCAGCACCGCAGATGCAGCATCCCCAACGGCCCGGGCATCGACGTACGTCCGCACAACAAGGAGATGCTGATCGACGGGGCCTACGACGGCGACATCACGCCCCGGGTCTACACCGGCAGTGCGAACATGACCGGGTCGTCGCTGCGCTCGGCCGACGAGGCGATCGTGCGGATCGCCAGCGCGTCCTACCACTCGAAATACCTCAGTACGTTTTACAAGATCCGCGCCGCCTGCGGTGGATGAGCCACCAGCCGGCCTGCTGCACGCGCCGACCGCCCGCTGGGGCGGACGGCGCGTGCAGCCCGGGGATGCCGAAGCGCGGGGGTCAGGAACGGACCCGGCCGCACGGCGAAGCACCGCCCGAAGACACACGCAGATGCTTGCGCGAGGTGATCGCGAGCGGTGCGACGGAGGCCCAGCCGTGTGCCGCCACCATGTCGGTCAGGCCTTCAGCGTTCCCGGCCACGCCGTAGCGTCGTTCACGCCCTGGGCACGCCCGGCCCAGGGTGGACGGCATCGGCAGACCACGATCACGCGCGCCTCGCCTGGCCACACCCGCACCCAGACTCGGAGATAACGTCGCTCCCGTGCTGATCCGCGGGCCCTGCAGACCGACGCCCGAGCCGCGGTACGTCCCCCTCCGGATCCGTCATCCGTCCCAGAAACTCTCATCCTGGCATCGGCCATCAGTCCGGTCTAGTGTGGTCATGTAGCCCTAGACCTCGGCGGCCACTGCGGACGAGAGCAGTCCTGGGGCGCAGGCCGTACACCCCTGATCTGCACCTCTCCGGCATTCAAAGGACGAGGGGATGATCCCGTGGGGCGCGATGTCCGGCTCTTCAGCCTTCCTCGCGTATACGGCGACGAGGCCTTCTCACAGCTTGCGCATGTGTCCTCGGCCATGGAAGTCCGACGGGAGATCGACGTCGTCAGAACCTCCGAAGCAGCTCGGGGCATGCTGGTCGGTTTCGGGGTGCCGAAGCTCACGGCCTCGCGCGTGGCGGACGCCATCCGGGTGGGCTGTCACTACATGCGCGGGCACAGCGAGCAGGCCCGCTTCTGGGTCATGCTCGGCACGGACGATGTCGGCGTCACCGTCATCTTCACAGACTGGGACGAACCGCCCGGCGGGGACGACCCCGAATGGCACCCCGAGATGGAGGATCCGGCACGGATCGATTTCGGGCGTCTCGGCGTGCGTACGACCGCCCAGGGCCACCTACGAGTCGGTTGCCGGATTCAGTGGTCCTGGTTGCAGAACGGCCATGCGAACGGCATCGCGCGTTCGACCTCCCCGACCGACAAGGGGCTGCGCCGCTGAGGCGCAGGGTCGGGATCCTGCCCGGCCGGCGACTGGGGGGCGCCGGCCGGGCATTTACTTGTGCGCCTGCGATGGTTCTGCATTCCTCCGCGGCGCCGAATCAGCGAAAAGCGACCGCCTCGGATCACACAACCGGCACGGAGGCGTCCGCACGCCGCCAACCCACTGAAAGTCCTGTTCAGCGGGCCGCTGATGGATCAACGAAGGCTCGTCGAGGATCTCGGAAAATCCCGAGCGAAGGATATTTCTGATGGTTCCGCCGCAGGATCGGAATCGCCTCGGTCGCGACCCGTCGCCCTTTATATGAAATCCGGAGATCACCTCACCGTACGAGTCGAGGCCCTCGCCCGGCGCGGACGCCGCCGCCCTTGACCTGCGCGTGCCCGACTGGAACAAATCGGCCATTCCATAGGAAGACTCAGCAAGTAGGGCACTTTCTCGCGGGCTATTGACTTTCCGCGACTGGAGCGCCGAGGCTACGGGTCGTTCATTCAAACCGGTTTAAACGCCGGCTCGGTGCCCCTCACGGCACCCCGCCTCCGCGCCCGCTCCCGGCCTCCTCGCCGGTGCCGGAACGTGCGGTGGCGAGGTGTCGGGCCTGCTCGGCCGCCTTGGAGGGCCCGTGCCCGGCTGTTCGGAAGAAAGCGGTGTGCGCATGGCCCGACGTCCCACGATCGCCGACGTGGCGAAGCTGGCGGGAGTGTCTCGTGCGACCGTTTCCTTCGTCCTCAACAACCGTCCCGGCGTGGCCGCGGACACGCAGCAGCGCGTCCGCACCGCGGCCGAGGAGCTGGGGTGGACGCCGAGCTCCAGTGCCCGGGCGCTGTCCACGGGCCGGGTCCGAGCGGTCGGACTGGTCCTGGCACGTGAGCCCGAGCTCATCGGCACCGACCCGTTCTTCCCGGCCTTCATGGCGGGCATCGAGACGGTCATATCGGAAACCGGCGACGGACTCATGCTGCAGATGAGCCGCCCCGAAAACGAAGTGGACACCTACCGCAGGCTCGCCGCCGACCATCGTGTGGACGGCGTGCTCCTCACCGACCTGCGCACCGACGACTCCCGTCCGGCGCTGGTCGCCGAGCTGGGTCTGCCGGCCGTGGCGGTGGGAGCCGGTGCCGGCACCGGCCTGCCGACCGTCAACCTCGACGACCGGCCCGCCGTTCGCGAGGCCGTGCACCACCTCGCCGGCCTGGGACACCGCGACATCGCCTACGTGGCCGGCCCCGAGGAGTTCGTGCACGCCCGGCGCCGTCGCCAGGCGTGGAGCGACGCCCTCGCCGAAGCCGGCCTGCCCGAGGGGACGTTACTGCCGGGCGGCTTCACGGCCGAGGGTGGAGCGCGGGCCACCCGGATGCTGCTCGACCGGCCGACGCCGCCGACGGCCATCGTCTACGGCAACGACCTTTCGGCCACGGCCGGGATGGCGGTCGCCCAGGACTCCGGGCTGCGGTTGCCCGAGGACCTGTCGGTGGTCGGCTTCGACGACGTACCGCTCGCCTCCTACACCAGCCCCCCGCTGACCACCTGCCGCGCCAACCCCGTCTCCTGGGGCCGGGCGTCCGCCCAGGCGCTGGTGGAACTGATCGAGACCGGCACCACCGCCGACGTGGAACTTGAGCCCGCCGCCCTGGTGGTGCGCGCCTCCACGGGCCCCGCGCCGGTCCGCTGAGACCCGCGGCACGTCGGTGCGCCCCACCCCCGGGACGGGACGGGGCACGTACGCACCGGCCGAGCCGTACCGCAAGCGATTCCCCAGCAAGAAACGGAACCTCCAATGAAGAAGGCCCTCTTCGCCCTGCTGCCGGTGGCCGCCTTGACGCTCAGTGCGTGCGGCAGCGGCGGATCAGACTCCGGCGCCTCCAACGACTCCCGCGGCCCGATCACGATCTGGTACTCGAACAACGCGCAGGAAGTGGCGTGGGGCAAGAAGATGGTGGCGCAGTGGAACGCCGCCCATGCCAAGGAGAAGATCACCGCGCAGGAGATCCCCGCGGGCAAGAGCTCCGAAGAGGTCATCGGCGCGGCGATCACCGCCGGCAACGCGCCCTGCCTGATCCTCAACACCGCGCCGGCCGCGGTGCCCGGGTTCCAGAAGCAGGGCGGTCTCGTTCCGCTCGACGACTTCCCCGACGGCAAGAAGTACCTGCAGGAGCGCGTCGGCGGCAGGCTGTCGCAGTACGCGTCGCCGGACG
The DNA here is from genome assembly GCF_044457745.1 of Streptomyces sp. NPDC050534. Classification (NCBI taxonomy): domain Bacteria; kingdom Bacillati; phylum Actinomycetota; class Actinomycetes; order Kitasatosporales; family Streptomycetaceae; genus Streptomyces; species Streptomyces sp. NPDC050534. The sequence goes on from NZ_JBITHF010000014.1 coordinate 168,347, forward strand.
GCAAGTACTACCAGATGCCGTGGAAGAGCAACCCGGTGATGATCTTCTACAACAAGGAGCTGTTCAAGAAGGCCGGCCTGAACCCGGAGCACCCCAAGCTCTCCAGCTACCAGGACTTCCTCGACACCTCGCGCAAGCTGGTCGCGGCCAAGGCCGCCAAGGCCGCGATCTGGCCGGCTCCGTCCTCGGAGTTCTACCAGTCCTGGTTCGACTACTACCCGATGTTCACGGCGCAGACCGGCAAGCAGCTGGTCGAGGACGGCAAGGCCCAGTTCGCCTCGGCCGACGGCATCAAGGCCGCCCAGCTGTGGAAGACCATGTACGCCGAGCACCTGGCGCCGAACGAGAAGTACAACGGCGACGCCTTCGCCGACGGCAAGGCGGCCATGGCCACCGTCGGTCCCTGGGCGATCTCCGTCTACGGCGACAAGGTCAAGTGGGGGGCCGTACCGGTTCCCACCTCGGCGGGAGCCGCCGGCAAGGGCACCTTCAGCGACGAGAAGTCCATCGGCATGTACACCTCCTGCAAGAACCGCGGGACGGCCTGGGACGTCATGAAGTTCGCCACCAGCAAGGAGCAGGACGGCAAGCTGCTGGAGGCGACCGGGCAGATGCCCATGCGGACCGGCCTGGCGAGCGCCTACCCGTCCTACTTCGCCTCGCACCAGGACTACAAGGTCTTCGCACAGCAGGCGGAGCACACCATCGAGGCCCCCAACGTGCCGAACTCCGTCGAGGTCTGGCAGACCTTCCGCGACGCCTACACCAAGGCCGTCATCTTCGGCAAGGGTGACCTCGCCGCGGCCCTCAAGGACGCCGCGGCCAAGGTGGACAAGCTCGCGCAGGGCCAGTGAGCAGCCGTCATGTCCTCCACCACGTCTGACGTCCACCGGCCCCGGCCCGCCGCCGGGAGCACGGCGAAGGCCCCCGCGCCCCGGCAGCGATGGCGGTTGCGGCTGGGCGGCCATCAGCCCATCGGCATGCTGTTCGTCTCCCCGTACCTGCTCTACCTCGCCGCGATCTTCGTGTATCCCCTCGGCTTCGCCGTGTGGATGTCCTTCCACGACTACTTCTTCACCGCCCCCGGCGTCCAGGTCGACCGCCCCTTCGTGGGCCTGGACAACTACACGACGGTGCTGACCGACCCCGAGGTATGGCGCTCGTTCCTCAACATCGCCGTCTTCCTGGTCATCAACGTGCCGCTGACCGCCGTGGGCTCCCTGGTCCTGGCCAACGCACTCAACAAGAAGCTGCCCTTCCGGTCCTTCTTCCGCACCGCCTACTACATCCCCTACATCACGGCCAGTGTCGCGGTCGTCGGTGTGTGGCTGTTCCTGTTCAACAGCGACGGGCTGGTCAACCAGGCGCTCGGCCCGCTGGCTCCGGATCCGTCCTGGCTGGTCAACTCCCACCTCGCCATGCCGGTCGTGGCCGTGTTCGTGGCGTGGAAGCAACTGGGCTTCTTCGTGGTGCTGTATCTGTCGGCACTGCAGAACGTGCCCCAGGAGCTCTACGAGTCGGCGGCCATCGACGGCGCCGGACGGCTGCGCATGTTCCGCTCCATCACCGTTCCCGCGGTCCGCCCGGCCACCCTCCTGGTCCTGATCCTGGCCACCATCACCGGCGCCAACCTCTTCACCGAGCCCTATCTGCTCACCAGTGGCGGCGGCCCCGACGGCGCGACGACCTCGCCCGTCCTGCTGATGTACCAGCGGGGCCTGCAGCAGGGCCACCCCGACGAGGCGGCGGCCATCGGCGTGATCCTCGTCGTGCTGATCACCGCCATCTCACTCGTCTACCGGCGCCTCGTGGAGAGGGACTGAGATGACCACCGACCTCGCAGCCCCGCCCACCGGCCGGCGCCGCACCACCGACCACGCCGCGCGGCCCCGCACCCGGTCGATCGGCTCCCGCATCGCGCTGCTCATCGGCGCGTTCGCGTTCCTCTTCCCCTTCTACTACATGATCGTCGGCTCCCTCCAGAAGGAGCCCGACCCCAGCCCCTCCGGAGCGTTCCCCACCCCGTCCAACCTGAGCCTGCACAACTACGCGCAGATCGACTCGGCGATCTCGCTGGGCCGTTCGCTGGTGAACTCCGGCATCTTCACCGGCGGCGTGATCATCTGCACCACCGTGTTCGGCCTGCTCGCGGGCTACGCTCTGGCCCGGCTGCACTTCCGCGGCCGCGGCTCGACGTTCGCCCTGGTCCTGCTGGTCCAGGTGGTGCCGTTCCAGCTGCTGCTGATCCCGCTCTACGTGCTGATCGTCCGCGACTACGGTCTCGCCGACTCCTACCTCGGCATGATCCTGCCGTTCGCGATCAACACCAGTGCCGTGTTCATCTTCCGGCAGTTCTTCCTGCAACTGCCGGTCGCCATGTTCGAGGCGGCCCGCATCGACGGCGCCGGCGAGCTGCAGATCCTGTTCCGCATCGCGCTGCCGCTGTGCAAACCGGCCCTGATGTCGGTCGTGCTGCTCAGCTTCACCGGGCCCTGGAACGAGTTCCTCTGGCCGTTCCTGGTGACCAAGCAGCAGGACATGCAGCCCCTTGCCGTCTCGCTGGCCAACTACATCAGCACCGTCGCCTCCGCCGCCGCCAACCCGTTCGGCGCCATCCTCGCCGGAGCCTGCGTCCTGGCCGCGCCCGCCGTGGCCCTCTACCTCGTCTTCCAGAGCCGGTTCAACTCCACCGACATCGACTCAGCAACGAAGGGCTGAACTTTCGTGTCCCACAGCACCACCGCCCCTGTCCCCTACACCCTGACCCGAGTCGGCGTCGTGATGTCCCCGCTGCCCGGCGAGGCCGACGAGGTCGAGGGCGTGCTCAACCCGGCCTCCGGCCGCACGCCCGACGGCCGGCTGCACCTGCTGCCCCGGCTCGTGTCCGAGGGCAACGTCTCCCGCGTCGGCCTCGCCGAGGTCACCCTGGACAACGGCGTGCCCACCGGCGTCGAGCGCCGCGGCGTCGTCCTCGCACCCGACGCAGGCTGGGAACGCGGCAAGAACAACGCCGGCGTGGAGGACCCCCGCACCACCTGGATCGAGGATCTGGGCCGGCACGTCATGTCGTACGTGGCCTACGGGCCGCTCGGCCCCAAGCCCGCCCTCGCCGTCTCCGAGAACCTGGTCGACTGGGAGCGCCTCGGCCCCCTGCAGTTCGCCTACCAGCCCGACCTGGACACCGACCTCAACCTCTTCCCCAACAAGGACGTCGTGCACTTCCCCGAGCCCGTGCCGGGCCCGGACGGCACGATGTGCTACGCCATGCTGCACCGCCCGATGTGGGACCTGGGCTGGTTCCGTCCCGGCGAGGGCGTGCACCTGCCCGCCGGCGTGAGCGACGAGCGCCCCGGCATCTGGATCTCGTACGTATCCGTCGACGAGGTCAAGCAGGACCTGAGCGCCCTGACCCGGCCGCGCCACCACCGCCTGGTCGCCCTGTCCGAGTACGCCTGGGAAGAGCTCAAGATCGGCGCCGGTCCGGCTCCGATCCGGGTCGACGAGGGGTGGCTGCTGATCCACCACGGCGTCTCGGGCACCATCGAGGACCCCTTCGCGCAGGCCCAGACGGTCAACTACGCCGCCGGCGCGATGATCCTCGACCCCGCCGACCCCAGCCGCGTCATCGCCCGCACCTCCGAGCCGCTGATGGCCCCGGAGACCGAGGAGGAACGATCCGGCACCGTGCCCAACGTGGTCTTCCCGACCGCGATCGAGGAGATCGACGGCGTGCGCTACGTCTTCTACGGCATGGCGGACGCGCACATCGGCGTGGCCCGACTGGACCGGTCCGAATGATGCACGGCCCCGCCGGGCACGCCGTCGCACTGGTCGGCTGCGGAGCCTTCGGCACGTTCGTGCTGGACGCCGTACGCGACCTTCCCGATGTCCGGGTCGCCGCCTGCGCCGACGCCGACCGGCAGCGGGCGCAGACGCTCGCCGGCCGCTGCGGCGCGGCCGTCCACACGAGCGTGGAGGAGGTGGTCGCGCTGGCGGACGTCGACGTGGTCGTCCTGGCCACCCCGCCGGCCGCGCACGCGGACGCCGCGGTGACCGCCCTCCGCGCGGGCAAGCACGTCTTCTGCGAGAAACCCATGGCGCTCACCGTCGAGGACGCCGTGCGCGTCGAGGTGGAGAGCCGCCGCTCGCCAGGTGTGTTCGTGGTCGACCACGTGCTGCGCTACAACCCGGTCCTGCGGCTGCTGAAGCGGCTCGGACAGGAGCAACTCCTGGACCCGCTGCGGCGGTTCGCCTTCGAGAACGACGCCTCCGACGAGGACCTCGACGACGGCCACTGGTTCTGGGACGCGGCGCACAGCGGCGGCATCCACGTCGAGCACGGCGTGCATTTCTTCGACGCCGCCAACGCCCTGATGGGCAGCGACCCGCTCCAGGTGCAGGGCACCGAGGTGCGGCGGGACGGCGGACCGGTGGACATCGTGGTGGCCACCGCCGTCCACCCCGGCGGCGCGGTCGCCACCCACACCCACTCCTTCACCCACGCCCACCGGGCCGAGCGTCAGCTGATGCGGCTCGACTACGGCTTCGCCGAGGCCCGCGTCACCGGCTGGATCCCGACGTACGCCACGATCACCGCGTGGACCGACGAGGCGGGCGCGGCCCGCTGGGAGGCACTGCCCGCACGGGCCGGCGAACTGCTCGCGGTTCCCGGGCTGCGGCCGCACGGCCAGGAGCGCATCACGGTGTCCGTGGCGCGCGACGCCGGCCCCGCCCGGCCGGCCAGCGGCCGGGGAGTCACGCGCAGCGTCCCGCACCGGGTCGACTGCGTCGTGGACCTGGGCGGGGAGGACCGCAAACAGCACGTGTACGCCGAGAGCGTGCGGGCGGCCATGGCAGACCTCCTGCACTGCGCGGTGCACGGCGGCACCCCGCAGGCCGACGCCACGGCCGGGCTGACCGCGGTGGCCGTGGCCCGGGCGGCGACCCGGTCCGCGCAGAGCGGCCGCACCGTGTCCCTCACCACCCCCGTTCCCGTCGGAGGCGCCCGATGACGGCGGTACCCGAACCCGCCGGTCCCGTCCCGTGGTGGCGGGAGGCGGTCTGCTACGAGATCCACCCGCGCGCCTTCGCGGACGGCAACGCCGACGGCACCGGCGACCTGCCCGGAGCCACCGCCCGGCTGGATCACCTGGCACAGCTGGGCGTCGACGCGGTGTGGATCACCCCCTTCTACCCCTCGCCACTGGCGGACGGCGGTTACGACATCGCCGACCACACCGGCGTCGCGGCAGACCTCGGCACACCGGCCGACTTCGACACCCTGGTGGCGAAGGCACACGCCCTCGGGATCAAGGTCCTTGTCGACGTGGTCCCCAACCACACCTCCCACCGGCATCCTTGGTTCCGCGAGGCGCTCACCGCCACACCCGGCTCCCCCGCCCGGCAGCGGTACATGTTCCGGGAAGGGCGCGGCGAAAAGGGCGAACTGCCGCCCAACGACTGGCAGTCCGCCTTCGGCGGCCCCGCCTGGACCCGGGTCGAGGAGGCCGACGGCCTCCCCGGGCAGTGGTACCTGCACCTGCACGCGCCCGAGCAGCCCGACCTCAACTGGCGCCACCCGGAGGTGGTCGCCGACTTCGAACGGATCCTGAGGCACTGGCTGGACCATGGTGTCGACGGCTTCCGCGTCGATGTGGCTCACACCCTGTTCAAGGCCGATGGCCTGCCCGACGCCGGCCCCGGCCAGCACCAGGACGTCCACCGCAACCACCTCATGCCCTACTACGACCAGGAGGAACTGCACCCGCTCTTCAGGACCTGGCGCACCCTGCTGGACCAACACCCCGCTCCCGCAGGGGCGGTGGCCCCGCCCGAGCGCGTGATGGTGGCCGAGGCGGGCATCTTCGACCGCGAGCGGCTGGCCCGCTACGTCGCCCCGGGCGAGATGCAGCAGACCTTCAACTTCGCCTTCCTGGAATGCCCTTGGGACGGACCGGCGATGCGCGAGGTGGTCGAGCAGTCGGCACGCGCCATGCAGGCGGTGGGCGCTCCCGTCACCTGGGTCCTCTCCAGCCATGACGCGATCCGTCCGGTCACCCGGTACGGGGGCGGCCGCCTCGGTGAGCGGCGTGCCCGTGCGGCGGCCCTGCTGATGCTGGCGCTGCCCGGCGCGGCCTACGTCTACCAGGGTGAGGAACTGGGCCTGCCGCAGGCCCAGATCCCCGACGACCGGCTCCGTGACCCCCTGTGGGAACGCTCCGAGCACCGCCATCGCGGACGCGACGGCTGCCGGGTGCCGCTCCCCTGGTCCGGCACCGCCCCTCCGTACGGCTTCACCGAGGCCGCGCCCGAGGACTGCTGGTTCCCGCAGCCCGCCGACTGGGCCGAACTCACCGTCGCGGCGCAGCAGGCCGACGAACACTCCATGCTCGCGCTGTACCGGACGGCACTGCGTCTGCGCCGCGACCACCCCGCCCCGGACACCGTGCTGCACCTTCAGGGCCCCGCGGGCGGCGAGTGGTTCGCCTTCGACCGGTCGGACCGGCTGCGCTGCCTGGTCAACTTCTCGCCGCGCCCCGTCCCGCTGGACGACGGCGCGCGGGTGCTGCTGTCCAGCGCACCGCTCGACGGCCGCGAGGTCCCCCAGGACACCGCCGTATGGACGACCTACGAGGAGTACCCCCGATGAACGACAGACCCGGCGTCGACCTGTCCGCCCTGGTGAAGGCGTACGACGTCCGCGGCCTGGTCCCGGACCAGCTCGACGAGGGGCTCGCCCGGCTGTTCGGCGCCGCCTTCGTCGAGACGACCGGTGCCGCCGCCATCGTGACCGGCCACGACATGCGGTCCAGCTCACCCGCGCTGGCCCGCGCCTTCGCGGAGGGCGCCACCGGACAGGGCGCCGACGTCACCGAGATCGGCCTGTGCTCGACGGACGAGCTGTACTTCGCGAGCGGCGCCCTGCACCTGCCCGGCGCGATGTTCACCGCCAGCCACAACCCGGCCCGCTACAACGGCATCAAGATGTGCCGGGCCGGTGCGGCACCGATCGGCCAGGAGACCGGGCTGCACGCCATCCGCACGCTCGTCGAACGCTGGGCGTCCGGCGAACGACTGCCCGCCCCGCGCCGCCCTACGGGCTCGATCACGCAGCGGGACATGCTGAAGGACTACGCGGCCCACCTGCTGAACCTGGTCGACGTGAGCGCCGTCCGCCCGCTGCGCATCGTGGTGGACGCCGGCAACGGCATGAGCGGACTGACCGTGCCGGCCGTCTTCCACGACGTGCCGGTGGAGATCGTCCCGCTGTACTTCGAACTCGACGGCACCTTCCCCCACCACGAGGCCAACCCGCTCGAGCCCGCCAACATCGTCGACCTGCAGCGCGTCGTACGGGAAACGGGGGCCGACCTGGGCCTGGCCTTCGACGGCGACGCCGACCGCTGCTTCGTGGTCGACGAACGCGGCGAGGCGGTGAGCCCCTCCGCCATCACCGCGCTGATCGCCGCACGGCTGCTGGCCGACCACCCGGCAAGCACCGTGCTGCACAACCTGATCACGTCACGGACCGTGCCCGAGGTGGTCCGCGAGCTGGGTGGCACCCCGGTCCGCACACGGGTGGGCCATTCCTTCATCAAGGCCGAAATGGCCCGCACGCAGGCGGTGTTCGGGGGCGAGCACTCGGCGCACTACTACTTCCGCGACTTCTACAACGCGGACACCGGCATGCTCGCCGCACTCCACGTCGTCGCCGCCCTCGGTTCACAGCCGGAGCCGCTGTCCCACCTGGTCGAGCGCTACCAGCGCTACGCGGCATCCGGGGAGATCAACACCACCGTCCCCGACCCCGGCTCCGCCCTCGCGGCCGTACGCACCCACTTCACCGCGCACACCGCGGCCACCGTCGACGAACTCGACGGGCTGACCGTCTCCACCCCCGCCTGGTGGTTCAACCTGCGCCCTTCCAACACCGAACCGCTGCTGCGGCTCAATGTGGAAGCGGCGGACGGGGCGACGCTGGCCCGGGTGCGGGACGAGGTGCTGGCGCTCGTCCGCCGTTGAGTTCCTGAAGTACAGGACGAGCACGACGCGGTACCCCGGGAAGCATCGGACCGTGCCGGATGTTGATCTCCACGACGCCACTCCCGGCGTCTTTGATCACCCGAAGATCATCCATGCCTTCCAGAAGGGCAGCACGAGCTCATGTTCCAGCGCATTTTGGTCGCCGTCGATCCCAGCCCCGCCCGGTATTCCGCCGTACGTCTCGCCGCAGAGATGGCCGAGTCGTCGGGCGCCGAGGTCCGGGTCCTCCATGTAGTCGCATCCGCCGCCTCGTTGGCCACGGTCGTGCCCCTCGAAGACGACACCGACGCCAAGGCCGTCCTCGACGAGGCCGTGGCGATCCTGCGTGACAAGGGCGTCAAGACCGAGGGCGTCCTGGTCAGAGGCCTGACCACCCAGATAGCCACCGCGATCTCGGAGTCGGCCGAGGAGTTCTCGGCCGACCTCATCGTTCTGAGTCCTCATCACCGTGGATCCGTCGAGGCGTTCTTCAACCCGCGTGTCAGCGACGCCGTGGCGCACGCCGGCCGAACAGCGCTTCTGCTCGCCCCCGAGGAGGACACCACGGCCTGATCGCCGCTCAGGGACGAGCGGCGGCCGGACCGGGCACGCGTGGTCCGGCCGCCGCTTCCTGAGGGGAGCCGAGCATCTGCGCACCCGGTTCAGGGGCGTACGTCTACGTAGTCACCGGGGGCCTTGGCCGGCCCGGTGGTGGCGGTGCCGGTGAAGTTCCAACGCCAGTAGCCGTCCTTGACCGCCTTGACGGTGGTACGCAAGGTTCCGGTACTGCTGGTGTTCACCGTGGCCACCGTGGTGTACGTGCTGCTGCCCTTCGGACGGAACTGCAGTTTCACGGCTCGGCCCGCGTATCCCGCATACCGGTAGGTGTCCCAATTGGCCCGCACCAGCTTGCCGGTGACGGTGATACGGGCGCCCTTGGCCACTGGTTCGGGTGCGGCGTTTGCCGTGAGACGCGCGGCACGCTTGAGGCCGAACGACCCCACACCCGGGGCGAAGACGGAATCGCCGCCGTTGGCGTCGGCCAAGGCGTCCACCGACCAGGTTCCCGCGTTGGCGTTGGCCAGGTCCACCGGATCGTCGCTGCCTGGGGCCGGGTGCGCGTTGACAGTGAAGGTCGTCGTGCACGCCGTCGCGGTCTCGCAGAACGCGTCGGTGGTGTAGAAACCGCCGTGCGGTCCCTTCAGATCCACATCGACGAACGACAGGCCGGAGTCATCGGATCCGGTGACCGTCACCGGGAACACCACGTTGCGCGTGATCCCCACGATGACGTCATGCCCGGAGTTGACGACGGCTCCGCTGACCACCGGCTCGCTGAGCACGGTGCCGGACGCGGCATCAGCCGACGCCCCGACTCCCGCCAGCAGCACGGCGACGGCCCCCACCACGGCAGCGCGCCGACTCGCGATCCCGGCAGGCTTGCGCAACAGGACACCCACCGCGGGGACGGGCGGGGAGGTCTCGCGACCGCCGGCCTGTCTGTCGCCCATCGGTTCGGCGAAGCGGCTCATGATTCCTCCACGGGATGCTGCATCGTGCTCCCAACCACCCGCCGAGCGACGGCAGTTGGCGGCAAGCACGGCAGGCCGGTGTATGTCACCCCCTACGACTGCCGAACCGGCCCGAACGTTGCCCTGCTCCGCGGTGCGGCCACCGGCCGGCGCGACACTCCTGGATGTCCTGCGCCAACGGTCAGGGACAGTCGTACGTGAAGTGAGTGGTGACCGCCCGGTGGACAGGGGTGAGGATGCGCAGTTCGGCCTGTGCCGTGCGGTGGCCCTTGCCCCGGTAGGTCCACCGCAGGTGAAGGTGTGCCTGTGTCTGCCCCCGGACCATCACTTCGCGCAGGACGCCGGACGCCGTACCGTCGCTTCGCACCCAGCGATAAGTGAGGGTGCCCGCACGGCCGTTCGTGGTGACAAGGCCCACGACGTCCGCGGTGTCGTCGCATCCCAGAACCGCCGGCCGGGCCGTGGCTGCAACCCTGTCGACCACCACGGACTGCCCGGAACGCTGCCACGCGAGGAGAGCGAGGACGGCAAGCACCACCAGGGCCGGCAGAACGTGTTTGCGCAGTCTCGGCCTCGGGGGTGTGGGAGGCGTGGACATGGTGGGGAGTGTCCGGAGGGTGCGGTGCGCGATGGCGGCGGTCACGCCCGGGCCGAATCGCAGCACGGTGCCTTCGACACGGTCGGGCCGCGCCGACACAGTCTCCGTCGAGGGCTGTTCGACGAGGGTGTCGTCCGGTTCGGGCCGCTGGATCCAGTGGCTGGCCAGCACGGTGGCGCTGTACTCGGAGTCGGTGCGGGAGAGTTCGTCGTTCGGGGCGTGGCCGTCCGCAGGGCCGAGCTGCTGGGTGGTGCCGTGTGCGTCGGCGGGTGCGAGCACCTGGGTCGGCTCCCCCTCCTCGGCGGGCGTGGGACTGGCGTCGTTCTGAGCGGTCATCGGATCTCACACTGTCTGGTCAGGATCTGCTGCGAAGCCCCTCCGCCGGCGGCCGCGGGGGCGGTTGTGGCCTGAACCGCCCAGTAGCAGCCGTCGTTCTGGAAGGTGTGGTCGACGGTGATCGTGTAGTGGGTGGCCCCGCTGCGCTGGAAGGTCTGGGACGTGCCGTCCGGTGAGCCGAGCTGGATGCCGATGTTGCTCGTGAACCACGACACGGTGATGGAGAGCGGCCCCGTCCCGTCCGTGGTGACGTCGACGGTTGCCGTGGCGGTCGTGGGTCCTGTCTGCTGGAAGGCCGACACCGCGACGTCCTTGACGGCGGGAGCGGCAGGCGAGGTGGCGGGGGATGTCGTCGGTGCCGCGGTCGTGGCCGCCCCACTGGGCGTCGTCGACTGGGCGACGGACGCGGTGGCGGAAGCCTGGGGCGGCTCACCGGTGTCGGTGGCCGCCGCACCCGAGGGGGACAGCGCGGGTGACGGCGACAGGGCACCGGACGCGGTGGGTGCGGTGGGCGGAGCGGCAGGCGCCGCCGACTGGGTGCCGGGCTGGGCACTGGTGGTGGCCAGGGCCTGCGCCGCCTGCTGCGCAGCGGCTCCGGAGGCGTAGTGCATGCCGTAGGTGAGAAGGATGCCCAGGAGCGCGGCGGCACCTGCCACGAGCATCCCGGGCCGGCCGGGCAGCCACGATCGGACCCAGCCGTGGCGCGGCTGCCCGCTGAGGACCGTACGTGCGGTGTCCGTAGTGGTCCGGGGGGTGCGGGCCGAGGGCAGCAGCAGCGCGAGCAGTGCCACCAGGGCGGCGAGTCGGGCGCGGCCGCGTTGCTCCCAGTCGGGTCCGTAGGCGGCGCCGGCGACCGCCTCCAGTTCCCTCACGAAGGCCGCGGCCTGCGCCGGCCGCTCCGCCGGTTCCTTGGCCAGACCGCGGCGGACGAGCTCACGCACCGCCGCGGGGACCTCCTCGACGGGGACGGGGGCGTCGACGTGCTGCAGAGCCAGTTCGGCGATGTTGTCGCCCGTGTACGGCTTGCGTCCCGTCAGGCACTCGAAGAAGGTGGCCGTGGCCGCGTACACGTCCGCGGCGGAAGAGGCGGGCGCTCCGGTCCACTGCTCGGGGGCCATGTAGGACGGGGTTCCGGCCACGCCGGCGCTGGTTCCGGCGTCCACCGCGATGCCGAAGTCGACGAGCTTGGACGATCCGTCCGTCCCCACCAGGACGTTCTCGGGCTTGTAGTCGCGGTGGACGACGCCGATGCCGTGCGCGTCGGCCAGACCCAGCAGTGATCCCTTGAGGACGACGAGCGCGGCCTCGGGTTCGAGTGGGCCCTGCCGGGTCAGCAGCGCCCGCAACGAGACACCGTCCACCAGCTCCATCACGATGGCGGCGCCGAACGGGCTCTCCACGTACTCGTACAAGTCGGACACGTGCAGGCTCTGCAGCCCGCCGAGCAGGCGCGCCTCCGCGCGGAACTCGTGCACGAAGCCCGGCCGCATGCGCAGGGACTCGCTGAGGTACTTCACCGCGACCGGAACGCCGGTCTCCGCGTGCACGGCCAGTACGACACGCCCGCTCGCCCCCGACCCGAGCTCGAGCGACTCGGTGTATCCGGGCACTACCCATGTGCTCACATCGTCCCCCTGGCCGGCGTGCCGCCGTGCATGACCAGCTCCGGAGCGGCTGGACCACGCGTGATGAGACACATTTTCAGCCAGAGCGGTTGCGGCACAGCCCCCTACCGGTGTCACTTCCGGTCACCGCGCCCCGGCCGTCACACGCCGGGCGGACGGATCGACGACGCCGCGAGCCCTGTCGGCGCCGCATCCTCGCAGGTGGTGGGAGTGTGCGACGCGTATCGGGACTGCCGTTGACCGCTGCCGCGGCCGACAGCCCGCCCGTGGCCAGGCAGAGATTCACCTTCGGCTGAGCCCTGAGAAGGCTTCGGTGGTGAGCTCCTGGAGATCAGCGAGCGGTACGTCGCGCAGATGCTGCGTCAGCCCCCAGCGATGACCGAACGGGTCGAGCAGCTGCCCCTCCCGCTCGCCCCAGAAGGTGTCGTTCAGCGGACGGATGACGGTGGCGCCGGCCTGCACGGCCCGCTGCCAGGCGGCGTCGACATCGTCGACATGCAGGTAGATGGCACCGTAGGTGCCGCCGAAGTGCTGTGGTCCGTAGGACTCCAGCTCAGGGAACTCGTCGGCCAGCATCAGGGTGAGTGTCCCGATGCGGATCTGGACGTGGATCAGCCGGCCGCCGGGCACCACGAGCCTGGTGAGTTCCTCGGCTCCGAACGCCTTCTGATACCAGCCGGAGGCTTCGTCCGTGCCGCGAGCGGTGAGGTGCAGGGTGTGGGCGGTGAATGCCATGGTGGTCCCTTTCTGAGATCTGGATGAGACCGGTTCGGACACCGCTCCGGCGAGACGCGCGACCGGTCCGCCAAGTCGACGGAGCAGCAGGGCGAGTTGTCAGCGCCCGTCGGGCCGAGCCGAGCAGGCGGGCCGGCCGGGCCAGGCGGTCATCCGGCCCAAGGCCGCAGCTTGTCCGGGTTGCGGATCGCCCAGATCCGCTGGATGTGGTCGTCGTCGATGTCGAAGGCGTAGACCGTCAGCACGTCGCGGTCCTTCATCGCGACGAGACCCGGCTGGCCGTTGACGGTCCGTTCGAGAAGGTCGAGCCGATCGGCGAGACCCGCCAGGCGCACCAGAAACTCCGCCACGGCCCGCCGTCCCTGGACCGGAACCGGCGACGCCATCGCGCGACCCCCACCGTCCGCGACCGCGACGACCGACGGGTCGAGCAGCCGGACGAGGGCATCCACGTCCTTGGCCTGCCACGCCTGCCGGAAGTCACGCACGATCGCGGCACGTCGCGGCGCCGCCGCACCACGGCTACGTGCAGCAGCCACTCGCCGGCGACCCGCGGAGGCCAGTTCGCGGCAGGCCCCGGGTGTACGGCCGACGATGCCGGCCACCTCGCTGAACGGCACACGGAACACGTCGTGCAGCATGAACGCGACGCGCTCGGCCGGCGTCATCGAGTCGAGGACGACCAGGAACGCCATCTCGACGGACTCGTCCAAGGTGATGTGGTCGGCCGGATCGTTCGCCACCGATCCGAGGGAGAGCTCGCTCCACTCCGCGCGCACCGGCAGCGGCTCGGGGATCCATTCGCCGACGTAGCGCTCGCGACGCACGCGTGCCGAACGGAGTTGGTCGAGGCAGATCCGGCTCACGACGGTGGTCAGCCAGGCGCCTGGAGAGGAGATCGCCTCACGTCGCGTCTCGGCAAGCGCGAACCAGCGGGTGTACGCCTCCTGGACCGCGTCCTCCGCCTCGGTCAGCGAGCCGAGGAGGCGATAGGCGACGTTGGCCAGGGCGCGGCGCTCGGACTCGAGCACCTGGTCGTCCGGCCGCGCCGGGGGCTCGTCGCGTCCGCCTGTGGTCTTCATCGGTCCCGTTCCCTTCACTCACCGAATACGCGTCTCCTCGTTCGTACGACGACACAGCACTCACGAATGTCAGCCGGCGACGCGGGCCGGCCGTCGTCCTGACGATCGCGGGCGCTGCCCCGTAGGTCTGCGTGACGGCGAACTGCCGAACACGACGGCGACCGGGTGCTCCAGGGCACTCCACGGGTCGCCCCACCTTCGCGACAGGAGACAGGACAGTGAACAGGATCGGCATCATCCTCGGCAGCACCCGCCCGGGCCGGCTCGGCGACCAGGTCGCGGGGTGGGTCCACGACATCGCGGGGCGGCGCGGCGACGCCGAGTTCGAACTGGTCGACCTCGCCGCCTTCCGCCTTCCCCACTTCGACCAGGCGGTTCCACCCGCCCGGGGTGGGGCGGGTGGGCCCGAGGCGCAGGCGTGGGTGCGAACCGTCGACGGGTTCGACGGATTCGTCTTCGTCACGCCCGAGTACAACCACCAGATGCCGGGCGTGCTCAAGAACGCCATCGACTTCGTCTTTGCCGAATGGGCCGACAAGGCCGCCGGGATCGTCTCCTACGGTGTCGTCGGGGGCGCAGGCTCGGCGGCCCAGTTGCGGCAGATGTGTGGCCTGCTCGGACTCGCCGACGTCCCGGCACAGGTCTCGCTTCACCTGGCCACGGACTTCGAGAACTTCTCCGTGTTCGCGCCGAGTGAGTTCAGCACGCACGCCTTGAGCGGACTGCTCGATCGCGTCGTGGAGTGGACCGAGGCCCTCGCACCTGTACGCAGGCGGCGCGCGGCGTCCATGGCCTGAACTGACCTTCTGGTCGGCCGCTGGGCCGTCGGCAGACACCTCGCGAGCGGGACCACCGAGCCTCGGGCTCCGGCGTGAGCAACCCTTCGAGGTCTTCGTCCAAAACGCTTGCGAGGGGCCGGCGCTTCGTTGAACGCGGGCGAGCGCCCGATTACCGATGAGGTCCTTGCGTTGGGCAGGATGGGCCCATGACCGAGATCCGTACACCCCGTCTCCTCCTCCGTGGCTGGCACGACGACGACCTGGCGCCGATGGCGGACATCAACGCGGACCCGCGTGTGATGCGCTGGATCGACGACGGCTCGGTGCGCGACCTGGACCACACGGCCGAGGCCATCGAGCGCTGGGAGGAGGAGTGGGACGAGGAGGGCTTCGGGCTCTTCGCCGTCGAGCTGCTGGCCTCGGGCGAACTGATCGGCTTCACGGGACTGTCCGTGCCGGAGTTCCTGCCGGAGGTGATACCCGCGGT
This sequence comes from Streptomyces sp. NPDC050534, assembly GCF_044457745.1. NCBI lineage: Bacteria > Bacillati > Actinomycetota > Actinomycetes > Kitasatosporales > Streptomycetaceae > Streptomyces > Streptomyces sp. NPDC050534. Next base: position 183,543 of record NZ_JBITHF010000014.1, read on the forward strand.
GGCGATCAGCTGGCGGCTCGGCTCACAGTTCTGGGGCCAGGGATACGCCTCCGAAGCCGCGCACGCCACGCTGGAGTTCGCGCTCCAGGACCGCGGCCTGGACCGCGTCATCAGCATCAACCGGATGGGGGACGACGCCTCCGAGAACGTCATCCGCAAGCTCGGCATGGCGCCCGAGCGAGAGACGACACACCCGGTGTACGGCTACCCACTGCACGTTCACGCCATCGATCTCACCGAGTTCCAGGCGTGAGCCGGCCGATCCGCCGACCGTCACAGCACGTCCGCGCTGGACAAGAGTTCACCGTCGACGCAAAGCGACCGCAACCTCTGCAGCCCTAGACTCGGGCCATGAGCAGAAGCGACCGCGCCAGCCGGCTGATCGCGGCACCACCGGCGACCGTCTACGGCGCTCTCCTCGACCGGGAGTCCCTCGAGGCCTGGCTGCCACCGGAGGGTATGCGGGGGCGGGTCGAGCGGTGGGATCCCCGGCCTGGTGGCGGGTTTCGGATGGTCCTCACCTACCTGGACGCCCTGGACAGCCCCGGCAAGACGTCAGACGCGACGGATGTCGTCGACGTCAGTTTTGCGGAGCTGGTGCCGCCGGAGCGCATGGTGCAGAAAGCGAGGTTCGAGGCCGACGACCCCTCGTACGCGGGCACCATGACGATGACCTGGCACCTCGCTTCCGCCGGTGCCGGAACCGAGGTGACCGTCACCGCGACGGACGTGCCACCTGGCATCGACCAAGCGGCCCACGAGGCCGGGATCGCCTCCTCGCTGGCCAATCTGGCGTCGTACGTCGAAGCGGCCGACTGACACAGGTGGGCAGGCCGTCCTTCACAGGCGGAGGGTCAGCCAGGTGGTCTTGCCCCGCTCGTCGGGTCGGACGCCCCAGGCGTCGGCCAGGGCGTCGACGAGGATGAGGCCGCGCCCTGACTCCTCATCCTGATCTGCCAGCCGTGGCTGGGGCAGGTGAGGGCTGAGGTCGCTCACCTCGATGGCGAGTTCGACGACGGTGTGTCTCAGGTTGAGGGTGATGGGACCCGACGCATGCTGGATGGCGTTGGTGAGGACTTCGGAGACCAGGAGCTGCGCGTCGTCGACCCGGTGGGAGCAGTCCCAGCCCGTAAGAGCCTCGGTCACGAAGGTGCGGCCCACGGAGACCGTGGAGGCGGTGGCCGGCAGTTCCGCGCGGGCCGTGTGCAGCGGCGCGTCAGGGAGCTGGGTCAGGAGGAGGGTGACGTCGTCGTTGTGACTCTCGGCATCCGGAAGCAGGCTGACGAGCAGGTGGTCCGCGGCTTCCTCGAGGGTGGTGACGCGGGCGAAGGCGGTACTGAGAGCGGCGGTGAGCTTGTCGATCTGGCACTCGATGTCACTGCCCGGGGTTTCCACCAGGCCGTCGGTGTAGAGCACGAGGGTGGCGCCGGGCGGCATGGCCGCACTGGACTGCTGGTAGAGGATGTCCCCCACACCAAGGGGCGGGTTCACGGGGGTGGGCAGTCTGGACACGCCACCGCTGGGGCTGGCGACGAGGGTGGGCAAGTGGCCGGCGGAGCAGAGGGTCACGGATCCGGCGTCCGGAGCGATGACGAGGTAGCAGCAGGTGACGAGCTGGTCGGGGACGCCGAGGTCGGCGACGGCCGTGTCCAGAGCCTGCACGAGTTGGCGGGGTTGCATGCCCGTCTTGGCCAGCGCGTGCCCGGCGGAGCGCAACTGGCCCATGACGGAAGCGGCTTCCAGGCCGCGGCCCATGACGTCGCCGATCAGGATGCCGACACGCCCGGCGCCCAGCGGGATGAGGTCGAACCAGTCGCCGCCCACGCCGGCGCCCTGAGTGGCGGGCCGGTAGCGGCTGGCGGCGGTGAGGCCGGGGATGGCGGGTGGGGTGCCCATGAGGCTGCGTTGCAGCGTGAGGGCGATGTGCTTCTGCTGCTCGTACAGGGCGGTGAGCTCGGCCTCGGCACGCTTGCGGTCGCTGACGTCACGGATGATGGCGCAGGCGCCGATGACGGTGTGATCGGGGCCGCGGGTGGGCCAGAGGGTGACGTCGACGTCGATCATCTGGCCGGTGCCGGTGAGGCGGAGCGTTTCGAAGTGCTCGATCCTCTCGCCGTGCCGCAGTTGCTCCAGCAGTTCGGTGATCTCGGCCTTGCGTTCCGGCGGCGCCAGCATGGACACGTGCTGTCCGATGGCTTCCTCGGCCGAGTAGCCGTACAGCCGCTGCGCGGCGGCGTTCCAATACGTTATGCGGCCGTCGAGGGTCTTGGCGAGGATCGCGTCCTGGGAGGACTCGACCAGCGCGGCGAGTTGGTTGATGCGGGCCTCGGCGGCCTTGCGCTCGCTGACGTCTCGCACGGCGGCCGAGACCAGCAGACCCTCCGAGGTCTCCAGCGGGCTGAGGCTGATCTCGACCGGGAACTCACTGCCGTCCTTGCGCAGTCCGTGCAGCTCGAGACCGGCCCCCATGGGACGCACCTGCCGGTTGACGGCGTATCCGTCACGGTGCTGGGTGTGGTGACCCTGGAACCGCGCGGGGACGAGCAACTCGACCGAATGGCCGAGGAGTTCGTCGCGCCGATAGCCGAAGAGGGCTTCGGTCTGTGCGTTGACGAGTTTGATGGTCCCCGTGTCGTCCACGATGACCATGGCGTCCGGGGCCGCCTCCAGCAGCGCACGGAACCTGTCGTCGGCGGCCTTGCGCTCGCTGACGTCTCGCACGGCGGCGGACACCAGCAGACCCTCCGAGGTCTCCAACGGGCTGAGGCTGATCTCGACCGGGAACTCACTGCCGTCCTTGCGCAGTCCGTGCAGCTCGAGACCGGCTCCCATGGGACGCACCTGCCGGTTGACGGCGTAACCGTCACGGTGGGCGGCGTGCTGGCCGTGGAACCGACCGGGAATGAGGATCTCGACGGGCTGGCCCAGGAGTTCGTCGCGCCGATAGCCGAAGAGGGCTTCGGTCTGTGCGTTGACGAGTTTGATGGTCCCCGTGTCGTCCACGATGACCATGGCGTCCGGGGCCGCCTCCAGCAGCGCACGGAACCTGTCGTCGGCGGCCTTGCGCTCGCTGACGTCTCGCACGGCGGCGGACACCAGCAGACCCTCCGAGGTCTCCAGCGGGCTGAGGCTGATCTCGACCGGGAACTCACTGCCGTCCTTGCGCAGTCCGTGCAGCTCGAGACCGGCTCCCATGGGACGCACCTGCCGGTTGACGGCGTAACCGTCACGGTGGGCGGCGTGCTGGCCGTGGAACCGACCGGGAATGAGGATCTCGACGGGCTGGCCCAGGAGTTCGTCGTGCTGGTAGCCGAAGAGGGCTTCGGTCTGTGCGTTGACGAGTTTGATGGTGCCGGTGTCGTCCACGATGACCATGGCGTCCGGGGCGGCTTCCAGAAGACCTCGGAAGCGGTCCTCGGCCGTCTCGGACCCGTTCACGCGGCTCACAGCGGCGTGTTCGGGTTGAGCGCGCTCGGCGGCTTCTCGTCGGCCGGCCGACGCTGACGTGGCCATATCGCCCATAGCATCCCTAACTGGCAGTCAGCTCGAGTCAATTGGCCCATCCCAACGCATGTCAGCCGTCTTCGCCCTCATCTGCCATCAACTGGCTGCGTGCCGTTCGCACATGTTCGCTTGCGGCCGTAGTCCGTCGCAGTCTGGCGAGAACGACGCGGACCAGGCAGGGGCTGAGGGGTTTCGTACCGGATGCTTCGCAGCTACGTTGCGGTGCGCAACCGGTCGCGGGCCGAAGGAGGTGACAGGTGTGGGAACCGATCCGCATCAGGAGGGAAAGGGTCTGCGGATGACCCTGAAACGCACCCCCGTCACCCCCGACTACTTCATGACACTGGCCCTGACCGGCGAGCTGGACACCAACACCATCGCCGCTCTCTGCGAGCTCACCTCCAAGGTGCTGGCCGAGGGCAGCCGACACCTCGTCATGGACCTGTCCGAGGTGACTCGCTGCGACGACGCCAGCTTCTTCACCCTCCTCGGCATCCGCCAGGCCATCCACCACACCGGCGGCAGCCTCACCCTGGCCAACCCCAGCCCACCGGTCCGGGGCATGCTCTCGCACAGTGCCGTACGGGACCTGCTCCCCCTCCAGGACCTCCTCGCCCCGGAGTGACGTACGTCGGGACCGTGACCGGCTCACGGGCCGCTCATTCCATGCTCGAACATCTCCAGATGCATCTGCGAGGCGGCGAGCAGGTTGCCGTAGACCTGGCGTGCGTCCGGGGCGGTGAGCCCGGTCAGGGCGTGGCGCAGGGCGGTGATGTCGTCGGCCTCCACCGTCCGGCCGGCCTTCAGGGCTGCGGACAGGCTGCGGTCGCCCTGGTGCAGAAGCCGGTCGTAGGTGGCCCGGACGGCCGGGTCGCGGAAGTCGCCGGTCCCCTTGCCCGTGGTCGGGTCTGTGACGTCGTAGCGGTTCAGCAGGGTGCGTACGGCCGTCAGGTGGTTGGTCTCGGCCGCTGCGATCCGGTCGAAGATCCGCACGTCGTAACGGTCGGCGAAGCTCGTGTAGAGGTCGTGGGCCAGCTTCTCCTCCTCGGCCATCCGCGCCAGTGTGGCCTTCTGGGCCCCGGTCAGGGTGCCCTGCGGGGCGAGGACGGTGTACCTGGTGCAGCCCCCCTGCCGGCGGGTGTCGTGCATGCCGTCACTGTGCTGCCGGGCGTGGTGCTGACGCCCCGTCATCATGTGCTGCTGCAGGGTGGAACCCGGCGCCGGAGGGGTGTCGGTGCCCGCCGCCACCGGGCCTACGGCCAGCAGACCGCCGACGGCGAGGGCGCCGGCGCCGACCGCCGTCGCGATCTTGGTGTTGCGCTTCATGGCGAACCTCCTCGACTCCGCGGGAGCTTCTTCGCGTCCCGCACCATCACCGTCGCGCCGGGTCCTGCAGTCGCTGTGCGGCGCGTGTGGAGACGGCATGGAGACCAACCGACCGGCGCATCGGGACTGTTCGGCCCTGCCGGGAGGCAGGCGGGGCGGGTAGATGTGGGACATGGCCGCCACCGTGCTCGTCGTCGAGGACGAGAAGGAGATCCGCGAGCTGCTGCGCCGCTATCTGGAGCGCGCCGGATACGGCGTGCTCACGACCGGCTCGGGCGCCGAGGCCGTGCGGCTGCTGGGTGAGGGCGATGTCGATCTGGCGCTGCTCGACCTCGGACTGCCGGACGTGGACGGCGAGGAGGTGCTGCGAGAGGCCCGTGCGCGAGGGCGGATGCCGGTGCTGGTGCTGACCGCGCGTACGACCGTCGAGGATCGCATCCACGGGCTGCGGCTGGGTGCCGACGACTACGTGACCAAGCCCTTCAGCCCCACCGAAGTGGTGCTCAGGGTGGGCGCGGTGCTGCAGCGAACCGGGGGTACGGCGGCGGGTGCGGCGCCGATCCTGTCGTACGGCCGAAACCGGCTGCGGATCGACGAGGCCCGGCACGAGGCCGTGCTGGACGGGACACCGCTGGAGCTGACGCCCACCGAATGGGGGCTGCTGACCACCCTCGCTTCGGTGCCGGGCCGGGTGTACTCGCGCTACGAGCTGGTCAACCGGTTGCGCGGCTACGAGTTCACCGGGTACGAGCGGACGATCGACTCGCACGTGAAGAACCTGCGGCACAAGCTCGGGGACGTCGGTTCCGAGCTGGTCGAGACGGTGCTGGGTGTGGGGTACCGGCTGGGGTGGGCCCGTGATCCGTGAGCTCGGTTCGGCGCGCTCCGGCGTGCGGCCGTCCGGGGGCCTCGGGCCGCTCGGGCGACGGCTGTTCGCCGCGTTCGCCGTGGTCGCCCTCGCGTCCGTGGCCCTGTTGACGGTCGCGGCGCTCGTCGGCGCCGGCCTCGGGCTGAGCAGTGCCCACCAGGCGGACCGTCAGCGCGTCGCGTCCCGGGTGGCTGCGACCGCCGCCGACGCCTACCGGGCCGTGGACGGATGGCCGTCGGCCGACCTGTCGGCGGCCCGTTCGATCGCCGCCGGAGCAGGGGCGGTGCTCACGGTGCGCAACGCGGACGACGAGGTGGTCTCCGGCGGATCCGGTTCCGGGCCGGAGGACGGCATGCCCGGCCCGGGGCACGGGCATCACGGGCAGATGACCGGCTCGGGACCCGGCGCGAGCGCCCCCGTCGTGGTCGGCGGCAGCACGGTCGGCTCAGTGCGCCTGGTCTTCCCGTCCGGCTCCGGGTCCGCGGGTCTGTCCGTCGCCTGGGGCTGGGTGGCCGCGGCCGCCGTCGGTGCGCTGGCTCTGGCGCTGGCCGTGAGCTGGTTCGTCACGCGGCGCCTGACCGCTCCCGTGATCCGCGTCGCTGCCTCGGCCCGTGCGCTGGCCGCGGGCGACCGCACCGCGCGTGCCCGGATCGACGCGCCCGGCGAACTGGGCGACCTCGCCCGCGCCTTCGACGCCATGGCCGACGACGTCGGCCGGGTCGAGCAGGCCCGCCACCGGCTCGCCGCGGACGTCGCCCACGAGCTGCGCACGCCTCTGGCCTCGTTGCAGGCCGGGCTCGAGGAGCTGCGCGACGGCTATGCCGAGCCGTCGGCCGAGCGCTTGGGCATCCTGCACGACCAGACGCTGCGGCTGGGCCGCATCGTCGGCGACCTCGGGGAACTGGCGGAGGCCGAGTCGGCGCGGCTGTCCCTGCACCTGACCGAGGTCGATCTGACCGCGCTGGCCGTCGCCGCCGTGGCCGAACGTGGAGCCGAGCTGCGCACCGCGGGGCTGACCGTGCACACCCTCCCGGGTCCCACTCCGTTGCCGGTCCGCGCGGACGCGGACCGGCTGCACCAGGCCCTCGGCAACCTGCTGAGCAACACCGCCCGCCACTGCCGCCCCGGCGACACCGTCACCGTCACCACGTCAGCCACGCCCACCGAAGCCCTCGTAGAAGTGGCCGACACCGGTCCCGGCATCCCCTCCGACGAACTGCCGCACGTCTTCGACCGCTTGTGGCGTGGCGCCCGCGCTCGATCGGGAGGCGGCAGCGGCATCGGCCTCGCCGTGGTCAGGGAACTGGTCACCGCCCACGGCGGCACGGCCACCGCGGCACCCGGGCCGGGTGGCGGAACGCGGATGATCCTCCGTCTGCCCAGGGCCGCGGCAGAGGGGGCTGGGCCTGTTCCCGGCCCTGCCGGGCCACCTGAGCGGCCGGCAGGGCTTCGGACGTCGGCTTGATGAGGCGCGGCACACGGCTCACCGCCTGGTGTGGTCCCGGCCCGTCCTCGTCGGCTTCGGGGTGCCCGCGCCGGAGTGTTCCCCGGCGGCCGCGGGGGCGGTCGGCGCCTTGCTCGGTGGCATCGGCGCGGCGGTGACCAGGACTCTGGCGTACGCGCCCATGACCGCCGCGGTCACGACGATGATCACCAGCCAGCGCAGATGCAGGCGGGCGGGCAGGCTCAGGAACCAGCGGAGCAGCCCACCCGATGGCGGGCTGCCTGCGCGGCGGCTGCGAGAACGTCCGGCTCGGCTCATCGTCGGCTCCTTCTGTTCAAGGCCCGCGAGCGCGGACGGGAGCGGCCGATCTGGTCGCGGTAGTCGAGGAGTTCCAGGGGCATGTCGAAAGCGACGGCTGCCACGATCTGCGGGCCGTGGGGCGTGTCGCGGGTGTAGCGGGCGACGAAGCGTTCGGCGCGCAGCGATCCCTCGGTGATCTCCACGTCGGTTCCGAGAGAGGGGATGCCCACGGCTTGGATACGGGTGCCGTGCTGCTCGGACCAGAAGCGCGGGACCGGCGCGAAGCGGGCTGCGCGCTCCGGACCGCGCAGCAGCGCGTCCGCGGCATGCTGGCCCATCTCCACGGCGTGGATGAGGTGCTCGGTGCGGCGCGGCTCGGCGTCGAAGCGCAGGTTGGGCCAGCGGGCCACGTCGCCCGCGGCGACGACATGCGGAGTCGGCCGGCCCCAGTGGTCGATCGCGTGGCAGGTGGGGGCGCACAGCACACCGTCGGAGACGTCCAGTCCGCTGTCGCGCAGCCATTCCGTGCGCGGTTCGCTGCCCAGGCCGAGGACGACGAAGTCCGCGTCGATCAGATCGCCGTCGTCCAGGCGCAGCCTGATGATGTCGCCGTGGTCCTGCCAGTCGGTGATCTTGGTGCCGAGCCGTACGTCGACGCCTGCCCGGCCCTGGATGTCGGCGACCACGGTGCCGACCCGCTCGCCGAGGACTCTGCGCAGCAGTGGCGCGCTGTGCACGACGAGGGTGACGTCCAGGCCGCGGTCGCGGAGTGTGCAGGCCAGTTCGCAGCCGACGAATCCGCCGCCCAGGATCACCACGTGGCGGGCCTGCACGGCATCCATCGCCCGCCGGACGGCGGCCGCGTCCCCCAGGGTGCGGATCGTGCGGATGCGGTCGCTGAACAGCGGCGCCTCGGGAAGCCGCTTGGCGTCCACCCCGGTGGCCACCACCAGCCCTTCGAAGGGGAGGCGCTCGCCGCCCCGCAGATGCACGGTCGATCCGTAGAGGTCGAGGCCGACCAGGCCGGTCTCCAGCAGCCAGTGGGCGTCCAGATCCTCCTCCGCCCTGAACGCCAGCTGCTCCGCCGCCAGTTCACCGGAGAGGAACTGCTTGGACAGGGGCGGGCGGCTGTAGGGGCGGTGCGCCTCCTCGCCCACCATGACGATCTCCCCGTCGAAGCCGCGTTCCCTGAGCCGGCTCGCCGCGCTGAGGCCGGCCAGTCCCGCGCCCGCGACGACGATGCGCCTGCGACTCGCCCGCGCCGACGCCCCGCTGCGCAGCGGACGTCCCGGAAGCCGCTCGCCGGCGGTCCCTGGGGCGCGCGTGCGCCCTCCCTCGATCTTGACCGCCTGCATGGGGCAGCACCGCGCGGCCTGACGCGCCTTGGCCGCGAACTGGGCCGGCACGGCGCGGGTGTAGTGCAGCGAACCGCCCTCGGAGATCCGGAAGACCTCGGGCGCCTCCTGCTGGCAGATCCCGTAGATGTGGCAGCGGTTGTTGTCCACGCTGATCCGGACGGGCTCGTCCTCCGGGACCAGTACGGGACGCGGCAGATCGAACGACTCGGCAGGAATCGCCGGTACGGCCGGGAGCTCGGCCGGAGCCTGCCGCGGGCTCGGCACCACCGCCGGGTACACGACGCCCGACTGTGCCTGATGGGGAATGAACGGTACGACCCCATGACCGTGTTCCTGGGCCCTGGGTGGGAAGTGTTCCGCCGGCTGCCCGGCATGAGAGGGGTTCACCTGGCGGCTCCGGCCTCACTCGGGAAGGCCCGCTGGCGCAGCCTGGAGCGCGAGGGGAAGATGCGGATGAGGAAAGCCACCAGGACCGTGCCGGCACCCGACGCCACGCCGACCGCGACCAGGTTCAGATGGCGCGGTTCCGGGTGGACCAGGAAAACATGCAGCCAGATCAGGGCGAAGGACACGTAGGCGAACTGGTGCACCCGCAGCCAGCGGTGGTAGCCGAGGCGGTTCTGCAGCCACACCGAGCAGGCCACGGCGATCGCCAGTTCCGTCCCGAGAATGCCCATGCCCACCGGTATTCGCTGGACGCCGCCCTCGAAGGGCAGGGTCAGCTGCGCCCAGCCGATCCGCCAGATCGGCTGGTAGAGGAAGGTCAGGCCGTGGATGCCGCCGAAGATCATCGCCGAGAGCGCCAGCGTCATGTGGGCGCCGTAGAACGTGGCTCTGTTGACGGCGCGCTGCATGAACCGCAGCCTGAGCATCACCCCGAGGACGACGGTCGAGACCATCAGCACGTAGGCGATGAGCGCGGCCAGCCGTGCGATCTTGTGGGAACCGACGTCGTACGGCACGTGCTCGCGGTACGCGTCCAGTGGTGATCCCGGTATCGGTGGCGCGGCGGCCACGGCCTCGGGCGCCAGGAGGGCGGTGAGGCCGAGCACTGTCACGACCACGACCAGCCACCTGGCATATCGGGCGGTGACAGGACTGCACCCGGTGGGCACCTTGTCCCTCAGCATGTTGTGAGCTCCTCGCATCGACATGCCCGCGGAACACACAGGGCGGGCAGGCCGGTCGGAGCCGCCGCACCAGGAGTGCGTTCGCGCGGGGGTGACACCAATGCCCCCGATCCCGCACAGGCGGTGCGCTTGCTGGCGGCAGACGCTACACGAATCCTGACGGCCGATCCGGGTCTTCAAGAAGCCAAACACCATGGAAATGCCGGGAGTTGCCCCTTTTGGTGTGTCGTTTGAGTCGGTTCTGTGGTCAACCTCTGAATGTCCTCTGAATCCAGCGTTGCAGTGGTGGCATCACACGGAGATTCCGCCGACAGTGAGAGTCCCCTGTGAAAAGCGCCACTCCGCGGGGTCACGCGGCAGCGGTGGACGAAGCGGTGGCGCGGTGGGGACGGTCACGAACCGGTGCGTGTGCCGGAAGGTGCCCGGTCCAGGCGCAGGGCCAGTGCCGGGCAGGCCGCCACCGCGCGCCGCGCGTGCGCCAGGGCTTCGCCCGTCAGCGGGGCCGATCCCACGATCGGATAGCCCCACTCGTCCAACTCGACCAGTTCCGGCAGGAGTTCGGCACACAGGCCGTAGCCGTCGCAGGCGATGCGGTCGATCCCGAGAGTGCGCGCCCCGGAATTGGATGCGGCGGTCATGTCGATCACCTCCAGTCCCGGTCGTCCGGTGCCGGTGCAGGTGGAAGCGGCAGTACAGGTTCGTATCCGGCCGCTGCGCAGGGCCCGTGGATCAGGTGATGCCGTACGTCGTCGGCGAAGACCCGCAAGGCGGTCGCGGCGAATCGTGACGCGCCGTCGGGATGCCGGCAGGCGCCGCGCCCGGCGAGCAGCCCCACCCGGCTCTCCAGCCGCTGCAGCCGGCCGGGGCTGCAACGGCCGTGCGCGAGTTCCGCGAAGTCCGCCGCGGCGGCCGGCAGCCCGAATTGGCACGGTCCGCACTGCCGTGCGCTCTGTGCCGCGAGGTAGCCGAGGACCCGGGCCGCCTCGGCGAGTCCGCAGACGTGGGCGGGCAGCGCCACGAGCACCCCGGCACCGGGTCCCGCGCCGAGCGACGCCAGGTCCGACTTGGCGAAGGGAACGCGCAGCGCCTGCTGGGCCGGCAGCCAGCTGCCGAAGAAGCCACCCAGCAGAACGGATCCGAGCGGTTGGGTGGCTCCGCCGGCGACGTCCAGCACCTCGCCGAGCGGCAGGCCCATCGGCACTTCGTACACACCCGGGGTATGCAGCGCGCCGGAGAGGGTCACGAGGGTGGTGCCCGGGGCGTCGGGGCGTCCGGCGCCCCGGAACCAGTCGGGGCCGTAGCGGGCGATCAGGGCGAGGTGGGCGAGGGTCTCCACGTTGTCGATCAGAGTGGGGCGGCGGCCGACTCCCTTCTCGAAGGGGCGTGGCGGGGTGGCCAGGGGGCGGGCGTCGCCGCCGTTGAGCCAGCGCACCAGGGACGTCTCCTCGCTGGAGACATAGTGGTGGGGCAGTTCCTGCACCAGGACCGGCACCGGGTCGAGGCCCAGCCTCTGGCGTTCCTCTACGGCTTCGCGCAGCGCGCGTGCCTGGTCGTGCCTGGTGCGTGGCAGGCACAGGTGCGCCACGTCGGCGCCGACCACGGCGGCGGCGAGTGCGACACCGTCCAGTACCAGGTGGGGGGCGAGATCCAGCAGGGTCTCGTCCTTGCTGCTGGCCGGTTCGCTCTCCATGCCGTTGGCGACCACCACGGCGGTGCCCTTGCCTGCGGCGACGGTGCGCAGCTTGCGGCCGGTGGGGAAGGCGGCGCCGCCCTTGCCGGTCAGCCCGGCGTCCTCCACCGCACGCACCAGCCGGTCGGCCGCGTCGGGGTTACCGGGCAGGGGAGTCGGGCCGTACCGGCCAAGGTGCTCGTCCAGTCCGGCCGCGCCGCCGGTGGCGTACCACCCGTGCAGCAGCCTCGAGCCGTACGGGCCCAGCCTGCCGTCGCTCCCGTCGCCGACCGGCAGGGCGGTCCGTGCGTCGGTCATCGCGTCTGTCATTGCGTCTGTCATTCGGAGCCTTCCCCGTCGTCGGCCGGCACGGGCGCCGGGTGTACGGCGACCGTGGGCGCGGGCGCGGGGTCTCCCGCGCGGTGTGCCCAACCCGGCTGCAGCGGGCCGGAGTTCATGAACGCGGCCAGCACCACCGGCACCGCCGCCGCGGTGACCCCCGCCCACAGCCGTGCCGCGACCCGGCCCGGACCCGCCCGGTACAGCCGCCACCAGACGGCGCCCACCACGAGGGCGAGGCACCCGGCGTACAGGGCGAGCTGCTGGGGGAGCCGGGTGTCTGTGCCGGTCCCGGCGGCGTGGAAGATCGCCACCGGCCAGGCACCGTAGGCCAGCCAGTGCACGGCCTTCCAGCGGCGCTGCCCCATGCGCAGCCGCACCGCGCTGGTGAGAGCGACCGCGAGCAGCAGGTCGAACGCGACCGTGCCGAGCCCCACCCACAGCGGCCGGTACGCGGAGGTGAACGGCACCACCGTCACCAGCCAGCCCAGATGGACGAAGGTGTCGAGGATCGCGGTGACGATGTGCAGGGCCAGGAAGACCAGGGTCAGCACCGAAAGGTTGCGATGCAGCGCGCTCACCTCGAAGCGGGCGATCCGCTGCGGCGCGTACCGGCCGCCCACGGCGACACCGAGCGCGACGGTGGCGGTGAGCAGCACCAGGGCGACGGTGCCGCCCGCCCGGGTGGCGTACCACAGAGGGCTGGGGCCGGCGGCGGCCAGCGTCGCGAGTCCGGTCACCGGGTACCTCCCACGGCGTCCTCGGGCCAGCCGCACACCCGCTCGACGCTTCCGTCCACGCGGACCAGACGCGCGGGCAGTCCCGCCCCGCGCAGCCGGGCAAGGGCACGTTCACCGAGGACCACGGCCTCGGTGCTGGCGGTGTTGGCCGCCACGCAACTGCCGGCGGCGACGCTGACGGTGCGCCAGACCGGGGCGGGAATGTCGCCGGTCGCCGGATCGACGATGTGGTGCAGTTGGCGTCCTCCGCGGCGCCAGGTGCGCACGGTGGTGCCGGAAGTGGCGAGTCCGCCCCCGGTGACGCTCACCGTGGGCCGGTCCTCGGTGTCGGGGGCCGCATGGTCGTCGGCGAGGGCGATCCGCCAACCGCCCGCCGGCGCCTGGCCCGCGACGGAGAGGTCTCCGCCGAGGTTGACCAGGACACCGCAGCCGGTGGCCTCGGCCGCGCGGCGGGAAGCCCTGTCCGCGGCGAGGGCCTTGGCGGTCGCCCCGAAGTCGAGCGAGATGCCCGCGGGCAGCCGCAGCCGCCGGGCGGCGCGGTCCCATTCCACCGCCCGCCAGCCCGCGGACGGTCCGGCCACGCGGACGGGGCTCACATCCTGCGGTCGCAGCGCGGCGAACGTCACGTCGTAGCCGAGCGCACTCACGGCGCTTCCGACCGTGGGGTCCACGACGCCCCCGGTCGTCTCGGCCGCGTGCAGCGCGACGTCCAGCGCCTCGGCGAACAGCGCGCCGACCTGGCGGACGGCGCCCGCCGCGGCGTTGACACGCGACAGCTCCGAGTCGGGCCGGAAGCGACTGCACGCCTCGTCGATCGCGGCCAGTTCCGCGTCGAGGACACGCCGTGCCTCGTCCAGCGCGCCCGGGTCGGTGACGAGCAGCGAGGCGGTCGTGCCCAGCGCACGGAAGGAGACCGACGCCGGTTGCGTGGCGGCGGTCATGACGCACCCGACGTGGTGTGAGAGGCCTTCGGGGTCGGTGTGGGGCTCTTGGTGGTGGGTGCGGGGTTTGCAGAATGTGTCGTCGCCGGCCGCTTCGGCGCGGTCGCGTGCGGCGTCGTGCGTGAGGGCCGGGGGGTCCCGGACGGGGCAGCCGTGTGCGCCCCGGGCCGCGACGCGGTGGGCGTACTCGACGCAGGTTTGGGCGTGCCGGACGCGGGCGTCGACGGCCGGGAAGCGTGCCCGGACGCCGGAGCGGACTTTCCGGGCAGTGCCTGGGCGTATCCGGTGGCGAGCGCCACGGAACCGGCCGCGGCCGCGACGGCCACCCAGCGGGTTGTGCTTCCTACCCGGCTCAGGCCGCGCTCCCGGCGCCGCACGGCACCGGCCCGCGTGGGGTGGTCGGGGTGGGACATGGTTCCTCCTCGGCCGTCGGTGAGCCGTCGGAAAGCGCTCCGCTTCCGGCGGCCACACCTGTGGGTATCCGCCCTCCAGACTGCGCAAGCGGACGTCGGGAACCGGTTCAGGAATCCTTCAGAACCCGCAAAGATCCGCAGACACGCAGGTCAGGGCCGCGGCACGAGGTGTCACGAGCTGTCCCGGGCGAGCCGACGGGCGTTCCGGGGACGAGGGAACGGATCAAGGGCCGGCCCGGCACGACCCGCACCGCCCGGCACGATCCGGCACGCCTTTGCACGCCCCCGAAGGATTCAGGTGTCGCTCGTCGCCGTGCCGCTGCGCTGGGACCGGCCGCTTCCGCGGTCACGCCCCCGTCGGGGCTCGGGGAGGGACAGCGCGACGGTCAGCCCGCCACCGGGCGAATCGAGCAATTCGGCGGTGCCGCCGTTGGCGGTGACCAGCCGGTGGACAATGGCCAGGCCCAGCCCGGTGCCGGTCGCCTCGTGGTTGCCGAATCTGCGGAACGCGCTCTCCCGCGCGGCCCGCGTCATCCCGGGACCGTTGTCGACGACCCGCAGCTGAACCGTCCCGCCCTGCCGACTGCCGGTGATCAGGACCCGGCCGCCCTCCTGAACCGCGTCCAGAGCGTTGGCGACCAGGTTGTCGAGCACCTGCTCCAGATCGCCCTCGCCGAGGAACGCCGAGAGCCCGGGCCGGCAGTCGGCGGCGAGCCGGACCCGGCCCGCGTCGGCGACGGGCTCCCAGGCCGCGACCCGTTCGGCCACCAGGCGGTCCACCCGCACCGGCACCGGCCGCGGCACCGCGTGCTCGGCGCGCGCCACCGCCAGCATGCCGTCCACCAGCCGGGACAGCCGGGAGATCTCGCCCTGCGCGTCGGCCAGTTCCGTCGCGGTGTCCCCTTCGGCATCCGCGGCGAGCAGGTCGAGCCGCAGTCTGAGCGCCGCGAGCGGCGTGCGCAGCTGGTGCGAGACATCCGCGACCACGGCACGGTGACCGTGCACCAGGGCCTCGGTGCGCGCGGCCATCGTGTTGAACGTCGCCGCGAGGCGGCGCACCTCCTGGGGTCCTCCCTCACCCGGTGCCCGCGCGTCGAGCGCCCCCTCCCCCAGCTGCTGTGCCGCCTTGTCCAGCACCCGCAGCGGACGGCCGACCCAGCGGGCCAGCAGCACGGACATCAGTACGGCCGTACCGAGGCCGCCGACGCCGATCAACGCGACCCAGCCCCACATCGCCAGGATCCGGTCGTGCAGCGGATCCGCGGGCCGGCTCAGGACGGCGACTCCGACGGGATCCGAGGCGTCACCGATCGGCACGGCGGTCGTCAGCCACTGATCGTCCTGGAGTACCCGGGTGTCGGGGTGGGCGAGTTCGGAGGAGACGAGCCCCGCGGAGTCGTCCTCGGCCACTTCGGAGCACGGAGTCGACAGCAGCACATGGCCGGAGCTGTCGTAGACGGTCGCGCAGTCGCCCCTCTCGTGGGCCTCTTCGAGCAGGGCGCGCGCCGCCGCGTCGGACTTGCGGTCCGACAGGTGCTCCTCGGCGGCGGAGGCGATCGACCTGGTCTTGGCGGCCGCCTGGTCCCGGAACGAGGTCTGCTCCCGCTCCGTCATGAGCAGCCCGAGCGGCACCACCGCGAGCACCAGAATCGCCGTGATCAGGGCGAGAACGCTGAGCGCGATACGGCGGGTCACCGCACTCGGCCCCCGTCGCCGAGACGGAAACCCCGCCCGTAGACCGTCTCGACCAGTCCGGGCACGCCCAGCTTGCGGCGCAACGCGGCCATATGGACGTCCAGCACCTTCGTGGGCCCGTACCAATGCGCGTCCCAGGCACGCTCCAGGATCTCCTGGCGCGTGACGACCCGGCCGGGATCGGCGGCGAGGCACTGGAGGATGTCGAACTCCTTGGGGGTCAGCGCGACGTCCTCCCCGTCGACCGTCACCTTGCGGGTGCGCGGGTCGACGACGAGCGGGCCGTGGGTCAGCAGTTCCGGCCCGGACGGGCGGGTACGCCGCAACACGGCCCTGATCCGCGCCAGCAGCTCCGCCAGCCCGAAGGGCTTGACGAGATAGTCGTCGGCGCCTTCGTCCAGGGCCGCGACCCGGTCGCCCTCCTCGCCGCGTGCGGTCACCACGATGATCGCCATGTCCGAGCGGCGCCGCAGCAGGCGGCAGACCTCGATGCCGTCCATGTCCGGCAGGCCGAGGTCGAGCAGGACCACGTCGGGCGACGGCGTGTGGGTGAGTGCACCCCGGGCGGTGGCGACGGTGCTGGCCCGGTACCCAGCCCGGTCCAGACCGCGCAGCAGCGACCCGGCGAGACCGGGGTCGTCCTCGACGATGAGCACAGTGAGTGCGTCGGGATCGGCCCGAGGGCCGCTTTCCTGTTCCACGGCACCAAGCGTAGGACGACGCCGACGACTCCCCGGATCGGCTCAAGGACAGGGCGCGCGCGGCAGACACCGCCGCGGTCGCCCGGCTTTGCCACATCTGAAGCTTTCCCGGACGTCCTTCAGACGCGGAGCGGCGCACCCTTAAGACATGGCGTCCGCGAGCCCGGACGAACATGGCGTCCGCGAGCCCGGACGGCTGCTTCGCGGCACCGACTTCACCCGAAGGAGGCCCGGCCCATGTCCCAACCCAAGCGCGAGCCCGACCCGGTGCGGCAGCGCGAACGCGGGCTCCTGCGGGTAGGCACCACAACCCGCAGGACCGCCACCGCCGCGACGGCCGCAGCTCTGCTGCTCGGAGCGGGCTACGCCCACGTACTGCCGAGCGTCTCCTCGCTGGCGTCCGACGCCGTCGAGCACTCGTCCCGCAGCCACCAGCAGCCCCAGGCCCCGGCCAACGCGCCGGGCTCCACCACCCAGCCGTCACAGACGACGTCAGGAGCGTCCTGACCGCTGATCGGGACGCTGCGGTGTCGACAGATCAGGTGCGAAGCAGGCCGGCCGAGACAGTCCACAGCCGCCTGGCGGTGGCGGGATCGAGCGCCCATTCCTTGACGCCGTGCGGGTGCTGCGCGAGGTCGGCGTCGTCCGGCACGGTGTGGGCCTCTTGTGCGCCGTCGAGGTAGTGGCCTCCGGTGTGGGCGAACTCCGGGGCGACGGCCGCGACGATGCTGGTGGCGGCCCCCTGCTCGACCGTCTTGTACGTGAAGACTCCGGCGGCCTCGGCCGCGTCGAGCGACTCCTTCTGTTCCGGCGTGAAGTTCCGCTGGAGTCCGGTCGCGACACCGCCGGGGTTCACCGCGTTGGCGACGATGCCGTCGGACGCCCAGAGGCAGCTCGCCTCGACGGCGAAGAGGGAGTTCGCCGTCTTCGACCGGGCGTAGGCGATCTGCGGGTCGTAGCTGCGACGCTCGAAGTGAAGGTCGTCGAAGTCGATGCCGGAACGCATGTGCGCCGTCGAACTGACCGAGACGATGCGTGCTCCGTCGCGCTCGGCCGCTCCCAGCGTCAGGGCGTCATGAAGTCCGGTGGCCAGCGCGAAGTGCCCCAGGTGATTCGTCGCGAACTGCAGCTCCCAGCCCTCACGCGTGCGTTCGAGGCCGCCGGTGACCACACCGGCGTTGTTGATCAGCAGGTGCAGCGGGCCGTCCCACGCGTCGACGAATCGCTTGACGGAAGCCCTGTCGGCAAGGTCGAGCCGGACGACTCGGGGCCGGATCCCTCCCGTCGACCCGGCGATCATCTCGGCGACGGCGTCACCCGCGGTCGTGTTCCGGACGGCGAGCGTCGCTTCCGCCCCGGCGGCGGTCAGCGCACGAGCCGTCTCGATCCCGAGTCCGGAGGAGGCTCCCGTCACGATCGCGCGGACGCCGGCGAGGTCGACGCCCCGCAGTACGTCGTCCGCGGTGCTGGAGGCGGTGAAGGGCGTGGTGATGAGTTGGTGAGTGGCCATGACATCGACTATACGAACTAGACTTGATTTGTATAGTACGGCGCTCGTATGCTCGCTCCATGACCAGTCCCGATGCCGACCGTCCGCCGTCGACAGGCGCCGATACCGACCGCCGGACCCTGGTTCTGGACTCCGCCATGGTCACCTTCGCGCGATTCGGTTACCGGAAGACCTCGATGGAGGAGGTGGCGCGGGCGGCGGACATCTCCCGGCCCGGTCTCTACTTCCTCTTCTCTTCGAAGGAGACCCTGTTCCGTGCCGCGGTCACCCAGGCCCTGGAGCGGGACATCACAGCAGTCGAACGCGTCCTGGCGGACACCGGCCGCCCTCTGCCGGAACGCCTCGTGGAGGCGTTCGACCAGTGGGCGGGCCGCTACGTCGGTCCGCTGTCGCGTGACATCGCTGCGGTCATCGAGGACAACCCCGGCCTTCTCGGAGAGATCGTCGAGACCACGCCGCGGCGTTTCGAGGAACTGATCACAGACGCGATCGCCCTCGAGTCGGAACAAGAGGCGGTCTCCGCCGTCGCGCAGACGATGATCAGCGCCTCGATCGGCCTCAAGCATCAGGCCGCATCACGCGAGTTCTACGTCGACCGCCTGAAGGTCGCTGTCGGCCTCCTGCTGCGCTGAGGACCCTCCCGGCCTGCACCTCCTCGGCTGCGTACGCAGAGGGTGGCCGACAGTGATCGCTGCCCGCTCAGCCGACCTGGATGGGCTGATTCATCCCGAGCTGCTTGTGGCCGGGGATCGGGCAGTACAGGTCGTACTTGCCCTTCTTCAGCGTCACCGTCAGCGTCGCGTGCTGGCCGCCCTGGATGTTCTTGGTCTTGGCGTCCTGCACACCGGGACCGTCGATCGACAGGGCATGCGTGAGCTTGCCGGCGTTGTCGCTGACGAAGGTGTAGGTGCCGGGCGTGAAGGACGACTGGGACAGCTTCAGCGCGTACTCGGTCTCCGTGACCGTCACCCGAGTCCCTGAGCCGGCCTTGCTCGCGGCGGAGCTTGCCGAACCCTTCGCCTGACCGCCGCCCCCGCTGGAGCAGGCGGCCAGGACGAGAGCGGCAGAAAAGGCCACCGCGGTCGTACGAAATGCTGCGCGGCTCGTATGTGCCGAGATTGCCATGTGGCTCATCCCCTTCGGAGCCCACTCACGAGACGTCGGGCTTGTCCGCGTCTGCCGGGAGAGGCCCTCTATGGGAGATACGAACGGCCTTGCCACGTTGTTCAGTGATCGTTGGACGGTCACGTGACGACGGGGGTGCCCTGTCGATGGCTGCTCCGGCTGATCGGCTTAGGCCGCCTGGCGGACCGGATGGTCGCGACCACCGGCTCACCGGCGCGCGAGAGTCATCAGGAGCAGTTGCGAGGGCGTTGTCAGTGGTGGCAGGCAGGATGGCGGGCATGACGACACCCGTTGCGCAGATCGTGGATGCCGCCGCCTACGCGCAGGCGGTCGAGGACGCGGTCACGGCCGCGGCCGCCTACTACGCAGGCGGCTCCTCCCCGCTGGATGACGATGCCTACGACCGGCTGGTGCGGGGCATTGCCGCGTGGGAGGCCGCTCATCCCGGCCAGGTGCTGCCCGACTCACCGACCGGGAAGGTCGCGGGCGGGGCGGTGGTGGGCGATGTGCCGCACACGGTGGCGATGCTGAGCCTGGACAATGTGTTCTCGCCCGAGGAGCTCACGGCGTGGGCGGCCTCGCTGGCCCGGCGGATCGGCGGTGAGGCGGAACGTTTCAGTGTCGAGCCCAAGCTCGACGGTCTCGCGGTCGCGGCCCGTTACGTCCAGGGCCGGCTGACCCGGCTGATCACCCGCGGCGACGGCATCGCCGGGGAGGACGTCTCGCACGCCATCGGCACCCTGGAGGGCCTGCCGGCTCGGCTGTCCGAGGCGGTCACCGTCGAGGTACGCGGCGAAGTCCTCATGACGAACGCCCAGTTCGAGCACGCCAACGAGGTGCGCACCCAGCACGGCGGGCCTCCGTTCGCCAACCCGCGCGGCGCGTCCGCCGGCACCTTGCGCGCCAAGGACCGCGCCTACACGGTGCCGATGACGTTCTTCGGCTACGCCCTCCTGCCGCTGACCGACACCGACCCCGCACTCGCCGGACGGCTGAACGAGCTCGCGCACAGCGAACTCATGTACCTGGCCACGCAGTTGGGGGTGCACACCACTGTCGGCACCGCGGTCCCCGGGATCGTCGCCGCGAGCGTGGAGGACGTGCTGGACCGTGTGCGCGAGATCTCCGGACTGCGCGCCGAGTTGCCGTTCGGCATCGACGGCATCGTCATCAAGGCCGATCTGGCCGCCGACCAGCAGGCCGCCGGATCCGGTAGCCGGGCGCCGCGCTGGGCGATCGCCTACAAGCTCCCCGCCGTGGAGAAGATCACCCGCCTGGTGGGGGTGGAGTGGAACGTGGGCCGCACCGGCATCATCGCCCCCCGCGGCGTACTCGAACCGGTGGAGATCGACGGCGCCACCATCACGTACGCGACCCTGCACAACCCGGCCGACATCACCCGCCGCGACCTTCGAGTGGGCGACCACGTCATGGTCCACCGGGCGGGCGACGTGATCCCCCGGATCGAGGCACCGGTCGCGCACCTGCGTACCGGCGACGAGCAGCCGATCGTCTTCCCCGACGTGTGCCCGCGCTGCGGATCGGCGATCGACACCGGCCAGGAACGCTGGCGGTGCGAACAGGGCCGCAACTGTCACCTGGTGGCCGCCCTCTCCTACGCCGTCGGCCGCGACCAGCTCGACATCGAAGGCCTGGGCGCCACCCGCATCGTCCAGCTCGTCGACGCCGGCCTGGTCACCGACCTTGCCGATCTGTTCGCCCTCACCCGCGACCAGCTCCTCGCGCTGGAACGGATGGGAGAGACCAGCACCGACAACCTGCTGACCGCCATCGCCGCGGCCAAGTCTCAACCGCTGTCGCGGGTGCTGTGCGCGCTCGGCGTCCGCGGCACCGGCCGCTCCATGTCCCGCCGTATCGCCCGCCACTTCGCCACCATGGACCACATCCGCGCCGCCGATGCCGACGCCCTGCAGCACGTCGAGGGCATCGGCACCGAGAAGGCTCCCTCGATCGTCGCGGAACTCGCCGACCTCGCCCCGCTCATCGACAAGCTCGCCGCGGCCGGGGTGAACATGACCGAGCCCGGTGCCACTCCCCCCGTACCGGTCGCCGGACAGACCGAGAACACCGATGCCGACGACGACGGCGACGGCGACGGCGACGGGAGCGCGGACGCGTCAGGCGGGCCGCTGGCCGGCATGACGGTCGTGGTCACCGGCACGATGACCGGCCCACTGGAAAAGCTCACCCGCAACCAGACGAACGAGCTCATCGAACGCGCCGGCGGCCGCTCCTCCTCCAGCGTCTCGAAGAAGACCACCCTCGTCGTCGCCGGCGAGGGCGCCGGAAGCAAGCGGACCAAGGCCGAAACCCTAGGGATCCGACTGGCCACCCCGGCCGAATTCGCCGCCCTGGTCGCCGACTTCGTCGACTGACGCCTTGCCCGGGCCTCCCGTTCCGTGCTCACCCCAGGCGCGTCCCGTGGTGTGCCGCGCGCTGTGGGACCGAACAGAGCTCTAGTGTTGATCCGTGAGGCAGCCCGAACAGCGCGCCGACGGCGCCGGACCCTTCATCACCCGGTTGACCTGGCACCTCCCCGATGGTGGCAGCGCGGTCTGGGAATCACGCCTCGCCCGACGGCGCGGTGTGCTCCTGGTCCACCCACCAGGGGCCGCCGCGAGCCGGCACACCAGCGCCGACGACGTCGCCACCACTCGGCTGCGCAGGCTCAACGCCAGCGCCTCCACCGCCTTCATCATCGGCGGGGTCCTCTTCATGGCCGGTGCCGCCGTCGCCCAGTTCGGCTCCGGCGACGCCACCACCTGCGCCTCGATCTACTTCGCCGGCGGGCTGTTCTTCAACACCGGCGGCTACCTCTCGCTGCTTCAGGTCGTCAACGCACCGCGACACATCCCCGGCGGCGAAGCCCGACTGGTCACCCAGCGCTGGCGCTGGTGGAGTTACGAGCCGACGCGACTCGACTGGCTGAGCACGTTCGTGCTGTTCACCGGCACCCTGGTCTTCGGAGTGAACCTGGTGGACTCCTTCCTGCAGGGTCTGAGCGTCCAGCAGATCAACAGGCTGATCTGGACTCCGGACATCGTGGGCTGCGTCCTCTTCCTGATCTCCGGCCACCTGGCGCTCGTCGAGGTCTGCCACGGCCGGCCCTGCTTCCACCGGCGCAGCCTCGGCTGGTGGATCGTCGCCGTGAACCAGCTCGGCTCCGTCCTCTTCATGGTCTCGGCACTCGCCGCCTACACCCGCCACTCCACCGGCAGCCTCATCAACACCGACATCGCCAACTGGGGCACCCTCGCCGGCGCACTGTGCTTCTGCGCCGGCGGCCTCCTGCAGCTGTACGAACACCCCTGATGCCGGGCTGGAGCCAGGCATGCATGCATGCCTGGGGCGATACCAGCGAGGCAGGCGGCGGTGACGGCTGCGGCGATCCCCGTGGTCAGGTTGACCGAGCGGGTGATTCCGCCTCACCTGGGACCGCGGGAAACAGATGCTTCTCCAGGAAGGAGATCTCCGCGGCCACGGCCTGTTCGTGCGACTCCAGGAACGGGGCGTAATGACGGCCCGTCAGATGCACGACCTCGGACCGGGGTGCGTTCCGGGCGGCCCGGACGGCAGGCTCGCAGAGCACGCTCTGGTCCTCGTCGCAGACGACGACGAGCAGCGGGCACCGGATCCGGGAGGCTTGGCGGCCGGGCCGGTACCCGCCGATCTGCAGGACGATCCGTGCGGCGACCGTCTGCTCCCAGTTCGTGTGGCGACCGTCGGGATCGAGGGCCCGGTCGCCGTCCATGGCGTCCGCCGTGGTGAGCGAGGCGACCGCGCCGCGCGGTCCGGCGGTCGGGACCAGCAGCGGCGGACGCCCCGCGAGGCCCCCGAGCGTGTCCGCGATGCCAAGGCCGAACAGACGGAGCATCGCGAGGGGCGTCATGGAGCGCAGCGCGTGGGGCGCGACCGCGGGGCCGTCGACCAGCGGGGTCTGCGCGATCGCGCAGGCCAGTTGCGGGTGGTCGGCCGCGACACGGAAGAGGTGACCGCCCGCGAGCGAGAAGCCCCAGACCGAGATCTTCTCCGGGTCGACGTCCGGCAGGCCGGCCGCGTACTCGATCGCGGCATGCCAGTCGGCGACCTGTTCGTCGAAGCGAACGATCTGGCGCGGCGCTCCGCCGCTCTCCCCGAACCGTCGGTGGTCGAAGGCCAGGACCGCGAAACCCGCGTCGTTGAACCGCGCGGCGAATTGGTCCGAGGCCGGCTCCTTCGTCACCGAGGTTCCGCCGGCCATGATCACGCAGCCGCCGTTGGACCCCGGATAGTGCCAGGCGGCACACGAGGTGTCACCGCTGGCGAAGCGTACTTTCTCCCGTTGCATGAACGCGGGCACATGGACCTCCATGGTGAGCCGTCGTTGTCGTGGTGCTCCGAAAACCGCGGGCCTGCGGCGTCGTCGTGCCATAGGCCCGTCGCCGGCCCGTCCCCGGCCCGCCGACGCTGACGCGCCTCACGGACGGGACGGAGTGGATGCCCTCCATAGTTGGTCCGCAGTTCCCGACATGGGCTCCGTACGGCGACGTAATGAGCGAAACTTGTCCTCATGGCGCACGCAGCGGCGGATTCCGTACTGAGTCTCGTGGATCAGCGGCTGGTGGCCGCGCTGCAGTGCGACGGCCGCCTCACCGCGGAACGGGCGGCCCACGTGCTGGGGCTCAACCCCGCCACGGTGCGTCGCCGCCTGCACGCGCTCAGCGCCGACGGCACCGTGCGCGTGGTGATCTCACCGGTCGCGCGACCACGCAACGGAGGCTCGGCCGGGGCCCTGTTCCTGCGCATCCGGGTCCTGCGGGGAAAGCTCGACACGATCGTGGCCGCACTCGCGGCACGCGAGGACATCCCGTTCATCGACGTCACCACCTCGGGTGACGAGATCTTCGCGGTCGCCCGCACCGAGCCGGGTTCACGCGACCCTCTGGTCTTTCGCCAGCTGCCCTCCACCCAGGCGGTGACGTCCGTCGAGAGCGCCACGATCCTGCACGTGTTCCGGCTGACCTCCGAGTGGCGTCACCAGGTACTGACCGCGCCCGAACGCGCGGCGCTCAGCCATGCCGAGCCGGTCATCGCGCCGACGGCTTCCGGTTCTCCCGGCCTGTACGGCGTGGACACCGACCCTCTGGAGCAGTCCCTCATCGACGCCCTCACGCCCGACGCGCGCCTGACCGCGGCGGCCCTGGCGGCCCACACCGGGCACCCGGAGAGCACGGTGCGCCGCCGCCTCGCCCAACTGACCGCCCAGGGACGCCTGATCACCCAGGTCCTGGTCGATCCGCGCCGCCTCGGGCTGTCCATCGAGGCCAAGCTCCTGCTGCACGTCGCCCCCGACCATCTGGCCGCCGCGGGGAAGGCGCTGGCCGAACACCCTTCGGTGCACGGCGCGTTCGCGACATCGGGACCCTCGAACCTGCACGCGGCCGCGTACTTCCCGGACCTCACGGCCCTGTACGGCTTCCTCTCAAGCGACCTGGTCGGGCTGGGCATCACCCACGTCGAGACGGCGGTCGTCAGTCGCGCCGTCAAACGCACTCCCCCACCAGCGGGACAGGACCGCCGCCTCCCATGAGACGGCGGTCCGTCCGGCCCCGTTGCTGCTCAGGGCACGTCCCGTGCACCGGCAGGCGCTAACCGCAGGTCAGCGTCGGCTTCGCCCAGTCACCGTGGTCGCTGCCGTTGCCGTCGCCGGCGTCACCGACCTTGAGGTCGAGGACCTGGGCGCCGCTGACGTCGACATCGATCGGCACCGCGGCCTGTTTGCCGCGGATCGTCGGCGTGGTCACCAAGGTCTTGCCGTCGGCGATCACGGAGAACGTCACCGTCCCCGCACCACCTGTCTCGTCGTCGACACCGACGTCCGCCGTCAACCGGGAGCAGTTGCCGGCGAGGTAGAACTCCACGTCGCTGACCGAGTTGGTGCCCAGGCCCTTGGCGTAGCCGGCACCGGCGATACTGATCCCACGGCCGTCCCCGGCCGCCTGCTCGCCGACGCTGCTGTCCCGCTCGACCGGGCCCCACCCGTTGGTGGACGACAGGAACGGCAGGTCGCTCACGGCGCTCTTCCCGGCCGGTGGGGCCGGCGGGATGCCGCCGACGATGCGCTCGTCACCGGCGGCAGCCGACCGTCCGTTCTGCCGGTAGTGCACCGTGGCGGTGAGAGCCGAGGCGGAAGGCAGCTTGCCGGTGGGCGGTTCGACCTCCCAGGTGAAGGTGGCCGATCGGCCGGGTTGCAGGCGCTTGACCGACGCGGGGCTCGGGGCACTCACGCTCCAGCCGTCGGGCGCGGACAGCGAAGCCGTCACCTCGGAGGCGGACCGTCTGTCCTTCGGCACCTGCACCGTCGCCCGGGCCGTGAAGGACCGTCCTGACTGAGCGGTGTCCGGTACGTCCAGGGTGACATCCACTCCCGGACGCTTCGGCATCGCGTACGTCCGGGGGTCGTAGCGAGGGCTGTCGTTCTGCGCGACGCGCAGGGAGGAGGCGTAGCTGCCGTAGTCGGTGAGCGAGACCTTGCCCAGCCCGCCGGTGCTGCCGTCCAGATTCCACACGGCGATGGCGATGCTGTTGCGGCCGTTCGGATTCAGGATGCCGTTGGGAACCGGGAAGGTGTGCTGCGGGCCCAGGTAGTTGACGTAGTTGCCGACCTGCCAGCCGTTCACGAAGATCGTGGCACGGTACTTGCGTGACGGGTCGTCGGTGAACGTCAGCCCCAGCGAGGTGTCCTGGCCGTGCGGGAGGGCCAGGACGGCGTCGGTGCGGTACCAGGACACCCCGGGACGGGTATCGCTCGTCGGCAGGGACACCGACTTCCAGGTGCCGTCCGGATAGCCCGGCAAGGACCAGCCGGCCCGCTCGCCGTACAGACCGCCGGTCGAAAGCGGGCCGCGCACCGTGTCCTTGAGGTCCTCGCCGCCCCGTACGCCCTGCAGCCGCCAGGTGACCGACGTCAGCGGCGCTCCGACGAGGGACGCGTTGGTCAGGCCGCGCGCGGTCTTGTTGCCGTTGGTCGAGTTGTAGTCCTCCTCGTGCCCCATGTTCACGGTGAGTACGGAAATGACGTTGTCGCCCTTGGAGTCCACCGAGCCGGCCGGGAAGGTGAAGTCGGCACTGCCGGTGGTGGAGCTGCCCAGGAAGGTGCCGTTGAGCCAGGCGGAGAACGCCTGCGCGTTTCCGCCGGAGTCCGAGACCAGGTGGATGCCGCTCTCCTTGCCGGTGGCGTGGAAGCGTCCGCGGTACCACGTGTTGCCGGTGTGGAATCCGTAGTCGTCCGCGTAGAGCACCGGCTGTGAGTTGATGCCGGAGACGCTGTTGGTGCTCGTCCTGTCGGCCACCTGCCAGCTGGTGTCGTCGAAACCGGGGGCCGCTTCGGGGGATTCCCCGGCGTGCTTCCAGTTGGTCAGTGTCGGCAGGTGTACCGGCGCAGCCACCGGGATCTTCCCGGTGAGGCTTCCTGTGTCGGTGGCCCGGGTGTCCACCGGCCTGCCGTTCCAGGTGACGCGGAGGGCGGAGGTGAAGACCTCGATGTTCTTGTCGTCGGCGTTGTCGCCGGTGAGCGCCACGGTGCGGCCGCCGTCCAGGCTGGTCGCCGTCCGCAGCAGGTGGGTGCCGCGTACGAGCACCGGGCCACTCGCCGTGTCCTGACGCCAGAAGCTCTTTGCCGTGGCCTTGTCGCCGACGAGGAGCAGCAGCGGGCGCTCTCCGCCACCGCTGATGCTGATGCGGGTCAGGCCCTTGTGGGTGTAGTTCAGCCGCAGATCACCGGTGGCGGCGTCCCAAGTGGTCTTCGCTGTACCGCCGTTGGTGGTCACGGTGGGTTTTGAGGAGTAGTGCAGGACGGTCTCGCCGTCGCTGCCCAGGTCGCCGTAGAGCACGGCGACGTCCCGGTTGCCGATGGTCGCGCTGGTCATGATCTCCGAGGTCGTGTACTGCAACTGCGTTTCCCCGAGGCGGTAGTTCGCCACGATCACGTGCGAGTCGCGTCCGTCGAGCGTGATCGCGGTGCCCGGCTGCTGCGGCACGACCGGGTAGGTCGGCGTCGCGGCGGCGGCCGTCGGCACGTCGATGGCGTCGATGGACACGTAGTTGTCCGACGATCCCGAGCTGTGAGTCCCGTCGACGACGATCTTCAGGGTGTGTGCCCCGGCTGTCAGGCCGGACTTCTGGAAGACGACCGCCTGGTTCTCGCCGCCGGAGTCGTCGACCGTCGCCACCTTGGTGCCGTCGAGGTAGACGTCGGCGTTGCCGTGGTTGTCGGTCTTCGACCCGATCCAGCGGATCGCGGTGCCGTCGAAGGGGACGGTGACCGAGTCACCGGCCTTGTTGGAGAACGACTCGGTGTGCTTGTAGTCGCCGCCGGTGTAGCTCTGGTCGGCCACGTGCGACCACGAACCGGTGTACTGCAGCGCGGAGTCGGGGTCGTCCCAGGTGTAGGTGGTGTCCGCGGTCGGCTGGGCGTTGAAGTCCAGCGAGATGTGGGTCTTGTCGACGGCCGTGGACGTGGAGTTCCCGTGCCGCAGGACGTGGAACTGTGTCTTGGTGTCGGGGTTCATCCGTGCGGTGTCGACGACCGCGGCATTGTCCGGTGGCGTGGCCCTGATCGCCTCGGTCTTGGTCAGCGGGGCGACCGACTGCGTGAAGTACCCGATCAGCTTGTCCTCGTCGTACTTCGGGTCGAGCTGGCGGTTCTCGCGGATCGCGGCCCCGTAGTCGTAGGAGGTGTAGTTCTCCGGCATGCCCAGCCAGCCCCAGTTGGTGCCGCCGTAGGTCATGTAGAAGCTCTGCGCGGTGGCGCCGACGGCTATGTTCTGCTTGTAGAACACGTTGGCGAACTGGTCGTTGATCAGCTGGGCGCACTTGTCGTAGCCCGGTCCGCCCCAGGGGTCGAAGGCACCGCCCTGGAACTCCGGCGAGTACAGCGGCTTGCCGGCCGGATGGTCGTAGCTGATGTCGGGAACGCCGTTCCACTTCGCGGGGTTGGAGCAGTTGAAGCCCTGCGGGTAGGAGTCCGGGCCGTCGACGTCCAGCGCGCCGGTGCCGGAGTTGAAGGTGCCGTTGTTGTTGCCGGTCAGCGGTACGGTGATGCCGTCGGCGTGGGCCTTGTCCTCCAGGTGCTTCATGTAGGAGCGGCCGGCGGCCGAGCCGTTGTAGTACTCGTTCTCGACCTGGTAGGCGATGACCGACCCGGTGCCGTTGGTCAGTTGGTGGCGGGCGATGATCCGGTCGATCTGCGTCAGCCACTCGTCCGCGTACTTCAGGAACCGCGGGTCGTCGCTGCGGTTGTTCCCGGCCTTGGTGGTCAACCAGCCGGGCAGGCCGCCGCTGTCGACCTCGGCGTTGATGTACGGCGCCGGGCGCGCGATCACGTAGAGGCCGGCTTCCTCGGCCATGTCGAGGAGCTTGTCGACGTCCCGCACCCCGCTGAAGTCGTACACACCGGGCTTCGGTGAGTGGTATCCCCAATCGAAGTACAGCGAGGTGGAGTTGAAGCCGGCGGCCTTCATCTTCTGGAAGATGTCGCGCCACAGGTCCGGGCTCGGCAGCCGGAAGTAGTGGAACTCGCCGGACCACAGGTAGGTGCGCTTCCCGTCGACGAGGAACGAGTAGCCGTCGAGAGTCACCGTGTGCGCCCGCGCACTGGCGGCCGGCGCGGTGGCGGATGTCCGCCCGCCGGCCTCCCGCGCCGCGGCGGGCGCGGTCATGCCCGTGGCCAGGGCGAGGGTCGCGGCCGTCGCGAGGACCGCCCTCCACCACCGACGGCGCCCGGGTCTCGCCATCTCCGGACCGATCCGATTACCCCGCACTGCGCCCTCCATACCGCCTGAGCGATCAGAGTCAAACAGACTCAGGCAAAGCCGAACAGTAAAGGGGCACAAGGCACAACACAATGGGGCGGGAGAACACCGCTGAGGCGACCCGGGCGAACTGGCAGTCGTACGCCACGGCCGGGGCCGTTGACCGCCCCGAACGTCCGCCAAGCCGGTCATCGGCCGAGAGGGCGCTTCCTCCACCCGGCAGACGGACACGGTCCGTTTCCTCTACGAGGCGCCGGGCACCCAGTGTCCATGGAGAGGCGTCCCGTCCCCGTACGGACCATTGTCACCGCCATCGCTCTGGTGCTCACGGCCTACGTCGCACTGCAACTGGTGGTGCAGACTCGCCGGGTCCTGGTGTGGATGGTGATCGCGTTGTTCTTCGCCATCGCGCTCTATCCCGCGGTCGACGCGGTGGAGCGACGGCTGACGCGCTGCCGTCGTTCCGTGGCCACGTTGCTGGTCTTCACGGTCACGGTCGTGGTCATCGGCGCCCTCGTCGCCCTGTTCGTCACGCCGCTGGCCCAGGAGGGAACCCGACTCGCCGGCCGTCTGCCCACGATCGTCGAGGACGCCCGCACCGGCCGCGGGCCGATCGGCGATCTGCTGCAGCGCACGCACGCCCTGCGTTACGTCCAGCAGCATCGCGATCAGATCCGCTCCTTCGCGACCGGACTCGGCACACCCGCCCTGGCGTTCGTACGCAGCGCGGCGACCACTGTGGCAGGAGCCGTCGCCATCTTCGTTCTGGCCTATTTGATGGTCCTCGAGGGCCCCAAGATGATCGACGGCACCCTGGCCCTGACCGACGAGGCACGCGCCGCGCGCATCCGCCGTGTCGGCGCCGCCTGCGCCCGCACCGTCAACGGCTACCTGACCGGCAACCTGCTGATCAGCGTCGTCTGCGGCGTTCTGACCTACGTGATGCTGCTGATCGCCGGGGTGCCGTTCGCCGGCCTGCTCGCCCTGTTCGTCGCGATCGCCGACCTCATTCCTCTGGTGGGAGCCACGCTGGGAGCGGTCGTCGCCTCCCTGGCGGCGTTCATCCACTCCATACCGGCCGGCATCGCCGCCGTCGTCTTCTTCATCGTTTATCAGCAGATCGAAAATCACCTTCTGCAACCGGTCATTCTGTCCCGGACGGTAAGACTCAATCCCCTCACCGTCCTCGTTTCCATCTTGCTGGCGGTCGAAATCGCGGGAATTCTCGGCGCCCTCCTCGCCATTCCGGTCGCCGGCATGATTCAGGTCGTTCTCCGCGACATCTGGGCACACCGTGACGGCCGCAAGCTGCGGCTGCCCATGCGCGGGGACAAGAAATTCGACGACACCGCCGGAGCCGTCGAATCGACGCACTGACCACGAGGAAGCCCCCTGTCCAGAGGCATCGCGGGCTTCCGTCCGGGGACCGACGCGCGCTTGGGCAGGCGCCGGCCCTCGGCATCCCGGGGTTCGCGGCCGACCCCGGCGGCTCGGCCACCATCAGGCTGCCGCAGCGACCCGGGTACGCAGGTTGTGGAACTGACGGGTCTGCATGATGAAGTGGGCGGGTTCACCCAAAAGCAGGTCGAACGGCCGGGTGAGGCCACGCGGGCGGCTCTGCCCGCGAGTGCGGACCACCAGGCGGGTTGTGCCCTCGGCGGTCGGCCGCAGGTGGAAGCTCCATACACCGTCCATGCGCGCCACCGGGAGAACGTCCCACTGCGGATCGAAGGAGTGGCCGGAGGGCAGGCTGAGGTCCGAACGCAGCACCAGGGTCCGGTTCGGCTCCAGGCGAGCCACGGTGAACCAGGACCGGCCGTCCCGCGTCGCCTGCAGCCGCTGCCCTTCCTCCAGGGTCTGCCACTCGGGCGCGAGGCGGTCCGCGCTGGCTTCGCCGAAGCGGTCCAGGAGGTCCCAGCTGTACCAGCCGCCCCGGTCGACTCCCATCTGCACCAGCCAGGGCCATACCCTCTCGGGCGGTGCCGGAAGGGTGGTCGCCATGGTCGAGGTGCCGTCGGCGTCGGGGACGAGTTCGTCGCCGGGGTAGGCGCGGGCGGTCTCGCCCTGTGTCGCACCCCAGGTCAGCAGCCGCGGCCGGACCCCCAGCGCGTAGAGCGCCAGCGCGGCGGAGGCCGCCATGAAGGGGAGCAGACGGCCCCCCGGTCGCCGTCGGCATGATTTCTGCTGGGACATCGTGTCCTCCCTGGCCACCTGGGAGCGGGTCTGGTGTGACAGACCTCCAGGCCGTACGGCACGAGACCGGTGCACGGGGATGGACGGGCCGCGCACCGGTGGTCGCCGGCAGGGTGCCGGACAACGCGGAGCGGCGGTCGCCGATGCGGGTGAGGGGTCCTTCTCCGCACCCGCGGCCGGCGCTTCGCGCGAGGGGCCTCGGCCTGGAGCCCGTCGCTTCCTCTCTGCATACCTGGTGTGGCACGGCCCGCGCGAGGGCCGGTCGGCCCCGCGCCGGGTCCCATCGGCCCGACTGCACAGTGTTCTTCGAGGGGTTGCGCCGCATCCACGCCGTCACACCGGACGCCCACGCACTCGGTGACTGTTCGTCAGACGTCGTACCCGCGAAGGATGTAGACGTGGGTGGAGGGCGGGCGCAGCGCCCGTACGGAGAACCCGCCTATGCCGAAAACCCGTCGCGGCCTGGTGTCGTTGAGGACCAGGCCGCGAGTCGGGTGCCGTTCGACTGCCGTCACCGTCACCAATAGTGGCGTCGACCGGCGACCGCGTGCCCCATGGACCCCAGGAGCCAGAAGACAGCCCCGACCACGGCCAGAATGATGCCGATGGTCCACAAGATCGATATGCCGGTAAGGAAACCGACGACAAGCAGAATGATGCCGAGGGCGATCATGACGTACCTCCTAGTGACCCGTGTTAGCGCTCGAGTGCCCCCAAGCAGCAACATCACGCCACCTGCCGGCATCAAGAGGCACGCAATGGTGGGGCGTTGGCCAGGGGCCAGGCGGATCGGTACCCAACGCCTGTCGGAACGGACCGCCGTGCCGACCGGTCGACTGCCGCAGCCATACACACAAAGACGCTGATCAGGGGCCTGTGGCCGCCCGCGGAGCTGGTGATTTCACCTCACGGCCTCCGACCGACGGCGCCGGCTGCCACGCGAACGGGCACAGCGGGGACAGCGGGGACAATCTTTCCAAGCAGCGCACCTGCGATGTCCCCGTCGGCCGAAACGCACTCTGGCAGCCGCGGCACGGCCCGGTCCGAGGCAGGCTGTGAGCGGGCGTCGCACCGATCGACGTCCCAAAAGCGGTCCAGAAGGGGGACGGCAGTGAAGGTGCTCGTGGCAGGGGCGACAGGCCACCTCGGGAGGCACGTTGTCCCGGACCTCAAGGCGCGCGGCCATGTGGTCCGCGCATTGGTGCGCGACCCGGACCGGCTGGGCCCGCTCCGTGACACGGTGGACGAAGTGATCACCGCGGACGCCACCGATGTCCACGCCCTCGCCGGCTGCTGCGACGGGATCGACGTACTCGTCAGCACCGTGGGACTCGTGGGCAAGCCGGCCAGACTGAGCTGCTGGGACGTCGACTACGGCGCCAACCTCAACCTGCTGAGGGAGGCTGAACGGGCTGGCGTCCAGAAGTTCGTCTACGTCTCCGTGGTCCACGCGCCCGCGCTGGAGGACCTGGCGCTCGTCCGGGCGAAGCGCGCCTTCGAGAACGAACTCCGGGCCTCGGGGATGAGACACACCATCCTCTACCCGAACGGCTACTTCTCGGACATGGAGGACTATCTGCGGATGGCGCGCCGGGGCCGGGCTTTCGTCTTCGGCAAGGGCGGCTTCGACATCAACCCCATCGCGGGTGAGGACGTCGCGGCGGCTCTCGCGGACGCCGTCAGCACCGGGGAACGGAGCATCGAACTCGGCGGCCCCGAGGTGCTCACCCACGAGCAGATCGCCCGAGCCGCCTTCGAGGCCCTTGGCAGACCCGCTCGGATCACCCACCTCCCGCCCTCGGCACTCAAGTTCGGCCTGATGCTGCTGCGCCGGTTCACCCCGGTACGTATCCACGCAGTGCTCGAGTTTCCCCTGACCGTCCTCACCCACGACGTCATCGCGCCTACGAATGGCCGACGCCGTCTTGCAGATCACTTCCGCACCGAAGCCGAAGCTCGCCCCTGAACCTCACCTCAGCGCCGTGCGCGACCAGTTGAACATTCCTTGCCTCCTCCTGACCCGGGCCGCCCTACGACGTCCACGACACCGCGATCACTTATGTCTCAATGCGACTTATGTCTCAATGCGACATGTGTCCCCATGGGACATCAAGGCGTATGTTCGTCACCATGAAGGTGACGAAGCCCCTCCCCCCGACGCAGGACCGGCGGCACCGCAAGGCGCAGCAGACGCGGAACGCGCTGGCCGCCGCGGCCGTGGAGCTGATCCTTGAGCGGGGGCTGGCAGCCACGACCGTCGAGGCGATCGCGGAGGAGGCCGACGTCACCCGCCGTACCTTCAGCCGGCACTTCACCGGCAAGGAGGACGCGGCCCTCGACTTCGTCCGGGGTGACGGCGACCGCATCAACGACCTGCTGCGCGCCCGGCCGGCCGGGGAACCACCGCTGCTCGCCTACCGGCGGGCGGTACGCGCGTGGCTCGCCGACCAGGAGAACCCGGCCCACCACCTGCGCCCCCGGATGCGACGGCTGCTGACCCTGGTGGACGCCGAGCCCGCCCTGTTCGCCGCCTACGAACGCATCCGGGTCGACGCCCAGGAGGAGTCGATCCGCATCATCGCCGAACGGCTCGGCACCGACGACGTGCGGGACATGCGCCCGGCCGTCGTCGTGGACGCCGCCGCCGGAGTCCTGACCGCCGCGCTGCGCGTCTGGGCGCGCGGCGGCGAGCACCACGACTCGGGAGCCGCAGACCTGGCCGCCGTGGTGGAGCGGGCCTACGACGCCCTGATCTCGGAGGCCGCCACCGCGGCCGCCGAACCATCTTCCGAACAGTGAGAACAGCACATGCGCACCACCTCCAGCACCGAGTTCACCTACAGCAGTGAATTCGCCGGCCGTGCCGCCCTGGTCACCGGCGCCGCCTCCGGCATCGGCCTGGCCACCGCCCGCCGTCTCGGAGCCGGCGGGGCGAACGTCGTCATCGCCGACTACAACGCCGAGGGCGCCGAGCAGGCCGCCGAGAACCTCAAGGCCGAGGGCGTCAAGGCCGCCGCCGTGAAGCTCGACGTGACCGACCCCGAGTCCGTGGCCGCCGCCGTCGCCTTCACCGTGGACACCTTCGGCGCCCTGCACCTCGCCGTGAACAACGCCGGCATCGGCGGCCCGAGCGCCCCGACCGGCGAGTACGACCTCGACGCCTACAGCCGGGTCATCCGCACCAACCTCGACGGTGTCTTCTACTCCCTGCGCTACGAGCTCCCCGCCATCGAGGCGGCCGGCCAGGGCGGCGCCGTCGTCAACGTGGCCTCCATCCTCGGCTCGGTCGGCTTCGCCGGCTCCTCCGCCTATGTCGCCGCCAAGCACGGCGTGGTCGGCCTGACCAAGACCGCCGCCGCCGAGTACGCGGCGAAGAACATCCGCATCAACGCCGTCGGCCCCGGTTTCATCGAGACCCCGCTGCTGAAGGGCATGGACCAGGAGGCCCACGATGGTCTGGTCGGCCTGCACCCGATCGCCCGCCTCGGCCGCCCGGAGGAGGTCGCCGAGCTGATCGTCTTCCTGCTCTCCGACCGCGCCTCCTTCGTGGCCGGCAGCTACCACCTGGTCGACGGCGCCTACACCGCCCTCTGAGAAGCAGCCGCTGAAAGGAGTCCACATCATGAAGGCACTGCAGTACCGCACGATCGGCGCCGCCCCCGAGGTGGTCACGGTCCCCGACCCGGAGCCCGGACCGGGACAGGTCCTGCTGAAGGTCACCGCTGCGGGCGTCTGCCACTCCGACATCGCGGTGATGAGCTGGCCCGCCGAGAACTTCCCCTACGAGCTTCCGCTCACCCTCGGCCATGAGGGCGTGGGCACGGTCGCCGCGCTGGGTGACGGCGTCACGGGGCTCAGCGAGGGTGACTCGGTCGCGGTGTACGGGCCCTGGGGCTGCGGCACCTGCGCCAAGTGCGCGGAGGGCAAGGAGAATTACTGCCTGCGGGCGGACGCCCTGGGTATCCGGCCGCCGGGACTCGGCTCGCCGGGCGCCATCGCCGAGTACCTGCTCGTCGACGACCCGCGCCACCTCGTACCGCTGGACGGTCTGGACCCGGTCGCCGCGGTCCCGCTGACCGACGCGGGCCTCACCCCGTACCACGCGATCAAGCGGTCGCTGCCGAAGCTGCTCCCCGGTTCGACGGCCGTGGTCATCGGCACCGGCGGCCTCGGGCACGTCGCCATCCAGCTGCTGCGCGCGCTCACGCCGGCCCGGGTGATCGCCCTCGACGTCAGCGAGGACAAGCTGCGGCTGGCAAGGGAGGTCGGCGCCCATGAGGCGGTGCTCTCCGACGCCGGCGCGGCGGCTGCCGTGCGCACCTTGACCGGTGGGCTCGGTGCCGAGGCCGTCTTCGACTTCGTCGGCGCCGAGCCCACCGTGCGGACCGCGGGTGCCGTCGCCGCCGTGGAGGCCGACGTCACGATCGTCGGCATCGGCGGCGGCGCCCTGCCGGTCGGCTTCGGGTCCCTGCCCTTCGAGGTGTCGGTCACCGCGCCCTACTGGGGCAGCCGGAGCGAGCTGATCGAGGTGCTGGGCCTGGGCCGCTCGGGTGCGGTGTCGGTGCACACCGAGACCTACGTCCTGGACGAGGCCCCGCTCGCCTACGAGCGCCTGCACGCGGGGAAGATCAACGGCCGGGCGGTCATCCTTCCCAATGGTTGACTTCCCAACGGCTGACTTCCCAACGGCTGAGCCGCGTAGGGCGGTTCAGAGCCGTCGGTCCTCCGGCGGCCCCGGGGACGCCGGGGACGCCGGGGCCGGGGGGAGCCAGGAGGCCGGAGGGTCAGCGGGCGAAGGTGAACCAGTTGATGTTGGTGAAGTCCGAAGTGCTGCCCGAGAAGACCAGGTAGACGTCGTGGACGCCGGTGGCGGAGGCGACGATGTTGGCGGGGACGGTCTGCCAGTTCTGCCAGCCGCCGTTGTTGGCGAAGTCGATCTCGGCGATCTTCGTGCCGCCGGCGCTGTCGAGCCGCACCTGGATGGCGCCGCTGATGCCCGCGGCGGCACCCGACGCCAGCCGGGCCTTGAACTGGCTCGGGGAGGCCGAACCGAAATCGACGGAGGAGAACTTCAGCCAGTCGCCGTTCGAGATGTAGCCCACGTCGCTGCCGCCGCCGGTGTCGGAGCAGCTCTCGGTGGTGGTCCCGTTCTGTGCCGAATAGGACTCGGCCTGGATGGTGCCGTAGGCGCTGGTGCCCGAGCCGCCGCCCGGTCCTCCGCCGGAGGCGCCGGCGCCCAGCGTGATGCTCCACGAGGTGGGCGCCCCGTCCTGGATGTGCCCGTCGACGGGGGCCGAGCCGGTGGGGCCGACGTCGTCGTAGGGGAAGGCGTAGCCGATGTTCGCGTACTTGTGGACGAGGCGTGCGTAGTGGTTCGTGATCGAGTCCTGGTAGTACTGCGAGGGCGTCACGCCGTCCGGCTGGTTGTTCCCGCCGGAGACGAGGAGCGAGCTGCGGTTGAGCGCGGCGGCGAGCCGGGCGGCTATCGCTCCGCGTGCGTCGGCCCCGGAGTTGTAGAGG
The DNA here is from genome assembly GCF_044457745.1 of Streptomyces sp. NPDC050534. NCBI lineage: Bacteria > Bacillati > Actinomycetota > Actinomycetes > Kitasatosporales > Streptomycetaceae > Streptomyces > Streptomyces sp. NPDC050534. Next base: position 220,131 of record NZ_JBITHF010000014.1, read on the forward strand.
GGACCGGACGCGCAGCCGAAGATGTCGACGGCGCTCGGCTTGGTGAACGGCACGCCGTTCGTGTTGAGGCCGGAGAAGACGATGGCGTTCCCGGAGACGGTGCCGGTGTAGGAGCCGATGCTGCCCTGGCCGTTGATGGTCAGCGGAGTGGAGGCGTAGTGGCTCCAGACCCGGTTCAGGTAGTCGTCCCAGTAGCCGCCGAAGTCCACCGGTGCGTGCGAGGGCGACATGACGCGCAGCACCGCGCCGGAGGAGTCGGTGACCACCAGTCTGTCCCAGGGGGCTCCGTCGGAGGCGTGCTGGGTCTGCAGGCCGGTGGCGATGGAGGCGAGGGCGCCGGCGGGCAGTGGGCTGACCGACTGGTTGCCGCCGCTGCCGGTGCTGGCCATCGAGATCGGCAGCGCGACCATGTCGACGTAGGAGATGTTCGCGTAGAGGTTGGCGCTGTTGAAGGTGAACTCGCAGAACGTCCAGTTGGTGGCCCAGTTGGGGTCGGAGCTGACCAGGGCGGGCTGCACCACGCCGGGCACGGTGCCCGGGTTGACGAAGAACTGGAGCTTCTTGCCGACCGAGAACCAGACACGGCCGCCGATGATGTAGTCGGTCAGGTTGACGGTGGTGCCGGCCGAGCCTGAGGCGCCCAGCGCGATGGAGTAGTCGGCGATGGGGGTCACCGGGGAGGACGGATTGGGCAGCCGGTTCAGGGCGCCGTTCGCCGAGACGAAGACCGGCCAGCCGCTGCTGTCGGAACCTGAGATGTAGGCGTAGACGGTGTCCTGGCCGGAGTTGTTCGCCAGTTTCACGGGGAGCGAGACGCCCGCTGCCGCTGCCGTGGAGGCCGACGGCGAGAACGGGCCGAGCGCAGTCGCGGCGGTGACGGAACCTGCCGCGGCCAGGAAGGAACGTCGCGAAACCACAGGGGCCCTCCCGGATGGGGGATGTCCCGCCAACCATGTGGCGGGTGGGGGGTGTTGTGCCTTGTGCGGTTCTGTGCGAAGTGAAGCTATTGGACTGGACCAATACAGTCAAGAGTCGGCCAGGGACCGGCAGCTGCCGGTCCCTGGCCGATACGGCGTCGCGTCAGATCAGTTCGGGCTGCGGGGCCGGCCGCGGCCCACGCACCATTCCCGGCTCCCATGACGTGGTGGTCCGTACGTAGCCGTAGACGACCGACACCATGGCGAGGAGAAGGAGGGGACCGGCCAGCCAGGGGTGTCCGGCCATCTTCAGCGGCAGATAGCGGTAGGACACCAGGAGGGCGGCGAAGACGGTCGCTCCGTAGGCGACCAGCCGGACCCCCGACCGGTCCCAGCCGTGGTCGAAGGCGCGCAGGGCCGCCTCGATCGTGAGCGTGAACACCACGCCGGCGATGAGGTCGGCGCCGTAGTGGTAACCGAAGCCGAGCGTCGCGGCGAGGGTGGCGATGAGCCAGAACGTGCCGGCGTAGCGCAGTGCGCGCGGGCCCTTGCGGGAGTGGATGAAGATCGCCGTGGCCCACGCGGTGTGCAGGCTCGGCATGCAGTTGCGCGGGGTGATCTCATCGAACGACATCGACTGCGGGGCACCGATCGGAGACAGCGTCCCCGGCCACAGGTCGGCCACGGCCCAGGGCGCACTGGGCGGCATGTGCGGTGCCCACAGGCTGACCCCCTCCCAGTGTTCGGCGCCGGTGCCGTAGGCGAAGACCGGGCCGACCACCGGGAAGATCATGTAGAAGACCGGCCCGACGAGACCTATCACGAGGAACGTGCGCACCAGGTGGTGGCGCGGGAAGCGGCGCTCGGCGGCCACATGGCGCAGTTGGTACAGCGCGACCACGACCGCGGCCACCGGGAGCTGGCCGTAGACGAAGTCGAGGAAGTTGAAGCCGACGGGGCCGGAGGCGGTGACGATCCGCCCCAGCAGCCAGGACGGGTTGCCCAGCGCGTGGTCGGCGGTCGCCACGTACTGGTCGAGCACCATGGGACGGGTCTTGGAGGTGATGAACAGCCAGGCGTCGCCGGTCTTGCGGCCCGCCACCAGCAGCAGGGCGAGTCCGACACCCTTCAGCAGCAGGACGCGTTCCGGGCCGGTGCGGCGGGTGACGGCGACAACCGCACAGCCCAGGATCACCCAGAGCGCACCGTTGCCGAAGGGGTGGCCATGGGTCACTCTTATGTCGGCGAGCCAACGCACCACCCAGATAACGATGTCAATGCCGATCGCCGCGCCGAGCGCCATGAAACGCTGCCGCCAGGTGAGCACCACCATCATCAACGCCATGCCGGCGTACAGCAGTCCACCCGACTTCGGCGGGCATATGACCTCGCGTGCCTGTGCGGTGATCGGCCCCGGCAGGCCGTAGTGGCGCACGGCGAATTCCAGCGCTATGAGGAATCCGAGAACCGCGACCGCCGCCACGGCCCAGAGTCTTGCCCCCAGTTGAGACCGTCTGTCTATCAATTCCGAACCGCTTCACTAGATCCTGGCCATGTCACGCGCCCCACCTGTCCCACCCACCCGTTCGAGTAGGACGGAAAGAAGTACCCCGGGGTTCCGGATCGATTCCGGCCTCGTTCGCACCCTGTTCACCGGGCGAATCCGGCGAAGGCAGACACATAGGACGTGCTGGGCCTGGCGGGCGTACTCGACGTACGGAACGGGCTCGGCGGACGGAGGCCGCTACGGGCCGCCGAGAGGAGGCGCGTGCCTGCGTACGCCGGCCACCGCGCCCACGATTCGGATGAATCTCCCCATACCCTGACTCACTTCGCCCCCTAGATCCACTGAGCCAAACACAACCAATCTGCGCAGGTCAATAGACATGCGACAGCGATCACTCAGCGGGCACTCAGCGGGCACCCAGCAAACCGGAGAGCGCTCTCGGCCCTGCAGAAGAGAACGGCGCCCGACCACCCTCCTCACGGCGACGTCCGCGCAGGCGCATACCGCCGAATGGATGTAGGTTTCTCGGACGGGACGAGAGACCGTCGTCGGCGGCCACCCCAGGGGTACCCGGTCCGTACTGGGCGCGCCGCGAGGGACCTTCCATGAATTCTCAGCAGGCGCAGAACCGTCGGTCGGGCAAGATGCGGGCAGTCTGGCCCGTTCCCGTGGTGGCGCTGTCGCTCGCGGCCACAAGCCTCGCCGGCGCGTGCACGTCGCACGCCGCCGTCGAACCGCACGCGCCGGCCCCCGCGGCCAGGAACGCGGCCACGACCTGCGTCGACGAGACCTTCGGGGCGATGACGGTCCCGCAGCGCGTCGGTCAGCTCTTCATGGGCGCCGTCACCCCGTCGAAGCCCGACCAGCACAAGATCCAGCTGATGCGCCAGTACCACGTCGGATCGGTGTTCCTGGCCGGGCGCAGCAGCGCGGGCACGCAGGCGATCAGGACACTCGTCGACGGTCTCCAGGCGAAGGCCGACACGGTGGCCGGACGTCGCGTTCCCCTGCTGGTGTCGACCGACCAGGAGGGCGGGCGCGTACAGGTGCTGTCCGGTCCCGGGTTCTCGACCATGCCGAGCGCTTTGGTGCAGGGAGGCTGGTCGACGTCGTACCTGCGCAGTCAGGCCGCCACATGGGCGGGGCAGCTCAGGGCGGCCGGTGTGAATCTGAACCTCGCACCCGTCGCCGATGTCGTCCCGGCCGCCCTGGGCAGGAACAACGCCCCGATCGGCTTCTACGACCGCGAGTTCGGCCACACGGCCGCGACGGTGACCCCCCACAGCAACGCGTTCGCCGCCGGCATGGCCCAGTCGAAGGTGCTGGCCACGCTGAAGCACTTCCCGGGGCTCGGCAACGTCCGCGGCAACACCGACACCACGGCGAACGTCGTGGACTCGGTGACGACGAGCACGAGTTCGAGCCTGGACCCGTTCCGTTCGGGCATCAAGGCCGGTGCGCCCTTCGTCATGATCTCCTCGGCCATCTACAGCAGGATCGACCCGAAACGTCAGGCCGCGTTCTCCTCCACGGTGATCCAGGGACTGCTCCGCAAGAACCTCGGGTTCAAGGGCGTGGTCGTCTCGGACGACCTCGGCCAGGCGGTCGCCGTGAAGGCCGTGCCCCCGGCCAGGAGGGCCCTGAACTTCCTGTCGGCAGGCGGGGACCTGGTGCTGACCGTCGACCCGAACCTGATCCCGACGATGGCCAAGGCGGTTCAGATCCGGATGGCAGAGAGCCCGGCGTTCCGCTCCCAGGTGAATGGGAGCGTCCATCGCGTCCTGACGGCGAAGCAGCAGGAGGGCCTGCTGTCCTGCGGGTGAACCCGGCTGCCGGTAGGTGCGTCGGAGCATCGGCGTCCGGTTCGGTGTCCTCCCCGGGGATGGCGTCGCGCGGCCTCGCGAGCGACGATGTCCCTTCGCGACGACGCACGGACACGGCCGGCAGCCGAGCCTCGAGGAGCCTGGGATGGGTTCGCACGCAGCGCCGCACCACAGGAGGCGAGGTCTGCTTCTGTCCGCGGGCCTCATGCTCGTCGCCGCACTGCTGTGGCTCCCCCGGGCCGACGCCGCGCCCGCGTCCGCCGACGCCTGTCACACGACGAGCGCGAGTCTGCCCCGGGGCGACTGCGGGCCGTTCTGGCAGGTCCTCGCGGAGGACTTCAACGGCGACCGGGTACCGCTCGGCTCGTTCAGCGACTGTGATCACAACGTCGACACCTCGGGCGCCTACTGCGAAGGGCTGACGGGGAAGTTCCGGGACAACTGGTGGGCGTACCCGACCGGTTGGCGCGACACGGCCAACAGCCGGGGCCGCGACGTGGTGGGTGTGTACCACCCGGAGGACACCGTGAGCGTCGGTCCTGCGGCCGATGGCGACGGGAGGATGTTCATCCGGATGTGGCGGCCCTCCGACGGAGGCCCGGTGCATGCCGCCGCAGTCGTACCGCGAGCGGTCATGCAGATGACCTACGGCAAGTACAGCGCGCGCATCAAGGTGACGAAACTGGCCCCGGGCTACAAGTCCGCCTGGCTGCACTACGGCGGCGGTTGCGAGATGGACCATCCCGAGGGCGAGTGGACGGGCTCGCTCACCGCCTTCCACCATCCCTGCGGCGGCGGCGAGCAGGGCTCCTTCCCCGGCAGCGACGACTGGACGCAGTGGCACACGGTGTCCACGGAATGGACCCCGGGGAAGGTGCGGTTCTTCGTAGACGGGCGGGAGACCGGCAGCGACACGCGGGGCGTGCCGGACGGCCCGCTGTCGTGGGTGATGCAGAACGAGAGCGCCCTGGAAGGGCCGGGGGCGGCGCCCGGAAGCAGCGCACAGCTCGACATCACCTGGGTCGCGGCGTACGCGTACGGCTGGGGTTGACCATCCCAACGCTTCCCGCACAGAACTTCCTTACTCGCGGGTAGGCACGCCACTGACCCTTGTTATACATTGCGTCTAACAAGGGCTGCGGCGCCACCAGCGCCTGCCGCCTTCGCCGCCGTCGAACTGGCTCACCGCGCGAGCGCCGACGGAGGTCCGAGACGTCCGCCGGGCAGGCACGGATTCGACTGTCCCCGGGCGCGGACTCGGTTGCCCCCTGCGCGCGATCGGCTTCGCCGCGGTCCTCTGCACCACGCGGAACGCGATCACATGCACCACGCATAAACGGACGTGGGTCCGTCATCCGAGCTGAGGAGTTGGAGCATGGCAAGCAGCACGACCCGTCCGGACGTTGAGACCGCCGCGCCGAGCGCCCGCGTCGCCGGCCGGCTGCTCGACTCGTCCGCGAAGCTCTCCTACGACCCCCTGACGGAGGTCGACTGGGAGACGCCGCTGGACACGGACTTCCACGGCGCCAGCCCGGAGTGGAGCACGCTGTACGGGACTTCGTACTGGGACGAACTCACCGAGGCGCAGCGCAAGGAGCTGACGCGGCACGAAGCGGCCTCCGTCGCCAGCACCGGCATATGGTTCGAGATGATCCTCCAGCAGCTGATCCTGCGCGACGTCTACGCCAAGGACCCCGGCGACGACGCGGTCCAGTGGGCGCTCACCGAGATCGCCGACGAGTGCCGCCACTCGATCATGTTCGCGCGCGGGGCGAAGAAGCTGGGGGCGCCGGCCTACCGGCCGCGCCGCGTGGCGGTCGAACTCGGCCGGGCGTTCAAGACCCTCGCGTTCGGCGAGGCCGCGTATGCGGCGATCCTCGTCGCCGAGGAGGTCCTGGACGTCATGCAGCGCGACTGGATGCGCGACGAGAGGGTCGTCCCGTTCGTCCGCACCATCAACAACATCCATGTGGTCGAGGAATCCCGCCACATGAAGTTCGCCCGCGACGAGACGCGCAAGAACCTCGCGAAGGCAGGACCGGTACGCCGGCACATCCACGCCTTCGTGATCGCGGTGGCCGCGTACGTCATCGTCACGAGCATGGTGAACAAGGGCGTCTACGCCAACGCCGGGCTGGACCCGGAACGGGCGCTGGCGGCGGCGCGGTCCAACGAGCACCACAAGGCGATGATGCGCTCCAGCTGCTCCGGGCTGATGGACTTCCTGGCCTCGGCCCGGCTGCTCACCAAGCCGGCCCTGGCGTTCTACAAGCGCGCCCACCTCATCTGACCGAACAGGCCCGCACAGCCGATCAGAGCGGACACCATGCCCTACGTCATCACTCAGACCTGCTGCAGCGACGCCACCTGCGTCGCCGTGTGCCCGGTCAACTGCATCCATCCGACGCCGCAGGAACGGGCGTTCGGCAGCACCGAGATGCTCCACGTCGACCCCGTGGCCTGCATCGACTGCGGCGCCTGCGCCGACGCCTGTCCGGTGGACGCGATCCACCCGGCGGACGAACTCACCGGCCCGCAGAAGGTGTTCGCCGCGATCAACGCCGCCTACTACGCCGACGCCCCGACGCCCGAGCCGGCCGCCGGCAGCCCGATCTTCCACGCCTGGGACAGGCCCGCGTTCGAGCGCACGCTGCCGGCGGACTTCCCCGCGCTGCGCATCGCGGTCGTCGGCACCGGGCCGGCGGGCATGTACACGGCCCAGGACCTGCTCCTGCACACCAACGCCGAGGTCACCCTGATCGACCGGCTCCCGGTCGCCGGCGGCCTGGTGCGCTACGGCGTGGCCCCCGACCACCCCACCACCAAGAAGGTCGGCGAGACCTTCGCGCGCTTCCACAACCATCCCCGGGTGCGCATGCTGCTGGGGGTCCGGGCCGGTGTGGACGTCACCGTCGACGAGATCGCCGCCCACCACGACGCCGTCGTGTACGCCGTGGGCGCCTCGGGCGACCGGCGGCTCGGCGTCCCCGGCGAGGACCGCACCGGCAGCCTCTCGGCGACCACGTTCGTGGCCTGGTACAACGCCCACCCCGACATCGCACCCGACGCCGTCGACCTCTCCGCCGAGCGCGTCGTGGTGGTCGGCAACGGCAACGTCGCCCTCGACGTCGCCCGCATCCTGGTCGCCGACCCCGACGCACTGGCCGCCACCGACATCGCCGACCACGCGCTGCGGGCGCTGCGCGACAGCGCCGTACGCGAGGTGGTGCTCCTCGGCCGGCGCGGCCCCGAGGACACCGCCTGCACCCGGCCCGAACTCCTCGCTCTGGCCCAACTGCCCGGCGTGGAACTGGTCGTGGACGACCACGACCCCCGCATCGCCGCCGCCATCGACACGGCGGGCCCCGACGCCATCGCCGCCGTGCTGCGTGACGTGCCCCGTACGGCGATGGAGTGGTCGCGCCCGGCGGGACCGGGCCGGCGCATCGTGCTGCGCTTCCACTCCGAGCCCAGGGAACTGGCCGGTGACGAGGGCACCGCGGCGATCCGTTCCGTTCGAGTCACCGGTGCGGCGGGGCCGACCGTGATCCCGGCCGGGATGGTGCTGCGGGCGATCGGCTACCAGGGGACGCCGGTGGCGGGACTGCCCTTCGACGAGTCCTCCGGCACCATTCCGCACGAGCACGGCCGGGTGGCCGGACTGCCGGGGACGTACGTGGTGGGGTGGATCAAGCGCGGCTCCCGGGGCGGCATCGGCGCGAACCGCGCATGCGCCGCGGAAACCGTCGGCACGCTGCTCTCCGACGCCGTCGCGGGCACCCTGTCCAGGCCCACCGCCTCGTCAAAGGCCTTCGCCCGGCTCGCGCGCCGTCGCGGCCGCCATGTGGTGGACGCGCGGGGGATGGCGTCCATCGAACAGGCGGAGCTGTCCCGCGGGCGGCGTCTGGGCAGGCCACGCAGCAAGCTGGCCACGCTGCCGGAGCTCGTGAAGGCCTCCCGGCGCGGATGACGCCGTGAACGCCGGCGGCGTCAGGACCGGGCACCAGACGCCGCCACCCTTTCCTGCCTTTCGGGTGGCGGCCCCGGCGGAACCGGCACATCCTGGCCAGGCGTGCGCAGGCGGACGGACAGGTCGCCGGCACCCTCGGTGCACCGCGCCGTCGGGCCGCCATGCGCCCACCGCTTCGGGGCACCGGATCGACCGCTGGGCGCACGCGGGGCACGACTCGCCGGCCCATCTGTCGCAAAGGCGATGTTTGCCGCAGCCGGTCAAGGTCACCTGGTCCGACGGGACCGACAGGCTCCGGGCGAGAAAAAGGTGCCCGGCACGCCGCCGCGCCGTACGACGAAAGGCAGTTCGATGACGGAGACCCCACCTGTCACCACGACCGATTCCGGCGCCCCGGTCGAGAGCGACGAGCATTCGCTCACCGTGGGACCCGCCGGTCCGATCCTGCTGCAGGACGCCTATCTGATCGAGCAGATGGCCCAGTTCAACCGGGAGCGGATCCCCGAGCGTCAGCCGCACGCCAAGGGGAGCGGCGCTTTCGGCCACTTCGAGGTCACCCACGATGTCAGCGCCTACACCAAGGCGGCCGTCTTCCAGCCGGGCACACGCACCGACCTGGTCACCCGCTTCTCCACCGTCGCCGGTGAGCGCGGCAGCCCGGACACCTGGCGCGACCCGCGCGGCTTCGCGGTGAAGTTCTACACCAGCGAAGGCAACTACGACATGGTCGGCAACAACACGCCGGTGTTCTTCGTGAAGGACCCGATGAAGTTCCAGCACTTCATCCGCTCCCAGAAGCGCCGCGCCGACAACAACCTGCGCGACCACGACATGCAGTGGGACTTCTGGACCCTCTCCCCCGAGTCCGCCCACCAGGTCACCTGGCTGATGGGCGACCGCGGCATCCCGCGGACCTGGCGCCACATGAACGGCTACACCTCCCACACCTACATGTGGATCAACGCCGCCGGTGAGCGGTTCTGGGTGAAGTACCACTTCAAGACCGACCAGGGCATCGAGTGCTTCACCCAGCACGAGGCCGACCAGATGGCCGCCGCCGACACGGATTACCACACGCGCGATCTGTTCGAGCACATCCGCGACGGCGACTTCCCCAGCTGGACGCTGCACGTGCAGGTCATGCCGTACGAGGACGCCGCGGACTACCGGTTCAACCCCTTCGACCTCACCAAGGTGTGGCCGCACGGCGACTACCCGCTCATCCCGGTCGGCAGGATGACGCTGGACCGCAACCCGACCGACAACCACGCCGAGATCGAGCAGGCGGCCTTCCAGCCCAACAACCTCGTCCCCGGCATCGGCCCCAGCCCGGACCGCATGCTGCTGGCCCGGCTGTTCTCCTACGCGGACGCACACCGCCACCGGATCGGCGGCAACTACCAGCAACTCCCGGTGAACGCCCCCGTCGTCGACGTCCACACGTACTCCAAGGACGGGGCGATGGCGTACCGGAAGACCACCGACCCGGTGTACGCCCCCAACTCCAAGGGCGGTCCCGCGGCCGACCCGGCCCGCTACTCCCCGCCCAGCTGGGAGGCCGACGGCGCCATCACGCGCGCGGCCTACGTCAATCACGCCGAGGACGACGACTGGGGCCAGCCCGGCACGATGGTGCGCGAGGTCATGGACGACGCCGCGCGGGACCGCCTGGTCGACAACGTCGTCGGCCATCTCCTCAACGGAGTCTCGGAACCCGTCCTCCAGCGGGCCTTCGAGTACTGGTCGAACATCGACAAGACCATCGGCGACCGCATCGCCCAGGGCGTGCGTGCCAAGGCCGGCGAGAGGGATCCCAAGGCCGCCCAGCAGGGCAGTCCCGCACGACGCGACATGCAGGACAAGGCCTGACGCACCTGGTCACCACCGTGGGCTTCCGTCCCCGCTCTGCCGGGACGGAAGCCCACCGACTCTGCGGCCGGGCGCCCGAACTCAGGCGTCGGGCGCTCGGAAGCACGCGCTGACCGACTTTCCGTGGGGACAGGGGTGCGACTCCCAGGTGTCGGCCACCGCGTCCACGAGGAACATGCCACGTCCGCCGGGCCGCTCCGTGCTGGCCTCGCGGGGAGTCGGCAGATCGCTGGAGCTGTCGTGCACGGAGACGTGCAGGCAACTGTCGTCACAGGCCATCACGAGCTGAGCGCTGCTGTGGGCGTGCCTGTGCGCGTTGGTCACCAGCTCGGAGACGGTCAGCACCACGGCGTCCACCGTCTCTGGAGCGGTAGTGGTCCAACCCAGCGACTTCAGATGCTCACGCGCCCAGTCTCGGGCCGTTTTCACTTCGCAGTCCAACGGCAGCGTGCGGGCCCAGCCCACGGCCCGCAGCGACGAACCTTCCACGTCGATCATCCCCGTTCGAGAGTGTGTGCCGGTCGACTCATGCCCGCGTGGGACGCGTGTGCTCAGCGCTGGCCACGGAGCTTGCCCAACAGGCGCTGGGCCTGGGCCCGGCGACGCGGATCGGCAGCAGCCCGGCGCGCCTGTTCGGCTGCGCGCCGTCCCTGGGGACTCCTCGCGAACTGCTTGATGCGCTCCATCATGCCCGGCATGACGCTCCTTCCCTCAAGGCGCCCAAAGGCACCGTGCTTACTGCTGTTTCGGCTACCCCCGACGCGTCGGCTCAGCCCTGCCACCCGGCTTCCGTGGAGTCGGGTGGCAGCGTCGCGTGACGCTCCCGAGGAGCCCGCGGGGTCAAGCCTGGTGGCGGGCAGCCGAGTTGAGGCGGAATGCGGAGATGAGGAAGAAGACGCCGCCGAGGAAGGCGTAGCCGGCAAGGTTCTTCAGTGAGGGGTCGTCGCTGCCTGCCTGAGCGATGAACGACGTGCCGGCGATCGTGGAGATGGCACCACTGGCGATCATCGCCCACTGGCCTCCCAGCTTCCGGCGGATGGCGCCGGCGATCAGCTGCACGAGCCCCGCGGTGACGGCCCAGGCTCCCCACACCCGCAGGACGGCCGGAATACCGGACGTGGTGGCCAGGGCCAGTCCGACGACCGTCAGCGAACTGATGACGATGTTGGCATACAGAGGCGTAGCGGTAGTGCCGTTCGCCCTGGCGGACCGGGCGTCGACGACCGCGGCCGCCACGTCGAACAGTGGGTAGATCAGCAGGAGCGTCACACTCAGCGGGCCCAGCGTGTCGGCGGCCGTGAACAGCAGGACGGCCCACACGGCGGCGAACGCGAACCGCAGGAAGTACAACTTCCGCAAGGTCACCGGGATGCTGCCGGAGGTGGTGGCGACGAGGGTGTCCATGGCAATGCCTTTCGACGGCGGTGCTGCGGCGCAAGCGCGAGGGAGAACGTTCTGTCTACCTCGGATCTAAACGGCGCCACCACGCCACTGTCAAGACCGAACGTTCTACCTCACCGACTGGGTATCCTGGGCCGCATGAACCGGAGCCCGGAAGGCCGCAGCACGTCGGAAGCGCGAACGCGGCTGCTCAGCACAGCAACGAGGATCTTCTACGGCGAGGGGATCCACTCCGTCGGCATCGACCGGATCACCGCCGAGGCACAGGTGACCCGGGCGACGCTGTACCGGCACTTCACCGGCAAGGAAGAGCTCGTACTCGCCTACCTCGGCCAGGCCGACCGGGGAATCCGGGCGCAGGTCGCCACCGCCCAGGCGAGCGGCCACTCGCCGGTCGACAAGGTGAGGGCGGTCGCGAGGTCCATCACCGAGGGCATCCGGTCCCCCGGCTTCCGCGGCTGCGCCTTCCTCAACGCGGTGGCCGAATACCCGGACCCCGGCCACCTGGTCCACAAGGCCGTACTGACCCACCGGCAATGGTTCCTGGAGACCATCACGGAGTTGCTGGCGCCGATCGGCGACGCACCCGCCGACGCAGCAGCCCGACACCTCGTCATGCTGCGGGACGGCGCCATGGCCGCAGGCTGCCTCTTCGACCCCGAACTGATCTCGGAGACCTTCCTGCAGGCCGTCGAAGGAATCCTGCAAACGCGCACCGCCTCATCGAGTCGTCGGTCTGCCGACTCGTGAGCGTCCGCCGGCCAATGACCGGCTTCGGCGGGTCAGACGCCCTGGCGGAGATACTGCGCGCCGCAGACGCGGCAGAAAGGGTCCACCTCGGAGGTGCCCCAGGCGGTGCCGGGCAGCGTCTTGGCGGCAGGATCGAGACTCTGCCCGCACAAGGCTTCCGTCTCGTCCGCCTTCGTCATGTGCCAGGTTTCGACGCGGGGGTGGTCGGACTGTGCCGGAGCCACCTCCGCGTACTCGGCGCGCACCTCGTATTCCATGGGCCTTCCCTTCGCTTCCCGTTCTGCCGGCAGCCGGCGTGTGCGCCGCTGTGATGGCTGTGATGGCGCCGGCCGAGTCAGGCGCGGCGTGCACGCACTCCAGGCCAGGACGGCTGCGAAGACGTCTTCGGCGGCCGCGGCGCCGACGTGGTTGCGGTTGGCGCGGCGCCAGCGGGTGCCTGCGACCGCGGACGCACAGGCGCTCGAGGCCCCGATCGCCGCGGTGACGGCCGTGCGGGCGGACACGTGATGGCGCCGGGCCAGCACCACCGCGCACGCGGCGGCCAGAGCCAGGCGCGGCGTCAGGCCGGCGAAGGTGAGGCGGCTGGGGATACGCGACGACTTGTCCGCGACGAACTCCGCCGTTGCGGCCGCCAGGGTGGCGCCACGCACCCACGGGCGGTCCCAGAAACCGGGCTGTGCGGATGACGATGCCGGAACGCGCCCGCCGCTCCAGGCAACGGCGGCCGGTCCCCACTGGCTGCGCATGCCGGTTGCGGCGCCGATGAGTCCTGCCCTCAGGAGTGGCCGCCCGGTCGCGTTCATTGCGAGCGCTCCAGCGTGATGACGGTGGCGTGGGTGACGGCGTTGCGGACGGTGGTTCCCGCGGCGCCCGCGATGCCACCGTGTACAGGGCTTTGCATGCGGCCCGAGTTCCCCTGCCGGTACGCGCGAACCACCCGTCCGGACGGGGCGAGGCACCCGCGGCGCTACGAAGCAAGAGCTCCAGAGCGTGCTTTGAGGCGATGCGCGTCATGGGCACTGGGACCTCGATCACGACCCCCGCCGCCTCCTGAACCGACGACTGTCAGCCCGCACTCGTCCATGCGTCCGGGCGGGGCACCAGCACTGCGGAGACCACCGCGTGGGACGAGGCCATGACATCGGCCACGAATCGCAGGCGTCCGATGCCGAGTCGGTGCAGTGCCGGACCGTGGTCGGCGGCGACGACGAGGGAGACGGCGAGCAGAAGAAGTCGCCACATTGTCATCACCGGGCGGCGCACGACGCGCGGCAGCTCCGTCAGGGAGACGTGCAGACGCTCGCAGTGGAACGGGACGTGGCGCTGCTCGTCGGACAGGATCCGCCCGGCGACATCCGCGGTGAGCGCGTCGTCGGTGCCGTCGCGCAGCGCCCGGTAGTAACGCAGCGCCACTACTTCCGCGATCATCAGCACCAGCAGTTCCATGCGTAGGCCCATCAGGCGCCGCAGCCGTACGAAGACCGCGTCGCTCCAGTGGCCGGTCAACGTCGGCATGCCCCCCGCGGCCAGCAGACGAGCGAGCAGACGAGCGTGGTTCTGTTCCTCCGCGACGAACAGCCGGACCGCCTGCCCGTAGTCGGGGTCACCGGCCTGGTCCGCCTTGCCGACGAGGTTGGCGCCGTCACCGTCCTCACCGATCTGGAAGCGCTGGATGCTGGCCCACACCGCCGGATGAAGCGCGGCGCGCTGCCCCCAGTCCGGATCGCCGAGGGCACGCCTGCGATCCCGCTCGTCCTCGAACCGTCTTGTCCACTTGGCGAAGCCTCCCGTACGCCCTCGCTGTCCCCTCTCTGGAACACAGCCACCGTGCCCCGGAGAGAGACGACGCAGCCGGACACCGAACCGTTCCACCGGTACCCGCGCCCAGCACGCCACCTCGCAACCTGCTCGAGAGCCCGCGAGACCCCGTCTCGTACCCGACGTGCCGTCACATCGGAACCCCACCGAATGCCCACAAGGCTGTCCCCTGGCTTCTCGAGCCAGAAGCGACGGACCGGCTTCCGCCCTTCTACGGCACAGCTGTTCCCTGGTGAAGGTCGCTGCCGGGTTCGGGATCAGCGAGTCAGGTCCTACGCGAGCAGGATCCGGACTTCGTCCTCCTGGACGGCACGCTCGCCGAGTGCGACCGGGTCGGCGACGGACGGGCCGGCTACTCCCACAAGCACCGCCGGCACGAGGTGAACGTGCAGGTAGTCACCGATCCGGACGGCCGGCTGCTGTGGCTCTCGCCCGCGCTGCCGGGCCGCTCCCACGACCTGACCTCCCCCAGCCTTCGGCCGGGGGCACCCCCAGCCCGCACCCACCGGAGCATCCGCATCTGCGAGCGCCAGGGCGTCCCCGTCCTGGCCGATCTCGCCTACCAGGGCGGTGGCCCCTGGCTGACCACGGGCATCAAACGCAGGCCCCTGCGGGAACTCACCCCTACCGAGAAGACCGTCAACCGGGCTCTGGCCGCGGCACGGGCACCGGTCGAACGAGGCGTGGCCTGCCTGAAGTTCTGGCGGATCTGCCGCAGGTCCCGCTGCAGCCCAACCGCATGACGTCAATCGCCAAAGCCATTCTCACCCTGGCGCGGCAACGCTGAAGGGGCTCAGTGTGTACCCGCGCGACATCGAGAAGTGTCCGCGTGCCTGGGCACAGGAGCGGTTCCGACGGATCGTCCGATGGAGGGCACCTGAAGCCGGAGGACATTTTCCCGTCGCTGGAGGTCCCCGAGTATTTCGTCAAGGATCTGCAAGACGGCCTCGCGGCAGTGCTGGCCGCTAACGGTACCTGGTCATGAGGCTGTCGACGCCGACTCCGTGGCGGCGCCCCGCCGGTCGACGAGGACCTCGACCGCCTCACCCAGCGCGGACGGGAGGTCCTGCCCCTCACCGCCCGGGTGGGCGACGGCGCGTCGGCTGGTGTGAGGTTCCGGGGACGGACCGAGTCGGGTGTCAGCGTGGGCGGAAGAGGTAGGCGAGGTTGAGGACCACCAGTCCGGCCCAGGAGATGAGCAGTGCGGTGGTCCCGCCGGGAGTGAAGGTTGTTGCCACGGTGCCGAGGATCAGTGAGAGCAACAGGACCCTGAGCTCCGCCCTTCGGTCGCGGACCACAGCTCGCTGAAGAGGGCCGGGC
Source organism: Streptomyces sp. NPDC050534 (assembly GCF_044457745.1). Classification (NCBI taxonomy): domain Bacteria; kingdom Bacillati; phylum Actinomycetota; class Actinomycetes; order Kitasatosporales; family Streptomycetaceae; genus Streptomyces; species Streptomyces sp. NPDC050534. Next base: position 235,506 of record NZ_JBITHF010000014.1, read on the forward strand.
TCCGCCAGCCGCTCGGCGCACAACTCGTCGAACGACGCGGCGACGCGGTCGTCGATCCGGTCCCCGAGCCGTTCGACGAACAGGTCCACGATGGCGTTCTCGCCCCCGCCTTCCGGGCGCTCGGCGGGCTGGGGGCGTTTTGCCGGTGCCGGGGGTTGCTCGGTCATCGTGGTCTCCTCCAGAGGTGTGGGCGGGGGCGTGGCGGCAGCACCCGCAGTGACATCGGGTCGGCGATGGTGGGGCGGACGATCGTGGCCGGGGAAGCCGGGGCGGCAGGAAGCGGTGGCCAGCACGACGCACAAGGCCGCCATCGGTAGTTCCGCGACGGCGGCCATCGCGATCGCTGCGGCGAGTTCGGCTCCGCGGGCAGAGGTGACGATGTCGAACCAGGCGTCGACGATCAGCAGCGCGGCGGTTGCCGCCGCGGTGAGCGGGTGCCGAGGATCCCGGCGCAGCAGCAGTACTCCGGTGGCGGTGAGGCCCAGGGCCTCCAGCGCATCCAGCCCCACCCACGCGGCCGACCAGTGCGGGACGCTGGGTGCGGTGGGCAGCGCGGCCGCCAGCACCAGCAGCCAGGGCAGCAGCGCGAGGCCGCACCCGATCAATGCCATGCCGGGCCACCGCCTCCTGTCGATGGTGCCTTGCTCTCGCAGCACAGCGGTGCGCGACAAGAAGAGCACGTCCGCGATGGCGGCGGGCAGCGCGTCCGCAGCGCCGCAAGCTGCCGGATCGACGAGGGCCATGGGGCTGCGTCTCCTCCCGGATGCGGGCTTGTGTGCCTTACATGGACAAGCTTTCCTGCGGCGGGTGCGCGCGTCGGTAACGCAAAGGTCCGACTTGGGGGTGGTACTGGCTTCACCATCGATCCGGATGGACGGTGCATGGCATGTGCGTAACCAGGCGTTCTACCGTCGAGTCATGAAGAGTTCCCGGACGCTGCGACGCGCATTACTTCGAGGGCGACGGGACACCGGCTTCGTGGCAGCCGGGATTCCGCTGCACCTTGCCCTGGCGTCGCAGTGGGTCTGGGGCGTGACCATCGTCGTGAAGGCGAACGCGTGGGCCGTGGTCCCGATACCGTTCGTGCTGTTCCTCGTCGGCGTTCCGGCACTCACCGTTGTTCAACGACACCGTTATCGAGCGTTACTCGGTGTGGACGTCCCCCGGCTGACGCCGACGCCGGAACGATGGTGGCCTAGGCGTGCCCTGCGGTGGCTGTCCTCGGCCCAGACCTGGCGACAGGTCGGATACCACCTGCTGCTCGGGCCGTTGCTGGCGGCGCTGGAACTGCTGGTGCTCGGGGCGTGGGCCGTGGCGGTGGCGGGCGCCACGTCCTGCGGGTGGGCCTGGGCGCTGCCTGGGGAGGAACGCCCGCAGGCGTTCTTCTACACCCTCGGCGGCGTCGTGCTGCTGTGCAGCGCACCCTGGCTGGCCGGGGCGACGGCCCGGACCGAGGCCCGGCTCGCGCCGGCGCTGCTGGGGCCGAGCCGGAACGAGCGGCTTCGGCTGCGTGTCGAGCACCTGGCCGAGAGCCGCACCGACCTGATCGAAGCCGTCGACAGCGAGCGCCGCCGCATCGAACGCGACCTGCACGACGGCACCCAGCAGCGCCTGGTCTCCCTCGCGGTCAATCTGGGACTGGCCAGGGCAACCCTCACCGACCTGCCGGACGATGCCCGCACCGCCATCGACGAGGCGCACCGCGAGGCGAAGGAGGCCATCGCTGAACTCAACGACTTGGTCCGCGGGTTGCACCCCGCGGTCCTCGAAGACCGAGGGCTGGACGCTGCGTTGTCCGGCCTGGCCGCCCGGGTACCGTTGCCGGTAGGCCTGCGCGTCGACATCGGAGAGCGAGCAGCGCCCGTCGTGGAGTCGGTCGCCTATTTCGTGGTCTCCGAGGCGCTGACCAACGTCACCAAGCACGCCCGCGCCACCCGCGCGGACGTGACCGTCGAACGGATCGGGAAGGTGCTGCGCGTGAACGTCACCGACGACGGGAGCGGTGGCGCCGACGCCTCAGCCGGCAGTGGGCTGAACGGACTGGCCAAACGCGTCGGCTCCGTCGACGGAACGTTCCGCGTCAGCAGCCCCGCCGGAGGCCCCACCACCCTCACCGCGGAGCTGCCGTGCGAGCTGTGATCGCCGAAGACTCGGTGCTGCTGCGCGTCGGGCTCGTCAAGGTGCTCGAGATGGCCGGCTTCCTGATCGCAGCCGACGTGGGTGACGCGGACGCCCTGTTGACCGCGGTCGAGCAACACCGGCCCGAACTTGCCCTGGTCGACGTCCGCATGCCACCGGCCTTCACCGACGAGGGAGTGCGCGCCGCGCTGGTGATCCGCCGCCAGTGGCCCCAAACGGCGGTGGTTCTGCTCTCGCAGTACGTGGAGGAGCGGTACGCGGCCGATCTGCTGACCGCCCACACCAACGGTGTCGGCTACCTGCTCAAGCAACGTGTCGCCGACGTGGAGGAGTTCATCGCCGCGGTACGGCGGGTCGCGGACGGCGGCACGGCGCTGGATCCCGAGGTCGTCGCCCAGTTGCTGCTGCGCCGCCACAGCGACCCGTTGGAGCGGCTGACGCCCCGTGAACGGGAGGTGCTGGCGCTGATGGCCGAGGGACGCTCCAACGCGGCGATCGCCGAGGCACTGGTAGTCAGCGACAGCGCGGTCGCCAAGCACATCAACAACATCTTCGCCAAACTCGGCCTGCCCGCCGCCGACGCCGACCACCGACGCGTCCTCGCCGTGCTGCGATTCCTCGGGATGCCCCCGAACTGACCGGCTACGGGAGAGTGCCGATGGCCGACGACGCGAGCGCGACTGTACGCCCAGCTTGATGCGCCCGACGAGCCGTCGTTCGACGACTATGTGCCCGAGTCGTACGAGCCGGGAAGCGACTGAACCGCACCCCTGCCGAGTAGTTGAGGACGGCACGCTGCGACGAGTCTTCGGCAATGCCGCGTTGAGCCGTCCGGCAGGTAGATGAGGGCGCAGGCACGGTCGAGGCGCCGGTAGAGGTCGCCCAGCCCGTCATCCGCGTCCCACATGGCCTGCCACTGCTCGCGGGTCAACTCGTTGCCGGGGATATGCCGCAGAGGGTCGGTGGCCCGCTTGACCTCCAGGCAGCGGCGGATCGTGGCCGCGACCTCGGCACGGCTGAGGAACTCGGTCGCGAACTGGCGGGCGTGGTGCTCGTCGCCAGGGCGTCCCCGTCCTGGCCGATCTCGCCTACCAGGGCGGTGGCCCCTGGCTGACCACGCGCATCAAACGCAGGCCCCCTGCAGGAACTCACCCCTGCCGAGAAGACCGTCAACCGGGCCCTGGCCGCGGCACGGGCACCGGTCGAACGAGGCGTGGCCCGCCTGAAGTCCTGGCGGATCTGCCGCAGGTCCCGCTGCAGCCCAACCGCATGACGTCAATCGCCAAAGCCATTCTCACCCTGGCGCGGCAACGCTGAAGAGGCTCAATGAGGGGACCCACGTTCCGCAATGCTGACTGCGACGACACGGACATCCGTCCCGACGGCATGCCGCAACAGCAACGCGGCACTCTGTCCCGGTCACCTCAGGGCAATGAGGCCCTGGTAGTGCGTCTGTTGCATGAGCAAGGTCCCCTGACGCGATCGGAGTTGGGCACCCTGTGCGGTCTGTCCCGCACCACGCTCTACGACGCTGTCGGCACGCTCATGGACAACGACACCGTCCTCGCCTCGATACCGGAAGCCGCCCGGCGCAAGCGAGGCCGCCCGGCGGAGGTGCTGGCCCTGAGCCCCGGAAACGGCCTGCTGCTCGGCATCGAGTTCGCGCGACGGGCGGTACGGATGGCCACGATGGACGCGGCACACGAGATCACGGGCGCCGCAGGTGAACCACATTGCTGATGCCGCTTCGTGGCAGGCCCGGGTTGACCTCGCATGGCGGCTGGCGAACGGCCTGGCGGGCGGGATGCTGCGACCGGGCACCCTTCTCGGCGTCCGTCTGGGAGTGGTCGGACCGGTCGCCTTCCGGGACTGCGACCCGCCCTCGGTGCCCTGGCACGACACGGTTTCGGCGCTGGTGCGTGAGCGCTTCGGCGCGCAGGTGCCGATCGACAACAACACCCGGCTGGCCACCATGACCGAGACGATCTGGGGCGCGGCCGCGGGCGAGCCGAATGTGCTGCGCGGTCGGCGTGCGCGGTCCATCTCCGTCGTACGAACGTCCTGAATCCCAAGCCACGGCACACAGTTCGGCGCTGCCCGGGCGCGTGGATCAGCTGAACGGTGACAGGCCCTTGCTTTCCAGGTGGGCGACCAATGAGTCGAGGCACGCGTCTGCCGTGGCCAAGTCCGCGCGGAAGAACGAGTCCTTGCCCAGCGGCCCGCCACTCACCATGACCATCCATGCCTTCCTGTGGTCAACGATGCGATCCCCGTCGACCTTGAACACGGTCGTGACTCCGCGTTCAGCCAGCCACTCCATCAGCTCAAGCATGTCCACCGCGTCCCTCCGGTGGGATCATCCCACTGCGCACGCATGCTCTCGAAGCGCAGCCTCACCGTTGAAGACGCGCCTCGAAAACCGCCTTCCGCGATGCCCATGGCCCGGCCGACTGCAGCCTTCGCAGCGGGCAGGGAGTCATCCTCAGTCGAGACAGAACTCGTTGCCTTCGATGTCCTGCATCACGATGCAGGACTCATCGTGCTCATCGGCAAGCAGCACCCGCACTTGAACCGCGCCGAGTGCGACCAGTCGTGCGCACTCGGCCTCGAGCGTGGCGAGGCGTTCCGCACCCACGAGGCCCGTCCCGACCCGCACGTCAAGATGCACCCTGTTCTTGACGACCTTGCCCTCGGGGACGCGCTGGAAGTACAGGCGAGGGCCCACGCCCGAAGGGTCACTGCAGACGAACCCCGCACCCTGCCGCTCAGGCGGCAGCGAGCGATGGAAATCGTCCCACGTGGCGAATCCTTCCGGCGGCGACGGTACGACGTACCCCAGCACCTCGCACCAGAAGCGGGCGACGCGCTCAGGTTCCGAGCAGTCGAAGGTGACTTGGAACTTCTTGATCGACATCGGCGCACCATAGCAGGGGGCTCCGTTCCGGTTGATCTCGGTACGGCTCCCCTCGGGGCTCGACCGGGAGGGCATCGTAGGAGACAGGCTGTGACCCTGTCCGTTGTTTCCGGTTCGGCCGCTTCGAGTGCGCATGGGCGTTGGGTTGCCGACGGTGCGAGTGGATACGATGCACACCGTCGCATCTGCCTTCCGATGGGTTCTTTGCGTGCTTCGGTCCTACGGAGGTGTTGCTGTGGAATCTCCAACCGATCCCTGGCCGGCACTGGCCGATACCGACGGCGACCACGTCGGTTGGCAGTTCCGCCGGCCCGGTCTGGCGTCAAGGGCCGCGCCGTTCGCATTGGTTGCCCTGGTGGCCACGGTCAGCGTGCTGGTGCCGTTCGGTCACGTGCAGTCGTGGCCGGAGTACGCGCTGAGCGTGGCGCTCCTGCTCGCGTGCGCCGGGGCCTTCCTGCTGCCGTGGCGGCGGCTGCCGGCATGGGCTCCCGTACTGGTGCCGCTGCTGTACACCGCTTCGGTCCTGGAGCTGATCCTGGCCTCAGGTGTGGCCTCCGGCGTGGGACTTGTCCTGCTGGTCCCGCTGATCTGGTCGGTGCTCTTCCACCACCGGTGGGAGTCGGCGTGCATGGTGGTGGCCGTCGTGGCCGTCCAGGCGGTGTCGTCGATCGCTCAGTCGACGCCTGATGCGGTGGTCGTCAGGCGCGTGGTGCTGTGGAGCGCCCTCGGCATGCTGATCGCGGTAGCCGCTCATGGTCTGCGGGACCGGATCAGGGGCTCGCTGATGGCCAACGCGGCATTGCAGGCGGAGGTGTCCCTGACCCGGGAACGGGACCGCATCGCCACCGATCTCCGCGAGAGCGTGGTGCGGAAGATCTTCAACGCCGGGCTGGACCTGCACGGCGCGGCCGCCGTGATCGGCGAGGGACCCGCGCGCGACCGGCTGATGCACGGTGTGACCGAGCTCGACGGCGCGATCCGCGCCCTGCGCGAGAGCGTGTTCGACATGGGCGACAACGCCGACGCCGCGATGGACTCCTCCACCCGGTCCGAACCCGACGAACACTGACGGCACACGGCGTCACACGGTGGCACACGGTGGCACGCCGGTTGGGTGCCGTCGGCGGAGCACCGACCGACCCCGAGCGACCCTGGCCGACACCCCCCATCGCCGTACCGTGTCGACGGCCGGGAATTGAACGTTTCAAATCTGCGGGCAGATCTCGCGCTTCAGGACTTCCTCGCACGTCAACGCCATCGCCGTCTCCCCCTTCAACTGACCTCAGACTGACCCTCATTGATGCACGACAGGCCGAACAAGCAGCCTACCGAGCAGTTCTTGCGAGAAGGCTTGACGGCCCATGTGCGTGCACATACCGTCTCCCGGCAGCGACTTTAACGATTCAAAATCCCTGGCGATTCAAGGCATTGCTGCCCACCCGAAGGGAGCTCAGCGCGTGCCCGCACAGCGCGTCCCCGTCACTCCTTCCCGCCGTCAGATCGTGTTCGCGGCGTCGGCCGCGGCGGCCGTCACCGCACTCCCCAACCCCCTGGATCCGTCCGCGCACGCAGCCCCCTCGGCGGTCCCTGCCGCGGCGGACCCCGAGGGGGCCGACAGACCGGAGGCGGAACCGCTCCTCGCCGCCTTCTCGCTCTCCGAGGTGCGACTGCTCGACAGTCCCTTCCTGGAGAACATGCGCCGCACCTGCGCCTACCTCCGGTTCGTCGACATCGACCGGCTCCTGCACACCTTGCGCGGCAACGTCGGCCTGCCCTCCACCGCGGTACCCTGCGGTGGCTGGGAGGCGCCGAACGTGCAGTTGCGCGGCCACACCACCGGTCATCTGCTCAGCGCACTGGCCCAGGCGCACGCCAACACCGGTGACACCGCCTACGCCGACAAGGGCCGCGCCCTGGTCTCCGCGCTGGCGCAGTGCCAGCGGGCCGCGCCCTCGGCGGGATTCCACCGCGGCTACCTGTCCGCCTTCCCCGAGTCGGTCTTCGACCAGTTGGAGGCGGGCGGGAAGCCGTGGGCCCCGTACTACACGCTGCACAAGATCATGGCCGGCCTGCTCGACCAGTACCAACTGAGCGGCAACCGGGAGGCGTTCGAGGTCCTGCTGGAGAAGGCCGCCTGGGTGGACGCACGCACGGCACCGTTGTCCCACGAGCGGATGCAGACCTTGCTGAAGGTCGAGTTCGGCGGCATGAACGACGTACTCACCCGGCTCTACCAGGTCACCGGCGACAGTGCCCATCTGCGCACCGCCCGGCGCTTCGACCACGAGGACCTGTACGCGCCGCTGGCCGCCGGCCGCGACGAGCTGGCCGGGCGGCACGCCAACACCGAGATCGCCAAAGTCGTCGGCACCGTGCCCGGTTACGAGGCGACCGGGGACTCCCGGTACCTGGACATCGCGGACACCTTCTGGACAACGGTCGTCCGGCACCACTCCTACGCCATCGGCGGCAACTCCAACCAGGAACTCTTCGGCCCGCCGGACGAGATCGTCAGCCGGCTCTCCGAGGTGACCTGCGAGAACTGCAACAGCTACAACATGCTGAAAATCGGCCGGCAGCTCTTCCTGCACCGCCCGCATCGCGCGGAGTACATGGACCACTACGAGTGGACCCTGTACAACCAGATGCTCGGCGAGCAGGACCCGGACTCCGAGCACGGTTTCGTCACGTACTACACCGGTCTGTGGGCGGGCTCCCAACGCCAGCCCAAGGGCGGCCTCGGCGCGGCACCCGGAAGCTACAGCGGCGACTACGACAACTTCTCCTGCGACCACGGCACAGGGCTCGAGACGCACACGAAGTTCGCCGACAGCATCTACTTCCACTCGGACGCGCCGCAGTCACCGCCCACCCTGTACGTGAACCTCTTCATCCCCTCCGAAGTGCATTGGTCCGGACCGGGAGTGACGCTCCGTCAGGAGACTGGATACCCGACGGACGACCGTACGCGCCTGATCGTCACCGCCGGCACCGCGCGCTTCACGATGCGGATCCGGATCCCGTCCTGGGTGGCCGGCACCGGTCGTCCCCCCACCCTCGAGGTCAACGGCCGCCGGACCGTCGCGCCCCTGCGGCCCGGCAGTTACGCCACGGTGGAGCGCCTGTGGCGAACCGGCGACGTGGTCGAACTCGCCCTGCCCCGCGGGCCCGTGTGGCGTCCCGCACCCGACAACCCGCAGGTGTCGTCGCTGTCCTTCGGTCCTCTGGTCCTGGCCGGGGAGTACGGCGACACCGCCCTTGCCACCCTCCCCACGATCCTGCCCGACACCCTGCGGGCCGCTCCCGGCACGTCCACCGAGTTCACCGCCGTCGCCGACAGCCGCCCGGTCACGCTGCGTCCGTTCCACGAGGTCCAGCACCAGCACTACAACGTGTACTGGGCCCACACTCCACGGCCGAGCCGCGAGAGAGACATCGCCCGCTACCCCTTGCGCGAAGGCAGCGGTACGACAGCCGCCGACACCACCGGCGTCTTCGCCGACGCAACGCTCACCGGCGGCGCCGCCTGGACGCACGACAGCGACGGCACCGCCGTGGCGTTCGACGGGATCAGTGGTCATCTGGCTTTACCGCCGGGGCTGTTGAGCGGTCTGGACGAACTGACCGTCAGTGTCCGAGTGCGGATCGACAGCCTCGCCGCATCCGCCCGCATCTTCGACCTCGGGTACCACAAGGAGACCTACCTCTTCCTCGCCGCGACCACCGGCGCCCAGCGCGCTCGCGCCGCGCTGAAGATCGCCGGTATGGAGGCGGAGGACGTCGTGGACGCAGCCGAACCGCTGCCCGTGGGCCGGTGGACACACGTGGCCCTGACGCTCGGCGGCGGCACCGGCGTGCTGTACGTCGACGGCACCGAGGCCGGCCGCAACACCACGATGGTCAGCGGTCCGCTGCTGCTGGGCGCCACCAGCCGGAACTACCTGGGGCGCTCGCAGAACACCACCCACCCCTACCTGCACGCAGCCGTGCGCGACTTCCGGCTGCACAACCGGGCGCTGAGCGCTACGGACGTGGCACGCCTGGCCTCCGGCTGAGCCTTCTTCACCGCTCGCCTACGAAGGGGATGCGGTGCGGACGGGCGGAGATTACGGGACCGGGGGCGGACGAGAACTGCGCCCGCTCCCGGAGACCGCGCACCCCTCCCCCGCCACGCTTCCCGACGACCGACGGCACGACGGCCCTCGGAGCACCGCACCGCGCTCCCCCTTCGCCGCACCCGCTCGCCCAGCCACACGCCCACCCACACGGAAAGGCCGTCAATGCCCGCACCACAGTCCGACCACCCGCTGCCCAGACGCACCTTCGTCGTCGCGGCCGGCCTCGCCGGCGGCGCGCTCGCGACGGGCCTGCCCGGGGCCGCCTGGGCGGCGGGTCCCGCCTCCGCGGCAGCGACCACCGACGCGACCCGCCGCGGTTACTCCGCGCCCGGCTTCGCCGATCCCGCCAAGGACAGCCGGCCCACCGTCTACTGGTACTGGAACGGCCCGGTCACCCCCGACCTGGTGGACCGTCAGATGGCCGACCTGCGTGCCAAGGGCATGTACGAGGTCGTCCTGTTCTCCTTCGACAACGCCGAGATGCAACCGGCCTTCTTCACCGAGGGCTGGTTCGACATCGTGGGCCACGTCCTGCGCACCGCCGAGCGCACGGGCATGCGGGTGTGGCTGTTCAACGACGACCACTTCCCGAGCGGCCGCGCCGGCGAGTACATCGTCAAGGGGGGCACGGTCGGCTCCCGCACCTACGCGCCCCGGCCGGACCTGCGGCTGAAGGCCCTGTGGCGGTCGACCACCGTGGTGGAGGGGCCGGCCATCCTCGATCTGCGCCGCAGCACGGGAGTTGGTGTGGAGGCGGGCCATCTGGTCGTGGACGCCGGGGTGCTGAACGGCACCGCCGTCCTGCGCGCCGGGGAGAACTGGACCGACTGCACGGTCAGCGGCAGCGCGAAGGCCGACCACACCGCCGCCGGGCTCGTCGTCCGCGCCACCGCCGACGGCCTCGGCGGGTACGCGGTCGGTTTCGACCAGACCGGTGTCGTCACCGTGCTCCGCCTGGCGCGGGACACCGAGCCGGTGGTGCTGCTGCGCAGCACCCGCACCGACGGGTTCAACAAGACGAAGTTCCACACGCTGGCCGTCTCCGTACGCGGCGACAGCCTGTCCGTCACGCTGGACGGCCGGGACAAGGGCACCGTCACCGACGACCGGTACGCCTCGGGAAGCGTCGGCGTGCGCGCGGTCGGGGACGAGCGGGGCCTGTGGGACGGCCTGTCCGTCACGGCGGCCGACGGCAGCACCCTGTACACGTCGTCGTTCGACACCCCGGACGCCGCAGGGGACTTCCCCGAGCGTGATGCCCTGGCCTCGAAGGCTGCTGCCGCCGCGGCCCGGCCCGCGGCCTCCGCCGACGCCTCCGACGTCGTCGACCTGACGAGCCGGCTCGCAGGGGACGCCAAGTGGCAGGTCCCCACCGGTCGTTGGCAGGTCGATCTGTTCGGTGGCATCCCGCTCGTCGACGACAGCCAGGGATACAGCCGCAGTTACGTGGACCTGCTGGACGACGAGCCCGTCGAGCTGTTCCTCGACATCGTGCCCGGCGAGTATCACCGCCGGTTCGGCCGGTACTTCGGCACCGTCATCCCCGGGTTCTGGGACGACGAGCCGTTCTTCGCCTCCGCCGAGGCCCACTTCAAGCGGCTGCCGTGGTCACCCATGCTGGACAGGGCGCTGCGCGACGCAGGGGTCGAACCGGGCGTGGCGTACGCGAGTGCCTTCGACGACCTGGGGCGGCGTGGCCGGATCGCCCGGGGCCGCTTCTGGCAGGCCGTGTCCAACCGGTTCGCCCGGTACTTCGAGCGGCAGGCCGACTGGTACGGCAAGCGCGGCGTCGCGTTGATCACCAATCCGCTGTACGACGAGACGGCGCCCGCCAAGCGGATCCCGTCGACAGGGGATCTGCACAAGGTCAACCAGTGGGCGCAGGTGCCCGGCGGCGACATCATCACCGCCGAGTACGTGGCCGGGGAGCAGACCATGCTGCCCCGTAATCCGGTGTCCGTCGCCCACCAGATGGGCCGCGACCGGACCCTGATGGAAATGTTCGGGAACATGGGTTGGCAGGTCACGCCCTCGTTCGTGCACGCGACGGTCGGTGCGCAGGCGACTCGGGGGGTCAACCTGGCGGTGCTGCACGCACTGTGGACCGACGAGACGCACGTCTACTTCCCGCCGCCGTTCGGCCCCCGGGCTCCCTGGTGGTGGGCGATGAAGCCGCTCGCCGAGTGGATCGGCCGGCTGATGGAGGTCGCCCGCGGCACCTCTGCCGCACGCACCGCGCTGCTCCAGCCGCAGCGCGCCGCCGAACAGTGGACCGGCACCGACCGGCAGGGCGAGGTGGACGGCGCGCTCGCCGACGCCTCATACGCGCTGGAGCGCGCCCAGGTCGACTTCGACCTCCTCCACGAGGGCGCGCTCGCCGGTGACGAACAGCTGCTGTGCCAGGCCGAGGTGCGCCACGGCGTCCTCGCCGTGGGCGCCGCCCACTACGACCTCGTGGTGCTGCCGGACACGTCCACACTGGACGCGGCCTGCGTCCGTACGCTCGCCGCCTTCGTCCGCGCGGGCGGCACCGTCGTCGCGGTCGGCGACCTGCCCTCCGACGACGCCGACGGCAACGACCGCTCGCTGGCCCGCGGGTTGTCCGACCTGTTCGGGGACACGGTGCCCGGTGGTCGCCGGTACGGCGCGGGACAGGCCGTACGGGTGGCGGACGCCTCCGGTCTGCGGGCGGCCACGCACGAGGCGGGGGTCGCCGCCGCCGTCCTCGAACCGGCCGCTGACGCCGTGCGGGTGCTCCGTGTCACCCGGGGCACGGACACGGCGTTCCTCCTCAACAACGAGAGCGGCACCGCCGTCGAGACCACCGCGACCCTTCCTGTCGACGGCGCGCCCGAACTGTGGGACCCGCTGACCGGCGACACCGGCCCCGCTCCGCTGTACCGCACGTCCAAGCGGGGCATCCACCTGCCCGTGGCGCTCGCCCCGTACGAGACCCGGATCGTCGTGGTCCGGCGCGGCGGGCCGGCCGCGCCCCGCCTGACCTCCTCACCGCTGCCCGTGGTCGCCGTGGAAGAGGCCGGTCACTCCCTGCGCGTGACCGTCGAGGCCTCTGCACCCGGGGAGTACCGGCTCACCGGCGCCGCCGGCGGCCGTGCCTACGAGGGCATGGTCCACGTGGACGACCCGCTCGCTCCGCTCGCCGTCACGAGCGACTGGACCCTCACTCTGGAACGCGACGGCGCCACGCCCGTCACCGGACCCCTGGGCAGCTGGACGGACCACGACCGGCTGTTCTCCGGCAGCGGCAGCTACACGATCACCGTCCCCGTGGAGCGCTCACTGCTGGACGGGCGGCGCGTCCTGCTCGATCTCGGCGATGTGCGGGACGTCGCCGCCGTGACCGTCAACGGCACAGCGCTGGAGCCCCTGTTGTGGGCGCCCTTCGTCATCGACGTCACCGCTGCGCTGGTCGCGGGCGACAACCGGCTGCAGGTCCGGGTCGCCAACACCCTGTCCAACGAACGCAACAAGCCGCTGCCCTCCGGGCTGCTCGGCCCGGTGACGCTCCGCTTCCGCCGCCGTGTCACCACCGACCTCACGCGGGTGTGAGCCGTCGCGGCGCCCTCGACCGGTCCCCGTACTCCCCAAGGACACAAGGACACAAGGACCATCATGCTCAGACCCTGCAGAAGCGACGGATCTCGCCGCACCCTCGTCCTGCCCGCCGCCATGACCGCGTTCGTCACCGTGCTGGCCGCAGCCGTCACCGCCGACGCCACGGCGGACATCACCATCATCCCGGCCGGTCTGCGGACCCAGCACCTGAGCCAGGCGCTCGGCATCGACGACACCACACCCGACCTCAGCTGGCGGACCACCGCGCACGCCGCGAACGCCCTGCAGGGCGCCTACCGCGTGCAGGCCGCCAGCTCCCTGCGGCGGCTGCGGTCCGGGCGTGCCGACCTGTGGGACTCCGGCAAGGTGACGTCGGCCGTGCCCGAGACGACGTACCACGGTCGCACGCTCGGCTCCCGCGCCCGCGTGTACTGGCGCGTCATGCTCTGGTCGCAGGGCGGTGGGCAGTCCTCCGGCTGGAGCGACCCGGCCCGGTTCGAGACCGGCCTGACCCGGTCCTCGGACTGGGGTGCGGACTGGATCACCCATCCCGACTGGCAGCTGAGCCGGCGCAGCGTCGAGCCGGTGGTCGTCAAGGTGCCCCGCACCACGGCCCGTTACGTCCGCATGGACGTCACCCGCCTCGGCCTGCCCCTCGAGGAGAACTTCCCCGACCGCACCTGGCGGCTGCAGCTGGGCGAGATCGACGTCCGCGACTCCGTCACCTCGGCCGGCGACCTGGCCAAGGGCGCCGCCGTCACCGCGTCGGAGAGCAACACGGTGCGCAAGACCTGGGAGCCCGCCCTCGCCGTCGACGGCCTGCCCAACAGCGCCCTGCAGACCGCGGCCGGCTACTCCAGCGCCGCCCACGACTCCGCCGACGTCTCCGACCGTCCCGTAACCCTCACCCTCGACCTGAAGACGGCCAAGACGTTCGACCAGGTGGCCCTCTACCCGCGGGCCGACGTCCTCACCGACGACGGCCGTGTCCCGAACTTCCCCTCCGACTACGCGCTGTCCGCCGGTGACGCGGCGAGCGGGCCGTTCACGGACCTGGCGCGTGTGACCGGGCAGCAGCCGCCCAAGCCGTACCTGCCGTCCGGACTGCCCCTGCTCGCACAGGACTTCACCCTTCCGCATGCCGTGCGCAGTGCCCGTCTCTACATCGCCGGCCTCGGCGTCTACGACGCCACCCTCAACGGGAAGCCGGTGGGCGACGCCGTCCTGGAACCCGCCAACACCACCTACAACCGGCGCGTGCAGTACGCCACTTACGACGTCACCGACCGGCTGCGCGCCGGTGCCAACACCATCGGTGTCGCCCTCGGCAACGGCATGTCCGACGTCGTCAGCACAGCCGACCGGTACCGCAAGCTCTACGGCAACATCAGCGACCCCAAGCTCATCGCCCGGCTGGAGGTGACCCTCGCCGACGGCAGCGTCCGCACGGTCACCAGCGGCGCCGACTGGCGTGCGACGCTCGGCCCGACGACCTCCTCCAACTGGTACGGCGGCGAGGACTACGACGCCGGACGCGAGATCGCGCACTGGGACGAACCGGGCGGCGACCGCACCTCCTGGGACCGGGCCGTCACGGTGCCCTCCCCCGGCACCGAGCAGGCCCCGGCCGTCCTCAGCGCACGTGAGACGGAACCGATCCGGAACGTGGAGACGCTCACCGGCAAGGAGGTCGAAGGCGCCGCGGGCAGCCGCGTCTTCGACCTGGGCCGCAACATCGCCGGCTGGCCGGAGATCACGATCGGCGGCGCGCCCGCCGGGACCGAGATACGCATCTACCCGGCCGAGAGCCTGAAGGACGGCCACGCCTTCCAGTCCATCAGCAACGTCGGCGCCCCGGTGTGGGACAGCTACACCACCGGCTCCACCCGCACCGCCACCTGGCACCCCACCTTCGGCTACCACGGGTTCCGGTACCTGGAGCTCAAGGGCGTGCCCGCGGGTGCGACGGTCACGGTGCGAGGCAGGGTCCTGCACACCGACAACGCCTCCGCCGGTGACCTCAGCACCTCCGATCCACTCGTCAACGGCATCCACTCGCTGATCCGCCGCGCCATCGAGGGCAACATGATGAGCGTCCTCACCGACTGCCCCAGCCGGGAGAAGCTGGGCTGGCTGGAGCAGGACCAACTTGTGTTCCCCGCGCTCGCCGCCAACTTCGACATGGAGGCCCAACTCCGCAAGATCGTGCGGGACATGGCCGACGCACAGACCGAGGACGGGTTGATCCCGAGCACGGTGCCGGAGTACACCAGCCTGCCGGGCGCCTACCGCAACGACTCCAACTGGGGCGGCGCCTTCGTCCTGGTCCCCTGGCACCTGTACACGACGTACGGCGACCTCGACACCCTGCGCACCTATTACCCGCGCATGCAGCAGTACGCGGCATTCCTGGACCAGCAGGTCTCCGGCGGCATCCTGGACTACGGTCTGGGCGACTGGTTCACTCCCGACCGCACCTTCCCGCGCGCTGTGGCGGGCACCTACGGCTACTGGCGCGTGGTGGACACCATGGCGCGGATCGCCACACTGCTCGGCGACCGGACGGCGGCCGACGGATACCGGGCGAAGGCCGACGCGAGTGTCCGGGCACTGTCGGACAAGTACTACTCCACGGCGACCGGTACGTTCGGCGGTGGCGGCCAGGGCGCCGAAGCCCTCGCCCTCGACATGGGCGCCTACCCGGCAGGCGAACGGGACCGTCTGCTCGGTCACTTCACGTCCTCCGTCGAGGCCGCCGGCCATCACCTGCTGCTGGGCGAGATCTCCCTGCCCGCCGCCTTCCGTGTCCTGTCCACCGCCGGACGCGACGACGTCATCGAGAAGATCGCCACGCAGACGACCAGTCCCAGCTACGGCTACCAGGTCCTGGCCGGCAACACGACGCTGGGCGAGTCCTGGGACGGTGGTCCGGGCCAGTCGCAGAACCACTTCATGCTCGGCGCGATCGACTCCTGGTTCACGACGCGCGTCGCGGGCATCGACCAGACGGCCGACTCGGTGGGCTACCGCGAGCTCCTGATCGACCCGGCGGTGGCGGGCCAGCTGACCTCGGCCTCCGGCTCCTACCGCACTCCGTACGGCACGGCGCGCACCTCGTGGCAGCGGACCGGTGACCGGTTCCGGCTGAGCGTGGACGTCCCGGCCGGCAGCACGGCCGAGATCCACGTCCCGGCTGCCGGGGGCCGGGCGCAGGCTCCGCAGGGCACACGCCTGCTGCGGGCCGACGACACCGAGGCGGTGTACCAAGTGGGCTCCGGGCACTGGCAGTTCGAGTCGGTCATGCCGTCGCCCTAGCGTTCCGGGCGCCCTCCACACGCGGACGTGTGGCCGATTATCCGATCACCATCCGACATCTCGAACGGAAGTAGGTGCACCGCACATGGCACAGCACCAGATGCCACGACGGCACTTCCTCGGCACGGTCGGCGCGGCCGGCCTCAGCAGCGCGGCGACCGGCCTCGTGCCGGGCGCCGGCCTTGCCGAGGCGGCCCCGTCCGGCGCGAAGGGCGCCGCGAGCGCGTCCACCGGGCACGAGGCGGGCCTGCCGTATCCCACGCTGCGGCGGCCGTTCGCCATGCCCGGCGTCAAGGAACAGGACTGGACCGGCGCGCTGTTCGTCGGCAGCGGCGAGTCCCGGTTCGCCCTGCGCGTCGGACTGCTCACCACCCAGGGCAAGTTGCTCCGCGAGAAGATGACCAACCATCTCTGGCGGATCGGCCCGATGACGCCGGACGGTGCATACAAGGAGGTGCAGGTCACCACCGACGACCGCACGGTCATGCCGGCGCACCTGGAAGCGCTGCGCGAGGTGATCGCACACCCCGGCCAGTGGTCGCAGAGCGAGGTCGCCGACGCCACGGCGAAGCTCCCGCAACTGCAGAAGAAGTACGACCAGTTGCAGAGCGAGAAGCGCCCCATACGGGTGCGGTACGCCCGCACCGGCGACGGAAGCGGCCTGGTCGGAGCCGTCACCGCCCTCGACGACGACACGACCGTCGTGCTCGAACTCTCCTCCCCCTGGGGCGAGGAGGGGACCTTCGCCGTGGACGGCGGGGGCGCGACGGGCAGTTGCCCGGGCCTGCTGGACCCGACGCGCACCGGACACGTACGGCTGTCGCCCACCGAACCCGCCGACAGCAGCGGGAGTTACCCCTCGGTCGCCGACATGACCGCCGCCGTGACGGGTGGCAGTGGTGCGCCGGGCACCGCCGTCGCCGCGCTCGTTTACCGGCTGGGCAAGGGAGAGACGATCACGTTCGCCGCCCGCGTCGACGACCGCCCGGTCGAAGCCCGAACGCCGGAGGCGCACGAGGTGGAGCACACGCTCGCCGCCGCCGGCGCACACGTCCGTGGCGGCAACCTCACCGGTTCGGGACCGGTGGGGCGGGCGGCGGACGCGGTGCGCGACGCACAGTCGCTCAACACGAACTACGACCGCGACCGCCGGCGCAACTTCGTGATGTGGGGATGGGGCGGTGGCGGCGGCCTGTTCACGGGCTGGGACTCGGCATTCGACGCCGTGGACGCCGCCCTCGTCAGCCGCCCGCTCGCCGTCCAGCACGAGACGGACGTCTTCGAGGCCCCGGCACCACCCAACCAGGTCCCGCTGCAAGGGCCGCGCTACGACCAGCAGAACTCCGGGCCCATGCACGCGTACGCGGTGTGGCGGCTGTACACCAAGTTCGGTGACCGCTCGGTGCTGGAGAGGACCTACCCCGCACTCGTCACGTTCCACGACCTCCTGCCGGAGTGGGACGCCGACGGCGACGGCCTGCTGGAGACGCCCTACTTCGGGGACCGCGTCGGCGGCCGGGGCAACCACCTCGGCCTGGACGACAGTCCCGTCTACGCCTCCTACCACCGCATCGCCAAACAGGGCGGCAGCGGCGACAAGCGCGACAACACCGACCTCACCGACGTGGCGCTCAACTCCTACTACGCGCTGCTCGCCGAGACCCTGGCGAAGATGGCGCGCGTGCTCGGCAGACCCGAGGACGCCACCCGGTTCGCCGCACAGCACGAGACGATCCGGCGCCTGCTCAACGACCGGCTGTGGCACCCCGAGAAGGGCCTGTACCTGAGCCGCTACCTCGACGGCACCTGGAACGAGGTGGTCACGCCGACGGTCTTCTACCCGATGTTCGCGGGCCTCGCGACGCCCGAGCGGGCACGGATCCTCGTCGAGCAACACCTGCTCGACCCCGAGGAGTTCTGGGGCGACTACGTCGTGCCGAGCGTGGCCCGCAACGACCCCGCCTACTGCTCCGGCGGCCCGGTGCACCCGTCCTCCGAGCACTTCCGCTTCTTCGACCGCTACGGGGAGGGCAGCGCCCCGGAGCAGTGGAAGGGCGCCGTGTGGCCGCCGATGAACGCCACGGTCTACGACGGCGTCAAGCGGTACGGCTTCGACGCGGTGGCCGCCCGGTTCGCCGCCCGGAGCACCGCGATGTACCTCGACGCCTGGGACAAGGAGAACTGGTTCCCCGAGTCCTTCGACCCCGAGCCCGGGCAGTCGATCATGGACTCGGCCGTCGACACCGCCTGGCGCACGTACTCCTGGTCCAACGCGATGGCCGTGCAGGGCCTGCACGAACTCGTCTCCGACAACCCCTGGGACGGCGACCCTTCGGCCCTCATGTTCGGCACGCTCGCACTGCCGGGCACCAACACGGTCGCCAACGTGGAACTGCGCGGCCACACCTACGCCGTCTCCGCCGGACCCGGCAGAACCACGCTCGTGCGGGACGGCCGCACCGTCTTCCGGGCCACGGGCGCCCGCGTCGCGGTCCGCAACTTCGTGCTCCGCGGCTCCGGTGCCTCCTTCGACATCACCGCCGACGGTCCCGCCCACGTCGAGGTGTTCGCCGGGGACGGCCGCGCCCGAGGGCGGAAGGTACCCCGCGGTCGCACCCACGTCTCCCTCTGAACGCTTCGCCGAACACAGAACGACCAGCCGAACACAAGGAGAACCATGCTCAGAACGGAAAGACGGGCCGGCGCACCGCGCCCGCTCCCCGGGCGCACCGCCCGCGCCGTGATCGCCCTGCTCGTGTCCTGTCTGGCGCTCGTCGCCCCGTCCGCGGCGCACGCCGACACCAGCGCACCTTCCGCACAGCAGATCACCGTGGACGGCGCCGGTACCGGGCGGGTCTTCGACGGCGTCGGCGCCATCAGTGGAGGCGGCGGCACCTCACGGCTGCTGGTCGACTACCCGGAACCGCAGCGCAGCAGGATCCTGGACTACCTCTTCAAGCCCGGGTACGGCGCATCGCTGCAGATCCTGAAGGTCGAGATCGGATCGGACACCAACTCCAGCAACGGCGCCGAGCCCAGCCACATGCGCACTCCCACCCAGGTCGACTGCAACCGCGGCTACGAGTGGTGGCTCATGGAACAGGCCAGGAAGCGCAATCCGAACATCCGGTTCTACGGCCTCGAATGGGGCGCGCCCGGATGGTTCGACGGCGGCTTCTGGTCCCAGGACAACATCGGCTACCTGATGCGGTGGCTCGGCTGCGCGCAGCAGCACGACCTGCACATCGACTACCTCGGCGGCTGGAACGAGAAGGGCTGGGACGCGGCCTGGTACGGGAAGCTCAAGGCCGCCCTGGTCCGCGAGGGTCACGGTGACGTCAAGGTGGTGGCAGCCGACAGCGCCGGCTGGAAGGTGGCCACCGACATGAAGAACGACCCTGCCTTCGACGCGGCGACGGACGTCGTCGGCATCCACTACCCGTGCTCCGCGGTCCACTGCTCCAGCTCACCGGACGCTCTGAGCCTCGACAAACCGCTGTTCGCCAGCGAATCGGGCTGGAACAACTACCTCACCGGGGCGACCAGACTCGCCGCGGAGATGAACCACGAGTACGTCGACTCCCGCATCACGGCGTTCATCAACTGGCCCGCGGCGTACGCCTGGTACCCGACCGTCCAGATGCAGGGCAGCGGTCTGCTCCGCGCCAACGAACCGTGGAGCGGTCACTACGAACTCGGCCCGACGCTGTGGACCATCGCCCAGACCGCGCAGTTCACCCGGGCCGGCTGGCGCTACGTCGACTCCGCCAGCGGCTACCTCGACGGTGGCGGCACGTACGTGACCCTCCGGTCGCCGGGCCCGAAGCCGGCCTACACGACGGTGTTCGAGACGACCGGCGCGACGGCCCCGCAGAACGTCAGCGTCACGCCGACCGGAAAGCTGCCGCGCGGCGCCCTGCATCGCTGGACGACGACCCTTGAGGCCACCGACCCCGCCGACTGGTTCGTCCGCGGTGCCGACGTGTCCCCGGACGCGACGGGCGGCCACGGCATCACCCTTCAGCCGGGCACCGTCACGACGCTGACCACCATGCCCGGCGGGAAGGGCCGAGCCGCGGCGAGCGCGCCCCGTGCGCAGACCATGGCGCTCCCCTACCGCGACGGCTTCGACACCTACCGGACCGCGGCCACCCCGCGCTACGTCTCCGACATGGAGGGCGCCTTCCAGGTCGCGCCCTGCTCCACCGCGCCGCAGGCCGCCTCCGGCAGCCGGGGCACCGGCGGGTGCCTGCGTCAGGCCATCACGACCCAGCCCACGAAATGGTCCAGGGTGGCCGCCCCGCTCACGTTGTCCGGGGACAGCCGGTGGAGCGACTACACCGTCTCCACGAAGACCATGATCGACCAGACCGGCACAGCCTCGCTGCTCGGCCGCGTGGTGAACCAGCTCAACAACGTCGGCACCGGCCGCGTCAACGCATGGGAGGGCTACTACCTGAAGCTGTCGGACTCCGGCAGCTGGTCGCTCGAGGTCCTCCAACCCGACAAGACCACCCGAGTCCTGGCGAACGGCAGCCTCCCCTCCGCGGGAGCGAACACCTGGCACCGGCTCTCGCTCGGCTTCTCCGGGCAGACGATCACGGCCCGGATCGACGGTTCGGAGGTCGCCCAGGTGTCCGACGCGACGTACGACCACGGCCAGGTCGGCCTGGGACTGGACTCCTACACCACCTCGCAGTTCGACGACCTGGAGGTGCTGCCGCCACCTGCCGCCTAGCCTGCGCCCGCCCCCCTGCAAAGACGGGGCTGCCACCGTCACCTCCGAGGTCACTCCGGGTCCACCCTTAAGGTGGTCTGCTGTGAGCAGCGATTCGACCTCTCCCGGCGGCAGGCCCCTGCTTCTCGGGCTCGGTGCACGAGACGACGCGTCCCGGTTCGCGCTGCCCCTGGTCGTGACGATCGAGCGGAAGGCTCAAGTGGCGTCGTACCAGGGGCCGCTCGGATGACCCGGATCGACGGCCGGGTCGAACGGGGCAACCGCACCCGTCAGTTGGTGCTGCGCCGCACTGTCGACATCGCGTCTGTCGAAGGGCTGGAGGCGCTGTCCGTGGGACGGCTCGCCTCCGAGCTGCAGCTCAGCAAGAGCGGGGTGTTCGCGCTCTTCGGATCCAAGCAGGAGCTTCAGCTCGCGACCGTACGCGAGGCGGGGCGAATCTTCGCCGAGCGGGTGATCCGGCCCGCGGATCAAGTCCCGGCAGGGATCGGACGAGTGCGGCAGCTCTGCGAGTTGTGGCTCGAGTACTCGCGCGGCCGGGTCTTCCCGGGCGGCTGCTTCTTCTACGGCGTCATCGCCGAGTTCGACGCCCGCTCCGGCCCGGTGCACGACGCGGTCGTCTCGGCCCACCGGGCTTGGACCAGCCTGATGGAGCGCACGATCGACGAGGCCCGCGCGGTCGGCGAGCTTCACGCCGGCAGCGACGTCCCGCAACTCGCCTTCGAATTGGTGGCGTTGATGGAGGCGGCCAACGCCGTCTCCGTGCTGCTTGACGAGGAGACCGCCTACCGCCGGGCCCGGGTCGGCATCGCAGACCGGCTGCGGAACGCGGCCGCAGACGGGGTTCCCGTACCCCGAGGGGTCTGACGGTGACCGGAAAACTAATGGCACGACCGTTCGGACAGTTTTATTCTCGAGCCATGACTGTCACCGGAGCGGACATCGTCGAGCTCGACCGGATCGCCGTGCACGAGGCACTGCGCGTGGTGGAACTGGCGCAGGGCGCGGACTGGGAACGCGACACCCCATGCGCAGGCTGGAACCTACGGCGGCTCGTGGCGCACATGACCGCACAGCACCACGGTTTCGCCGCGGCCGCACGCGGAGCGGGACGGGAGGCGGCGCACTGGCAGGAGCCGCAGGACATGAGTGAGCCGGCCCGGGTCCACCGGGCGGCCGCGACGTCCGTGCTCGCGGCCTTCGCCGAACCAGGCTCCACAGAGCGGGAGTTCGCGCTCCCCGAGCTGGGCGGAAGTTTTCCCGGACGGCTGGCCGTACGCTTCCACTTCGTCGACTACGTAGTGCACGCCTGGGACGTCGCCGCGGCCATCGGGACTCCCATGGAGCTGCCCGACGTCGTCCTCCACGCCGCGCTCGTCACAGCCCGGCTCGTGCCGACCGACCCAGCCCGTCGCGGCCCGGGAAACGCCTTCGCTCCGGCACTGGACGTGCCCGGCGGGTCGGGACCGCTCGAGGAGACGCTCCGCCTGCTGGGCCGGGAGCCCCGCCGATGGCCCGTGCGGCCCTGAGCCACTCACCCGAGGGCGGCCTTCCGACCTCGCTCGATCACTCGGCAGCCACCGGCTGCAGTGTCAACCCCCCGGTGCTTTCGCGCTGCGGTCATCAGCGCGTTCTGCGCGTCCCGGGTGCGTACGAGATCGGCGATGTGGTCGAGCGGCTGCGTACCGGACTCCCGATCGCTCCCGTCGACGAGGCCACGTACTACCAGGGCGGTGACGCCGGGTACTTGACCTACCCCGCCTATCAACACGCGGCCTGAGGCCCCCGGTTCGAGGCGACGTGCGAGGTCTGCCGCGGCCGCCGCACCGCCCTCGAACCGGTGGTCCGTACCAAGCTATTGACTCCCCCTTATCTCACTCCTTAAATCAAGAGGCGATGCCTTCATCCCCCACCTCGGCCGGCTCGTCCGCGGGCCCGGCCGCTGTATGGAAGGAAGAGCCGTGGCCTCTCCACGCCTGCTCCGAAGATGCCTGTTCGCCGCCCTGTCCGCCGTGTTGGTCGCGTCCGCCGCGACCGGCGCGGCGCACGCGGATCCGCCGGGCGCGTCCCCCGCCGCCGCGACGGCCGCCGCGGCGGTTGCGTTCTCCGACACCTTCGACGGACCCGCCGGCGCCGCGGTCGACGGCTCGAAATGGCAGACCGAGACCGGCGACAACGTC
>NZ_JBITHF010000015.1:0-62143 GCF_044457745.1 Streptomyces sp. NPDC050534
CATCGTGCTCGGGCACCAGGGCGGCGACGCGGTCGGGTACCGAGGCGCGGCCCGCACTGAGGTCTGCCATCGCCGGGGCCAGGGCATCGATCAGCGAGTCCGTGTCGAGCAGATCCTCGACCTGCGAGCGGCTCAGGACAAGCATGCGCCTCAACCTCCTGTAGCCGCTCCAGCGCTTCTCGGACTGTGCGATGAGCCTAGTTGCGGCGGCGGGCGACTGCGTGCCGTGGGCTACGGCGTTCGCGGCGCGGATGAAGGCGGCCACGTATTCGGAGGCCGACCACGCCGCCAGGACGATGCCGACGACCGCCACGATCGAGCCGACCGTGGCGTTGTTCTGCAGGAAGCACGGAGCACGGGTGGGGTCCCGCACGCAGTTCGTGCGGGACCCCGGAACGCATGAGGGAAGCAGTCTGGGTCAGGCGTAGTCGACGGCTTGCCGTTCCTCGTCCGTCAGCGGAGGCTTCGTCGGGGCGGGCTGGAGTGGGCCGCGCAGAGCTGCGACGACGTTGCTGGGGCGGGCGAATGTCGCGGGTCCCGCCTTGAGCGTCACCACGTCGGTGACGGCGCGGGCGACGCGGCCAGAGCCTGTGGCGGTGTAGGTGAGCCGATCCACGAAGCGGGCGGCAAGGCGCTCGGCGAGCGTGGGCCCGGCATCGGTGGCTCCCTCGTAGAAGACATCCGCGCCGGTCGCGAAGGTCCATGCCACGTTGACGTGCGGTACGACGGCCTTCTGGATACGGGCAGCGAGGTCGGGGGCGGCCCAGCCCCGCCGGCGGATGACTTCACGCAAGGTCACGGCGCTTTGTGCTGCGACGGACATGCCCTGTCCATAGGTCGGGTTGTAGGCCGCCAGAGCGTCGCCGAGGACGACGTACCCCCTTGGCATGACGGCCTTCTCGTAGAAGTGGCGGCGGTTGGCCGTCATCCGCGTGACGTGGACGGGCCCCAACGGCGTTGCCTTGCCGAGCAGTTCGCCGACGATCGGGTGGCGCAGGTCGAGGGCGAAGCGCTGGAAGTCGTCGGGGTCGTCGGTGGGTTCGCCGCCGCGGGTTCCGGACAGCGTGACGAGCCAGCGGCCGTCCTCGATGGGGAGAATGACGCCGGCCTGGCCGGGCCCGGCGGCACGGGGATTCGCCTGGACGTTGATGATGGGCCAGGTGGCAGGCAGCCCGGGCGGGGCCTGGTAGAAGCGGCTCGCGTACACCAGGCCCGAGTCCACCTCGCGGGTAGCGGGCTCCGGCACACCGAGCTCGGCCAGCCACTGGGGAGAGCGCGACCCCCTCCCGCTCGCGTCGACGACCAGATCGGCCTGGAGGATCTCCTCGTCGCCGGTGCTCGCGGCGACCTTGACACCGGTGACCGCCGTCTTCGTGCCCTGAAGCCCGGTGACGGTGATGCCCTGCCTCAACTCGACGTGCTCGTTGGCCAGAACACGGCTGCGGATCACCCAGTCGAGAAGGTCACGGCTGCAGGTGATGACGTAGTGGCTCTCGGGCCAGCGCTGGAACCAGCCGCGCGGGCTGAAGGCAACCATCCCGTTCGTCAGCGGAATCCGGCGCGCGCCTGCCGCATCGAGGCTCTTGACGGTTCCTGCCAGCACGGACTCCATGGCCTCTGCTCCACCGGACCACAGCAAGTGACTGTGCTTTCCCTGCGGCAGCCCTTTGCGCGGCTCGGGCCGCTCCGGCAACGTGTCGCGCTCGAGGACGACGACGTCCGCCACCGTCGACAGGGCCTGCGCCATGAGCATGCCGGTGAGGCCACCGCCGATCACCACGGCACGGCGGGACGGTCTGGCAGGGGTCGGGGTGGAACCCGAGGTCATGAAGTCACGCTTTCTGGGTGGCCCGCGTTCCCACGGACGGCATCCGCGCGGGAAAGGTTGCGCAGGGCGCGGGAGATGGGAACGAGATCGCCGAGGCCGTCGGATGCCGGCCGAAGTGTCCGCGCGGCCGCGTCGGTGCTGTCGGGCCGCGACATCCGTGCAACGGCGGCGGAGATGGCCATGGCATCGGCCAGGGCCTTCGCCTTGGCGTGTGACGTGCCGCGGCTGAGGTGAAACTCCCGGTCCCGGTCTCGCTGAGCCAGGTCGAGGCGGGGTTCGAGAAGCCGCAGCGCATCACGGATGAACGTCTTACGGTACGTCAGGCGCATATCGAGCGAAGCAAACCGACCCAGTGCGACGGGAGCCGAAGCGGTGGGCACCTCGTGCAGCGCGCGGTTCAGGGCGCCAAGGGCCACGTACTCGGTCTGGGCGGCCCACCGCTGCGCCATCTGCTCACCGGCGTGCGGAAGAAGGAACCCGAGGGCGATCAGCAGGCCCACGAGGATCGCGATGGGCGGCGCGAGCTGGGTGCTCATCCAGTCGAGATCACTGCGGCCGGTCCACCGGGCGATGACGGGCGTGAACTTGGCGACATCGAAGCCCAGATTGAGGGCGTAGCCGATGCCCAGCAGTACGACACCGGCACGCAGCCATCCCGTTCCGCGAACACGGGGTTCCCAGGTCCACAGCAGTACCGAGGTGATCACTACCGCCACGGTGTGCCCGAGCAGGTAGAGCACGATCATTTCGCGCAGCCACGGCGTGTTGGCGTAGTAGGTGTCGAAGTCCCGTACGCGCTCGATGTGGTGGTCGCCGAGGAAGAAGCACACCCACACAGCGGTGAGGAGGGTGCCGTAACTGCCGTAGACCCACCAGGTCGCACGCCGCAGACGCCGGCCGCCCCGCCACTTCACGATCAGCAGCAGACACGACGCGCAGAACCCCGTGAGCAAGCTGTAGACCCAGGGGGCTGAGAAGTTGGTGATCCCGGTCAGATCGTTCATCGCGATGATGCTGGACGGAGCTGCGAAGACAAAAACACAGCAGGCGAGCACCAGCAGACCGGTGACCTGCCGGGCCAGGGGGTTCCTGCCGCCTCGCAGGACGGCGGGCAGCTTGAAGAACAACCCCATCGCCAACACGCCGGCGATGATCAGGAACGCTTGAGTCATCGACACCGTACGTCAGCCCCGCCGGTAGCCGAGCGTGGCCCTGATCCGACGGGCGACCTCGTCGTCGAGTTGGCGCGTGGTGCCGGGCAGGGCCAGCCAAGTCTTCATGTGGTTGCCCAGGAGGAGACCGAAGCCCTCGGCAGCCACCTCGTCCTCCTGATGCGAATGTGCCCGCGCTGCCACCTGCCGGGCCAGCTCGAGCCAGTCGATCTGATCACTCAACGCCGCACGTGCCGCGACGGCCGCACCACCGAGGTGGTTGTGTCCGCCTTCCCCGGTTTCTATGTGCCACAGTTCGTGACCGAGGACGACGAGCTGGTGGTCCGGTGCGAGATGCTCCTCCACCACGATCAGGTCCTGGTCCTCGAGGTCGAGCCACAGGCCGGTGGTGTGGGCCATCCCTTCCGGGAAGGGGCGTATGGACAGAGTGACTGGCCGTCCCCCTCTGCGGGCGCTCATGGCCTGGCACACGGCCTCGAACACAACGTGAGGCTCAGCCGGGATGTCGACGGCGTCCTCAACAGCGGCACCGAGTTCGGCCAAGAGCTTGCGCTGCTGCTTGGCGAGCGCCTTCGTGGTCGACCCCCTCATCGCTCGTCCTCCGCATATCCCATGCGCGCCAGCTTGTCCTTGACACCGTCCAGTGTGCTGGCCACCTCCGCAACCATCCTGGTCAGTGCTGTCAGCTCCTCGTACCGGAACTGGTTCGGATTGCGCCCTGAAATGTGCACCACGCCAAGATTCCTGAGCGCTTGCTCCGGATCGGCCTCCACCTCCAGATCGAAGAGGATGTGGCGCAGCTCCCTGAGAAGCGCCTCGGCCGGCGAGTCCGTGAGGAAGCCCTTGTCGACTTCGTAGAACTTACACAAGGCCGAGCCGACGTGGATGTTCGGCGAGGCCTGTCCGTGAACGAGCTTCTTGGCCCAGGTGGTTGTCGAGTTGATGGCCGCGGCGATCTCACGGATGTCTCTTGGTTTGCCGTTACCGCCGGGGTGCGCCTCATAGAGAAGGCGGACACGTCGTCGAACCAGGCGGTCCGGGTCCTCGTCGGGAGGAATCTCGCCATCGAACAGCGTCTCCACCTCTCGCGCCGTCACCCCGGCGGCACGCGCCAGGCGCGGTACGTCCAGAACGTCCTCGCGCGACTTGCCAAGCACGACGCAGAGTTCACCGATACGGGCCAGGGCATTCAATAGTGGCTGACGGGGCTCACTCACAGGCGCTTCCTTGGGGACACGTGATAACGGAGAATTCTTACTGGTCGGCATGGGCGTGGAGGCTGGACTCAAATTGAGTCGCTCGCCCAGTTCTTGGCGTCAATTCACGGTTCCGCCGGACGCGTTGACCCACGCCCGGCAGCCGCCGGGCGGAGGGAAGCGGCTCCTCGCTGCGACGTACGGATGTCTCCTCGCGATAACGGAGCGCCAACGCCTGTGAGTTGAGACGGTGCGCCTCGTCAAGCGGCCAGTGGGACTGGGGATTCCCGGGAGGAGACGGCCTCACCGATCGCTCCTGCAGAGTCGGCTGTGGTTGCTGATCGAACAGTACGCCCGAAACCCTCGATCTACAACGATCGTTCCAGGTGCGACGAATGATCGTTGAAATCCGGCCATGGCGCGATGCCGTAACCGACGTGCATGGCCGAGCCGCCCGGCCACTCCGCCGGTTCGTGGGCAGGAACACGGAGTTGCCCTTGGGACGACAGGGCCATCCGTACTGCGGCATGCCGCTGTGGCTCCAGTTTGAGATCCGCCATGGGTGGTTGTGGGCATACAACCTCGTGCATCTCGGCCTGATCCGCCGTTTCGTCCAAACGTCGCTGCGCGAACGAGCGCCCTGGTACGCCGGGTTTGGTTCATCCCTTGGGCACCGCCGAGGCCGACTCGAGGTTGCGCCCATCTGGGCGTACATGACCGTGTCGGCAGAAGGACCACGCAGCCGGTCGTGATGTGACGGCGTGCGGCGTAACCACAGCCACACCACCCCAGCTGAGGCGCTGTGTCACAAAGGACCCCCGGTCGTTTGTCTGTCCTGTATGAAGCCTCGATCCATCAAGAACTGGCTGCGCGGAGGACTGCTCGTCCTGGCCGTGTTGCAGACGGTCGTGTCGGTGTGGCAGTACGTCTTCCCCCGCTCGTTCTACGACGACTTCCCCACGGTGAACCTCGACCCGCCGTACAACGAACACCTGCTCTCCGATGTCGGCGGCCTCGGACTGGCGTTGACCGGCATGCTCTACTTCGCCGCCTGGGTGCTCGACGGCAAGGTCGTCATGGCGGTCCTCGTCGGCTACCTGATCTATGCCGCGACGCACTTCGCGTTCCACGTCCGGCACTTCGACCACTTCTCGCTTGGCGAGGCCTTCGGTGTGGGCACCGGGCTCGGCATCGAGGTGGCCCTTGCGCTCGTGCTTCTCTACGTCGGTTGGCGATTGCACCGGGCGGAGTCCCTCTCCTGTGCCTAGCCCGTAAGACATCCAGGAACGGTTCGGTGGTGTGGACCGTCGTGGAGCCGGCGGTGGCCACGCTGCGTCGGCTTGTAGCATCTGCGTAGCGCCGCACAAGGGGGACGTGTGATTGAACTGGCTGACATGATTCAGGAGTTGAGGGAGCAGTTGACCACCTCCCTGGCGCACGGTGACGGCAGGATGCTCCGCTTCGAGCTGGGTCCCGTGGAGGTCGAGGTGTCCGTCGCCGTCACACAGGAGGGCGGCGGCGACGCGAAGGTGCGGCTGTGGGTCGTCGACGCCGGGGCGAACGGCAAGTACGGACACGCCGAGACACAGCGGATCAAGCTCACGCTCGTTCCCAAGGCCGTACCGCCGGGCGGGGGTTCGGCGGAGACGGTGATGATCACGGGTGACGAGGTTGACGACGAAATCTGAGCGGGGTCTGCGGCCGGAGCGGGTCGCGGAGATCATCGTCGGCCTGCCGTCGGGTGGGGGCAGTGGGCGGCGCGGTTCCGGGTACCTCGTCGGGTCGGCCACGGTTCTCACGGCCGCGCACGTTGTCGCGGGCGCCGACGGCATCCGCGTCCGCTTCCAGGCTGACCGGCCGGGGGAGCGGCTCGTCGACGCCACGTTGGCCTGGTCGAACGACCGCATCGACGTCGCTGTGCTGACACTGTCGGAGACCACGGCCGAAGGCATCCCATCCGTCTCCCTCGGAGGGATCGGCGAGCAGGACACGGTGCTGAGCTGCACGGCGATCGGGTTTCCCCGCTTCAAACTCCGTACCGACGCGGAGGGTCGGCGCTTCCGGGACGCCGAGCACATGGACGCCAGGTGCGCGGTGCTGGCCAACCGGCGCGAGGGCACCCTGGACCTGCGGATCACCGCGCCGCCCGCCGCGGACCCGGACCCCGAGCGGGACGCCTGGGAGGGGATGTCGGGCGCGGCCGTGTTCAGCGGCGGACATCTGGTCGGTGTCGTCAGCCGTCATCACCGCAGGGAAGGGCCGGGGCGGATCGCGGCAGGGCGCGCGGACCGGTGGGCCGATGCGTTGAATGCGACCGAGCGGTCTGACCTGGAAGGCTTGCTGTGCCAGGACCTCGGCGCGTTGCCCTCCGCCGTACCGACCCCCGCCCTTGACCTTGTCCAAGAGATCTACCGGGCCCAACTTGCCGACATCGCACCAGAGTTGCTTGCCGAGCGGGAGGCCGAACTGGCGGACCTGGTCTCCTTCTGCGGCGGACCGGAGCCGTACCGCTGGCTGCAGGGCCGCCCGTGGGCGGGAAAGACGGCGCTGGCGGCCTGGTTCGCGCTGCATCCGCCGCGTGGGGTGGTACCGGTGTGGTTCTTCATCACCGCCCGGTACGCCGGTCAGTCCGACGGCGACGCGTACACGGCGGCGGTCATCGACCAGCTCGCCGCGATCGCGGGCCGCGAACCGGCCACCGCCGGCTCCCCGGCCGCCCGTGACGGCGAACGCCGGCTGCTGCTGCGGCAGGCCGCGGAACGGGTCGCCGTGGACGGTGGCACGCTGCTGCTGGTCGTCGACGGCCTGGACGAGGACCAGTCCCGGATGCCCGGCGGCACGGGCACCAGCATCGCCTCCCTGTTGCCAGCCCGTCTCCCGCCCAACGTTCGCGTCCTGGTGACCAGCCGGCCCAACCCCGGTCTTCCGCCGGACGTCACCGGCGGACACCCGCTGCGCCACTGCCCGATCGTGGAGGTCTCTCCCTCGGAAGCGGCCCGCCACACCGAGCACGAGGCCAAGTTCGACCTCCAACGGGCGCTGTCCGGGGACCAGTTGGAGCGCGACGTGGTCGGCCTGCTCACCGCCGCGCGCGGCACTCTCGCGGTGGAGGACCTGCGCGAACTGACGGGCGAGACCGGATACACATTGCGGCACAGGCTCGAGAGCGTGTTCGGGCGCATTCTGCGGCTGCGGGGCAGCGGCTTCGCCAGTTCGGGGGAGTCCGACGTGACGCTGTACACGACCAGCCGCGGCTATCTCTTCGCCCACGAGACGCTTCTCGTCGCCGCGCAGGACGAACTCGGGCCGGACGTGGATGCCTATCGGGAGCGGTTGCGGGCCTGGGCGCAGACGTACGAGCGCCGCGGCTGGCCGGAGGACACCCCGTTGTATCTGCTCCAGCCGTACGGCCGTCTGGTCGCCCTCCTCCAGGACGCGGGCCGGGCCACCGCCCTCGCCACGGATCCGCGACGCCGGGATCGGCTGCGGGAGGCGACGCAGAGCGACGCGGCATGCCTCGCGGAGATCGCGGCGGCGCGGGAGGCGGTTCGGGGGGTCACGCCCGATGACCTGGGGGCGCTGGGCGCGCTCGCCGCGGCGGGGGATCTGGTGGCCCGGCGCAACGAGTCGCTGCATCCGGACATCCCGGCCGTGTACGCGCGACTCGGCCGGGTCCGTCAGGCCATCGGCCTTGCCCGCAGCGTCTTCCGGACCAAGAACCGTGCCAGGGCGCTGCTCGGCGTGGCACGCGTCCTGGCCGAAGCGGGTGACCGGCGGGCGGTGGACCTCGCGGAGGAGGCGGCGTGGCTGGCCGGGGACGCGGAGGAGGGGGTGGGGCCCGGCACGGCTGACGCGGCGCGGGGCTTGCGGGCGACCGCCCTCGCGTTGGCGGGCCGCGAGGAAGAGGCGGGGCAAGTGCTCCTCGTGGAGTCCCGGCCACACGATGGCCCGGGCACCAAAGCCTTCGTCAGTGATCTGCTCACGACCGCCACCGCGCTCCGCGATTCGAAGGTCGCGGCCCGCCTGCTCCGGCGGGCGGAGGAGTCCGCAGAGCAGATCGAGTTCCTTCCGGATCGTGTACGTGTTCTGGCGAGCGTCGCCGAGGCGTGCTCGGCCTGCGGCCTCCCCGAGGACGCGACACGGCTCTACGACGCTGTGGTCCAGCTCGCCCGGCGTCCTGACACGAGCGACTTCGAGGACCTGTTCGCAGTCGCCGCGGAGGCTCTGCGCGACCCGCGTCCCCGCGAGGCCGAGCGGCTGGCCTCGCTGGCCGCGGCGAAGCTGCAGTACACAGGCGAGCACAGGGACGACGCGACATGTGGCGACGTCTGCGCACTCGTCGCCACGGACCGGATGACGGAAGCCCACCGCCTCGCCGAGTCCATCGGCAATCCCGGCAGGCTGCGTGCCCAACGGGTCACCTGGTCGGTGGTCGCCGAAGGCTGGGCCCGCTGGGGCGCGACGATCGAGGCCTGGACGGCGCTCGAACACTCACGCCAGGCCCGCATGCGCGACGGTGACGTCGACGACTGCACCCGGCGAGTCGTCGAGCTGCTCGCACGAGCCGGTGCCACCGAGGAGTTGGTGACCACGCTACTCACCCAGGAGTACTCCTCACCGGACGGCCCGTCGTGGTGGGAGGCTGCCGAAGTGCTCGCCGTACTCGCCGGCCACCTCGTCGCCGGCGACCCGGGGCGATCCCTGGAACTGCTCCACACAGCCGAGCACGGACGCCAGGCAACGGCCGCACTGGTAAACGGAGTTGATCAGGAACGCCTCGCCGCCTTGGCGGGTGCGGTCGCCACCGCAGGCCGGCCTGACGAGGCGGAGCGACTCGTGGCGGCGATCAGCGACTCCGCCGTGCGCGCCTGGGGCCTCGCCGTCGTGTCCCTGGCCGTCGCGTGCGACGACCCCGGCCGGGCATTGCGTCTCGCCGAGGCGGCCGTCGACCTGGCGTCAACGGCCGGCTGGGACTGGGCGTCTCCGTCCCCCATGACCACTGCCATCCAGGCGCTGGCGTGGGCCGGCGCGACCGAACGCGTCGCCGCCATCGTTCAGGCACCGGTGGACGAGGACGGACCGTGGAGAGGATACGACCACGACGATGCCTGCACTGAGGCCGTCGCGGGCCTGTGGCCGCACGATCCGGAACTGGCGGCCCGGCTGGTGGACGACCTGCTCTCCGACGTGCACACGGATCCCGAGCTGCGCCTCGTACCGCTTCTCATTGCCGTAGGACCCCACGACGGCGAGCGCAGTGCGCGCGTTCGGCAGATCCTGGACGCCGCGTGCGACCCGTGCCTGGTCTACGACGGGCTCCGACCGAACAGCAGAGAAGTGCTGCTCAGTCTGCTGACCGCGGCAGCGGACCCGGCCGACGCCCGCAGCCGTCTCGACATGCTTCCCGGGCACGCGACACCAGGAATCAGTGACGCCCAGGCGGGGAGTGCGTCTGCACTCGCCTACGCCGCGCTCGGTGACCACGACGCGGCCCGGACCATGGCGGGGCGGGCGGAAGACGCGGAACAGCGTGCGGCGGCCTTCGCTCACCTCGCCGCGTACGTCGCTGCGCTGCCCGCCGACCGCCTGCCGGCTCCGCTCGACGGCCGATACGACATCACGTCGCTGGCCCGCCTCCTGGCCACCTTCCTCGTTCCACCCCCGTCCGGCCCCGACCTCCCTCGCGCACGGGCCCTCCTCGCGGAGGCGCTTACCCCGGAGGGCTGGCATCACGCGGTACCGGTGCTCGCCGCGATCGATCCCGACGCGGCCCTGCGACTGCGGCGAGTCGTCTTCGACCACCTGGGGTTCAGCGACCAGGGGTGATCAGGCGCAGCCACCCTGGCTGCTGATCGCTGGCGGGATCGGGGGCTTCGGCTGATGCCGCGTCCGGCACCGTGCTCAGCGAGCAGGTGGTCAGCGATGCCATCGCCAATTCCGGGCATGACGTCATCGTGGGTTGAGGCGGCCGTCTCCGGCCAGGTCCGGAAGTCGGCCCAGCTCCCGCGCTTCGGCGTCGTCCTCAACACCGCGCACGTCCGGGCCTGGGCGAGCGGTTCCCGGGAGCGGTGCCGCCGTAACGCCTGCGCGAGCAGCCGACCCGCCGCACGAAGACACTCCCTGGTGGGACATACTCTCCCGATGAGTTCACGCACTTCCCGGATCAGTCAGCCGGTCACGATACGGCGGGCCGTCGCGCGGGATGCCAAACGGCTCACACGGCTCGTGCGTGGCTCAGGCGCCTACGAGGGGAAGTACGCAACGGCCGTCGCGGGCTACCGGGTCGGTCCTGATTACATCGAGGCCCACCGCGCCTTTGTGGCCGTCGGCGCCGACGAGCACGGAGGCCGGATCCTCGGGTTCTACTCGCTCGTCCTCGCTCCACCGGAGCTCGACCTGCTGTTCGTCGCCGACCAAATGCAAGGACGGGGTATTGGACGGCTACTCGTCGCGCACATGCAGTCCGAGGCCCGTGCCGCCGGGATCGACCGCATCAAGGTCGTGTCACACCAGCCCGCCGAGAACTTCTACCACCGCGTCGGTGCGGTGCGGACCGGTACCGCGTTCGCGAACCCGCCCGCCGTGCCGTGGGACCGTCCCGAATTCGAGTTCCGCATTCCTTCGGGATGACGGGGTGCGCCGACGCCGTTGATGCGCTGGGCTCCTTCGAGCTGGTCTTCGAGGATGATGATCCGGCTCCGGCATGCGGCTTCGATCGGGGTGCCCTGGTCGACGAGTTCACGCGCGCGGGCGTCGAGTGGGTCTAGCGATCGTCTGCTGTCATCTCGCCGCCCTGTGGAACGCATCGAGGGGCCTTGGTGCCGTACGGCACCAAGGCCCCGAAGGAACTGCAACACCATCCGCCGGCCCTATTGCTGCGCCGGCCTTCTGTTTCCGCACAGCCGCCCGATATGCCGACTGCGGTGCGGGGATCGCGGATGCGTGACCGGAGACCACCTACCTATCGATGTCCTGCGGTACCCGGGCCCACGTGTTTCGCCCGGGCGATCCTGATGGCGCTCGACTCCTCCGTTCTTCCCTCTGAACCAATCACTTACCAAACGGGGACTACGCACTGCTTGCTACCGCGCCCCGGCGCGCGCGTCCGCAGTCCGACGCCTTCACCGAGGGAACAACTCGATACAGCACTGCTGGTACTGCAACCGCGTCGACCGCGGTCTTGATCGCGGCGGCCCCTGATCACTGCGGGCCACCCGGTCCGGTCGTCAGTCCCGTCGCCGTCGTGCAACAACCTGGCTTCGAGGCTCCACCACCGGACCGTCATCCGTGTACTGCTGCCTGGCAGTTCGTGTCTGCCGGGCCTCGCTCGATCTCGACTACGAGAGAAACAGTAATGATCCAAGCGGCCAATGTCTACTTCAGCGAGTATAGATTTTTGTGTGCCCGACGATGAGGTAGGGCCCCTCGGTCGGTCCAGAGATGTTGGGGCCGGCCTGCGGCGCAAGTGCGGCGTGTATGGGTTGACGTGCCTACCGCGACGAGACCGTCTGGACCTTTCTTGCCTGGTACGCCTGTTAGTGCCGCAACCCGAGCCGCGTGGTGGGAGAGCTGTGGATAGAATCTGATCTCATGCTGAAGGCTGACGAGTTGATCGTTGACATCGCCGCCCTTGTGGAGTCCGGGCAGAGTAGTCAGATGTCCCTGACCGTGGTCACCGGTGGTGCTGTCATCACCGGTCGACTGGCTCCCGAGGCCATGTGGAGGCAGCGGGTGGCGGAGGTGCTGACCGAGTCTGCCCACCTGGGCGAGTTCGCCGCGGTCTTTGACAGTCCCGCGAAGAAGGACGGGCCGCCCACGCATCTGCACTTCCATGTCGCGCGGATTCTGCAGGGCGCAGTGGGGATCCCGGAGACGGGCGGAATGTACCGTGTTGCGATCGAGGACATCAGTGCCTGGACAGTGGGCGACTTCAGCTACTCCGACCACTGACCCGCCGCCGTACCGAGAGCGCACGGCACGCAGATGGCGGACCTTCTCTCCTACGCTCCGCAACGGGCGTAGGGGAACGGTCTCACCTTCATGCACTGTCCCACGCCACCATGTTGCACCAGGTCACGAACGTGGCAAGTCGCATGATGCCCGGCATCCCGCCCCACCAGCGGCAACTGCCGCACCGAGCAGGGCCGATCCGACCCGGTCCCGGCCGACTTACCACCGCACCCGCGGAGTCACATAGGCGACGACACCCTGTGGGCCATCAACCGCGCGACACGCCGTATGGCCAGATGACCTGGCCCGGGCCTTGATCACGGTCGACGGCCGGTGACGTTCCCGCCCGGGGCATCGGCCTGGACCACGGTCGCAGTGATCCGCAGGCCAACCGGTTCCCGGTCGAACTGCAAGCTCTGGCACGCGGTCATCGCAATCTCCAGACCGTGCCGGTACCCGCTCAGGATCCGCCACGAGGACCCTTCACCGTGGATCCCGGCGGCTCCGAGGTGCTCGTCGGCCGCTCGGCGGAGGACATCGTCCTCAGCGCCCCGCTCATCGTGAGCGGCACGCCGCCCACTCCTCGCGCGGTGCTCGACCGGCGCACTCGGGTGCTCGACTTCGACGCCTTCGTGCACGTCACCTCGACCGACGCCCCGCGCACCGCGGGCGATGCGGTCGCGGCCGCTCCTCTCGCACCGCGATCCTGCTGTTCTTTCCGGTGGACCTGTCCGGCGCCGCCCGCTTCGAGGCGGAGGTGGGGCGCGCAGCCGCCGGCCCGGGTCAGGTGCGGCTGGAGGTGTGGGCCGGAGACCGCCTCCTCGCGCAGGTCGCCGTACCGGTCACTGGAGACCGCTACCCCTGGTCGACCGTGGCCGCCGGGACGACGGCGCAGGTTGGGGGCGTCCACGAACTGCGACTGACCTTGCACGGCGGCTTCCGGCTCGCGTCCTTCCGCTTCGCCCCGGCCGCTGACGATCGGAGGGGCGGCGCAGCGGCCCGGCGATGAAGGCGCCTGGTCGATGCGGAGGGTCGGGTCGGTGATATGCCGGATTCCGGTGGCGTGCGGAAGCAGATGCCTGTCGCTGTCTCCGGCAGTTGCCCAGGAGGGCGGGGTGCGGGTCTCCGCGTCGCGCCGCACGCGCGCGGTCAGGGAGGACCCTGTGCACCGCGCACGGCTCGGGGCGACGCCCCGAGCTCGCGGCGGCAGGCCTTGTTGAAGGCCTGGAGGTCGGGGATGCCCACCGTGGCGGCGATCGCGGGGATCGAGAGGGTGGACTCACGCAGCAGGTGGCGGGCGCGGTCGAGGCGGCGCTGACGGATGTAGGCGACGACGGTCTCGCCGGTGGCGGCGCGGAAGAGCCGGGTGAGGTGGTTGTGGGAGATCCTGGCGGCGCGTGCCACTTCCGGGACGGTGAGCGGGTCGGCCAGCCGGGATTCGATGTAGGAGATGGCGGCGGTGAGGGCCGGGTGCGGGCCGTCCCGTGGGTCTTGCGGCGCGGGCGGGGTGAGGTGGGCGATACGCCACAGGGCGGCCCAGATCTCGGCTGCGGCCCGGACCGGGGTGCTCGGCCAGGCGGCGACGGCCTGGAGCATCAGGGCGGACAGTGTGGGTAGTTCCGGGCCCGCGTCCTGCATGACGGGGACCGTGCGGGGTTCGCCGGTGGCGGGCAGGCGCAGGTGGGCGTACAGGTGCTCGGAGCGGCCCCGGTAGCGGTACCGGACGGTCGTGGCGGGCGGTACCAGGCTGACCCTGCCGGGGCGGATGGTGTGGGGCGTACCGTCGATGGCGAGGTCGGCCTCGTAGCGGTACAGGTGCAGTTGCCACAGGTCGGGCAGGCGGAATACGTCCGTGTGTCCGGCCGGGCCGTGGACGCCGACGCCGACGTTGGCCACGACGGGCGGCTCGTCCAGGCGCACCACGGTCTCGATCACGGTGAAAATCTACCAGTGCTGGTGAGCCGGACCCACGCGCCCGACACGGTGTGCTCCCTACCGTGGTGGACATGACGACAACCACAGAACATCTGCTCAGCTCCGTGCAGATGGCACACTTCGTCGCCCACGGCTCGCTGCGCATGGACGCCGTGGTGCCCGCGGAGATGAATGCCGAGGCCGTGCAGGTCTTCGGCGCCAACATCCCTCCGGTGCCGTATGGCACGCCCATCACCGAGGCCTTTCCCGAGGAGTCCTTCGTGCGGCGGCTCGTCGAAATGCCCGAGGTCGCAGGCGCGTTGCGCAGTCTGGTGGGACCCGATCCGAACATCGACCACCACTTCATACATGTCCGTGAGCCGCACGAGGGCCGGGCGCAGCCGCTGCATGCGGACGCGATCATCGACGTGCGGCCCGACGCTTTCGATGTGCAGCTCATGTACTACCCGCAGGAAGTGACGCTCGAGATGGGCGGCACGCTCAGCGTGCCCGGCAGCCATCTGCGGCGTACGAACGAGAGCGACACCGGCCGGTACCAGAACCTGCGCGGCCAGAGCCGGCTGGTCTGCCCGGCAGGCACCGTGGTGTTTCTGCACCACGGCCTATGGCACGGAGGCCGGCGCAACGACAGCGACACTCCGCGCTACATGTTCAAGATCCGCTTCAATCCGACAGTGCGGCAGCGGCGGCTGTGGGACACCTCGGACCTGGCGGACCCGCGAGTGGCCGCGGAGTTGAGCACTGTCTTCCCCTGGTACGAGACCGCGACCGGCCGCCTGGAGCTCTACAACCGCGTCCTGCTGTGGCGGGCGCTGACCGGTGACGCCGGCTTCGACCTCGACCACTGGGTCACCCGAGTCTCGAACCGGCCGCAGGAGGTTCCCGCATGACCGCGACCACCCCCGCCGCCGCCCTGACCGCCTCCACCGTGCGCCAGCAGGTGCTGGTGCTGTACCTGGGCACCTCGGCCCTGGACTCCGACGTCATCGGCTGGGCGCACTACGACGGAACCGGCCGCACCTCCCCGACCACGGGCGACGGCGACGAGCCGCCTTACGAGACAGGAGTGGCTGCCCTGCGCGACGGCTGGCGCCTGATCCAGGCGGCTCAGCTGATCCCGCCGTATCCGGGGCACGAGCATGAAGTGTCGTTCCTGAAGCACGAGTTCTTCTTCGAGAAACTCGTGGACCTCGATGAGGCCGGGCCCCGATCGGGGGTTGAGGAACATCGGACCGAAAACCGGCGCTAAGCCCTTGGAGGGCTTGAGAGCGCATTGACCTGGGGTTCGGCGGGGGCGGAGCCTTCGGCAGTCGTGTTGATCACTGACTGTCTGGAGGTCCGGGGTGCCGGTCGAGTTTCTGACGGATGAGCAAGCCGCGAGGCATACGGCGGACGACGGGGCGCCGTTCCGTACGGAGTTGGAACGGTTCTTCTTCGCAAGCAGGTGTGCGCGAAGAACTCCCCCAAGTGGGGCGACCTGAGGGCGAAGCTGCTGGACGGGGAAGCGTGGGAGCAGGCCGGACTCGTCCGCCGGGGCCGGTCCTTCAGGGATCGGCCCCGGCGGACGCTCACCGCCTCAGAGGGTTATGGCAGGGACGGGTAGGCGTTCTGCATGAGCTGCTGGAACTGGGCGGAGAACCAGTGCCCGGCCAGCGGAGCGTTCGGCAGCGCGCCGGTGGGGTTGTTGCCGTTGCGGGCGTTGCCGCCATAGGTGGGGTCGCACATGCGGTCGAAGCCCTTGCCCTCGTCGTTGGAGACGGCGGTGCTGGAGCCGTCGGACTCGCCGGGCGGCTTGACCCACACGTAGGCGTCGATTCCGGCGGCGGGAGCCGCGGTGGGCCGTTCACCGAGCCCGGCGCCGCTCTGGTTGCACCAGTTGCCGGCGTGGATGCGCCGGTCGATGCGGCCGCCGTTGACGTAGTCGTCGACGGACGTCATCGGTCCGGGACCGGTGGGCCGGGCGGAGCCGCCCCAGCCGTCGCGGGAGGTGTCGATCAGCATGCCGAGACCGGAGTCGAATCCGGCGGCGACCAGCTTGTCCCGCAGGCCGAGCGCGAAGGACTGCTCGTCCACGTACTGGTTCCAGTCCACCCACTTCGACTGGCGCACGGTCTGGCCGTTGACGGTGTCGGTGACCTTGAAGTTCGGCTCCTTGACGGGGCTGTAGTTGGCGGTGTTGACGATGAACCCGGCCACGTCGCCCACACTCGCGCCATTGGTGGTGGCGACCTTGGTGAACTCCTGCACGGACGGCCCGAGGTTGCTGTCCCAGCCGAGCCAGCCGTGGTGGCCGGCGTCGATGTAGTTGTAGACGTTGGGGATGGCGCCGAGCTTGTCCAGGGCGTAGGAGACTCCCTTCTCGTAGTTGCCGTTGCTCTTCATGGTCACGCAGGCGTCGGTGGTGGTGTTGGTGCCGCCGGCGTTGGTGACCAGGTTGGGCAGCGAGTCGGGCTCGATGACCGTGGCGATGCGCAGGCCCGCGTACTTCGGGTCGGAGATGATGGAGGCGATGGGGTCGATGTACTCGGACTTGTACTTGTCGAGGTCGTTCGGTCCGAGTTCGCCGTTGGAGGCGAGGGCGGCGCAGTCGCGGCCGGGCAGGTCGTAGATGACCAGTTGCACGACCAGGTCGCCGGAGCCCTTCTGCTTCAGCGCCTCGTCCAGATGGGCGCGCAGGCCCATGCCGCCGCCCACGCCGTTGATCGCGGCGATCCGGTCGAGCCAGACGGCCGTGGGCTGGTTGGCGATCCGGCTGCCGCCCGGCTCGGCCGCGGCCTTGGCCGACCATTCGGGGTTCACGTACACCTTGGCGCCGACGTAGGGATTGTCGGCCCGGCCGCCGGTGCTGCCGCCTCCGCCGGTGCCGCCCCCGCCGGTGCCGCCCCCGCCGGTGCCGCCTCCACCACCGTTGTCACCCCCGTCGACGTTGCAGGTGACACCGTCGAGGGTGAAGGCGGTGGGTACGGCGTTGGTGCCGCTGTAAGAGCCGTTGAAGCCGAAGCTGACCGTACCGCCGTTCGTCAGGGAGCCGTTGTAGCTCTCATTGGTCGCCGTGACGGCGGCACCGCTCTGGGCGACCTTGGCGTTCCAGCCGTTGGTGATCTGCTGGTTGCCGGCGTACGACCACTTCAGCGACCAACTCGACTTGGCGGCACCGTTGTTGGTGATCGTGACGGTCGTGGTGAAGCCGGTGTCCCACTGGTTCTGCATCTTGTAGTCCACGGTGCAGGGGGCCGAGGCGGTGGCGGCGCCGGCCGGTGCCGTGAGGCACGCCGTCCCCGAGGTCCCGGCGAGGACCGTCAGGGCGGCGAGAAGCGACATTCTGGTACGACTCATGGGTGCGGGTTCCTTCTCCTCTGGGCGATCACGGGGCGATCACGGGGCGATCACGGGGTGAGGACGCGCAGGCGGCCGCGCAGGCCGGTGCCGCACGCGGTAGGCGCGCCGACGTGGATGGGGATCAGGGACGGCCCGGGGGAGCGGTCCCGGGTGTTCCAACGGCTCGCGTGTGCATGGGAGTTGACGTTGTGGACGCCAGGGCACGGTGAAATGGGCGGCCGGGCTGATGAGCGTGCGGGTCAGTCACTGGCCGAGGTCGTTGGCGTTCCCCGGCCGGGACGACGTTCCACGCGGGTGTGGCTCCCTGAGCCGAGATCACCGGCAGCACCCCACTCGGAACGAGCTGGAGCCCACCGGTGACCGCTGAAAGTACTGAAGGCGGGGGGTGTCG
Organism: Streptomyces sp. NPDC050534; assembly: GCF_044457745.1. Taxonomy (NCBI): domain Bacteria; kingdom Bacillati; phylum Actinomycetota; class Actinomycetes; order Kitasatosporales; family Streptomycetaceae; genus Streptomyces; species Streptomyces sp. NPDC050534. The sequence continues at coordinate 17,812 of NZ_JBITHF010000015.1, forward strand.
CATGAGCGACTCCTTTCAGCTTGATGCGCCGTGACGGCCGCGTCGGCTGATGAAATCGCTCCCACTGGTGCGAGGGACGGTAGCGCCAACGGGGGTGAATGCACAGGGCGTTGTCCAACTTTCTTTGACGGGTTCAATTCAAAACGATTCAACTTCTCAACGTCTTGACGCGGCCCGTACCCGTCAGCACTATGGGAGCGCTCCCACTGGTTCAGGCCTTGACCCCCACCGAGCCGCACGCCGCAAGGAGGACCAGAAACATGGATCCCGGACACGAGTGCAGAGTCGTACGGCGGCCGCGGGCCGCCGTAGAGGATGCGCCGGCCCTGCTGTTGTCGATGCGCGTCCTCGTGCAACACCGGTACGTGAGGCGGGCGTTCAGCGCCTGACGCCGGCTGAGCGCCCCATGGCCCTGGTCATGGGCCCGTACGCGGAGCTCCTCGAACAAGCCCCCGCTGAAGCTCCGCGTGCACGACCTCGTCGCAGGGAGACGGGGTCGCCAGGCCGGGCGGTCCTCGACCGCACAGGGGACCGCCCGGCACTCGCCAGGAACAAGATGATCAGCTCGATCCTGCGATCTGTTTTGGGAGCGCTCCCAAAACAGTGGACGCTCTCGCTGCTCCCCACACATCCCAGCGGAGGATCCGCATGCAACAGTTGAAGCAAACGGGCAGGGCGCAAGCCCTGTTCGGCACCCTGCTCACATCACTGGTCGCGCTGGCGGCTCTTCTCACCGCCGCTCCGCCATCGCACGCCGACACGACCATCTGCGAGCCGTTCGGAACGACCACGATCCAAGGCCGTTACGTGGTGCAGAACAACCGCTGGGGCACCAGCGCCACTCAGTGCATCACCGCCACGGACTCCGGCTTCCGCATCGCCCAGGCCGACGGCTCGGTCCCGACCAACGGCGCCCCGAAGTCCTACCCGTCCGTGTACAACGGCTGCCACTACACCAACTGCTCACCCGGCACCAACCTGCCGGCCCGGCTCAGCTCCATCGCGAGCGCACCCACGAGCATCTCCTACGGCTATGTCGGCGGTGCGGCCTACGACGCGGCGTACGACATCTGGCTGGACCCGACGCCCCGCACCGACGGCGTGAACCGCACGGAGATCATGGTCTGGTTCAACCATGTGGGGTCCGTGCAGCCGGTGGGCTCGCAGACCGGCACCACCACCGTGGCCGGGCGTTCGTGGCAGGTGTGGTCCGGCAACAACGGCTCCAATGACGTGCTGTCCTTTGTCGCGCCCTCGGCGATCGACAGCTGGAACTTCGACGTGATGGACTTCGTCCGCCAGGCCGTCTCCCGGGGACTGGCCCAGGACAACTGGTACTTGACGAGTGTTCAGGCGGGCTTTGAGCCCTGGCAGAACGGCGCGGGACTAGCGGTGACGTCGTTCTCCTCGACCGTCAACACCGATGGCAGCACCCCCGGCGGGCCGGGTGGGGGCTCGGGCGGCTCATCGGCGTGCAAGGTGGCCTACGGCACCAATGTGTGGCAGGGCGGCTTCACCGCCGACGTCACCGTGACCAATGCGGGTCCGTCCGCCGTCGACGGCTGGAAGCTCGCGTTCACCCTGCCCGCAGGGCAGAAGATCACGAGTGCGTGGAACGCCGACATGTCCTCGTCGTCGGGAGCTGTGACGGCGGGCGGTACGGCGTACAACGCGTCCATCGCATCCGGCGGCCAGGTGTCCTTCGGGTTCCAGGGCACCTATGACGGCACGTTCACCAAGCCTGCCGGCTTCAGTCTGAACGGTACGTCCTGCACCACCGCCTGATGGATTCGGCACGGCCGGTCTGACCCCACGTATCCATGGGCGGCACCGTGGCCGTGCGCCGGATGCGCGAGTGCGCATCCGTGAGTCCCGCACCCACCCGCCTGGCTTTGATGCTCAGGCGGGTGGGTCCGGCCTTGTCCAACGAACGGTTAGTCGACGCCCTTTGTCCTGGCAGCGTCCTCGAGGCGTGGACGGCCAGGGATGTCGAGCCTGGAGGCCTCCGCACCGACCACCGGGACGGCTGATGTGCCCGATCAAGACTTCCTTGGCTGCGAGCGCTGTTGATCACGTGCGGAAGGCGTGTGCCCGGTTCCTCAGGCCCGTAAGATCGGTGATCTCGCGGGTGGGGGAGGTGGTCATGGCCAGGCGACGCCCTGGAGCGCCGACCCTGGAAGAGGTCGCCGTCCACGCCGGAGTGGGGCGGGGCACGGTCTCCCGGGTCATCAACAACGCGGCCGGAGTGAAGGAGTCGACACGCCGGGCCGTGCAGCGAGCCATCGAGGAACTGGGGTACGTGCCCAATCTTGCGGCCCGGTCCCTGGCCGGGCGGCGCGCCGACGCGGTGGCCCTCGTCCTGACGGAGCCGGACTGGAGGCAGTTCGCGGAGCCGTTCTTCTCGGAGATCGTCCGCTCCCTCGGAGACGCGCTGGTGGACACCGGGATGCAATTGATGCTGACGCTGGTCCGGTCGGAGACCGAACGGCAGCGCTTCCTGGAGTACGCACGCGGTGGCCGGGTCGACGGAGTCCTGCTGATGTCGGTACACGCGGGCGACCCGCTGCCGGACATGCTCTCCCAGGCTCGGTTGCCCACCGTGCTGCTGGGGCGTCGTTCGGGCGACGAGTACGTGAGCTACGTGGACGCGGACAACCTGGGCGGCGCCCGAAACGCCGTCACTCACCTGCTGACACAGGGCCGCAGGGCGATCGCCACCATTACCGGGCCGCTGGACATGTACGTCGCGCAGTGCCGGCTGCGCGGCTATCAGGACGCCCTGGCACTGGCAGGCCTGGCGAAGTCGCGGTCCTGGGTCGCAGAAAGTGACTTCACGGAGGAGAGCGGACGCCGCGCCATGGCGGAACTCCTTGAACGGCACCCAGAGATCGACGCCGTCCTCGCCGCGTCGGACACCACGGCGGCGGGAGCGTTGCACACGCTGCGCGCAGCGGGACGGCGGGTACCGGAGGACGTCGCCGTGATCGGTTTCGATGACTTTCCGCTGGCTCAGCGCACCGAGCCGCGCCTGACCACAGTGCGTCAGCCGCTGGAGGAGATGGGGCGGGCGATGATCAGATTGCTGCTGGAGGAGATGGAAGAGCCGTCCGTGGCCTGGCGCCACGTCATCCTGCGTACGGAGTTGGTCGTTCGCGAGTCGTCCTGACGGCATTCGTCGGCTGCCTGAAGCTGGTTGGTGCTGATGCCTGCGCGGGAACTGGCCTGTTCCCCCACTACTGCCGACCGCACATTCGCTGCCTCGACGACATTCGCTCCAATCGGGAAAGGTCCACGCCGACTGGCTCGCCGGATGCCGCCGACTGCACCGTCGCTACGAGCGCAAAGTCGAGCAGGCCTTCACCAGCATTGTCTGCACCCTCATCCGCTACTGCAGGCTCACCAAGGGAGATGAGGTCTTGTCGGTGCCGCTGTGCCAGTCCAGGCGCAGGACGGCCAGGTCGTCGGTGTGCCGGTCGGCGTTGAGGGTGCGGGTGCGGGCGATGAGCTGGTCGAGGTGGGCGCCGGGGTCCGGTGCGTGGATGGTGTCGAGGATGTGCACCAGCCCCTGCGGGCCGAGCCGGTCGGTGCCGGTGCCGGCGAAGCCCTCGACGAGGCCGTCGGTGTAGGCGATGAGGGCGCCGCGGGTGGGCAGGGTGACGGTGGTGGGGGGCCAGATGTCCAGGCCGGGGCTGATGCCGAGGGCGATGCCGTGGGCTGCGGTGATCTCCTGGGCGCCGTCGGGGGTGAGGAGGAGGGGTTCGTGGTGGCCGGCCAGGTGCAGGGTGGCGGTGGACCGCTGCGGGTCCAGGGTGAGCAGGGTGCAGGTGGTGAACAGGTCGCTGCTGGCGCGTTCGGCGACGTGTATCTGTTCCAGCAGGTGCAGCAGCTGCTGGTCGCGGTGGCCACCCAGAGTCAGGGCGCGCCAGGCGATACGGAGGCAGACGCCGAGGGCGGCCGCATCGGGTCCGTGGCCACTGACGTCGCCGATGATGGCGTGCACCTGCCCGTCGTCGGTCTGGACGACGTCGAGGAAGTCGCCCCCCAGCAGGGCTTGCGCGCGGCCGGGGTAGTAGCGGCTGGAGGCGGTGACGGAGGTGGAGGAGAGCAGAGGTTGGGGCAGCAGTCCGCGTTCCAGGCGGGCGTTCTCCTCGGCCCGCAGCCGGCCGACCTGGAGAGCGGCGTTGGCGCGTTCGGCCTGTTTGCGCTGGACGGCGTAGCGGACGGCGCGCTGCATCAGGTCCGGTTCGACCTTGCCCTTGATCAGGTAGTCCTGCGCGCCGGCGGCGAGGGCCTCGACACCGGCCTGGGGTTCGGTCAGTCCGGTCAGCACGATGATGGCGGCGTGGGTGCCCACCTGGATCGCCTGGACCGTCTCCAGCCCACTGGCGTCGGGCAGGTGCAGGTCGAGCAGGACACAGTCGACCGGGCCGACGGCGAGCGCGGTGCGCGCGTCAGCGGCGGTGCGGCAGCGCACGAGGGTGTGCGGAAGGTCGGTGTCGAAGAGGAGTTCTTCGACCAGGAGCGCGTCCCCGTCGTCGTCCTCCACCAGCAGAATGCGGTACTGCTCCGCACGATCTGCGGCCTGCTCGCTCACGGTTGGGGCTCTCTCGGGAGGGCTGCCGGTGTGTCACCGACGGCGGGGAGGGTGAAGACGACGCGGGTGCCGGAGGAGTAGTCCGGGTCGATGGTGATGGTGCCGCCGTGGAATTCCACGATCTTCTTGCACATCGCCAGGCCGATGCCGGTGCCCGGGTAGCTGTCCTTTGTGTGCAGCCGTTGGAAGAGGACGAAGACCTTCTCCCGGAATTCCGAATCGATGCCGATGCCGTTGTCGCTGACCGTGAACTCCCATATGCCGTCACTGGATACGGCGCCGACATGGATACGCGGCGGTTGGTCGAGGGTGCGGAATTTGATGGCGTTCGACAGCAGGTTCTGCCAGAGCATGGTCAGCTGGGTGATGTCGCCGACGACCGTGGGCAGCGTGTCGTGGGTGATCTCGGCCGCGCTCTCCTCCACGGCCACGTCGAGGTTGTCGACGGCGCGGCGCATGACGGCTTCCAGGTCGACCGTCTCGTGGTCGTTGTGCACGCGGCCGACCCGGGAGAAGGCCAGCAGGTCGTTGATGAGTTTCTGCATGCGGTTGGCGCCGTCGACGGCGAAGGCGATGTATTGGTCGGCGCGCTCGTCCAGCTGGTCTCCGTAGCGCCGTTGCAGCAGTTGGGTGAAGCTGGACACCTTGCGCAGGGGCTCCTGCAGGTCGTGCGAGGCGACGTAGGCGAACTGCTCGAGCTCGGTGTTGGACCGCTTCAGATCCGCCGCCTGCTCGTCGAGAAGCCGCCGGGAGGCCTCGCTGAACTCCAGTTCCTGCACCAGGCGCTGGCGCATGGACTCCACGTCCCGGGCCAGGCGGCGCAGGTCGGCGGGGCCCGTGCCGACGATGGGTCGGTCGAAGTGCCCGCCCGCCACCTCACGGGCGTCGAAGCCGAGTTGTGCGAGGGGTGTGGTGACGCCGCGCCGCAGGCCCTCGAAGACGCCGAACGCCAGCAGGAGGATGACGCCGGCGATCACGGTGAACATCCAGTTCCGCAGGGTCTGCGCATGGCGCAGGTCATGGGTGGCGGCCGCTCGCTCCCTTTGCAGGTGGGACTGCTGGCGTGTCAGCGCGCGCCGCAGCTCGTCGAAGGTCACCTTGCCCTCGGCCGCCCGCTGGGTGGCGAGCGTGACGGCGTCCGCGGGCGAGGCGGCCGAGATGGGGCGGGCGATCCTCGTCTGCCAGGTGCCGGCGATCTTCTGCACGTCGGCCAGGTCGGCGCGGGCGCGGGCGTCCCCCTCCACCAGGGGCCGCAGGCGGCGGATGGCGGTCTTCTCATCGGCCTGGCCCTGTGTGTAGGGCTGGAGGTAGTCGCGCCGGCCGGACAGTCCGTAGCCGCGGATGCCGGTCTCCTGGTTCACCACCGCCTGCTGTACGCGCATCGCTTCGATCAGGGCGGGCGACCGCTTGTCCACCAGCTCAGTCGTGAGTTGCGAGGTGCGCCACATCGCCCAGCCGCCCAGCGACCCGAGGACGGCCAGCACGATCAGAGCGGCCGCAACCCCCGCCCGCAGCCAGCGGCGAGTGGTCCAGCCGGCAAGAGCGCCCTCGTAGGCGGACGGCATGCTGTCCATGGCGATGTGCGGCTCCTTCGGCTTTCCTGGGGTCGCGACCGGACGCGCGGCGCGCCAACTGTACCCAGCCCGCGGACAACGGTTGTTGTCAGTACCTAGATCCGCCGCCTAGGGTGGGGGCATGCCTGGCACCGCACCCACCGACCGCCCGCCCGGCCGGGAGACGGCCGCGCTGGTGACACAGGTCGTCGAAGAGCTGGCCCGCCAGTTGCAGCGGGGCCAGGACACCGTTCCCGGGCCAACGGAGTCCCGCGACATCAGGGGCGAGGCTCGCAAACGCGCCCTGGTGCGCCTCAGAGCCCTGGCCCGCGTCCGGCAGACCGTACGGGATCTGGAGGACCAGGCCGCACAGGCCGCGGCCGAGAGCGGTGCCGGCTACCCGGAGATCGGCCGCGCCGTGAGCATGAGCCGCCAGGGAGCCCGGCGCCGCTGGCCCGGCCTGATCACCAACACACACCGTCCAGCCCCCCATCCCACCCCCCGGAGCTCGTGACCCATGGCTGCCGCCACCACCCGCCCCTACGACGTCCTGCTGGTCGAGGACGACGTCGCCGACGCGATGCTCATCCAGGACGCCCTCGCCGAGCGCGGCACCCGCCACCTCACCCAGGTCCCCGACGGCATCGCAGCCCTCGACTACCTGCGCGACCCGAACAACGCACGGCCCGACCTCATCGTCCTCGACCTCAACATGCCGCGCATGAACGGGCGCGAGTTCCTCGCCGTGGTCAAGGAGGATCCGGACCTGCGCACCATCCCGGTCGTCGTTCTGACCACGTCCGCAGCCCCTGACGACGTCACCGGCGCCTACCACCACCACGCCAACGCGTACGTGACCAAACCGGTCAACCTCGAGGAGTTCGAGGAGGCGGTCCGCAGCATCGACGCCTTCTACCTCGACATCGCCGTCAAGCCCCCCAGGCCGTAAGCCCGACCCGGAGCCCCAGTTCGCAGTCATGACGCCGGCCGCCACCCTTGATGAGCGGGGGAGGCTGCTTTTCGGCCTGCGCGAGGCTGCCCGTGATTGCCCTCGGCCCGCCACTCATACCGCGATGGTGGGGCGCTCGGGCGAGGACCATTTCGCCGACGAGTGACGCGCCGAGCGTGCGGTCAGGGCGCACGGGCCCCGCGGACCACACATCTGTGATCCGACTGCCATGAGGGGCGCTTTTGCGGGTAAGCGAGACGGAAGTTGGTTGCTTGTGAGCAAGGGCGGAGCGTATGCATCGAATGGCGGGGGACGGCGAGCGGGAAGCGCTCGTCGACGATGTCGTGTCGGTTTCCAAGGCGTTGGAGGGCGGTGAGGACATCGCTGCCGCCCGGGATCTGGCCCGGTCGTTCCTGACGGATGTGCAAGCCGTTCACGGACTGCCCGTGTCCGGCCGGGTGATGGGCATGGTGCAGCTGGTGGTCAGTGAGCTGGTGACCAATGCCCGCAAGTACGCGCCCGGGCCCTGCCTGTTGACCCTGCAGGTGGAGGACGGGGCCGTCGAGATCAGCGTGTGGGACAGCAGCACCGCCTTGCCCGCAGTCCTGGCGCCTGACCCCGGGCGCGTGGGCCAGCACGGACTGGAGATCGTGATGGCCGTGTGCCGGAGCTTCCAGTTCCAGCGGGAACCGGTGGGCAAGCGGATCAGCGCGGCCGTGGTCCTGGCCGACGATCCGGGCGGAGACATTGCGGGCCGCTGGCTGTGATCAGCGGCTCCGTCTGGTCGTGACGATCTGCCTCAGCCGTTCATGTGTGGGGTTCGGCTTCTCCGAGATGCCGTCGCGGGCGAAGTGGCGTCCGGGCGGGTGCCCGCCGGGCCGGCCGACAGAGATGTGCTGACGAGCTGGCTCAACCCGACCTCGGTGCTGGGTGGTGTCCTCGCCGTTGTCACTGGCGCACATCGGCCGCTGTCCACCTGTGCGCGGACCCGGCCCACGGGAGCTGCGCGGAACTTTGCGCGGCGGGCCGTCGTCGCCGAACTGACGCCTGAGGGCCACCGGGTCGGCATGAGCACGGTCGGCCACCTGCGTCGCCGCTACCAGGCGGAGGGCTTGCTGGGCCTGGTGGACAAGCGTCAGAGGCGGGTGAGGTCGTAGCGGCCAGGTTCAGTTCGCGCAGGTGACGCAGATGATGTTGCCGCCCCTGTCACGCGGAGGGTTTGTTCAACATGGATCGTGCCCTTCGCTCGACCAGCACGGGAATGAACTCGCGAACGGGCCGCTCGCTGAACGCAGCGTGTGCCTTGGCTACGACCGTCTCGACCTCGCCGGCACTGTGTGTGGCGCTGAACGCGATCTTCAGGCGTTCCGCGACGCCACGGATAGCGTCCTCTTCCCGGTTCTTGTCAGTCATTGCGCTACCTGCCCGAACGGTGCTCCCAGCTTCCGCTCAGATTCTCGCGCGGGAGGGGGACCGGTTGGTGCTCATTGCACGCCGTGAGCGGGGCGTCGCCAGGAACCGGCCATGCCTGGTGAGCCTGTAGAGCAAGGCTGGCCAGGGTCATGAGCAGGTGGACGTCCTCATTGCCCTCGAGATGGAGTGTGATCCACTGGGAGCCGGGCACGACACGTACGGCCGCCGAGCGGGCGAGATGGTCTTGGAACCGCCGGATGGTACGGGCCGTAAGGTGCAGGTCAGCGTCGCTGTCGGAGTGAAAGTGGACGATCTCGCCATGGGGTGAGCAGAGTGCCCGACCCACACCGCAGCTCGGCTGGGCCTCGGTGAGGTCGGGCCAAGTCGCCAGTTGCGTAAAAGCACGCGCGGCCAACGTCATGCGCCCATCATGGCCAGCACACCGCATCGCCACCAGAAAACGAGCATCCCGTAACGCGGCCGCGGCACCGGAACGACCGATGTTGTTCGGTAAGCACTGCCAGCACCCCCCGTTCAGTCGGCCTGCGCTTTCGAGGGTCAGCCGGAGGTCGCCCTCGTGGAGGCTCGCCGGCGTGGGATGCGCAGGCGACGGCTGTGGTCTCGCACGGTGACCGTTCGCGGAGTGGCGCATCCTCGGCTCCGGGAGTTGGTGGAAGGCTTGCAGCATGGCCTTTCGACCGTGGCTGGATTCGAGGCGTTCCTGGCGGCAGGGTCATGCGCCCGCGCTGGTCGTGATCCCGCTCGGGTTGATCGTCACCGTCTGCGTGGTGGATGTGCTGGCGCCGCCGGACGTTCACCTCGGGCCGCTGCTGGTGGCGGCGCCCGCGATCACGGTTGCCTTCGCCGGCGCACGGGTGACCGCGTTGATGGGGGCGCTGGCGGTGCTGGCGCAGGTGCTGATCGGTGTGCTCAGGGGGGCCTTGACGACCGCGAACGTCCAGGCCCAGATCGCTGCTCTGGTCGTTGTCTCCGCCGTGTGCGTCGTCCTTTGTGTGGTGCGGGATCGGCGTGAACGGCAGTTGCATCGGGTGCGCTCGGTGGCCGAGGCGGCGCAGAGCGTGCTCTTGCGGCCACTGCCCGCGCATACGGGTGCGTTGCGCATCGCCGGCCTGTACCTGCCCGCCGAGGAGGAGGCCGATCTGGGGGGAGACCTGTACGCGGTCGCGCGGACCGCCGATCACAGCACCCGGCTCCTCATCGGTGATGTACGCGGCAACGGCCTGGCCGCGATCAACAACGCCGCGCTGCTGCTCGGCGCATTTCGTGCGGCCGCCCATCGGCAGGCCACCCTGCCCCGGCTCGCCGTGCACCTGGACGCCGCGTTCCGCTGGGACACCGCCCAGTGGCGGTCTCCGGCGGAGCAGGACAACGACGAGGACTTCGCCACCGCCATACTGCTCGACATCCCCGACCACGATCCGGTCGTCCACTTGATCAGCTGCGGCCATCCGCCGCCACTTCTGCTGCGGAACGCTCACCTCGTTCCGCTCGTGCCCGAGGTGAGCCACCTGCCGATCGGCTTCGGCGGTGTCTTCGGTGCGGGCACCTACGACGTGCAGACGTTCTCGTTCGAGGTCGGCGACGTGCTCCTGCTGTACACGGACGGCGTCATCGAGGCACGCAACGCCGAAGGAGTCTTCTACCCCTTCACCGAACGGGCGTCGCAGTGGGCCAAGGACGACCCCGACGAACTGCTGCGCCTGCTCCAGGACGACCTGTTGGCACACGTCCACGACCACCTCAGCGACGACGCGGCCGTGGTCGTGATCCGCCGTCTGGCAGCCTGATCCCGGCGAGCAGGACGTTCTCGTGCGGATGCGCGGGTCCCAGGACAAGATCGCGGACGCGATCACCGCATTCGCCGGGACCATGACGTTCGTGTATCTGCACGCGGCCTGGTTCACGGTGTGGATCGTGTGCAACGAAGGAGTCGTCGGCGACAGGGCGATATGGGACCCGTACCCCTTCGGGCTGCTCACCATGATTGTCAGCCCGGAGGCGATCTTCCTGTCCACGTTCGTCATGGTGAGCCAGAACCGCCAGGCCGCCCGTGAGAACGTCCGCGCTGACCTGGCCTTCGAGACCAACGTGCGCTCGGAGGTGTGGTCCAGCCACATGGGCCGCGCCCTCGGCGTCGACCCCTTGGAGGTCGAGCGCCACGTCCAGGAGATGCTCGCGGAGGACCGCGCCCGCCTGGACGGCACCGCCCGGCCTCCGACGAGAGGTTGACGGCCGCGGATCCGAAGTGTTGTCCCCTACGCGGACCGTCGCTGCGTGCACGCATGGAGGCATGTCCTCGGCCTGAGCGTCACCCTCGGCGCCGAGTTCGCGACCGCCTCTGGCGCCGACATGCTCCGCTGAGCGCCTCGCCGGCTCGGCGCGCTTAACGCGGCTGCGGACGGCGAGGGCCGCCAGGCCGGGCAGGACGGGGCGACCAGTCGGGAGGCCATCTCGGTGTGGGTGCCGGTAGTGGACAGAAGCTGGTCTGCGAAGCGGAAGACCAATGAGTCGAGCGGGACGGTCAGTCCTCTTCGGAAGCGCTCGTTGGTGAACCGGTTCCCGGTGGGGGCGGATCCTTTGAGCAGCGGACCGAAGGCGACTCCGTCGGTTGGCGCCGAGGGTGGGTGGTCGGCCCACCCCCTGGCCCTGGATCAGCTGCAGTGCCGGAGTCCTCGGCCGAGGCGTTGCCGATGGTGCCGCCCCAGGCGACCCAGGAGTCGCGGCCGTTGACGTAGACCGGATGGCCGCCGAGGCCGGGGTGGCGCGGCGAGGGCGCCCCTGCTGATGTGTTCGACGAGGTGTCGTGTGGGTCAATGCCATTGGGACGACTGGTTGTTGCCGTCCACACGTGGTGAGACCGGGGAGCGCACACGAGGGTTGTGGGCCGTTGTGGCGCTGTTCTGTCACCCGTGTCACGACGGCCGTTACCTCAACTGAGGGCGCTTGTTCTTCCCTGTTGACGCCTGCTGGCACCGAAGCCAGCGAGGCGGCTGGCCGTGTCCATCCCCGCACGCCCCTCGCCCTCACCCCGGACCGCTACGAACCCTGGCGCGACCCGAGCTGATGGCGATGTGCGGCGACCTCGACCGACAGCATCGGCACGCCGCTGGCGGAGATGTAGCGGGCGACGGGCCCGTCGAACAGGTCGATGTGGCCGAAGATTTATCCGCCGCCGTGGCAGAACAGCAGGGCCGGGCCCGGGGCCGCGCCGATCTTGGCGTACCAGAGCATGGTGATTTGCGCGTCGTCGGCGGCGGTCGCGTGGTGCTCGCCAGTGTTGACGTCGTCCGGGATCGGTTGGGCCGTTCCCACGGCGCCGATGATTGGCTCCCACAGGGCGCGCCGTGCCGCGATGTCCCCCACCGCCGGTGGTGTGGCGTCCGCCATCGCGCCTGCCATCGGGGCCGGCGCGATGGCGGTCTCGGGGTCCCTGCTCAGCGCCATGGCCTTGTCGTTTCGGCGGGGGAGCGGCGTCAGGCGGCGGGCGGGACGACGATGACCTTGCCGTGCACCGCGCCTTCAGCGGCCCGGGTGTGGAGCGCCCGCAGTTCGGCCAGCGGCACCCGCTCGGCGACGTCGACGCGCAGCTGTCCGCTGTCGATCAGCGTCACCAGCCGCGACAGCTGTTGGGCGTCGCTGCGGACGAACATGTCGATGCCGCGCACGCCGCGCTCCTCGTCGGAGGGCGCGGGCATCCACACCGTGGTGTTCACCAGCACTCCGCCGGAACGGATCAGGCCGGGGAGCGCGGCCAGCTGCGCCGGGTCGATCGGTGCGAGGTTGAGTACGACGTCGACCGGCTCGGTCACCGCAGCGGTCACCTCGGTGGTGGTGTGGTCGATGACCTCGTCGGCACCGGCCGAGGTGACCTGTTCGCTGCTGCGCGGGCCGGCCGTGGCGATCACGTGGGCGCCGGCGTTCTTGGCCAGCTGCACGGCGTAGCCGCCGACCGCTCCGCCGGCGCCGTTGATCAGCACGCGCTGTCCGGCCGTCAGGTTGCCGTGGTCGAACAGCGCCTGCCACGCCGTGAGGCTCACGACGGGCAGGGCGGCGGTGTCGGCCAGCGGGACGCTCTTGGGTGCCGGCGTCAGAACCTCGGCCGGCGCGAGGACGTACTGCGCCGCCGCGCCGCTCCCGTCCATCGGCAGGAAGCCGATGACCTCGTCGCCGACCGCGATGCCGTCCACGCCCTCGCCCAGCGCGTCGACCGTGCCGGCGACATCGATGCCGGGAGTGTGCGGCAGCGTCACCGGGATGGGGCCTTGCATGAAGCCGCCGCGGATGTTGCCGTCGACGGAGTTGAACGACGTCGCGGCGACGCGGATCCGGACCTCACCGGATCCGGGGACGGAAAGCTCCACGTCCTCGTAGCGCAGGACGCTGGGGTCGCCGTACTCGTGGAAACGCACTGCCTTCATTTCGGTTCTCACTTTCACTACGATCCTATGTGCTTCGAATTCGAAGCAGCTGATGGCGACGCTACATCTGCTTCGAATTCGAAGCAAGTGGTGTCGGTCACTGCCGGTGCGAGCGCATGGCTGCAGCGAGTTCGGCGGCGGCCCGGTCTATGCAGGTGTGCAGTCGTCCCGCGCCGCTGTGAGCCGTGGCCTGCCACTCGGCGGGGCGGGCGACGACGACCGTGGGCACGGGGTCGGCCTGCAGGCCGGTCAGGCGCCTGCGTATGACCTGCGTGAGGTCGGGTGGCTGCCAGTGGGAGCTGCTGCTGAGCGCCAGCAGCACCGGCATGCCGGAGAGGACTCCGTCCCCGAGGATGGCGAAGAACGAGTCGAACACCTCGCTCGGGCATGAGGCGCGCACCGGGGTCGCCACCACCAGGCCGTCGGCCGCGACGACCGCCGCGACCGCCTCCCGCAGGTCGAGGCTGGCACGGCCGTGGGCGGAGTGCTGGGCGAGGTCGGTTGCAAGCCGGTGCAGCTCCACCACCTCCACCTCGGCGCGTGCACCGCCGGCCGCCAGTGACCGGCACACGGCCTCCGCGACCCAGTCCGCGAGCCGGCGGGTGAGACGCGGGTAGCCGATACCGGCGCTCACGACGGCCAGGGACGCCGGACTCCACGCGGCGGTTCTCATCCCGGCATCGCGCTCATGGATTCTTCCCTGCGGCCGGGCCGTGGTGCCGTCACCGGGGAGGACCCAGGACGATGTTGCCGGACAGTTCCGCGGCCTCGGCGAGCAGCTGCGCGGGGATCTCGAAGCCCTCCGGGCGTGGGTCACGAAGGTCACGGCCCGCGTGGCGGAACATCTTCTCCAGTCCACCTGGGGTCGAGATGAGCAGGAGGTCCGCCTTCTCGGAGGTGATGCGGTAACCGTGCGGGATGCGCCGGGGCAGGAAGACGATGCCGCCCTCCCGCAGCTCGTGTTCGTCCTCGTCGGCCCACACGAGCGCCGAACCGGACAGGAGCAGGAAGACCTCGTCCTCGTTGTTGTGGACGTGGAACGGCGGAGCCTCGCCCTTGCTGACGTCGAAGCGGCCGACGGTCAGCTGGCCGCCGGTCGCCTCGGCGTCGAGCAGGACGCTGAAGACACTCCCGCCGATCCACTCGAGCTGCTGCTGGTCCTCGCGTTGCGCGAGATGGGGGATGCTCATGGCCGATCCTCGGGATCCGTGGGCGGCGGCGCCGTCCTCCTGCTCGCAACCCTGCGCCGCACCACTGCCCGATCTCCATGGTCCGCGGTGCTCAGTCGGGTCCAACGCGGTCCACACACGGCGCTGCACACTCTTCGAATTCGAAGCAGTAGACTCCGGTCATGCCTGATTCGCCGCCGTCGCTCGACCCCGTACAACTCGGCGCGTACTTCGACCTCATCGAGGTGACCAGCCTGCTCCGGCACGCGGTCGAGCAGCAGCTGCGCGAGAGCGGCGATCTCAGCTACGTGCAGTTCCAGCTGCTGGCCCGCCTCGGCGACTCACCGACGGGCAGCCACCGCATGACCGACCTGGCCGACGGCGTCGTCTACAGCCGCAGCGGCCTGACGTACCAGGTGGGTCTGCTCGAGAAGGAGGGCCTGGTCGTCCGGGCTCCTTCGCCGGACGACGAGCGCAGCATCACCGTCACCATCACCGACGCCGGGCGCGTGCTGCTCGGGAAGGTGCTGCCGGGGCACGTCGAGGTGGTCAACAGCCTCCTGTTCGAGCCGCTTTCGCCTCACGACGTCAAGGCTCTCGCCGGCCTGCTGGCGCCGGTGCGCGACCACATGCGCTCGACACCGCCTCGCTCGGCCACGCGTCGCCGCCGCAAAGGCCGGGCATGAGAACGCGATGCGGGCCACGCGGAAGGGGCGGCGACCTGTCCCGGTCGGACGCTGAGTCGTCAGCTCGGTCGGCGGGCGAACTGGGCTGGTGTCGCCTGGTACTGCTTCTTGAAAGCGCGGATGAAATGGCTGCTGTCGGTGAAGTGCCACAGCGCGGCGGCCTCGGAGACGGTCAGGCGTGATCCGGGGGCGGTGAGCGCCGTCGCCGCTTCCTCCAGGCGCCGGCGGCGGATGTAGGCGCTGAAGGACTCGTCCAGACTCGCGAACGCCCGCTGCAGCGTGCGGACGGAGACGTGCAGATGCGCGGCGATCGCGGCCGGAGAGAGATCGGCGTCGGTGAGCCGGGCGTCGGCCAGGTCCTTGGCCGCTTGGGCCAGCGCCGGGGTGAAGGTGGGCTCGCGGTCGTCGAAGTGGTCGCGGACCACTCCCTTGGCCAGTTCCAGCATGGCGTTGCGGGACGCGTGGGCGGCCACCGGGCTGAGCTCGCTCACGGTGCGCTGGACCATGCTGGTGTGCGCCATGAGGATCTGCACCGCGGGCGAGGTGGTGCGGCCGGCGCGTGGTTCCCCGGCGACCAGGGACCGCAGGGCGTCGCCGGGAAAGATGAAGATGCGGGTGCCGATCTCCGGCGTGGTGTGGAAGTGGTTCTCCGTCACGACGTGATGCACGAAGTAGGTGCCGGCCGAGACGTACACGTCACCTCCCCTGTCGTGCGGGTCCTGCAGGGCCACTGCGCCGCGCAGCCCGACGTACAGCCTGATTTCGTCGTGCTCGTGTTTCCCGACAGCCCGGGTGCTCACGGGGGAGGAGCCCCAGAGTTCGTTGACGGCGGTGTCCTGCAGGGTGACCGAGCGCATCGTCCCCTGGAAGCCGTCGACCGTGGAAGCGCTGAATTCCGGGAGGGGGTACAGGTCTCCCATGCGGTCGTTCCAGGTGTCGATGAACGGTTCCCACGTGCCCCGGCCGGTTCCGGTGGAGCCGGCGTCGGCGGTGAATGTGCCCACCTTGTGGCCCGGACCAAGGGAACGCGGCCTGCTGCGCATGTGTCCTCCGCACCGATGAAGATGTCGCCGGAATCCCATCTGGTGTCGCAAAAGTACACGCTTTCTACTTGCAGCCGTTCCTAGTCTTGGCAGCGTTTGCACCGTCAACGATCTACCGCCTGCCGGTGGTACCCGGCGCCACCCGGGACCGACGTTCACCCGGCAGACCTTTGAGGAGAGGACCGCGATGATCCCCGACGACGATCCGTCCCGCTCGCTGACGGTGGCGAACCCCGACGACCCCGGCACGACGTACGTCTCGCTGGTGGGCAACACGTACGCCATGCTCGTCACCGGCGAGCAGACCAACGGCCGTTACTGCCTGATCGACATGCGCGTCCCCGACGGCGGCGGCCCGCCGCCGCACCGGCATGACTTCGAGGAGATGTTCACCGTCCTCGAGGGCGAGATCGAGTTCACCTTCCGCGGCGAGAAGCACACCGTCGGGGCCGGGTCCACGATCAACATCCCGGCCAACGCGCCGCACAACTTCCGCAACGCCTCGGGTGCGCCGGCCCGCATGCTGTGCATGTGCACCCCCGCGGGCCAGGACGAGTACTTCCTGCGCGTCGGCGATGTCGTCCCGGGCAAGGACGCGCCGCCGCCGCAGCTGTCGGCGGACGAGCTCGCGGAGCGTCGCCGTCGCGCGGTCGAGCTGGCCTCGACCTACCGAAGCGAGTTCCTCTGAGCGCAGGGCCGGCAAGCCCGGTCCTACTGTGGTCACGGAAGTGGCCGGGCTGGCTGTCCTGGAAGTGGTGTTTTCCAGGAGGTTGGGGCTACTGCCTGGCCATGCATGTCCCGCCGACCGTGGGGCATGACAGAACCAGGAAGGAGCCTGCATTGGGAGCGGCGGGACTGGCGGGCCGACTGGCGGCGGCACGAGCCAGTGCGCTGGTGGGCAGGGAGGCGGAGCGGACGGTGCTCGACCGGATGCTCTCGGGCGCGGCGGACGCTCCGCTCGTGGCGTACATGCACGGCCCCGGCGGCATCGGCAAGTCCTCGCTGGTGCGCTACGCCGCCCGGCAGGCCGAACTGGCAGGCCGTCGCGTGGTGCACGTGGACGGACGGTTCCTCGACGCCGATCCGCGCCGGCTCGAGGAGGGCGCGGCCCCGGCGTGCGCCGCACCCGGCACGGTGCTGCTCATCGACACCTTCGAGCAGTGTCAGCCACTCGAGGCGTGGCTGCGCGAGACCTTCCTGCCGCGGCTCGCCGACCGTGCGGTCGTGGTCGTGGCCGGCAGGGTCGCCCCCGACCCCGAATGGTCGCTGGACCCCGGGTGGGCGCAGCTGTTCACCGCACTGGCCGTGCGGCCGCTCGACACCGCCCAGTCCCACGCCCTGCTCGCCGCCCGGGGTGTCCCCGCCGAACAGCGCGGCGCCTTCGTCGCCTTCGCCGGAGGCAGCCCACTCGCCCTCTCGCTGGCCGCTTCCGTGTCCCCGGCCGCACTCGGCGCACCGTGGGAGCCGACCGGCGACGTCCTGACGACCCTGCTCGAACGGCTCGTGGGTGACCTGCCCAGCGCCGTCCACCGGCGCGCCCTCGAGGTCGTCGCGCAGGCCTACGTCACCCGCGAACCCCTGCTCCGCGCTGTGCTGGGCGACGAGGACACCGACACGGTGTTCTCCTGGCTTCGCCAACTGCCCTACATCGAGGCCACTCCCGAAGGGCTGCACCCGCACGACGCGGTGCGGGCGACCCTCGAGGCCGACCTGCGCTGGCGGGACCCCGAGCGCTACGACGACGTACGCGTCCGTATCTCGCTCGCCGGCCTGCACGCCGTGCGTGGGGCCGCCGCCGACGACGCGCTCCTGCGGGTCGCGGAGTGGATGTTCCTCTTCCGCCACAAGGGCGGACTGGACGATCTCTACAACTACCGGACGCACCCGCACATCGAAGACACTCCGCTCAGGCCCGAAGACGTGCCGGGAGTGCTGCGCATGACCGAGGAAGCAGAGGGCCCGGTATCGGCGGCAGCGGTCGCGCACTGGGTGCGCCGCCAGCCGGAGGCATTCCGCGTCCACCGCTATGCGGGCTCCTCCGCACCCGTGTCGTTCATGGCCATTCTGCGGCTGGACGCACCCCTGCCGGAGGACTGTGCCGAGGACCCGGTGATCGCAGCAGTCTGGGACCTTGTGGAGGCGGCCGCTCCCCTGGGGCCGGGCGAACACCTGGGCATCCGCCGCTTCGCGGTGCAGTCCGGCGGGCACCAGAGGCCCTCGCCACTGATGGAGCTCATCAGCCGGCGTGCCATCGGTGAGGAGATGAGGACCCACGGACGCGCGGTGACCTTCACCGTCTTCGAGGACGCCGACCGGTGGGGGCACTACCTCGCCGAGGCCGGGATGCCAAAGGTCGCGGCCGTGGACGTCGGCGGGCGGCGATGGCACGTCTTCGGCCGGGACTGGCGACGGCAGACGGTGGAACGGTGGGTGCAGCACCGGGCTCGCGCAGTGGTCACGCCCGTGGCGACATGGCCCGCGACCACCGCCACGGGTGGGCCGGGCGACCAGTCGGCGCGCGCCGCGTTCGCGGAAGCCGTGCTCGAGGCGCTGCGCACCTGGCACACACCCCGTGCCTTCGCGACCAACGCTCTGCTGCACTCCCATCTCGTGCCGCCGGGATCAGTCGACCCGGCCGCCGACCTGCGCCGCGCCATCATCGCCGCCCTCGACGCGCTGCAGACCGACCCCGCGGGCGTCAAGGCCCACGAGGCTCTCACCGCCACCTATGTCACAGCCTCCCGCACCCACAAGGCCGCCGCCCGACGACTCGGGGTGCCCTACGGCACCTACCGGCGCCACCTCGCCCTGGCCAAGGAACGCCTCACCGAACAACTGCTGCGGCAACCGGCCACGCCACCGAGCCACACCACGGATTCCCGCAGAAGCAAGGGCCATCCGTACAAGGAGGGGACTGTCGTAGAACCAAGCCGCCGCGGCGCGGGTCAGGCGGGCAGTGCAGGGCCGGAGTTGGCGAGGTAGCGGTCGGCGGCCTGCAACGGGGTGAGCCCGTCGACGTTGATCAGGGCGTCGATCTCCTCGACTCCTTCGTTGCCCAGGCGAAGACGGTCCAACCCGGCAACTGCGTGGGGGTGGATGCGGTCCAGTGCAGCCAGGCTGACGATCGGGCTGGCGTTGTCCACCGTTCCCAGCAGGCCTTTCGGGTCCTCCAAGGGGCGCAGGCCGTAGAGGCGGTTGAGGTACTGCGGGCGCCACAGCGGTATGACGAACCACTCGCCGGTCGCGAGACCGCGCTCCACGCGGGAGATGAAGCTGGACTCAGTTCCTGGGCTGAAGGTGTAACCCACCCGGTCCAGGCCGTATTCGCTCACCATCCGGGCCGAGAAGCGGCTGATGCCGGCCCCCGGGTTTATGCCGTCGATGACCGTGGTCATCCTCTCGACCACTTCGGGCCGTGCCAGGTCCGCGACCTCCCGCACGTTCTCGATGGGCATGCTGGGCGGCACCGCCCACACGCAGTACGGCTGGTACTGGCGAGTCAGCACCCGCACCCGGTCCCGGTAGCGGGAGAGATATGTGTCGTGGCTCGAAGGCAGCCACGCGGATACCAGTACGTCGATGTCGCCGTCTTCCTGGAGTCGGAACAACTGCTCGTGCGGGGCCTCGACGCTGTTCACCGGGTGACCGTGGGCCTCCAGGACGCGACGCGTGACCGCTGCCACGGCCCGGTGGAAGGACAGGGCGATGTTGCCCACGGTGATGGTCGATTCGAAGGAGGGGCGGGACATGGTGGCTCCTTGGCTGTGGCTGTGGCTGCGAGCTGCGGTTCTTCGGCACGCTTCGCCAAGCGTCCGGACCGTCCGACCACTTCGGGGCATCAGGTGCTCGGCATGCCTTCACGCTGCAGCGTCGCGCGCCATGAGCATGTCGTCTCTGAGCTCACGGAGAGCGGACGGACAGGTGCGGTTCAGGCGCGCGTGATCAGGACGCATCTCGCCCAGACCGTCTTGCCGGTCGGGCGGCGATATGTTCCCCAGGCGTCGACGAGGGAGTTGACGAGAGCGAGGCCGTATCCGCCGTGCGGGCCGCGTCGGTTGGGCGCGAGGACGGCGGGCGACATGCTGCTGGTGTCGTCGACTTCCACGGTGAGTGTGCGGCCGTCCCAGATGAGACGCATTTCCAGGGCACCGCCGGCGTGCCGCCAGGCATTGGTGACGAGTTCGGTGGCGACGAGGGCCGCGGTGTCCGTGTTGTCACGGCCCTCGGAAGCGAGGGACGCGCGGACGCCGAGACACTGGGTCATCTGGTGCACAGCGGCTCGGGCGCGGCGGCCGGGGACCGGGTGGCCCCTCAGGTGAATGCGCCGGGAGAGTGGCGGATGCGTACCGGCATGGCAGGGTTGTCGGGGCGGCGGTGTCGGAGTCATGGGGGTCACCGTTGGAGTGCGAGGGCTGGAGTTCCGGTAACCGGGTGCCCTGCCCGCCCACTGTGCGGGCAGGGCACCAGCCGGTGGGTGCGAGTCAGGCGGGATGGGTCTGGACCGTGAGGGTTTCGGTGGTCTCCACACCCGTTCTGCGGTCGTGCAGCCATATGGCGGCGAAGGCGAGGACGCAGAGAGCGGGGAGGATGCTGACGGTGGCGAAGGCGTACGCCGCGCCGCGAGTGTCGATCATGTGACCCATCCAGGGCAGGGCGATCGCGGTGGCGAGCATGCCTCCCGATCCCATGAGGGCCAGGACGAAGGAGCCGCCCCTGGGGCATCGTTCAGCTACCACGCCGAGCATGGTGGGCCAGTAACGGCCGATGCCGAGCGCGAAGACGGCTGCAGCCGCGTACGAGGCCACAGCACTGTGGGCATGGGCGAGCAGTTGGAGTCCGGCGGCGGCGAGCACCGAGGACACGGCCAGGACGGCAACGGGGCCGACATTGCCCAGCAAGCGGCTGCCGAAGGAACGGGCGGCGAACATGATGCCGTTGACGAACGTGAGGACGAGAATGCCGGAGGCGCCCGCGAGTTGCCCGAGGGTGTCGGGAATCCACTGATTGGGGCCCAGTTCGGTGGACGCGGTAAGAAACATGCAGGCCAGCAGGACCAGGAAGATGGGCCGGGTCGCGGTGCGGAACATCTCCCGGTTGCTTACCGCGGCGGCGACTCGTTCGGTGGGAGGGAACCGCAGCGGGAGTAGGACCACGCCGTAGACGAGGACCGAGAGGATGATTGCGGCGAGTTTCATGCGCCAGTCCAGGCCCGCGAGGGTGAAGCCGTAGCCGACGAATCCGCCCGCGATCAGACCGCCGGCGAACCACGCGTGGAACGCGTTGAGGCGCCGTGTCTTTTCCCGTGGATAGAGGGAGGCCACGAGGGGGTTGGCCGCGGCTTCGATCAGCCCGTTACCCAGGCCGACCACGAGTGTTGCGGTGAACAGCATGGTGAAGCCGGGGGCGGTGATCGTGAGGCCCAGCCCGGCAAGCTGGGCGATGAAGGCGAGAGTGAGGATCTTCCTGGCGCCCAGGGCGTCCACCAGGAGGCCGCCGCCCAGGATGGCGCCGACGTAGCCGTAGAAGGCCGCCCCGGCGATGAGCCCGAGCTGGTAGTGGTTGAGGGAGAAGTGCTGCCCCAGCGTGCCCATGATGTCGCCGCGTACGGAGAACGTCATGCCGGTGGCGGCGAGGGCGATGCAGCTTCCGACGAACAGCCGTCGTACATCGAATGCAGCGGCTGTGGTCGCCGCGGATCTGGGAAAGCGACTGAGCGCGGTCATGGCGGGCTCCGTGTCCGGGAGAAAGGGGTGAACGTGGGGGATCCGCCGGGGCGCGGAGGGGAGGCCGGACCCCGGCGGAGGTGGCGGGAGCCCGTTCAGGCGCCTGCGCCCACCTGGGCGAGGTGGTGGCGTAGGACGTCGGCCGACTGGGCGGTGTAGGCCTCGTAGAGGTCTTCGGGAAGCACGCCGGAGGCGTGGTCGCGCAGCCACTTGATCATGCCCTGGCTGAGGGATGCGTCGGCGGCATCGGCGATCTGCCGCTGGGAGAGTGGCGTGCGGTCGAGGGCGGGCATGAACTCAACGGACAGGTGGCCGTCGTAGCCCACCGCGAGCAGTTCGCGCAGCAGCGCCGTCCAGTCGATGGCTCCGGACCCGGGCGGCAGCCGGTTGTTCTCGGCGACATGGAAGTTCACCAGCCGGCCCGCGCAGCTGCGGATGGCGGCTTTCCAGTCGGCTTCCTCGATGTTCATGTGGAAGATGTCCAGACAGATGCCGCACCTCTCGCCCACCTCCTCGGCCAGGCGCAGTGCCTGGTCGGCCCGGTTGATGAGATAGGTCTCGTACCGGGTCAGCGGCTCGATGGCGAGCCGGACGCCGTGGTCGTCGGCATGTTTGTGCGCCTCCCGCAGGGCAGCGACGTACCAGTCCCACTCCGCCTGCGCGTCGGCCATCGGCACCAGCTTGCCGACCGTGCAGGGCACGGTGACAAAGGTGCCGCCGAGCGCTGCAGTGAGGGCGATGGTCTCGGTCAGGTAGGTGAGCGCGGCCTGCCGGACGAAGGGGTCTTCGTGGATCAGGTCGCGGCCGCCCATGAACAGCGCGAGGCCGCCGGCGCAGAAGATCCCGTGCTTTTCGAGCAGACGCGCGGTCGCCGCGAGATCGGTGCCGCGGGGGTCGGCGGAGATCTCGATGGCGTCGTAGCCGCAACGGGCAAGCCGGGGGATGGTGACCTCCAGCGGCTCCGGGCGCATCCAGTTGTGCATGGACAGGCGCATGGTCATGACGCACCCCCTGGCGCGGTAGTGGGTGAGGCGGGCTGCGCCGCGGTGCCGAGCAACTCGACAGTGACGAAGCGGAGCGTGGTGTCGCCGTCGTTGTGCAGGTCGTGTATCACCGGCGGCCCATCGCCGTAGGCGAAGAACTGGGTCTCACCGACGGTGTAGGTGCGGCTCTGCCGTCGCCATCCGCTCCTGGTGAGCTGCCACTGCAGGGCTGTGCCCGGCTCGGTGCAGGTCCAGAAGTAGTTCAGGGCGTGGCAGTGCAGCGGCGCCCGCGCACCGGGCTCGAGATGGACGTCCCAGACGCGGACAGCGCCGTTCTCGAACAGGAGACGAGTGCCGACCTGCCGGTTGAGATGCGCGTGCGCGACCTCGCCGTCGGGGGGCCCGTCGTGCGCGAGGCCGTGGTCCGTGGTTGCGGTGCTGTGATGGTTGCCCATGGCTCGAGAATGGCCCGACCTGCACCGTAAGTCTAAGACTTCCTTCCTAAGGATTTACATAGACCTTTCCTATACGTAACCTGGGTGTATGAGCCTGAGGCAGTTCGAGTACTTTGTGGCGGTGGCCGAGGAGGGCTCTCTCAGCCGGGCGGCAGTCCGGCTCTCCGTCGCCCAACCGTCCCTGTCCCAGCAGCTCAAGGCACTTGAACGGCGGGTGGGGGGTGCCTTGTTCGAAAGGCTGCCGCGGGGTATGCAGCTCACACCGGCCGGTCGTGCCTTCCTGCCGGAAGCGCTCGCCACGCTGCGCGGTGCGGAGCGCGCCTACCGCTCCGCACGGGCGGCGGTCAGTGGCGAATCAGCGGAGCTGCACATCGCCACCGTCTCCTCGGTCGCGGCCGGTGTGATGCCGGACGCCATCCGGACCTGGCACGACCAGCACGCGCAATGCCCGGTCCGGCTCGAGGAGTTCAGCCATCGCGATCTGATGGAGGAACAGGTGCGCAATGGCCTGGGCGACCTGGCCGTCGGCCCGCGGCCCCGCGCGTGGGACGGCCCGGTCCTCTCGCTGGGATACGAGGAATTCGTGGTGGTCCTCCCCAACGGCCACCCCCTGCTGAGTGAAGGCCCGGGGACACCGCCCACCGCAATCGAGCTTCGCTCCCTGGCGGACCAGGGCTGGGTCCTGTTCGGACAGGGGCACGGCCTCAACGACCTGATCGGCGGCTACTGTTCGAGCGAGGGGTTCCGGCCGATGTCGGCGGTACGCACCTGGCAGGTCGACGCGGCAGCACGGCTGGCCGCCGCCGGCGTCGGGCCGGCCCTGCTTCCGGACAACGCCGTGCCCGCGGGCCTGGATGCCGCCATCCTGTCGTGCAGGCCCAAGCGCTTTCGCGAACTGACCTGTTATCTGCGCAGCGAACCTCACGGTCTCGTGCACCGCTTCCTCACCCTGTTGCAGGACTCGGCCCGGCTGACGCAGCCGGCAGACAGGGACGAGACCGGTGGAGGCGGCCCACGCCACTGACAGCTGCGCGCCGTTCGCCGTACAGGTGCGTCTCGCATGTGTCACGGGCTCTCCTCCCACTTCGACGAGAAGCGGCCCGGGTTCTGGGTTCCTCGGCGTCAACGTGCCCGCAGCGCGACTGGGCGTTGAGGACAGACGGGAGACGGACTGGCGCAGACCGTTCTCGCTTCCACTCCTCGGCAACACCTCCGCGGACGCAGAGCTCACGGCCCCGGTCGGATTCAATCCGCAGCGTGAGGACTGGCGTCGGCCCTTCCTTCGCCTGGGCACGGTCCGGCTGACCGCCGCTGTCATGGACGTCATCGGGGGCGTGGTCCAGCCGAACGGCTGGACGGACAGGTGTCGGTCGTCGCGGGAATCTGGCGCTTGAAGACCTCGTAGGGTCCGTGCAACGCCTCCACCTGTTGAGCAGGTGGAGCTTGAACGAGGGCACCAACAGGACCCGCCGGATCTCGAACTCCACTTCGGGCACCAGCGTCATGGTCCGCATGGCGCTCAGCACGCTCGGCTACGACGCGGTGGACTTCGGCCCCCTCGCCGACAGTTGGCGCAGCCAGCCCGGCGCGCCCGTCCATGTGCAGCCGTGCATGGCCGAGCGCCCCGAGGGGCTCAGGGCGGAAGAGGTGCAGCGCTGGTTCGTCGAGACCCCGGGTGTTCCGGTGCCCGCCACCCGGGTCGGGGAACTCATAGGCGGGGCCGTCCGGTGACCAGGGACTGAACTGCTTCTGCCGTGGTCGGGCGACCATCGGCGTCTCCCGCTCGTCACGAAGATATTGCGCGAGGTATTGACCCTCGCGTCTGTCTGCGCTGTCATGACAGCGCAGACATGACAGCGCAGACAGGCTGACGCTGCGCCGGGATCGCTCATAGCAGGGAGACGCAGTGACGCCAGAAGAAGGCCGCGCTGAGACCCCTGCCACGCCGCGCAGTGTGGATGTGGCCCAGCTGGCGGGGGTGTCGCAGAAGACGGTGTCACGCGTTTTCAACGGCGAGCGTTACGTCTCCGCCGAGGTGCGTGAGCGGGTGCTCGAAGCCGCGGCACGCCTTGGCTACCGGATCAACAGTGCGGCCAGGGCTCTGGCCTCAGGGCGAACCCGCGCGATCGGCGTCGTGACGCTGGGAACCGCCCTGTACGGTCCGGCCTCCCTGCTCATGGGCGTCGAGCGGGCGGTTCGCGACATGGGCTACGCGCTCCGCGTCGTCAACACGATGGAAGGAGACCCCGCGGGCATAGCCGGTGCCGTCGAGGTACTCCTTGAGCAAGGAGTCGACGGCATCGTCATCTCCGAGCCGATCGATGAGGGCGAGTTCTCGCTCAGTTCCGACGTACCACTCCTGGTGCTCGGCGCGCCCACGGCGTTCGCCGGGCCGCGGGTGGTCAGCGCCGGTGTCAACGCCGAACTGCTCGCGCGCGTGGCAACCGAGCATCTGCTGGACATCGGGCACCGGACGGTCCACCATCTCGCAGGTCCGCAGCGGTGGTTCTCCGCGCGAGACCGCCTCGTGGGATGGCGTGCGGCGCTGGCGGCACACGGCGCAGCCGAACCGCCCGTCTTCGAGGGCGACTGGTCGGCCGCCTCCGGATACGCGGCGGGGCGCGAGCTGGCCACCGACAGCGACGTGACCGCGGTGTTCGCCGCGAACGACGACATGGCGATCGGGCTGATCCGGGCGCTGGCGGAAGCCGGCCGAAGCGTGCCGGACGACGTCAGCGTCGTCGGATTCGACGACATTCCGGTCGCCGCCTACGTGACTCCCCCTCTGACCACGGTCCGGCAGCCGTTCGACTCCGTCGCTCAGCGAGGACTCAAACGGCTCGTACACGCCATCGAGAACCCGCATTCCGACCTTCTGTCGCCGAGCGACCCACCGGTCGACCTCGTCGTCCGCTCTTCCACGGCCCCTCCGCCCCGGAATACCCCGGGCGACGGGTGGCCGTCCTCCCGAACCACGTAACGCGCTGCGTGATCACCGCTCACGAGCCCGTCGAGAGCATCGCCCACCGACGGGCACACGCCTGAGGCTCGACACGGCTGAACGGTTCCACCCACATCGTTCGCACCCGGGCGACGCACCACAGGTGACCGCACAACTCTGCGTACCACCTGCGCACCCCATGCGCCGGCCACGCTCGACTGCCACCCGACCGCACCCACACGGTCTCACCCGAAGCTGTACCCGATCACGGTCGGACTCTCCTCCTGGGCCGCCCAGGCCCAGAACGGCGGAGCGGGCGCCAGCAGCGGCATGCTCGCGCTCGTCGTCACCGGCTCTCTCATCTCGATCATCCCGCTGGTCGCCGCCTTCCTGTTGCTGCAGCGCTACTGGCAAAGCGGCCTCGCCAACGGCAGCGTCAAGCAGTAGCGCACGCCCACCCGTCCTTCCCCCTCTGTCTCTGGAGGTCCGCCCCATGGCGGTTCTGCCCGCCCGTGTCCTGTTCGGCGCCGCCTACTACCACGAGTACACGCCCGGCTACGCACCCGAGCCCGGCCGGGAGGAACGGCTGAGGACCGACCTCGATCTGATGGCCGAGGCGAAGTTCACCGTCATCCGCGTCGGCGAGTCGGTCTGGTCGAGGTGGGAGCCCGAGAACGGCCACTTCGAGCTGGACTGGCTCCAGTCGGTCCTCGACGGTGCCCACGAACGCGGCATCTCCGTCATCCTCGGCACGCCGACGTACGCGGTGCCGCCATGGCTGGCCCGGCAGTACCCGGAGATCACCGGTGAGCGGCGCACCGGCGAACGGATCGGCTGGGGCGCCCGCCAGGAAGTGGACTTCACCCACCCGGCCTTCCGCTTCCACGCAGAACGCGTCATCCGCAAGATCGCCGCCCGGTATGCCGGGCACCCGGCCGTCATCGGCGTCCAGGTCGACAACGAGCCCGGCCTCGAACTCCTGCACAACAGAGGTGTCTTCCAGCGTTTCCTCGACCACCTGCGGCACAAGTACGGCGACGTCGAGACCCTCAACCGGGAGTGGGGCCTCGTCTACTGGTCGCACCGGCTCTCCACCTGGGCGGACCTGTGGTCCCCGGACGGCAACGCCCAACCGCAGTACGACAAGGCCTGGCGGGAGTTCCAGGCCCGCCAGGTCACCGAGTTCATCGGCTGGCAGGCCGACATCGTCCGCGAGTACGCCCGCCCCGAGCAGTTCGTCACCACCTGCATCTCCTACACCCGCCCGGCTGTGGAGGACGACGAACTGACCGACCGCCTCGACATCGCCTCCGGCAACCCGTACTACGACATGCAGGACGGCCTCCTCCTGCCCGACCCCACGCCCGACGGCCACCAACAGCAGTGGAAGACCACGGGAGTGTGGGCGCTCCAACAGACGGCGGACTGGATGTACTCCTCGCGCCAGGAACCGTTCCTGGTGACCGAGACCAACGCGGGTTCCATCGGATTTCCCTGGGACAACCGGCCCGCCTACGACGGCCAGTGGCGGCAAGCGGCCTGGGCGCTGGTAGCCCGTGGTGCCCGCATGATCGAGTACTGGCACTGGAACACCCTGCACTACGGCGCCGAGACGTACTGGGGCGGCGTCCTGCCGCACAGCGGCCGCCCCGGCCGCACCTATCGCGAACTCGCCCGGCTCGGAGAGGAGTTCGAGAGCGCCGGACCGCTGGTCGCCGGGCTCGAACCGGACGCGGACATCACGCTGGTGTACTCGACGCCCAGCAAGTGGCTGATGCAGAAATACCCGCCGCTCGCCACCCAGGACGGCACCCCCGATTCCGCCGCCTACCACCGCATCGTCGACCCGTTCTACCGCGGTGCGTTCGACGCCGGCCGCCAGGTACGCATCATCCACGCCCGCCAGTTGCACGACCCCCGAGGCGAACGCCCCGGTCTCACCCCCGAGGAGACGGCCCGCCGTCACCCCGTCCTCGTCGTCCCGGCCCTGTACCTCGCCGCCGACACGACGCTCGACTGGCTCGCCGCCTACGCCCACGCGGGCGGCCACCTGGTCCTCGGCCCGCGTACCGGCTACGCCGACCACGAGGCCCGCGCCCGCCAGGAGCCCGCGCCGGGACGTCTCGCCGAGGCCGCAGGCGTCAGCTACGACGAATTCAGCAACCTGGGGCGGGAGATCCCGGTGCGTGGCACACCCACGGCTCAACTGCGGCTCACCGAGGGCGCGACGGCGACCCACTGGGTGGACGGCCTGACCGTCACAGAGGCCGACGTACTGGCGGAGTACGAGCATCCCCACTTCGGTCAATGGCCGGCCGTCACCTCCCGCCGCCACGGGGACGGACGCGTCACGTGTGTCGGCACGGTCCCGGGCCGCGACCTAGCCCGGGCCCTGGTCGAATGGCTGACGCCTTCCGCGGTGAGCGGCTGGCGGGACCTGCCGCCGACGGTGACCGTGACGACCGGCACCTCACCACGGGGACACCGCGTCCACGTCATCCACAACTGGAGTTGGGAGCCGGCCACCGTCTCCGTGCCGACGGAACTGTCCGACGTCCTGGGCGACAGTCGTGTCACGGCAGGTGCCGCGCTGCGGCTCGGCGCGTGGGACGTGCGGGTGTTCGCGACCGCAGAACCGCCGTCCGCCTAGACGAAGGCTGCCGGCCTACCCGAAGGAGGAGCAATGCAGAGAAGAAGACTTCGAAGGACGCTCGGGTCCTTCATCGCGGCGTCCGCGATCGCCACACTGCCCATGTCCGGTGCGCAGGCGTACAACCCCACCGGCGGGATCCTGTACCAACTCGGGAACGAACCGTGCCTCAAGGGACGTGGCAACTGCGCGATCTACCCGAAGTCGGCGCAGCTGCCGAGCGGCCGCCTGGTCGCCTCGTTCGAGAAGGCCACCGTCGTGCCGCAGACGGGCGGCGCCGACGGAGAGACCCTCCCCGTGTACAAGAGTGACGACCACGGCACCACATGGCAGCCACTGTCGCAGGTCAAGGCCCCCGCCTACCTGTCCGACGATCCTCGGTACCAGAAGTACACAAGCAACTGGACCAACCCGTACCTCTACGTACTCCCGCAGAAGGTCGGCAGGCTGAGAGCCGGGACCCTGCTGCTGGCGAGCGTCGTATCGGGCGACGATCAGTACTATCGCGAGCACAAGGCGGCCGACGCGAACTGGACTCCGACCAACGACGGTGACCGCAGCGACCTGGCGATCGCCCTGTACTCCAGCACCGACGACGGCAGGACCTGGAAGGTCCTCAACATCGTCGCGACAGGCGGCTGGCAGGGCGGCAGCGCGGGCGCGATCGGTCAGAACGTCTCACAGGCCAACACGCATCGCCAGGTCGACCCTCTGTGGGAGCCGTACCTGATGGTCTACGAAGGCAAGCTCGTCTGCTACTACTCCGACGAGAACGACTACACCGGGCTCGATCCGGCCGCCGGCACCCCGACTCTGGACCCGGCCAACGGCGCCGCCACCGACTCGCACGGTCAGATCATCGTCCACCGCACCTGGAACGGCAGCGGCGAGAAGTGGAGCGCCCCCGTCGTGGACGTCGCCGGCGGGACTCAGGACATGGGAGGCGGCAAGGCGGAGATCGGCGGCGGCCGTCCGGGCATGGCGAACGTGGTCCCGACGACGGACGGCAAGTGGCTTCTTACCTTCGAGTACTGGGGCGGCGGGCCCAACACCAGGTTCGTCATCGCTGACGACCCGCTGAAGTTCTTTCGCGGGTCTCCCACCGGCACGGGCGTCACCTCCCTGCCCGTCGACGCCGGCTCACGCCCCCTCGCGACCGGCGGCAGCCCGGTCGTCATCAGGCTCCCCGAGGGCCGCCTGGTCTACAACGCCGCAGGCAGCGGCAACGTCTGGGTCAACGCCGGCGGCCGCAGCGACGGTGTGTGGAAGGAGTACCAGACCACCTCACCGGCCGCCTACAGCCGCAACCTGCAGTACGTCCGTGGCACTGGACGTATCGCGGTCCTCAACAACCAGGGCAACTCCACGATCGCCTACGCGGAGGTCGACCTCGGCAACTCCGACGGCGCCTACTACCAGCTGGTGAACCGCAGGACCGGCCAGGTGATCGGCACCGGCAACCACAACAACGACGCGAACATCGGCAACGGTGACGTGCCCGACGTGGTGCTGGAAGACGCCGGAACGGTGGCGAACGGGGAAACGCAGTACTGGCACGTGGTGGCCGAGCCACAGGGCGGCATGACCCTCCTGAACATGTCAGGCGGCCGCGCTGCGGCCATCTGGACCGGGAACGCGACCGCCGGCCAGAGGATCGGTCAGTGGGTGGACAACAGCACCAGAGGCAGTTGGAACCTCGTCAAGTCCGGCACCGGCACCTACAGATTCCAGGCCGCCGGAACCACGGACCTGTACCTCACCGGCGCGTCACAGAACACGCCGCTGACCCTGCAGCACGCCACCGACGACGGCTCGCAGGACTGGAAGCTCGTACGCCGGTAGCCGTAGTGCTTGGGGCCGACCTGGCCACCCCGATGCTGAACTCGCGAGGAGGAGCACGTAGTACTCGGGCGTGTTCGGCTCCGCGCACTACGACAGCAGCCGGTGATCAGGCGAGTCCTCGGTGCGGCTGACCACGCGCGCGTGACACGGAAGCATCCACTTCAGCCCAGCTGCACAACCGGGCGCTGCCTCCCGGCGCAATTTGAGGGCGCCGTCGCCATTCCGCAGCGTGAAGGGACCTGTCACACCCCCGAACGGCACTGCATGGCAAAACGCAGCCTGCCACCTCGGGCCCGGTAACCGCCCCCTGGACCCAGTTCGCCGGACCACGAACTCGAAGCCCTTACACCGCTGGCTTCTTCGGTGAGAGGGGCTGTCAGTTGCGCCGGGACTGGGGGCAATTACTCGCTCCGCCGGCCATGAACAGCGACGTCACCACGGGCTGTCCGGCGTCAGCCGTTCCGTGTCGGCCATCGTCGTGGTCGGCGCTGCTGGTAGGTGTGTCCCTCCGGAGGGTGAGGTCGCCGACCATGGGGTGATGCGGGTGCTGGGCGCCGGTCGACTTGCCCGTCAAGCGGTCGTGCGCTCACCACCGCCGAAAGTCCTCGGCCCGCACCGACAGTTCACCGACGAGGAGTGCCATACGCGGGTCGTCCGCCCGTTGCTACGCCTCCCTTCGCAGGCGGGCCAGACGTGGGCGACGTCCGCCCAGTTCCGGTACAGGGTGCGCATCGCAGGATCGGTGAAGACAGGCCGGGCTTCGACCCGGACGTGGGGTGGGAGCGACGCCTGGAGGTGTACGGCGCAGTCATTCATGGAGGGGCCCCGTCGGCTTTGCCCTCTCCATCGGTGCCTTTCGTCCATCAGGTCCGCGGAAGCGATGGCAGGGGCCGTGCAGTGATCTCCTGTGCTTCTGCGCGCGTCATGCCGAACATGCGCAGCAGGCGGCAGGCCAACTGGTCGGAAACCTGCGCTGCATCGAGGTCCGGGCGGGTCTCCAGCAGGTGGAGCACTCCGAGGAGGGCGCCGCCGACCATGGCCACGGCGGTGTGCGGGTCGTCGATGTCCAGCCGACCGCTGTCGGCGGCGGCCTGCAGGTCTCGCATCGCCCGCGGGGCCAGGCCGTTGCCGGAGGTCAGGTAGGGCATGCCGGTGCGGACGAGGATCCTGGCGATCTGTGTGTGGGTGCGCCGTAGCCGGCCGGTCAGGCGGACGCTGGCGGCGAAGATCTCCGCGGGGTCCTTCAGGTCTTCCACGGCGGATTCCAGGAGGACGCCGTGTTCCTCCAGGGTGAGGGCGACGGCGGCGTCGAACAGTTCGTCCTTGCTGGTGAAGTGGTTGTAGAAGGAGCCGAAGCCGACGTCCGCCGCCTCGGTGATTTCCTGGATGCTCACGTCGGTCCGCCCCTGTTCGGCGAGAAACCCCTGCGCGGCGGCGATCAGCGCCGCCCGGGTGCGTGCCTTGCGCCGGTCCAGGCGGTTGGGTGCGCGGCTGGGGGTTTGACCGTCGGCCTTGCCCCGTCGTTCGGTGCTCATCTCTCCATCTTATCCAAGGATCAGTTCTGATAGATCCATCATTACTGATGGCCGTTGACGAGGGCTTCATCTGGACTGATGCTTTCATCACTGCTGACTGGAGCTGCTCGCGGGAGCGGGCCGGTCGGCGCCTGTCCAGGACTCAGGAGAGCCGATGAGTATCCAGGTCGTCCGCACCACAGATGGCTGGTGGGTGGAGAGCGGCACAGGACGGTTGCACCGCGTCGACACCGACGCGGACACCACCGCCGGCCTGCTCGCCGACCGTTCCGCCGTGCAGCGGGCGGCCGCCCACGCCGCGGCTGCCCCCGACGCCGGACTTTCCACTGGAGGGGCCGGGCTGCTGTCGCCCGTCACCACCCCCTGCCGGGTGGTGGCGCAGATGGTCAACTACCGTTCCCACGCGGTGGATTCCGGATTCGACCCTGACACCGTCCCGCCCGCGTTCTTCCGCAAGGCGTCCGGTTCCATCAGCGGCCCGGACCAGGACATCGTGCGTCCACAGCACGTGCGTTTCCTGGACTACGAGGTGGAGCTCGGGCTGGTGATGGGCGCGGACCTGCCGGTCGGCACCGAGGTCACCGACACCGACCTGTCCCACTACGTCGCCGCGCTGGTCGTCGCCAACGACGTCAGCGCCCGCGACCTGCAACTGCCCAAGACGCAGTTCTACGAGTCCAAGTCGTACCCGACCTTCACTCCGCTCGGGCCCCGGCTGCTCCTGGTCGATGCGGACGATCTGGCCCGCCTGCCGGAGCTGCGGCTGACGCTGGCGGTCAACGGGGCCACCCGGCAGGACCGCACCACCACGGACATGATCGTCCGGCCCGCGAGCGCCCTCAGCCTGCTGGCCCGCTTCCAGACGCTGCAGCCCGGTGACGTCCTGCTCACCGGAACGCCCGGCGGCACCGCCCTGAGATCCCCCGGCCGGCTCCTCACCACGCTCGCCGCCCTGCTGCCCCCGCACAAGCGCTGGCAGAAGTTCTTCGCCCGCCAGCAGGCGAACCCCGACTACCTCAAGGACGGCGACGTCGTCACGGCCCGTATCGCGACCGACGACGGCGCACTCGATCTCGGCGAGCAGCGCACGGTGGTGCGCGCCCGCTGACGACTCCCGGGACTCCAGCCCGGGACGGGCCGGCCCGGTTCCCCGTACCGGGTCGGCCGCTCCATCCCCATTCCTCACCCTGCAAAGGCGCACCGGTGACACTCACACCCACCGACCTGCTGTGGCCCGCCGCCGAGCACATCGCGGACCTGTCCGCGATCGAGGCTGTTCCGCTGCGTGAGCGCGGCCTGCCCGCCACCACTTACAACACCGTGCTGCGCGCCGCCCGTCTATGGCCCGACCGCCCGGCCCTGACGGCGCTGCCCGACGCCGCACGCTTCCTCCGCCCCGCCACCGTGACCTTCACGCAGCTGCGCGACCAGGTCCATCGCACCGCCAATTTGCTGCGCTCTTTCGGCGTCACCCGTCGCGTCGCTGTGGGTCTGCTCGCACCGAACACCGCGGAGCTGCCTTCTGCCCTGCTGGCCGCGCAGGCCGCGGGCATCGCCGCCCCGGTGAATCCGGGCCTGGCGTCCGAACACGTCGAGCAGTTGCTGCGGCGCGGCGGCGCGCGGGTGCTCATCGCCGCCGGTCCGCAGTTGGATGCACAGGTGTGGGCCACGGCCCGGCAGGTCGCCGCGGCCCTGCGGCTGGACGCGCTGCTGGCGCTGACCCCCACTCTGGCCGACGGCCCCACCCCCGCGCTGGAGCCCATCGAAGGAGTACGCGTCGGCTACCTCACGGAGCTTGCCGCGTCCCATCCCGCCGACCGGCTGGTGGACATCGAGCCCCCGGCCGCCGACGACCTGGCCGCCTACTTCCACACCGGCGGCACCACCGGCACTCCCCGGCTCGCCGCGCACACGCACACCAACGAAGTCGTCGACGCCTGGATGGTGGCGGCGAGCATTCCTCTCGACGAGGACTCGGTGATGTTCGCGGCGCTGCCGCTGTTCCACGTCAACGCCCTGATCGTCACCCTGCTCGGCCCGCTGCTGCGCGGCCGCGAAGTGGTGTGGGCCGGGCCGCTGGGCTACCGCGATCCCGAGCTGTATCCGGTGTTCTGGAAGCTGGTGGAGCACTATCGCATCGCCACCATGTCCGGCGTGCCCACCGTGTACGCCGTCCTCACCCAGGTCCCCGTCGATGCGGACATCTCCAGCATGCGCTTCGCCGCCGTCGGCGCCTCGCCTCTGCCATCCGCCGTACGCAAGTCCTTCGAGGACCACACCGGCATCCCCCTGTGCGAGGGCTACGGGCTGACGGAGGCGACCTGTGCCTCCGCTCTCGGCCTGCCCGGTCACACCCGCCCCGGCAGCGTCGGGCGTCGCCTGCCCTACCAGCAGGTCAAGACCGTGCGGATCGACCCGGACACCGGCGAGTGGCACGACCTGCCGCCGGGCGCCACCGGAGTGCTCGCCATCAACGGCCCGGCCCTCTTCGCCGGGTATGTCCGCGAGCGCACCGCTCACGGGCCGAGCCTGGACACCGCGGGGAAGATCCGCGACGGCTGGCTTGACACGGGCGACCTGGCCCGCATCGACGCCGACGGCTTCATC
The DNA here is from genome assembly GCF_044457745.1 of Streptomyces sp. NPDC050534. Taxonomy (NCBI): domain Bacteria; kingdom Bacillati; phylum Actinomycetota; class Actinomycetes; order Kitasatosporales; family Streptomycetaceae; genus Streptomyces; species Streptomyces sp. NPDC050534. Next base: position 52,394 of record NZ_JBITHF010000015.1, read on the forward strand.
CATCTGGCCGGACGGGCCAAGGACCTGATCATCCGCGGCGGGCACAACATCGACCCCGCCTGGATCGAAGACGCCCTTCTCGCCCACCCCGAGGTCACCGCCGCCGCGGCGGTCGGCCGCCCCGACCCGCATGCCGGCGAGGTGCCCGTCGCCTATGTCACCCTCGCCCCCGGTGCCGAAGCCGACTCCACCGACCTGCTCGCCTGGGCCACCGAACGGGTCCCCGAACGCGCCGCCACCCCGCGGGAATTGGTCGTGATCGACACCATCCCGCTCACCGCCGTCGGCAAGCCCTACAAACTCGGCCTGCGCCTGGACGCCACCCGCGGCGCGGTCCATGCCGAACTGGTCGCCCAGGGAGCGGAGTGCGATCCCGAGCGCATCCTGTGCCGGCCGCACGACGGCGGTGTCCGCGTCACGGTGCCCGACCTTGCCGACGAGGCGATACGACGCAGGGTCACCGCAGCCCTCGACCGGTACGTCCTGCACTGGCGGTACGCCTCCAGCCAGCCACCTGAGAGAGAAGCCCCATGAGCACCACCGCCATCGTCCTCGCCGTCCTCCTCGCCGGGATCTTCCTCCTGCTCGGGTCGGCCAAGCTCGCGGCAGTCCCCGCGATGTGCCAGGCCGCGGCCCACGTCGGCATGACCACCACCCACTACCGCCTACTGGGTGCTCTGGAGGTGGCGGCAGTGGCCGGCCTGCTGCTCGGCCTGCGGATCACCGCGCTCGGGGCCGCCGCCTCGACCGGCCTGATCCTGCTCATGGCCGGAGCCGTCGTCGTCCACCTGCGCAGCGGCGACCCGGTGACCCGCTGCCTGCCGGCCGTCGTCGTGGGTGCCCTGGCCTGCGCCCACCTCGTCCTGCTGGCCGGGGGCCGGTGACCACACACCCTGTCGTCGGCGTTCGGCGTACCGCCGTGACCGTCCAGCCGCCGCCCGGGACCAGAGGAGCATCACGATGAGCCGCATCGACATCCGCCAGCATTCGCCGCCCCGCACCTCCATGTGGTGGCCGACGCAGCACAGCGCCCACACTCACGGCCGCCGTCACGGGCCGCCTTCGTGTCATACGCCGCCCACCGCATCCCCACCGCCCTGACCGCCGAGGCGCGAAGTGGCCCCTGATTCGCCACGGCCGGTTTCGCCACAACCGGTTTCCAGCAGCCTCTCCGTGCCGTCCGCACTGCCGATGCCCGCCCGCCGTGACCGGGCCCCTTCTGGCCCGACCAGCCTTTCGCATCCGCACTCGCCGCCGCTCGCTCAACCCGCGAACGGGACCGGCGCCCCGCCTCGAGCAATCGACCGGGGAAACGCCCTTGGCGCTGTTCCCCCGCCGCTCCCCGAGCCGTCCCCACCCCATGGCCGCGAGCCGTGACACCCCATGGAGTATCCATGAACGACATCGACGTCCCCGTCCTCATCGTCGGCGGAGGCGGTGCGGGGCTCACCGCCTCCATGCTGCTCAGCCGTATGGGCATCGAAAGCCTGCTGGTCACCGCCTGGCCCGGCACCTCCGTCCTGCCCAAGGCGCACGTCCTCAACCAGCGCGCCATGGAGGTCCTGCGCGACGCCGACGTGGCCGACACCATCTACGCCGCTTCCACCCCGGCTGAGCAGATGTCCCACACCGCCTGGTACGTCGGCCTGGCCGGCGACCACGAGGACTATGGCCGCAGGGTCGCCAGGATGGAGGCATGGGGAGCCGGCGGGAACTCCCCGGAGTGGCTCGCGGCCAGCCCCGAGCGGCAGGCCAACCTGCCGCAGATCCGCCTCGAGCCGGTCCTGCGCGCCCGCGCGGAGGAACTCTCGCCCGGCAGGATCCGCTTCCACCACGAACTGACCGGACTCGCCCAGGACGACGAGGGCGTCACCGTCACCGTCGCCGACCGCGACACAGGTGAGACCTACCGAGTGCGGGCCCGCTACCTGCTGGGCTGCGACGGCGGCCGTACCGTCGGACCCGCACTGGGCATCGTCCAGGAGGGCCTGCGCGACCTCGCCCGCGTGGTCTCCTTCCACATCTCCGCAGACCTGTCCGGCTCGGCACGTGACCCGGAGGTGCTGATCCGCTGGCTGTGGCTGCCCGACCTCGGCATCCCCGGCGTCCTCGTGCCCATGGGCCCCGACCACTGGGGACCCGAGTCCGAGGAGTGGGTCTTCCACCTCAACTACGGTCCCGACGACGGCCGCGCGCTGGACGACGAGTCCGTCCTGGCCGACCTGCGCACCGGGCTGGGCCTGAGCGAGAAGGACCTGACGGTCCACATGATCTCCCGCTGGACCCTGGAGGGCGTGGTCGCCGACCGCTACCGCGCCGGCCGCGTCCTGATCGCCGGCGACGCCGCCCACCGTCACCCGCCCACCGGCGGCCTCGGTCTGACCTCCGCCATGCACGACGTGCAGAACCTCACCTGGAAGCTCGCGGCCGTCCTGAACGGCCATGCCGGCGACGCCCTGCTCGACACCTACGAGGCCGAACGGCGCCCGGCGGACGCCACCAACGTCCAGCGCTCGCTGGAGAACGCCATGAACCACATCGCCGTCAACGCCCTCTTCGGCGGCGGGCCGAAGGCCGACGAGGAGGAGAACTGGCGGCAGGCCCGCCGCCTGTGGAGCGATGACCCCGCCGACGCCGACCTCCGCCGCACCTTCCTCGCTGCCGTGGCCGCCCAGTCCATGGAGTTCAACGAACTGGGCGTCGAGTTCGGCTACACGTACGACTCCGCCGCCGTCCCCGACGGCACTCCCGCACCCGAGAACCCCGACCCGGTCCGGATCTACCAGCCCGCCGCACGCCCCGGACACCCGCTGCCCCACGCCTGGCTGGAGGACCTCGACGGCCGTCGCGTGGCCCTGGCCCGCCTGGTGCGCCCCGGCCGCATGCTGCTGATCGCCGGAGAGGACGGTCAGGCCTGGTGCGAAGCCGCCGAGAAGATCTCCGCCGAATGCGGGCTGCCGCTGGACGCGATCCGCATCGGCCACCTCGACGGCGACTACCGCGACCTGCGCTCCACCTGGACCGCCGTCCGAGGCCACACCCCGCAGGGCGCCGTCCTCGTGCGCCCGGACCGCTTCATCGGCTGGCGCGCCCACGGCGCGGCCACCGCCCCCGTCGCCGACCTCACCACCGCACTGGACGCCCTGCTCGCACGGTAGGAACCACTCACCCGCCGTGCCCCCCGGCCTGCCGATCACCGCCGCAATCGGCAGGCCGGGCCCCCAACCCTCACCTCGCCTCGCCCCCGTGGCACCGCGGCACCCGCCCCGCCATCGCGACAGGTCGTGGAGGCGACAGGAAGGAATCCGCCGTGAACGACCCGACATCCACCCCCGTCCCTGCTGCCGACGCCCATCAGGGTCTGCACAGCGAGCAGGGCGCCCTGCGCGGAGAGCACCCCGGCCGCGCCACTCAGCCCGTCATCAAGGTGGTCGACCTGGCCTGGCTGGAGTTCGCCAAGCCCGACCTGGACCGGGCCGAGACCTTCGCCCACGACTTCGGCTTCATCACCGCTGCGCGCACCGATGACACCCTCTATCTACGGGGCGCCATGGCCGGACCGCACTGCTTGGTGATCCGCCGCGGCCCCGCTTCCCGGTTCATCGGCCCCGCGTTCCAGGCCGCCGACGCCTCCGACCTCGACCGGCTCGCCCGCGCCACCGGCCACACGGTCCGCACCCTCACCGACTACGCCGGAGGCCGCGCCGTGGACCTGCTCGACCCCTCCGGCATTCCGGTCCGCGTCGTACACGGCGTCACCGAGCACCCCGCGCGACCGCTCCAGCAACCCCTGGTCCTCAACACCGGCACCGCCACCGCGGCCGCCCGCGTCAACGCCACCCAACGCCCGCCCCGCAAACCCTCCCAGGTACAACGCCTGGGCCACGTCGTGCTGTCCACCCGGGTCTTCCGGCGCGCCCTGGACTGGTACCTGCAGCACCTCGGCCTGATCGTCAGCGACTTCCTCTACCTGGACGGGCAGCGCGAGCGCGGCCCCACCATGGCCTTCATCCGCTGCGACCGCGGCGATGAACCCGCCGACCACCACACCCTGGCCATGCACCTCGGCCCCGACACCGGCTACGTCCACTCCGCCTACCAGGTCGCCGACCTGGACACGCTCGCCGCCGGCGGCGCGTACCTGCGCGAGCGCGGCTACCACCACTCCTGGGGGATCGGCCGGCACATCCAGGGCAGCCAGATCTTCGACTACTGGCGCGACCCCGACCGCTTCATGGTGGAGCACTACGCCGACGGCGACGTCTTCGACAGCACCCTGGAACCCGGCTGGGCCGCTATGTCCGCCTCCGGCCTCGCCCAGTGGGGCCCGCCCGCCACCCGCGACTTCCTCGGCACCACACCCTCTCCGGGGGCGCTCCTCCAGGCGATCTCCGCACTGCGCGAGGACAACGAAATCGACCGCGCCCGGCTGATGGGCCTGATGAAAGCCCTGAGCAAGTGACCGCCACCGCCCCCGAGCATGTACCCGTCGTGGTGATCGGCGCCGGACCCACCGGGCTGACCGCCGCGACCCTCATGGCCCGACACGGCGTGCCCGCCCTGGTCCTGGAACGCCACCGCGCCCCGTATCCGCTGCCGCGCGCCGTACACCTGGACGACGAGGTGCACCGCATCCTCCAAACGGTGGGTATCCACGAGACATTCGGCGCGGTCACCCGCCCCGCCCGCGGCATGCGCCTGCTGGACGGCTCCCACCGGGTGCTGGCCGAGTTCCGCCGCGACAACCCCTGCGGATGGCACGGCTTTCCCGAAGCCAACATGTTCGACCAGCCTGAACTCGAACAGCTGCTCCGGGACAACCTCGCGGAACAGCCGCTGGTCACACTGCGTGGAGGCATGGAGGTCACCGCCCTGACTCCGCCCCCGCACAACGGCGCTCCCGTGCGGGTGACCTTCCGCGACGAGGACACCGGCGTCATCCACACCCTCCTGGCCGACTCCGTCCTGGGATGCGACGGCGCGGGCAGCCTGGTCCGCGCCGTCATCGGCTCCCGGATGCAGGACCTCGCCGCTCCCCAGCAGTGGCTGGTCGTCGACGTCCGCTGCCGCCTGCCGCTGCCCGCCTGGGACGGCGTCCACCAGATCTGCGACCCGCAACGGGCGGCCACCTACATGCGCATCGGCGAGGACCGCTACCGCTGGGAGTTCCGCCTGCACACCGGCGAGCAGCCGGAGGAGCTCACCGACCGTCAGCGCCTGCTCGCGTTGATCGCTCCTTGGACTCCGGGCATCCCCGAGGATGAACTGCACGTCCTGCGCACCGCCTCCTACACCTTCCGCGCCCAGGTCGCCGACCGCTGGCGCCAAGGCCGCATCTTCCTGCTCGGTGACGCCGCCCACCTCACCCCGCCGTTCATCGGGCAGGGGCTGGGTGCGGGCATGCGTGACGCCCACAACCTCGCCTGGAAGCTCGCCCGCGTCCTGACCGGCCGCGCAGGCGAAACCCTGCTCGACACCTACCAGGCCGAACGCCACCGCCACGCACGGCAGTTGATCCGCACCGCCGTGGCCATCGGCGCCGTCATGACCGGCGGCGGAACAGTCACCGCACTGGCCCGCAACACTGCCCTGCCCGCCCTCTCCCGCCTGCCCGGCGCCTCCCGTCTCGTACTGTCCGCCGTCAGCCCACCGCTGAGACCGGGCCCCCTGGCCGGCTCCCGCCGCCCGGGTCACCCGCGCCCCGGAACGCGGTGCCCCCAACCGCGTCTCCCCGACGCCGACGGCACCCCGCGCCTGCTGGATGAGCGGCTCGGCGAGGGCTTCGCGGTCCTGGCCACCGCACCGCTCAGCCCGGCCCTGCTTGCGCTGGTCCGAGCGCTGGACGCCCGCGTCATCCACCTGCACGCCCCCCGGCGGCGACGGTCAGGCACCGACGGCGCCGAGCACCGCGCCGAAGCCGATCCGGGCACCAGCGCCCTGGTCCGTTGGATGGGCACCGCGGGCGCCGTCCTGCTCCGCCCCGACCGCGTCGTTCTCGCCACCGCGGCCCGGCCCCGCCGCCCCGGCACCACGTGCGGAGACGACCTCGCGGCCGCATCGGCGGCCTGGGCAGCCCTGCTGTGCGGCAGCGGCCGCGCAGCAGAGGGCACTCCCCAGGGGCACGGAACCACAGTGACGGCGGCCGAGTAGGCAACGCGGAGGAACCCCGGTCCCCACCGGAGACTGGGGGCCCTATGGCGCCGCCCACACACCGGCATCGACCACAAAGCCTTCCCATCTGGTCCTGGCGCATTGTCCCGCCTGGTCAGAGGCCAGTTCGGTACTCATGTGAGTTTCCATAAAAATGGGGGACTTTCGATGACGCCCCTTTGTGTGCCTCTTCGGGCACTCTCGAGCGTGTGGACGGCGAGCGGGTCAGGGTCGCGGTGACCGGCCGAAGCCGCACGCTGGCGGTCAGGCGCTTCGCCGAAGACGACGAGCGCGGCCAGGGCCTGGTTATCGTCGATGCGATGGCGCAGAAGTGGGATGCCGGCCTGCTCAGTCGGGGCAAGCGGGTCTGGCCGAGCTGGAGATGGTCCCTGCCGCCGAGGAGGGGAGTTGTCACCCAGCGGCAGGGGGCTTCCAGGCGATCCCGCGCCGGCGTTCCATGGCTGTGACGTGTTGGCGGGACCAGACGAGTTCGGCTCGTGCTGCGTGGGCGTAGTGCTGTACGACGTTCTTGCCGAGTAAGAACTGGGCGGCGTTGCTGGGCTCGAAGTACGTGAGTGCTTCGGTCGGATCGGCGTAGAGGGGGATGGAGCTCCGGTCTTGGACCGTGTCGCCGTCGCGAGGCGGCCGCAATGTCAGCGTCTCGTCGGAGCCGTGAGCCATCGCTGCGGTGGATGCGCTGAGCGCACGGTAGGCATGCACACGGTGCGCGACTTCGCCGCCGCCGAGGTCATACGCGTACTGACGGGCAAAACTCCGAAGTCTCCGGTGAACAGCGTGGGGTCGGCGCAGGGCCCAAACTGATTCGGACGGCCGATCAGGATGGCGATGCTGGACACGCCGCTCACGCCGCTCACGGCGTTGGCAGCGTTTTCGCTACTCGCACGCGATGGCGTACGACCCGACTCGCCCCAAGCTCCAGGTGCAGACCTCTGCCACGATTGGCCCAGGTATCCACGCTCCGAATGGACCACATGTCCGGGCCACTGACTGCTTAGGCTCGACATCAATGCGGCTGAGACAACGAGCGATCTCTGCAGGGATCCCGGGTCGACACTGCTGCCGCTGCCGCTTTGGGTATCCGGCCCGTACCTCCCGGCCGGCCGGGCCGAGTGAGAGGAACGATCTGCTGTGAAGGCGTGCGGAGTTTCCGGGGCCGAGAAGGAAGTCGCCCTGCTGGAGTTGCCCGAACCGACGTCTCCCGGGCCCGGTCAGATCCTGGTGGCGGTTGAGGCGGCCGGGGTCGGCCCTTGGGACGAACTGCTGAACGGCGGTAGCTGGGACGTGGGGCTGCGCCCGCCGGCGGCGCTGGGAGTGGAGGGCGCGGGCAAGGTGCTGGCCGTCGGCGCCGACGTCAGCGGGTTCGCCGTAGGCGACCGGGTGCTCGCCCACGAGGCCCCGCTGCCCGGGGGAAGCGGCTTCTGGGCCGAACAGGTTCTGATCAACGCGGATCACGCGGCAGCCTGCCCGTCCGGGCTGGACGCCGTGCACGCGGCGGCGCTGCCGGTCAACGGACTCACCGCGTGGCAGGCCCTGGAGAAGCTGGACCTCGGCCCAGGGCAGCGGCTCCTGATCACCAACGGAGGCGGGGCCACCGGAGCCCTGGCCATCCAACTCGCCGCGGCCAAGGGCATCGAGGTGACCGCGACCGCGTCTGCTGCCGGCGCAGAGCGCCTGCTCGGTCTGGGAGCGACGGAGGTCGTCGACTACCACGACCCGAACTGGCCGGCCAAGGCACGTGGCGGGTTCGACGCCGCCCTCATCATCGCCGCCGGCACGGCGGACGCCGCGCTGCCTCTGGTGCGGGACGGCGGCCGCCTGTGCTCCCTGACCTCGGACGCGCCCGCGGACGAACGAGGCATCACGAGCTGGGACCTGTACGTCGAACCCAACGCCGCGCAGCTGGTCCAGATGGCGGAGCAGGCCGCCGCGGGAACCTTGACCCTTGCACCGGAACCCCTGCCGCTGAGCGAAGGACCGGCTGCGTTCGCCCGGGTGATTGCCGGACGGGCCGGCGGCAAGAAGATCGTGCTCACCCGAGCATGACCCGCCCGGGCACCGCCCGACCCCGATGCTGGGCCACGACCTCCGCCAGACCCGATCGAGACGTCGTCAGGCCGAGGGTGGGCGGCCGCGTAGCAAGCCATGCAGTCACGCGAAACTCCGCTCGAGCACCCCGCGGTAGGGGGACCGCACCGTGCGCGCCCGGCCAGAAATCCTCAGAGCGCCTCGAGACGGGGGACATCGAACCGGCGCTGCAGCAGGGGCAACTGAGAAGGATGCATGATTGGGCCGATCGCGGGTTGGCCGGTGTCGCCCACGGGGAGCTTTGTGCAGTGAAGGTGCGGCTTCCATGACTGAGATTCCGGAAGAGGTCTTCGCATCGTTGGCGCGGAAGGCTCTTTGGACGCCGTTTCCGGTGGCGGACCGTTGCTCGATCGAAACGGGCGGTCTGCCTGCAGGGCTGCTCGGTACGGTGACTCGATGTGCTTCTACGGCATGACCTACTACAAGCTGCATTACGCGTATGTCTCGTGCCGAGTCAGCTTCAAGCAGCATGCCTATCCGCAGCGGGAGCGCCTGTGCCCAAACTGTTCTCGGCCGCTCATTTGCGCTGGTCATGACTTCGCCCCGCCGCGCAGGCGGGATGCCCCCGGGTGGTCTGTTGTGGCTGCGGCGTTGGGGGAAGGGCTTCGCTACGAAGGGCGATCTGTCTGCGGGTGTGGCAAGGAGCCCAAGTACCGTCCGCGGACACGAGCCGAACTGCGGGTGCGTCGGATCGTTGCCGCAAGGGACAGGCTGCCGCTGTCCGAGACGTTGTCCCGACCGGACGCTCTGACCCCGCCGACCGACTGACCCTCGCACCTCAGCGTGCCAGGCGGCGACGTCCTCCGGTCCGCTCCCGCCGGCCCTCGTCGACGCAGGCCCGACAAGCTTCACGCCGGGGTATGACTACGCCCACGTGCGGCGATGGCTTGTAGAGCCGAACATCACCCGTCGGATCGCTCGCAAAGGCACCGAATCGTGGAATCGGCGCGCCCTGGCAGTCGGTCTACGGCTACTTCGCCAAGTGGGCCGAGATCCCCAGGGACGACGGAGGTCCATTCCGGTCCGTGATCACCCTGAGGCTGCCGGAGATCACCCGCGTCCTGGTATGCGCCGGCCCGCACAGCGAGGTCCGCGTCGCCGACTCCACCTCCGGCGCACATCGCGCATACGGGCCTCGCGACCGTGTCAGGGCTCTCTTCGAGGTCGGCAGGCAACTCGCCTGGGCGGAAGCAGGATCCCCCTTGTGGCCGGGCGACAGCCTCGTGCCCCCACTCAACATCACCGATGACGGCAGATAAACGGCTGCACAGTTTGGAAGGAAGTCCGACGACTGCCGGCCGAGCTCCGCGGGTCTCCTCGAGGATGCGCCGGCTTTCAAGCCGGAGAGGAATTCGAGGAAACCGGTGAACCGCTCCAGGCGGCACGGGCGTTCGCCCGCCGCCCGCCGCCCGCCGCCCGCCGCCCGCCGCCCGCCGCCCGCCGCCCGCCGCCCGCCGCCCGCCGCCCGCCGCCCGCCGCCCGCCGCCCGCCGCC
>NZ_JBITHF010000015.1:62242-240705 GCF_044457745.1 Streptomyces sp. NPDC050534
CCGGAGTGCCGGGGCGCTGGGCGGTGGGAGCGGACAGGGCTTACGTGCATTTACACCCTGACCTGGGGCTCATGCCGCGCGGCAGGCAGCTGGCACACGTCCCAAAAGCAGCGCAGCCGTACGCCGGGCTCGCCCGGACCTCGCGTCGTCCGCTCCGCCGGAGCGATCGCGCGGCGAGGAACTCCTGGACGGCCAAGACGGCCTGGTCATCGCACGCCGCGATCTCCAACCACGGCCAGTCCCGGCTCCGCCACGTGCCCCTCGGTGATTGGTCTCATGCACGGCACCACGTGCCGGCGGCCCCGGAGGTGCCGCGACCGCCGTGTCTTCGCCCGGACGGGCCGTCGGTTGAACGCCCAACTCGTGGAAGTCTTCGACACGATGGCAGGCGGTGAAGACCACTTGCGCTGACCGCCCAGGTCGAGATGCCACTCCCGGGGCGGCGCGGCACCGGACACCGCGGGCGTTGTCAATCCGTGCTTCGTTCGTCGTTCCGGGATGGGAAGGCGGCCGAGCGGGAGCCGACCAGCAGCAGGCACAGGACCGCCACACCCGCGATGACGCCGCTGAGGAGAAGGAGCGGATTGAGGGGGCGGGTGGCGGAGGCGGCGTTCTGGGTGTCCACTGCGGGTTGCGCCGCCCCGGGTGGGGCGGAGGTGGAGGTGGTGGCCGTGGGGGCGGGGGACTGGTCGTCCGTCTTCGAGGCTGCGGGCGCACCGGCTTTGGCAGTGGGGCTCATGTGCATGGACGGGGGCATTGCCGGGGTGGGGCGGGTCGTGGGTGCGGCGGATGTCGGGTGCTGGTGGGCGGTGTGGGTGGGGGCGGCGGCAGGTTCGACGACGAGCTGGGCCGTCATGTTCGGGTGCACGGTGCAGACGTAGCCGTACGTCCCGGCGGTCGCGAAGGTGTGGCTCCAGGTGCCGCCCTTGTTGAGCATCGGGGAGTGGATCGACGCGGGGCCGGAGGTGGTTTTGACGTCGTGGGGTGCTTGGTCCTGGTTGGTCCAGGTGACAGTGTCCCCGGCGGTGATTGTCAGGGTGCGGGGGCTGAATGCGTAGCCCGACATGAGGAGTTGGTGGGTGGTGGCCGCCTGGGCCGCGGGCGCGGGCAGGACGGCGGCGGAGCCGGCCACGAACAGGGCGGCGAGCAGGGCGCGCGGTACGGTCAGGCGGGGCATGTGAACTCCGCGGCGACGAGCAGCCGGATGCGGGCTGCGGGGCGGGTGCGGGGCAGGGTGAAGCCGGTCGTGCGACGCAGGGCGCGGTAGGGCACAGCGAGGGTGCCGAGGACGAGCAGCCGCTCGGCGGTGCGGTCGACGACGCGGAGCGGGAGCGTTGTTTGGACGGGGGTGTCGTCCAGGGCGAGTGCACCGGCCACGCGGAGGCGGGTGCCGTCGTCGTTGGCCGTGATGTTTGTACTGAGGAAGGTGAGCGATTTGCCGCGGAGCAGTCGGCCCCCCAGCTCCAGGCTCAGTACGCAATCCTCGGCGTCGGACGTGACGGTGAGGGTGGCGTCGAGGGGGGTGAGGCGGCGGCGCAGGGTGGGCAACGGGCCCAGGCGGCCGGTGAGTTCGGTGATGCAATGGTCGGGCCGGGCGGCGCTGTAGGTGCCGGGCTCGGGTAGCCATTCGGGGCCCGGGCGGGGCGTGGGCAGGGTGGGGGTGGGAAGGGTTTCGGTGGTCATCTCGGCACCTCGGTGGGCGAGTGAATTTGAGGGCGGGGAGAATGAGGCGGGCGGCGGGCCGGCCGACTGTGACTCGGCCGGCCCGCCGTGTCTTGCTGAGGCCAGCGGGCAGGGGCTGGTTCAGCAGGAGTTGGTGACGTAGTCCTCGGTGGGGGCGAGCAGATGCTCGGCCCAGACGGTGTGCATCTTCACGTAGGCGTCGGGGTTGAGGATGTCCGTGACCTGCTGGCCCAGCGACTCCTGAAGGTGCGCGGAGTTGATGTGCTGGAGCAGCACGCTGAGTGTGTCGTCGGAGACGCTGCCGGCGCCGTTCACCGCGGGGGTGAGGATCGACTCCAGCCAGACGGTGTGCATCTTGATGTAGCTGTCGAGCTTGAGCGCGTCCTGGACCTGCTGGCCCGGGGACTCTTCCAGGTGCGCCTTGTCGATGTGCTGCAGGATCGGCAGCAGGACCTGCTGGACGCTGACGCACTGCTTGTCGCCGCCGTCGTCCCCGCCGCTGGTGCCGCCGGAGCTGCTCCCCCCACCGGTCGACCCGCCGGTCGACCCGCCGGTGGAACCGCCGGTCGAGCCGCCTGTGCTGCCGCCCGTGGAGCCGCCGGCGGACCCTCCGGTCGAGCCGCCCGCGGACCCGCCGTTGGAACCGCCCGTGCTGCCGCCGCTGTCGTCGGCGACCACGGTGACGGACGCCGTCATGTCCGGGTGGACCGCGCAGTAGTACTTGTACGTACCGGCCTTGGTGAAGGTGTACGACCAGCTGTCGCCCTTGTTCAGTGTGCCGGAGTCGAATTTGGCGGGGCCGCTGGTGGTGGTCACCGTGTGCGGAGCGGTGTCCTCGTTGACCCACTTCACGGTCTGGCCGACCTTCACCGTCAGCTTCGGCTGGGCGAACTTGTAGTCCTTGATCTCGATGGTGTGGTCGGCCGCCGCGGCCTTCGTGGCCGAGTGGTCCATGTCCGCCATCGACTGGGCTTCGGCCGCCGGTGCGGCACTGTGCGGGGTGGAGGCCCCGGCAGATGCCTGGAGCAGGCCGAGGCCGGCGACGGCGGCGAGTCCGGCGCCCAAGCCGGTGGCGAGCAGCACCCGGTTGCCCACCCGTGTGTGCCGGTGGTGCGGGGGTGCGGTGGTTTCCTCAGTGTGCATGGTGGTGCGTCTCCCTTGTGAGATCCCGTGTGAGGTGAGTGGAGTGGGACGGGCGCCGGTCAGCGGCCGGGGGCGGACGTGACCAGCAGACTCGTTGCGGCGAGGACGACGAGGACGAGTCCTGTCTCCGCTGCTACCGAGTGGACGAAGGGCCGTACGGTGGCGCGGTCGCCACGCAGCAGCACGGCGATGTCGAGCCGTGTCTTCACCCAGCCGCGGCTGCGCTGGGCGATCAGCAACACCGTGGCCAGTACGGCGAGTTTGAGCAGGAGTAGCCGCCCGTAGCCGGTGTGCACCAGGGCGTCGAACGAACCGATCACCTGCCAGGTCAGCACTGCCCCGGCCGCCGCGATCGCGGCGACCGAGACCCCGGCCAGCGTGGAGTAGCCGGGAACGACGGTCGACAGTTCCTCGGGACGGCGCCGGGGCAGCACGCCGATCAGGAGCAGCGTCAGGCCGCCCAGCCAGAGCGAGACACCGAGCAGATGGACCAGGTCGGCGACCGCGCCCCAACCGGGGTGCGTGCCCTCGGAGTTGTGTCCCGTCATGCCGGTCGTACGCAGCAGCCCGAGACCCACTGCCAGAGCGCCGACGCGCCAGCCTGGCGAGCGGGCGGCGCGGTCCCCGCCCTGTAGGAGGGCGGCCAGGACTACCGCGGCGAGCACCCACATCAGCACGCGGCAGGCGGCCACGATGCCGACCTCGCTGGTCAACAGGTCGGTGTAGGTGGCGGGTTGGAGTACGTCGTCGAGCGTGCCCATCGTCCCGTACGCGCCCTGGAGTCCCGGTGCGAGCAGGCTTGTCGCGAGGCCGGCGGTCCAGGCGAGTGTGAGGGTTCGCCGGGTGCGACGGTCTTCGGTGCCCTGCGGCCACAGCAGCGCGAGGAAGGCCACGCCGCCGACGAACAGGGCGAGTGAGAGATAGCCCGCCCAGCGGACGGCGGTCCAGGCGGCATGCAGGGTCGCGGACGGTTCCGGTGCCGCCTGCGCTGCGGCGTCGGACGTGGCCTTCGCCGTGAGGGGGAAGGAGAGCGTCCCGGATGTGGGATGCCCGTCTTCCATGTCAAGTACCTGCCAAACCAGGGTCAGCCGGCCATGACCGGCGGCTTTGGGGACGCTGACCTGGAGGGTGTTTTTTCCGTGGCCGGTGCGGGAGGGTGACAGCACCCGGCCGGCCGCCTTGATGTGCACGTCGGTGAGGTCGACCGGCTCGCTGAAGGTCAGCTTCACGTTGGCCGGGGTGCGGGCGAGCCGGGCGCCGTTCTTCGGGGCTGAGGACTCCAGTTCCGTGTGGGCCGAGGCGGGCGGCGCGGCGAGCAGCAGCGCGGCGAGGGCGGCGAGCGCGACGACGAGCAGAGACGGTGGACGGTGTCTCACGGCAGCGCCTCCGGGATCACCGAGGGCGAGGGGGCGACGCCCACGCACAGCGACGAGAGGGTGTCGGCCGATGGTGCGGGCGAGGGGGCCGGAGCCGATGTGGCCGAGCCGAGGAGCCCGTCCAGCAGACCGGTGACCGGAGTGACCGCACCGTTCAGCAGCGGCTGCACGAGACGGACCTCGCCCTCGTCGCAGGGGCCCGACGGGCTGGGTGAGAGGGTGGGGGTAGAGGAGGGCGAGAGGGTTGGCCCGGGTCCGTTTCCGTCGGCGCCGCCCGTACCGTGATCGTGGTTGCCTTCACTGTTGACCGGCGAAGTGGCTTCGGGATTTTCGCTGTCGCTTTCTCCCGACCCGAATCCGCCCACTGAGCCGGACCCCGAATTCACCACGGAGGTGACGGGGGGACCGGTGGCGGAGCCGGCCGAGGGCTGGCGCGACGGGGACGGGGTCCCGGCGGCCGGTGGTGACGCGGTGTCGACGGTCGTCGGTGCGGATGCGCCGATGCCCGAGGCGTAACCGAGCACCACGACGACGGCCGCGACGAGTGTCCCCGCGACGAGCTCGTCGCGGTGGTCTCCTGGCCAGGACGCCCTGGCGAAGAAGGACATGGCCCCTCCTGATGCTGTGTGAACTGCGGTGCACAGGAGTGGACAGGGGTGACGATTCTCTTCGACTACGCGTCCGTTAATCGATCGTTTCGTTGCCTCATTTTCGGCCTGGGGCGGTCTGTGAGAACGGACCTCACTGCCCCAATGCACGCAATGCATTCCGTGAAGAAATCGAAGGTACCGTGAATTCGAACACCTAAGGCATTTCCTCTTTCTCGGAATCGCCGTGAATGCACACGCGAGTGGGGCGGCCGTTCATCCGCCCCAGCCCGAGCCGTGGCGCCTTCCAGTGGGAGCGGCTCGGGCATGTCGGAACGTGTGAGGCGAAGCTCGTGCAGAAGAGGCAGTGACGTCCGCCTGGCGTCAACGGGCTGGTCATCTCACTCGCCGCGAAGGGCCCGACGGCCGTCGAGGTCCAGGCCCACTTGGCCGAGGTCCATGACCTCGACGTTTCCTGCCAGGCGATCTCGACGTGCGGGCGCCGGCGCGCAGCGCGCGGATGGTGGATCGACAGGCGCCTTCTTCTACGGGAGTTGGGGGGCGAGCGCGGCCGTGCCGTCTCCAGCGGTGGCCGCACGCGGCAGAGTTCGAGCCGTCGGTCGGCGAGGCGGCAATCCGTCAGTTCAAGAAGAATCCCCAGATCGCCGCTGTCGCAGAGTTGGTGTGGGTCGCCCTCGACGCGCACGCAACCCTGACCGGTCCGGGCCACGTCCCGGGAACTCTGACCTTGACCGGGCCGACATCGGTCAGCACTGTTTTGGTGCGGGTGCCGTTGCGGCTGTTGCCGCTGTTCTTCCGGGCCGGATCGTGCTTCTCACGACCGACGTGATCGGTGATCTCGCCCTTCAGCGCCCGCATGGTCGGCCGCTGTAACAGCCCACCCTCGCCGGTCAGTTGCGGGCCCTCACCACGGGCCCGGTCAACCAGCGTCGCGATCAACTGCTCGTCCGACGTGGCCATCCCGACCGACTCGACCACGCGCTGTTGCTCGATCGTGGTCTCACTCACTTGGCGTCTCCGTGATCAACAGATCCGCCGTTGATTGGACGCTCCCGGTGCGCAGCGGGCCCCCGTCGTGTCGCAGAAGTCCGACGATCAACTACTGGCGCAGGGCACTGGTCGTGTGCGGGCTACCGTCCGTGCGGGCCTCCAGGGCTCGCAGGACGGCCACCATGTCCTCGTGACCGTGCCCCTGCGCCACGGTCTCGCCGAAGAGGGTGTGGCAGATGTCGAGGAGCGGGGAGGCGAGGCCTGCCTTGCGGGCGGCCTCGGCGATCAGCCGGTTGTTTTTGAGGACGTCCGTGGCGGCCGCCTGGACGGTGAAGTCGCGGGAAAGCAGCTTGGGCGACTTCATCCGGGAGACGGAGCTGGCCATCGGGCCCGCGTCCAGGACGTCCCGCAGCAGGCGCTGGTCGAGCCCGTGCCGGTCGGCGAAGTGGAACGCCTCGGTCAGACCGGTCACCTGGGTGATCAGGAACAGATTCACGGAGAGCTTCATCAGCAGAGCGTTCGGGACGGGACCGCAGTCGAACGTCTGGCGGCACATGGGGGCGAGCAGCGGCCGTACGGCCGCCACGGCCTCGTCGTCGCCGGCCAGCATCGCCACCAACACCCCCTGCTCCGCCGGGACTCGGGAGCCGGAGACCGGCGCCTCGGCATACCGTCCGCCCGCGGCTCGGATGTCGTCCTGGAGGCTGAGGGAGTACTCCGGCGAGGTCGTCCCCATGTGGACGACGGTGCGTTCGGCGACGAGGGCGGCGAACTGCGGGGTGCCCCGGCCCAGCACCGCATCGACCGCCCCCTCGTCGGCCAGCATGAGGAACACGACGCCGGAGCGCCCGAAGACGTCGGCGGGACGCGCCGCGACCTCGGCACCGGCGGCGCGCAGGGGCGCGCACCACTCCGACGTGCGGTTCCACACGACGAGGTCCGTTCCGGCGCGGGCCAGATTGAGAGCCATGGGCTGCCCCATGACCCCGAGTCCGATGAACCCCACGGTCACGATGCACCGCCGTTCCCGGCCCGCAGGAGCGGAGCCGTCGCCGCAACCGCTTATGACAGCGGTCATAGTAGCCGCCTCTATGACCGTGGTCATAGAGTGGGCGGCGAAGTGCTCGCAACATCCCGGGGGTCGAGATGGCAGCGTCGCAGTCGTCCGCACGCGGACCACGCGAGCGGATGGTCTTCAGCGCGGCCCAGCTGATCCGGCGCGACGGGGTCGCCGCGACAGGGATGCGCGAGGTCGCGGCCTATGCGCGCGCGCCGCGCGGCTCGCTCCAGCACTACTTCCCGGGCGGCAAGGAACAGCTGGTCAACGAGGCCGTGGGCTGGGCGGGCCGGTACGCGGCCGACCGCGTCGCCCGCTTCCTCGCCGCCCTTCCCGAGCCGACCCCCGCCGGGCTGTTCGCCGAAATGGTGCGCCAGTGGACCGACGAATACGAGACCGCCGGCTTCGCGAGCGGCTGCCCGGTGGCCGCCGCGACGGTGGACTGCGCGGAGTCCGCCGCCTCCACCCGCAAGGCCGCGGCCGCCGCCTTCTCCGCCTGGACCGAGCCGGTGGCCGGGGCCCTGGCCGGCCTGGGCGTGCCGCACGCGCGGACCGCGTCCCTCGCGACGCTCATGATCAGCGCCCTGGAGGGCGCCATCCTCATCGCCCGCGCCGAGCGCGACGTGCGCGCCCTGACGACCGTGGTGCAGGAGCTCGGACCGCTTCTCGACGCCGCGGTGGACGACACCGCGCGCGAGCCCCGGTGACCGCAGCGCCACCGGGTCGACCCGCCCCGGCATGATCAGCATCATCCCGACGCGTTCTGGCGGGCTGCCGTCATGCTCGAGGAATGTGTGCTGCTACGTCCACTGCCGGCTCGAAACGAGGTTTATGGATACGGCGTCGCCCTCGCCTACCTCGAGGCTTCGGGAGAGCGCGTGGACACGAAATTCGAGCTGTGGCGGGAACTGATCTACGACATTCGCGCGATGCGGCTGGACTCGTACGGCATCGCCGAGAAACTGCGTTCGTGGCGACAGACGTAACCGGACCAGCGGCGCGTACGCCGGCTTTGAGGAGGTGCGAACCTCGGACGCCATACAGGCGGCGACGGCAGACGATGGGCGGGTTGCCCGTGCTGCGCCGCGGGCAACCCGCTATCGCAGAGACTGGGGCCTTTCGGTTGGATCCTCGGAAGGACCGGAGAATGATGTCCGCGACATGGAGTGCAGCCCGGCGGATGGTGGCTGCCTTTTCGTAGCGGGGGGCGATGCCCCGCCACTGCTTGAAGCGGTTGACGCAATGCTCGCCGGTGTTGCGTTGCGTGGAGGTCTCACGGTCGAAGGCGGGTGACCTGCGCCCCGGCTGCCGCGGCGCAGACGGTGACCGCGTTGGCCCGCGGGAGCGGAAAACCCTGGCGCGGATGCCGCGGCGGCGCAGGTGCTTACGGATCGCCCGGGACGAATACGCTCCTGAGGTTGAACTCGTGATGTCGCCGGGTTGCTCAGGTGAGTCTGATTGTCGGGCCGGTCTCGGCGAGGCAGCCGTCTACGACCAGACCGTGGGCCGCCGCCGATTACCGGGTGCGCTCAGTGCGGTCGTCGTACTCTTCGCGGGCGGTGATGACTTCTTCGATGTGCAGCACGGACCACTCCGTGAGCGCCTTCAGCGGTTCCCGCAGCGTCTGGCCGAGCGCGGTCAGCTCATACTCCACGTGCGGCGGCACCTCCGGGTAGACGGTCCGACTGATCAGCCCGTCGCGTTCGAGGGTGCGCAGCGTCTGGGTGAGCATCTTCTCGCTCACGCCCGCCAACGCCTGCCGGAGCCGGCCGAACCGAGAGGTCCCGTTCCGGCCGAGTTCGCCCAGCACCAGGACCGCCCACTTGCTGCCGATCTGGTCGAGCAGGTCCCGCGACGGGCAGCCGCGCTCGTACGGATCGAATGACGGTATGGGCCCGGTCACGTTCTCGACAGAAGCCATACGGCTCACCTCAATGCTATCGCTCCGGTAAGTACCATACCGAAAAGTGGCTACTCCCCAACAGAGAGTGTCCAGGTCATTCTGTGTTCCATCCCGCCGCGGACGGACCGCGGCAGGCGTGCGAGGCACGCACGGAGGGAAGGAATGACCATCATGCCGATCGTCGTCACTGGAGCCACCGGTCAGCTGGGCAGGCTCACCATCGACGCACTGCTGCGGCGCGGGATCCCGGCCGCGGACATCATCGCGACCGGCCGGGACATCGCAAGGATCAAGGATCTGGCCGACCGAGGCATCACGGTACGCCGCGCCGACTTCGCGGACACCGACAGCCTGGCCGAGGCATTTGCGGGGGCGGACAGGCTGCTGCTGATCTCGGCCTCGGTCCCTGTGGGCGAGCGGGTCGCCAACCACCGCCGCGTGATCGACGCCGCGGCGTCCGCAGGCGTGTCGCTAGTGGCGTACACGAGCACGACGCACGCGGACACGGCCACGACCGTCATCGGTGCCACGCACGGCAAGACCGAAGAGTATCTGCGGGACCGCGGAATCCCCAGCGTGCTGCTGCGCAACGGCTGGTACCTGGAGAACTACACCGGCCAACTGCCGCAGATCCTGCAGAACGGCGCCGTCGTCGGCGCCGCAGGCGAGGGGCGGATCAGCGCCGCCTCCCGTGCCGACTACGCCGAGGCCGCAGCCGTCGTCCTCACCGCCGAAGGCCACACCGGCGCCGTGTACGAGCTCGGCGGCGACGAATCCTTCACCCTGACTGAGCTCGCCGCCGCGATCTCTGCTGCGGCCAGAAAGCAGGTTACCTACGCCGACCTCCCGGTGACCGACTTCGCCCAGGTACTGGCCGCCGCGGGCCTACCCGCCGAGCTGGCGGAGGTCCTCGCTGACGCTGACCGCGGCATGAGCCGCGGCGAGATGTACACCGACTCTGGCGACTTGCGCCGCCTGATCGGCCGCCCGCCCGTGACCCTGGCCGAGGCACTCGCGGTCGCCCTGCATCACTGAGGTTGCGTCATCCCGTGCCGGCTCCGCCGCAGTCAACCTGATCAAGGCGCGGCTGGAGAGGGATCAGAAGCGGTCGGTCGAAGCAACCGTGACCAAGCCGGGCGAGCAGCCTTTCATCGTGCGGGCTTCCGGCGAGAAGATCTCAACCGAGTGTCCTCGACGAGAGCTCGAAGGCTGCGGTGCAGGGAGCATCACAACCGACGTCTCCCGGATATAGCGGGAACTGAGCAGGCGGGCGGGAGCGTGAATGCAGCGGCGCCATGGGCGGGTGGCTGTACCAGCACAGCGGCTGGACGTCGCTGCAGTCCTTCGCCAACGCCGTCGGCTACAGCCGGGGCACGCTCTCACGCTTTGTCTCCGGCGAGTGGCGTCCCGCGGCAGCGACTTCCTCTCGTTCCTTTCGGCTCATCGGTGGCCGAGCCCGCCGGTGCGTGGTCGATGCCGAGGCAGCGGCGTGTTCGACAACGGCCTTGCGGTAGCCGCCGCCCGGCCCAGGTCTTGCGAACTGCGCGGTGAGGGGCTCGGGTTGGTGGCTGGTGAGCGCCGCTACAACCAATGGTGACGATCAGGTGTCCAGTACATGTCGTGATCGGGTGGCGTGGCAGATGATCTGCCGGGTCGGCCGGTGCGCCGTTGTGCTGCCGTCGCTGAGGAGCTGGTCGTGCGTCCACTGCTGCGTGGCTGGGTGAGGTTTGTGGCCGCGGGGGTGATCGGGGTGGGGGTGCCCGCCATGGCGGCACCCGCCTCACACGCCGACGAGGCCCAACCGGACCTCGTGGTCTCGTCGTTGCCCACCTCCTCGCCGAAGCCCGGTGAGACCTACGACCAAGCCGTCACGATCACCAACAACGGAACCGCCGCCGCGAGTGATGTCACCTTCCGTGTACGTCTCACCCGCGGGCTCGACTTCACGGCACCCGAGAAGGGCTGTACGTACAGCGTCGTAGCCGACCAGGTGAGGCAGGCGCTGTGCAAGCTGGGCCAGGTCATCGAACCGGGCGGCTCCGTCACCACCCCAGTCCGGTTCACGGTCTCCTCCAAGGGGCTGCTGGAGGTGGTCGAGTACGGAACGGGCCGCACCGGACAGCCGCCCGGTTCGGAGGGATTCGACGACAGCTACCGACGCCTTGCGTTGACCGTGGGCAGCACCGCCGACCTGGCGGCCGTCGGCGATGAGGCCACGGCCGAGCCGGGCGAACTGGTCAAGGTCACGGCCACGCTGCGCAACGACGGCCCGGGATGGATCCACAACCAGGAGAGCGATGACCAGCCGGGCCTCCTTGTCCGGATCCCTAAGGGCACGAAGGCTGTTCAAGTACCCCAGGAGTGCGCGCCGTTCGGAATCGATGGACCGACCGGCCCGTCGGAGCCCGGCCATCCGGTATACGTGTGCTGGCACAGCGACAACCTGCTGGAGGTGGGCCAGTCGCTCAGCTACCTCTTCGTGCTGAAGGTGACATCGGCGTCGGGTCGAACGCGCGGTGAAGTGAAGGCCACCTCCGTCTACGACATCCCCCCGGTGTTCGACGAGAATCCTGCGAACGACACGGCGTATCTGACCATCCACGTTCCGGAGCGGGGCGGATCTACGTCGAGTGGTTCCTCCGGCGGCTCCGACGCAAGCGGCTCCGGATCGGGTGGCCGGGGCAACGACAAGGACCCGCGCGGTCAGTCGGTGGGTGGTTCGAGCAGCGGTGGGGCTCAGACGTCGTCCTCCGGCTCCGTCGCCGACGGCCTTGCAGGCGGCGTGGGCACCGTGCCCTCGCGCGGGCGCCTGGCCGGCACGGGCACCGGCCGCTCGGTGCTTGTGGCAGCTGTCGGAGCGGCCGTACTCGTCGGTGGCGGATCGACAGTCCTGTTGTTCAGGCGCCGGTCTGCGACTTCCTGAGCGTGGACGGACCCGCTTGCGGCGATCGGCCACAAGCCGCCGACCTGCAGCGTCCGACGATCGAAGATCAACATGCCATCGACCCTGAGATTGTGTCGCGAAGAGAATCCGGTGAGGAGAACCGCCCATGCCACGGATGCCCTGCTTCGGCGCTGTGTTCATGCTGCTTGCCGCGGCGACGGCCATAGCCGGGTGCGGCCGCCCGCAGGCCTCGCCGGCCCGGGAGCCGTCAGCGAGCCGGGCCGCGTCTCACCCGGTCGTCCGCCTTGGCGCGGACGGTCGCACGCTGATCCCCGGCGGGCCGCCGCTCCCGTTCCATGTCTCCGTCGGGGGCCTCACCCCCGGGCAGGCCGGCCACCGCTACCTGGCGGTCTACGTCGGGACCGTCGCCGACCGGCTCCAGGTTCGTGAGGACAAAGGGTGGCGGGATACGGAGCTTTCCTGGACCAACGAGCAGGACGACAACGGGGAGTTCGTCGCCCGGGTGCCGCTCTCGCAAGGCGGCAAAGAGCGGACGCGGATCGACTTGCGGCTGATCGCCGCGGACCAGCAGAACGAGTACGAGAACAACCGGCCCCGTGCCTCGTATGACATGGTTTCCGCTGAGATCGCCCAAGAGGGTCGGGATCCGGCCATCCACCCGACGGCGGCCGCGGCGCGGTTGCGTCTTCCCGTGGACGCCACGCACCTCACGGTCACGGTCCCGGACATTCTCAAGGCCGCCCCGGGTGGCCCGGCGGTGGAGTGGTCCGTGCGGGTGCGCAACTCGGCGGGCGAGCGCACCCGCTCGGGCCTGCGCATCGCGGTTGCCCTGTCACCCGCGTCAAAGGACGCGTCCGTGCAGCACGTGCACTGGTCGATCGACCGCGGAGGCCGGTGGGAGGACCTGACCGGACGAACGTACACGGAGACCGACGTGTTCTCCCTCAAGCCGGGTGCCTCACGGACCGCCCGGATCCGCATCGCCCTGCCGGTCGGCCCGGTCCCGGCGAGCTCTGGCGGCGTCGGTGCCGTCCTGTGGGCCTCGGTCGGCGCCCCCTGGTGGCCGTCCGGCCCGGACCGGCCCTCAGGGGTCACCATCGACCCGTTGTCCACCAACGTTCTCACCGACCCCACCGCGGGCTGACTCCGACGGGTGAGCAGCCGGCCGAGGTCGCAGCCCTCGGCCAGGGCGGCACCGTCACCCTTGTGCGTGATGACACCCGGAACCTGACCAGTCAGTCACAGATCCGTGGCCAATCGGCCATCGAGCGGCCACGGTTCGTGAGATTCGGCCACGGGATCTGAGATCCAACAATGGCCGTCACACGGGTGCCTGGTGATGGCGTGGCTTTAGGTTGAGATGTCGACCAGGGCCCGGAGATTTGCATGGGATCGGTTGACGGCCTGCTGACCGGCGGAGAGGCGGTCCCACCGGCCGCGGTACGCGTAGCGGTAGACGGTCGTGGCGCCGATCCCGAAACCGGCCGAGAGCTGAGCATACGGCTGGCCGTTGCGGAGGTGGGCGAGAGTGAGCAGGGCCTGGCGGCCCGTGCTCAGGCGCCGCCATCGGGTGCCGAGGACACGGCGGTGCTCCCGCAGACGGGCGGTGAGGAAGCGTAGGGCGGAGCTGGACACGTCGGCGCCGGACGGGGAGACAAGCAGGCGAAGCCTCTGGTGGAGACGGTTCTCTTGGTCGAAAACCCATCTACCAGGGGCTTCATCTTCCAGAACCGGGCTACTCCCTCCGATGAGTTTTGGTCACGGGAGTGGTCCGACCTCCGAAGCGACTGTGAGGAGTGATCCGAGTGGACCTGTACAGCATCATGTGCGTGAGTGACCGGATCAAGGCACGTGGGTGGTTCGAGGCGTTCTTCGGGCGCCCAGCGGACGAGATCATCGGCGAGGAATACCTGTGGCAGCTTGGTGAGAACGCATGGGTTGTCGTCGACGATCGGGACATGCGCACTGAGCGAGTGGGCGGAGCCATGATCACGCTCGGTGTGAACGACCTCGACGACATCCTGGCCCGACTCGCCGCACACGGGATCGACCACGAACCGGTCGAGACCTACAGCAACGGCGTGCGCCACGTCGTCGTGCTGGACCCTGACGGGAACAGCCTGTCACTTGCCGAGGCGCCCATCCGGTGAGTTTCTATAACGTGTGCGCTGCGCTGCGCCTGACCTGCTCGGATTGAGGTTGGAAAACGCTCAGTCTCAGATCGATGCTGTTTCCTCGGCGGAACGATGAGTCTGCGGCTGGGGCACAGAGTACGAGGACTACGTGCGAGCTCAGATCGCGCTCCGATGAGTTTCCCGCGCCGCGCCGGTCTGTACGCGTGCGACCGACTCACGGAAGGCTGGCGCCATGCGGAAACTGATCTACGGCATGAACCTGACCCTGGACGGCTACATCGCCGCGCCCGGCGACGACATCGGCTGGAGCGTGCCGAGCGACGAGCTGTTCCAGTTTTGGTCCGACCAGCTGCAGGCGACCGACCTGTCGCTGTACGGGGGCAAGCTGTGGCAGACGATGAGCGCCTACTGGCCGACCGGCGACCAGCAGCCCAACGCCACTCCGGCGCAGATCGAGTTCGCGCGCCGCTGGCGGGACATGTCGAAGGTGGTGTTCTCCTCGACGATCGACAAGGTCGACTGGAACACCCGCCTGGTCACCGGTGACGCGGTCGCCGAGATCACCCGGCTCAAGGCCGAGGACGGCGGTCCGATGGACATCGGCGGCGCGACGCTCGCCGGGGCGGCCATGCGGGCCGGGCTGATTGACGAGTACGTGCTGGCCACCGCGCCGGTCCTGGTGGGCGGCGGCACGCCGTTCTTCACCGCGCTGGACAGCTGGGTGAACCTGAACCTGGTGGAGACGCGGACGCTTCCCGGCGGCGTGATCCTGACCAGGTACGGGACGAGGCGCTGACCACCCGTCACGCGACTCGACCGTCTGCCGGGGTCCGCGCGAACGTGAAGGACACCACCGGGGCGGGCCGCCGTCTATGCGGCTTGCCATCCACCACCACCGGGCCGTTCTCGGTGAGCTGTAAGTAGTCCGGGATGTGCTTGCGGACCTGTTCTTTGACCTCGGCCGTCAATAGGAACGGCACTCAGCCGGGCCTTCGCTCTCGCCGGCGCACGCCCCGACCTGTTGCGCCAGGAGGCGGCCGGTACGTGACCCTCGCGCCGAGCCCTGGATCCTGATGGCCGTGTCACTGGTCGTTCGTTCGCTGGGTCAGCTTCTTCGACAGTACGTTTTCGATCTCCGCAGGCAGTTGGCCGGAGTGCACCCAGGAGATGAGCGCCTCGGCTACCCGGCGCAGCTTGATGTTGGTGTGCATGGACGTCTCGCGGATCATGTCCCAGGCTTCGTCGGGCGTCACCCCGTACACCGTGACGATCACACCGAGCGCCTGGTCGATGACCGCGTGGGAGTGCACCGCCTGCCGAAGCTGCGCGATCTCGGCTTGCAGTTGGAGGATGGTTTCGGAGCGGGTCGCGGGCGTCTGGGGCGCGTCGGCCTGCTGGTCGGGGCCAGACATCACCGGGGACTCCGCTGTGGGGGGCACGTCGCCGCGTGCGTGAGGTGGGGCAGGGTGCCGGTGAGGGTGAGCAGGCGGTGAACGGCCGGGCTGGCAGCGCGAACGACGAACGACTTGGCCATCCCGTGGGCGCGGTGACGCATGTGGAGCAGGACGTTGAGAGCGGCGCAGTCGCAAAAGCCGACGCCGGAGAGGTCCAGTTCCAGGCCGCCGGTGGCGCGGGTGAGTGCCTCACTCAGCGTCTGCTGCAGGATCGGGTTGGTGTCCAGGTCGAGTTCGCCGCAGACGAAGACCGTGCTGCGGTCGCCGGCGGCCTCGACGCTGAAGGTGAGCGGCACCGGCAGGGCCGCCGACGTCGACGGCTGCTGGAGTGCGGCGCCGTAGACAGTGCAGGGCACGTCTTCCTGGGGGAAGGCCGCGTGAGGGGACATCGGTGCTCCCGGCGCAGATCGGCATGTCGACTGCTTCCAGCATCACCCCACCAGCTGTTCACGTCAACTGAAACATGAAAAATCGTTCGCCCTTTTGAATGCGTGAATCGAACCGTATCCTGGTGGGATGGATCGAGCGCCACAACCGCACGCAGGCTGGACCTTTCTGACCAATCATTCCCGGGTGCTGGCGGCCATCGCCGAGGATCGCACCACCCGCGTCCGCGACATCGCGGCCCGCTGCCGGCTCACCGAGCGGGCCGTGCAGAAGATCATCGCCGACCTGGAAGAGGGCGGGTACCTCACCCACAGCCGGGAAGGCCGCTCCAACGTCTACAAGATCGCCCCCGACCGGGTGCTGCGCCATCCCGCCGACGCCCCGGCCACCGTCACGGAACTGCTGTCGGTGCTGGTGAGCCACGAGGCCGGGCATCCCGCCGCAGTCACCGCAGACCACGACGGCTGACCGATACACGATCAGTGGGACACCTGCCTTGAGGAGCCTCGTTCCTCGAGTCCGCGGCGGCCGTCGCGCCTGCCGCGGTGCTGGCGGCGGCCCTTGTCTGAGAACCTGCCGCCTGGAGATCCCCCGCCCCTGCGCCCTTTGCTGGGACCTCGAGGGCATCGGGTTCGCCATCCCGGCCACGCCAATGTCTGGTGCGGCGCCGGCGCAGCCGCGCCGTTGCCGCAGGTGGTGGCGGAGTGCGGCGGAACGGCGATCACGTGGTGCGCATCCGCCCGGCCTTCCCGCCCCCCGTCCGGCTTGCTGCGCCGGTGCGGGGACGGCTCCAGGCCTGGGTCCCGGGCGGGGTCAGGCCCGGAGAGGTGACCAAGGGGCAGGGGCCGGCTAAGCGGCTGGCGTGAGTTCGGCGCGGCCGAACAACAGCGCGTGGCCGGAGGGGAACTGGCGCAGGATCCGAGTGAGCGGGTCAGGACCGACCAAGGCTGCGACGACGCCAAGCACAGAGCCTGTGTCCCAACGGGTGGGGCCCACGGGGGAGTCGGCGCGGGCGGCGAGGTCGTGGACCAATGCCCAGCCGATGAGGGGTCGGGTGTCGGGGAGCTGAGCGGTGAGGATGCGTGCGGCCTCAAGATCAATCTCAGTGGTCCGCGGGTGATCCTAGGGCCGCCATCACCGCGGGAGGCGGGCGTGGATGGTTTTGCCCCGCCCGGGGCAGGGAGTGAGGTTCACCTCGCGGGCCAGACGGCGGACCATGGACCATCCGAACCCGCCGGCGCCTCCGTTGAGGTCAGGGGCGCGTTCGCGCGGGAGTGCGGGACTGGGTCGCTGACAGCGACCTGCATCGCATCGGCAGTGGCGCCAAGACGGAGGATGCAGCGGCCGCCGCCGTGGCGCAGCGCGTTGGTGGCGAGCTCGGAGACCACGAGAGCGAGGGTTTGCGCCGCCTCGCAGGCCGGAGTGGGATCCAGGGCCTTGGTGAAGACTCGGGCGACGTCACGGGCGCGGGCGATGTCGGCGGGGCTGCCACCCTTCACCACGACCGGGGCCCCGGGGACCTGCGTGCGTGTCGCCTCCATGTCGGTCATGCACTGTCACCCCTCCTGGATCGGCGGTGCCTTCGGGCTCAGCGCCTGCCCGCCCAGTCGGGAAGCAACCAGGGCGACAGCCTTTCGGGTGTATGTGCCATAGGAGGCCACTCGTCAGACATGGAGGAAACCTGTCCTGGCGGTAGTAGACATTGGGGTCTCACGGAGTTACTGTGTTCTCGTACCCAGGAAGTCGACGTGGGCACGGCAGACACGAACTGCCGTGCCGGCAAGTCCAGCAGGGCACGGCCCGCAGCGGCCGTGAGCAGTACCCGCGATATCCCAGCAGTACAACCGAGTAACCGAAGAAAAGGAGCAAGACGCCATCAGGATCGCCCGGGCGAGGAAGCAAGTCCGCCCGGTACGCAAGGCCCCGGATTGGAAGGTGGTCCCCGGTCACGCATACAAGATCCCCGCAGTCCCGCCCTCCCAGGCGGAATCCCGCGGACACAGAAGACCGGCACGGTTAGCCGGTAGATGGTGTTGAAAGCTCGGGGCCCGGGCGCCAGGACGGCGCCCGGGCCCCCCGACGCGTCCCCGGAAGAAGAGGTCTATGCCCCCTGCCAGTCCGCGTCTCGCCGACAGCCTCGACGATGACGACTACCCCGCCTACACCATGGGCCGGGCCGCCGACATGCTCGCCACCACCCCCGCCTTCCTCCGCGCCCTCGGCGAACACCGCCTGATCACCCCGTTGCGCTCCGAAGGCGGACACCGCCGCTACTCCCGCTACCAGCTGCGCATCGCCGCCCGCGCCCGCGAACTCGTCGACCAGGGCACCCCCATAGAGGCCGCCTGCCGCATCATCATCCTCGAGGACCAACTCGAAGAAGCCCAGCGCATCAACGAGCAGCTGCGCGCCCAAGGCGTCGAGCCGCTGCCGAAGGCCTCGGCCTGATCAGGGCGTGTGACGCGAGCTGAACACCGGCCGCCGGCAGACAGAGCCGCCCGCAGCGGTCGGTGGCCGGCTGCATGCGGTCACCGCCGGCCGCGGTGTCCACGGTGGTGGCCGCGGTGCTGGTGGCGATGCCGGCGTGAATCCCGGCTGCCCGGTGGACCGGGCAGAGCCTGCGGCGACGGCCAGGCATACCGGCCGTCCTGACAGACGGGATGCACTTCCAAGAGCAGGGCGAGGGCCTTCCTCACGTGGCGTCGACCGGCTGCTGGTCAGGCGCGCCAGGCGGTAGCCGGTGACAATCTCGGCCGAGATCCGCACGACGTGATCCATCGCCCCGTCGAAGCAGGGATGAGGAGTCTGCGGTAGCGGGCCGCCTCCGATGACGTGGTGACCGGGACGGCCCGGCCGGTGACCATGACGGTCCAGCCGATGCGGGCGTCCAGATCGAGGCAGTCAGCCTCGTAGGCAACGACCCGGCCGATGCCCGTGGCGCTCAGCAGCGCCGATCCGGGATGGGTGTGGATGACGATACTGTCGCCGTCGACCAGGTGGTTGACCGGGCGGACAACCGGAAGTGCCTGGTGGGCCAAACCGATGCGGTCCACCGGAACGCTGGTCAGCAGCGCCAGGGACTCCTCCCGGCCCAGTTCGATCATCCGGCCCGTAGGTACAGCAGGGAACTCACTTGTCCTGACAGGCTCCCGTCCCGAACTCCTGGCGGGGTTCGCGCGCTGGGAGGACGTCTCCTTCGACTACACGGGGCCGGGCCCAGGCCGAGGGCCTGCAGCCGACCGGCGAGGTCGGGCGACTCCAGCAACTCCGAACGGCTGGTGGAGTCCGCCCACTCCTGGAGTTGTCGCGCGGCCTCCTGCAGGCTGGAGGCTCGTGATCTGCGGGAGCTGCGGCACCACACTCCGGGACTGCGCGCCGAATTCACGCAGCTGCGTGCCGCCCCCAACGCCGGTGACCGCCACGGCAGCTGGGAGGCGCCGCTGGGCCGGATCCGCGGCGTCGCCGGCCTGGAGCTTCTGCTGCCGCCGTCCGTCCACTTGCTGCGGCAGTACGCCGGACAGGGCCCCGGAGTGATCGTGTATGCGGGGGAGCAGCGCGGCCACGCGCTCATCCTGCGGTCGGCCGGCGAAAGGCCGGTTCAGGTCGTCCCGCTGACCGGACACCCCGCCCAGGGCCCTCGCGGCTTGACAGACCGCACTAGGAATCACCGTGCGCCGACATCGCCTCCGCCCCCGAGCTCCATGCCTTCGCCATTGCTGTGGCCGCGTGCCCCTGTTGGCGCTGCTGTTGTTAGTCGGACCGCTCAACCGTGCTTAGAAACGGTATCGCTTGCAAGCTGCCACATTTCATAGTTCCCACATTCTGCCGTGATCTCGGCAGTCGCCTGAGCCGCAGTGAAGAAGTCATCCACTACTGGCGACGTGCGCGATGCCGCCACCGCGAGGCACACCTGGTCGGGCGCCAGGTCCGGGATGGGCACATAGATGATGTCCGGATGTGAGTAGAACACGGTCGCCGAACGGGCCAGGAACGAGATGCCCCGGCCAGCCGCGACATGCTCGAGCGTCTCGTCCACCCCGTGCACCCGGTATCCGGCGTTAGGGTGCGGGCGCCTGGTGGGCTGCGTGCTCGGGTCGGCATGCCAGACCAGCGGTTCGCCGGCCAGGTCGGCCTCGGTGACCTCCTCCTTGCCGGCCAACCGGTGGCCGGCGGGCAGCACCGCCACCCGCGGCTCGGTGTACAGCGGGGTGACGCGCAGGCCGGCCTCGTCGATGGGCAGCCGCACATAGCCGACGTCGATGCGGCCGTCGAGCAGCATCGGGGCCTGGTCGTCCCATTCGATCCGCTGCACGTCCACGACCACGTCCGGGTGCCGGGCCTCGAACGCCCGCGCCGCCGGGATGACCGGGATGCCGGCCCGGAAACCGACCACCAGCCGCCGGCTGCCGCGGGCGGCCACAGACACCCGGCCGCGGATGGCGTGCGCGGAGGCGAGCAGCGGACCGGCGTCCTCCAGCAGTTGTCGGCCCGCGTCGGTCAGCGCTACGCCGTGGCGATCCCTGGTGAACAGCGAGGCGCCGAGATCCTGCTCGAGGGCGCGGATCTGACGGCTGAGCACCGGCTGCGCGATATGCAGCTCATCGGCGGCGCGGCCGAAGTGCAACTGGTCGGCCACGGCGACGAAGTAACGCAGTTTGCGCAGGTCCAGATCCATGGCGTCTCCCGGTCCGGTGATGCCTTCAGGGTATCACCACGGAAAAAAGAGGTCTTGGACACCTGCTCAGGCCAATGGCAGCCTGAATAAGTACCTGATGGGGCCGAAGCGAATTCGGCACAGGAATTCGACATCGGAACGTTATGGCAGGGCCCAGGCCCTAAACGAGCACATCAGGAATTGAACGCCGCCCATCGCGCCATTCGACGGCATAGCCGTCAACGACGCCAGGGTGGGCATGGCGTCCTATCCAGCTCCAGAAAGCAGGCACACCCATGAGCAGCATCAGCATTATCGGTCTGGGGAACATGGCCCGCGCCCTGGCCGCCCGGGCGCTCGCCGGCGGCAACGCCGTCGAGATCATCGGCCGTGACCCGGACAAGGCCAAGGAATTGGCCGCCGTGCTCGGCGGCGCCACTGCCGGGACGGCCGGCACCGCCCCGGCCGGGGACATCGTCATCCTGGCCGTGCCGTACGCCGGCGCGGCGGCGGTGGTGAGCGAGTACGGGGACGCACTGCAGGGCAAGATCATCATTGACCTCACCAACCCCGTCTCCCTCGATTTCAAGGGCTTTGTCACCCCCGACGGCAGTTCCGGCGCGCAGGAGATCGCCAAGGCCGCCCCCGCCGGCGCGCACGTCGTCAAGGCGTTCAACACCCTGTTCTCCCATGTGCTGGCGGCCGCTGCGGCCGAGGGTCGTCGGTTGGACGTGTTCATCGCCGGCGACGACGCGCAGGCAAAGGCACGCGTGTCGGCGTTCATCGAGAGCCTGGGGCTGCGTCCGCTGGACTCCGGGGAGCTTCCGATGGCGCGGGCACTGGAAAACGTCGGCCTGCTGGAGCTGGGCCTGATCACCCACTCCGTCCAGCACGCCAACTTCTCCCTCGGCGTCACCATGCTCGGCTGAGCGCACCCGCACCACCACGACTCGTGCCGCATCACGCCCGTCGGTCTGCGGCACGAGAAGAACAGCCCCTCCACCTACCTTCACAAGGACAGTAAGATGCGCGTTCTCGTCGCTGGGGGGACCGGCCATTCCGGTTCCTACATCATCCCCGAGCTCATCGCCGCCGGGCACGAGGTCACCGGCCTCGCCCGGTCGGACACCGCCGCAGCGGCGGTGTCCGCGCTCGGGGCCAAGGTGCGTCGCGGTGACCTCCAGGATCTCGACGGGCTCAAGGAGGCAGCCGCGGACTCCGACGGCGTCATCCACGTCGCGCACAGGCAGGACCTGCTGCCATCCGGCGGGATCGACGCCGTGGCCGCCGCGGAGCTCCCGATCATGCTCGCGTACGGCGAGGCACTGGCGGGAACCGGAAAGCCGCTGGTCGCGGCGGGGAGCATTGGCTCGCCCGGGCAGCACTTGGGCCGACCGGCCACCGAGGAGGACCCGGCCCTTCCCGGCGGCGATGAGTACAAGGGCACCCTGCGGGTTCGTAACGTCGTGGAAAGGGGCGTAATCGGCCTTGCCGAGCGGGGGGTGCGGTCTTCGGTCGTGCGGGTAGCCAACATCGCGCACAGCACGACCGATCGTGCCGGTTTCCTCCCCACGCTGATCGCGCTCGCGAAGGAGAAGTGCTTCATCGGCTACCCCGGAGACGGCGCGAACCTGTGGAACGCCGTGCACGTCCGCGATGTCGCGTCCCTGTTCCGCCTGGCGCTGGAGAAGAAGGGGCCGGCCGGCAAATACTGGCACGCGGTCGGGGACGGGGCCATCCCGTTCCGCGAGATCGCCGAGGCCATCGGCAGCCGTCTGGGCCTGCCCGCCGTGAGCATTCCCGCGGACGTTCTGATGGTGCCGGGATACTTCGGGTTCCTCGCGAACATCGTCACGCAGAGCTACCCGGCGTCCAACCTCATCACCCGCCGGACCCTCGGCTGGGAACCCGCTCAGCCCGGCCTGCTCGCCGATTTGGACAACGGCCATTACTTCTCCGCCGGCTGACGGCAAGGACCCGAATTACAACGAGGGACCCGAATTACAACGAGTCCTGCAAATGACAAGGGTTCGGCTTTTCTGGAGAGACGCGGAGAATATGACGACTGTGGGATTTATCGGAAGCGGATACGTCGGCAGTACCGTCGCGTGGCTCGCTATCGAGGCCGGGCACCAGGTCGTGCTCAGCAACTCACACGGTCCCGAGACGCTCGCGGACACGGCCGCGGAACTGGGGCCGCGGGCGTCCGCGGCGACGAGCGAGCAGGCCGCGGCGGCCGGTGACATCGTCGTGGTCGCGGTGCCCGTCAAGGCGTTCCGCAACTTGACTGCCGTGCCACTGGCCGGGGAATCAGGCGGCGACGAGCTCCCGCTTGCGGTCCGGCGTCTTGACCTGGGGCTTCTTGTTCGGCAGCGAGAGCCGGAAGACCTTGTGCCAGGCGGAGAACACCTGCTTGGCCAGCGGCCCGGTGACGTACTCCAGCTCGTACTTTTCGAACAGCGCGCGCACCTTCACCGCGACCTCGGCATACCGGTTGCTCGGCAGGTCCGGGAACAGGTGGTGCTCGATCTGGTGCGAAAGGTTGCCGGTCATGAAGTGCATGGCCTTGCTGCCGCTGATGTTCGCCGAGCCCATCATCTGGCGCAGGTACCACTGGCCGCGCGTCTCGCCCTTGATCGAGCGGCGCTCGAAGACCTGTACGCCCTCGGGGAAGTGCCCGCACATGATCACCGAGTGGGACCAGATGTTGCGGACCAGGTTCGCAGTGAACGTGGCGGCGAGCGTGGGGAGGAACGACGGGCCCGACAGCAGCGGGTGGATCACGTAGTCCTTGAGTACCTGCTTGCGGATCTTGCGGCCCACGTCCTTGGCCCGCGCGCGGAACTCCGGGTTGTTGCGGCGGCTCTTGTGCAGGTTCTTACCGAGCTCCAGGTCGTACGCGGCGATGCCGTACTCGAAGAAGCAGGCGTTGATGAAGTTCCACAGCGGCTGGCCGAGGTGGAACGGGTGCCACTTCTGGTCCTCGTCGACGCGCATGATGCCGTAGCCGAGGTCGTTGTCCTTGCCGATCACGTTGGTGTACGTGTGGTGCAGCTCGTTGTGCGAGTGCTTCCACTGCTCGGACGGCGAGACGTGATCCCACTCCCAGGTGGTGGAGTGGATCTTCGGGTCTCGCATCCAGTCCCACTGGCCGTGCAGGACGTTGTGGCCGATCTCCATGTTGTCCATGATCTTCGCCACGGACAGACCGGCGGTGCCGAGCAGCCACGCGGGCGGGAAGATCGAGAACAGCAGCACGCCCCTGCTGGCCAGCTCGAGCTTGCGCTGCGCCGAGATGACCTTACGGATGTAGGCGGCGTCTTTCTCGCCGCGGCCGGCGATCACCTCGTCGCGGATCGCGTCCAGTTCGCGGCCGAGCTCCTCGATCTGCTCCGCGCTCAGGTGGGCGGTGGGGTCGATGGCGGTCACGGTGCTCCTACCGTTCGATGTCGCAGGGGCCCGCCGCGGCGGACACGCAGGTCTGGATGAGGACGCCCGGCTCGGCCTCGGTGATCTCGCCGGTGCGCAGGTCGCGGACGGCGCCCGCCTTGAGCGGCGTGACGCAGCCGAAGCAGATGCCCATGCGGCATCCGGAGGGCATGAGTACGCCGGCCTCCTCGCCGACGTCCAGCAACGGGGTGGCGCCGTCCGCGTCGACGGCCTTGCCGGTGGCGCTGAACGTGACCTCGCCGCCGGCGCCGGCGCCGGCGACGACGCTGCTGGGGCGGAAGCGTTCGGTGTGCAGGCGCTCTGGTACGCCGTGCTCGCTCCAGTGCTTTTCGGCGGCGTCGAGCAGTCCCGCGGGCCCGCAGGCCCAGGTCTCGCGCTCGGCCCAGTCGGGCACGAGTTCGTCGAGACGGGCGATGTCGAGCATGCCGTCGGTGTCGGTGTGCACCTCGGTGAGCTGCAGCTTCTTGTCCGCGACCAGGTCGTGCAGTTCGTTGCGGAAGATCACGTCGTGCGGCTGTGGTGCGCAGTGGACCATGACGACGTCGTTGAACTCGGTGTCGCGCAGCATGCCCATCACGGGCGTGATGCCGCTGCCGGCCGTCAGGTAGAGCACCTTGGCGGGCTTGGCCTCGGGCAGCACGAAGTCACCGGTCGGCTGGTCGAGCTGGATCAGCGTCCCCGGTTTCGCCCTGCGGACCAGGTGGTTGCTGACCTTGCCGTCCGGGATGGCCTTTACGGTGATCGTGACGCGGCCGTCCTGGCGGCTTGTCGCGGAGGTGATGGAGTAGGCGCGCCACAGGCGCACCCCGTCGACGTCGACCCCGATCCGCACGTACTGACCGGCTGTGTGGCCGCGCCAGCCCCGTCCCGGCCTGATCACGACGGTCGCGGCGTCACCCGTCTCGGGGTGCACGGCCTCGATGCGCCCCCGCAGGTCAGCACCCGCACGCAGCGGGCTGACCAGGTCGAGGTAGTCCGACGGCAGCAGCGGCGTCGTGACCATCTCCAGCAGTTTCCACGCCCTGCTGCGCAGGGCTGCACTCGTCATGACTCCAGCTTGCTGCGCCTCAAGGCGTAAAGTCCTGACCGCAGGATGTGAATCTGGTCGGTCGAATTGTTCGCAAGGAACAAAATCGTGAGCCATGCAATCGAGAGGGCCAGCGAACTGGCCCTGGATGAGACGACGGTCACCGCACTGCGGGCCGCGCTGAAGAGCACCGCCGACGAGGTCGTCCAGGCGATCATCGACGAGGTCCCTCCCTACGCCAACGCCCTGGCGGGCCACATGGGCGCCACCATCCGCCGAGCCGTCCGCACCGCCCTGGGGCACTACCTGGACCTCGCCAGCGGGAACGCCACAAGCGGCGACGCCAGTGACGCAGCCTACGAGCTGGGCCGCGGCGAGGTGCGCGACGGCCGTTCCATGGACGCCCTGCTCAGCGCCTACCGCGTCGGCGCCCGCGTGGCCTGGCGATGCCTGGCAGCGGGCGCCGTACCCGCAGGCCTGCCCGCCGCCGAGGTCGCCAAGTTCGCCGAGCTGACCTTCGCCTACATCGACGAGCTCTCCGCCGCGAGCGCCGCGGGCCACGCCGACGAACTGGCCGCCCGGGGCAGGGACCACGAGCGCCACCTGGAACACCTGGCCCGCGACCTCCTCGCCGGCGCGAGCCCCGACGTGCTGCTGGCCTCTGCTCAAAGGGCCGGATGGCAGCCTCCCGTCTCGCTGACCGCGGTCCTGCTGCCCGCCGCCCAGACCCGGCCCGCCTACCGCACGCTCGACCCGAGCACCCTCGTCCTCGACGATCTGCCGGACGCCACCGGTGTGCTGCTCGTCCCCGACGCAGACCGATCACACCTCTTGCGGCAGCTGACCGACCGCACGGCCGTGGTCGGCCCGGCCCGGCCATGGACGCGTGCGTCCGCCTCGTACGCACGAGCCGTGCGCGCGCGCTCGCTGTCCTCCGATATCCGCGACACCGAGGACCACCTGCCCGAGCTGGTGCTGAGCGCCGACGCGGACGCGTTCGCAGACCTGCGTGCCCGAGCCCTCGCACCGTTGCGGACCTTGCCCGTCGCAACCGCGCGGCGGCTGGAGGAGACGCTCCGGGCGTGGCTGCTGCACCAGGGCAGGCGCGACGAGGTGGCGAAGGCGTTGTTCGTCCATCCCCAGACCGTCCGGTACCGGATGTCGCAGTTGCGGGAGCTGTTTCCGGATCTCGCATCGCCGCACCGGGTCCTTGAACTGACGCTGGCGGTCGGTCTTCGGGTCAGCTGACGCGTACTCCGACGGTCCATGACCGCGTCCGCGAGCGGTCCAGGAATCGTGCCTCGTCCTCGGTGCCATCTTCGGCCGTGTAGGGCCGCGAGGGCGATCCAGAGCCGGGGGAGAAGAGGGATGTCTGATACGTCGTCAAGCTCGCGTGCGGCTCAAGAAATGGAGCCTGGTTCGGATGCGGGCGCGGTGGGCGCAACTCGCAAGGGTGTCCGGTGGTGGCTTGTGACGACTGTCCGACGGACACCGCACTGGAGATGTCGGCTTCAACCGGCGCGCCGTCCGGAGACGGTGTCATCTACACCGACCGCAGCGGACCCAACGCCTGCCTATCGGCGGTGCGGTGGGTGTACTCGCGACCGTTGTGGTTGCCGGCCTGTGGGCCGGTCCACCACCTGTGGTGACGCGGAGAGGCCAGGACAAGGGCATCTTGGCCGCCGTGCGCCTGGGCGGGTGCGCAGCCGGGCAGGACGAGTGGCGTCAGTCGCCGCCGGCGATGAAGTCGGCTATCGCGGCAGCGACGGCTTCGGGCTGCTCATCGGGGATGAAGTGCCCGGCGCCCGGCACGACGACTCCGGTCGTGTGGTCGGCCCATGGGCTGATGGAGGCCGCCATGTCTGGGATGGAGCCGTGGCTGCTGGATATTCCGAGGATGGGTACGGTCAGGTGCTGCCGGCCCAGCGCCTGGTGGTTCTTGCGCGCCGACTCGTCGGCGTCTCGGTAGTACGCGAGGGAGGCGCGAAGGCCGCCGTCGGCGGCGAGGGCCGCTGCGTAGTGGTCGAGGTCGGCGTCGTCGAATGAGCCGGGAGCGAGGGCCTTCACCTTCAGGAACCAGCCCACATACTCCCGTTCGCGGCCGGCGAGCAGCGTCTCGGGCAGGTCGGGCACGAGGTGGAACGCGAAATGCCAGGTCTTCCACGCCCGGGCGGGGTCGGTGGGAATCGTTTCCGGGAGGGTGATGCCGGGGATTCCGGCGTCGAGCAGGGCGACCCCGCGCAGGTGGCGTTCGTAGTTGAGGGCGAGGGAGAAGGCGACCCAGGCGCCGATGTCGTGGGCGGCCAGCCAGTAGGCCGGCACGCCGAGTGCCTTGACGGCGGCGTGGACGTGGGTGGCGACCGTGTGGGTGTCGTAGCTGCGCTCCGGGCGATCGGAGTGGCCCTGGCCCGGCAGGTCGATCGCGATGACGCGGAACCGGCCGGCGAGGCTGGGCATGACCTTTCGCCAGGCCCACCAGGTTTGCGGGAAGCCGGCGAGCAGGACGACGGCCGGGCCGTGCGGCCGGCCGCCTTCGACGGCATGAAGGCGGATGCCGTCTGCGTCGACCCAGCGGTGGGTGAATCCGGCCAGCTCGTGCAGGGGCAGGTCGCGGACGGGGCTACTTTCGGAGACGGTCACGGGATCCTCCATCGGTGTTGGGGTGTGCTGATCCGGCGGTTCGCTCGAGGCCAGGCCCGTGAGGGCGATGCAGATGACGAGGGCGGCCGGCGTGGCGCTCGAAATCCGGGTCCCGGTGGCCTGATCGGCGAGGCCCAGCAGCAGGACGGGGACGACCAGCCCGGAATGGATGAACAGGAATCACGTCGCGCTGAGTTCAGCCCGGTTGCCGGGATCGCACGGCGCTCCGTGACGTCCAGGCCGCGGCGGAACCTCGATGACGACCCTCATCGGCGCAGGCGTCGGAATTGTGTTCATCAGCGCACCGCCGGCTCAGCTCATCGCACCGCCCCATCCCGCGACGGGAAGGCCCGGTCACGACCATGTCTGAACGCTAACACATCTTGAACTGATCGGTTCAAGATGGAATGATGGACAGCATCCGGAACACCGAGACACCGGCAAGGAAGTGCCACGTGGCAGGCAAGAAGCAGTTCGACATGGACACGGCGCTCGACGCCGCGATGATCCAGTTCTGGCGCGCCGGCTACGCCGACACCTCGGTCGACGACTTGTCCCGGGCGACCGGCCTGAACCGCAGCTCGATCTACTCCTCGCTCGGCGACAAGGACACGCTGTTCCTTCGCTGCCTGAATCGCTACGCCGCGCGCTACGGCGACAAGTACGACGCCGCCCTGTCGCGTGCCGCCGCCGAGCCCCTTGCGGCTGTCCGGGCGTTCTTCGACGTCACCCTCGAGCGCATCGCCGATCCCGAACTGCCCGATGGATGCCTGATTGCCCAGTCGGCCATGGCAATTCCGGCGCTGAGCCCGGCCGTCGCAGCGCACGCCAGGCAGGCGCTCGGCTTCCAGCGCCTGCGCCTGCGCGCCGCGCTGAAGGCCGGCCGACTGGCCGACCAGGACGCCGATGCCTTCGCTGTACACGCGGCGGCCGTGAACCAGTCTCTCGCTGTCATGAGCAGAGCCGGGGCGAGCCCGGCAGAGCTCCTGGCCGTAGTGGGCGTGACCATTGGCGCGCTCTCGCAGGCGTTGCGTGCGCGCAACTAAGCAGTTTTCAAACGGTGCCTGCCGGGCCCGTGCCACGGGAAGGCGTCGGTGTGAGGGTGCAGCTCATGGCGTGTTGACTCCTCCCCCTCCTCAAGGAGGGGATTCCTGGCTCACGCTGGACCGCAG
Source organism: Streptomyces sp. NPDC050534 (assembly GCF_044457745.1). Lineage (NCBI taxonomy): Bacteria > Bacillati > Actinomycetota > Actinomycetes > Kitasatosporales > Streptomycetaceae > Streptomyces > Streptomyces sp. NPDC050534. Next base: position 90,827 of record NZ_JBITHF010000015.1, read on the forward strand.
GCAGGTCCGCCCTGCCCTCAACGCAGACGGGACATCTGCCGCCGATCGTGTCTCGCGGCGCCGGCCGCCACAGGGCGCCCCGGAGCGCCGACCTGATGCGCCCGGGGGCTGCGCGCCGGCCGTTTGAGCGCTTGGGGCACGGGAGTTGAAGCAGGGCGCGGCCGCGAGGAAACCGGTGGGGGGGTGGACGCGTCGGCTGGAAGGGCGGCGTGTCCGTGTGGCGTCTACCGGTGGTGCGGCGGGTGGGGTGGGTGTGGGGGCGGGGCCGGGATGCTGGACAGTCCTGGTGCGCTCTCGGGCCAGACGAGGAGGACGGGGCAGGGGGCGTGGTCGATGACGAAGCGGCTGTGCGGGCCCAGGCTGTGGGGGCCCAGGCGGCTGCGGTCGCCGTCCCGGGCCAAGATGAGCAGGTCGGCGTCCTGGGCCGTGGCGATGACCTCGCGTTCGATGCGGCCGGTGCGCGCGATACGGGTGCAGGGCAGGTCGAGCCGGTCGGCCGCCTGCTGCAGCAGGCGTTGCGTGGACTCGGCGGCGAGCTGTTCCACCCGGCTGCCCGGATCCTGTGCCGGGTGGCCGCGGCCGAGGAGGCCGGCGAACGCGCCGTGCGCGATCGCCGCAAGCTCCTCATCGGCCACGTGAACCAGCACGATGTCCGACTGGTCGGCCGCGTGGGCGCGGGCGGCGTCCACGCAGGCGGGCCAGGTGCCCTCCACGATCCACACCACGACGGTCATACCAGTCCGCCTCCCGCCTCTCGCCCCGGCCTCGCCTCAGTGTCCGATGCGCCCGCGATCCGCCGCCACACCAGTGCCGTCACCAGATCAGCGCCCGGATTGCCAGGGTAGGGGAGGGGAGCGGGGTGGGAGCTGCGAGTCTCCCACCCCGGACCGGGCGGGGCTGCGAGACACCCGCCCGCGGGTGCCCGCCGGGCCACTGGCAAGACGCCGGCCGGCACCGCTCTGCCGCCAGGGCACGGCAGACACCTCCCGTCGAGACCGCGCCCGCACGCCGGACACCGGCTCCCCGGCAGGATCACAAGGGCGGCTGCACCGCGCAGTTGTTTAACGTGACTCTTACCCGGCGCGGCGGTCCCCTGCGGCCATGCAGGGCCCGGCCGGCGACGCGCCGAACACCGGGGAATCCACGGTGAGATGGGGCATCACGCTCCCCGGCGGGGGAGGTGACTTCGGGGCCGCCACGCTGCCAGCCGGACAGCGATGACGGGCGACAGCGGCGCCCTCCACCGCTTTGCCGCCCGGGCCCTGGTCCTGCCACGGGACGGCCGGTGGTGGGAGGCGGTATCCACCGCCTTCCTGGGGGACTGGGCGTGTGCGCTGGACACCCCCGAGGGCCTCGCTCACGAGCCCGCAGTCGCTGAACTGCGCACCGAAGCCCGGCCATTCACCGACACTGGCGCCACTTTGGCGACGCAGGACCGCCGGTTCGCGGGTACTGCTCCTGGACACCCCCGTCGTGGACGGGATGACGCTGTACGACCTGATCCCCGGGAGTCCGTCCGCGAACGTCAACCTGCCGAGCAGATCGGCGAACTCGTCGCTCGCCTGCGCGAGTCGCCGTGAACGCGAGGCGCTGTCGACCACGGCCAAGGCCGTCCTCGCGATGGCCGCCGACCCGGCGCTGCTTACCAGCAGATCATGGACGTATTCGAGCACGAACGCCGACCGCTCCGCGCTCGTAACACGATCTTGGTCGGCAGCCTCAGGGCCTCGTGATGTTGTGGCTTGAGCTTCCGATATGTTCGTGGCATGAGTGGCAGCTTCGACGTGGCCCAAGCTCTGTCCGGTGGGGTCTCCGACCGGGACCGAGCCTGGACATTTATCCGCGACTTCGCTGCCGCTTGGGGCGAGCCGCTGGTCGAACACGCCGGCTCTCTTACGGCGGAACTGGCACGGGCGGAGGCGACGCTGGGCTGCTCGCTGCCGGCCGCGCTGCTCGACGTCTATGCACTCGTGGGCTCTCGGCCCGACTTGGTCGCCAACCAGGACCCCTTGCTGCCGCCTCACGAGATGTTCGTGGATCTGCTGGCGACGCCTCAAGAAGGCCCACTCGTGATCGTGTTACGAGCTCTACGCGCCGACCAATACCTCGCGCTGGACCTGGCCTTGATGCCCAAGCGCGTCGACGGCACCCGCGCGAAACTCAAACGCCTCGTCAGCCTCGGGTTCCTCGACGAGACCGAACCCGACTGTTCAGGCAGCCCGGCCCTCATGCCCGGCAGCGCCCGCCGACCAGCAATCCTGATCCAGACCAACGGGCGGACGGTAGAAGACTCGCTTTTGCCCCTGGGCTCGCGCGTTGGCGTCAGGAACGAAGGGTGCGCAGGCCGGTGCGGATTTCGCTGACCAGGATTTCGGGCTGTTCCAAGGCCGCGAAGTGCCCGCCCTTGTCGGCCTCACCGTAGTGGATCAGATTGCTGTAGGTGTCTTCGATCCAACTCCGTGGCAGGCGTGGGATGTCCTTCGGGAAGACGGTCACCGCGACCGGAAGCGTCAGCTTCGGGCCGGCGAGAGTGGCCGATTTGTTCTCCCAGTAGATGCGGCCGGACGACGCTGCGCTGTTGGTGAACCAGTAGAGGGATATCGCGTCGAGCATGTCGTCCATGCTGAGGGCGTCCTCGGCGAGCCCGTGGTTGTCGGTCCTGGACTGGAACTTCTCGTAGATCCAGGCTGCCTGACCGGCGGGAGAGTCCGCCAGGGCGAATGCGACCGTCTCCGGCTTCGTGCGCTGAAGGTGGTTCGACCCGCCGAGATCGCCGGTGTAGAGGGCGAGGGTCTCCACGGCGTAGCGCTGTTCGGGCGACAAGATGTCGGGGATTTGTGCGGGAAAGGCGTACTGGGTGTTCAGATGAATTCCGAGAAGCCCCTCTGGTTGCATGGCCCCGAGGGCGGTGGTGACGACGGCTCCCCAATCGCCGCCTTGCGCGGCCCATCTCGTGTAGCCGAGACGCTTCATCAGCTCCGCCCACGCGCTTGCGATGCGCCCTACAGTCCACCCGGTCTCGGTGGGTTTTTGGGAGAACCCGAACCCGGGGAGCGACGGGACGACGACGTCGAATGAATCGGCGGCGTCTCCTCCGAACGAAACCGGATCGGTCAGCGGGCCGATCAGCTTCAGGAACTCGACGATCGAGCCCGGCCATCCGTGCGTGAGTACCAGCGGCATCGCGTTGGGATTCTTGGACCTGACGTGGATGAAGTGGATGTCCAGCCCGTCAATCTCGGTCAGGAATTGGGGGAAGCGATTGAGCTCGGACTCGAAGCGCCGCCAGTCGTAGCCGCGCTCCCAATAGTCGACCAGAGATCTGGCGTTCTCTACGCGAACCCCTTGCGACCAGTCGCCCACCGTTTCCGGATCCGGCCATCGAGTCCTGGCCAGTCGCTGCTTCACGTCGTCGATCTCCGAATCCGGGATCGAGACGGTGAACGGGCGGACGAGGGCCGAGGTCGGCGGCGTAGGTGCGGTCATTGGCTTCTTCTCCTGGGCTTCGAAGCACAGCGCAACTCTCCATTGCACACTGATGTGCAATCTACTTCACTGCACACCGGTGTGCAACAATGGTGCCGTGCCCACCGAGTCCTCCCGTGTGCGCTCGATGAACGAGACACGCGATCGCATCCTCGACGTCGCCCTCGACGTGCTGGGAGAGAACCCCGACGCCGGCATGGGCGACATCGCCTCCGCTGCCGGCGTCGTCCGTCGCACCGTCTATGGCCATTTCCCCTCGCGCCACGACCTGGTTCGCACACTCACGCAACGGGCTGTCACCGAGATGACCGCCGTGCTCACCGAAGTCACCGCATCCGAGGCAGAAGCGGACGCGGCGTGGGCCGAATTCATCGCCCGCCTCTGGCCGGTGGCGCACCGGTACCGAGTGCTGCTGGCGCTGCGCCGCGGCGAGTACGGCGAGGCGATCCACGGCCTGCTCGGGCCGGTCGACGAGCTCCTCGCCGACCTCGTGAAACAGGGCCAGGACACCGACGTGTTCGCGCAGCACCTGCCGGCAGGCATTCTGAGCCAGGTTGCCTACGGCGCCGTGTTCGCCATCGCGGACAGCGACCTGTCGAACGGGACCCTGGGTGCCCGAGCAGCGACGATCACGAGCCTGCTGATGCTGGGAGTTCCCGAGACGCGCGCAATCGCTCTCGTGGGCGACCAACGCTGACCCGCAGCACTCAAGCGGAGCCGTGGATTGTCCTGCACCGGACACGACATCGTCGCCACACCCCGCCAAGAGTCCGGTGAGAACACTGTGATCGCGACGATGTCGACATGTCTCTGGTTGACGGTGCCTGCCGCTCGGCCCGGATCGCGCTCGCTGAGGTCAGCAAAGAACTGATCTCGCTCAGGCCGTGGCAGGGGGGCCCGGGCCGGAGAGCTGGGCCGCGGCGCACACGCTGGGTGCGGCTCAGCCCGGCGTGGGTCGCCCCGACGGCGCCGTGGTCGCCACCATCGCCACCGCGCTGTGTCAGTCGCACCCCGTGCGGACGCGCGCCCTCAACCCTTCAGCGAAGGACCGGGCTTGAGCTGTGCCGACGCCACCGTTCTCCGGGCCGAATGGCGCGCCGGGCACCGGCAATGACGGGACGCCAAATCGTCCATGTGGCATGCCCTGTTGCGTGCGCGTCGTCTACCGGTGCGTGCGCAGTCCGTCGAGGATGAGCGCGAGCATGTGGGGTGCCCGGTCCTCGGGGCTGGACGCGGCGCGCCACAAGGCGCCGGTGAGTTGGAGAAAGTCGCCTGGGTCGGCGTCCGGGCGGATGCTTTCGTCCTTCTTGCCGGCGTCGAGGAGTTCTGTGATCGCGGCGATGACCGGCCCGTAGCTCTGCTCGCTGATCGCCTGGTGCGCGCCCGGGCTGAGAGCGTCGCCGAGGCCGTGTTTTCTGCGCATGGCCTCGACGAGGTCGGTCGTCCAGTGGCGGAGCGCTTCCAGCGGCGGCATCTGGGCCAGCAGGTCGGGCACGGTGTTGATGATGCGCGCCACCTCGTCCTGGTAGACGGCCAGGACCAGCGACTCGCGGGTGGGGAAGTTGCGGTACAGGGTGCCCGCGCCGACTCCCGCGCGCTGGCCGATCTGGTTCATCGACGTGCTGCCGTCCGCCGCGAGCGCTTCGCGTGCGGCGGCGAGGATGCGTGCCCTGTTCTCGCGGGCGTCTGAGCGGACCACAGGACCTCACCTTGCTAAGTGGAGAGTTCTCCACTACGTTATGCGGAGACCTCTCCACATACTTTAAGGAGCGTCATGCATTACATCAAGCTCGGCATGACCGGCCTCGACGTGTCCCCGATCGCGATCGGTGCCATGACCTACGGCGAGCCCGACCGCGGGCACCCCGTCTGGTCGAAGGGCGAACGGGACGCGCGCCCGCTGATCCGGCACGCGCTGGAGGCGGGGATCAACTTCTTCGACACCGCGAACATGTACTCGAACGGTTCCAGCGAGGAAATCCTCGGCCGCGCTCAAGGACTTCGCCGACCGTGATGCCGTGGTGATCGCCACGAAGCTGCGCCATCCGATGCGGCTGGGGCCCAACGGACGGGGACTTTCACGCAAGGCGATCATGACCGAGGTCGACCATTCGCTGCGCCGCCTCGGCACCGACTACATCGACCTGTATCAGGTACACCGCAACGACCATGCGACGCCGCTGGAGGAGACCCTCGAAGCCCTCAGCGACCTCGTCAAGGCAGGCAAGGTGCGCTACCTGGGCGCCTCGTCCATGCACGCGTGGGAGTTCGCGAAGGCGCTGCACCTGCAGAAGCAGAACGGCTGGGCGCGGTTCGTGTCGATGCAGGACCACTACAACCTGCTCGCCCGTGAAGAGGAGCGGGAGATGATCCCGCTGTGCCTGGATGAGGGCGTCGGCACGATCATCTGGTCGCCGTTGGCCCGCGGCCGGCTCACCCGCGCGTGGGACGACGCCCGCTCGACAGTGCGCTCCGAGACGGACGGCGCCTATGCGGACCTGCTCTACTCGCCAGAGCAGGAGGCATCCAACCACGCGATCATCGACGCGGTCGGACAGGTCGCGGACGCCCACGGCGTCAGCCGCGCACAGGTCGCGCTCGCCTGGCTGCGACGCCAGCCGGTCGTCACCGCACCGCTGGTCGGCGCCGGCTCGATCCGGCAGATCGACGAGGCCGTGGCCTCCCTCGACATCGACCTCACCGACGACGAAGCGGGCGCCCTGGAAGCCCCCTACACCCCCCGGTACGACTGGCAGGGCGTCTCCGACGAGGCCGAGATGGAGGCCATCCGCAAGCGCGTCCCCGGAATGGCCCTCGCATGAACCCGATCGTCCGCTCCGGCGCCGCTGCCCGCGCCGGAGCCCTCTTCATCCTGCTGGGCCCGCTCGTGTCCTGGCTCGCCGAGTTCATCACCGCCGCCGCATGGCAGGACCCGCCGTACGCGCCCCTGCACAACTGGGTCAGCCACCTCGGCCTCACCGGTCCGGCACAGACCGCGTTCGGCCAGGTCGCCAACTCCCCCCTCGGCGCCGTTATGGACACCGGCTGGGTGATCTACGGCATCCTCCTGATCGTCGGCGCGTTCCTCGTGTTCGACCCGCGCAAGGGCACCCGCCCGACCGTCATCGTGATCTGCGCCGTCCTCGCCGGTGTCGGGGTCTCGCTCGTCGGCATCTTCCAAGGCTCCAACGCGAACGTCGACAACGGCCTGATCGCGTTCCACACGGTCGGCGCGCAGAGCGTCATGCTCGCCGGGAACATCATGGCGATCGTCGTCGGATCCGGCGGAGTCCGCATCGGTCTCGCCAGGAGCCGATCGATCGCGAGCATCGCGCTCGGCATCGCCGGACTGATCGCATTCCCCCTCTTCATGGCCGACGTACTCACCGGCTGGATGTGGAACGTGGGCATGTTCGAGCGCGCCGTGATCTACCCGATCATGATCGGCCACGCCCTCCTCGGAAGCAGCGTGGCCGCTGCCCAGCGGCGTCCTGCGACGCGCCCGCTGACGCCTCTTGATACACGACTCACGAGCTGAGGAGACACAGATGACACGGGTACTGGTCACCGGAGGAACCGGATTCATCGGGAGCTGGTGCGTCCTGACCCTCCTCGACGCCGGCCACACCGTCCGCACCACCGTCCGCGACCTGCGGCGCGAGCCGGCACTGCGCTCCTGGCTCCACGCGGCCGCGCCGTTCGACGACGACCGTCTCACGGTCGTGCCCGCAGACCTCGAACACCGCGACGGCTGGGACGACGCCGTAGCCGACTGCGACTTCGTCCTCCGCGTCGCCTCGCCGACCCTGCGCCACACGCCGGCGAACGGCGACGAGTTGGTCGTCCCGGCACGCGAGGGCGTCTTGCGGGTGTTGCGTGCCGCCCGCGACGCCGGCGTGAGCCGGGTCGTCCTGACAAGCGCTTTCGGTGCCATCGGGATCGGGCACCCGCCGCGCTCGACCCCGTTCACCGAGGAGGACTGGACCAACGTCGACAGCGATGTCCCGCCCTACCAGCGCTCCAAGACACTCGCCGAGCGCGCCGCCTGGCAGTTCGTCCAAGACGAAGGCGGTGGACTGGAGCTGGCAGCGGTTCATCCCGTGGGGGTCCTTGGACCACTCCTCGGCCCGGACGACCCACCGTCCCTGCGTCTTGTGCGCAGAATGCTCGAGGGACGGGTTCCTGCGTGCCCTCCCTTCGGGATGGGCTTCGTCGACGTGCGCGACGTCGCGGATCTCCACTTGCGCGCGATGACCGATCCGGCAGCCGCCGGCGAGCGTTTCCTTGCAATCGCCGGACACAGCCTGCGCGTCGTCGACATCGCACGCGTTCTGCATGACCGCCTCGGTGAGCGCGCCGCGAAGGCCCCGACGCGTGAACTGCCCGTGTGGCTCGCCCGCGCACTGGGCGGCGTGAACCCGGAACTGCGACTGCTCAAGCACCAGCTCGGCCGGGATCTCGACGCCACAAGCGCCAAGGCGGAGAAGCTTCTCGGGTGGCGAGCGCGTCCCATCGAGGACACCATCGCGGACACCGCCCAGAGCCTCCTCGCCCACGGCATCGGGACCTGACCGCCTCATAACGAGTGGCCGCAACTGGGAAGAATCTGCCCGGAGTTGGCGCAGCACTTTGTCCAGTCCCGGCGCGAACACGCCCACCAGGGACATGGCGACTCCCGCACCGCCACCGCCCACCGGTAACCCCCTTTTGAGTCTGCGGCCTCCAGTGCCTCACCGTGATGCAGCGGCCGTACGCCCCTCTGACAGGCAGTCGGCCGCCGGATTCCTTACACGGCAACCAAGCTTCTTTGGGGCGTGTTCGTGCCCGGGCCCATGGGCTTCGCGGGGGAGCACATATCCGGACCCCGCGATGCACGGGGGTGTGGTGCGGGAGGGGCGGCGGGCGGCCCGGTGGCGACCCGGGCCTTGCGGGGGAACGGGCGCCCATGGGCGGGGAGTTCACAAGAACGAGGACCCGGAGGCCAGGGCGGGACGCTGGGTGTATTTCGAAGCCCCGTTCGACACCGTCATCGCCGGGGACACCGTCCTCTTCCTGGACACCCCGGCGGCGTGTGGACGGGCAGGAACACGAGAGCCTCCTGCTACTCCTGCGCGGCAGCGCCAGTCACCTGCTGATCAACGCCCCTGCGGCGTCCATCGATCCCCGTGACCTGGGCATGAACAGGAGCGCCCTGAGCATGGTCCTGCGTGATCTTCGGCGGGTCCCGCTTCCCGAGGCAGAGCACCTGGCTGCCGACCCCGTGGCGGCACGACCGCATCCCTACGCAGTCCACATGGTCCTGCGGGCGGGTAACGGGAGCCCCGACAGCGCGGCGTGGATGTGCGGGTTCGCACGCGTCACACGGAGCGTCCCGCCGCGCGATGCCACCCTGGATGAGCCGCGCCCCGCTCTCGTGGCGACCCCGTTGTACGTCGAGTACGCACACGACCTGCCCTACTGATCGCGGGCAATGTCATCCGGGCCCCGCGCTCGGAGAGAGCCTTGAGGCTTGGACCGGTAGCGGCGCCACCGGCGGCCGCAGCCCTGCGCACACGTCCCGCGTGCGAGCCGGCCCCCGGCCGGTCCGGGCGCGGGTGCCGCGGCGTGGCGTACCGGTGCGCTCCGGCCCGGGGGCGCCGGTGGCGGCGGGGGAGGGGGCTAAGCGGTTTGGGTGTGGGGGCCTCCAGAGGGTGTCGGGAAGGCGGGGCGGTCGGGGAGGTGGGGCGGTCATGGAGTGGTCGGGCGTGTGCGGGGCCTGGGCGGCGTGGGGCTGGCCGTGGTGGGGCGGGCTGTGGCGTTTGTGCTTCGTGAGCGCGTCCGGCGTACCACAATGACGGCTGTGCTGCACCGGATGCCGCGCCGCGGCGGCTGCGTCCCGGTCACGGACGCGGACGGGATCACCTGGGCGGTGCGCTCGGGCGGGTGGGAGGGGGACAGGGCGGGGTGAGTGAGGAAGACTTCGACGCGCTCTACCGCTCCCTGTACCGGGCGTTGTTGGCCAAGGCGTATCTGGCCGCGGGCAGCCGTCTGCAGGTGGCGGAGGACGCCGTGCAGGAGGCCTTCATCCAGTGCCGGCGGCGTATGAACGATCCGGTGCGGCCGCGGGTGGAACACTGGGGCGGGTGGCTGTCGGTCACCGTGGTCCGCGAGGCGCTGCGGCGGCGCAGCACGGAGATCCTTTTCGATCTCGGCCGGCACGACAGCGCGCTGGATGTGCCGGATGTGGCCGTGGAGATCCACCTCAAGGAGGCGTACCGCAGAGCCTGCGCCGAGATGGCACGCTTGAACGAACGGCCGCGCCGGGCGATGGTGTTGCGGTTCCTTGCCGGACTGAGTCCCGCCGAGGTCGCCGCGGAGATGGGTATCGCCCAGGCGACGGTGCGGGTACACATCGCCGAGGCTCACCGGGCGCTTCAGCCGCTGCGGGTGGAACTTGTGCAGTTGGGCATCGTGAGCGACGAGTGGAAGGAGGGGGAGGCCGTGGCTGAGACACCTGCCGACCTGACGGCCGCTGGGCAGGCAGCGTCCGGTGATGGACCCCGCCCGCCGCAGCCGCCGAGGCCCACCCCGGCGCAAAGCGAGGACGAGGCAGCGCTGGCCTCCCTCACCCAGGCGTCCGAGACGGCCGTCGCCGAGGCCCTGTCCCCGCTGGTGGATGTCGAGGCCTCGCTGGCCAGGGTCAAGGAGAGCATCGCGGCCCGCGCCGCAGGATCCCCGGCGCCGGCCGCACCGCAGCGCGGGCGGGCACAGCACGAGGACCGGCTGAGGTTCGTGGGCGCCGCCACCCGGCGCATCGCCCGCGGCATGGACCCGGATGAGATCCTGATGGGGCTGTGCCGGGCGAGTGTGCCGACCTTCTGCGACGCGATCGGTGTCTACCTGCGCGAGCCTCTGCCGGTCGGCGAGGAACGGCCCGCCGAGCGGCTGCTGCTGCGCCTGCGGCACACCGACCGGATCTCAGCCGGCCGCGACAGCGCCGGCGCGGCAGACGGCGAGCCCGCCCCGGCACAGCCGGCGGACTGGCCGCAGCCCGACGCGCTCGGCGCCGCGCTGCACGAGGTGGTGCCCGGCAGCGCACTCTACGAGGTGCTGCGCGCGGTGCGCCCGGTCCTCACCGACACCCCCGCGACCCGCGCCGCCGTGGCCGAACTGCTCGGCGACGAAGGGAAGATGCAGGCACTGCTGTCCGGCGGACGGCAGGCGGTTCTGGCCCCGCTGCGGGGACGGCGACGGGTGATCGGCGCCGTGCTGTTTTTGCGCGCAGAACAGAGTGACGCCTTCGCGCACGACGACCTGCTGGTGGCGGCCCAGCTCGCCACGCACAGCGCGCTGGGTATCGACAAGGCGGTCCTGTACGGCCGGGAGGCCTACATCGCCGACCAGTTGCAGCGCACCATGCTGCCCGAGACGCTGCCGCACTCCACCGGTGTGCGCCTGGCCTCCCGCTACCTCCCGGCCGCCGAGACCACCCGGGTGGGCGGCGACTGGTACGACGCGATCCCGTTGCCCGGCGGCCGCGTCGCGCTGGTCGTCGGCGACGTCATGGGCCACTCCATGACCTCCGCCGCGATCATGGGCCAGCTGCGCACGACCGCTCAGACCCTGGCCGGGCTCGACCTGCCGCCGCAGGAGGTGCTCCATCATCTCGACGAGCAGGCCCAACGCCTGGGTACCGAGCGCATGGCGACCTGCCTGTTCGCCGTCTACGACCCGGTTATCCACCGCATCACCGTCGCCAACGCGGGCCATCCACCGCCCCTCTTGCTGCACCCCGGCGGCCAGGCCGAGGTGCTGCAGGTGCCGCCGGGCGCACCGATCGGCGTGGGCGGCGTCGACTTCGAGGCGGTCGAGCTCGCCGCGCCCGCCGGAGCGACCCTTCTCCTCTACACCGACGGCCTGGTCGAATCCCGGATGCGCGACGTGTGGAGCGGCATCGAACTCGTGCGGGACAAGCTCGCCGCGACCGCGCACCTGACCGGCCCGGATGCGCCACCGTCGCTGGAGGTGCTGTGCGACGAGGTGCTCGACCTGCTCGGCCCCGGCGACCGGGACGACGACATCGCCCTGCTGGCGGCCCGCTTCGACGGGATCGCCCCCCACGACATCGCCTCCTTCACCCTTGAGGCCCAGGACACCGCCCCGAGACGCGCCCGCCAGTTCGCCCGGCAGACTCTGACTGAGTGGGGACTTGCCGAACACAGCGAGGTGGTCGAGCTCCTCGTCAGCGAGATCGTCACCAACGCCGTATGCCGCACCTCCAGGCCAGTCGGGCTGCGGTTGCTGCGCACCGACGTGCTGCGGTGTGAAGTCACGGATGATGCAACGCAGTTGCCCCGGCTGCGGCATGCCCGGGCCAGCGACGAGGGCGGCCGGGGGCTGTATTTAGTGAACCGTCTGGCCCGGCGGTGGGGGGCCACGCGTCTGGGCGCGGGCAAGGTCGTCTGGTTCGAACTCGCCATCACCGCCTGACGCGATGCACCCATCCATCTGGTGGGACCGGCCCTCAGGCCGAGCCACAGGACATAGAGCACCGGCACAGGGCGGCGACCGGTCTCATGCCGACCCGGTGGCCCTCTGCGGCCGTGTGCGCCGCACCATGTCACGGGCAGGGTCGCCGGTGCGGCCTGCCGGGGCGAGCATCGTGCCGCCCTGCCTGCCCTGACCTTCCTTGAACTTGATCTCGCCCAGGCCGTGGCGGTGGCGCGCGAGGAGAGCTGGGAGCTGGGCCCGCAGCGCACACGCTGGGTGCGGCTCAGCCCAGCGTGGACCGCCCCGACGGCGCCGTGGTCGCCACCACCGCGGCCGCGCTGTGTCAGTCGCATCCCGTGCGGATGCCGCGGCGCCGGTGCTCGGTGACGGCTGGTCCGGGCGGATCGTCAGCACCCACGACCGGGGCATCATGCGCGACCTCGCCACCGCAGCGGATCACCACGAACTTGCCGGCACCCACGCCGAGTTCACCGAGTTCAAGGAGCGTCGTCGGCTCCTCCCATCCAATCTGGCAGCCGAGGACGACGAGCTCCAGCAGTTCCGCCGCGAGTGGGCTGCGTCAGCTGGCCGCGGTGTTCGAGACCGAGCCGTCGGTCTTCGAACTCGACCAGCCGTTGCCGGAGTTCATCCTGGCGAGAACGAAGCTGGAGGGTTCGCAGAGCCGCTCCGACCTGATCAGCGACCTCTCGGTGCGCGAGCGGCTGACGGTCCGGGAGATCATCTCCCGGCTCGGCGGCGGACGCGGGCGCTTCGAGTTCGTCGGAATGCCCGAGCAGGTCGCGGACACGATCACCGCCTGGTTGGAGGGCGGTGCGGCGTAGGGCTTCAACATCCAGAACGCCGTGAAGAGCCCGCACAAGATCTGGACCTGGAATCCTGGAACGGATCGGGTGGTCGGCGCCCCATGCGCGCGCCGAAGTGAATCAGTGCACATCCAGCACGCTGTGCACCTTGAGCGCAAGGTGGACCTGGAGCGCGTGGTCGCCGTGGCGCCACTGCGGCCCGAGCAGCGCGGTGACCCGGTCCATGCGCTGGTAGAGCGTGTTGACGTGGACGAACAGCCCGGCGGCGGTGCGGGTGAGGCTGGCGTCGCAGGCGAAGTAGGTCAGCAGGGTGCGGACGAGATCACAGCCCCGACGCTCGTCGTAGTCGAGCACGGGGCCGATGATGCGGTGGACGAACTGGTGCAGCTCCTCCCGGCCGGCCTGGCTGAACAGCAGCCCGTAGATGCCGAGTTCGTCGGGCGAGGCGCCCTGGCCGTCCCGGTCGAGAGCGAGCAGAACGTCGAGGCACTGGGCCGCGTCGCGGTGCGCCTCGATGACGGCGTCGACGCCCGGAGCCGCCGACGCGCCGCCGACCGTGACCGCGTCGGACACGTTCCTGGACAGGTGGGCGGCCAGCGAGCGGGCCGTCTCCGCCGGCGTGTGATCGCCGGGTAGCAGGACGACGACGTCGCCACGGTACTCGCCGGCCAGGCCCTTTGCCTGGGCGGCGAAGGCGGCGGCCGCGTCGGCGATGGCCCGGCGATGTCCGCCGCCGCGGCATCGGGCGGCCAGGACGGTGTGCGGCCGGCTCAGGTCGAGGCCCATGAGTGCGGCGCGGCGGCGCAGTCCCTCGAGGTCGCGGTGCGGGGCACCGAGCAGGTCCTCGAGGATCTCGCCCCGCAGGCGGTGCTCGGCCTCGGCGACGCTGCGCTCGCTCAGCAGCATGAGCGCCGTGACCAGGGCCGCGCGCTCCAGGGAGCGCACGTCGCCGGCGTCGAGGCGTTCCCTCACCAGGGCCAGGGAGCCGAGCGCTTCCGTCCCGGCCGTGATCGCCGTGGCGCAGGCTGAAGTACCGGTTCCCGTGCCGGGGATACGGCGGGTTCGACGGGACTCCGAGCTCAGTACGCAGGCTTCGCGGACCGCGCGTGCGGTCGCTGACTCCTGTGGCAGGGAGCCGCCGACACTGGTGTGTTCGACCATCGGATCCCCGCCCACGGCGGCCATGACACGGCCGGCGGGGTCGAGGACGAAGATGCTGCCGCCGAGTACCTCGGCCAGGTTCTGGGCGACGTCGTCCATGCCACCTCCGTGCAGGACGATGCTGGTCAGTCGCTCGTGCAGGGAGGCGGCCTGCTCCACGGACGCGCTGTGGGCCTGGATGACGGCGTTCGCCTCGGTGAGGTCGTCGACGGCGCGTTGGACCTCCTGGAAAAGGGTGGCATTCTCGATGGCGATGGCGGCGTGGTTGGCCAGGGACACGAGCAGGGCCACGTCGTGGTCGGAGAACGGGCGGGCGCTGCGGTTGGCCGCGAACAGTACCCCGATGACCCTTTCGCCGAGTTTGAGTGGCACACCCTGGATGGCGATCAGCCCTTCGTCGCTCACAACGTCGTCGACGGTGTGGTCGAAGCGCGAGTCACGCAGATAGTCGGGGGTGTTGTAGGGGACGGCGGTCTTGGCCACCAGGCCGCCGAGCCCTGCTCCCATGGCCAGCCGGGCGTGTTTGAAGGCGTCGGTGCGGATGCCGTCGGTGACTCGTACGTAGTTGTCGTCATGCTGGGCGTCGTGCAGCATCATGTAGGCGGCGTCCGCGGCCAGCAGGACCCGGCCCCGGCGGACGATCGCCTGGAGCACCGCCTCCAGGTCACGCAGGGAGGAGAGGTCGCCCGCGGTCTCGTACAGCGCGGCGAGTTCGTCCTCGCGACGGCGGCGCTCCTCCAGCTGGTCTCTGACGTGCAGTGCATCGTCCACCAGCGGGCGCAGGTGCGGTAGTTCGCCGGCGGGGCAGCCGTCGAGGAGCGCCTCGTAGGCCTCGGGGGCGGCGCGGTCGCGCAGCAGGCGCAGCAGCCTGCGGGCCGTGTCGATGCCCGGGTTGCTCGCTGACAGGTCGGTGGTCATGGTCCCCCCTCGGGCGGCTCGGGCGGCACCTCGTGAGTCGGTGTTGCACCGCGGACGGTGAGGGCGTGGTGCGCTGCTTACGATGGCACGCGTTCCGGCGTGCCGTCATGATCCTTGCCGGCGTCGGACCCGGGCTCGTGGGCCTCGGGACCAGAGCCCGCGCCTGTCCGGCTCGCATGCGCGATCGTGCCCCACACTCCACGCCGGAAGACCAGCACGGCGACGATGAAGACACCGCCGGTGACCAGCCCGGTCTCCTCGAAGCCGGCGGTGGACAGCCAGTCCTCCAGGCGCACGACGGCTGCGGCGCCGAGCAGGCTGCCCCACAGGGTGCCGATGCCGCCCAGGATCGTCATCACGACCACCTCGCCCGAGGTCGTCCAGTAGACCTCCTGCAGCGAGGCGAAGCCGTGGTTGACGGCGAAGAGGCCGCCCGCCAGGCCGGACAGGAACGCCGAGACGACGAAGACCACGAGCTTGTACCGGTCGACGGGATAGCCGAGCGCCCGCATCCGGTCGGGGTTCTCCCGCACGGCGGCGACGACCCGGCCGAACGGCGAGCGTACGATCCGCCAGGCCGCCGCCAGGCCGAGCAGCACCGCGGGCAGCATGGCGTAGTAGAAGAAGAAGGAGTCAGCCAGGTCGATGCCGGGCAATTTCCGCGGGATGCCCTGCAGACCGTTCTCGCCGCCGGTGACGTCGCCCCACTGGTTGGCGATGA
Source organism: Streptomyces sp. NPDC050534 (assembly GCF_044457745.1). Lineage (NCBI taxonomy): Bacteria > Bacillati > Actinomycetota > Actinomycetes > Kitasatosporales > Streptomycetaceae > Streptomyces > Streptomyces sp. NPDC050534. The sequence continues at coordinate 106,406 of NZ_JBITHF010000015.1, forward strand.
AGTACACCATCTGCGCGAACGCCAGGGTGACCATGGCGAAGTAGATGCCGCTGCGGCGCACGGCCAGCCAGCCGATCGGTGCGGCGAGCAGTGCGGCGGCCGCGGCGCCGCCCAGCACGGCGGCGTAGAACGGCAGTCCGCTGTGGATGGCGATCAGCCCGGTCACGTACGCCGAGGTTCCCCAGAAGGCGGCGTGTCCGAAGGACAGCAGGCCGGCGTGCCCGAGCAACAGGTCGAAGGCGACGGCGAACAGCCCCCAGCACAGGATGTCGGCGGCGACCGGCGGATACAGCAGCCAGGGCAGGGCGAGGGCCGCGAAGAGCCCGGCGGCGAGCAGGCCCCACCGGACGGCGGTGGGATACCGGCGCAGCTTGCCGAGGAGGGCCGGGATCATGCGTGTTCCTCCTTGCCGAACAGCCCGGCGGGCCGGATCAGCAGCACGACTGCCATGAGCAGGAAGACTGAGGTCTGGGACAGGAGGGGGACGTACAGGTTGCCGAGGGCCTGGAGCATGCCGATGACGAAGCCGGCCAGCACCGAGCCGAAGACGGAACCGAGTCCGCCGATCACGACCACGGCGAACACGGTGATGATGAGGTCGCCGCCCATCGAGGAGTCGATCGCCCGCATGGGGGCCGCGAGCACTCCGGCGAGCGCCGCGAGACCGATCCCGAAGCCGAAGACGGGGGTCACCCAGAGCTTGGTGTCGATGCCGAACGCGCGGGTCAGTTCGGGACGTTCGGTGGCCGCCCGCACGATGGTGCCGATGCGGGTGCCGGTCAGCAGCAGCCACACCGCCAGGCAGGTGACGATGGACATGCAGAGGACGAAGACCTGGTAGCGGGGGAAGTCGAACAGACCGAGGTCGACGGAGCCGGTGAATGGCGCGTGCGCGTACGGCTGAGAGTGCGAGCCGAATTTCATGCGCAGCAGGTCCTGGCAGACCAGGGCGATGCCGAAGGTCAGCAGAAAGTTGTAGAGCGGGTCCAGGGCCGCGAGGCGGCGGATGAGCAGCCGCTCCATCAGGGTGCCCGCCACCGCGAGGACCAGGGGTACGAGCAGCAGCGCCCACCAGAAGCCGAGCCCGGCACTGTCGGCGAGGACGACCGCGCCGAACGCGCCGAGCATGTAGACGGCCCCGTGGGCGAAGTTCACCACGCGCAGCATTCCGAAGATGACGGCGAGGCCGAGCGCGAGCAGGGCGTAGAAGCTGCCGCTGACCAGCCCGTTGAAGGTCTGTTGCAGGAACGAGGTCATGGGTGGTCCCGTCGTCGGGCGGCGGCCCGCCGCGCGTCGCGGGCGGGCCGCCTGTCTGGGAGGGTCAGCTCATGTGACAGTCCGGCGAGGGCTTGTCGAACGCCTCGGCGGCGGGGATGGTGCCGACCAGTTCGGTGTAGTCGCCGTCCTCCTTCGCCTTCGCCGGGTCCTTGACCTGGACGAGGTAGGCGTCGTGGACGACGCGGTGGTCCTCGGCGCGCACGGTGGCGTTGCGGGCGAAGAAGTCGTCGACCTTCATCCCGTCCAGCTTCTTGGAGACCTCTTCTGCCTGGTCGGTGCCCGCCTTCTGCACGGCGTCCAGGTAGTTGGTGGCCGCGGAGTAGTCGGCCGCCTGGTCGAACGTCGGCCACTTGCCGGTGCGCTGCTTGAACCGGCCGGCCCACGCACGGGACTTGGCGTCCAGGTTCCAGAACCAGGCGGTGGTGAACATCGTCCCGGTCAGCTTGTCGGCGCCGATCGCCTTGATGTCGCTGTCCGTGAGCAGGCCGACGGCGAGCTTGATGCCCTTGTCCTTGAGTTTGAACTGCTCGTACTGCTTGACCACGTTGGCCAGGTCGCCGCCCGCCTGGAGGGCGCCGAGCACGTCCGGCTTCGGGTGCAGGCCGGGCGCCTTGAGCAGGAACGTGGAGTAGTTGTCGCTGGGGAAGGGGGTGGGATCCTTGGCAACCACCTTGCCTCCCGCCGCTTGGACGGCGGTGGTGAACTTCGCCTGCATGTCCTGCCCGAAGGCGTAGTCCGGGTAGATCATGTACCAGTTCTTGCCGCCCTGCTCGGTCACTTTGGCGCCGGTGCCGTGCGCGAGCATGTAGGCGTCGTACGCCCATTCATAGGTGTAGGGGTTGCAGCTCTTGCCCGCGAGTTCGGTGGTCGCCGCCGCCGTGTTGAAGTACAGCCGCTTGGACTGCTGGGCGACGGTCGCCACCGCCAGGGCGGCCGACGAGGTGGGCACGTCGAAGAGGGCGTCGACCTGCTTGCGCTCGTACATCTCCCGGGCCTGGGTGTTGGCGACCTCCGGCTTGTTCTGGTGGTCCGCCTTGACGACCTCGATGCTCTTGGTGACCGCCTTGTCGCCGTGCTTCTTCTTGAAGTCGTCGACGGCCATCTGCACGGCGTCGACCGAGCCCGGCCCGGCGATGTCGGCGTAGACGCCGGAGAGATCGGTGAGCACACCGAGCACGATCTTGCCGTTGCTGACCTTCCCGCCGCCCGAACTGGGCCCGCCTCCGCCGCAGCCCGCGAGGAGCGCCCCCACCGCAGCCGTGGCCGCGACCGTCGACAATGTGCGCTTCATCTGTGGTGCCTCCTGATCGATACGTCACTCAATGCGGCGCGGTGGTGAAAGGTGATGGTGTGTCACAGTCCGAGGTGCGCCAGCAGTTCGCCCTCGCGCTCCCGCGCGTCGGCGTTGTCCAGCGACTCGACGATGCGGCCCTGCGCGAGGAGGTAGTGGCGGTCGGCGACCGTCGTGGCGAACCGGAGGTTCTGCTCCACGAGGAGCACTGCCACGCCGTGCTCCTTGGCCTCGCGCAGGATCTCGCCTATGCGCTGGACGATGACCGGGGCCAGCCCCTCGGTCGGCTCGTCACACAACAACAGCCGCGCTCCGGCCCGCAGCACCCGGGCCAGCGCGAGCATCTGCTGTTCCCCGCCGGAGAGCTTGGCGCCGGAGAAGCGCCGGCGGGCCGCCAGTGCCGGGAACGTGTCGTAGATCCGTTCCAGTGGCCACGGTGAGAACCCTCTGACCGGCGGCAGGGTGAGGTTCTCCTCCACCGAAAGGCCCGCGTAGATGCCGCGGTCGTCGGGGACGAGGCCCAGGCCGAGACGGGCCCGCCGGTGCGGGGGCGCCGTGGTGACATCCTGGCCCGCGAACCGTACGCGGCCCGACATGGACCGGTGCAGGCCCATCGCGCAGCGCAAGAGCGTGGTCTTGCCGGCGCCGTTGCGCCCCACCAGGGTGACCACCTCGCCCTCGCCGACCCGCAGGGACACGTCGTTCACGACCGTCGCCTCGCCGTGGCGGGCGCTGACCCTCTCGATCTCAAGCAACCTCGGCCCCCAAATACGCCTCGATGACCAGCGGGTCGGCCTTCACCTGGTCGTACGGGCCCTGGGCGAGCACTTCGCCGCGCTGCAGCACGGTCACGGTGTCGGCGAGGGAGCCGACGATGCTCATGTTGTGCTCGACCATCACCACGGTGCGGCCCGCACGGATTCGGGAGATCAACGCCGTGATCCGGCCTACGTCCTCCAGGCCCACGCCGGCCGTCGGCTCGTCCAGCAGAAGCAGCTTCGGGTCGACTGCGAGCGCGATGGCCAGTTCCAGGGCCCGCTTCTGCCCGTACGGCAGGCTTTCGGCGGTCCGTTCGGCCAGCCGTGCCAGGCCGACCTCGTCGAGGAGCTCGACGGCCCGAGCGGCAAAGCGGCGCATCAGCTTGTCGCTGCGCCAGAAGCGGCGGCCCAGACCGGTGCCCGACTGCAGCGCCAGCTCCACGTGCTCGCGGGCCGTCATCTGCGGGAACAGGCTGGTGACTTGGAAGGAGCGGGCCACACCGAGGCGCGCGATGCGCTCGGGCGGCTGCCCGGTGACATCGTGCCCGGCGAACGTGATGCGCCCGCCCGACGGTTTCAGGAACCCGGTGAGCAGGTTGAACAGCGTGGTCTTGCCGGCCCCGTTGGGGCCGACCAGGGCGTGAACGGTGCCTTCAACGATGCTCAGGTCCACCTCGTTCACGGCGCGGAAGCCCTGGAACTCCTTGGACAGTTGGTGCGTGGCCAGAATGGCGCGCGGTTGTCTCATGACCGCCTCGGCTGCACGGGGGATACGCCGGCGGATGCCGATGTGACGCAGACGTTAAATTCGGACACCCCCGGCGGCTACGGAGACAACCTCCACACCGTGCCCTCAGCGGATGTGGGTTCCTCCCGGTCACCAGTCGCCGCGCGCAGTGGCGGGGTGGGGATCCACTCCACACCGGATGCTCATGGACCGTGGGAATCCGCCGTGGCCGAGCCGTCGCCCGGCGCCCACGATGTGCCCCATGGCGATGATGGACACCCCGTTGACCACGTGGCTGCTCTTCGGGCACGCCCCGCGTTACTTCCCCGACACCGAGGTCGTCACCCGGTTCCCGGACGGCCACGTGCACCGGTACACCTACGCCGCCTTCGCGCGCCGCGCCCAGCAGCTGATGCACGCCCTCGACGCCCTCGGCCTGGAGCCCGGCGACCGCGTGGCGACCCTGGCCTGGAACAGCTACCGGCACCTGGAGGCGTACTGGGCCATCCCCTGTACCGGACGCGTGCTGCACACTCTCAACCTGCGGTTGTCCCTCGAGGACCTGGCGTACGTCATCGATCACGCCGACGACCGGGCAGTCCTCGTCGACCCCGACCTGCTGCCCCTTCTGGAGAAGGTGCACGCGCGTGGCGGCCTCAGCGGCGTTCGCCACCTGGTGGTCCTCTCCGACACCGTGCCCCCCACCACGCTGCCGGGAGTCGTGGCCTACGAGGAGCTCATCGCAGACCACCCCGGCAGGTACGAGCCCCAGGACATCGACGAACGAGCGCCGCTGGGCCTGTGCTACACCTCAGGCACCACCGGCCGCCCCAAGGGCGTGGTCTACACGCACCGCTCCACCGTGCTGCACGCCATCGCCGCCTCCTCCCAGGCCGCGATGGCGATCGGCCCCGCAGACTGCGTGCTGCCGGTCGTGCCGATGTTCCACGCCAACGCCTGGGGCATCCCGTACACGGCCACTCCGTACGGCGCGAAACAGGTCTTCTCCAGCGGCTCGCTGTACCCCGCCGCCCTGGTCGAGCTGATGGCGGCCGAGCGGGTCACGGTCGCCGCCGGGGTGCCCACCATCTGGATGTCGGTAGCCAACGAGATCGCTTCGCGCGGCGGCCTGCCGGAGCTGCGTCACCTGCTGTGTGGTGGATCCCGCCCGCCCCGCTCACTGATCGAACGCTACCGGCGCGACCTCGGCATCCCGCTGGTCCAGGTGTGGGGCATGACGGAGACCTCCCCGCTGGCCTCGCTGGCCTGGCCCAAGGAGCGGATGCGGGACTGGGACGAGGAACGGATCACCGACGTCGTCCGCACCCAGGCCGGACTGCCGCTGCCCGGCGTCCAGATGGAGATCCGCGACGAGGACGGCCGCCCGCTTCCGTGGGACGGCGCCTCGATGGGGGACCTGCTGGTACGCGGCCCCTGGATCGCCGACTCCTACCTCGGAGGGGACGGCGCCAACGCGTTCACCGAGGACGGCTGGTTCCGTACGGGCGACATCGCCATCGGCTCACCGCACGGCTACATGGTCGTCGCCGACCGCGCCAAGGACCTGATCAAGTCGGGCGGCGAGTGGATCTCGTCGGTGGACATGGAATCGGCCGTCATGGCTTTGCCCGAGGTCGCCGAGGCCGCGGTCATCGCAGTCCCCGACGACAAGTGGCAGGAACGCCCCCTGATCTGCGTCGCCACGCGCCTGGGCAGCACCATCACCCTCGACCGCGTCCGCGACCACCTCGAACGCAGCGGCTTCTCACGCTGGCAGCTGCCCGGCCGGATCGAGGTCATGGAGGCCATCCCTCGCACCGGCGTCGGAAAGGTGGACAAGAAGACGCTGCGCAGGCGATTCGAGACCTGATCGCGGCCAACGGTCCGGCGCCATCAGCAGGTTGTGCACCATCCACCGCGTCCTCGTTCCCCCAGCATCCGGAGCCGCATCATGCATCCCAGCCGACGAACCACCATCCTGTCCGCGGCCCTGCTGGCGACCGCAGCGATGACCCCCAGAACTGAGGCCCGAGCCGCCGACGGCCCCGTCGGCCCGTGCGGCCACAGGCGCCCGGTCAACGTCCCCGGCGCCGAATTCCAGCGGGTCTCCTGCCACAACGACCTGACGACCAGCGCACTCGCCGGCACCCCCTACACCGACACTGCCGACTGGGCCGGTCTCACCGCCCAGGGCACCCGCAACCCCTCCGGCGTGCCCGGCCTGCAGATCGACGGCTACTTCCCCGACTCCTCCCACCTCAACACCGACCACGGCTGGAACCACGACGCCCAGTTCGTCATCCGCCTGCCCGATTACTGGAACGGCAAGCTGGTGGTCACCGGAGCCCCCGGTGTACGTAAGCAGTACTCCCTGGACACCCTCATCTCCGACTGGGTGCTGGCGCAGGGGTACGCCTTCGCCTCCACCGACAAGGGCAACAGCAGCCCGGACTTCTACACCGACGGTCAGCATCCGGGCGACGCGGTCGCCGAGTGGAATCGGCGCACCACTCAACTGACTCTCGCCGCCAAGGCCGTGGTCGCCCAGCACTACGGACACACCGCGCGCCGCACCTACATGACCGGTATCTCCAACGGCGGCTACCTCACCCGCTGGCAGTTGGAGAACTGCCCCGAGCTCTACGACGGCGGCGTCGACTGGGAAGGCGCCCTGTGGCGGCCCGACGGCCCAAACCTCTTCACCTTCCTGCCCACCGCGGTCGCCCGCCAACTCGGCCAGGCCACCGACGAGGACATGTACGCAGTCGGATTCGCGCGCGGTTCTGAGTTCCTGTGGCCGTACCACGAGAAGGTGTACTGGGGCCTGACGCAGAAGATCTACCGCGCCGAGTTCGACCCCGGCTATGACTCCAACTGCCCTGGAGCGTCGGCCGGTTCGACAGCCGAGGAGATCCTCGCGCCCTGCCCCTCCGACGCCGCCTACGACTACACCGCACGTCCCGGTGCCGTCCACGATGCAGTGGCCCGGGTGTCCCTGACCGGCCGCATAGGCAAACCCATGATCACCCTGCACGGCACCCTGGACGCACTGCTCCCCATCGGCGCGCAGTCCGACGTCTACGCGCGGATGGTCGCCGACCAGGGCCGGTCCGCACTGCACCGGTACTACCGGATCGAGGGCGGCACCCACGTCGACAGCCTCTACGACACCCACCCGGACAAGCTGCGGCCGATCCTTCCCTGCTACCGCGCCGCCTTCACCGCCATGACGTCCTGGGTGGAGCGCCATGAGGAACCGCCGGCGAGCCGGACGGTCACCCGACCTGCCTCCTCCGGCGACCTCGTCAACACCTGCTCCCTGGACTGATCCTCCGTCCGGCCCAGGCCCAGGCCCAGGCCCCGGCAGCGGGACCCGGTGCACTATGAACCCCGCTTCAGCTCCTCCAAACCACGCCGCTCGTGGCGACTCACGTGGTCGCGTCCCGAGCCCGCCGTGGTACTGGCCCTGTCCCTGAACACCGTCGTCCTCGCACTCTCCCCGGTCCCGGCGCAAGCCGCCGGGCTGCAGGAGGTGACGGGCTTCGGCTCCAATCCGGGCAATCTGCAGATGCTCCACTACGTTTCCGACGACCTGTCGACGGGCGCCGCTCGTCGCCGTGATCCGGCCCGACGCCGGTCCAGGCGCCGGGCACCAGCTCGCGACCGTGGACCGAGCAGGCGGAGAGGTGCCGCCGAGCGGGCACGAGAGTATCCGAGGCTGTTCCGTGCCACGCAGACCATGCAACGGCCGAACCGACGAACCTGAAACCCCGTCAACCCGCCCTGCCCAACTGATCAGCGCCTCCCCCTCCACACCGGGAGAGGTGGTTCTCCTCGAACTCGACCGGGCTGAGGTGGCGAGCCGTCTCTGGATGCGACGGGAGTCATAGAAGCCGTGCAGAGGCCGGGCATTGATCCGCTCGTGTTCCCAAGGGGATTCGGGGAGGAAGAGCTGCAGCCACTGCACTGTGGGATGCTGGGCTCCCGTCACCAACTCGGCCCCAGCCAGACATGTCAGCGTCTTGTTGCGCTCCCTCGGCTCCAGCAACCCGGTCAGGTTCTGACGACCACTGACCCATGTCAACAAACGGCCGCTGGGGTTCGCAGGCCCACGGAACGGCACCCGCCTCGAAGGGACGGGTGCCGTTGGGCTTGCCGCGACTGTCCGGGCTTCGCCCGCCGATGCGTGTCCGAGGGCCATCGCGCTCGCGGCGTCACGGTCGGTCTGGCCACCGGATGGGATCTGCCACCGGCCTCATGACGCTCGGGCTGGGCCTGGACTTCACCGCCTCAGCGTCCACGGATTGCCAACCGGAGTGCTGCTACTGGACTCGTGGTCGGAGTGCAGGAGGTGAGCACTGACCGTCGGCAATGACGTAGCTGCCGGAACCGGTCTCCTCCAGGGTGTGCCTGAATCGGTGTGGCTGGTGCCAGTGACGCGGAGGTGTTGACCTTGCTGCCGCTGCGGCAGAGGTTGTAGGAGGCCGCGCCCGAGATGCCGTTCCAGCTCAGCGAGCGCTGCGGTTGGTGGTGCCAGCAACCGTGCGGCCGGTGGGGGTGGCGGGACCTGCCTGGTCGAGGCCGAAGAACTTGGCGGTGTAGTAGCTGGAGCAGATGTAGTTCAGGTAGTAGGTGCCGGTGGTGCCGCACTGATCGGCGCCTGACCCGGGGTTGACGGCCAGGCCGTGCTGCATGCCGGAGACCATGAATGTCACCACCGCGGGGTCGCCGTGCGCGTCGTTGTAGAGGTTCTCGGTCGTGCCGCCGGGCAGCGACCGGGTGCTGGACGGGGTCTGGCCGATGCCCCAGACGTTGGTCCACCCGTCCCTGCTGTACGTCAGCTCGGCCGGGTTGACCTTGGTGTCGGCGCCGCCCTGCCAGACCGCCACGCGCGGGTACGGCCCGGTGTAGCCGGTGTGGGCGCCGCGGATGAGGTCGCCCCACTGCTGCGGGGTGTGACTGGTGGTTCCAGTTGTGCAGTTGGTGTTGAAGATGCCGGTGGTGGAGCACTGGGCGGCCGGGCCGGAGTCGATCGAGCCCGCGGCGAAGACGTCGGGGTAGGCCGCGAGCATGTCGGCGGTCATCCCGCCGCCCGCCGACAGCCCGGTGATGTAGATCCGGTGCGGGTCTACATGGTAGTTGGTCTCCGCATACTGGATCATGTTGTAGATCGACAGAGCCTCGCCCTGGCCGCGGCTGTCGTTGGACGGGGTGCCCCAGTCGAAGCAATTGACGATCGGGTTCGTGTACGAGGGCTGCTCGGGGAAGACCAGCGCGAACTTGTACATGTCCGCGTACTTCGGCCAGCCGGAGTTGCTGTAGTAGTCGCTCGCGCTCTGGGTGCAGCCGTGCAGGGCGACCACGAGCGGCGCATTGGGCGGCAGGTTGTCGGGGACGTAGCTGTACATGTTGAGGCTGCCCGGGTTGGAGCCGAAGCCGCTGATCCTCGTCAGCCCGGAGGCGATGGCCGGGCTGGCCGTGGCCACCCCTGCGACCAGCAGGAGTGCCAATGCGGCCAGCGCGCCCAGGCTACGGGCGAGACGGCTTCCGACCTTGTGTTTTCGTGCTAAACGCACCATGACTTCCTTCTGGTTGGGGATCGTTGGACACGGGTTGTTCGCACCGTCGACGCCCAGGGAGTGACGGCATCACCACAACCGCTGGCCGTAGTGTGCGACCCGCTCCCAGCGGGATGACATGTATGCGTAACCCACTCTTCATAGGGGCGTGATGGGGGGCTTTTCCATGGACGGGTGGTGGCGACCCCGTGAGACTCGCGGACGCCCCGGCGGCGGCCGGCGCCACACCGATCGGCAGGCCGGTCCGTACGGGACACGGAGCGTCTACGGGACACCACGTGCGGGACACGGCACCTGGACGCGCAGCCGGATGACCACGCAACGGGGCCGGCGGGGAGGCATCTTGCGTGGCTGCGCGGCTGGTTGCGCCCCGGCGCCGTGCGCTGCGGATGCACGGCAGGGCAGGCAACGCCCACGACGTCGATCGCTTCCTGACCGGTCCGGGAGCGAGCCCTTCGGTAACCGGGGAGCTTCACCGTCGCGTGTACCACCCGACGCACAACCGACCCGCCAGGGGCACCATCACTCTCCGCGCCGATCGCGTTGCAGTACCGGGACCGGCCCGCTGACAGCCGACGTGTCATCTTCAGGCGCAGCACCACGGTGCACGAGATCGTCACCACCGGCACCGCAAGTTCCGAACGATCTTTGCCACCGTCTGCACAGTGGGCGCCTTGCCGGCGGTGAGTCCTGTGATGGCCGCCGCGAAGCGGTGGCTGCTCTCCGAGGTCTGAAGGTGTTCTTAAGGTGCGGTGAGAGTTGCGTTATGGCTGCCGGTCGAGGGTTGTTCCCGCAGCGCCGGCGCACTGGCCCGGCGCGCGCACGACAGAGGAGAAGCAGACATGCGTCGCAGGACGAAGACAGTGGCGGCCCTGAGCGTGGCGCTCACCATCGGGGCCGGAGCGACTTGGGGCAACGCAATGGCCTCGACCGGCAACTCCGCCCGGCAGCCCGAGCCGTCAGCGACGGCGCAGCAGGTCAAGAAGGGCGGCACGGACGCCGCGCCCTGCGTGCAGTTGAAGCCTGGCGGCCAACCGGGCAGCTACCTCGTCGCGTCGGGTGGGACGAAGGCCAAGGCCGTGTCGCTGGACCCGACGCTGCTCGCCAAGCTGCGCGCGGCGGTCGCCAAGGCCCCGCATGGGGGCAAGGTCTGCTTCGCCGAGCCGGCCGGCGACGACCGGCTGGCGGTGCTTGCAAAGAAGCTCGGCGTGAGCGACGACCAGATCCTCGCAGCCCTCGCCGACGTCAAGGCCAAGGTGCTGGCCAAGGGTGGCACCCTGGACAGCGAGGCGGCCGTCCAGATCTTCGCTCATGACCTGGGAATCAGTGAGGCCAAGGCCAGGGCCCTGCTGGCCGCGTTCACCGACCAGTCGGCCCAGTCTCCGAAGTTCACCAAGCCGGGCGTCGGTGAACTGCGGTACTCCAACGACTTCGTCAGACTGCTGGCCGTGAAGCTGGGGCTGTCCCAGGCCAAGGTCGAGGGCGCACTGAAGCAGACGTCACCCAAGGACGAGGCCGGCCTTGCGAAGGTGCTGGGGGTGGGCGAGAACAAGCTCAAGCTTGCCCTGCAGGGAGACGGCCAATTGCCGGCCGGGCTGACGAAGAAGTAGGGACACTGTGACAGGCGGGCTGGGCGAGCGATGGGACGTTCGCTCGCCCAGCCCGGCAGACCCGCGGGGGAGTGCCTGGTCCGGTTCCACGGCCCGAGAGGAATGCCGAGCGCAATGCGTGTGCTGGTGGTAGACGACGACGCAGCGGTCCGCCGCTCATTGGCGCATGCCCTGGGACGGGACGGCTACGAGGTCTCCCAGGCTGCAGACGGCGTTGAGGCCCTGGAGGCGTTGACGCGTGACAGCTTGGATGTCGTGGTTCTGGACGTCCTCATGCCCGCGCCCAACGGCCTGGACGTGTGCCGTCGCCTGCGTTCTCGGGGAGACCGTACACCGATCCTCATGCTGACGGCCCGTGATCTGGTGGAGGACCGGGTCGCGGGGCTGAACGCGGGTGCTGACGATTACCTCGCCAAACCCTTCGCCCTGGAGGAACTGCGGGCCCGGGTCCGCGCTCTGCTGCGGCGAAGCGGTGCAGACCAGGAACTGCTGTGCTACGCGGACGTTGAGTTGGACACCGCGGCCTGCGCCGCCCATCGCGATGGACGCAAGCTGGAGCTGACCCGGACAGAGTTCACATTGCTGGAGCTCTTCCTGCGCAACCCGCTCCGGGTCCTCAGCCGGGGCGTGATCTTCGAGGCCATCTGGGGGTACGACTTCGGACCGAGCTCGAACACCCTGTGGGTACACATCAGTTACCTGCGCACAAAGCTGGAGGCCGGCGGGGGACCGCGGCTGATCCAGACCGTGCGAGGCATGGGTTATGTGCTTCGGGAGAAGCCGTGAGCCTGCGCAACCGGGTAGCGCTGGCTGGATCGACTGTCGTGCTGCTCGCCCTGGCTGCCGCCTCCGCGGTCCTCTACCCCCTGATCAGTGCCCGGCTGAGTACCCATGCCAACCAGACCCTGGTTGCCGCTACCCGGCAGGCACCGGAGCTGCTGAGCGCCTTCAAGCTCAAGGAGGCGACGGCAGCCGAGGCCTCGGGGCGGATCCCGGACACCCCGCTGCAGATCGGCGGCACCACTGTGCAGTTCGCGCTCCTGCCTGCGGGCATCGGCAGTGACGGAAAGGAGTTCGTCGCCCTGACCCGCAGGGACTTTGACGTCGCCGCGGGGCGCAGCCCTGCCTACTTCCACGACGCGGCGTGGAACGGCTCGCCGATGCGGGTGTACTCCGCCGCGCTCGCAGACGCCCCCGGCATTCTGGTCCGCGCGGCGGTGCCGGCTGCGGAAGTCGATGCTCCCCTCTCCCAGTTGCGCGAAGTCCTCGCCGTGATCGTTTTCGGCGGCACACTGCTGGCCGCAGTCGGAGCCCGCCTGGCTGCCAACCGGGTACTGGGCCCGGTGCGTCGGCTGACCGAGGCCATCGAGCACGCCGGCCGGACCCAGGACCTCTCGGCAGAGGTCGAGGCCGGTGGACGTGACGAGATCGGGCGGCTGTCCCGCGCCTTCGCCGCGATGATCACGGCCCTGGACCGTTCGGTGCGCAGCCAGCGCCGGTTGGTCGCCGACACCTCGCATGAACTGCGCACCCCGCTGACCAGCCTCACCACCAACCTCGAACTGCTCGGTGAAGACCAGGGACTCGACGATCCCCAGGCCCCGCAACTCCTGCGCGATGCACTGTGCCAGGCGCACGAACTGGCCGGCCTGGTCAATGATTTGGTGGATCTGTCCCGTTACGGTCAACAGTCCGTATGTCATACCGAGGACACCCGCCTCGACGAACTGGCCCTGCGCGTTGTGGAACGGGCACGTGCCCGCGGTACTCGGGTGAGGCTGGAACTCGTGGCCGAGCCCTGCATGGTGCACGGGGACCCGGAAGCTCTGGAACGGGCCATCGGCAACCTCGTGGACAACGCGCTCAAGTTCAGCCCGCCGGGGGAAGCGGTACGTGTACAGGTCACCCGCGGTGGACTGGTCGGCGTCACCGACGTCGGCCCCGGCATCCCCGAAACGGACCTGCCCTATGTCTTCGACCGCTTCTACCGCTCGCCTGCCGCGCGCTCCCTGCCCGGCTCGGGCCTCGGCCTGGCCATTGTCCGCCAGATCGCCGAGAACCACGGCGGCATGGTCTCGGCACTGCCCCAGGCGCGCGGCGTCCGGCTGGAGCTGTTGCTGCCCACACTCTGCGGAGACCGTACGCGGATGACAGAGCCCGTCGCGAAATCCAGCTGACCGCGTCGAGGGTGTCGGGTCAGTGGGTGCGGTTCGCTTCGCAGGGGGACGCAGGAGGGACGTGTCGGACCCGCGGAGACCGGCTGGTCAGGGAGTGAGTCCTGCATCGCGTGCCAGGAGTGCGGCTTGGACGCGGTTGGTGACGTCCAGCGCGGTCAGGATGCGGCTGACATGGGCCTTGACGGTACTTTCGCGCATGGCGAGGTGGGTGGCGATGTCGGCATTGGTGTCGCCTCGGGCGAGCCGTGCGAGGACATCGCGTTCGCGCGGGGTGAGCCGTTTCAGCCGGGCCCGGGCCGTGGTGGTCCGGGGCTGGTTGGCCGCGTGGTAGCGGTCGATGACGCGGCGGGCCGCGGCGGGGTGGAGCATGGCCGAGCCCGCGGCCACCAGGTGGACGGCGCGCAGGATTTCGGCCGGGTCGGTGTCCTTGAGCAGGAAACCGTCGGCTCCGGCGGCCAGGGCGTTGTAGACGTACTCGTCGAGATCGAATGTGGTCAGCGTGATCACCTTCGGAGGGTGGGGCAGGGCTCGCAGCCGCGTGGTCGCGGCGATACCGTCCATGCGGGGCATGCGGACATCGACGAGGGCCACATCGATGCGGTGGGCGGTGGCCTGCTCGATGGCCTGGAGACCGTTGGCTGCCTGGGCGGTCACCTCGATGTCCGGGTCGCCGTCGAGGAGGTCGGCCAGGCCGAGGCGGACCAGGGCGTCGTCGTCGGCGATCATGGCGTGGATCATGCGGGATCGCCGCTCTGTCCGAGGTCAAGGGGGTGGGGGATGCGGGCGGCCACGCGCCAGGCGCCCGCGCCGGCGGGGCCGGCGTGCAGGTATCCGCCCAGGGCGGTGACGCGTTCGCGCAGGCCGATGAGTCCGTAGCGGGAGTCGACGGCTACGGTACCGACGGTGCTGGCGGTGTTGGTGATCTCGACCAGGGTGGCCGGCGTCCGGTAGTCGACGCGCACCGTCACCATGGCGCCGTCGGCGTGCTTGCGGACATTGGTCAATGCTTCCTGGACGATGCGGTACACGGCCAGGCGGTGGGTGGTGGGGACCTGTTCCGGCCGGCCCTGGGCCGTCAGGTGGACGGACTGGCCGGCGGCGCGGGCTTCGTCGACCAGGTCCTGAACGTCCATGAGGACTGGGGGGAGCGCGGCCTGGGGTTGTGCGTCGGGCTCGCGCAGGGCCCCGAGTACGTCGCGCAGGTCGTTGAGAGCTTCGGTGGAGGCGGTGCGCAGCAGGCCGAGTCGTTCAGTCACCGGGGCGGGCAGTGCGTCGCCCTTGGTGGCCAGCACACCGGTGTGCAGGGCGATCAGGCTGAGCCGATGGGCAAGCACATCGTGCATCTCCGCCGCGATACGGGACCGTTCCGCCACACGGGCGGCCTCCTCGCGCAGTTGCGCCTCCACGCGCAGATGCTCCATCTCGGAGGCCAGCGCCCGCATCAGACGCCGCCGATTGCCGAGCCACAGTCCGACGACGAGGGCGAACGGCCACGTGACCAGCACGGTCAAATAGGCTCCGTCCACAGAGAACCGGGTCGGGGGGAAGCCGAGCAGATTGACGCTCAAGGCGACTGTGGCACAGACCGCTGCCGTACGCCTCCGGCGCGCCACCGCCAGGTCGAACATGACGACGGCCAGCAGCAAGATGGTGAGCGAACCCCACCACGTGGTGACAGCGGTCACTACCACCGGCGACACAGGCCACCGCCATCGCGGCACCAGCAAGACCACTGCGCACACGAGCGCTGAGGCGGCGGCCGGTATCACATACCTTTCGCCACTGACGGACACGCTTTTCGTGACGGTCACCAGCACGCCGAATGCCACGACCCCTGCCCGCGCGCCGACGGCAGCCCACCTGGAGATCTTGCCTGTATCCACCTTGGCAAACCTAGACCGTGCAGCTCTGCTCTCCACCCACGATCGTGCACGCTCACCCCCTACTTTCGTAGGGGGAACCCGCCGTACAACGGCGGATTCGCGGCCGGACGCGGATTCTTAACGTTCATTCCATGAATGACTGGACCACGTCCCACGAACGCGTCCTGGCCCAGCGTCAGGCCGAAGGCTGGATGTTTCTGATCGAGGCGGCTCGCGATATGCGGACCACCGGTGCCATCGCTCCCAGCGGCAACGCTCTGTGCCGCGTTCTGACCGGCCCTGTCCGGGCCCTGCCGCCCGGCCCCCTCGCAGTCCTGGAGGCTGGGGCCGGCACCGGAGCGACAACTCGGGCCCTGATCCCTCACCTGTCCCGCGGCAGCCACCTTGACATCGTCGAGGCCAACCCGCGCTTCGCCGCCCGTCTGGATCGCCTCGTCGCCACTCACCTGCACCTGGCCGGCCACGCCGTGGAGGCAAGGGTGCACCAGGCCCATGTCGAGGAGTTCGACGTAGGCCGACGCTACGACGTCATCATCTCCGGCCTGCCCCTGACCAACTTCACCCCTGCGCAGGTCGAACGCATCATGTCCCGTTACATGGAACTGCTGCACCCCGGAGGCACACTCGCCTACTACGCCTACCTCGGCACCCGCACAGCCCGCACCCTGATGACCTCGCGCGCCGAAACGCGCCGCCACGCCGCAGTGGACGAGATCATGACCGCCTACCGGCGCGCTTACGCCGCCTGCCGCTGGACGGTCTGGGCCAACCTGCCGCCGGCGCATGTCTGGCACCTGCAGCGTCCCCCGGCCGACTCGGGCCTTCCCCAACAGCACACCGGCGAGGTCCGGCGGTGAACATGCTCATCAACACCCTCGGTCACCTCTCGCCGAGCCTGGTCTACACAGTGGTGGCTGCGGCCGCGCTGGCCGAATCGATCCTCCTGATCGGCGCGTTCGTCCCCACGCTGACCCTGCTCATGACCGCCGGAGTACTCGCCCGCACCGGCCAGGTCAGCCTTCCTCTCGTCATCGCGGTCGCGGCCGGGGCCGCGGCAGCGGGTGACTTCCTCGCCCACCGCACCGGCGGCTTCCTCGGTCACCGACTGCGCACCGGCCGGGTCGGCCGTCGCATTCCGGCCGCCCTCTGGGACCGGGCCGAGACGCTGATGACACGCCACGGCGGCCGGGCCGTCTTCCTCGCCCGCTTCCTGCCGGTGCTCCGCACCCTTGCTCCGCACTTCGCGGGCGCCACCCGACTCCCTTACCGCCGCATCGCTCCCTACAGCGTCACCGCCGCCTGCCTGTGGGCCACAGCCGAAGTCGGCGTCGGGTATGCCGCCGCGATCTCCCTCCAACACATCCTCACCATGAGTGGCCCCGCGACAGCCGTCATCGCCCTGATCGTCTTGGGGGCCGCACTCCTGTGGCGCCACGTTGCCCGGCGCCCACGAAGCGCCACCTCCCCTGCTCCCGGTGACCGCGGCCGTCGGGACCGCAGGCCGGACGAGACCACGAGTCAAACCCGATTGCCGGAGGAACCTCACCCCGCATGTGCTGCGCAGTCACCGTCACCAGCGTCGTCGGCGAACTCGCTGCTCTCGGCTACGAGGTGGTCATCGGCATTCGCGACCCCGAGACACCCGCACCGAGTCCCACGGGGTTTCCCTTGTAGGTGACGAGCGTGCTGCGAGGGAAGTCTGGGTCATGGCACAGAAACGTCAGCCGTCCGACCCGGAGTTCCGTTGACGCATTGATCCGGCGATGGGGCCGGGTATGGAGGTGTGCCACACCTCTGCGGACGCATGCCCCAGCGAGTGCCTGTATTCGTGCGCTGCCACCGCTATTTAGCATCGGATCGCCACACGTGGTGTGGGTACCTGCGGCACCGCCCGACACCGGGACGGCGCCGATGGAACAGCGGGCGTATATCGCGGGGATCGGCATGGTCCCGGCCCACCAAGCGGCGAGGGCTGTCCGTCAAGGCGCAAACGCAGCGCCACAGGCCGGAAGTTGCCCAGGCGTCCCGGAAGCTCACGCCCGGACCCACGAGGTGGCCTCGGCGCAAAAACAGGGTTTCCGTGCTTCCGTTTGAAGGGATTGACAGTGCAACTGCTCGCGGGCATGCGGCCGCCGCCGCAGTCCCTCTCTGACGCAGCTTTGATGCATGCGGTCCGCACCGGCGAAGTCGATTGCTTTCGGCATCTGTATCGCCGCCACTGCTCCGCCGTACAGGCCTACGCCCTTCAGTGCCTCGCGAGTCCACTGCATGCGCGCGAGGTGACATGGCATGTCTTTGCCGGCCTGCTGCACCAGCTGCTGTCCGGTGAGCCCATTGCGGACCGTCGTCATCGCGGCTGCTTACGGCTCCAGTTACTGGCGAACGTACGCACGACCGCGATCACGAGCTGGCACCTGGAACCTGAAATACTGTCACCGCACTTCAGGGACTGGGTCTCGGCAGGATCCCGGTGGCCCTGGGACGATAACGGCCAGTTGGCTATCGCATTCGAGCGTCTGTCCGCGACCACCCGGTGTCTGCTGTGGCACTCGGTGGTCGAAGGGGACGCGTCCCCTTTGACGGCCAGTATCACAGGGTTGCTCCCCCGTGCCGTTCCGACTGCAAGTGACCGGGCCAGAAGCACACTGCGCCAGTTCCGCACCGCCCTGCATCTAGAGCGGGTGGAGCGTGGGGCCTGCAGGAATGTGATCGGCCACATGGCCTTGTGGCCCGATGCACCCCCGGACGACGACCATCTCCGCGCATGTTCCGCCTGCTTGAGCGTCCACACGGACGCCACCCAGCTCGACCAGCAACTGCAAGCGCGATTGCCATTGGGGTTGTTGGGATGGTGGACCGGCGAACCTTACCTGCAGGCGAAGACCGCCATCCCCGTTCCTTGGGGCGACCCGCCCTTCCTTGAGACACTTCTTGAAAGAACCCGGTCCGGTGTACCCGCCGCGGAGCATTCGGACAGGCGCCTGGCCTCGTCGGACACGTTCCCCTGGCGGCTCTCGTCGGACACGTTCCCTTGGCGCCTGAGGAGGCGCATATCGCTCCTCGTCCGTGGTCGCTTACAGGCTGATGCCACCGCAGAGGCTCCGGACAGACCTGCAGCAACGGCAGGCAGAGCCCCGGGACGCCACAGAGGGAAGAAGCGCGCGCTCGTCCTTACCCGCACCCGAAACAACAGTCGTGATCGGTAGTTTCCTGGTCGGGATTGGCGCGGGCATGTTGCTGACCGCTTGCGACCAAGCGAATGGGCCGCAACCACATCCGCCCTCTGTACTGTCGCATAGCACTGAGGGCCCGCCGTGGCTGGAGCTCGAGCACCCGTCAAGGCCTGTGGAACTGGGTGGTCTGAAGTTCTGGTGGTCGTTGGGGCGCGTCATGTCCCACAGTTGCACGCTGCCGTCAGCACTGCCGACCGCCGGCACGCTGCCATGGGAGGTGAAGGCCAACCCGGTGTCGGCGCCGCCTCGGCGGCCAACTCCTTCAGAGCATCTCCAGGGGCGTGGGCCCGCTGGGCGGCGGGAACGCCTCGTCGAGGGCGTCGAGCGCCTCGGTAGGAAGGTGGAGGTCCACTGCGCCGCGGTTCTCCCGAACGTGGTCGGGTGATCCGGAACGCGGGATCGCGGCGCCCCCCTGTGCCAGCACCCAGGCGAGCGCCACCTGGGCCGGCGTGGCTCCGAGGGCCCGGGCCACGGCACCCAAAGCCTCGACCTTCAGCAGCCGCCCCTGCTCGATCGGGGAGTAGGCCATGACCGTCACCCCGGCCGCGCGGCACCAGGGGAGCAGATCCCACTCGATGCCGCGCCGGGAGAGGTTGTACAGCACCTGGTCGACGGCCGCGGCGTCGCCGCCGGGGAGGGTGGTCAGCTCGACCATGTCGGCGACGTCCAGATTGCTCACGCCCCAGTAACGGATCTTCCCCGCCTCCATCAGGTCGGTGAATCCCGCAAGGGTCTCCTCGAGTGGCCACCGTCCCCGCCAGTGCAGCAGGTAGAGGTCCAGCCGTTCCGCGCGGAGTCGCCGCAGGCTGCCCTCGCAGGCGGCGACGGTGCCCTTCCGGTCGGCGTGGCCGGGCAGCACCTTGCTGACCAGGAAGACCTCTTCCCAGCGTCCCCGGAGGGCCTCCCCGACGAGCTCCTCGGCTGCACCGTCGCCGTACATCTCCGCCGTGTCGACGAGGGTCATGCCCAGGTCCACGCCCAGCCGCAGCGCGGCGATCTCCTGTTCACGCCGGGCCGGGTCCTCGCCCAGGTACCAGGTGCCCTGCCCGAGCGCCGCGATCTCCTCACCGGAGGGGAGCGCGATCGTTCTTGCCGATTCCGCAGACATCTCGGGCCTCCCGTCTGCCGCGGATCCGTGTCACGCGCACCCGCACCGAGTGCCCAGGTCCGCGCCTCCCAGACGGCCGTGTCGCATGCGCCGCGGGCAGGTCAGGAGGGGCGAGCGGACTGCGCCGAAAGCTCGCCGGGACGGGGTACGCGATCGCGCAACGCGACGGCAACCGACACAACGGCGCCGCAGGAGAGGACCGCCGCGAAGCCGATCATCGCGATCTGCACGGCGAAGTGCCGCAGGGCGATGCTGAACAGGACGGACGGCAAGCCCATTCCGAGGTACGCGACGACGAAGAACACGGCGAGGACGCCCGCGCGTGAGGCGGGCTCGGCCACTGAAACGGCACGTTCGACGCCTCCCTTGAACAGCAGACCGGAGCCGGCTCCCGACAGGGACACGGCGACCAGGTAGAGCCAGAGCGCCGGGTGGTAGAGGGCGACGGCGCACAGGACCAGGCCTACCGGGAAGACCACCGCCCCCACGGTCAGGACCCGGGGCAGTGGGAGGCGGCCCAGCACCAGCTGGGCGGCCGCCGCGGAACCGAACATGAGGAAGGCCGCCAGGCCGACCACGAGGTGCGAGTCGGTGTGCAGGGTGCCGTGGAGCACGTTCGCCCCGAGGGAGGAGATCAGGCCGAGGATCGCGAAGGCGAAGGCACCCAGCGCGCCGGCCGCGCCGAACGTCCGCCGGCCGCCAGGGCGCAGGACGAACCTGCTGGGCGGTTCGGCCGCGGGCAGCTCCAGGTCCACGGTCTCCGGGGTGGACAGCACCAGCGCCAGGCACACTGCCATGGCGAGCGTGAAGATCGCCTGGGTGGTGATCAGGGGCGTGGGAAGCCACTCGGCGGCGGCTCCGGCGACCAGGGGCCCTGAGGCCAGGCCGCCGAGGTTGGCGGCGGTGGCCACAATGCCGGGCAGCACCGAACCCGTCCGTTCCGGACGGGCCTCGTGGTGGAGGTCGTGCAGGTACGTCGTCGCGGTCGAGGCCATCAGCCCCAGTCCGACACCGTTCAGGATCCTGCCCGTGATCAGCCCCGGCAGGTCCCGCCACACGATCAGTACGATCGACGCGACGATGCCGACCAGCAGCGCCGGGACGATGATGCGCCGCCGGCCGAGCCGGTCCGACAGGTGTCCCAGTCCGAGGAAGGCGGCCGCTGCGCCCACGACCATCGAGGCGTACGCCACCGTGACCGTGGTCGCGCCGAAGTGGTCCCGGGTCTCGTACAGCGGCCACAGCGGCGTCGGCGCGGTGCCGAAGGCCATCAGCACGGTGAAGGCCACCGCCACGAACCAAAAGCCGGTCGCGTGCGAGGCACGGCGCCGGGCACGGGGCGGCAGGTCGGCGGGAGCGGGTGCAGGGATCCGGTGAGTCGGGTCGCCAGGAGCGTCGACTGTGGGACGGCTCAGCGGCGTCGGAACGGCAGGCAGGGGTACCCCTCCTCGAGCAGAAGTGGATGGCGCTTTCCATCTTCCTCACCAGCCTGGATCATTGCCAACGAATGTTTTTGCTGGGTTCGAGCAATGCGAGTGATACTTCTCGTGTGGAGCTACGTCAGCTGGAGCAGTTCATCGCGGTCGCCGAGGAGCTGAGTTTCACGCGGGCCGCCCGTCGGCTGCACGTGGTGCAGTCCGGGGTGTCCGCCGCGATCCGCTCCCTGGAGCGCGAGCTCGGCTGCGCGCTGTTCGAGCGCACGTCGCAGCAGGTCCGGCTCACCGGGGCGGGCGCCGCGCTGCTGCCAGAGGCTCGGGCCACCCTGCACGCCGCCCAGGCGGCCCAGGACGCCGTACGTGCCGCACAGGACACGCTGCGCGGCACGGTGAATGTGGGCGCCATGGCCTCGGTGGAGGTGGTGGACCTGCCTGCGCTCCTCGGGCAGCTGCACGCGCGGCATCCGGCGATCGACGTCCGTCTGCGGCTGGCGACGACCGGATCGGCCGGACTGGCGCACGCTCTGCAAAGCGGGGACCTGGACGTGGCCTTCCTGTCGCTGCCGGAGCACAAACCCGCCGGGATCGACGCACGGGAACTGGCCACCGTGCCGCTCGTCCTGGTGGTGAGCGCCGCCCATCCGCTCGCGCAGCGGGGGGAGGTGGCACTTGCGGACCTCGCGGGGGAGCCCTTCGTGGACTTCCCGCCGGGCTACGGCAACCGCGAGGTGGTCGACCGGGCGTTCGCGGCGGCGGGCGTCGTACGCCGGGTGGCACTGGAAGTGCCCGACATCGACATGGGGGCGGCACTGGTCCGGCACGGTCTCGGCATCGCTTTCCTGCCCGCCTTCGCCGTCGCCCGCACCCCCGGCCTGCACGTCCTGGACGTGCACGGCACCATGCTCCGCTGGAGCATGCATCTCGGCACGTCGTCGGCCCGGCGGCCCAGCTCGGCCCTGCGGGCGCTGCTCGACCTGGTCGACCTCCACGTCCTCGCCCTGTGACGCCCGGGCCGCGGCCCGGGCGCCACCCGTCGGCGGTGTCCGGCGCCCTTGCGTCGGCCTCGCTCCGGCCGCGACATCTGCCGCAGCATCCGCTGACGCTCACGCTGCCGTCGTCCATAGGCGGCGTCGGGCGCCTTCTCGTCCCCTTCGAGGCTGGTGCCGAAGGCCCCGCCGATCATCGCGATGGCGGTGATGAACCAAGGCCTCCTCTTCTGGCGCGACGCGGCCTCCCTGGATCAAACCGAGGGAGGGCCACCCACCCACCCACTGCAGCGCAGAAGCAGGGCCTCGGTGCCGGACTCCACGTTCTCTCGGGCCATGACTGCGGGACCACGGCAGCGCGTGGGCCGGCGCTCACCCCTTACGGCCGTGTCAGCCGGTCTGCCCATCAACTCCGCTTCCAGGCACACACATTCGAGCTGGGTCGGGATCAGTCCGACGCGTCGGGCGTGTACCAATCCGCCTGGTCTTCAGGGAAGTTTGTGGGCGAGGACGTCGAGTCGCTCGACGGAAGGCGGTTGGGCGAACAGTTCGCCGGCCCGTTCCGTCAGGGCGCTGCCCAGGCGGCCGGCGAGGTGGGCCTGGCGCGCGTCGTCGTCGGGGAAGGCGTCGAAGATGGCGAAGGTGGACGAGCTCAGGCGCACGGCGAACCAGGCGACGGTGCCAGGCTCCTCCTGCACAAGGGCAAGGCCCTCGCGGAGAAGGGCAGCGACCTCTTCCTCTTTGCCGGGCAGGGCCTCGACCTGTACGTGCAGCGCGACGTTGATGTCGGCCATGAAAGGGCTCCTTTCCGATGCTCGGCCGCCCGGGAGCGGCCGGCACCGAAGTGACCGGTTGGCGTCGAACGGGTCTCCTGTAGACCGCATCGACGCCTCGTAGTCTCTCTTTTTGCCCCATTTAGCGAATATGTGAACATGTATGTGTGGGTTTGATCGGTGGCTGCACCGCGCTGCATGCAGCGCCACTTCCGAAGCATCTCTCAGCTTGTCCTCGCGTGTTCGGCGTCAACACGTTCGTATGGACCTCTCCGCTGACGACGCCTCAGTTGTCCGACCTCGCCGAGAAGATCGCCGACTGGGAGTTCGGAGCGATCGAGCTGCCCCTCGAGCAGGTCGGAGACTGGGACGCCGAATCGACCGCCGAGATCTTGAGCCGGCATGAGCTGCGGCCGGTGCTGTGCGCCGTCATGCCACCAGGCCGGGATCTGGTGGCCTCCTCACCCGACGTCGTCAGCGCGACCCAGGCGCACCTCCTGAAGTGCGTCGACGTCGCCCAGCAGATCGGCGCGGCCCACGTCGTAGGGCCCATCTACGCGGCCGTCGGCCGCACGTGGTGGGCGACGGCCGACGAACGGGTCGCGACGCCCCGGGAGGGGCGCGAACGGTTGCGGCCCATCGCGGACTACGCGGGTGAGCGTGGTGTACGGCTGGGCGTCGAACCGCTGAACCGGTACGAGGCACGCCCGGCCGTGACCACCTTGACCGGCCCGGCGTGAGCTAGACACCGACTTTGACCAGTTTGAGCGTCCGCCGAGGTCACAGGCGACTTGTTCGAGCGTCGGGCTGACCCGCTGCACCGGCCCTCCGGGTGACCGTGGTCAGGGCCGCCCGTCCAGGATGATCTTCCAGACGCGCGTTGCCACCTGCAGATTGAGCCGGGTGTCCACATCTGCCAGGTCGCTGTCGCTGATCTCACGGATGCGCTGCAGCCGGTAGCGCAGGGTGCTGCGGTGGACCGTCAGCGCGGCGGCCGCATCGTCGTAGTTGCCTCCGTAGTCGAAGTAGCGCGAGAGCGTTTCCACCAACTCCGTGTCGTGCTCTGCGTCGTAGTCGATCAGGTGGCCGAGCCACTCTCGCACGAAGCCTTCGAGTTCTCGGAGATCGTTGCCGGGCCCCAGGATCCGGTACAGCCCGAGGTCGTCGAAGAACGTCGTGCCGCTGCGCTGGCGGGAGTTCTGCCGCACCTCCAGGGCCCGCAGTGCCTCCTGGTAGCAGCGGGGAACGCCGTCCGGGGAGTCGCAGCGGGTGCTCACCCCGATCGCGCCGCCGGGCGTCCCCAGCTCATGGGCCAGCGCCGTGTGCACGGCATCGTCGTCGGGCCTTGCTTCGGTCAGCAGGACCACACGGTCGCCGCGACGGGTGATCAGCGGCCGCGCCGCCGTGGTGGCCGTCGCTTGCTCGACGGCCCGGGTGAAGGAGTCGTCTGCGGCGTTTCCCGGCCAGTGCACCACGACCACGTAATGGCTGCGTTGCAGATCGTGGCCGAGGGCTTCGGCGCGGGCGTAGGCGCTCGTCTCGTCAGTGCCCTCCAGCAGGTCGTCGATCAGCTGGCGGCGCAGCCGCAGTTCGACCTCGGTGAGCTCGCGCATATGCAGGAGCTCCTGAGCGAGCAAGCGCTGGGCGTGATCCAAGGCGAACATGGTGTGCTCGTCGGCCGTCGCCTCGGGGTCCTCGAGGGCGAGTACGCCGAGGAGGTCGCCGCGCGGCCGGGCCAGGGCGATCAGCTGGGCCTTGACCCTGACCGGGCCCGCCTCGCGCGCGACCTGCCCCAGCATCTCTTCCTGGTAGGTCGAGGACCGCACCGGATAAGGGTCGGGCCGGTCGGGACCGGCCCAGGACCTCAGGTTGCCGAACCGGTCCTCGATGAGCGCCGACAGCCCGGTGAGCTCGTACAGCGCTTGGGTGATGGCG
Organism: Streptomyces sp. NPDC050534; assembly: GCF_044457745.1. Taxonomy (NCBI): domain Bacteria; kingdom Bacillati; phylum Actinomycetota; class Actinomycetes; order Kitasatosporales; family Streptomycetaceae; genus Streptomyces; species Streptomyces sp. NPDC050534. Next base: position 131,180 of record NZ_JBITHF010000015.1, read on the forward strand.
TCCTCGCCGCCGCCTCGGGCAGCGACACGGGCGAGGGTCTCGTGCACCGTCTTCTGCAGGTGCAGCTTGGAGCGCATTGCGTCCAGCTGCCGCAGTGCGGTGTCCCGTTCGGTGCGGAGTCGGCTCAGTTCGCCGGCGTCGTCGTGCTGCGAGGCGCGCGTGGCCGCCAGTGACAGGGCCGCCGATGTGAGTCCCACGAGGGTCGAGAGGAGGAAGTGCCCCTCCTCGTCGGGTCCGGAGTGGGAGGAGACCACGATGTAGCCGAGCAGACCGCCGGCCCCGCGCAGGCCGAACGCCCAGTTCCAGGACCGCTCCGGAAGGGACACGGAGCCGTCAGCCTCGCCCAGCTCCTTCATGCCTGCGTCGTCGACCGGTGGCGCTCCCGCGTCCTGGCCGGGGACGCGAGACAAACCGTCGCCCGTCGCGAGGTATCCGGCCTCGGCCTTGTAGGAACCAAGGGCACTGACATGCCGCATGGCCAGACGCACGATCTCACTCTGCTCCACACAGGTGAACAGGGTGCGGGACAGCACCAGCAGCCCGTGTGGGTCCAGCACCGCGAGCGGACGGGGGTCGCGCCGTTCGGTGCCCGCGGTGTCGCTCGGGAGGCGGGACGCTTCGTGGCCGAAGACGTCAGGGGACAACCTCTGTGACGGACGGCAGGCCATAGATCACTCCGTTCTCCGGTCATCGGAGGCGATCAAGCGAATCGTGGGATCCACGCCTGGGCGAGGCCCGCGTACCCAGCCTAGGCAAGGTCATCCGGCTTGTCGGGATTTGGCCTTGTTCTCATGGAGTGACCGAGTGCGTCGATTTCTGACCTGCCGGGTGCAGGCGGAGCGGACTGCCCGCTTGCCACTCTGGGGTTGCCCGGGATCGCCCGGGTACACCGGTGGCCGTGGCGGGAAGGACTGGCTGATGAACGAGCAGGCCCGCAGGGCCATCGCCTCGTACAGCACCTACCAGAAGGCGGAACGCGCCGTCGATCACCTTTCCGATCAGGTTTTTCCCGTCGAGAGGGTCATCGGGCAGGACGTGCGCCTGGTCGAGCAGGTGACCGGCCGCATGGGACGTGGCGGGGCCGCCCTGCACGGCGCGGCGAGCGCCGCCCTGTCCGGCGCACTGTTGGGATGGATCTTCGGGCTGCCGAACTGGCTGGCCCCGGTCGTGTCGGCACTGCTCCTGGCCCTGTACGGGCCGGTTTTCGGAGCACTCGTCGGCGCTCTGCTCGGCCTGCAGGTGTACGCGGCCCAGCGTGGCCGCCGGGACTTCGCCTCGGTGAGTTTCATGCAGCCCGGCCGGTATGACGTCGTCGCCGACGACGCGGTCGCCGACGAGGCGGTGCGGCTGCTGGCCGAGCTGCCCAGCGGGACCGGCACCAGCACACGCAGCGGGGCTTGGACGAGCAGCCGCCCGCGGAGCGGTCCCGCCGTCACCTGAGCGATTGCGGAAGACGGGCGCGGCTCCGAGGGCGCACGGGGGCCGCCCGTCGCGGAAGGAGTTCCTCATGGCCAAGGCAGTAGGCATCGACCTGGGCACCACGAACTCGGTGATCGCCGTCTGGGAGGGCGGCGAGCCGACCGTCATACCCAACAGCGAGGGCAACCGCACGACGCCGTCCGTGGTGGCCTTCACCGACACCGGCGAGCGCCTGGTGGGCCAGCTGGCCCGCCGACAGGCGATCCTCAACCCCAAGGGCACCATCTACTCGGCCAAGCGGTTCATCGGCCGGCACTTCGACGAGATCTCCGAAGAGGCCAAGGCCGTCGCGTACGACGTGGTCGAGGGAGACGGCGGGGCGGCCCGTTTCAAGGTGCGCGACAAGCTCTACGCGCCCGAGGAGATCAGCGCGCAGGTGCTGCGCAAGCTCGCCGACGACGCCTCCAAGCAGCTGGGAGAGCGGGTCACGGAGGCGGTCATCACGGTGCCCGCCTACTTCAACGACGCCCAGCGCACCGCCACCAAGGACGCCGGACGGATCGCCGGCCTGGAAGTGCTGCGGATCATCAACGAGCCGACGGCGGCCGCCCTCGCCTACGGCATGGACAAGAAGCAGCACGAGACGGTGCTCGTCTTCGACCTGGGCGGCGGCACCTTCGACGTCAGCATCCTCGATGTCGGCGACGGCGTGGTGGAGGTACGGTCCACGGCGGGCGACAGCCATCTGGGCGGCGACGACTTCGACCGCCGGCTGGTCGACCAGCTCGCCGACGGCTTCCAGAAGGAGAACGGCATCGATCTGCGCAAGGACCCGCAGGCCCTGCAACGACTCTTCGAGGCCGCCGAGAAGGCCAAGACCGAGCTCAGCTCGGTGACCCAGACGCAGGTCAGCCTGCCCTTCATCACGGCCGACGCCTCCGGGCCCAAGCACCTGACCACGACGATCATGCGGTCCACGTTCGAGCAGATCACCGGCGACCTGGTGGAGCGCTGCCTGGGCCCGGTGCGTCAGGCCATGGACGACGCCAAGGTCAGTGACAACGACATCGACGAGGTCATCCTCGTCGGCGGCTCCACCCGCATCCCCGCCGTCCAGGCCCTGGTGCGGAGGCTGACCGGCGGCAAGGAGCCCAACATGAGCGTCAACCCCGACGAGGTCGTGGCGATGGGCGCCGCGATCCAGGCCGGGGTCCTCAAGGGCGAGGTCAAGGATGTCCTGCTGCTCGATGTCACCCCGTTGTCGTTGGGCGTGGAGACGCGCGGCGGCGTGATGACGAAGATCATCGAGCGGAACACCACCATCCCGGTTCGCCGCTCCGAGACCTTCTCCACCGCCGAGGACAACCAGCCCGCCGTCGACGTCGTCGTCCTGCAGGGCGAGCGGGAGAGGGCCGCCGACAACCGGGTCCTGGGTCGCTTCCAGCTCACCGACATCCGCCCCGCGCCGCGCGGTGAGCCGCAGATCGAGGTCATCTTCGACATCGACGCCAACGGCATCCTCAACGTCACCGCACGGGACAAGGACACCGGCAAGGAGCAGGGCATCACCATCAGCGAGAGTTCCAACCTCGACCGCAGCGAGGTCGAGCGGATGGTCCAGGAAGCCGAACGCAACCGCGGCGAGGACCAGGCCCTGCGCGAGGCAGTCGACGCCCGCAACGAACTGGACGCCATCGCCTACCAGGTCGAAAAGCGCCTCGGCGAGCTCGGCGACGCCGCGCCCGCACACGAGAAGGCCCGCGCCGACATGCTGGTGGCCGAGGCCCGCGAGGCGGTCAAGAACGAGGCCGGGGCGGACAAGGTCCGGCCGCTGACGTCCGAACTCCAGCAGGTCTTCGCGGGGCTCGCGGCTCACCAGACGGAAGCCGCCGCGGGCGGTCCGGCGGGCACCGGCTCACCGGACGGATCCAGTTCCGGCGGGGCCGCGCCGGGCGGCGCCGGGGGCGACGACGATGTGATCGACGCCGAGTTCGACAAGGGCTGAGGTGCCCGCCATGCCCATCCCACCCCGGGGCCGAGAGCCCGACCCGCCACCGGAAGGCGCCGTACAGCCGCCGCGCGGGGACCTTGAGCAGCCCGGACCGCCGACCGAGGAGGCCGAGCCTGGGCCCGACGCAGCAACCGGCGCCGCCGCACCCGACGACGAATACGCAGCCGCGCTGCGAGAGGCCGAGGACCGCTGGCGCCGCGCCCTGGCCGACCTCGACAACCTGCGCAAACGCCACGCCAGGGAGCTGGAGCGGGTGGCCGGGGCCGAACGTGCCCGTACGGCTGCGGCCTTCCTGCCCGTCATCGACAACCTGGAACTTGCCCTGAGCCACGCGGCCGCCGACCCCGGTGCGATTGTCGAAGGTGTCCGGGCTGTGCGTGACCAGGCCGTGAACGTCCTGGAGCGGCTGGGCTACCCGCGTCACGCAGAGAAGGGCGTGTCGTTCGACCCGGCCCGGCACGAAGTGGTCGGCGTGGTCCAGGATCCCGACGCCGATCCGAACACCGTGGTCCAGGTGCTGCGACCCGGTTACGGGGAGGCCGAGCGGCAGCTGCGGCCTGCCGCCGTGACCGTCGCCAAGCGGGAGTGACCGTCCATGGCACGCGACTTCTACGAGGTGCTCGGCGTTCAGCGCACCGCCGACCGGGACGAGATCCAGCGGGCCTACCGCACCCTGGCCCGCAAGTACCACCCCGACGTCAACAAGGACCCCCAGGCGGAGGAGCGGTTCAAGGAGATCAATGAGGCCTTCAGCGTCCTGTCCGATCCGGAGCAGCGAACCCGGTACGACCGCTTCGGCGAGGACTTCCGGAAGGTCCCGGAGGACTGGGAGGAGCGAGTCGCCGCGGGTGCCGGCGCCGGCGCCGGCGCCGGAGCCGGCAGTGGCTTCCGGTGGACCACCGGCGGTGGCCCCCGGGTGCGGTACTCCACGACGGGCTTCGACGGCGAGGGGGTCGACGTCGAGGATCTGTTCGGCTCGCTGTTCGGCGGCGCCGGGCGGATGCGCGTGCCCGGCGCCGACCAGGAGGCCGAACTGCCGCTCACCGTCGAGGAGGCCTATCGGGGCGGCCGCCGTACGGTCACCCTCGCCGGGCCGACCGGGCAGCGGCGCTACCAGGTCGACGTGCCGCCCGGCACCACCGACGGGCAGCGCATCCGGCTAGCCGGGGAGGGCGGGCGCGGGAGCGGCGACGACGCTCCCGCCGGGGACCTGTACCTGAGGGTGCGGATCCAGCCGCACCCCGAGTTCCGGCTCGACGGCCGGGACGTCCACGTGAGGCTTCCGGTCACCCCGTGGGAGGCGGCGCTGGGCGCGACCGTGCCGGTGCGCACGCCGAGCGGTGCCACGGCGAAGGTGACCGTGCCCGCCGGGTCCTCCAGCGGACGGCGCCTGCGGCTGCGCGGCGAGGGCATGCCGGGCCCGCGCGGCGCGAACGGAGACCTGTACGCGGAGTTGCGGATCATGGTGCCGCCTCGGCTGAGCGACCGGGAGCGCGAGCTGCTGGAGGAACTTGCCGCTGTCTCCTCGTTCGACCCCAGGAGGACCTGATGAGCGACCGACCGGCCGAGGCCCGCCCGTCCCACGCACGCACGTACGAGGTGGGCGTGCAGTACGCGATCGTGCCCGTGCCCAGGCTCTCCCTGGAGACCGTGGCCCGCCGCTCAGGCCTCCATCCCGATCTGATCCGTCGGTTCGTCGCCCTCGGACTGGTGGACGCCGGCCGTGACGCCTCCGGACGGCTCGTGTTCGCCCCAACGGCCCCGGCCGCCCTGGCCCGCGTCCAGCGGTTGCGCACCGGCCTGTGCCTGAACTATGCGTCCCTCGGTCTGGTGCTCGACCTGCTCGACCGCATCAGCCTGCTCGAAGCCGCGCTGCGGCGTGCAGGCATGAGGAGTGATCTACCACCATGGACATGAACCGCCTGACCCAGAAGTCACAGGAAGCCCTGCAGGAGGCCCAGAGCGCCGCCGGCCGCCTGGGCCACACCGAGGTCGACGGCGAACATCTGCTGCTCGCCCTCCTCGACCAGGAGGAGGGCCTGATCCCGCGGCTGCTGCAGCAGGCGGGCACCGAGCCCAGGGAGTTGCGCGCGGCCGTACGCGAGGAGCTCTCCCGCCGGCCCAAGGTGACCGGCCCGGGCGCGGCGCCGGGCCAGGTCTTCGTCACCCAGCGCCTGGCCCGGCTGCTGGACGCGGCCGAGCGGGAGGCCAAACGCCTCAAGGACGAGTACGTGTCCGTGGAACACCTGCTGCTGGCGCTGGCCGAGGAGGGCTCGGCGACCGCCGCCGGGCGCCTGCTGAAGGAGCACGGCGTGACCCGGGACTCCTTCCTCGGCGCGCTCACCCAGGTCCGCGGCAACCAGCGCGTGACCTCCGCCAACCCCGAGGTGGCCTACGAGGCCCTGGAGAAGTACGGCCGTGACCTGGTCGCCGAGGCCAAGGCCGGGCGGCTCGACCCCGTCATCGGCCGGGACGCCGAGATCCGCCGCGTCACCCAGATCCTCAGCCGCAAGTCCAAGAACAACCCCGTTCTGATCGGCGACCCCGGCGTCGGTAAGACCGCCATCGTGGAGGGTCTGGCCCAGCGCATCGTGCGCGGTGACGTGCCGGAAGGACTGCGCGACAAGATCGTGTTCGCCCTCGACATGGGCTCCCTGGTCGCCGGCGCCAAGTACCGCGGTGAGTTCGAAGAACGCCTCAAGGCCGTACTGAGCGAGGTCAAGGCCGCCCAGGGGCGCATCCTGCTCTTCGTCGACGAACTGCACACCGTCGTCGGCGCGGGCGCCGCCGAAGGGGCCATGGACGCGGGCAACATGCTCAAGCCGATGCTCGCCCGCGGCGAACTCCACATGATCGGCGCCACCACCCTCGACGAGTACCGCAAGCACATCGAGAAGGACGCCGCCCTCGAACGCCGCTTCCAGCAGGTCCTGGTCGACGAACCCAGCGTGGAGGACACCATCTCCATCCTGCGCGGCCTGCGCGAACGCCTCGAGGTCTTCCACGGCGTCAAGATCCAGGACACCTCGCTGGTAGCGGCGGCGACGCTCTCCCACCGCTACATCACCGACCGTTTCCTGCCCGACAAGGCCATCGACCTCGTCGACGAGGCCTGCGCCCGGCTGCGTACCGAGATCGACTCCATGCCCGCCGAACTCGACGAGATCACCCGCCGGGTGACCCGCCTGGAGATCGAGGAGGCGGCCCTGTCCAAGGAGACCGATCCCGCCAGCAAAACCCGTCTGGAGGAGCTGCGCAGGGAACTGGCCGACCTGCGCGGCGAGGCCGACGCCAAACATGCCCAGTGGGAGGCCGAACGGCAGGCGATCCGCCGCGTGCAGGAGCTGCGCCAGGAACTGGAGCAGGTCCGCCACGAGGCGGAGGAGGCCGAACGCGCCTACGACCTCAACCGCGCCGCCGAACTCCGCTACGGCCGCCTCCAGGAGCTGGAGCGCCGACTCGCCGCAGAGGAGGAGCAACTGGCCGCCAAACAAGGGCAGAACCGGCTGCTGCGCGAGGTCGTCACCGAGGAGGAGATCGCCGAGATCGTCGCCGCCTGGACCGGCATCCCCGTCGCCCGCCTCCAGGAGGGCGAACGCGAGAAACTGCTGCGCCTCGACGAGATACTGCGCGAGCGCGTCATCGGTCAGGACGAGGCCGTCAAGCTCGTCGCCGACGCCGTCATCCGCGCCCGCTCCGGCATCCGCGACCCTCGCCGCCCCATCGGCTCCTTCATCTTCCTCGGCCCCACCGGCGTCGGGAAGACCGAGCTGGCCAAGACCCTCGCCCGGGCCCTGTTCGACTCCGAGGAGAACATGGTCCGCCTCGACATGAGCGAGTACCAGGAGCGGCACACCGTCAGCCGGCTCATGGGGGCCCCGCCCGGATACGTCGGCTACGAGGAAGGCGGCCAGCTCACCGAGGCCGTACGCCGCAAGCCGTACTCGGTCGTGCTGTTCGACGAGATCGAGAAGGCGCACACCGATGTCTTCAACACCCTGCTGCAGATCCTCGATGACGGCCGCATCACCGACGCCCAGGGCCGAACCGTCGACTTCCGCAACACCGTGATCATCATGACGTCCAACATCGGCTCCGAGCACCTCCTCGACGGCGCCACCGCCGAGGGCGAGATCAAGCCGGACGCCCGCGCCCTGGTGATGGGCGAGCTGCGCGGGCACTTCCGCCCGGAGTTCCTCAACCGCGTCGACGACATCGTGCTGTTCAAACCGCTCGGCGAGCGGCAGATCGAGCGGATCGTGGAGCTGCAGTTCGACGAACTGCGCCGCCGCCTCGCCGAACGCCGCATCACCATCGAACTCACCGACGCGGCCCGTGAGTTGATCGCCCACCAGGGCTACGACCCGGTGTACGGGGCCCGCCCGCTGCGGCGTTACATCTCCCACGAGGTCGAGACACTCGTCGGGCGCGCCCTGCTGCGCGGCGACGTCCAGGACGGCGCGAAGGTCCGCGTCGACGCCGAGCACGGAGAACTGGTGGTCACCTACGACCAGCCCGAGGACGTGAAGGGAGCGAGGGCGGCATGAGCACCGTGCAAGCCACCAACGTCACCTGTCCGCACTGCGGGCGCACCAACCGGGTGCCGGCGGTCGCCGAGGGCCGCCCCAGGTGCGGCAACTGCAAGCAGCCGCTGCCGTGGATGGCCGACGCGGGCGACGACGACTTCACCGAGGTCGTCGAGCAGGCCACCGTGCCCGTCGTCGTCGACCTGTGGGCCACCTGGTGCGGCCCCTGCCGCATGGTGAGCCCCGCGCTGGAGAAGGTCGCCGCCGATCTCGCGGGCAAGATCAAACTGGTCAAGGTCGACATCGACAGGAACCCGCGCCTGGCGCGGCGGTTCGAGGTCCAGGCGGTACCGACGCTGCTGGTCCTCGATCAAGGCGAGACGGTCGCCCGGCAGGCGGGGGCGGCGCCCGCCCCCGCTCTGCGCCAGTGGGTGGAACAGTCGATCACGGCCCGGGAAAGGTGATCCGGATGACCCTGCACGCAGACCCCCACCTCGCGTTTGTCCGGCCGGTCCAGCCGCTGACCCCAGAAGGGTGTCAGGAGTGTCTGCTGCTCGGCTCCCCGTGGGTCCACCTCAGGCTCTGCCTGACCTGCGGCCACGTCGGCTGCTGCGATTCCTCGCCGAACCGGCACGCCCGCCGTCACGCCGCCGCCGACGGCCATCCGATCGTGGCGTCGCTGGAGCCCGGCGAGGACTGGCGGTGGTGCTACGTCCATGAGGCGTTCGTGTGATGCCCGGCGACGAGACGCGGCCGGGCACAGCGCCTGTGCCGGACGAGGCGGAGGAGAGCGTCCCCTTCGAGACTCCCGACATCTACGGCGCCTATCCCCGCCTGTCGGACGACCAGATGACCCGCCTGGCGCAGCATGGCCGGCGGCGCGCGGTTGACGCCGGTGACGTGCTGATCCGGGAGGGGGAGCGGTGCGAGATGTTCTACGTCGTCCTCAGTGGCTCGGTCGCCATCGTCGAGGGCTACGGCACGCCCGATGAACACCTGCTGCGTGTGCACGGCCCTGGCCGCTTCATCGGTGAACTCGGCCTCCTGAACGGACAGGTGGCCTTCTACACCGCCGTGGTCAGGGACCCCGCCGAGATCCTCGGCCTGTCCATGGATCAGCTGCGTGACCTGGTGACCCGGGACTCCACCCTGGGCGATGTGGTGCTGCGCGCCTGCCTGGGCCGCCGCGCTCTGCTCGTCGGGCAGGGCGCCGGTTTCCGCATCATCGGCTCGCGCTACTCGCCCGACACCCGGCGGCTGCGCGAGTTCGCCGCCCGCAACCGGCTGCCGCACCGCTGGATCGATCTGGAGACGGACGAGGAGGCCGAGGCGCTGCTGCGGCGCTTCGCGGTCGGTCCGGAGCAGACGCCGCTGGTGATCTGGCGGGACACGACCCTGCTGCGCAATCCGAGCAACGCCGAACTGGCCCGGTTCATCGGCCTGCCGAGCCTGGAATCGGGCAACGGCCGCGGCGATCTCCTCATCGTCGGCTCCGGTCCGGCAGGTCTCGCCGCCGCGGTGAACGCCGCCTCGGAGGGCCTCGGCACGACCGTGGTCGAGGCGCTGGCCACCGGCGGCCAGGCCGGGACGTCGTCCCGCATCGAGAATCTGCTCGGCTTCCCTTCCGGCATCTCCGGCGCCGAACTCACCGAGCGCGCCGTGCTCCAGGCGGACAAGTTCGGCGCCCGGATCAGCGTCCCGGCGGAGGCGGCCCGGCTCGAACGGCGGGATGACCACTACGCTGTCGGCTTCGCCGACGGAAGCGAGGTCACCGCCCGTACCGTCGTCCTCGCCACCGGCGCCCGCTACCGCCGCCTCCATGTGCCCGGCATCGAGCCGTTGGAGGGCTCGAGCGTCCACTACTCGGCGACCGTCTACGAGGCCCAGCAGTGCCGTACCGACCCGGTGGCGGTGGTCGGCGGCGGCAACTCCGCGGGCCAGGCCGTGCTCTTCCTGGCCGGGTACGTACCGCAGGTGTATCTGCTCGTCCGTGGGCAAAGCCTCGAGGCGCACATGTCCCGCTACCTGATCGATCAGATCGAGCGCCACCCGCGGGTGCGCGTCCTGCTGCGCACCGAGGTGACCGAGGCACACGGCGACAAGGCGCTGGAGGCGGTCACCGTGGTCGACCGCCGTACGGGCGAGCACCGTCACCTCGAGGTGCGGGCCCTGTTCGTCTTCACCGGCGCAGACCCTCACACCGCTTGGCTGTCCGGCGCGCTCGCCCTCGACGCGCGCGGCTACGTGCTCACCGGCGCGGAGGCGCAGGCCTGCTCCGTTCCCGAGCTGTGGCAGAGCCAGGGCCGCGACTGCCTGACGTTGGAGACCAGCCTGCCTGGCGTCTTCGCCGCCGGCGACGTCCGCAGCGGCTCGGTGAAGCGCGTGGCCTCCGCGGTCGGCGAAGGCGCGATGAGCATCCACTTCGCGCACCGCTACCTGGGCCACACGGCCGCGCCCGGTGGCACCGACAGCTCCCCGCACACCCGTCCGAAGGAGTCCGCTTGGCTCGCATGACACCCAGCGGGCGACGAGATCACGAGAAGGAGAAGGAGGCGATGGGAATGACCACGCCCGTCCGGCGCCACCGCGGTGGCACGATGCAGGACAGGCCCCTTGGCTGGGCACGCAATCCGCTGACGGAGTTCGACCAACTGCTCAGCGAGATGAGCGGACTGATCGAATCCACGGTGGGAGGCGCGGCGCCCGCAGTCGCGTGGACACCCCTGGCGGATGTCACGGAGTCCGACGACGCCTTCCACGTCGAGATCGAACTCCCCGGCGTCAAGAGCAAGGACGTCAACGTCGAAGCCAACGGCCAGGAGCTGGTGGTCACCGGAGAGATCAAGGAGAAGGAACGCAAAGGCGTCCTGCGCCGGAGCACCCGCCGCACCGGATCCTTCGAGTACCGGCTGCGGCTGCCCGGAGAGGTCGACACCGAAAAGATCAATGCGCAGATGTCGGACGGGGTGCTCACCATCACCGTCCCCAAGGCCGAGGTGGCAAAGCCCCGGCACATCGAGATCAGCGAGACGAGTGAAAGCACCGAGAGCAGCGGCTGAGACGCGAACGCCGCGGTTCCGGGCACCCGTCCGGCACCGCGGCCGGGCCGGCGAGGCTCGACACCCGGGGTGACTCATGTACGACGTCCCGTGTCACGACCCCTTACGGCGGCGGGGACTCGGCAGGCGGCTCCCCACCGGCTTCCTTTCGGCGCCGCAGACGCCAGGCGCGCAGCAGCCGAAGGGGGAGCAGACCCAGCGGTGCTCGCCGGCCCATGTCCTCCTGGTCCTCGCGGTCGAATGCCCGTGCGTAACGCTCGGCGTCCTGGGCCGTCGGATATCGCTTGCTTCCCTCCGCTCCGCACCCACGCGCGCAGTGCCAGAGCATCGTGTCGCCCTCATGGAGAAAGCGAAAACGGTGTCCCAGAAGGTGGCAGCGCAGCACAGCAGACCACCCTATGCGGACGTGTCCATTCCGGCCCGTTCTGTCCCTCTCCAGGCAACAGCCCGTGGCCCTGAACGAGGAGGCGTGGCATGACCACCACCGCCGAGCTCGGTGTCGTCACGACCAAGGTCCCCGCCCGGCTTGACCGGCTGCCGTGGTCCCGATTCCATTGGCGGATCGTCATCGGTCTGGGCGCCGTCTGGATTCTGGACGGACTCGAAGTGACGATCGTCGGGGCGGTTGCCGCCCGTATGACCGAGCCGGGCAGCGGCATCGACCTGACCAGCGCCGACATAGGAACTGCCGCCGCCATCTACGTGGCAGGCGCATGTGCCGGCGCTCTCCTGTTCGGGAGGCTCACCGACCGCTACGGGCGCAAGAAGCTGTTCATGGTCACGCTCGGCATCTATGTCCTCGCCACCGTCGCGACCGCCTTCGCCCACGACGCCTGGTACCTCTACCTCGCCCGCTTCATCACCGGTATGGGCATCGGCGGAGAGTATGCCGCGATCAACTCGGCCATTGACGAGCTGATCCCCGCCCGCAACCGCGGGCAGGTGGATCTGGCCATCAACGGCAGCTATTGGGTCGGTGCGGCGCTCGGCAGCCTGGTCGCCGTGCTGCTTCTCAACGAGAGTCTGCTGGCAGCCGACCTCGGCTGGCGGCTGGCCTTCGGCCTGGGCGGCATTCTGGGCCTGGGCATCATGCTGGTCCGCCGCCATGTGCCGGAGAGTCCGCGCTGGCTGTTCATCCACGGGCATCAAGCCGAGGCTGAACGCATCGTCGACCGGATCGAGGCCGAGGTGCACCAAGAGACCGGCCGCGAGCTGCCGGAACCGGGCGAGGCGGTCACCGTACGGCAGCGCGACGTCATCCCGTTCACGGAGATCGCCGGCGTAGCTCTGCGGCGGTATCCGCGTCGCGCCGTTCTCGGTCTGGCGCTCTTCGTCGGACAGGCGTTCCTGTACAACGCGATCGTCTTCGACCTGGGCACGATCCTGAACGGCTTCTTCCACGTCGGCTCCGGCTCGATCCCCTACTTCCTCGTCCTCTTCGCGATCGCCAACTTCCTGGGACCACTCCTTCTCGGCCGGCTGTTCGACACCGTCGGCAGAAAGCCGATGATCGCGGGCACCTACTTCGGCTCGGCGGTCGTGGCAGCCGTCCTCGCCGTCCTGCTGATCAACGGCTCCCTGACGACATGGTCGTTCTTCCTGCTGGTCTCGCTGACCTTCTTCGTGGCGTCTGCGGGAGCGAGCTCGGCCTACCTGACCGTGAGCGAGGTCTTCCCCATGGAGACCCGAGCCCTGTCCATCTCGCTGTTCTTCGCGATCGGCACGGCCGTGGGCGGAATCACCGGCCCGCTGCTGTTCGGCCGCTTGATTCACAGTGGCGATGCCGACCTGGTGGCCATCGGCTTCCTCATCGGAGCGGCAGTCATGGCGCTGGGCGGGGTGGCCGAGGTCTTCTTCGGTGTCCGGGCCGAACAACAGTCCCTGGAGAACATCGCCCGGCCGCTCACCGCCGAGGAAACCGAGGCAGCCTGGCGCAACGAGCCCGCGCCGCAGGACGCACGAGACCGCCTCCGGCCCGCGCCCGTCCGGCAGGCCGCGCACGAGCGGGAACTGCGGATCGCCGAGCGCACCGCCCGCCGCCGGGAGCGGGAGCGCGCCGGAGCCCGCCGCTACCGCCCGGGCACCGGACCGGGCAGCACCCTGTACTCGCCGGGGATGGCCGGCACCGCGGGCACGGCAAGCCGTACGTCCGCCATGGCCGAACACCGCCTCGACGACGAGATCGAACAGATCACCCACACGCTCCAAGAAACCGGCCCGACCAGCCGCGACAGACTCGAACAGGCCGTGGGCGGCCGCTCCTGGGGCCCCGGGCGCTTCCGCCGTGCCCTGCGTGAATCCGTGCGGGAGTCCCGCGCCAAGGGCCTTGCGAACGGTAGCTACGCGCCGGCGGACGGACGCGGCCGGCCCGACAGGGGACCGGGCGACCCCCATAACCAGCGGTGACCGGAGCGGGCAGAAGGAAGGCAGCGATGAAATACGACGGATTCCTCGCCCGGGTACGCGAGCGAGGCGAATACAACGACCAGCACGAAGCCGCGGACGTCACCAACGCCGTGCTGGAAGTGCTGGCCCAACGGATCAGCCCGGGGGAGGTCAAGGACCTCGCATCCCAGCTGCCCGGCCCACTGGGACAGGTTCTGACCCATGCCACGCCGCAGCAGGCGAGGAGCTTCGGGATCGAGGAGTTCTACCGCCGGGTCGCCGAGCGCACCCATGCCCGGCCGCGTACGGCGCAGTGGGACGCCAGCGCGGTCCTGACCACCGTTGCCGACGCCGTCACCGGCGGAGAGCTGAATCAGGTCATCAGCCAGCTCCCCTCCAGTTACGCGGTCCTGTTCGGCAAGGCCGACCTCGCGGACTGAGCCCGTGAGGCGCGATGGTTGCCGAGCGTGATGATCCTCCGACAGTCCGGCTGCCGGAGGCACTGGAGGCCGTGGGGGATCTCAGCCCGGCACAATGCCGCAGGAGCGTCGTGGACCGACTCCCAGCCGGGCGCCACAACGGCCGGCTACGAGGCGGTGTGACTGCGGCCGGGCACCACAGAACCCAAGCCTCCGGCACCATCCGCCGGCAAGGCCGACAAACAGGGCGCCGCTGCGGCCAAGGACCCGCGGCCCGTCGCCTGGGGCCCCTGCCTGCGCGGGTATGGCGCTGCAGATGTGCGGCGCCATACCCGCCGCTTCTCGGAGACGGAGCTACGCCCGGCATCCACCGACGTAGCGTCTGTGCCCTCGGAGTCCGGCGCCACGGCTGCGCCCTCCGGCTCTTGCGGTCACGGATCAGGGGGCTGCCACTCGAACATCAAGATCGTGGCGTCGTCGCTGAGTTCGTTGTGCCGATGTTCGAGGATGGCGTGGATGAGCAGGCGCAGCACTTCCGGGGCGCTCTGCCCTGCTGCGGTCGACCGGATGATGTAGTCGGTGAAGCGCTCGAGGCCGAACTCTTCGCCTGCATCATCGCGTGACTCCACGACACCGTCTGAGTAGAACAGTATTCGGTCACCGGGTTCGAGGCTGACGTCGTGCACCTGACGGGCGGTCCCGGCGAGACTGGCGGGCAGACCCAAAGGAGGCTCAGGTGGCCGCTCCAAAGCCTTGTGGAGCAGGCGGTGGCGACGGATGAGCAACGGAGGCGGGTGGCCGCAGTTGCACCAGCGCAGCACACCGGTGGGCATGTGCAACTGGGTGAAGACACCCGTGCAGAACTGCTCCGGAAGCCACGTCGCCAGCGCTTCGTCCACGGTGCCCGCGAGTTCGTGCAGGTCTGCCCCGCTGCGCCGGGCGTTGCGGCAGCCCGCCATGGCGACAGAGGTGGCAAGTCCGGACGCCAGGTTGTGCCCCATGCCGTCAAGGATTGTGGCGTGCAAGACGTCCTCGGTGAACGCATGGTCGAAGGCATCGCCGCCCAGTTCGTACGCGGGCTCCAGAACCGCCGTCGAAACGACCCGCCCGGTGCCGATCGACCGGGGAGGGAGAAAAGCCCTCACCATTTCCGTGGGCAGGTGCATCGGCCTGGTACGCATGCGCTGCGCGATGGTGTCGCCGTAGGTGCGCTTGGAGGTGACGATCAGTGCGAGGAGCAGCGCCGTCGTTCGACAGCGCCGTAGCTTGAGCCCGTCCAGGGTGCTCATGTTCAGCTCCACGACGCCCAGCCGCTCCGCTCCGTCGGCCAGGGGCAGCCATACGTTCAGTCCGCCGGAGGAGCCTTCTTCCACTCGGAGAGAGTCGGTGCGGTAGGCCCATCCGGCCGGCGAAGTGTCGAGCTCCAGTTCCGGCTCGCCTTCGACAAGCGGCACCAGCAGTCTTTGCTGGATGTCGACCAGATAGATAACGGCCCTGCCCAGACCCATGGCCTCGGCATACCGGTTCAGGACCACGGGCAGTTCCGCAGGTGATGCCAGCTGGGCTGCTCTGACCAGTTCCTCCAGCAGCCGCTCCCCGGGCCCGACGGACATGTCCCTGTCCATGCCTTCGATGATCCCCGCGAGGTCGAGCCGCCACAATCTGAGTGCTCCGGTACCCGCGACGTAGGCCGATCAGCATCGGGTGCCGGGGCTTGCCCCTTGCGGATTGGTCGGGCTTCGGGATCGGCTTAGGACACCAGCGGGGCGGGGATCGTGCGGATGCCCGCAAGCCGCACAGCGGTCTGCTCCAGCAGCCGGCGGGTGCCCGCCGCGGTCTTGGCCAGCTCACCCGTTCCACAGCAGGACGAGTTCCACGTGGACGCGGCGCTGTGGCGGGCCCTGGACCGCCTGGCGCTGTTGGCGGAGGTCACACCCGCTCTCGGCGGCACCCGGGACGTGGACGAGGCCCTGCGGCGTAGGGATCGTCGCGGCAGCCGAAGAAGCAGAGCTCGCTGCCATTGTTTGGGCCATGACCTGCACCGCCGGGTCCGGTCGCCACTCACAGCAGGAGGTCGAAGACGGCTCGGGCCTCGTCCCAGTGCTGGGTTTGGGGGTTCTTCAGGTCGGGGTGGAGGGTCTTGAAGCTCTGGGCAAGGGCCAGGCTGAGTCCGCCGATGATGTCCGGATAGGCCGCCTCGGTCTCCTCGTCGGGCGTGCGGTCCAGAGCGGGATGGGCGGCGAGCTGTTCCAGGATCGGCTTGAGTTCTACTTCCTGGTCGATCTTCCGGAAGTGGTGAATGCTCTCCTGCAGGCCTTTGGTGATCGGTAGGTCACAGGTCCGGATGATGTCGCGCCCGTTGGCCTTGGCAGTGGCCTGGGCGACGGTCAGCAGATCGTAGAGCTTGGCGTCGACGAAGTCGCTGTAGCGCTTGAGATCGTTCTTGTCGACGTCCAGCCCGGCGGCCGCGCGGAAGAACCTTTCGAACCTGGCGATGGACATCACGGTCATGACGGCAACCTCCGTCTGCGGGCGCCGGGGTGGCTCCCGGCTCCCTGAGCTTCCCCGTCAGCCTGGCCGACGGGGGCGCGCGAACGCATGCGCATGTCGGGCCCAATTAGCTTTCCTGTATTGCCCTGCCAGGCCAGGCGTCCGACTGCCTGGGTGGTCGGACGGACTGCGGATCGACAGCAGGGTGAACACCGCGGCGCGGAGCGGCCCACGTCAAGGGTGACCCTCCAGATGTCGCTGCTGATGAGGCCGAACGTCGCGGTGGCGAACACGCCAGGGAGCGCTCGGGAGAGGCCGGTGGACAGCAAGGAGCCAGGGCGGCCGGTTGACGCGGACCATTCCGCCCAGCAGCCGCAACCGCCCCCGGACGCCGGGCAGCACGTAGTGCGGTGCCTCGCCGGCGTTCTGGAACCTCCCGGGCGGCAGGCCTTTGCCGGCCTCCGAAGTGGGGCGGTCGGTGGCGCGGCGTGCGAGTGCGGGCCAAGCTGGGGTCGGAGCGGGCGTTCGTGGTGGCGCACGCGATCGTGGCCCGGTGGTGGGAGCCGGTTTCGTGCTGGGAAGAAGAGGAGATCCGCCCTACCGCCTGCACCTGATGGCGGAGGCCGACGTGTCCCGCGGCGTCGACGTTACCTCGGCGGCACCTGTGGGCACTTGCGATCGCGGGGCAGCCGACGAGAAGGGTCCAGTCATGCGGGTGTCGTCTCAAGGCGTTACGGTCGTGGCTCTCCTGGCGGATCCGGACGCGCCGACCGAGATCGCGCAGCGCATGGCCCAGACACTTCCTGCTCGGCTCGCCGACAAGTCGGGCCAGGGGCGACGGTTCGACGTCGAGGTGATCAGTGAGCCCTTCACCGCAGGGACCGAGGACCCGCCCACACTGATGCGCCGGATCATGGACCGCGGAAGTGCCGAGAATTGGGACATCGTCGTGGCCCTCACCGACCTTCCGCTGCACTCGCACGGGCGCAGGCTCGTTGTGAATCTGAGTCACGAACACGGCTTGGCGCTGCTGTCACTTCCTTCGCTGGGGGGCTTGCGGCTGCAGACGAAGGCCCGGCGGGCCGTGGAAGAAGCCGTGCTTGGCTTGGCGGGTCCGCGGGCCACAAGGGCTGAAGAACCTCCGCAGAGTCAGCCGCTGCTGGGGCCCTTGGTCAGTCGTCTCGCGCGTATTCACCCGGGCACGGTCGATGAGGAGGAGACCGCTGATCTTCGGTACGTCGTCAGTGGGCCGCGCGGTTACCTGAGGGTGCTCTTCGGTATGGTCCGCGCCAACCGGCCTTGGCGGTTGGTGCCGGGCTTGTCGAAAGCCCTGGCGGCCGCACTCGCAACGGGGGCCATCGCCACTCTGGACTCCACCACCTGGAGCCTCACTGAGGCCCTGAGCGCGCCACGCCTCGTGGTCGCCATGGTCGGGTCAGTCGGGCTCATGATCGGCTGGCTGATCGTAGACGGGGAGCTGTGGCATCGATCAGCAGAGGTCTCGCGGGAGGCAAGGCAGAGGGCGAGGCTCTACAACGCCTCGACGGTCGTGACTGTGGGTATCGGGGTGCTCGTCTGCTACGTGGGTCTGGTCGTCATCAACTTGGTGTGGGCGCTGTTCATCCTCAACGGCCGAGTGTTCGCCTCCCTGACACGAGCCCCGCTGCACGCCACGGAATACTGGACGTTGTCCTGGTTCGTGGCTTCGGTCGCCACCGTGGGCGGAGCGCTGGGATCAGGCTTGGAGAGCGACGAGGCGATCCGGGCGGCCGCGTACTCCAAGCGCGAACAGGAACGACGCCACATGCTCCAAGACAACCACGATGACCAGCCCTCGAAGTGAACCGATACCGGCGCAAATGGCTCCTACGGGTGGCGGTCCCTCGGACCACCCCACGTCCGCTGAACTTGGCCGCCCCCCTCAGCTGGCGGGCGACGGGCATCAGGCTGAGCAGGGCCGGCGACAGCAGCGCAATGTGCACCGGCGGGCTGATCATGGCGATGATGGGGCGGGTGTGGTCCCGGGCAGGGCAGGTCCGTCCCCCTTCTTCAGCCGCTTCGCGACCTCCGCCGGCCATCCCGGATCGGCTACGAGGACGACGTCCAGCTGCGACCGCTGAGGCTGAACAGGCGGCAGGGATGTGGTCATCGCGCCCCGTACTGCGTGGGTGCCGGTTTGTGGGTGTAGGCCGGCCGGGGTCGCGCGCCCGCCGGGCGCGGTGCATTCAGGAGGCGGCGGCGCGGCCGACGCGACCCGGCAGGGTGTTCCGGCTAGGCTCACACCCGTGACGTGGCTGCGGGCCTTCGGGGAGGTCGTGCGATCCGGGCTCACGATCGAGGAGACGCGGCTGGAGCCTCTGCTCGCGCTGCGCGCGGCCGCTGGGGTGGCGATCGTCATCGGGCCGGCGCTGTGGCTGGTCTCCCCTGCGTATGCCGCGTCCGCCGCCCTTGGTGCCTACTCCGCGGGTGGTGCCACCTTCCAGCGCACCTGGCGTCCACGCAAGGTGATCGCGCTCGGCGCGGGCGCGGGTCTGGCGCTCAGCACCTTCGTGGGCTACCTGGCGGCGGGGCGACTCGTGACGTTCCTGCCACTGCTGGCCGTGTGGGCCTTTGCCGCGGGCATGGCGTGGGCCGTCGGATCGACCGCTGGGATCGTCGCAGCGACGACGGTCGGCAGCATGCTGGTGACCGTCACCCTGCCCACGAGCGTCGGGCGAGCCCTGGAGCACGCCGGGATCATCGCGCTCGGGGGCGTGGTGCAGGCCGTGCTGATCTTGCTGTTCCCGATCCGCCGTTGGGGGGCGCATCGTGACGCGCTCGCCGACGCCCTGGCCGCCGTGGCGGACTACGCCCGCCGGTTGAGGCACGACCCGACCGTCCCGTTCGACCCGGAGCCGTTGATGACGGCCCGGGACGCGGCCGCCGTGACGCCATCACAGGCCCGAACCCGTCCCCCCGTCCTCCACGGCCCCCGGGGCCTCGCCGAGCGCATTCGGCCGGTCGTCGCCGCGCTCGCCGACCCGGAAGTCGGCGCCCCGGCGGAGGGACCCGGGCGGGACCGCGCGCGGGAGTTGCTCAATGCGGCCGCTGACGTCCTGGACGCGGCCGCCCGTTCGATTCGCCGCGGCACTCCCGCCGGAGTGCCGTCCGGGAGCGCGGACGTCCTGCGCGTCGACGAGGAGCACGAGGTGCTGGAAGGGCCCGCCCGGCAGGCCGCCGAGCGGCTCGTGGAACTGCTCGGAGAGGCGTTGGAGATCGCCGAGTGCGGCGGCGCGCGCGGGAAGACGCCCACGCCGCCCGGCCCCGCGGGCGCCCGATACCTGGTGCGCCCGACAATGTTCCGGTTGGTCCCGGTTGTCGTCCGGGCGGTCCGCCGTGAGCTCCGCCGGGACTCGCCCGTGTTCCGGCACGCCGTCCGCCTGGCGACGGTGGCAACGCTCGGCTATCTGATCGCCGCCCGGCTACCTCTCGGCCACGGCTACTGGGCGCCCATCGCCTCGGTGATGGTGATGCGGCCGGACTTCCACCGGACGTACGCGCGTGCGGTGGCCCGCCTCGCCGGGACCCTTGCGGGGGTCGCGCTCGCCACCGGGATGGTGCGGGCCCTGGGCCCGGACGCGCATGTGTTCGGCGCGCTGGCGGTGGTTTCGGTGGGCCTGTCGTACACGCTGACCCGTACCGGCTACGCCTACTCCCAGTGCTTCACCGCCGCGTACGTCGTCTTCCTGCTCGGCATGGGCGGCCAGACATGGGAGCAGACGGTCCCGGAGCGGGTGGTGCTCACCCTGCTCGGTGGGGCCCTGGCAATGCTGGCGTACGTGGTGTTCCCCGCATGGGAGACGCCCCGGCTGCCGGGCCGGCTTGCGGACTGGCTCATTGCCAACGGCCGCTACGCGGCCGCGGTGCTCCGCAACTACGCCGAACCGACCCGGGAGCATCGCGCCGACATGCGCAGGGCCCTCCTGGCGAGCAGGGAGGCACGTGCCGCCTGGCAGGAGGCCTACGACCAGGCAAGGCAGGAACCGGTCCGCCCCAGGGGGCTGACGTCGCGCGAGGCGGAGGAGGCGCAGGAGGCGCTCAAGGGGTTCGGCCGGGCGGCGATGCTCATGGAGAGTCACCTCCCGCGGGCCGACAGCCCTTTCGTCCCCGAGGCGGAGCGGTTCGCCGACGCCCTGGAGGCGGACACCGCGCAGGCGGCAGTCGACGTGCGCGAGCACAGGAATCCGGACTGGGGGCGCATGGAGGAAGCGCTCAACGCGTGGGAGGACGCCGCCGGCAACCGGAGCCCGGTCGTGCGGCGCGAGGCGGAACTGCAGAAACGGGCCTTGGAAGACCTCGCGACGGCCGTGAGCCGCACCTCCCTGGAACGGGACGTCGGCTCTGCTCGCGAGGAGCAGCGGGTGCAGGCGGCCGTGGCGGCGGAAGGTGACGGATCAGGACCCGCGCACCGGGGCGGGTGACGGCTCCGGCGACGAGGAGCGCGCGCCTCCTGGAGCGGGAAGTAGTCTCCCGGCCGCGTCGAGCGCCGCCACACATACACCGCTGTCGCCATCACGAGGATCAGCTCCGCCAGGATGAGCAGTTCGATCCCCTCGACGTGCCACCGGATGGACTTCTCCGCCTCGGCCGTCACGATGAGCACCTTGCAGATGCCGGCAATCAGGCCGGCGAGGAGGAACGGCTCCGCGTCGAGGGTCTGGTTCCTGAGGGTGAGGCGGACGGTGTGGAGCAGTTCGGCCACGATGAACAGCACAAGGCCGTTGTCCAGGGCGGAGAGAACGACCCTCTCCGCGCGGTACGGCCCCTGGATCGCCCTGATGACGTCGTGGACGACCCGGTCCGCAGGCCCGGTGTGCAACGGGTGGACGAGCGACGGCTCCTTGTGGTGGCAGTCTGGGGGGAAGCGGCGGGGCGCGAAATCACCGAGGCCTACCCGGCTGCCCTGAGATGTCACGATCCGGCACTCGAACATCCCGAGAAGCACCGCTCTCCCGGAACGCTCATGACAAGGGATTGGGAGATGGTGTTCTCGCCGGTGAGGCGCCGGGTCATGAGGTCGGTCATGGCGATGTGAATCACGGACATGGCATGCGCCGCCGCCGCTATCGGGGATAGCCGAAGGCCCACCTTCAGCATGTGCTCACAGACATCGCCGTGAACGTCGAGCGCTTCAGCGGTCTGTCATCGGCCGACGGAGTACCCCCACGCCGGCCACCGACCGCATTCCAGAACTGACTTAACCAGCACGGGATTCCTCGCCTGAAATCCTGACGGGCCGTCAGCAACCGATCCTCGGAGCTCCAAGAACTCCGACAAGGTCAGGCTGAGGCGACGTCTCGTTCCGGTCAAATCCCCCGTGAGAAGGAAAAGTGGGGGCACGGTAGCAGGCAGTGGATGACGGTAATGTGCACCATCCCTCGTACGGTCCAAAGGCGCAGGAGTTTGCGGTATGCACCACTCGCCCAACCAGGGCCAGGATTTGCTGAAGTTCCGGACGACGGATGTGGACGGGGCTCGGCAGGTCCTCCAAGAACGCTTCTACGCCAACTTCATCGACGTGCCCGACGGCGGCGCCGAGTTCATGGCCCGGTACGACATCGCCGCACTCGGTCCGCTCACACTCGGACGACTCGCTTTCGGCACGGAGGTGCGCATAAGGTTCGGGGAACTCGGCTCCTACCACGTGGACATCCCCCTGGGTGGCCACCTGGCCTGGCGTCAAGGAGCGCGCACCAATGCGGTGGCGACCACCGCGAACGCCGCCGTCTTCCAGCCGCACGGCGACACGGCCCTGGATCGAGTGAGCACCGACTGCTCCATGCTGGCCGTGAAGATCGACCCCAAGGCCCTCAACCATCAACTCGAACGCCTTCTCGGCCGACCGCTGCGCACCCCCGTCACCCTCACGCCCGAACTCGACGTCGCGCGCGGCGCGGGCCTGAGCTGGGTACGGTTGATCCGCGCGGTGTTCGACGAGATGCAGGCCGGCGGGCTACTCACCCGGCCGATGGTCGCCCGCCCGCTCCAGGAGGCCCTGCTGACCGGGCTCCTCCTCGCCACCGGCCACCGCTACCGCGACGAGCTCGACCGACCAAACCCCGCCCTGCGCCCGGGCCCCGTCAAGCGTGCTGTCGAGGCCATGCACAGCATGCCGCAACACCCTTTCACGGTAGGTGAGTTGGCCGTGCTCGCCGGGGTGAGCGTGCGGCGACTCCAAGAATCCTTCAAGCAGTACGTCGGCATGACCCCGCTGGCCTACCTCACCGACGTCCGCCTCACCCGCGCCCACGACGAGCTGCGCCGCGGCACACCGGGCGAAGTGAACGTGAGCGAGGTCGCCCACCGTTGGAGCTTCGGCCACCTGGGCCGCTTCGCGTCCCGCTACCGAGCGCGCTTCGGCGAGTTGCCCTCGCAGACACTGCGTTCCGGGTGACCACAGCCCACGCCAACGCCCCGCGCTGTGCGGACAGCGGCCGCGCTCAGTGGATCGTGCGCGGCAGCTACCACGCCCTAGGATTCCTGGTGTTCGCGCGTCCGCTCTTCGGTCCGCCGCGCGGACATCGGCCGACCCATCTCCACCCCTTCGGGCCGGTCACCGCCCGCCGGCCCCCCCAACAGCCGCGGGCGAGTCGGCAGCGCACATGCGGCCTGGAACCTCGCCACGGTGTACTGCCCGACACCGGTCAAGGTCCGGGCCGGGGTCGGCGCCGGCCCGGACCTTGACCGTACCGAAGCCACACCGATGAGGCAGAACCCTCGTCCGGTCCTCGGAAGGTCCCGGGTTCGCAGTCATCACAAAGAAGTTACTCAGGTTGAACTCGTGGAGTCCGGCGATCTGATCGCGTCATCATCCATGGTCGGACCGGTGGGTGGCAGACAGCCGTCGATCAGGTGAGGCCGGTGGCGCAGGCCGACAAGAAGCACCGAGTCGATCGCGCGGCGAGACCAGTCCAACTCGCCGCGGGAGCCGAGTTCGTCGAGGACCAGGCGGTGGAGTTTTGCCCACACGCGGGCCTACGTCCACTCGGTGAATCGTCGGTGGGCCGTCGCGCCCGACGGCCCGAACGATGCGGACGGCAACTGCTGCCACGTGCACCCCGACGTCGCCACGAAGACAATTGCGGTCAGCACTTCGCGGTCGCCGTGCCGATGGCGGCCACCGCCCTGAGGCCGCGATGGCGCCTCCGGCACCACCCGCTGGAACATCTCCCACAACTCGTCCGGCACCAGCCGCTCAACGATCCCTGCCACGACTGCCAGCTTATCCAGGCAAATGAGATGACGTCTTAGGTGCCGGCTGTACCACGGTCAGGGTCCGTACCTACTGGTGGACACACGAGGGGCTGCGGCTCGCGTACCGCGGCGCTGCAGGACTCTCGCGGCCGCCGCTTGGCGGCAACCCAACGGCCGTCAAGCCGAGTGGTCGGCCGGGCCTGGCGGATGTCGAGAATGCTCCGGCGGCTCCGTCCCTGGTGCGGATCACGACTACGACCCTGGAGGGACGGCTGTGCGCGCGAGTGAGATCACCGAGATTCTCAGCCGGCCTGTCAGTCGGGAGCTGTTGGCCCGCGATGTGGTCCGGCTGGCGTACGTGGCCAAGGACGGCACGCCCCGGAACGTTCCGATCGCGTTCACCTGGAACGGTTCCGAGATCGTCATGTGCACCACGAAGAACGCGCCGAAGCTTCCGGCGCTGCGCGAGAACCCGATGGTCGCCCTGACGATCGACACCGAGGTGCACCCGCCCAAGATCCTGCTGATCCGGGGCCGCGCCGAACTGGACGTCGTCGACGGCATCCCCGAGGAGCACCTCCAGATCAACGGCTCGTACGAGATGACGCCCGAGCAGCGTGTCGAGTGGGAGGCCGAGCGGTCCGCTCACTCTACGACGGCATGGTCCGGATCGTGGTGACCCCGACGTGGGCGAAGCTGATCGACTTCGAGACGACGCTGCCGAGCGCGGTCGAGGAACTCGTCCGCCGGCGGGCGGAGCAGGTGAGCGTCTGAAGACGGTCCTGGCCGGCCTCGGCCGGTGGTGTCGCTGGTGTCGGTGGAGGCGTTCGCGTGCGTCGCGGTCGATTAGGCTTCCTCGATGTTCGAAGGAAAGCTTGTACGACTGCGCGCGCTGCGCCCCGAGGATGCTGAACACCATGTCCGGTGGCGCAACGACCCGGAGGTGGTGCGCTGGGCCGCGGCCGGTGACCCGATGTTCGGCCCGGTCACCGCGGAGGCGGTCCGGCTCGGCTTCGACACCATGCTGCGGCTGAGCCCGAGGGAGTCGGCCGTGTTCACGGTCGAGGACCTGACGGGCGGGACGGTGATCGGCATGGCCGACTACCGGGACCTCGACCCCCACGCCGGGGTGGCCACGCTCGGAATCACCATCGGCGAGCGGGAGTTGTGGGGTGGCGGCTACGGCAGTGACGCGGTGCGGCTGCTCGCGGGCCACCTGTTCGGTGCGTACGGTCTGAGCCGGCTGGAGCTGGACACCTGGAGCGGCAACGAGCGCGCGGTGCGCGCCTTCGCCCGGCTGGGCTTCCGGGAGGAAGGCCGCCGCCGGTCGGCTGTGCTGGTGGAGGGGAGGCGCTACGACCGCGTGCTGTTCGGAATGCTCCGTGAGGAGTGGGCGGAACTCGCGTGACGCCGTAGAGGCCCGCACAGGGGGCGTGGCCGCAGGGACGGCGGATTACGCTGGCCGCGCCGCAACTTTGTGCGCTGGGTGCCGCGTTGGCGCTCACCCGGCCGTGGGCGGGCCGCATCGCGTTCGTACCGCAGGCGCAGTGTTCACGGGTGCGGCACGGTGGGCCGGCCGCTTTCCCCCGCAGCGGCGGGCCGGTTGTAGCCTTCGGCGGGCGAGAGCGGCGGCGACGGGAGTGTTCGGGCCAACACGCCGGTGAAGGTGGCCCGTTCGCTGGATCGACTAAGAACCGGGCGGATGGTGTCGGCGATCCGGTCGGTGACTGGTGCGGTGCGGCCTGCGCCCCTACCGGGTGACCATGCTGAACACCGGATAGATCTTCGGCTGCGCGTCGGAGACGCCGAGCTCTTGCAGGATGGGAATGATGGTCTCGCCGAACTGCTGGAATGCCTCCTCGGACTCCCACACGTCGACCACGAGCCATCCGTCGGCCGTGGGGGCGGAGGTGTGCGAGATGAGACCGGGAACCGGCCAGTCCGCGGGGCTCTTCACCGGGCCGGGCCGCCCCGCCACCTTCTCCACGCTCTGCTCGTATTGGGCCTGGGTCATCCCCTGCACTTCGAAGACCGCGACGATTGGCATGCTGGGCTCCCGTTCAGGACGGTACGTAGTCGGGCCCAGTCGACCATCCTGGCGAGCCGCAGGCACGTTGGCCTACGCCGATCGGGCACGCCCCGCGCCTGGCCATGCGGCGCTGGAGAGTGGGGTCGACACGAAGCACGTATCGCGTCAGGACCGGCTTTTGCGGAGATGGTTTCCCGACGGCCGCGGCGAACACGCCGTCCGGGAGCAGGAGTTGCCCGCTTGTGGTCCCGCTCACCCGTGATCATCCGGCCGTCTTGGGTGACGGCCGCCTCCACCGCGCCGTCGCCGGCCTGCTCCCTCGTCATGGCCCGGCCGTGCCTTCCCGTCACCTCCACAGCACGCCATCGTCCTCATGCTCGCGGACCCGGAATGCGATCATCTGCTGCAGCAGGCCTGCGGGGACGGGCCTGCCGTAGGGGAGCTGCACCGATCCCTTGCCGGTGGTGAAGGCGGCGAGCTCGTCCTCGAAGGCGGCGCGGGTGCTGGGCGTGAACACGACGTTCGCATGCTTCGTGTCGCCGTTGACGGTGAACAGGATGGTCCCCGACGGGTGCACCCATGCCAGATGGCCCCACTTGATGGCCTCGCCCGCCTGGGGAACCGCCGTGTGAGCCAGCGCGCGCACCGGCTCGAGCAGGTCGCGGGCCGGCCCGGCGAAGTCTTCGAGGTACTCGTCCACCGTCTGCGCCCTGCCCGTGGCGCCAGTGTGGCAGGTCCGGTGCGGGAGCCGGGGGAGGCAAGCGGGCTTCGCCTCCTGGGCGACGACCCGCCGCAAAGCGGGGCAGGTCTGAGCCGGGCGCGCCGACCGCCGGGCGCGTGTGCGCCGGCGAGTGGGCTCCGGCCTTCGTCGGCCCCGGTCTGCTCCTGTCCCACCACGAGCAACAGGACGGTGCTCTCGATGGGACCCTGCACGCCGTGCGTCAGGCCGCTGACCGGCCGGTTGGGCAGGTCTCCCGCGAAACGGACCATTCTGGTGCGACAGTGGGCCGCGGCCGGCAGCATCCGGTGAAGCGGGAACCGCCGCTGAAAGCGGTGCCGATGAGGCCGAATTCCTTGTGGCCTCGCAGGCCAGTCGCAGGGAGTGCTACCGGCATGGACGTCCGGTTCATCACGAGCGTGGCCGTGGTCGTCGCCCCGCCGCGCGCTGTTCATCGAGACTCTTGGCCTCCCCCTGGAGGGTGAAGGCAATGACCACTCCAGCGGGAGCGTCCCCGGCAGCAAGCACTTCGGCCTGTGGCCGCTGTCGCAGGCGGCCGAGTCATGTTTCGGCACGGCCCGGTGGCCCGCCGGCCGGGTGGTCCCGCAGGCATCGATCGAGTTCGAGGTGGCGAACGCGGAAGCGGTCTCAGCCGCCGGTGCGGAGCTGCAGCGCGCCGGCTTTGAGCTGGTGCACCAGGCCCGCACCGAGCCGTGGGGCCATACGGTGGCCCGACTCCGCACGGCGGAAGGCTTGATCGGCGGGATCTCCTACGCCCCCTCTTTGCACGACGACAGCACCCCCGATGAGCCGGGCCGGGACCGGTGAAGACGACGTTGGCCTTCCGCTCGCCCTCACGGGCGGTACGTCACACCGGTGTTCGGGGCCTTCTCGGCGGACCGCCCCTGGAGGCGGCGCTGCGGCGAGGCGCGAGGCGTGCTGGTGCAGCAGGTCGAGGAAGCAGCGTAGCCGGACGCCGGGTTGGCACACCCCTCCTCATGCGGTCCTGACCGGTGCGGCACAGTCGCGGTCACCTGGGTGGGCAACGGTGGGGGTGGGAACGTGGGGCGTTTTGGCTCGCGAAGCCGGCGTAGGGGCATACCGAGCGAGCCGGCGCCCCTGGCTGGGGCTGCTGAGAATCTCGGTGGCAGCGTCGCCGAGATCGACCCGAGGTATATCGACGACCCGAACGGCTACGTACCTCCCGAGAATCCGCGGCGCGTGGTTGGTGGATGGCAGCGGGAAACTGACAGGTGAGTACCAGGAGAATCCTCGTCATGGGGTGCCACGGACGACTGGCGTCGTCCGTCGCTGATCTGTGTATGCGTGGCTCGCTGGAGCGTTCGGCCTGGGACTGGTGCGGATCTTCTGCCCGTTACGCGACCCGGATCGTCCGTTGACGTCGTACCCCCCGACTGGTGGGCAGCTCCAGGCGGATGTGTCGGCCCGCCGGTGCTCCTAGGCAGAGGTGGGCTGGTGCGGGGAACGGAGCACGAGCAGGGTGATCTCGCTGGGGGCGAAGACGCGGAACGGCGGGCCCCAGAAGCCGGTGCCGCGGCTGGTGTAGAGGACGGTGCGGGTGCCGTGGTGGCTCAGTCCGCTGACGACGGGCTGGTCGATGCGGACCAGGTGGTGGAAGGGCCAGATCTGGCCGCCGTGGGTGTGGCCGGAGAGTTGGAGGTCGATGCCGTCGGCTGCCGCCCGGTCGACGAACTTTGGCTGGTGCGCCAGGAGCAGGACCGGTAGGTCGGGGTCGGCGCCGTTCAGAGCTCCCTCCAGGTGGGCGCGGTGGCCTGCCAGGCCGGAGGACTCGGCGGTGACGTCGTCCACGCCGGCGACCACGAGGGTGTCGCCTCCGCGGTCGAGCAGGAGATGGCGGTTGCGCAGCGGTTCCCAGCCCAGCTCGTCCATCAGGTCGACCCAGCCCTGGGCCTCGCTGTAGTACTCGTGGTTGCCGGTGACGTAGACACGGGCCCGGGTGGCCCGCACGGTAGCGAGTGGGGCGGCCTGGGCGTGGCGGCGGTCGGCCGTGCCGTCCGCGATGTCGCCGGTGTGGCAGACCAGGTCGGCTTCCAGGGTGTTCACTGTTTCGCATACCCGTGCCGACCAGCGGGCGCGATCGAGTGGGCCGTAGTGGGTGTCGGTGATGAGGACGACGCGGAGGCCGTCCAACCCGGCGCCCAGCCGTGGGAGTTGCACGTCGAGTCGGCGCACGCGGGGAACGCGGCGGGCCTCGGCGTACCCCCAGGTGAGGAGTACTCCGGTCACGCCGAGGACGGCCCAGGTGATGATGCGGGCCCGGTCCTGGCTCTCGCCGACGCCGGCCACCGTCAGGGCGAGCCGCAAGAGGACGCCGAGCAGAATGGACCAGGTGAACAGAACCCAGCTCGTGCCGAGCAGGGTGTCACCGATGATCGCCGCCCGGTCCTGCTGGCGTCGGCCGTGGCCGCGCGTCATCGCGAGCGGCATACCGACGAGGCCGAGGACGAACAGGGCGGTGCCGAACAGCGTGACGGGCAGCGGCCAGTGCTGGCCGGTGTACAGGAGCACCCCGCACGGCACGGCCCACAGCAGGACGGGGGCGATCAGGGGGATGTAGCGCATCAGGCGGCGCAGTCGGCTCGGCGGCGGCTTCTGCGTTGCACCCTCGGCGGTCCGGGTGTGGCTGGTGTCGGTCACGCTGCCCCTCTCTGACCAGGCTGCCGTCTCGCGCACTGTATCCGGTCGCCTCCGGGCCGGCCGGACCGGCGTTCATAGGCGCGGCCCCGGTGGGCGAAGGGTTCTCTGCGTGAGGTCAAGACTCCACCGCAGAGACTTCCTGCTCGGGGGCCCCTTCGGCGTCGCGTCTGCCTGGGCGCAGCGTCCGCCTTGTTCTTCGGGGCTGCCCCCTCTGGCGGGGCTTTCGCCTCTTCGGTGGCGGCCCTCTCCAGGGCCGTGAGGACCTCCTGGTGCGGGTGCATCCCGGCAGCGTCGTGGTGGGCGCGTGCGGTGGTGGAGGTGATGCTGATCAGGGACAGGTCTTGCCTCGCCCCGCTTCGCCGCCTCCGTGATCAGGTCCTCCAGCAGGGCATCGAACACGCCGGGGTCACGCCACTGGCGGAAGCGGTTGGAGGAGGTCGACCAGGTACCGAACTCGCTTGGCACCTCTGCCACTGCCCGACGGTTCGGAGCCGCCGGATCACGCCCTCGAAGTGCTGCCGCAGGATCTTGGGGTACGGGTCGTACTTGCCGATCGGCAGGTGCGGCTCAATGAACTCCCGCTGCTTGTCCGTCGATTGAGCGCGCGTCGCGTATGACGGTCTACCGGGCCAGGGTCTGCAACGGGGCGAAACCCACGGTTTGATCACGACCCGATCCGCGCCCTAGGCGGGTTGCGGGGCGGGTGTTGCCGGAGCGGCCGCGACCGTGCGGGTCTCGCGCATGATCAGCAGGCCGTTGACCACCATCAGTGTCGCGGTCAGGCAGTGGACGCCGACCGCGGTGGCCACTGAGCCGTGGTGGGCCAGCACGGTGGCCATGTCGCCGTATGCGGCGAGGGCCTCCACCAGCAGCACCCAGCCCAGCGCCCGACGGTGGCCCGTTACCAGCAGGATGCCCAGGACCAGGGCCAGGACGACGTCGCGGATGCCCTTGATGATCAGGAAGCCGTCGCCGTCGCCGGACGGCCAGCTCGGCAGGCCGAAGCCGGGCGCCGTCGTCTGCGGGCTCAGGATGAACTCCGTCCCGAACCAGAGGATGAAGAGGATGAAGGCGGCGGTCAGAACGGTATTGATCTTCTTCAGCGGCATGGTTCTTCTCCTTGCGGGTCTTCGTCCGCTTGGTGGGCTTCCTGGTGCTTGCTGAGGCGTAGGGGGCCTGATCAGTCCGCGCGGACGCGGCTGATCGAGGGGCGGGGCTCGCCGGGATCGCAGGTGTGGGGGAGAAGCGGCAGCTGCATGTCCGAAGGTCGGGAGTTCGGTGGTCAGCCGCCCCCGGGGAGTGGGGATTTTGCGCCGCCGGTGCGGCGTCGGCCGGCGGGTCAAGCGTCCGGAGCCCTCCTGGGCTCACCCCGAGGGGGCGAAAGCCGTTGATAGGAGGCGAAGGGGCGCCTGTTGGAGCGGCAGTGGGATCAGACGAGGACGAGGGCGGTGGCGAGCAGGGCGAAGGCGGCGATGATGATGGCGACGCGGACGTAGTGGTAGCGGTCCCAGCGGTGCAGCTGCTGCTTCCAGTCGGCCGGCCGATTTTCGGGGGTCCAGGTCTTGTTGCGGTTGTTGATCGGGACGAGCAGCAGCATCGACATGATCACGCTGACGATCAGCAGCGCGGCGGCGGTGGCGACGAGTCCGGCGCCGTGGTGATGCCATCCGGCGACGGCCCAGACCGCGCCGAGGACGAGCGAGCCGATGTACCAGAACGGCATCAGGGCGCCGAGCATCCGGCCGCCGTGGGCATGGCCGAGCTGGCCGCTGTCCCCGGGCAGCGCGTTCAAGATCCGGTTCATGATGAAGGCGACGGAGAACTCCACCCCCACCATCAGGCCGACGACGACGGTGGTGACGACCCCGAGTGCGTTGAGCATGACGATCCCTCCATGAACTAGCGTTGCTAGATATTGAGGCAATGCTAGTCCTGCTGCCGCTCGGTTGTCTAGCGGTGCTAGGATCGGCTCATGTCGGTACAGGAACGCAAGCAGCGCGAACGGGCGGAGCGCGAGCGCCTCATCTTGGCGACGGCCCGCGAACTCGCCGAGCAGCAAGGCTGGGACGCGGTCACCACCCGCCGGCTGGCCGAGCGCATCGAGTACAGCCAGCCCGTCCTCTACAGCCACTTCCGCGGCAAGCGGGAGATCATCGGCGCCGTCGCCCTGCAGGGAGCCGCCGAACTGGCCGCGGAGGTGCGGGCGGCGACCTCCGCCGCGGACGGCCCGCGCGCCCGGGTCGCCGCGCTGGCCCGCACCTACCTCGACTTCGCCGCACGCAACCCGGCGGTCTACGACGCCTTGTTCCAGCTCGACGGTGGCCTGCCGTACGCGCAGGAGGACACCCCGGAGCCTTTGAAGGACGCCTTCGCCGCCCTGCTGGAGAGCCTCGAAGAGGTGGCCGGCGACGGCGTCCACCCGGGGCTGTTCACCGAGGTGTTCTGGGCGTCGCTGCACGGCCTTGCGACCCTGACCCGGGCGGGCCGCCTGCTGCCCGAGGATGCTGAGACGAGGGTGGAGCTTCTGGTGGACCGGCTCGCCATGGTCTGACTCACCGTCCCGGCGGGCACGCCGCCGCGGCCCTTGAGCCCCGTCGCCTGCCTGCGGTAATGCTCCGGGTCGCTCTCGTCCACCCGGCGCAGCCGCAGATCGCGAAGCCCCGCACTCCAGACGGGGGCACCCGCCCCGGAGGCTGCGATCACGACCCGATACGCGCCCTGGTGCTCGAACCGACGGGTGGTGAAGGTGCTCATCGGGAGTTGAACGCCGGATCCGTCGCCGACATCGACGAAGGCATGTCGCGGCGCTCAAGGTGAGTGAGCGACTGCCGTGGGCACAAGGTCCGGGCCTGTTACGGACCAGGCGCCGTGCCTTTGGCGCAAAGGTGCAGGTCAGAGGTCGCGCGGTCTGCTATGAATCTGGTCGGGCGGCCGGGCCGTCGCGTGCTTGATCCGTGCGCGGCCGGCGGTCGGGCATCGCGGGCAGGCGCCCGGGGTGGGGATTGCAGTGATGGCGTTTCTGCCACTAGTTTTGGTGTCATGAGTGCCATCACGCTGCGGATCCCGGACGGTATGGACAAGCAGCTGCGGGATGCCGCGGCCGGCGCCCCGTCGCTCAACGACTACATCCTGCGGGCCGTGCGGCGTCAGATGACGCTGGACGCTGCACGCAAGCTCGCCTCGGTCGAGCCCCTCGACCTGACGGGCGAGGGCGACGCCCTGTGACGGTCCGCAAGGGCGAGGTGTGGGATGTGGACACCGGCAAGGGGATGCGCACGGTTCTCGTCGTAAGCCTCGACGGTCTCGCCGAGGCTTACGGCGCGGTCGTCGTCCTGGTGCTGCATGCTCCCGCGCAGCACCCCGACACGGCGATGAGCGTGCGCCTGGCCGCCCCGGTGGATGCGTCGGTCGTCGCCGTCAATCTGCTGCAGCTGTCTGTGTCCCGCTTCGAGACCGGCACCTGCCACGGCAGTATCGGTCCTGGACAGCAGGAACAGATCGACAATGCGCTGCGCGCCGTCCTGGACCTGTAGTCCCGGCCGGCCGGTGCCGTGGATTGCTGGGGATGGACCGTTGGCCCCGGCGCCGTCGGCGACATCGCTGTGACCCCTCGGTCTCTACCGCGAGGTCGTCGGACACCTGGTGCAGGAGCTGGCCGGAGCCGCCGTCCCCCCGCTGCCGGTCCCGCCCACCGACCACCGGCCCCTCGACGCCTCCCGCTATGTCGGCACCTTTGAAGCTCCCGGGTGTTCGGCAACAGCATCACCCAGGACGACGACGGCCGGGTCTGGATCAGGGGGACCCCAAGGGACTCGCCGCCGAGTTGGGCATGGAGACCACCACCACCGAACTGGTGCCCTCGACGGCGACACGCTGATCGCCAAGGAGCCGGAGAACGGTTTCCGGGCGCGGGAGCGCGGTGACGTCGTAGGTCTGGTACTGGACCCGCCGGCGGTAGTCGGTCCATCCGGAGGCGAGCGTTCATCGGAGCCCCCTTCCAGGAGTGCCTCGATCTCGGGTGCTCCTGGTGACATCGAACGTCAGCACAGGGAACGAACACGCAGCGCACCGGCCGCGGGTTCAGAGCCTTCTCCGACCGGCGCGGCCCACCCAGTCCAGGGCTTCGGCGTAGTCGCATGATGTCCGTTTCGTGATCATGCGAGTCCCAGGAGGGTGAGCGGGCGTCGTGTGTCGCGGGCGTTGCGGCGCAGGCTGGCCGCGATGTTCGTGACGCCGGTCAGCCGTAGTGCTCCGGCGGCCAGGTTGCGCCAGGTCGCCATGGCGCGGGGTGTGTTGCCGGTCCGCAGTTGGGAGGCGTCTTCGGTGAAGGTGGTGTCCCGGATGTGGTGCAGGGCCTCCACCTTCCAGTGATCGCGCACGAGGGAGGCCAGTTGGGCGGGGGGCGCTTCAGCGAGGCCGGACCTTCGAAGTCGTAGCAAACTCATCCCGCTGACCGGGATGGTGCGCTGGATCGGGGGGCGCTGGGGAGTATCCGTACCGGCTTGTTCTCCTGTGGAGGCGGTGCATCCACAGGGGTGCCCACCAGTTGGAAGGCCCGAGGATGGAGAGGAACGCCGGGACAAGGACGGGGCGGATGAGGAACGCATCGATCAGGACGCAGACTGCGCTTCCGACGCCGATGGCCTTCAGCATGAGGAGGGGGGACGTGGCCAGGCACAGCAGGACGGTGGTCAGGGCCGTGGCCGCGGAGGTCATCACCGCGGCGGTCTCCCGTGTGCCGGTGACGGTGGCGGTGCGGGTGTCTCCGGTGAGCTGGTGTTCCTCGCGGATGCGGGAAAGCAGGAACATCTCGTAGTCGGTCGCGAGTCCGAAGCACAGACAGGCAGTCACGATGACCAGGCTGGGGTCGAGATAGCCGGGGGCCTCGAACCCTCCGAGGAGCGGGGCGAGGTGTCCCTGCTGGAAGACCATGACCAGGACACCGAAGCCGGCGGTCAGACTCAGGGCTGCCATCAGCAGGGCCTTCAGGGGCAGGAGCAGGCTGCCGGTGAACAGGAACAGCAGCACGAAGGTGGCTGCGGCCAGGAGGCTGAGCGCTGCGGGCAGTTGTGCCACCAGTGCGTCCAGTGTGCTCACCCGCTCCGCAGTGCCGCCGAGGGCTGTGACCGGACCAGGGCTGGGCAGTGCGCGCAAGCGGGCCAGGGTCTGTGCCGCATGCTCGCTGTCTGGCGGGGCGGTGGGGACCACACGCAGGACGGCTCGCTTCGGCGAGGAAGGCGAGGTGTGCAGGGTCGCCTCGGCGACTCCGCGAGTGTGGCGGGCGGTTTCGGCGTAGGAGGCGAGTGCGGCGGTATCGGTATGGCGGGAGGTCACCACCAGCCAGATCGGGTCCGCCTGGCGGACGTCGAAGGTTTTGCGGGCTTGTTCCGCATTGGTGCGAACCAGTGAGGAGGCAGGTAGCAGGCGCTCGTCGGACGGAGAGAAAACTGCCTTCGTGAAGGGGGCCGCGGCGAGGCACAAGACCGCGACCAGTGGGAGGGCCCAGTGCCAGGGGCGGTTGGTGACGGAGTGCGCCAGGCGGCCCCAGATATCCCATGGTGCCGTGCGGCTGGGGCGCGTGGGGACCAGCCATCTGTCGCCGCGGGGGCCGAGGACGGTGATGAGGGAGGGAATGACCACTACCGCGGCAACCGCGGCCACGATGACCACGCTCACTGCAGCGTAGGCCAGCGAGGAAAGCGCGTAGAGAGGGAAGAGCACCAGCACGGCCAGCGAGAGCGCGACTGCCAGGCCGGAGTAGGCAACGGCCCGGCCGGCAGTGCGGACCGTGGTGCGCAGCGCTTCATCCAGGGGGTGGCCTGCGGCACGTTCGCGCCGGTATCTGGCAAGGAGGAAGAGGCTGTAATCCACCGCCAGACCGAAGCCCAACGCGGTGGTGATGTTCATCGCGAAGACGGATACCGGTATCACGAGACTGAGCAGCCTCAGGACGGCCAGAGTGACGGCAATGGCGATGGCACCGATCAGCAGGGGCAAGCACGCCGCCGCAAACGACCTGAACGCAAGCAACAGGATCAGGAACGTCAGCGGGAACGCAAACAGTTCGGCGCGGGTAAGACCCGTCTGCGCGCCGCGGATCAGCTCGTCGCCCACCAAAGCGGTGCCGCTCGCACGAGGTGACAGCTCGCCTTCCGCAACTTCGTGGGCCAAGGCGCGCGCGGTCGCGGCGGCGGTCTTGTCGTCACCGGCAATCTGGACGACGATCAACGCGGAGCGAGCGTCCGAGCCGAGCAGATATGTGGCTTGTGGTGTGGTGAAGGGGTCCGAGACCAAGGTGACGCCGTGATGGGAGCGAACGCGGGACACCAGCCTTCGTCCGGCCGCAGCCGGTGCGCCCGCGCGCAGATCCTCATCGCCCTGCACGGTCAGGATGAAGTTCGCCCGGGCCGGGATGGCGAAATCCTGGGCGAGGAGTTCCACCGCACGGTCGGCGGCGGGAGTTGAGTAGCGGTATCCGCCAGGGGACATCCGGGCGGCGGTTTCGGCGCCGATCACCCCGGCCGCCAACGCGATCAGAAGGAAGCCCCCGAGGAACTTTCCGGCATGCCGCTGGAAGGCCGGGGGTCGTGGCAGGTGCGTGAGCTCTTCCTCCTGCAGTGCGGGTGAAAGGAAAATTCGACTCCTGATCCACTGGAGCACCTTATTCATTACGTCTCCCGCTTTGCGGTGAACCCGGAATCAGGGCTTTGTCCCCCGCAATAGCCGTTTAACCTAACGCTGGGCGAAGGAATCGATGCCCAGATGTCACGACACGGGAGCGCCAGAGAAGATGGTCCGGTCCGGGGTAATGGTAATACGTTCAGGAATCGATCCGTCCCAGACGTGATCCTTGCCGTTGTAACGGGTGCTCGAAAATTCCCATGCCATGTGCCCGCCCAGGACATGGCGCCAATCCTCGATGTAGCGCCCCAATTCCTTTCGCCGTCCAGGATGGCTTTCCAGAAGGCTGGAGGCACGCGAAAAGAACTCGTCCTCGGCTGCGGCAACTTCACGGCATACCTTGTCTGCCGCTTCTTGGATGGGCATGCCTTCACACCGTTGCAGTACGAAGAGCGCGTTCATCTGCTCACCCGTGTAGTACTCGTTCCGGAACGACATCAGGTCATTGACGAGTACCGCATGATTACTGACGGCCTGGTGGAAAGCCTCGAAGTGACTATCCCCCCGTAGGTCAGAAAGCTCGATCCCGGTCGCAAACTCAAGGCTTACGGGGATCAGGTCGATTCCGAAATCGGTACGCCGAAGGGTGAGGTACGTCTGAAAGTCGTCGATCCTCTCGGGCCGCAACTCCTTCGCGTCGGACACCCGCGCCCAGCCGCTCAGCCCTTCCCGCACGAAGCGTTCCCAGTAGGGGCCGTAGGCAGCCGCAGACCTCTCCACCACCGACTCCCACAGCCGAAGAAACGGGGAGTCCGTCCGCCCGGGTGACGCGCTCATGGCCACAGCGATAATCTGCTCGGCGGTGGGACGGGAGGCCACCTCGGCATCAAAGAGATCATCCAGGGCGACCACAGCCGTCATGCAGATGCCGATGTCGAGCGTTTCCTTCCAGCCGGCGCGCGGGAGCACGAAAGCGGCCAGGTTCATCCCGTCAAATTTCTTCAGCAGGCTCTTTCCGTACTCCAGTCCAGGCTGCGTAAGGAGTTCTCCGTACCAGGCGTCATGCGCCTGCGACAAAGAATGAGCATCCCGGCGACGCTCGGCCACGAACAGTCGACTTTTCGACATCTGAAGTGGAATCGAAAATTCGGAGGAATCAGACAGCGCTGCCACTCAAATGACCTTTCCCGGCAACCGAGGGGGAGCTAGGATATCCCACGGTCCAACGAATCGTGAAATTCGACGACCTCACCTTTCCGCCCCGATCGGCCCCTCCTGGATGTCGCGAACGGTATTTCAATCACACTGATCTGCTTATGTGGTACCGGTGAAGAATCCTCGACATCGGAGCCGGCGGGCGGCAGGGCTTCGGCCTTGGTTGCAGGACGTCCGGTTCGTGACGATCCGCCAGTTCGGCGGCCATCCGGGAACGTGACAGGCACGGGCTCCCAAGATCATGGAGTCCTACGCCCCGTGATCCGAGTGGAAGACCGTGCCTGCCGGCGCATCATCACCGATCCCGCCCGCTCTTGACCAACTCCGTGATCACCCACGGCTCGCACCCGCAGAAGTGCCGGGCCTATTGGAGCGGCTGGCCGAGGTGCCCGACCTGCGTGATCCGCGCGGAGTGCGGCACACCCTGGTCGTCGTGCTCGCCCTCGCCGCGTGCGCGGTACTGACCGGGGCGAGGTCACTGCTGGCGGTCGGCGAGTGGATCGCCGACGCTCCGCCGCAGGTGCTGCAAGCCATCGGCGCGTGTCCCGATCCGCCACAGTGAAGACCGTTTACGCCGCCACCAGCCTCACCGCCGAGCACACCACCCCCGCCCAACTGGCCTCCCTCGTGCGCGATCACTGGAAGGTGGAGGCCCTGCACCACATCCGGGACACCACCTTCACCGAAGACGCCTCCCAACTACGGACCGGCAACACACCCCGCGCCATGGCGACCTGGCGCAACCTGGCCGCCGGAGCACTACGGCTGACCGGCGTCACGAACAACGCGGCCAGCCTGCGCCGCAACGCCCGCGACACACGACGCCCGCTCACCCTCCTGGGGCTCGCATGATCACGAAACGGACATCATGCGACTACGCCGAAGCCCTGCCACCCAGTCTGTGACGAACTCCACGGGATGCAAATTGAATTCCGAATGAAAATTGCCGGGAAAAACGACCTCTCGGCGTCCAGAAATGCATCCCTCCGGACCCTTTCTTTGAGCGATTCACCAGTAATATTCGGTCATTGGAAGCGGAGTCCTTCACTGCTTCGAGTTACCTGCTGTCGTGGTTCCCCGCTCCTGGTCGCGCCGCCGGTCGCACGCTCTCGGGACGGGCTCACGCATCTGTGACCTGCGCGTCCTGCGTGGCCGGGAGATCCTGTTGGTTGTCCGGACCGGGTGGAGAACGACCGGCGACATTCGGCTGAAGCGACTTCCGCGGCCGCGGAAGAGTTTTCTTGGATAGTGTCGTGAAACCTCTTGGTGAGGCCTAGCCGGAGTGCTTCGAAAGGAAACTAGTTGTCGCTCACCACGGGATCCGGTCCCCGGTTCCTTCGCGTCCTCACACCGTCCAGTGAGCGTTCTCAGATCGCCGAATGGGCCGGTGGAAAAGGGAGAAACCTCCACACGCTGAGCGCGTCCGGATTTCAAGTACCGGAGTGGTCCGTGCTCGGTCTCGACGTCTTCGCGGAATTCTGCCGCGGCAACGGACTGGACGAACGCCTGGTGAACCTGCTCGACGAGCGTTGGGACACACGGCCCGGGCAGATCGCCGGCGAGATCGCTCGTCTGGTCGAGGCCGCTCCTTTCGGCGAGTGCGTGGCCGCGGCCATCGCTCGGGCCTACCAGCAGACCGGCGGCGGCCTGGTGGCCGTGCGCTCCTCAGGGGCGGAGGAGGACGGCTCGCACCACTCGTTCGCCGGCGGTGTGTCCGCTGCAGGGCATCACAGGCCCCGTGGACCTCACCCGTCAGGGGTGATCACCAGCTCCCGGCCGCCGCTCATGCTGGAAGTCCAGCATTGGGCGCTACAGCTCACCGACGACGTGAGGAACCGATCATGGCCACGAGCACGACCCACCACCGCCGGTCGGAAACGTCCGAGGCGGCGGCCGGCGGACTGGTGATGTTCGCCGGCATCATGCTGTTCATCGCCGGAATCCTGGACTTGTTCCGGGGCATCATGGCGATCGCCAACGACAATGTCTACTTGTCCACCCCGAACTACGTCTTCAAGTTCGACCTGACCAGCTGGGGCTGGATCCAGCTGGTCCTCGGAGTGGTCGCCATGGGGGTGAGCGCCGGCCTCTTCACGCGCGCCGTGTGGGCCCGGGTCGCCGGGGTTGGCATCGCGGGGTTGCTGATCATCGCCAACTTCCTGTCCATTCCGTACTACCCCGTCTGGTCGCTCACGCTGATCGCCCTGTACGCCTTCGTCATCTGGGCCCTGTGCGTCGTACGGCGAGAGCCCTGACGGGAGCACTGGTGCATCCGCCTGCGGTGAACGGCAGTGGTGAGAGGCGCGAGACGTGCTCATCGCCCTGCTCGCGGTGCTGGGCGTCAACCTCCTGGTGCTGGTGGCGCTCCTTGCGGCCCTGCTCGGCCGACGGCGCCGGCTGTCCCGTCGGCCGGGCGCGCTCAGCGAGGCCGCGCGGGTCGTGGAGGGCGACGCCAGGGGGCTGCGCAGGCGGTGAGCGGCTGGCTATGGCCCGTGGGTCCGGGACGTCTTCGTCTGGACCCACGGCTCCGCTGCTGTTGCGCACCGTATTGCTGTCCGCGGCCGCCATTGCT
The DNA here is from genome assembly GCF_044457745.1 of Streptomyces sp. NPDC050534. Classification (NCBI taxonomy): domain Bacteria; kingdom Bacillati; phylum Actinomycetota; class Actinomycetes; order Kitasatosporales; family Streptomycetaceae; genus Streptomyces; species Streptomyces sp. NPDC050534. The sequence goes on from NZ_JBITHF010000015.1 coordinate 170,556, forward strand.
CCCCATGGACGCCGTGAGCGCCGCACGTTCCGTCGCACCCAAGGCGATACGGCGCCCACGCCACCTGAGTGCGGTGGCCACCCTGACCGCCGCCCCCAGCACCCTGGTCGAGGTCGAGGTCGAGGTCGAGGTCGAGGTCGAGGTCGAGGTCGAGGTCGAGGTCGAGGTCGCTGAGCAGGACGATTTGCCTGCCCGGCCGCCTGCCACGGGCCCGACCAGACCGCCGCCGCGCAGCCGCCTCCGACACTCACCCAGCCGCCTTGCGTCATGCCCCGGGTGGACCACGCCCGCTGTCGGACTCCGGTGCCCGCTCATAGCCTCCGAGAGACATGGCAGGACGAGGCGAGAGGTGCCACCGGTGGCTCTGCACAACGCACAGGAAACGGCCGCCGACCCGGCCGCCGACATCTTCACGTCACCGATCAGTGAGAAACCCCTGTCCAAGCGGGCCATGCCGGATCTGCCGACGCCCCCGCACATCGTCTACCAGCTGCTGCGCAGCGAACTGCTCCTCGATGGCAACGCGGCCCAGAACCTCGCCACGTTCTGCACCACCTGGACCGACGACGAGGTCCGCCGCCTGATGGACCTGTGTCTCGACAAGAACATCGTCGACAAGGACGAATACCCGCAGACCGCGGAGATCGAGTCCCGGTGCGTCAACATCCTCGCCGGCCTGTGGCACGCGCCCGCCGGCTCCGACGGGTCCGAACCGGCCGTGGGATGCTCCACCACCGGCTCCAGCGAGGCCGCCATGCTCTGCGGCCTCGCCCTGAAGTGGCGTTGGCGTGACCGCCGACGCGCTGCCGGCCAGCCGACCGACCGGCCGAACCTGGTCTGCGGGCCGGTGCAGGTGTGCTGGGAGAAGTTCGCCCGCTACTTCGACGTGGAGCTGCGCCAGGTGCCGGTGGAGCCGGGCGCGACCGGCCTGCAGGCCCACCAGCTGCGCCAGTACGTGGACGAGAACACCATCGGCGTCGTGGCGATCCTCGGGGTGACCTACACCTGCACCTACGAGCCGGTGGCGGAGATCGCGGCCGAACTCGACCGCATCCAGGCGGAGACCGGCCTCGATGTCCCCCTGCACATCGACGCGGCCTCCGGCGGGTTCATCGCCCCCTTCCTCCACCCCGACCTGGAGTGGGACTTCCGCCTGCCCCGGGTCGCCTCGATCAACGCCTCCGGCCACAAGTACGGCATGGCCCCCCTCGGCGTGGGCTGGGCCCTGTGGCGCGACAAAGCAGCCCTGCCCGGGGACCTGGTCTTCCACGTCGATTACCTCGGCGGGGACATGCCCACCCTGGCCCTGAACTTCTCCCGCCCCGGTGGACAGGTCGTCGCCCAGTACTTCATGTTCCTGCGTCTGGGCCGCGAGGGATACCGGCGCGTCTACCAGGCATGCGCCGACACCGCGCAGCATTTTGCCCGGCAGGTCGCCGACATGGGCCCCTTCACCCTCCTCTACGACGGCGCCGGAGCACTCCCCGCCGTCTCCTGGACCCTGACCGATCCCGGCTCGGTCCGCTGGAGCCTGTACGACCTGTCCGACCAGCTCCGCATGCGCGGCTGGCAGGTCCCGTCCTATCCACTCCCGCCCGACCGCCAGGAGACGGTGATCCAGCGCGTTCTCGTGCGGCACGGTGTCGACCGGGACGAGATCGAACTTCTCGCCGAAGACATGCGCCGGGCGATCAGTCATCTCGACAAGGGACACCCGCACGACTCGACCCGCGTCAGCTTCCACCACTGACGGCACGTTTGGGCTGCTGGCCCGAGCCGACCACCGCAGCGCAGTCCCTGCACTCCCTCTCGCGGAGCCGCCCCGGCCCTGCTTCTGAGGACGCACGCGTGCTCGGCGCAGGCGCGGCAGGCGACAGGGTCGGCCGACCGGGGGAACTGCCCCTCACGTCGCCCGTGCCGGGTGACGCGCCCGGCGACCCGGCCGCCCATCCTGGGCCGATGAGCACCGTAGACCTGCCCGCCCCCACGGTGCGGCGCCGGCCGTTCCATCTGCTGGCCAAGCCGGCCGGGGCGATCTGCAACCTGGACTGCACCTACTGCTTCTTCCTGTCCAAGGAACTGCTGTACGAGGGCAGCAGATTCCGGATGGCGGACGAACTGCTCGCCGCCTACGTCCGGCAGCTGATCGAGGCGCACGGACCGGCCCCCGAGGTCACGGTGGCCTGGCAGGGCGGCGAACCGACACTGATGGGCCTCGACTTCTTCCGGCGGTCCGTGGAGTACGAGCGGCAGTACGCCCGTCCGGGCCAGCGCATCGTCAACACCATTCAGACCAACGGCACGCTCATCGACGCCGATTGGGCCCGCTACTTCCGGGACAACGACTTCCTGGTCGGTCTCTCCGTCGACGGCCCGCGTGAGCTGCACGACGCCTACCGGGTCGACAAGGGCGGCAAACCCACCTTCGACCGCGTCATGCGCGGGCTGGATCACCTGCGCGAACACGGCGTGCGGTGGAACGCGCTGACCACCCTGCACGACGCCAATGCCGGGCACGGCCGTGAGGTCTATGCCTTTCTCCGCGACGGCTGCGGCGCCACCCACATGCAGTTCATTCCGATCGTGGAACGCACCACCGCGCACGAACTGCCGCTGGCCAAGCACGGCTGGGGGGCCCGCGCCAAGGACCGGCCCCTGTACCGACAGGAAGGCGACCACGTCACCGACCGGTCGCTGACCGGGCAACAGTACGGCCGGTTCCTCATCGACGTCTTCGAGGACTGGGTACGCCACGACGTCGGCCGCGTCTACGTCCAGATGTTCGACGTGGCGCTGGCCAACTGGTACGGAGAGCAGCCCTCTCTGTGTGTGCACTCCAGGACCTGTGGCAGCGCCCTCGCCCTGGAACACAACGGCGACCTGTACTCCTGCGACCACTTCGTGGAGCCCGGGCACCTCCTCGGCAACATCGGTGACCGTCACATGCTGGAGCTGGTCGACTCCCCCCGTCAGCGGAAGTTCGGCCAGGACAAGTACGACACCCTGCCCCGGTACTGTCTCGACTGCGACGTCCGCTTCGCCTGCCACGGCGGCTGCCCCAAGGACCGCTTCGACACCGCCCCGGACGGCGAGCCGGGCCTCAACCACCTGTGTGCCGGCTTCAAGGCGTTCTTCCATCACATCGACCGTCCGATGCACACGATGGCCGGACTGCTCCGGCAGGGGCGGCCTCCCGCGCTGATCATGCACGAGTACGCGTCCGCCGACGCGTCCCGGCCGCACATCTCGCCCTGCCCGTGCGAGGGCGGGCGCAAGTGGGCCCGCTGCCACGGCAGACCCGTGACGAGCCGTCCGTAGCACCCACGTCCAGCACGTCCTCACGGCGATGGCCTGCAGCGTCGCCCGCATCGCCGACCGGGTCGACGCCGCACCCGGAACACGACAACGGACCACGCACTTCCGCACTCTGTGCCCAGCCACCGCATGACCTGCCCGACATCACCAACAGAGTCACGGCATTGCCGTCAGGTGGGTCTTCCTGCGGTGCTCTTGGTCCTGCCGGCGGGTCGCAGGTATGCGGACCAGCCGCCGGGCGGTCTCTGGCCGACCTCGAGGCTGCGCAGTCTGGCGAGGACGGCGGGGTCCTGGGCGTCGAGCCAGTCGACGAACTGCCGGAACGACACGAGCCGTACGTCCTTCGTGTCGGCGATCTGTTTGAGGGTCTCTTCGACAGCGTCCATGTAGATGCCGCCGTTCCATTCCTCGAAGTGGTTGCCGATGTACATCGGCGCGCGGTTGGTCTCGTAGGCGCGGTGGAAGCCGGCCAGGTAGGACCGCGTGGCCTGGGTGCGCCAGGCCGGGTAGTTGTAGGAGGGGGCGCGGGTGGAGTTGTAGGACTGGTTGGCGAGGATGTTGTAGTCCATCGACAGGACCTCGAAGCGGTGGCCGGGGAACGGCATGGCCTGCAGGGGCAGGTCCCACACGCCGTGCTTCTTCGAGGGCCAGCGCTGGACGCCGCCGGGCGAGGAGGCGTCGTAGCGCCAGCCGAGCTCGCGGGCGACCGGCAGCAGGTTGTCCTGGCCGAGCAGGCAAGGGGTGCGGCCGCCGATGAGTTCCTTGTCGTAGTCGAAGGGCAGCGGCGGGTGGTCGTGCCAACCGGTGTTGGTGCGCCAGGTCTTGACGAATGTACGGGCCTGTTCGATCTCGCTGCGCCACTGGGCGGGCGTCCAGTTGGCCACGGAGCCGGAGCCCGCGCAGAAGTGGCCGTTGAAGTGGGTGCCGATCTCGTGTCCGTCGGTCCATGCCTGGTGGACGTATGTGAGCGTCTCCTTGAGGTGGGCGTTGGTCAGGTAGCCGATCTCGGAGGCGCCCCGGGGGTTGTTCGGCGGGTTGTAGAGCCGCTTTCGCTCTTCGGGGAGCAGGTACAGGCCGGAGAGGAAGAACGTCATGGTGGCGTCGTGCCGGCGTGCCAGTTCGAGGAAGCGCGGGAACAGGCCGGTGCCGACCTCTCCGGCACCGTCCCAGGAGAAGATCACGAACTGCGGTGGCCGCTGGCCCGCCTCGAGACGCGTGGGCGCGGCGGGCTGTCTGGGCTGCTGGCCGGTGTGCGCGGTGGACCCGTCGCCGATCAGCCGGGGCAGGGCCTGGTCGGCGCCTGCTGCGGGCCGGTCGGGGTGGAGACGGGGGTTTGCCGGGGTCCGGCTGTGCGGCTCGCCGTGCCCGCATCCGGCGAGCGTCGCGGCGGCGGCGCCGAGGCCGACGCCCAGGCCGAGGCGTGCCGCGTCTCGGCGGGTGAGGTCACTCATGGGCATCCCAACCCGCGCCGTGTGAGGGCGCGTTGCGCGTCCCCCCACGGACAATTGGAACTATCACACCGTAAGGCAGATAAAACGATTAACGTCATATTTCTGACGGCGAGGCACGCAAAGGGCTGCTCAAGAGCGTGTGTGATTCCGGCATGGGCACGCCGGCCGCGGGCGGCCGAGGCCCTCCGAGAACCAAGGCGGTGTCGTCAGGGACGGGGCTGATGTGTCAAGCCGCCTGAAGCAGAGATGGAGCTCCCGCCGGAACCGTGTCGAACAGGAACACTGTTGAGCAGGCAGGAAGTCGCGACCGGCTTGTTCAACGAGGCGCTGCAGGCGGGCGTGCTCGCAGTGGTGCCGTGCACCAGGCGCCGGCCGCCTTCCCCTTCGCGGCGTCCTCGACGTCAGGCCAGGCGGTCGCCAGCCATGCGGTGACGGCCGCGATCAGGATCAGCGCGATGTTGAGGGCGATCCGGCGATCCCCGATGCGCAGATGGACTGCGGTCGCGCCGATCTGCAGGATCACGAAGCCGGTGCTCGCGGCGAGGTCCAGCCAGGGGGCGATGCCACTCAGCGGCGGGAGGAGCAGCCCGATCGCGCCAAGCACTTCGACCAGTCCGATGACCCTGACGGCAGCCATCGGCATGCTGTCCACCCAGGCCATCATCGGCCGGAGCCGGTCACGGCTGCGGACCAGCTTCACCCCGCCGCTGTAGAGGTAGAAGAGGGCAAGCAGACCGGCGGCGATCCAGTAGGCGACGTTCACGGATTTCCATTCCTGGCGGGCAGTTGCAGGAGCACGCGGGCGTCTGGGCGGACAGTGGTCACCGCGACGGGACAGTGGTCACCGCAACGGGACAGTGGTCACCGCAACGGGAGGGCCCGGGCCATTCCGAAAAGGGAGGGCGTGAGTCCGCTGGGGCGGTGCGCTCTGACTCGGGGGAGAGCCGTGCCGTCAGGCCGTCGCCGGGGGAGCGCCGGTGGCGGGTTCGGTGGCGTACCGGCTCATCGTCCGGATGTTCGCCTGAGGGGTCAGATCCTGGCCGTCGGCCACCATGTCCCGCAGGTCTCGGAAGTACTGCACATACAGGTCGGGTGTGAAGGTGCTGAGCATGACGGCCGGCTGGTCGGTGATGTTGGCGAAGGTGTGCGGGGCGCCGGGCGGAACCATCACGAGCGTGCCCGGCGTCGCGTCGTAGTCCCGCTCCCCGACCGTGAACCGCACTGTGCCGGAGAGGATGTAGAAACCCTCGTCGTGCTGGGCGTGACGGTGCTGCGGCGGTCCGGGGGTGTGTGGTGCGAGCACGGACTCGGCCATCCCGAGACGGTGTCCGGTGGTGCTGCCGTCCTCGAGGACCCGCATGCGTGTGGTGCCCAGGACGATGCGCTCCCCGTCATCCGGGCCGACCACCGATACGGCGGGAACGGAATGCGGCCGCACGCCGGCCTTGTCGTCGTCAGTCATGTCTCGATTGCACGACCCGGGCGCCGCAGTGTCCAAGACTCATTACGGGACACCGATACCGGATCGGTATCGTTGCAGCATGGAGCTACGAACGCTGCGCTATTTCGTGGCGGTCGCCGAGGAGTTGCACTTCGGCCGGGCCGCCGCCCGGCTGCACATGAGTCAGCCGCCGCTGAGCCGGGCGATCAAGCAGTTGGAGACGGATGCCGGCGCCGTGCTGTTCGACCGGTCGTCCGCCGGTGTGTCGCTCACCGCGGTAGGGGTGGTGCTGCTTGAGGAGGCGCGCGGTCTGCTCGACCAGGCCGACCGGATGCGCGTACGCGTGGCTGCGGCGGCCGGTGCGGCATCCCTCACCGTGGGCCTCCTGGGCGACAGCACCGATCCCGGCATCCGCCGGCTGGCGGACGACTACCGCCGACGGCATCCGCACATCGAAGTCCGCGTCCGCGAGGCCGGCCTGGCCGACCCCACCTGCGGACTGCACGCCGGGCTGGTCGACATCGCCCTCACTCGCGCCCCCTTCGACGAAACCGGCCTGACCGTACGCGAGTTGCGTGCCGATCCGGTGGGGGCACTGCTGCGCGCCGACGATCCGCTGGCCGGCCGTGACGCCGTGCACCTGGCAGACCTGGCCGACCGCCGCTGGTTCGTCTTCCCCGAGGGCACCGACCCCCTCTGGCAGTCGTACTGGAACGGCGGGGAGCGCCGCGAGGGGCCGGTCGTGCGTGCGGTCCAGGAGTGCCGTCAAGCCGTTCTGTGGAACGGCACGGTCGGTATCACGCTGGTGACCCATGAGCCGGGAGCGGGGCTTGCTGTCGTGCCGCTGGTCGACATGGAGCCCAGCCGTGCGGTGGTGGCCTGGAACGAAGGCGACACGAACCCGCTGGTCCGCTCGTTCGCGCAGGCCGCTGCGACCGCACTGCGCGACGCACCGTCGCGCAGTGCCGTCGCAGAGCCGATCCAGAAGCCACCTGACATGGCCGGGCGATGATGGCGGGCCTGCCGCCCCGGCGACTCCGGGCCGTTGGCCAAACCGATCAACGAGATCCCCGAGCACGTGTTCTCGTGCTCGCTGGCCTCCACCAAGTGGACGTAAGTAGGGCGAGACGACGTTGTGGGTTGACTCCGAAGTACGAACGGCACAAGCCGTGGCGGCTCAGCTTCGAGATCCGCGACGACATCCACCACGCGTTCGTCACCCTCGCCTGCACGGGCAAAGGAGCCGTATTCGAGGTACCGAATTCTCCATACACCTAGTGATGGAGGCTCAGGCCGTTGATCGGTACGTGGCCGCTGCGTGATGGCTTCAACGCTTCTTCTGCCGCGGCTCAGTTAACGGCCACCTGGTGGCCGGCTCGGCGTAGTACGGCGACGGCTTCGTCAAGCTGGTCGGCTGGGACGAGTGCGAGGTCGCCGTCGTGGCTCGCGGCGGTCCAGACCGGGAGTTCGCCGGCGGCGAGCGGGGCGACGATGGCGCTGAGCATCCCGTCGCTTCCGGGTCGTGCGCGTCATCGCCGTTCCACAGCGCTGCCCGTCCGTCTTCGGCTGTGTCGTCGCGGAGCATCGCCGCGCCTCCGTCCGGACCGAGCACGAGTGCGAGCAGGTTGGAATCGGCGGCGACCGTGTGGATGTCGGACACCCGCTGGAGAACGAAGCGGCCCTCGAGCACGCGCAGGTTCTGAGTTCGAGCCGTCGGCGTCGACGCGGTCATGTGCCGCTGGCGCGGCGCACTCAGTGATGCAGGATCAGAATGCGCGCCACTGCTTTGGCCGTCGCCGTCATGAGTCTTCAGCAGTCCTCCTGTCGCGTAATAGCCGTCCCGAGTGCCGGTATCAACGGGTTACACGGACGGGAATTATCGCGATCGAATCAATCTGTCCTTGTGATCGCCAGTATGCCCGGACTGAGCGTGAACCTCGACGCCAAGTTCCTGGCTGCCACCAGTGGCGGCACGAGGGCGTTCGGCACCACTGACTGCCCTCGCACCTGAGGACGGTCGCAGAGCTAGAACTCATCCAATTGCCCATCCACGGCCGGACTGTGATGCTCGACCAGGAGTCTGGTTGGGCGTCCGTTCTCCGGTGCCAGAACGGTCTTGAGAGCCGCGTGCATGCGTCCCGGGATGATGACCGTGATCGTCTATCCGCGACATTATTGATGACGAAGGGGCCCTGCGCAGTGATGCGCTCGACGGATGAGTGGTCGATGCGCTTCGCGATGATCACACCTGCTGTATCTCTCGTTCCCGAGCCTGACACGCAGTTGCGGCAGCTCACGGAGGCGATCTCTGATCGTTGGCCTGAGGCGCCGCCGTATGGCGGCCGGTTCGCCGAGATCGTGCCGCACCTGACCATCGCTCAGGGCAGGAAGATGCCGTCCTGGAGGGGATCGAGGCCGACCTCGCCGGCACCGCCTGAGGTCCGGCGCGGACCGGGGTCGTGTACGACGTCGCGTCTGGAGGTGGATGGCTTGGCTCAGGCGATCGGCGTGGAGTGGGCGCGACGTTGCTGCTGGACCTCCGCATGGACACCCGACGGCCAAGAGTTCGTAACGAGCCATTGACAGGAGCTCTGGCCATGGGCAATCTCATGTGCACGCAGATGGCTAAACGATTAACCAACCCGGTATCTACTACTTTGGGCAGGGGCAATGGCGCGCCGGATCGGGATCAAGGACGTGGCCGCGGCGGCTGGTGTGTCGACCGCGACCGTGTCGCACATCCTGAACGGCGTCGAGGGCAAGCGGGCCAGTGCGGAGACCCGGCAGCGCGTCCTGCGGGTCGCCGACGAACTCGGGTACGCGCCGAACGGCCTCGCCCGGGGGCTGAGGCTGAAGCGGTCGCAGACCATCGGCTTCGTCAGCGATGAGATCGCCACCACCCCCCATGCCGGCCGGACGATCCTGGGCGCCCAGGAGGCCGCCGCAGCTGAGGGCCTGGTGCTGCTGCTGGTCAACACCAGCGGCGATGCCGAACTGGAGCGCACCAGCATCGAGATGCTGCTCCAGCGGCAGGTGGACGGCGTGCTGTACGCGGCGATGTACCACCGGAACGTGCGCGTGCCGGAGAGCCTGGGCTCGACGCCCACTGTGCTTCTGGACGCGCGCTCCGAGGACCCCGCCGTCCCCTTCGTGGTGCCCGATGAGGTCCAGGGCGGATACACGGCGGTGCGTGAGTTGATCGACCACGGGCACCGCAGGATCGGCATGACCGTGCAGACCGTCGACGTTCCCGCCCGGCAGGGCCGCTTGGAGGGCTACCGCAAGGCGCTGGCCGAGGTCGGTGTCCCCTACGACCCGTCTTTGGTCGCCGCGGAGACGGCAGTGTCCTTCGGGACGACGGTCGGCGATGTGGACGCGGGCTACCGGGCTGCTCGGCGCCTGCTGACGGCGGAGCAGCGCCCGACGGCACTGTTCTGTTTCAACGACCGCATGGCCGCCGGTGCTTATCGCGCTGCGGCCGAGTTGGGACTGTCCATCCCCGGTGATCTGTCGGTCATCGGGTTCGACAACCAGGAGCTGGTCTGCGAGGTCGTCTACCCCGCGCTGAGCACGGTTCAGCTCCCGCACTACGAGATGGGGGCACGGGCTGTGGCCCAGCTGCTCGCGCTCACCAAGACGCCGGGCCGGCCACCGGGCCCGGACAGCCAGGAGATGCTGCTTTGCCCGCTGGTGGCGCGGGCATCGGTCGCTTCGCCGCCCCGACTCTGACCCCGGGACGGCGAAGCATTTCGCACCATGACAGGCGACCGTCGCAACCGGTCGTCGGTCCTGTCAGTACTTGGAACACAGTGAGGGTACACACATGTCCCCTGAGATTTTCAACGAGGTGTCGAGCCGTCGCAGCCTGCTGGCGCTGGACGCCGCCTCCGCCGCGCCGGTAAGCGCGGGCGGATCGGTCTGCGTCTGTTTGGCCCGCTCCTCCAGCGGCCCGGCCTCTTTGGCGCGAGGGTACTGAGTCTCTCGCTCCTCGCCGACCAGGTGTCGGCGCGTCAGAAAGCCTCTCTCCCGCAGCTCGCCGCCGGCATCGCGCCGGACCTGGCTTTGCGTTGGCATGCCACCAGGGCCTGCCGCGAGTGCTGGTGGAGGCCACTTTCTTCGAGTGCTGCGAAGGAATCGTGGCCGTTTTCGTCCGGTGACCGCCCTTGGCATGCCCTCTGTACTTACCGAAAGGCACGTGTGTGTCCACCGCGCCCCGTGATCTGTTCCGGCCCGTTGCGCACTTGCGCCCGCCCCGCAACTGGATCAATGACCCCAATGGGCTGGTCTTCCATGACGGCCACTACCACGCGTTTTACCAGTACAACCCGTACGGGTCGACCCACGCGAACATGCACTGGGGCCACTTCCGCAGCTCCGACCTGCTGACCTGGGAGCCGCTGCCGATCGCCCTGTCCCCGACCCCGGGTGGCGTGGACGCCGACGGCTGTTTCTCCGGTAACGCCGTCTCCGACGGCGACCGGCTGGTCGCCTTCTACTCCGCGCACCGCGAGGACCGCTCGCCCCAGCACCAGCCGGTCACCTACGCCACCTCCCATGACAGCGGCCTGACCTTCCGCCCGCGCGGCGAACTGGTCATCCCTGCTTGGCCCGAGAGCTGCACCATGTACCGCGACCCGTACGTCTGGCAGGACGGCGACGGCTGGCGGATGCTGGTCGGCGCCGCCCTCGCGGACGGCCGTGGCGCGGCCCTGCTCTACGAGTCGCCCGACCTGGAGACCTGGACCTACCTGGGTCCCTTCGACGCCCGCGAGCAGGAGCCGGTCGGCGGCACGGAACTGCACACCGGCGAGGGCTGGGAGTGTCCCCAGTACCTCCCGGCGCAGTCCGGACGGCCCGGTGCTCTCCTCTTCAGCGCCTGGAACGACGACGACAGCCCACGGTGCGTCACGGCTCTGGTCGGCGAGGAGCACGGCAACGTCCTCGAGGCCGGCGCGCCAGTCCTCGTAGACCACGGCCCTGACTGCTATGCACCCGCCCTGCTGCGTGCACCCGGCGGCAGATGGCTGCTGTGGGGCTGGTCCGGGGAAGCCCGGGAGGAAGCCTGGGCGGTCGCGGACGGGTGGGCCGGCGTGCTGACCCTGCCTCGCGAGATCTCGGTCGGCGGCGACGGAACGCTGCGCCAGCAGCCCGCCACCGAACTCCTCGACCTGCGCGGCGAGCACACCGTCCACACCGAGGGCGTGACAGATGGCCCGGTGGACCTCGGCAGCGTGGGCCGAGCCTTCGACCTGACGGCCCGCCTGGAGCCGACCGGAAACGCCGGTCTGCGGCTGCTCACCACCCCGGACGGCTCGGAGTACCTCGACATCCGCCTCGACGCCGACACAGGCGAACTGGTCGTCGACCGCGACCACGCCTCGCTGGACACCCGGGCCCGCGGCGGCTCCTACCGGATGCCCTGCCTCACCAGCCGGCCCGTCGACTTGCGCGTGGTCGTCGACCACTCCATCGCCGAAGTCTTCCTGACCACCACCGGCCAGGTCCTCACCCTGCGCTTCTACCCGACCGGGGACGGCCCGTGGCGGCTACAGGCACGCAGCGCGCCCAACGCGCACCTCGGCTACGCGGTCGACGCCTGGGAGCAGCGGCCTCTCGTGATCAAGGAGGCGAGCGGCAACTCCGCCGAGCCCGAAGGGCGGTCCACATGAGCCCACATCTCTCTCCGCATCCGGCGGCAGCCCTGCCCACGGCGTAGGGCCCGTTCCCACCCCAGTTCTCCACCCTCCACGCCCCATCCGCACCTCCCACCCTGACCGGCACCACGCACCGGAGGCACTCACCATGAACATCGGCAATAGAAGTTCCCGCCGGACCGCTTGTACGGCCCTGGCCCTCGTCCTTCCGCTGGCCGCGCTGGCCGCCTGCGGCGGGGGCAGCGGCACCAACACCTCCGCCGAGAAGGGCAGCGGCACGGGCACCATCACTGTCTGGGCCCACCAGGGTCAGCAGAGCGAGGCCAGCGCCGTGCAGAACGCGGTGAAGACCTTCAACTCCTCGCAGAAGAAGGTCAAGGTCAAGCTGACGCTGATCCCCGACAACGACTACACCAAGACCATCACCACCACCGAGGCCTCCAAGCTGCCGGACGTGATGGAGTTCGACGGCCCCACCATGGCGAACTTCGTCTACAACCGGAAGCTCGCCGCGATCGACGACTACGTCTCCGCCAAGACCCTGTCCAACGCCACGGACGCCATCAAGGCCGAGGGTGAGATCGACGGCAAGCACTACGGCCTGGGCATGTACGACTCCGGGCTCGGCATCTACGGCAACAAGAAGCTGCTGGACAGGGCCGGGGTGAAGTACCCCACCGGTGTGTCCGACGCTTGGACCGCGGACGAGTTCACCGCGGCCGTCAAGAAGCTGGCCGCCAAGGACTCCGACGGCAAGAGCCTGGACCTTCAGGAGGGCGGCGGCTTCGCCAACGAGTGGGGCACCTACGGCTTCGGCCCGGTCGTCTGGTCGGCGGGCGGCTCGCTGCTGAAGAACGGCAAGGCAGAAGGCGCTCTCGACAGCCCAGCCGTGGCCTCGGCGCTGAAGACCTTCCAGTCCTGGAAGACCTACGTCGACCCCAACACCGACTCGAACGCCTTCACCAAGGGCCGCGTCGCCCTCAGCTGGGTCGGCCACTGGATGTACCCCGCCTACAGCAAGGCACTCGGTGACGACCTCGTCGTGCTGCCGCTGCCCGACTTCGGCAACGGCCCCAAGACCGGCCAGGGCTCCTGGGCCTGGGGCATCGGCGCCGACACCAAGAACGGCAAGGCCGCCGGCGCCTTCCTCGACTCCCTCATGAACGACACCAACGTCACCGCGATGACCACGGCCAACGGTGCCCCTCCCGGCACCGAGTCCGTGCTCGCCAAGAGCGACCTGTACAAGCAGGGCGGCCCGCTCCAGCTCTACGCCGACCAGCTGGCCAAGCCGTGTGGCGACAGTGACATCACGAAGTCCTGCGTGGCCGTGACCCGCCCGGTCACCGCCGGATACCCCACGGTCACCGCCAAGTTCAGCCAGGCGCTGAGCGACATCTACGGCGGCGCCGACCCGAAGACCGCTCTGGCCAAGGCCGCCCGCGCCATCGACCAGGACTACTCGGACAACGACGGTTACCAGCTGCCGTAGCCGGCATCCAGCAGCCGGGAGGGCCGGACGCACCCTGACAGCGCCCGCCCCTCCCGGCCGGGAAGAGGACCCCTACCGTGACCACCGTCAACCCCGCACCCGCCACGCCCGCCGGCAGGAAACCGACCTCACCACCGACATCCGCCAAGCCCAAACAGTCCGGGCGCAGAAACCGCGACTGGCTGCACGGGCTGCTGATGGCCGCACCCGCCCTCGGCGGCCTCATCGCCTTCGTCGGCGTCCCCTTCGTCTACGCGGTCGTGCTCTCCTTCTACAACGTGCGCCTCGGCTCGCCGCTCCCGCCCCGCTTCTTCGGCCTGGAGCAGTACCGGCGCATCTTCACCGACCCCGACATGTCCGGCCCGTTCCTGCGGGCCCTGCTGAACAACCTGACCTTCGCCGTGGTCGTCGTACCCCTGCAGACCGGCCTGGCACTGGCCCTGGCGATCCTCCTCAACCGCAAACTCAAGGCCATCGGCCTGTTCCGGTCCCTGTTCTTCCTACCCGTCGTCTTCCCCATGGCCCTGGTCGCCGTCATCTGGCGGCTCATCCTCGCCCGCAGCGGCGACGGCCTGCTCAACTCCGCGCTGCACGCGGTGACTTTCGGCAACTGGGGCGCCTTCGACTGGCTCGGCGACGGGCTCACCGCCATGGCCTCGATCATCGTGCTGTCCGTCTGGCAGGGCGTCGGCTTCCAGATGGTCATCCTCCTCGCCGGCCTCCAGCAGATCCCAGGCGAGCTCTACGAGGCCGCCCAGCTCGACCGCGCCTCCCGCTGGCAGCAGTTCCGCCACGTCACCCTGCCCGGCATCCGCGGCACCCTCGTCTTCGTCGCCCTGCTCACCTCGGTGTTCTCCTTCCGCGTCTTCGACCAGGTCTACGTCCTCGTCAAGGGCGGCGGACTCGACGAGGACGCCACCCGCACGGTGATGTACCAGGCCGTCACCACGGCCTTCGACCAGAACAACATCGGCCAGGCGTCCGCGATCACCGTCGTCTTCTTCCTGATCGTCGTCGCCCTGACCCTCATCCAGCGCCGCGTCGTCCGCGCGGGCAACGAGGACTGACCATGACCCGCTCACCCCTGCGCCGCTTCCTCGACTACGCCGTCCTGAGCATCCTGGCCTTCATCTTCGTCCTGCCCGTCCTCTACCTGTTCCTGGGCAGCTTCAAGCCCTCCGACGAAGTACTGAACGGCCTGACCGGCTTCCTGCCCACCCACCTGTCGCTGGACAACTACACCGCCGTCCTTGACAGCTTCGACTCCGACGCCACCGGCTACTTCTGGCGGTTCATGGGCATCTCACTGCTCCTGTCCGCCGTCGTGGTGCTCGGCGGGCTGATCGTCAACTCCATGGCCGCCTACGGGCTCACCCGGCTGCGCTGGAAAGGCCAGAACGCCGTCTTCACCCTCGTACTGCTGCTGTTGCTCGTCCCGTTCGAAGCGGTGGCCGTCCCGCTGTTCTACATGTTCAACGACCAGCGCAACACCATCTACATCCAGGCCATCCCCTTCATCGCCCAAGCCTTCTCCATCTTCCAGTTCGCCACCTACTTCCGCGCGATCCCGCCCAGCATCGAGGAAGCCGCCCGCATCGACGGCGCGGGCCCCTGGCGCACCTTCTTCGCGATCGTCGTCCCGATGTCGAAGCCGGTGTACGCGTCGGTGGCGATCCTGACCTTCCTCGGCCAGTGGGGCTCCTTCCTCTGGCCCGTCCTGATGGTCTCCGACCCCTCAGTACGTCCCCTCCCGCTGCAGATGAGCGTCTTCCAGGGCCAGCAGCCCGTGGACTGGGGCCAGGTCCTCGCCTTCGGTGTCCTGCTGGTCCTGCCGGTGCTGATCGTCTTCACGTTCTTCCAGCGGTGGTTCGTGCAGGGCGTAGCCAGCTCCGCCGTAAAGGGCTGAGTCGCTTTGACCGGTGTGTTGACCCGCCTCTGCAGGAAGGGAGGGGAGGTGACATGGGAGTCACTATCGCCGACGTGGCCGCGCGGGCCGGGGTCAGCAAGACGACGGTCTCGCGGGTGCTGAACGGCGAAGGCGAGATCAACGAGAACACCGTCGTGAAGGTCCGCAAGGCGATCTCGGAGCTCGGCTATGTGCCGAGCGCCGGTGCAGTGGGGCTGGCACGGGGCACGACCCAGATGATCGGCATGCTGGTCCCTGATACGGCCTGGGCCTGGGCCGGCATCGTGCAGGCGGTCGTCGAAACGCTGGAGACCGAGGGCTTCGGACTGCGCATGCTGACCTGGAACCACGGTGAGGAGTCACTGCGCAGGCTGGGCCTGCAGGTCGCCGCCAAGTCGTTCGACGGTCTGCTGGTGGTGGAGCCCGAGGGGGCCCTGGGATCCATCACGGAGCTGCACGAAGCGGGGCTGCCGGTGGTGCTGATCGACGACCGCTTCCAGCGGCCGGGATTCCCCTGCGTGGCCACCACCAACCGGGAGGGCGGTGAGCAGGCGGCGCGCCGCCTGCTGGACCTCGGACGCCGCCGACCTCTGGTGGTGACCGGTCCCGAGGAGTACGGCTGTACTCGGGAACGGCTGGACGGCTTCGTCGGCATCTATGCGCAAGCCGGGATTGATCTCGACCCGCGCAGCCTCATCGGCGGTGACTTCCTGTTCGAGACCGCCCGGAGCGCGGTCGCGCAAGCTCTCGCGGACGGTGTGGAGTTCGACGCGGTCTTCGGGCACAACGACCCCTCGGCGGCCCGTGTGCTCGCGGCCTTGCATGAGGCCGGCCTTCGGATACCGCAGGATGTCGCCGTGGTGGGCTTCGATGACGTCGAGCTGGCGTCGTACACCTATCCGGCCTTGACCACCATCCGCCAGCCGATGCGGGACATGGGTGAGGCAGCGGCGCGTCTGCTGCTCGACCACGTGCGCAGATCGCCGGAGGCCGCCCCCTCGCGCACCATTCTCACCAGCCTCGTGATCCGTGGCTCGACGTTACGGCCGAGCCCGAACTGACGCGACGGCGTCGCGATGCGCACGTGATGGCAGAAGCACCCGCCGTCGCCAATCAACTCTCTGACCCTGTACGACTCATTTCTTGGAGAACACAGTGGGACAGCCGGTCCGCTCTGCGGCGTACCTGGATCCGGAAGCGTCCGTGGAAGCGAGGATCGAAGACTTGCTGGCACGGATGACCATGCCGGAGAAGGTCGGGCAGTTGCTGACGCTCGACGCACAACACGGGGACCTGGCGGACATCGTGTCGGCCAAGCTGGCCGGATCGGTCCTGCACGTGTCGCCCGAGAGGATGCCGGAAGCCATGGAACTGGCCCGGCGGACACGGCTCGGCATTCCGCTGCTGACGGCCGACGACGGCATCCACGGCCACTCGTTCTGGCCGGGCGCGACCATCTTCCCGACCCAGCTGGCCATGGCCTGCACCTGGGACCCCTCCTTGCTCCACCGTGTCGCCCGGGCGGCCGCGACCGAGATCGCGGCGACCGGAATCCAGTGGACGTTCTCGCCGGTGCTGTGCATCACCCGGGACCTGCGCTGGGGCCGGGTCAACGAGACGTTCGGCGAGGACCCATTCCTGATCGGTGAACTCGGGGCGGCGATGGTGCGTGGCTATCAGGGTGAGGGCCTCAGCGATCCGACAGCCGTGCTGGCGTGCGCCAAGCACTTCGCGGGCTACTCCGAAACCCTGGGCGGGCGCGACGCGAGCGAAGCCGATCTCAGCCCGCGCAAGCTGCGCTCCTGGTTCCTGCCCCCCTTCGAAAAAGCGGCTCAGGCCGGCTGCAGCACTTTCATGCTGGGCTACCAGTCGATCGACGGCGTGCCCATCACCGCGCATCAGTGGCTGATCAACGACGTACTCAAGGGCGAGTGGGGCTTCACCGGCACCCTGGTGACCGACTGGGACAACGTCGGCCGGATGGTCTACGACCAGCGGACCTGCGCCGACCACGTCGAGGCGGCGGCGGTCGCCGTCAACGCCGGCAACGACCTCATCATGGCCACGCCGGCGTTCTTCGAGGGCGCGCAGGAGGCGGTCGCCCGCGGCCTGATCGAGGAGAAACAGATCGACGACGCCGTACGGCGGATTCTGCGGCTGAAGTTCGAACTTGCGCTCTTCGAGGACCCCCGCACCCCCGACCCCGAGCGGCAGGCGCAGGTGATCGGCTGCCGCGCGCACGCCGACCTCAACCTGGAAACCGCCCGACGCTCCCTGGTGCTGCTGCGCAACGACGGCACCCTGCCCCTCGACGGCGGGCTGACCCCCGACGGAACCGGCCGCGCCGCGAGCCGGGGCACGCCGCGGACGATCGCGGTCATCGGCCCCAACGCCGACAGCCCGGAAGCCATGCTCGGCGACTGGGCGGGCGCATCCGGACAGGTCGCGTGGATGCCCGACGGGCATCCACGCGAGACGGTGGAGACGGTGCTCGACGGCCTACGCGCCGTCGCACCAGCCGACTGGACCATCACGCACGCCCGCGGTGCCGACATCGAAAGCCCTGCATCCATGGGCGAGTGGTCGGTCGGGCCCGACGGCCAACCGCAGCCGCCCGTCTTCATCCCCGCCCCGGTCGACCAGGCACAGCTTCGGGAGGCAACCGCCGCCGCGGAGGCCGCCGACTACGCCGTCGTGGTCGTGGGAGACACCATCGCCCTCACCGGTGAGCTGCGCTCCACGGCCACGCTCGACCTCCAAGGAGGCCAGATCGCACTGCTGGACGCGGTCGCCGCCACCGGCACACCCACGATCGTCATACTCGCCCAATCCAAGCCGAGCACCCTGCCGGACTCGGCACTGAACGCGGCGGCACTCATCGAGGCGTTCAACCCCGGCATGCGCGGCGGCCGCGCCGTCGCCGAACTCCTCCTCGGACTCACCGAACCCAGCGGCCGGCTCCCGGTCTCCTTCGCACGCCACGTCGGACAGCAACCGGTCTTCTACAACCAGGTGCGAGGCCAGCACGGGAGCCGCTACGCGGACCTCACCCAGGACCCCCTGTTCGCGTTCGGCGAGGGCCTCACCTACACCACCGTCACCTACTCCGACCTTGTCGTACACGGCCCGGACATCACGGCAGACGGCACTGTCAACGCCACGGTACGGCTCACCAACACCGGCAGCCGTCCGGCCCTGGAAACGGTCCAGGCATACGTCAGCGACCTGACCACCAGCGTCACCTGGACCGAGCAGGAGCTGAAGGGCTTCACCCAGATCGAAATCCTTCCCGGCGAAAGCCTGGACGTCCACCTCAGCGTCCCTGCCTCGCATTGCTCACTCGTCACGGCCGACAACCGCCGCGTGGTCGAACCAGGTGAGTTCACACTCCGCGTCGGCACCAGCTCACGGCGGGAGCAACAGCTGAGCGCAGGATTCCGCATCCGGCCCTGAACCCCGCACACGGGCTTGAAGACTGCCGCCCCGCCAACCCGAGGGCCGTCGGGGCGGTCCCCCTGACATACCGAAAGGCACGCGTGCTCACGTCTCGCCGGTTGAACTCATGGTGCACGACGGCGTGAAGTGGCAAGAACGGGCGTCGTTCGCACTCGGAGAATGCAGGCATGAGGCTTGGCTGGTCCGCTGCCCCTTGGGTGGCGGACCAGCAGGGGGTTCCGGTCAGCTGGCGTTAGCGTGCTCAGCACGGGCTCGGGTGCTGGCGAGTCGGTAGGAGTCAGTGCCGGTCTCGATGATGGTGTCGTTGAAGGTGAGGCGGTCGACGATGGCCGCGCAGAGGCGGGGGTCGGTGAACGTCTTGGTCCAGCCGCCGAACGACTCGTTCGAGGCGATGGCCACGCTGTTCTTCTCCTCCTGTTCCGTCAGAACCTGGAAGAGGAGTTCGGCGCCACGGCGGTCGAGTTCCATGTAGCCGAGCTCATCAATACAGAGCAGGTCGACGCGGCCATAGCGGGCGAAAGTCTTGGTCGCTGCTTCTCGTCGGCTGCCTCGACGAGCTCGTTGACCAGCTTGGTCGCCAGCACGTACTTGACCAGGTAGCCAGCCATCGCCGCCTCGGTGCCGAGCACGATCAGCATGTGGCCGCCTGGACGACCCCGGACCATCACGCCGATCCGCATCACCCTGCCCGCAGTCGCGAGCCGATCGCGTTGACCGTCGCGGAGATCCGCCAGCTGTTCGCCGCCATCCTCAATGCACCCGTTGTGTCCCCGTCCAGGCCGCTGCACTGGTCAACCTGGCGCAGACGCCACCAGGCAACAGCCCGTCGCAGCCACTACAGACGGCGGTCCGCCGACGGGCCCACTGGGTAGATCACGAAAAACCGCACGGGAGTACTGGCTGCATTGCTCACGAGCCTTGTCAACGCGCTTGAGCAGTGCACCTACGGACGTCGGCTCGTCAGGGTGAAGCCTCAACGGCTGACGGAAACGAGTGTGTACGCCACGCCTCGGCCGACTCAGTTGACCGGGGCGGTCCGCCGGGAGCCATCAGACACGGACGAGGAGGATGCGTGGAAGGGTTGCCTGTACGGAGTTCTTGTCCATGTTGGCGCTCCGTCGCTACAGACCGGGAGCGGCGAAGTCGTTGAGGGCCCACAGTGCGGCGGAGTACCACAGCAGCCCGATCGCGCCGAACAGGGCGCTTCCGGCGGCCGGGAGCATCCAGCCGGGCAGGCGCCGGCTGTGGACCACCAATACCTTGGCTACGAAGGCTCCGTACAGCGCGCAACCGGCCACCGAGTGCAGGAAGACCCGGGTGCTCGTGGTTTCCACACCGTAGGTACGGACGCAGTGGTAGGCGATGGGCACCGACAACAGGAAGGCGGCCCATCCCACGATGCGGTGCGAGATGCGGACGCTGCGTGGCGCCGCTGCGAGACCGGGGAGCCGTCCGTACATCCACAGGGCCAGCAGAAGTTGGACGAGCGCGAGGCCGAACAGGGCGCTGCCCAGGCGGGCCTTGAGGGTGATCGCCGCGGCGCCCTGCGCGCCGAAAAGGCTGGTCGTGTACTGCGGGCTGTGGTGCTCGCCGGTCACCCAGATGGCTACGGCCACGGCCACTGGCACCGCAGCGCCCAGTGTGATGGCGGCGGCCCGCGCGGGAGAGTGCCGCTGGGGGGCTCGGTGACCGGTCCTGGCCGTCATGTCGGCTGACTCATCATGCGGTCTTCGCCGTTTCAGCTCTTGTCGACCTTGTTGCCGCCGGCGTCGAGGACGTACCACGCGGCACCGAACTGGTTGAGCGCCTGGCCGTTCGTGTCGCCCGGCTTGGAATCTCCCGCGTACCCATAGACCGGGTGACCGTGGTAAGTGACCTGCGTCGTGCCGTCGGAGCGCTTCGAGGTGCCCACCAGTTTGGACTGCGCCGAGCCGCCGGTCGACGGCGTCCCGGACGTCAGCAGCGGTGGCCACGCCGCGGCGCAGGACCCGTTGCAGGTCGAGGTTGTCGACTTGTCCGCCTCGAACAGGTACAGGGTGCGACCCTTGCCGTCCACCAGGATCGTGCCGAGGTTGCCGGCCGAGGCGGTCTTCACCATGGCCTGCGCGCCGGCCGAGGCACTGCTCGCCGGTGCGTACGGGCTTGTGTTTTGGCCCGCGCTGCTCGTGGCTGAGCTCGACGGCGTCGCTGGTGACGAGGACGAGGAACCACCGCCACCACTGGAACAACCGCTCGCGGCAGCGATCGACACAAGTGCCGCCGTCCACACGGCGGCCAGGCGGATACGCCTCATCCCAACTCCATTACTGGTAAGGGCCCTGAAGTCCGAGGGGCCGATGAGCGCATACGTCCCCACGTTCTCGCGCACTTTCTGCGCCACTGCACCGAGCTTCACTGAGATGGACTCGTTGAGCGGCGGGCACAGGCACATCAGTGTCCGCTGGGCCGAAGACCCACCAGAAGGCTCCGGGCACAGTCGGGAGACACAACAGGCCTCCATGACTGTGCCGATGGTCCGAAGCCTACGGTCTGAACCAGGCAGGTAGGGCCGTCGCGGCGGCGGCATGAAAGTGCCGCCGGGCCTCCTAGCGTCTGGTCATGCCAGTGCGTTCACCGCTGCCGCAAAGAGGCGGGGCAGGCGGGCGGCTGTGGGCATGATGCGCGAGGCCAGCGCCGGTTGCTGACGGGCCCGCACCAAGAGGTCGGTCAGGAGCCGGTGGCGGCGGGTGGCGCGGCACCAGTCGGTCTCGTAGCGGCTGGGTGTGCCGCGGCGCACATTGGCGACCAGGGCTTCGGCACCGGTGAGGGCGAGAGAGACGCCCTCACCGGTCAGCGCGTCGGTGTATCCGGCGGCGTCGCCGACGAGCAGTACCCGCCCGTGAACGCGGGTGCGTGCCCGCTGGCGCAGGGGCCCCGCGCCGCGCACCGCGGTGACGGCCCTCTCCGCAGGGAGGCGGGCAGGACACCGCCCGCAAGTGGGCCAAGAAGGTGGTGCGCGATCACGACGCGATCGCGGTGAAGGACTTCCGGCCGAAGTTCCTGGCGAAGTCCACGATGGCCCGCAAGGTGCCGATGCGGCGATCGATGCCACGAAGCAGGCCCTGCTGGAGACGGCCCGCAAGCACGGGCGCATCGTTCACCTGGTCCACCCCGAGCACACCACGATGGACTATGCGCACTGCGGCGCGAGAACCAAGCACGCACTTCCTCTTTCCGAACGAACCTATGCCTGCACCGTATGCGGAGCCGTATCCCCAAGGGACGAGAACTCCGCGCGCGTAATGCTGGTCCGGGCTGGTCTGCAACCCGGCTGGTGCTGATCGTGCAAGACCTGCGCGCCCGTCGGGCCGCGGGCAACGTGAGCTGGGAATTCACCCCGTTCACAGGGTGGAGGCGTCAAGCGTGTGGGTCATGGATCGGCGTCGCCTCGTCATCTCCGTCCGGGAGGGAGAGCCGCAGCCCGGACCGCCCCGTCGACCCCGTCGGAAGTTCCGCACGGTCGGCCAGACCCGGAATCGCTGTGACAGGAGGTGCACGGCGGCGGCACCGAAGTCACGTTCCTGAACTGACGCCGCACCTATTGACGGTAGTTGCACAACTCTCATACGGTGCACCCGCATTGACGTTTTGAAACGTTTCACTCCGGCGTTCGTATTCGTCGCGCAGCCAAGTCGCCCCGCTCCGCCCGCCCCGTGTGAGGGAGTAATCCAGTGGCAAGTCAGACAACGCCCCCCGACCGCAACTCGTCCCCCCTGCATGATCAGCCGCCATTCAGCCGGCGCCGTCTGCTGGGCGTGGGCTCGGCGCTGGTGGCCGGTGCCGCGGTGGCGGGAACTGTCGGCGCGTTCGGTGGCCGGGCAGAGGCGGCCGCAGGTGCGGTGCGTGCCAAGCCGGTCGATCTGTCCCAGGCTCACTGGATCTGGCACCCGGACGGGGGCCGGCGAAGCGGCGCGCCCGCCGGGTACCGCTACTTCCGCAAAAAGTTCGACGTCTCCCAAGGCGAGGTGACGGACGCGCAGTTCGTCGTCACCGGTGACGA
Organism: Streptomyces sp. NPDC050534; assembly: GCF_044457745.1. Lineage (NCBI taxonomy): Bacteria > Bacillati > Actinomycetota > Actinomycetes > Kitasatosporales > Streptomycetaceae > Streptomyces > Streptomyces sp. NPDC050534. The sequence goes on from NZ_JBITHF010000015.1 coordinate 193,310, forward strand.
CACGGTTGATGTGTGGCTCAACGGACAGCCTCTGGCCGGATCCCCCAGAGTCGCTGGCTCCTGGCGCAGCGCGCTGTATGTCGATCTGAGGTCGGCCCTGGTGCCAGGCGCCAACGTCATTGCGTTGGCGAGCAGGAGCGCGGGCGGCCATGCCGGGGTCATCGGTCATCTGCGCGTGCGTACCACCGGCGGCACGACCGACCTGGTCACCGACGGTAGTTGGTCGGCGGGAAAGGATGTGCCGGAAGGCTGGGAGCAGGCGTCCTTCGCCGAGGGCGGCTGGTCCGCCGCCCTCGATCGGGGCGCCTACGGGATCGCTCCCTGGTATCGCAGGGTCGGTGTCCCGGAACTCGCGGGCGCGTCGCCTTTGAGGGTGGCCGGCTGCACCGTTGAGCACCGCATCAGACCCATGGGTGTCGACGCCGCACGGCCGCGGTTCGCCTGGAAGCTCGACTCGTCGGCGGGGCAGCAGCGCCAGGCCGCTTACCAGATCCAGGTCTCCTCCACGCGCGCGGGAATCGGAGACGTCTGGGACAGCGGCCGTGTCACCTCCGGGCAGCAGCTCGCCATCCCCTACGGCGGTCCCGGCCTCGTCGGCCTGACGCGTTACCACTGGCGCGTCCGTGTCTGGGACACCCAGGGCCGGGCGGGCGCATGGAGCGCGCCGCAGTGGTTCGAGACCGGTCTGCTGGCAGCGGCCGCGGAGTGGCGTGCCGCGTTCATCGGCCAACCCGCGACTCCGGACCTGACAGGGGCCGCCTGGATCTGGTACCCGGAGGGCGACCCCGCGGCGGGACTCCCTGTCGAGACCCGCTACTTCCGCCGCACCTTCACGCTGACGGGACCCCCCGCCGGCGCGACCCTGGTCGTCACGGGGGACGACACCGCGGACGTGTGGGTCAACGGCACCCAGGTGAGCACGTCACCGCGGGTGACCGACTCGTGGAAGAGCGCCGCCCTCGTCGACGTCACCGCCCATCTCACCAGTGGCAGCAACACCATCGCGATTGCCACGCAGAACACGACTGATTCCCCGACCGCAATGATCGCCAAGCTGACCGTTGCCGACGGCTCGACCGTCGTCACCGACACGTCGTGGAAGTCGAACAAGGACGCGCCGGCCGGCTGGAACACCCCTGGCTTCGACGACAGTGACTGGCTCGCGGCGCGCGCGGTCGCGCCCTACGGCAGCGGGCCGTGGGGGGCCAACGTGCACGTCGTCAAGCCCGCCCCGCTCCTGCGCAAGGCCTTCACCGTCCGTCAAAAGGTGGCCTCCGCACGGCTGCTGACCACTGCGCTGGGCCTCCACGAGACCCGGCTCAACGGCAGGAAGGTCGGCAGCGACGTCCTGGCCCCCGGCTGGACCGACTACGGCAAGCGCCTGCAGTACAAGGTTTTCGACGTCACCGCGCAGATACGGCAGGGCGGCAACGCCCTCGCCGCCTGGCTGGGCAACGGCTGGTACTCCGGCAGCCTCGGCTTCGCAGGGAGCCAGAAGTACGGCTCGCAGCCGTGGTACTCCGCGCAGCTGCTCATCACGTTCACCGACGGCAGCACCCAGCTGGTCACGACGGACGGCACCTGGAAGGTCAATACGGGTGCGATCAGGGCGGACGACCTCTACCACGGCGAGACCTTCGACGCGCGCCTGGACATCAGCGGCTGGGACGGCGCCGGCTTCGACGACAGCGGATGGGCCACCGCGGCCGTCTCCGGCGAGGCAACTCCCCACCTCGTCGCCCAGGTCGACAACGGTGTCACCGTCCAGCGCGAGTTCCGGCCTGCGGCGATCACCCAGCCGCAAACCGGAGTGTGGATCTTCGACATGGGGCAGAACTTCACCGGCTGGAACCGCATCGCCCTGACCGGTGCCGCCGGCACCACCGTCACCCTCCGCCACGGCGAGGTCCTCAACCCCGATGGCACGCTCTACACGACCAACCTGCGCTCCGCTCAGGCCACCGACCGATTCACCCTCGCCGGCACCGGCCGAACCGAGACCTACGAGCCCCGGTTCACCGTCCACGGATACCGCTACGTCGAAGTCACCGGCCTGCCCACCGACTTCACCCCCGACAAGGACACCCTCACCGGTCGTGCGGTGTGGACCGATGCCGCGCAGCCAGGCACCTTCAGCACGTCGGATCCACTGATCAACCAACTGCAGCACAACATCGTGTGGGGCGAACGCAGCAACATGCTGTCGATACCGACCGACTGCCCCCAGCGAGACGAGCGCCTGGGCTGGACCGGAGACATCGCCGCCTTCTGCGCCACCTCCACCTTCAACCTCGACAACCACGCCTTCCTCGCCAAGTTCGTCGACGACCTCATGGACGCCCAGCAGCCCAACGGCGCCTTCACCGACGTCGCGCCCGCAGTGATCAGCGGTTCCGGCACCGCCGGCTGGGGCGACGCGGGCACGATCATCCCGTACACCCTGTGGCAGCGTTACGGCGATCTCCACCTGGTCGACCAGCACTTCACCGCGATGGCGAAATGGGTCGACTATCTCCGCAGCACCGCGGGCACCGACCTGATCCGCGATCAGCAGACCTTCGGCGACTGGCTCAACGTCAACGACAACACGGCCCAGAACCTCATCTGCACGGCCTTCTTCGCATGGTCGGCACGCCTGGTCTCCCGCATGGCAGCCGCCACCGGCCGCGCGGCACAGGCCACGTCGTACGGGCAGCTCGCCGACCAGGTGGCCGAGGCCTTCACCGGTCGTTTCGTCACGGCCGACGGCACCGTCAGCGGCAACACCCAGACCGGCTATGTGCTGGCTCTGGCCTTCGAGTTGCTGCCCGCCTCCCTGGTCCAGCCGGCCGCGGACAAACTGGCGGCCAAGGTCGCCGCGACAAACGGGCACCTCAGTGTCGGATTCCTCGGCGTCGAGAACCTCCTGCCCGTGCTGGCCGCCCATGGCCATGTCCAGACCGCGTACCAGATCCTGCTGCAGCGCGGATTCCCCGGCTGGGGCTACATGATCGACCAAGGCGCCACCACGATCTGGGAGCGCTGGGACGGTATCCGCACCGACGGCTCCTTCAACGACCCGGGGATGAACTCCTTCAACCACTACGGTCTCGGCTCGGTCGGCGACTTCCTCTACCGCCACGTCGGCGGGCTCGGCCCAGGCAGCCCCGGCTACGCCTCCTTGCGCATCGCACCGCAGCCCGGCGGCGGCCTGACCTCGGCCTCCAGCACGTACGAAACCCCCTTCGGTACGGCGCGGAGCGAGTGGTCGGTCTCCGCGGGGCAACTGACATTGCACGTCACTGTGCCCACCGGCGCCCATGCGGCCGTCACCGTACCCACATCGCAACCGCAGTCGATCGCTGCACCCGCCCAGGCGGTCCCGGCCGGTGCGGCGACGTACTACCTTCCGGCCGGTCAGTACATCTTCACTGCGGCGCGCTGACATCGGCCCTTCACACCGAGAAAGGTGACGCTCCCCGTACGGCGGCTGCCCGGGCGTGGGCCTGCTGACCGCAGGCTCCCACCCCGGCAGGCCGTCGAGCGTCTACGGAGCGGACACCGACTCGGCGATCAAGGACACCGTCGACAGCCTCACCCGGGTCTCGCCAAGGACGTCGCGGGGGAGGACGTCCGCGTCAACGCGGTGGCGTCCGGCCTGGTCGACACCGACACGGCCTCGCCCGACCTGGTCGAACGTGCCGAGACCGGCGCGCCGATGGGCCGCCGGGCCAAGCCTCGGGAGGTGGCCGAGGGCGGCCCGCCGACTGAAACACCGGCGGCTTCCTACAGACTGGTACGACGGTCCTTGTGTCCGGCGGCGGTACCCGGCGGCGTCTCTCGTATGGGTGGCCGGTACACGGGTACTCGGCCCTCCGGCGCACCCGCGGTGAGGAGTCCGCTCCGTGGCACGTACAGAAACCGCTCCCGATCGTCTGCAGGCAGCCAGCCCCCGGGTCGGCCCCCGCTGGGGCCAGGCGGCCGGTGCGCTCTCACTGTCCGTGTCGCCAGTCTGCATCGAGTTGTCCGGCGCGGATGCGGGTACGGCCTCGGCGTACCGCTGCCTGCTGGCTGTCCCCGTCCTGGTGCTGCTGGCGTGGCCTGAATACCGCCGGGAGGGCCGGCCGCCTCGGCGGCAGGTGTTCTACGGGCTGGCCGGCGGGGCGCTGTTCGCCGGAGACATGCTGCTGTGGGCGAAGGCGATCACCGAGGTGGGGGCGGGACTGTCCACCGTGCTGGTCAACGTGCAGGTGGTGTTGGTGCCATTCCTCGCCTGGGCGGTGGACCGCGAGCGCGTGCCTCGCCGTTTCCTGCTGTGGCTGCCGGTGCTGGTCGGGGGTGTGGTGCTGACCGGTGGGCTGTTCGAGCAAGGTGCGAGTGGCAGCGATCCCATGGCGGGCACGGTGCACGCGGTGCTGGCGGCCGTGAGCTACTCGGGTTTCCTGTTCCTGCTGCGTCGCGGGGGCTTCCAGGGGCACGTCCGTACCACGTACACGTTGGTGATCTGTGTGTCGATCGTCGTCTCCGCGCTGGGCGGCGCCGCCTGGGGTGCCCTCGACCTCGCACCCTCCTGGCGGACCCTGGGCTGGCTGGCGGTGGTTGCGCTGAGCAGCCAGATCGTCGGCTGGTTGCTGGTGGCCATCTATTCTCCCCGGCTGTCCAGCCACGTGGGCGCGGTTCTCCTGCTGCTCACGCCGGTCGGTGCGCTGGCGCTCGGGACTCTGGTGCTGGGTGAGCGGCCGACGCCCGCACAGTGGGCGGGGTGCGTCTTGATCCTGGTCAGTGCCTACGTCACCACGGGTGGCGCGCCCGGCAACCGTGACGGTGACGGTCCGCAGCACGTGGGTGGGTCGGTCGTGGGGCCGCGCCGAATGTCGGCGCCCAGCCGAACCCCGAGGCCCGGCCCTCGGCCGCGGCGGTGATCGTCACGAGCTGTCCGACGCCCTTACCGACATCGATGTCCGGCTGCCTGGCCTGCTGGAGACCTGCCACGGACGGGGAAGAAGACCAGGCTGGCGCCGGCGACCTGGGCGGAGCCGGTCCACGATCGGCACGCGAACCCGCCGAGAGTGGTTTGCAGTCCGGTGCCGCGTGGGCCGCGGTGGTCTGGAGTCCCTAGGCGTGGACGCGGTTGAGTCGGAGGGGTGCTCCGGCCTGGTGGAGGCTGGTGAGCGCATGGCGGTAGGAGGCGACCAATCCGGTCTCGAGATAGCTCACACCCAGCTCCTGGCAGTGGTGCCGGACGAGGACCCGGGCCTTGCGAAGGTTGGGGCTGGGCATGCTGGGGAAGAGGTGATGTTCGATCTGGTGGTTCAGCCCGCCCAATGCGATGTCGGTGAACCAGCCCCCGTTCACGTTGCGTGAGGTGAGCACCTGGCGGCGGAGGAAGTCCGGGCGGTCGTCTTGGGTCAGGATCGGCATGCCCTTGTGGTTGGGTGCGAAAAGGGAGCCGAGGTAGAGGCCGAACAGGCCCTGGTGGACGGCGATGAAGGCGATCGCCATGCCGGGTGGAAGGATCCAGAACAGGACGGCCAGGTAGACCGCACAGTGCCCGAACAGCAGGGCCCCGTCGAGCTTCCGCTGCTTGAGGGAGCGGTTGGCCAGCGCCTTGCCGCTCGACACGTGCAGGTTGAAACCCTCCAGCGTGAGGAGGGGGAAGAACAGGTACGCCTGCCAGCGGCCGATCAGGCGGGGCAGCCCCGTGGCAACCCGGGCCTGCTCCTGGGACCAGACCAGCAGGTCGGGGGCGAGGTCGGGGTCGAGTTCGTCGTTGTTGGGGTTGGCGTGGTGGCGGGTGTGCTTGTCCTGCCACCAGCCGTATCCCATTCTGATACCGGCTCCGGCGATTCGTCCGCACGTCTCGCTGGCCCGCCGACGGCGGAACACCTGACGGTGCGCCACATCATGGGCCACGAGGGCAACCTGGCCGAAGACAACGGCCAGCACGGCCGCGACCGCCAGTGTCCACCAGCTGTCGCCGACGAGGGCGAGGGCGGTCCATCCGCCGATGTAGAGCCCGGCCACGAGCGTGATTCGGAGTGTGTAGTAGCCGGGGCGGCGCTCCAGCAGCCCGGCATCCGTGATCGTCCTCGCCAGCCGGGCGAAGTCGCTTCCGGAGCTTTCCGACCGGGAGGGACGCACCGTGGTACTCGTCATGAAGTAAGGCTCTCTGTGAAGTGGGCAGGGTCGAACTCCGGGGACTACCGGCGGCGGCCACCGCCGCGGCCGCGCATCGCGAAGCCGGCGATCCACATGACCAGCAGGGCAGCGGCGACCCACCACAGGATCTGCATCGTGAAGCCGAACCCGAAGACCACCAGGATCAGCGGAAGGAGAAGAATCCAGATCATCGCCGGGCTTCCAGAACGCGGGGATTTCCTTGATTCCGCGGGGTCAGGGCGAAGCGGCGTGGTGGAATGCCGCGCCCCGATGTCCCGGAGTGGCATGGCCCTACGCCGTGCTGCCAGTGAACGCCCGGCCACCTGACCTGTCAACGCGGTGTCGACAAGGGCGGGTTATGGGAGCTGGGCCGGGGCCGCCGGGGTGAGCGGCGGATCGGCGGGGGACTCGGTCGGCGAAGACGGCAGGATGTGGTGCCCCATCACGAAAGGGCCGTCACGGCTCCGCCGCGTCGCACGCATCCCACACCAGGCGGTACACACGTACGCGGCAGTGGATCGTTGCCCGCTTGAGGCTCATCCGGGTGCGCCGGGATCCCGTGACGGCGGGCGGGTGCCGGAACGGCCTCGCTCCTGACGCGGCGGGTCCGGCGCCGATGCGCAGGGTGCGTCCTGTGGGGAGAGTGTGGGCGGAGCGACGCTGCCGGGGCAGGGGCGGCATCTCGCCCGCCGGCCCACGCCGCAGTTCCGCGACAGGTGTCAACTAGCCATCCACGCTGGGCAGTACGCGCTGACTTTGCGCCGTATCCGCAGCCTCTGGACAGGGCTACGCTGGAGGCGAGGCCCCAGTCCCCGGTACCGACGCTGTGACCCGCTCCCGGGGAGGCCCACCGTGTTCGTCCTGCTCCTCATCCTCATCGCAGTCCTGTTCGGCTTCGGCTTCGTTCACCCCATCTGGTGGGTGGCGGTGGCGGTGCTGGTGTTCGGCGCGACCCGCCACGGCCGCGATCGTGGCGGAGGCTGGGGCCGTGGCGGCGATTCCTATCTCGGGGACCGGGACTACCGGGACTATCAGGAGCGCCGGGACCGGCAGGATCGCTGGGACCGCCGCTACAGGCGCCAGAACCGGGCGCGCTGGCGGCGCGAGGACCGTCGGGACCATGAACACCACAGGTGACCCGTGGAGAAGGCAGGCAGCCGCGGTCCGGGACGACTCCAGTCAGGCCGGAGACGTCGAACTCGAAGAGGTGCTGGTCATGCAACGTACAACCGTGCTCCAAGAAGACTGGTGGAAGCTGAGGGCCGAGGCCACGTGGGGGAACGCAGTCGCGGGAGAGGACCTCGTCGCGCTGCGCGCCGAGAACGATCAGCTGCGGCGGGCACTGGCCGGCCGTGCGGTCATTGATCAAGCCCGCGGCATGGTGATGGTTTTGACCCCCTGCAGCCGTGGGACGGCCAGGGACCTGCTGGTCGACGTCTCGCGGGAGTGCGGCACCAAACTTCCGGAAGTTGCTGCGGCCGTGATCGCGGCCTGGGAGGGGAAGCCGCTCCCGGAGAGGATGCAGCGGGCGCTGCGGCGGCTTCACGCGGAAGACTGAGGGTGCGACTCGTCGTCGGCCGATGAGCCGTCCAGATGGGGAGAGGCCATGATTCACGCAGCCGACGTCCGGGAATGGCGCAACCGCGATGTCGTCGACTCCGAGTCGCACAAGATCGGTGTCCTGGAGGCGGTCTATGTGGACACCACCACCGACGAGCCCGCCCTGGGCACGGTACGGACCGGACTGCCCACCCGGCACCGCCTGGTCTTCGTGCCCCTTGAGGACGCGGTCGCCGGGCCCGGCTATCTCAAGGTCGGCTATGTCAGAACGCTGGTGAAGCAGGCCCCTTCGATCGGCGTCGACGGCGAACTTCCGGCCGAGCAGGAGGAAGCGATCTTCAAGCACTACGGACTGCCCTACCAGCCCGGTACCGCCGGCGAACGGCAACTGGCCCGCCGCTGACCGCCCTTGGACGGGAGGACTGCCGTGCCCGCCGGGGCCGTGGGTCTTGGTCGCCGTCTCGGTCGGGCTGATTCCCCCTGTGCGTTCTCTTCTCCGTCTCGGCCCGTCGGCGCCGGCTGTTGAGCGGCCACCCAAGCCCGGTGACGCGCGAACTGGCTCCCGGGCTGGTCGCAAATCTGTTCACCGTCCACTCGGACAACTGGCGCGCCGCGATCAACTACGGCCTGCCCGCCGTGCCGGGGACCACCGGGCATCGGGGGCGGGACGTGCAGCCCGTGGTCCAACCCCCCAGGCCCGCGGTCCACCCCCCTCGACGCCCAGGGACCGGAGCCTGTGCGCGGCGTTGACCGTCCGTGACCTGCGGACGGCGGTGAACCGCCACCCCCGTGCCCAGCGTCCTCCTGTTGAGCCCGGCTTCTTCCGTTTGACGTGTCCCGGATCCGATGACTCGGATTGCCGGAACCGGGCGTCCGGCAGCATCTGGAGACTGCCCGGGCAGCCGCGCCCGCGTCTGCCCGGGCAAGGCCCTAATGCACCCGGTCCCCGCTGGTCTCCTGCTCCTGGGTTTCGTCGTCCGGCAGGTGCACGTCGTTGACCGCGATGTTCACCTCGACGACCTCCAGGCCCGTCATCCGTTCCAGCGCCGCGATCACGTTCTCACGCACCTCTGCCGCGACGTCGGTGATGCTCACCCCGTATTCGACGACGACCTGGAGGTCGATTGCGGTCTGCTTCTCACCGACCTCGACCTTGACGCCACGCCCCGCGCTCGCATGCCCGCCCGGGACCCGGTCGCGCACCGCACCCATGGTGCGGGTGAATCCGCCGCCCAATGCGTGGATTCCCGGGACCTCCCGTGCGGCGATGCCGGCGATCTTCTCCACCACCCCGTCGGCGATGGTCGTCCGGCCCCGGGTCTTCGGCGGTTCCTGGAGCCGGGGTTGTCCGGCGCGCCTTGTCATGTCCTGGTCGGTGGTACCGGGTTCCCCCAGGTCGGGTTTGGGCAGATTCGAACCGTTCGGTTCCGTCATGCGAAGCCACCTCCTCGGGTGGTGCACGGACTGACGTGCCCGGCGGCCGTCGGCCGCCGCGTTTCGCGCCGCTTGCCCAGTACCGCGCTACGCGGCGGACATGCCCGCGTACGGCCTCACATCGCGGTTACGGTCCAGGCGCTGGGAACAGGCGGGTCACCCGAACCCTAACGGACCGCGCCCGGGACTATGCTGCTGTACGGACGTCCCAGACCCTGGCGGCTTGTCGTTGCTCGACACAGATGGCGCGAGGAGCGGACTCGTAGCCTGTCGCCCGGCGCATCCCTGCAGGGAACCGGGTGGTCCTCTGGCCTCCTGTGCAGGCTTTCGGACCGGCCTTGCTCCGCCTCCGACGAACGTACGCCCCTACGGGAGCGCGCTCAGGTAGCCGGAACTCCGGCGTCACCGGGGCCGCTGCCGGATGATCTTTCGAACCGAGGCGTCATGCCCCTGCCGCAGCTCATTGTCTACCGACATGACCGAAGGACACGGGTGCTGATCACCCTGGTCGGTGAGTTCGACCTGGAATCGGCGCACCTGGTGCGCGCGTCCCTGGAGTCGTGCCTGCGCGACGGTATCCGCATTGTCGACGTCGACCTCACCCTCGTCACGTTCTGCGACCGCAGCGGACTCAACGCGTTCCTCGACGCTGCGCAGCAGACCACCGTTGCGGGCGGGACCCTGCGACTGCACCACCCGCCGCCGATGCTCGCGCGTATCGTCCGCCTCGCCGACTGCGGGTTCCTGTTCGTCGGTTCTCAGCTCGCCCCCCTGCCGCCTTCTGCCGGCGACACCTGGGCTGCGCCCCGTCCAGCCCCGCCGCACCGGCCTGTCCCACCTGTGCCTGTTCTCTCGGGTGATGCGCGATGACGGCCGGACCCGGATGGGGCACGTCACGGAAGCCGGGGGACGGCGAACCGTTCGCGGTGGCGCCGCTGCGGTTGCGCCGGCCGAACCGCCGGCTGGTGGAGGACCTGCGGGAGGATCTGGCGGATCTGTATGTCGAGTCCCGTGCAACGGCGCCGGGTGATGGGTACCGCCGTCCCGGCCGCCAGGACTTCCTGAACCGTGTCACCGCAGACATGGGCCGGCCGGGATTCGTCATGGTGATCGCCGAGTCGGACGGCCTGATGGGATGTGCCTTCGGATTCCCGGTGCGCGGCGACGGCTCGTGGTGGCTCGGCTTCGACGGAGTACTGCCGCGCAGCGTCGGGCAACTCACGGTGTCCGGCAGGGCTTTCGCGTTCGGTGACATCCTGATCCGCCCGCACCCGCAAGAACGGGAACTCGCCCGTCGTGTGCAGGAGCGGCTGCTGGCCGATCACCAGGCGTCGCTCGGCGCCACCTTGGTGGACGGGGCCGATCACCCCACTCTCGCCGCGCTCCACTCCTGGGGCTGGCTGGACATCGGAGAGCTTCGCAGGCCACTGGGTGCCACCACGTTCCGTGCGCTGGTGTTTCCCGCCGTGGAACAAACCGCGGCGAGGCTGGAGGGCCTTGTCACCATGACGGGAGGCGGTGGCGCGGGTGGGTCCTGAGAGCAGGTCGGCGCGCATCCAGCTACTGGTGGCCGATCAGGCGGCCCGACGCGGAGCCGGGGTCGGTGTGGTGGACGTGTGCACCGCGGCCGTGGCCGCGCTGCCGGTCGGCGGGGCCGGTCTGTCGGCGATGTCCAGGACCGCGCCGAGCCACCCGCTGTGCAGCACCGACGACATCAGCGAGCGACTTGAAGAACTCCAGCTCACCGTGGGCGAGGGGCCCTGCGTGGACGCCTTCCTGAACGGCTCGGCCGTCCTGACACCCGATCTGCTCACTCGTGACCTGCAGGACCGCTGGATGGTGTTCGCCGACGCGGCACTGGAAGCCGGGGCACGAGCGGTGTTCGCGCTCCCCCTGCAGATCGGGGCGATCAGCCCGGGAGTTCTGGACCTTTACGCCCGCGTTCCGGTCCGGTTGGACGCTGAGGAACTGGCGGACGCGTTGGCGTTCGCCGATCTCGCGACGCTGGTGCTGCTCGACACGCGAATCGGCGAGACGGGCGAGCCGCACAGAGGCCCTGTCGAAGACCTGGGCGCGTACCGGGCGGAGATCGACCAGGCCAGCGGGATGCTCACGGTCCAGCTCGGCGTCGGCATCGAAGAAGCCTTCGTCCGGCTCCGTGCCCACGCCTATGCGCAGGGACGCCGACTGGCCGACGTGGCGGCGGACGTGGTGGCCCGTCGCCTTCGTTTCCCACCGGACGCGGAGCCGGACCAGGCCGGGGAGGACACGTGACGTAATGGTGCCGATCGAGGAACGTGCTGTACGTCCCGCCCCTTCGGGCCGGGACCGGTCTCAATCGAAGGTGTCCACGATGGATCAACAGCTTTTGGCCAAGACCTTCGTCGAACTGGCCGACAACCTGGTCGCCGACTTCGACCTCATCGACTTCCTGCGCCTGCTGACCGACCGCTGCGTCGGCATGCTCGACGCGAGCGCCGCCGGGGTGCTGCTCGCCGACCGGGACGGCAAACTCCGAGTCATGGCCGCCTCCGACGAACAGGTTCGCCTGCTGGAGCTCCTCCAGCTCCAGAACGACGAAGGCCCCTGCCTCACGTGCTACCGCACCGGAGCACCGGTGATCGTCCCCGACCTGACCCAGGAGATCGACCGCTGGCCACGCTTCGTCACGGCGGCCCACCGCAGCGGATTCGAAGCTGTCCAGGCCCTGCCCATGCGTCTGCGGGACGAGACCGTGGGCGCCCTGAACCTCTTCCGCACCGCGCCCGGCCCCTTCGACCCGGCCGCCACTCTCGTCGCCCAGGCGCTGGCCGACGTCGCCACCATCAGCCTGCTGCAACAACGCACCGCCCAGCGCAGCACCGTGCTGAACGAGCAGCTGCAGACGGCGCTGAACAGCCGGGTGCTGATCGAACAGGCCAAGGGGAAGTTCGCCGAACGCCAAGGCGTCGACATGGAACAGGCTTTCAGCGCGCTGCGCGGCTACGCCCGCGCCCACAACCGGCGCCTGGCCGACGTGGCCCGCGCCTTCATCGACGGCTCCGAACCCCTCTCCGGTCTAGGAGGCTGACCCACACCCCGGCGGGGCCCCTCACTGCTCTGGGCCGTCCTCGATCAGACGGCGGTGCAGCTCCGTGGTCATGAGGTGGATCGCCCGCGTCAGCTCGGTGTTGGTCTTGAGCTCCAACTCCTGCTCTACGAAATCGTGGTCGGCCTTGATCTGCTGGAAGGCTGCCTGTCGGTTCTGGCCGATCATGACGAACGTGGAGAGGAAGATCGCCTCCAGCGACACCACGAGCGTCAACGTGGGCCAGGGGCTGCCCTCGACGAACAGCATCCAGACCACGAACGCGACGGCGTGAAGGTAGACGAACGGCATCGAACCGGCGAACTTGGTGACGGCGTCGGCGATCTTCAGCTGGACATCCTCGGCACGGCTGTTGCGGTGCGCAATCACTGCGGGGTGATGGATGGCCTGACTGTCCTGCTCGCTCATCGCGGGGCGCCTCTCGCGTCTCGGGGCTTCGCGGGGCACCGCCTACCACGGGCTACGGCCCCCGCGCGTCCCTGGAGCCTAACCGCAGGCCTCCGCCATCACTTGGTCGCGCAGGCGCGCAGGCGCAGATGATCGGCCGGGAGACCTGCATCTGCGAGGGAACGGCGTCCAGGGGCACCGCAACGTAGCGCTCCGGTGTCTCCGGCCGAGCGGCACCTCCGCTTCGGTGAGGCCGGCGTGCGCGGGGATCTCGCGGACGGAGGGTTCGCGGCCGTAGAGGAAGGCGCACTCGTCCCCGACGGAGCGGACCCGGGCGCGCAGCTCCTGCACGCGTTGCGGCACATGACCGCCCAGGAGGTGGTCACGGAAGTGCCGTTTCACCTCGCCGAGAATCGTCGGTACGGCAAAGCTGGGGAAGGCGGTGCCCAGGCTGGGAGCCGGCAGGTCACAGCATGATGGGGGAGCGGCGACAGTTGCTCGCGCGCGTGCCTATGGTCTGAAGCACAGCGCACGGATCCCTGAACGGCCCGCGTTCAAACGGGGTTTCCGGACCGGCTGCGGCAGTTCGGCCACAGTGGCCCCGTGTCCCCCAACGGGCCCCGGCGCGGCGTTGATCCAGGGCTATGCTGGTCGACAGACGTCCCGGACCCCGGCGCCGCACCGCACATCGGCCACGATGGCACTCCCGCACATCTGCCGGTCTCCTGTAACCGAGGCCCCATGCGCACTCCACGGCAACCCCACGAACCCGAAGGCCCGGAGCCGTCCGTCATGGACTTGGTACGGCTGCGCCATCTGAACCGCTGGCAGGCCGAGGGCATGCGGGAGGATCTGGCGGATCTCTACGTGGAGTCGTCCACCACCCCACCCGGTGAGCAGTTCAGCGGACGGCAGGAGTTCCTGCGCCGTCTGGCGGACGGCGTGAAACAGCCGGGATTCGACATGCTGGTCGCCGAGGCCCGGTCCCTGACCGGCTGCGTCTTCGGATTCCCCGTGCCGCGTGACGGCTCCTGGTGGCAGGGGTTCGACGGGCCGCTGCCACAGAACCTGGAGCAACTGACCGCGTCCGGACACGTCTTCGCGATCCTTGAGACCGTCGTCCATCCGCACCAGTACGCCCGCGGGCTTGCCCGCCGACTCCAGGAGCGCCTGCTTGCCGACCACCAGGCTTCGCTCGGTGTCACCTTGGTGGACCAGCGTGACCGCTCGGCCCGTGCCGCCTTGGAGGCGTGGGGCTGGCAGGAGGCAGGCCGGCTCCACCGCGCCCCGACCGTCCTGTGCGTACTCCTCCTGCCCCTCGGCGAGCGCACCACGGAACATCCGGACGGCCTCGGCCACAATGCCCGGACCCAACGGCCCGGATAGCCTCCTGCGCCGGCCGGGCGCGACGCGCGCGAAGACGGGGGAGCGTTGAGAAGCGGTGGAGCAGCGCGTGGAGTTGTCCTCGGAGCACGAGGCACGGCGGACCGCGGCGGTGCGTCGTTACGACATCCTGGACACTCCGCTCTACGGCGCCTTCGCCCGGATCGCCGCGCCGGCCGCCCGTCTGTTCGAGGTTCCGGCCGCCACGGTGACGATCGTGGACACCGAACGGGTCTGGACCCGGGGCTGTGCACCTCGGCGATCATCACGGGCAGCCCTCTGGTCGTCCCCGACATCCTCTACGACCCGGTCGCCCGCGCCCACTTACTGGTGACCGGCCCGGTTCAGGTGCGCTTCTACGCCGCCGCCCCGATGACCACCGGCGACGGTCACCACCTGGGGATCGTGGACGTCCGGTACACCAAACCGCGCCGCATCACAGCGGATCAGGCCACCGCCCTGACCGACCTGGCCGCACCCGTGATGGACGAACTCGAACTACGGCTGTCCGCCCTGCGCATGCTCCGACGACAGCGGCTTCTGCACTCTGGTCTTCGGCACCCTCGCCCCCGATCCCGCGGGCGGTTTCGCCCTCACCCTCGCCGGAGGCGGCCACCTCCCGGTCCACACCTGCGGCCCGCGGACGGGCCCGACCGGGCTGTCGCTTTGGCCGAGCCGGTGAACCTGGAGGGAGGGATGCTTGTGGGCCCCCTGCCGCGGGCGGACTTCGTCTCCCGGACCGTTCAACTCCAGCCCGGCGAGGCGCTCTTCCCGTACAGCAACGGACTCACCGAGGCCCGAACGTCCCACGGCGCCCGGTTCGGCGAGAGCGGCCTGTCCTCCCACCTCACCCACCACGCCGCCACCGACCGAGCCCTCGGCGTCACCGCGATCATCAGCGGCCTCACGGCGCTCCTGAAGACTTTCGTCGCAGGACCCGCGGACGATGTCGCGCTCCTCGCCCTCAGTGCCACCTCCACGACGGCCCTCCTCACGCCCTCGGCGCCTCGGGCACCGCACACACCGGCGTGCCCCTTGCAACCCCCGACAGCACGCGACCGGGCCGCACGGGCGATGAGCCAGACAGGCGGTCCGGCGGGCGCGCCCGCCGTCATCTGCGGTCCGCCGTTTGGAGGCGCCGCAGTGCCTGGCGCAGCTCCTGTCGTACCGGTTCCGGGAGCGCCTCGTCCTTCGTCGTGGCGACCAGGGCCGCGGCCACGGCCCGGAGTTTGATGTTGGAGCGCTGAGACACGTCCACCAGCAGGTCCCAGGCCCTCTCACTGGTGCAGGGCGCCAGGGCCATCACCATGCCGCGTGCCTGGTCGATCACCGCACGGCTCGCCAGCGCCTGCTCCAACTGCTCGTTGCGGGCGCGGAGTTCGTCGACCTCGGCCAGCAGTCCCGCATCCCCAGCCGTCGACAGCGGCTGCTCTTGACGGGGCGTGGTGCCGGTCACCCGCGTTGCTTGCTGTGCCGACGGGCCTCGCGCCTCCAGGGCGCCCGATGCCGAGGGCGGTACCGGCGCTTCCGGCAGTCCTGGTACTGGCGGACATCGGGACTGCCGCCACGGTCCCAGCCCCCGCCTTCACCACGGCGCCAGTATTGGGCGGCGCAGAACACCAGCACGATTACGGCCGCGGCGGCCCACCAGATGGGGCTGAGGAAGCCGAAGCCGAACAGGACCACGATGAGGATGAGGAGCAGGGCGAACACGGCGGGCCTCCCCGTAGCGGAGCTGCACTGCCGGGGGCCGGGGCCTGTTCGAACAGCGTAGCCCTGCCCAGAGGCGGCTGGTGACGCCGCATGTAACGGTCTCGCACCCGGACACATGGCCCCTTACCGGCTGTTCAGCGAGCGCGGCGAAGGCCGGCGTCTGCGGTACGGCCCGAGCCCCCGGCCGTGTCGATCACCCTTGTGCTCCGGGGACGCACCGCGCGCATCGGCGCCGGAACCTGCTGCGTCACGAGCGAGGGCGCTCCCGCACTCGCCATCACCATGGCATGCCGGCGAAGCCACATCCTGCCGTCGCCGCCGTGCCGGTCCTGTGCTGGGTCGCCGCCGTCCTGCTGGTCGCCTGGATCGTCGGCTTCGCGATGCGCGGGCGCGGCGGTGGCAGGCGCCGGTGTTTCACCAGGAGAGGATGCGCTGCCGCCGCGGATGCCCATGGTGACGGCGGGCAGCGGCGTCACCTGAGCGGGTCATGCATCCACCGCACCGGCGTGTCCATCAAGGGCGCGATCCGTGGCTTCCGCAGTACGATGGGTCGTGGGTTGGCTCACTCTCACGTGCAGCCGCCCGGAAGGGCGACTCCGGCGTGGTTGCGCCGGAGTCGTTGTCACATCCGGGCACTTCCGCTCCGCCGGTTCCGGCCAAGCCGCGATCTTCCAAGGGCGGCGGCCGGTGTCCCGCTCGGGAGGGACGGCGCACGATCCAGGCACTCGAAGCGGTCCATGTGGTCACCACCGCCGACGAACCGGCCGTGGCCACCGAACGGACCGGGCTGCCGACTCGCCGGCGCCTCGTCTTTGTGCCCCGTTGACGACGTACTCCTGGGGTCGGGCTACGCGCCCACGCCCACACCACGAGCCAGGAATCATCGGCGTGACGGCCGAAGGCCTGGACCATCTGCTGATCGTCGGCGTCGTGATACTCGTGGCCGACGTGATCGTGATCGTGATCGTGGCCGCTGTGCGGCTGTCCCGGTGGGCTCGGCGGCGTCCTCTCCGCTGACGGCGACGGGCGGAAGTGGATCGCGCACCTCACCGCTGGGGCGGAACGTACTCTGATCACCGCTTGCGTCCCGGCACGGATTCGCGCCCCTCGGCGAAGGCCCATGCGATGGGAGCCTCCGTGGAGCGGGCCGCCGGAGGAGTAAGCTGGTGTTACCGAGGGTATCTCGCGCACCGGCCTTCATGCTTGTGCCGTTTTCGGCGATTGTATACGCCGGACCGGTCCGACCGGTCCGGAGCAGGGTTCGCATCATGACTGCGACCGTTTCGTACGCGCCGACAACCGAAGACCGGCCCTCTTCCCCGTCTCTCCGCATGCCGCCGGCCCTGACCAGTTCGGCTCCGGCTCTGCTGGACGGCGCCTGGTGGCACCGCTCCTGTTATCCGGGGGCGGAACTTCCCCCATCGGCTGTCCTGCTCGACCCGCATACGACTCGTGTCTCGGCCGTGCGGCTGATGGCCGCCGTAAGCGACCCACTGCGTAGGTCGACCACGGGCCGGTTGATGGAGGAGGCGGCGCGTCTGCGCACCGTGACGGCGACCGAACGGGCCGTGGAGGTCGTCTGGGACGCCGAAGGAGGCCGTGAGGCCCCTGATCCGACCTCACGTCCACGGATCGCGGCAGCCACTGCTCCGGTACTCGCCATTCCGGCAGTCGCCCTGCCGACAGCGACTCAGGCAAAGGGCATGTGAGGGTCATGGAGACCTTCGTGGCCGTGACGGCGCTCCTGGCGATGGTCGTTGTGGGCGTGCTCCTGATTCACCTGCTCAACAACCAGCACGACGCGCGCATCGCCGCTTTCCGCTACGGCCACGCCCGGTCGGCTGTCCGGGGGGCGACACCGTCGGCCCCGCAGAAGCTTCCCGGTCGCGCCGGAGCGAATGGCGTCGGCGATCGCCGCGACCACCGCGACGGGGGACGCGGACGGCTGCGGCCACGGCGCCGGACCGGAACCCGGATGGCGGGGAAGTGAGTTGCCATGCTCCCCGCCATGCATTCCGTCAGGCTTCTGGCAGATACCGGCAGTGAGCCGGTGCATCCCGGCACCGCGGTTCTGCGGATGGAGACGACAGCCAGGCGCACGGGGACGTTCGACGGCGCGTGGTGGCCGCGGACACGCGACCTCAAAATGCAGTTGTCGGGTCTCCTCACCGCGCTGACGGCACGCCTTGGCCCCATCGCCCGCGTGGGCCTCGACGCGAGCGACTGGGACGGGACCCTGAGCCATCTGTTCGTCGACGGGCACATGGTCTGCATCGACTGGTCCGCCGTGGGCGACAACACCATGATCGTCACCCGCGGCGACCAGGACCACTTCCTGTTCCTGGTGATCCCGCCGGGGGCCGGTATCGGCCCCGCGCACGCCGCGATGGTCATGGCCGTACAGGACGACAACGCCGTCCCGGCCGAGGGGATCCTGGCCGCCACCGGCATCACCCGGGCCGACCGGAGCGACGTACCGCAGAACTCTCCCGGCTGAGCCGGGCCGACGCAGCAGAGCCTCATCAGCAGCCCGGGACCCCGGCCGCACCACTGACACCGGCCGGGATCCTCCCGTGCCGGGTGCTTCCCGGACCGCTCGCGTCCGGGACGCCATCGACGTAAGGAATGTGAGAACCATGGGTGTTCTGATCACCGTGCTGGTGGTGCTCGTCCTCGCCGGGCTGGTCCTGCTGGCCCTGAGCCTTCGCAACGTCCAGCAGTACGAGAAGGGCGTGGTGTTCCGCTTCGGGCGGCTGCTGCCGGACATCCGTGGGCCGGGCCTGCGTGTCATCCGGCCGATCGGGGACCGGATGCGGAAGGTGTCCGTACAGACCGAGGTGCTGGGCATCCCGCCGCAGGGGTCGATCACGGCCGACAATGTGACGCTCACCGTCGACGCGGTCGTCTACTTCAGGGTCATCGACCCCGTCAAGGCCCTGGTGAACGTCCGCGATTACCCCAGCGCCGTCTCCCAGATCGCCCAGACCTCGCTGCGCGCGGTCATTGGCAGGGCGGATCTCGACACACTCCTGTCCGACCGTAACCACATCAACGCGGAGCTCAAGAAGGTGATGGACGCCCCCACCGAGGAGCCCTGGGGACTGCGCATCGAGCGGGTGGAGATCAAGGACATCGCCCTTCCGCAGTCGATGATGCGCTCCATGTCCAAGCAGGCCGAGGCCGAGCGTGAACGCCGTGCCCGGGTCATCGCCGCCGACGGTGAATTCCAGGCGTCCCAGCGGCTGAGTGATGCCGCGGCGACCATGGCCGACACTCCGGGCGCGCTCCAACTGCGCCTGCTGCAGACCGTGGTGGACGTCTCGGCGGAGAAGAACAGCA
The DNA here is from genome assembly GCF_044457745.1 of Streptomyces sp. NPDC050534. Classification (NCBI taxonomy): domain Bacteria; kingdom Bacillati; phylum Actinomycetota; class Actinomycetes; order Kitasatosporales; family Streptomycetaceae; genus Streptomyces; species Streptomyces sp. NPDC050534. The sequence continues at coordinate 212,352 of NZ_JBITHF010000015.1, forward strand.
CGCTGGTCATGCCGTTCCCGGTGGAGATGCTCCGCTTCTTCGAGCACCAGAGCAAGGAAACCGACGGCGAATCCACCCACCGGAGCATCCCGCGCCCCGCGATCCCCGAACGTCCGGAGCGTCCGGAACACCATGGACTCCCCGAACTGATCACCCCTGAACCCACCGCGCCCGCCTTCCCCCTGAGCGGAGAACGGGTCGGCTCCCATGGCGATCGGGTCGGCGGTCGGGCGGCAGTGGCGCGGGAACGGCGCGACAACTGGCCGACACACACGGAGCCCGACCCCGACGCGTCACCCGTCGGCGGCTGAACGTGGCGTGAGGCGTTGGCTTGAGCCGACGGCTGCGGCACCCGAGGTGGAAATGGGCTGTTACTCGCCGAGCTGCCACTGTTGCCGTACGCGCCGCTTCGCTCGTCGATGGGGGGATGTGAGCGAGGAACTCGCGAGTGATGGCCGTCGTCTTGTATACGCGATCTCGACCGTCTTGTATACGCGATCTCGACAAACTGCGATCCCGGTGTCGCCGCGGAACTGCGCGGGCCGGTACATCGCACGGGCCGGTACATCGCATTGGCACACCCCGTCACGATCACTCTCGCCATCGAAAGGCGTAGGAACTCCCGTCGGGGGACCTCGCGTTGCGCCGGCATCCGGCCGCGGCCGGTCATGGCGGCGACTTGCGGCAGAGCGGTGAAGCGGCCGGCAGGGGCGCGGGTCCAGCCAGCCCCGGTACGACCAGCTCCGGAGCTTGTCGAGTGCCGGTTCGACCTGCTCGGGCCGGGTGCTCCTGCCGAGCTGGACGCTGACGACCTTGGCCGGGATCGGATCCGAGGCCGTGCCCATGATCGTCATGATCACCCGGCCGTCGGCAGGGGGCGCGCTCTCCCGTCCATGCCCGACTCACGCCGGGGGACCAGCAGCATCTCGCCCGCCCCTGGACCGGGACCTCGCCGAGGTCGATGCCGAGGTGGCCCGGTTGGAAGGGGCCGAGGTGGTGACCGGGCAGTTCATCGAGGCCGAGCGGAGGCGGGCCGACGATCCGGTCGTGGCCGCCGAGCCGGAGCCGGTGACGGCAGTTGCGCCGCCTTTCGGTGGAACGAACTCAATGGCTCGTTCGGTGGTAGGGGTGCGGGGCGACGCCCGGGAGCGCCCTGGACATGCGGCTACTGCTTCGTGCGGCCGGATGAGGCTTGCCGGGTGTCGGCGCCGGAGCTGACGTGCCGCTGGGTCTCCTGAGGGCCGCGCCAGTCCGGACGCATCACGGCGGCATCGTCTATCGAGCCGGCCGCCGACGGCGTTCGACGCGCTTGTGCGGGGATGTGCCGCCGACGGGCAGCGACCCGGGGCGGCGTTGACGCAGTCGGGCAAGCAGGGACCACAGGGAGAGTAGGGCGATGTGCCGGGACTGCGCGTGCGTGCGGCCCGGGTGGCGATCCAGGCGCCCATCCTGTCCGGGATGACATACGCATCCCGCTCGGCCGGGGGCGGCAGGGTGGCCCGCACCGTTGGGGCGGGTCCTTCGTCAGGGGATTGGGAGCCAGGCCGCGTCTTCACCGCGGCCTCCGAGTACGGAGGTCGAGGCCGCCCTGGACCACGAGGCCGGCGATCAGCTCCACCGCGGCCCAGGATGTGGTTCTCCCCTTGAAGCCCAGCTGGCCGGGTCGTCGGCTCCAAGTCAGTGCGCACCTGAAGTCGTCGTGGACACGACGCGGGCGGCGGAATCGGCGCGGTCCTGGCTGGAGGCCGGCCACTCCCCGGGGGGCGGACCGTCGGCGCGAGTGAGGCGATGGCCGGGAGCGGTCCGTACGCCCTGTTCGGGGAGTAGCGTGGGGTGGTCGGGAGCTTTTCGCGCACCGGTCCCGATACCGGTGTCGTTCCTGGTGAGCGACGACGCCGGACAACTGCCCAAGCGCAGGGGTCCGGAGACGGGTTCGCACGATGTCTGCGACCACCGACCATCCCTCGCTGCGCGCCGCGCCTTTCAGGGCCCCGACCGCGCGCCTCGCCCTCAGACCCGTGAGCCCGCCCCCGGAACATGCCGAGCTGGACGGCGCCTGGTGGCCCCGCTCGCGTGACCTGACACAAGAGCTTCCCGCGCTGGCCGACGTACTGGACCCACTGTGGGGGAGGATCACCCGTATCGCCGTCAATGCCCGCTACTGGCCGATCATCCCGCGAAGGATCTTCGTCAACGGCCATGTGGTGAAGGTCGGTTGGTTCACTTCGGAGCTGGACCCGCACATGATCCTGCTGCTGTCCTACACGGCGGGCCGCTGGGACCTCCTGGTGATTCCCCCGGAGACGACCGTCCCCTCGGCCGCCCGGCTGATGGCCGCCGCGAGTGCCGGCACCGGCCCGCAGTCGACCGCGTCCGCCCTCATGGCGGCGGAACAGGCCGAGGCTCCCTCCACCTCGTACGACGCCGGTACCGGACGGCCCGGTTGACGGGTGGCGGGGATGTGACCATCTGCGTCACCGCCGCGGCCATGACGGGACGCCCCGGATCGCGTGGCCACCGCGTTGCACGGACGGTCGCCGGACGTGGACTGGCCGCACGGCGCGGGGCCAGGCCAGTCCCGAACACACGGCAACGCATTCCGCCAACCCGCCTCGCCAGGCGCCGTGAGAACCCACCCACCGGACAACAGCGAGGTCGGCATGACTCTTTCACGGGACATCAGAAACCCGGCGCAGACGATGAAGGGCAGGATCTCGTAGGAGCTCGGCCGGCTCACTCGCAACAGGCGACTGCAACGCCAAGGCAGGTCGACCGGGTCTCCGGAAGCCTGAACCAGCCGCCGAGAAGTCCGAGGACGCCTTCAGGCGGAACGGGAGCAGGCCCCGATGACGTACGACCAGCCACGCGCCCGGCGGCCGCGGGCCATGCCCTGGGCCAGGCCGGGCGCCGCAGCCCGAGCCAGGAGCCGCCGCTCCCCTCGGACGAACAGGACAAGATCGGCCCGCGTTCTAGCACGTCCTCAACACCTTCGCCGACACCCAGCTCAAGGCGCGGAATGGGCCGAGAGGACCTACGACGAAGTCAGCGCCCAGCTCGTGAACGCCCTCGCGCAAGGCGGCGTGTCCTGCGCGCCGGCTAACAGGACCCGGACTCCGAGACACATTCCGACCAACTCCGGCTCGCGCTGAGGCAGTACCGGGAGATCACTCAGCGGCTGCTCCACATCCGCGCAGCCATTACTCCGCGCTGAGGCATAGCGCGGAGTAATGTTGCCGTACCGAGGGCATTTCGCACACCGGCTTCCACGCCGGGTCGTTCTCGGCGAGAACATGAAACCCGGGCCACCGCAGAGGCGGCTCGGAGACGGGCTCCGCATCATGTCGGTGACCTTGCACCCAACTCCGCAGCACCCCGAGCCCGTCGCAGCCCCGGCCGCGCGTCTCGCGCTGAAAATCGACGGCCCTTCCCGTGGACTCCTCGACGGTGCCTGGTGGCCCCGCTCCCGGGACCTGCTGAGTGAACTGCCCGCGCTGACCGACGTGTTGGATCCCTTGTGGGGCCGCATCACCCGCATCGCGGTCAACCCGAAGTACTGGCCGATCATCCCTCGCCAGGTTCCCGTGGACGGCCACGTCGTCAGGGTCGGCTGGTTCACCCCGGAAATCGATCCCCACAAGCTGCTGCTGCTCTCCTACGGCACCGGGCGCTGGGACCTGCTGATCATCCCGCCGGAGACCGGGGCGGAGTCGGCGGCTCGGCTGATGGCTGCTGCGTCCGACTACGCCGGCCCGCCCCTGACCGCGAGTGAGCTCATCGCAGCGGACGAGCCCCGGCACGGAGTCGCCGCGACCGACACGGCTCAGGACCCGGACGAGGCATGGGTTCACGAGGGCGGTGCCTCCTCGGTGTCCGTGCCCGCCACGGAACTGCCCGGTCCGCTCAGTCGGGCCAGCCGCCTGATCGTCGGTATGTGAGCGGCTGCCATGACCGCCTTCGTGACGGCCGCCGTCATCGTCCCCATCGCAGTGGTGGCATACGTGATTCACCGGCTCAACATCCAGCGCGCCGACAGCATCGCCGCGCGCCGGTACAGTGCCGCCCTGCCCGGCCGCCGCGGGAGTGGCACGACACCGCCCCCGGTGGAAGCAGGTCGGTCCGAGTCGACAACGCCGGCGAACGACGTCCCCGGGGGCGGCCACGGCCGTTTCCCGCCTCTCCACCGCAGCCCTACCACTCACCAGCGGTGACCAGTCTGGCTTCCGTCACCGAGCCCGCGATGGTGCGGCTGTAGCGGGATTCCTTGGGCGAGATGTTGAAGAACGGTGCGTCGAACAGGTCGATGTGGTCGAGGAATCCGCCACTGGTGGTGGTCATTTTCCCCTTGTCGTCCGGGCCGTCGGGCCGGAATGCCTCGACGTCCCCGCGGTCTTCCGGAACGGTCCGGATGCCGGACTTTCCGGCCCGGAGGAACGCGTCGAACTCGTCGGGAGATTCGGCACCACCGGGAAGGCGCAGCCCTATTCCGACGATCGCTATCGGCTCGCTCTGTTCCGTCTGCATCTGTCCGGCGGTCCGTTGGTCACGCGACATTGCACGCCTCTTCGTCAGTGGACGGGTTTGACGGGGCGTCGGTCAGATAGGAAACGAGTTGCTCGACCGTGGGCTGGCTGAACAGCACGGTCGCGTCGATGCTGATGCCGAGCAATTCTTCGAGGTGTGCCCTGAGGTCGGTGAGCCTGAGCGACGTCAGGCCAATGTCGAAGTAGCCATGGTCAAGGGGGAGTTCCTCGTGGTCGTCCATCAGAGGATCTCTTTGATGTACGCGACAACAAGGTCTTCCAGGGCGTCTCGGCGCTCTCGCCGGCTCATCTCTCGCAGGTACCGACTCGTATTCATCGCACCAAGGTAAACAGCATGTGCTGACGCCCTGCTGATTCAGTGCTGATGCGATCGACACGGCCGAACAGGGCCCGGCGCCCGGCGACTTGGCCGGCCTCGGTGCCGGAGTGACTGCTCGGCTGCGTGCCGGCTCGTCCATGGCCGGGTGCTCCGGGACGGGCGGTACGGAAGCGCCAAAGTTTATTACCTCGTAGGTAATCGACGGGGCCCGTGACGCACTGGCAGCCTCATTGAGGCAGGGACGACGGAGGTCCTCGCCGCACCAGGCCTCCAGCCCTCCAGGCTCCCGGCCTCACAGAGCGGCGGGAAGTTATTACCTATGAGGTAATCGACTTCCTCCTCCACTTGCTGACATTCTCGAGTTGTCGGGGCAGGCGACATCGCTGTCGCGCCGAAACTCCCATCCCCTTTTTCCGCGCGAGGAGAGCACCATGAGCGAAATCGAAGCGGCCGTCGAGAAGTACGTCGCGAGCTGGGCGGAGCCGGACGCCGACATTCGTCGCAAGGTCATTGCCGAGCTGTGGGCCGAGGACGCGATCTACAAGAACCCGTTCGTGGAATTCCACGGTCGCAAGGGTGTCGAGGACGCGGTCACGCAGGCATACGACCTCTTCGTCACCAAGGGCGCCACGTTCAAGGTCACCAAGGTGGACATCAGCATGGACGCCGTGCGCTACACCTGGGAGATGACGTTCCCGGGAGCCGCCGGGCCCGAGGCGATCGGCACGCAGGTGGTCATCCTCGACGAGAACGGCCTCATGGCAAACGACCACCAGTTCATCGACAAGGCACCCACCGGCATGGAGGAGCTTGTCCATGTCGGACTCGACGTCTGATCGGGACCCCCACCGTCAAACTTCTTCGCCGCCACCTCATCCGTGGGGGAAATAGATCCGCGATGAACAGCCAGCAGAGCCGAAAAAGCATCAACTGCGCGCTCTGCTGGCTCAAGGCGGAAATTCTACTCTCGCGCGTGACGGAACGGCGGTGCTGATTTCAGCTGCGCCGGAGCAGGCAGGATTCAGGTAAAGCACCTGAGATTTACTGCGAGCCCCACAGGCCCATGCAGGCAGTACTGAAAACACATCGACCGGGAGTCCGATTATGTCGGTAGACGAAAATACGCGCTCAGCATTGCCCAGGTTGGAGGAGACGGCCGAACCGGGCATGGACAAGGTGACCCTGATCCGGATCCTCCTCGTCGTCTCGGGCATGTTCATGATCACCCTGGACTTCTTCGGGGTCAACGTGGCCATCCCGTCCACCCGCGCGGACCTCAACGCCAGCTCCGCAGCGATCGAGTTCATCGTCTCCGGGTTCAACCTCGCCTACGCGGCCAGCATGGTCACCGCCGGACGGCTCGGCGACCTTTACGGCAGGCGCCGGATGTTCGCCCTCGGCATGGCGTTCTTCACCCTGGCCTCCCTGTCCGCCGGCCTCGCCCCCAACCCCGGCGTGCTGATCGTGGCCCGCGTCGTTCAGGGCATCGGCGCGGCCGTGATGACTCCGCAGATGCTGGCCATCTTGAACACGGCCTTCACCGGCGTCCAACGCGTCCGTGCCTTCACCGCCTTCGCCCTGTCCATGGGGCTGAGCGCGACCTTCGGCCAGCTCATCGGCGGCGTACTGATCTACCTGGACATCGCCGGAATCGGCTGGCGCACCATCTTCCTGATCAACGTGCCGATCGGGGCAATCTCCCTGCTCCTGATGCGCAACTACATCCCCGAGTCGCGCGGCACCGGCCGAACCGGCCTTGACCTGATCGGAGCGGTCCTGGGCTCCTGCGGTCTGCTCGCCATCGTCCTGTCCCTGGTCGAGGGCCGCGAACAGGGCTGGCCCGCCTGGTCGTGGGTGGTCCTCGCCGCCTCCGTCCCGCTGCTCGCCGCCTTCGCCCTGCGCCAGAGCCGTCTCGAGCGCCACGACCGCGCACCGCTGATCTCGCTCAGCCTGTTCCGGGAGCGTGCCTTCTCCGTCGGCATCCTGATCATCCTGGGATTCTTCGCGGCGATGGCCTCCTTCATGTTTATCCTCGCCCTCTACCTCCAGGACGGCCATGGCGACTCCCCGCTGCACTCCGGCCTCATCTTCGGCGCCCTCGGCATCGGGTACGTCCCGGCCGCGTTCGCGGCGCCCAGGATCGCCGCCCGGCTGGGCAAGCAGGTGCTCACCCTGGGCGCCCTGGTCGTCGCCGCCGGGTACGGGCTGATGATCGCCGCGACGGCCGCGATCGGTGTCACCGGGCCCTCGCCGTGGGTGATGCCCGGGCTGTGCATCGCCGGCATCGGCATGGCCCTGTTCGCCAACCCGGTTACGCCCACCGTGCTCGCCGGAGTCAAGCCCGACAACGCCGCCGCGGCCGCCGGAGTCCTCTCCACCGCGCAGGAAGGCGGCAACGCCCTCGGCGTGGCAGCCATCGGCGTGGTGTTCTTCGGAGTACTCGGTCACGGCGACCGGGGCGCCTACGCGGACGCCTTCGGATGGAGCGTCGCCGTCCTCGCCGCCTTCACGATGGCCGTCGCCGTCCTGGTCCAGGCCCTGCCCAAGCCGGCCGCCCAGAACTGACCAGCCCCCGGCACCGCCCGCCTTTCCCGTTACCTTGTGAGGAGGCACGATGACCACTCCCGAGAACGTCACGCCGAACTGGCCGATGCCCCGGTCCTGTCCGATGCTGCCCCCCGACCAGTACGCCGAGCTGCGCGAGGAACCGCCCCATCAGGTACGCCTCGACGACGGCACGCCGGCATGGATCGTCAGCCGCCACAGTGACGTGCGCGAGGCCATGACGAATCCCGGTCGGCAGCAGGGCTCTTCACCACCCAACGACCTTGCCGAGCCGAGGAACAAGCGCCCTGACGGCAGTCGCAGAGCCGCGCACCCGCCCGGACTCCGTGAACACACCATCGAAGACAGCATGGTGACGGAGAATATCTCCAGGCGGACCGACGCATCGCCCGCTGCAAGAACGAGGTGAGGATCAGGTGACGGTGACGACAACGGACCCGCGGCTCACGCAGTCCCTCGGGGATCTGCTGAGGCAGTGGCGCAAGCACCGCCTGCTCAGTCAGATGGAGCTGGCGACGCTGGCGGAGATCTCCCCACGGCATCTGAGCTTCATCGAGAACGGCCGCTCGGTGCCCAGTCGGGATGCCGTGTTGAGGCTGGCCGAAGCCCTCGGTCTGGAGCTGCGCGAACGCAACCCGCTGCTGTTGGCGGCCGGTTACGCCCCCGTCTACCACGAGACCAGTCTGGAAGCCCCGCACATGTCCGCCGTCCGCGGCATGGTGCGGCAGGTGCTGGCCGCCCACGAACCGTATCCGGCCGTGGTCCTGGACCGGTACTGGAACCGGGTGGACGCGAACGACCCTGCCTGGCTGTTCGGCCAAGGCGTGCACCCCGAACTGCTGGAAGAGCCGGTCAATCTGCTGCGGGTGAGCCTGCACCCCGAGGGCATGGCACCACGCATCGCCAACCTTGGCGAGTGGCGCGGTCATCTGCTGAGCCGGCTGCGCCAGCAGGTCACGATGACCGCAGACCCCGATCTCGTCAAGTTGTACGACGAGTTGAGCGGCTACCCCTGCGACCAGCCCGAGCCCAAGGTCGAGCTACCCGGCCCCGGCGAGATCGCCGTACCGCTGCGGCTGCGCCACGAAGGCCGGGAACTCGCCTTCTTCAGCACGATGGCCACCTTCGGCACACCGCTCGACATCACCGTCGCCGAGCTCGCCATCGAATCCTTCTTCCCGGCCGACGCCGAGACCGCCGAAGTGCTGCGCACCACCGACTGGAAGGCAGCCGCAGGCCCGGCTACCCCGCAGTAAGTGCCGATCGGTACCACGGCACGTACTGCGCGAACCGAGCCGGGAACCTGGGCCCGGCCGGGCATCCCGACAACGCCCACAGACGCGAGCTGGTGAACCAGTGGTCGGTGGACAGCATCCGCATCGACCGTCCGGCCCGCACACCGATCCTGGCGGACGCCTCCTCCAAGGTGAGAGAGCGTTCCGGCAGGTCAAGACCCAATCCTGCCGCGACCTCGGTGACGAGATCCCGCACGCGCACGGGAACGGGAGGGCTGCCGTGCAGGACCTGGCCCGCCGGCAGTAGCCCCGGCCGCACGGCAAGCGCCATGATCGCCGCGGCCAGATCGTCGGCGGCAACCAGCGAGATACGCGGCCGGCCCTCATCGATCCAGTACGGGAACCGGCTCAGGAGCTGCATGACAGCCGGCACGACCCAGGTATCGCCCCTGCCGTACACCAGGTAGGGGCGCACCACCGTCCCGCCCGCCGCGAGCACCAACTGCTCCCCGGCCAGTCTGGACAGGCTCGTGGCAGACGTCGGCCTGGGCAGCACCTCACCTTCCGCCCGGGCCGTCCCCGTACACCGCCGCCGTACCCAGCTGCACGACATGCTGCGCCCCCGCACGGTGCGCCTGGGCGGGGCGAGCAGGGCCCCAGTGCCTTCCTCGTTGACGACACGGCAGGTCTGCTCGTCCTTGCCCGCCGGGGCGGCCATGTGCAGCATGCGGACAGTGCGGATGCCGGCGTGGGTGGGCTGGGGCCAGATGCGGTGTTCATCCCTCTTTGGGTGCTGCCGTCCGTCACCGCCTTTCCGGACCACGACGGCTGTCGGCCCGGCAGCGGGCCGGGGGCGCACGTCCACCGCGGTGGGCCGGGCGGTGGAAGCGGCTCCGGGAGCGTCGTGGCCATGAACCCCGCAGCCGCAACGGGCGTGCCGGTTAGCGGGCATGAGGACGAGGCGGGACCGGTTGTCGGACATTCGCCGCTCCCGGCAGCCGACTGCAGCCTCTATGGCCGCCGGCTCCGCCGTCGGTGGCAGGGTGCCCGGTCAGTGGCCGCGGATGTGCCAGGTACCGGGTTGCGGGTGCCAGACCAGGTGAACCTGCCCTTGATCGGGCCGTCGGAGCGTCAGTTCGTCCAGGTCCAGCGCTGCCAGGGCCCGCAGTGCCTCGTCGGAGGCGTTCGACCAGAGGAAGAGTGAAATGCCTGCGTCCGGATCCCGGACGACGGCAAGGCCCGCGTCGGCGTCGACGGGCGGGGATGACGGTGTGTCTTCCTCGTTGCTGTGGTTGTTGGTTGCGCGGTTTCGGCGCACCAGCCGCTGGATGAACTGCCGGGTGTGTCCGTAGGCGTCGTCGGCGGTTTTGGCCACGAGCGCCTGGATGAACGGCACGAGGGCGGTGGTGACCACGGCCGTCACGATCACTTCGACCCAGCCTGGCCCGGCCAGCACACCTGCTCCGGACTCCCACCCCTTCAAGGTCTCGGCCCGCGCGCGCCATTCGGCGGCCTCGTCGGCCCGGCCCAGCCTTTCGAGGGCCCCAGCCAGCAGTCTGGCAGCCGCCCATGAGCCTGCCTCGGCCTCCGCCCGCACATACGGCTCGGCCTCGGCCGAACGGTCCTGTGCGATCAGGAAGGAGGCAAGGTGCTGGCGTGCGGAGGCGACATCGTGGGCGATGGCTGTGTGATACCACTGCTCCGCCTCGGCTGCTGCTCCTTTCCTCGCCAGCACGTCGGCCAGGCGCAGCGTCTCGCGTCGGGCTCCGCCGTCGGCGGCCCGGCGGAGCCAGGATTCCTCCTCGTCCGTGTCTGCCGTGACGAAGGCCATGGTGCGCATCGCGTCCACCCAGCCGGCTTCCGCGGCTCGCCGGGACCAGCTGATCCAGGCGGCGTCGTCGGCCTGCTTGTCGGCGCCGCGTTTCCGCATCGACCGCTGCTGGTAGAGCCACGACAGTTCGTGCATCGCCTCCGGATCTCCGGCCTCGGCCGCGGCGAGCAGCCACCGTTCAGCCTGATCCCTGCCGGCGTTCGGCCCGGGAGCAGTCTGCAGGTAATGGGCCAGCACCCTCATCGCAGCCGGATCGCCCGCTTGCGCGGCCAACTCGATGTTCTGATCCGGCTTACCGGGCACCTTCAGCGCGGCCACTCGTCTCCCCGTTTCTGCAGCCCGGTTCTCGTTCCTTGGACGGATACGGCACGGGCATGCGCACATTAGACACTCACAGTCGGGCTGTGCAGCAGTCCAGTCGGCGCGACAGCAGCCCAAGAAGCGTGGCGGGGTCGGTCAGCGGGGGAGGCGAGCGGGCGGGCGGTGCGATACCTGTCCTCGTCCTCATTCACCAGAGCGTGGTGCTCGCCGCCCCGCCCCCACCCCCGGCCCGGCCGCCAGGGGGCGGTAGCGCGGTAAGGCCCGCGCAGGGAAGGGGCGTTGCACATGCGCGTGAAGCGCTTGGCGCAGCCGCATCGCTGGGAGGGGGGCGCGGTTTCGCCGGTCAGTGTGGGGGGGAGGGTTTCTCGTGCGGTGCACAGCCGCTCACAGCTGTGTGCAGACCTGCGTACCGGGGCCGGGTAGCTTGCTTCAACTCCAATGCAGTCGAGGTTGATTGTTCTGGCCATCACCACCAACGCCCGTGCGATGACGGTCCACGCTTACCTGGAAAGCCGCGGCCTGAACGACTGTTTCGCCCTTCACCTCTCCGGCCGCGCCCGACTCCATGTCAGCCTCCGTGAGTTGGCGGGACACGGGCGCCTAGGCCCTTCGTGTTCGCGGCCGCTTCTGGACGACCTGGCTAGGCCGCGCACCCCGTCTTTGTCGAACTGCGGCTGGTCATCTATGGCGGGGAAGATGGTGGAGATACGCGGCCCGGCACACCCGCCCGATCGCCCTTGGGTGAGGTAGACCGAGTGGTACGTCTGTCCGTGTCGAAGCTGTCGTTCGAGGCCGGCCGTGCCCGGTCAAGGCACAAAGAACCCAACACCCACAAAGCCCGGAGCAGTTCAGATACGCCTGCTGTCCGCGGGGCCGGGGGAAGGCCGCTCAGAGTCGGGGTGAAACAGTAGCCGGGATGTGATTTCAACGACCTGGGTGTACTGGGACGGCCGCTGGCGAAGAGATGAACCGACGTGGGAGCTGGCGGAGCGGTCGTCACTCGTCCGGGTGGCTCCTGGTTACCCTCTGTCGTTTTGAGGGTGATGTTCATGGGACAACAGCACCCACTTCACAGGAGTACCCATGCGTATCCGTATCGCCGTTGCTGCTACCGCTCTCGGCGCCCTGGTCGTCCTCGGCGGCGCGACCGCTGCCACTGCGGACACTGGTGACGAGGGCGCCTTCGGGGCCGGCAGCCAAGGAAACTTCGGGACCAGCAGCCAGGTGAACCAGGACTGGCAGGGCCCCGCGTTCGACGACCAGGCCGCCGCGGGCCTGGGCACCGAAGGAAACCTGGACCTGGGCCAGAAGGACAGCTTCGGCGGAGCTGACGCCACGTTCCAGCGCTAGAGCCAGTTGATGAGCGGGGCCCGGGCTGCCGTCAGAGGCGGAGCGGGCCCCGTCACTCTTGTTCAACGGCCGGAGAATGCGCTCGGCGGCCAAGGGCGACTGTCGACGTGCCGTTCCTCATCTGGGCGAAACACCCGTCATATTGCGCAGGCGGGCGCATCCTTGCGGTGGCGGCGGAGGCAAGAAGGCCCCGCCGAAGCGGCAGGCGCTCGGTCGGGGGTGTGGTGTGGAGCGGCTTGTCGAGGCTGCCGGGTGGTGCTGTGGCGCGTCAGCGGGACTTCTGTACGCCGAGCAGGGTGAGGGCGTTGCGGATGCCCTCGTCGAGGAGCTCGTCGGAGAGTCGCTGGTCGGCCAGGGCGCGGGAGAGCTGCAGCGTCCCGACCATCATGGCGTACACGCTGAGGGTCTTCGTGCGCACCGAGCGCGGATCGGCAGGCGCCAGGCGAGCGGCGATACCGTCGATGACTGCGAGCACGCCGTCGGTGTACGCCTGCTTGGTCTCGTCCCCGCAGCGCCCGAGCTCATCGAGGAGTGCCGCGGAGGGGCAGCCGTCGTCGGGACTGTCGCGGTGCTGGGGTGAGAGATACCACCGTACGATCTGCTCGAGTCCGGCGATGCCGGGGGCCGCCTGCTCGATGACGTTCGCGTACTGCGCGCGCAACTGGTCCGTGACCGCGGTGGCCACGAGGTCGTCCTTGGATGCGAAGTGGGCGTAGAAGGCGCCGTTGGTCAGTCCGGCGTCCGCCATCAGCGTCGAGATGCCCGAGCCGTCGATACCGTCCCGCTTGAACCGGCGGCCGGCGGTCTCGATGATCCGCTGCCTCGTCGCCTGCTTGTGCTCTTTCCCGTAACGCGCCACGCGCTCGCTCCTTTGTGTGCCGGAAGGGTCACCTGCCTTCGGCCGGCTTCACCATCGTATTGGATTGCGAACGTACTCCAATGGTGTGTCGACGGCGTCTTGGAGCACCGACACGCCTTCTGTGCGGCCGGCCCGATTCACTCGTCGTCGGGAGCCATCGAGATCACGACCTTTCCGGCTGTGGTACGGCCCTGCTCGACGTACGCCATCGCCTCGAGAGTCCGGCCGAAGGGGAAGGTTCGGTCGATGACCGGGCGGAGGTGTCCGTTGTCGTACAGGGCGCCGAGCTCACGGAGCTGGGAGCCGTTGGCCTGCATGAAGAAGAACTGATAGCGCACGCCCAGGGCCTTGGCCTGCCTGCGCACCTTGCGACTGAGTGCGTTCATGACCACGCCCGTGAGCGAGGGGGCATCGAGTTGTCTGGCGAAGCCGGCGTCCGGCGGGCCGGCGACACCGATGGCCAGGCCGCCCGGCTTCAGTACGGTCAGCGACTTCTCGAGGTTCGCCCCGCCCAGAGAGTCCAGCACCAGGTCGTAGCCGGACAGCACCTTGGAGAAGTCCTCCTTGGTGTAGTCGACGGCGATGTCGGCGCCGAGGCTCCTGACCAGCTCCTGGGTGCGGGTGTTCGTGGTCGTCGCCACGGTGGCGCCGAGGTGCCTGGCGAGCTGGATGGCGGTCGACCCGAGGCCACCGGCACCGGCGTGGATGAGCACCTTCTGACCCGGCTTCACATGGGCACGGTCGACGAGGATCTGCCAGGAGGCCAACGCCACCAGCGGCACCGCGGCCGCCTCGCGGAGGGTGAGGGACTCCGGCTTGGGTGAGACGTCGTCCTGGTCGATTGCGATGAACTCGGCGAAGCCTCCGACCCGCAGGTCGCGGGGACGTGCGTAGACCTCGTCGCCGACGGCCACGTCGCGCACGCCGGACCCGACCTGCGTCACGACGCCGGCGACGTCGTGCCCGAGCACGAAGGGCGGCTTGTACCTCAGGAGTCGTTTGAACTCCCCGTTGCGGACCATTTTGTCCAGCGGGTTGATGCTGTGGCGCTCACTCGGACCAGGACGTCGCCGTCCCCGACGGTGGGCTCTGGAACGTCTGCGGCGCGTACGCCGTCCTTGCCGTACTTCTCGACGACGAATGCCTTCATGTCAGCCATCCCTTTGCGTGGTCTTCTCGCTTGTCCTTCGCCGGACGATGCGCATGTCCGGGCTCCGCATCAGCTGCCGAGGTGCCGGCGGAGCCACCGGCCCATCTGCCCGATCGCGCTGTCCACCTCGGGCACGCGCCCCGCGCCGAGGATGAACGAGTGCTGGCCCGCGGGCAGCGGACGGACCTCGGAAACAATCTTGAAGTCGGCGAGCCGGCGGCCGAAGTCGGCGCCCTCGCCGGCAAGCGCCTCGTACTCGCCGTAGTGAAGGGCCGTGGGCGGTAGGCCGGTCAGGTCGGCGTTCACGATGCTGATGTCGGGGTCGGTGAAGTCCACGGCGGGGTCCTGCAGCCAAGCTGCCCGGAACTGCTCGAGGATGCCCCGGCTGAGCATCTTGTCGTGTTCCTCGTTCTCGTCGACCTTCGGGTTGCTGATGGTGAGGTCGGCCCACGGCGAGATGCTGATGATCGCCCCGGGGGTCGCCTCGCCCTTGGCGAGCAGGCGCAGCGGCAGCATGACCGCGAGGGTGCCTCCGATGGAGTGGCCGGTGCTGCCGATGTTCCGCGGCTCGTAGCCCTGCGCGAGCAGCCAGCGGTAGGCGGTCTCGGCGTCGTCGATCTGCGCCGGGTGGGGGTGCTCGGGTGCCAGGCGGAAGCCCACGACGAGTGAGCGGACTCCGGCCGCCTTGGCGATGTGGCCGGCGGCCTTGCGGTCCGATGCGATGGAGGCGGCGACCGATCCGCCGAAGTGGAAGTGGAGCAGTGCCCTGTCGGGGTCGGCGCCCTCGGGGATGGCCCACAGGGCGGGGACGCCGTCGGCGTCCACGTCGGCGTAGGTGACGCCTTCCGGCTCGGTGGACGCCGAAGCGTGTGTGTCGACGATGTCGCGGACGACGGCCAGGTCGAGGCCGGGTGTCGACGCCTTCGCGCGCACGCTTTCGAGGAACTGCGCGAACTGCTGTGCTTCCGTACTGATTCCCATGGTGATGCTCCTGTTCAGGTCGGAGGTGAGCGCACTTCTCGCGTGCAGTGCAGGCCGATGGGCCGGGTGTGACGTCAGCCGGGCATCCGGTTGAATCTGCGGATCTGCTTGTCGAAGATCCCGGCGGGGACGAGGCGTCGCGCGGTGGTGATGCGTGAGGCGAGCGGTCCGGCGGTGTAGCGCAGCTTCGGCTTCGGGGCGGTGGCCGCCGTGACGACCTCCTTGGCGACAAGGGCGGGGTCGTCGCCGCTCTCCATCGCCGCGGCGACCACCTCGTCGAAGACACGCCGCCGCTCCGCGTACAGCGGCAGCGGTGTGTCGGGCTGCGCGGCATTGGCGTCGAAGGCGGTCCGGGTGTAGCCCGGCTCGACGAGCAGGACGCGAACGCCGTGTTCGCGGACCTCGTGGTCCAGGGACTCGGAGTAGCCCTCGACAGCGTGCTTCGCCGCGACGTAGAGGGCCATGTATGGCTGCGGAATGACGCCGAGGACGGACGAGAGGTTGACGATGCGGCCGCGACCCTGGGCGCGCATGTGCGGCAGGACGGCCTTGGTCATGCGGACGAGACCGAAGAAGTTGAGGTCGAAGAGCCTCTGGGCCTGGGCGACGGAGTTCTCCTCGGCTGCGCCGGCCGAGCCGAGTCCGGCGTTGTTGACGAGGACGTCGATCCGACCGAACCGTTCGATCACTTCCCGGACGGCGGCGGTGACGGATTCGTCACTGGTCACGTCGAGGTCGAGGAAGGTCACACCGGCGGGCGGGGTGAGTCCCGAGGTGTTCCGTCCGGTTCCGATCGCCTCGAACCCGGCTGTGACGAAGGCGGAAGCGGTTGCGTTGCCGATCCCCGACGATGCCCCCGTTACGAGTGCTAGCGGCCGATCTGTTGTCATCACAGACTCCCTGCGCCATTGAATTACGATCGTTTACCTTACGGTCGTAAGGCTATGGCGGGATGGGGTGGATGGCAAGGGGAGGCTCCGGCGATCGCCGGGAACCTGCGGTTTGGTGCGGGAGGGGACACCAGGGGGCGACGAGGGCGGATGATGAGCCGGAACAGGCCGTGCAAGCAGAAATTGCCCGCGAGATGCGGCTTCTCGATCCTGAGGTGCGCGCTTACCCGGTCCGGGTCGTCTATCTCCTGGATCCGAGATCGGGCTTCCGGACGCCGGTGCGCGGGCTGGAGCCATCGGAGGACGATCAACGACTGTGGCCCGTACCCCAACTGGGCATCGTCGTGTTACTGAAGTTCTACACGCAGTACGGCCGGTTTCCCCGGGGCCGGCTCGAGCTGCCGGGCGAGGCGGCGGAGTTCGTCGCTCGGCAGGTGCAGGTGCCCGCGTTCGAGCTGGACACGTATGAGTGAAGCGGTCGGACGGTCGAGTACCACCGAGCGCAGATCCCCGTGCGCCTGGACTTCGGTGAGTGCAGTGTTGCGGACGCGGACAAGCCGGCGGCCTGGCCGGTCGAGCATGTCGCGTGCAAGGAGCGGCGGCCGGAGCTGGTGCGGGCGGTGTTGCAGGGCCGCGCAGCGGTGCAGAGCGTGGAGGCGGATGGGCCGCACACTGCGCCTCCAAGCCTGGATCGACGAGATGGGGCGAATCTCCAGCAAGGGCGCCTGCCGGTAGTTCGTTGAATCCGGCAGTGGAGATCAATGGGTGGTGAAGGCCGTGGTCGGGCTGGGCGCCTTGCTCAGGACTGGGTCTCGAACTGGGCGATGATCTGGCTCGACCCCTTCGTTCGCGCAGCGCCGGTGGGGGCCGTGCCGTCCAGCCGGTTCTCCGTGCCCGGTGGAAGGTCCTGCGGTGCGCGGTCGGTGCCGATGACGAGGGTGAACTCGGGGTCATCGGGGCTGCTGCGGCAGACGTACGTGTCCTTGTCGCGCCATGCTTCCAGCGCAAAGTCTGCAAGGATCGCCCGCCCGCGGCGGCCGTCGGGAAGGAGCAGGAGCAGTGTGTCGCCGCGCACGGGAACGTCGGTGTCGGCGACAGGGGCGGCCAACGCCTTGATGGGGAAGGCCGGTTCGACCTGGAGACCGAAACCACTCTGGTGCGAGCCGGCCACGGTGACGATGCGGTAGGGCACGCCGCATCCTCCCCGCCGGGTGGGGGTGTGTCGTGAACCGGGTGGCGCAGGCGATCGGCGGGGCCGCGCGCCGGGTCGTTCGCGGCGAACAGCCAACCCTCGTCCGGCTCTCCTTTACGCGTTACCCGCCGCGGGAACGCCATGTCGTCGGTAGTTCACACGGGGTCGGGGAAGGTCAAGTCCCCGGCCCCCAGCGGTCTTCACGCCCTGGTGGCTGGCGCCTACTGGTAACAGGGGGGCCCGCACAGCACGGTGACCGTGCTGCTGCCGACAGCTGCCGTGGAGGTGGCGTGGTGGGTGATGACGGTGGGGGTCTTGCTGGTCTCCCATGGCATGGGAGACGCCATGGCCTGGGGAGCAAGGGCGAGGAAGGTTGCGGTGGTCACGAACACGGCGGCCGCTGCGCGCTGGCGTGGACGCATCTTGACACTCCTTGGTCGAGGAACAGTGGGTGCGCCGGCCGGCGCACTGCTCGGGGCAGGCCGGACGGCTGGCTGCTCAGCTGCGGGGTGTGGCATCCCCGAGCCGGCTGTGCCTGAGGACCGGGGGCACCGCTTTGTGCGGTCACCGCCCATGGCGAACGCGCCTTGTGGGAAGGCGCTGTGGCGGCTGCGGTGACCAGATTCGTTGCGATTGATCAGGCATCGGCATCGGCACTGACTCCCAAAGCCGAGGACGGACGACTCCCACGCTCTCGTGTCCACAGTGGAGTGTTGCCGGTGTTCAGCAGTGCACGTTCACCTGGACGACGACGTTGGTGACGTCCAGGATCCGCTCGCTCCATGCCGCGACGAAGTCCCACCTGCTGTCCTTGTAGTAGACGGTGAAGGAGTTTCCGTTGGCCTTCGCGTAGTCGAATCTGTCGAAGAGGCCGGCCGTTGATCCGCAGTGGCCGGCGTTGAAGACGTTTCCGTCCTCGCGGTAGAGACAGGCCCTGCCGTAGTCACACCGATCAGTCCAGTACTGGGCATGCATACCGGCTGCGGAGGCCGTGCCGGGGCCGCTGATCAGTGCGGCGGCCCCCAGTGTGGCAGCGACAGCGGTACGGGACACGATCCTTTTGATCGACTGCATCTCGGTCTCTTCCTGTCCGGAGTTCTCACCGCGGCATCCCTGCAAGCGGGTGCCGCGGTGAGATGCTCCACGGTTGGCTTCCTGCGGTCGCGGCGCCGAGCCCCGTCACCGCGACCGGCCCCTCTTCATGGCGTGTCGGCAAGCAGGCTGTGCCGAAGGACAACTGCCGACGTTTCGGGGGCCGTTGGAACCTGCCGGGCCACGCACACGAGCAGTCCTCCACCCCAGCCCCCTGTCAGACGAGGGGGGACTTCTGTTCCACGGGCGATGCCAGGGTCGTGACCGTGCGGACGGCCGCCCGCCGGATGGCGATGCCACAGCCCCATGTGACGCCGCTCGCCGGCGCGTGGGCATCCGGCGGCGCACTCGCCTACTCGTAGCAGGGAGCCCCGCACAGCGCGGTGACCGTGCCGCTGCCGGCGACCGCCCGGGAGGTGGTGTGGTGGGTGATGACGGTGGGGGTCTTGCTGGTCTCCCACGGCATGGGAGCCGCCATGGCCGGCACGCCGAGGGCACCGAACGCGGTCGCTGCGAGGACGGTTATGGCGATGGCGCGTTTGCGCAGGCTCATCTGTTTCCCCTTCTGGGTGGTGGGCGGTTCAGCAGGAGCGGACCACCACGGCTTGCCAGGGCAGGCCGCAGGGGTTCAGTGACGGGCCGGCCGGCTGGACGAACCGGTAGAGCGTGTGGTTGTCGCAGACCTGGACCTGGCGCAGATCCAGGCAGGCGTCGTTGTTGAAGGTGAGGGCCTGGGCCGAGCCGGACCCCATGAAGACGGCGATGCCGGCGATTCCGGACGCGGCAGCAATACCGATCTTGCGCATTGTTCCCCCGAAGGATTGGTAGGCGCATCAAAAGAGAGCACGACCATCGTGCTGACGTGCCTGGTGGGCTGACAGATCACGAACCGTTCACGTGTGACCGGTCGGCGATGGTCCTCGACATTCCGAGGCCGCCCGCGCCAACCCTGCAACGGGTACCTCGCCTCGTCCACTGCACGGCGCCGGTGAGGCACTCGGCGGCGTGCCGGGCGAGCGGCCCGGTGACGGTGCAGATGAGCGGGACCGGCTCGCCGTCGCGCCACTGCCTTCGGGCGCGGTCGTACTCGCGCGCGACCTGCATCACGGTGAACCGGGCGGCGAGTGTGCCGCGTTCGGTGTGGCGCAGCTGCACGGTTTCGTGCACGCGGCCGCGGATGACAGCGGTGGTCTCTTCGCTCATGGAGGTACTCCTCCCCGTGCCCGGGCCGTCCGCCGCCGTCATCACCCTGACGGGATCGGCCCTGGTCACCACCGAGGACGTACCGACGGGCGGTCGCGGCCTGACGATGCATTGCCTCGTCGACGGGCGCGTGACGCAGAAGGCGAACACCTCGGAACTGCTCTTCGACGTCGCCACCGTCATCGCGCACGTCAGCACCGTCGTCACCCTGCGGCCCGGCGACCTGATCACGACGGGAACACCGGCGGGAGCGGGCGCCGGCCGTGAACCTGCCGTGGTTCGGCGGACGCGAACCGAAGTGGCCAGTTCGATCAAAGGCATCTGTGAACTGCGGAACACCCTGGTGCGGTCGCCCTCCCAGTGAAGCGTGGGAGTGCTTTCGGCCATTGATCTGACTCCCCGTCAGTTCTCGGTTTTCTCCCCCTACTCCCACAGGCGAGGCGGCAACAGTGAGGTCGCGGCCCTGCACCAGGGCCTGTGAGCCGCAGTCTGCCGTCCCCTCATGCCTGAGGAAGCCATGACTCCCACCCCCCACCTCACCGAACCCGCCGCCCGCATGGAGCGTCCCGCCCCCTTCCAGCCCGTCGAACGTTCGCTCGTCCCACACGCCGGTACCGCGACGGTCGACATCGTCGTTCCGGTCTACAACGAGGAACGAGCCCTGCCCGGGTGCCTGCGCACACTCCACGCCCGCCTGTCCCAGGGCTTCCCGTTCCCCTGGCGGATCACCGTCGCCGACAACGCCAGCACCGACGAGACCCTTGCCACCGCCCGTCGCCTCGCGGACGAGCTGCCCGGCGTCGGCGTCGTCCACCTGGACCGCAAGGGCCGCGGACTCGCGCTGCGCACCGTCTGGGGCGCCAGCGACGCGGACATCGTGGCGTACATGGACGTGGACCTCTCCACCGGCCTCGACGGACTGCTCCCGCTCGTCGCGCCCCTGGCCAGCGGCCACTCGGACCTCGCGATCGGCTCCCGGCTGGCTTCCGGCGCGCGCACCGTGCGCGGGCCGCGCCGCGAGTTCATCTCCCGCTGCTACAACGGCATCATCCGGCTCACCCACGGAGTCCGCTTCACCGACGCACAGTGCGGATTCAAGGCGGCCCGCACGGAGGTGCTCCGGCCGCTGCTGGAAGTGACCCGCGACGACGCGTGGTTCTTCGACACCGAGCTGCTCCTGCTTGCCGAGTACAACGGACTGCGTATCCACGAGGTCCCGGTCGACTGGGTCGAGGACGTCGACACCCGGGTGGACGTGGTGAGCACTGCCACGGACGACCTGCGGGGCCTGTGGCGCATGGCGAGGCTCAAGGCGTCCGGTGACGCCCGGGTCGAGGTGCGGACGCGCCCCGAGCCGGCCGCCGAGCACCCCGACGCCGTCCTCGCCCCCTCCACGCAGCGCGGTGTGCTGTCGTGGGAGGTCGGCTGTTTCCTCGCGATCGGTGTCGTCTCCACGGTCGGGCAGGCCCTGCTGTACTGGCTGCTGCGCGGTTGGTGGTCTCCGGCCGTCGCCAACCTGATCTCGCTGTTCGGCCTCACCGTCCTCAACACCGAGGCGAACCGTCGCCTCACCTTCCGGCACTCCACCACCCCGCCGGCACGTGCGCACCTCGGCGCTGGGGGGTTGTTCGTCCTCGGCTATCTGGTCACATCCGCAGCGGTCCTGTGGTTCAAGTGGCTCGATCCCGGTGCCTCACCGGCCGCGGAGACCGCGGTCCTCGCCACGGCCTCCGTCGCGGTCACTTGCGTGCGCTTCGCCGTACTGCGACTGGCCGTCTTCGCCGACCCCCGTAGCCGTACCCGTTGATGAGAGCGAATCCCGACATGAGCAACTCCGCGCACATCAGGCCAGCACCGGCGGCATCGGCACACGACGGGAGGCACACGAGTACCTCCGTCCGCTCGCTGCCCGCCTGGGCGGCACCCGTGGCGCTCGGAGCCGTCCTCGTGCTCGCGGCCGTCCTGTACGGCTGGGCACTGGGCTCCCTGGGGTGGGCCAACAGCTACTACTCGGCGGCAGTGAAGTCGATGGGGAAGAGCTGGACCAACTTCCTCTTCGGTTCCTTCGATCCGGCCGGCGTGGTCACGGTCGACAAGCCGCCGGCCGCGCTGTGGCCGCAGGTGATCAGCAGCAAGATCTTCGGGATGCACGGCTGGGCGCTCATCCTTCCGCAGGTGCTCGAAGGTGTGGCCGGGGTGCTGGTGCTGCACCGCACCGTGCGCCGCTGGGCGGGGGAGGGGGCGGCGCTGATCGCGGCTGTGGTGCTCACCCTGACGCCCATCACCGTGGCCATCAACCGGGACAACAACCCGGACACGCTGCTGGTCCTGCTGCTGGTGTCGGCGGCGTACGCGCTCACCCGTGCGCTGCAGGCCGACGGCCGGGCCGCGACCTGGTGGCTGTGCGCGAGCGGCTTCCTGATCGGGTGCGGATTCCTCACCAAGATGCTCGCCGCCTGGATGGTCGTTCCCGCGTTCGCCCTCGCCTGGCTCGTGGGAGGAAGCGGCCCCTGGATACCGCGAGTGCGGCGTCTGCTGGGCGCGGGGGCCGTCCTGGCGGCGTCCTCCCTGTGGTGGGTCGCCATGGTGGCCCTGTGGCCGGGCGACCGCCCCTACATCGGCGGCAGCACGGACGGCTCGGCCTGGGACCTCGTGATCGGCTACAATGGTCTGGGGAGGGTCTTCGGCTCCAGCGACGGAGCGCCCCAGGGGATGGGCGGATCAGGCGGCGGATTCGCCGGCGGATTCGGCGGTCAGGCCGGCCTGGGCCGACTGTTCGGCGCACAGGTGGGCGGTCAGATCAGCTGGCTGCTGCCGGTCTGCGCGCTGGCCCTGGCCGTCGCCGTCGCCGGCGTGGTGCTGCGGCGACGCGGCGTACTGCCCGACTCCGCCGTACTGCCGGCCTCCGGCTGGCTGCTGTGGGGAACCTGGCTGGTGGTCTGCGGGGCCGTGTTCTCGAGCCAGAAGGGGATCTTCCATCCCTACTACACCACTCAGCTCGCCCCGGCGATCGCGGCCCTGTGCGGCGGACTGACGGCAGCCCTTGTCCGCATCCACCGCGCCGGCCTGCGCTGGGCACCTCTGGTAGGCGCCGCCGCGGTCGTGGTGAGCGTGGCCTGGGCCGTGAAGCTGGTCCGCCGTGCGCCCGACTGGAACGGCTGGCTGGTGTGGCTCGTGCTGCTGGTCGGTTGCGCCGCGGTCGTCCTGCTGGTGCTGGCACGACGCCGTGTCCGACTGCTGACGGTCGCCGTGTGCGCAGCGGTCGCCTCGGTTCTGCTGGCGCCGGGAGCGTGGGCGGTGACCGTACCCGGCTCGACCAGCATGGGGGGCTCCAACCCGATGGCCGGTCCGCAGACGCTCGGATTCCCCGGTGGCGGTGGCATGCCCCGGCAGGGTTCGAACGGTGGAGGCCTTCCCTCGGGCCTGCCGTCCGGGATGCCCTCGGGCCTGCCGTCCGGGATGCCCTCGGGCCTGCCGTCCGGTATGCCGTCGAACATGCCGGGCCTCCCGGGCGGTGGCACGTCTTCGGGGCAGACTGCCGAACCTCCGTCCGGCGGAATGTCTTCCGGCATGCCCACCGGGGGAGCGAACGGTATGCCCGGTGCGCCCGGGGAAGCGGGCTCGAACAACCGCGGCACACCCTCGTTCCCGGGTGCCGGCTCGGGAGGGGCCCCTGGTGGGGGCGGCGGCTTCGGCAACGGGGAACTCACCGCCGACCAGCGCAAGATCATCCAGTACGCCGTCGAGCACGCACCCGGCGCACGCATCAAGCTCGCCGTCGAGGGCGGCGCCCTCAACGCCAGCGCCTTCATCCTGGGCACCGACCAGACCGTGATCGGCATGGGCGGCTTCACCAACAGCGACAACGCGCCGTCGGTGGCCCAGTTGGAGAAGTGGACCAAGAACGGCGAACTACGCTACATCCTGGGCTCCGGTACGAACGGCGGCGGCATGCCGGGCCTGGCCGGCGGATATACCAAGCAGCGCTCCGACTGGATCGCCGACCACTGCACCAAGGTTCCGGCGTCGGCATACGGCGGCACCTCCGGCACGTCGTCACAGAACAACGGCGGCGGTGCGATGGGATTCGGAGGAGGCAACGTGCTGTACGACTGCGCCACCAAGTAGCCGACGCCCAAACGCCGGTCGCGACACGGCAGAACGGACCAGCAGACGCATGACCGAGCAGCCCGCAGCCGGGGGGCGGCGACATCGGCTCCTCGTGGTCGAGGACGAGCCCAGCATCCGCACCCTGCTGGAGGCAACGCTGCGCCTGACCGGATACGAGGTGAGTAGCGCCGACTCCGGACAGTCGGCCCTGCTGGAGGTCGAACGCCTGGAACCGCATCTGGTGCTGCTGGACGTGATGCTGCCCGACCTGGACGGCTTCGAGGTGACCCGCAGGCTGCGGGCGGCAGGCAACGACTGTCCGATCCTGTTCCTGACCGCCCGCACCGGCACCGACGATCGCATCACCGGTCTCAGTGCCGGGGGAGACGACTACGTGGCCAAACCCTTCAGCATCGAGGAGGTGCTGCTGCGCATCGAGGCCATTCTGCGCCGCACGGCGCCGGCCGCCCAATGGCAGCCGGTGCCGAGTGTTCTGCGCTACGCCGACCTCGAACTCGACGAGGGCGCCCACGAGGTGCACCGGGCAGGGCAGTTCGTCGCCCTGTCGCCAACCGAGTTCAAGCTTCTCGCCTACCTCCTGTCGAACGCGGGTCAGGTGGTGAGCAAGGTCCAGATCCTCGACCATGTCTGGAGCTACGACTTCGCCGGTGACTCCCGGATCATCGAAACGTACGTCAGGTACCTCCGACGGAAGATCGATTGCTTCGAGCCGCCACTGATCCACACCGTGCGCGGCGTCGGCTACTGTCTGAGGCTTCCCCGCGACCACGCAGGGACGTCGGACCAGTGACCCGGTTCCTGCCCCGGCCGCCCAAGTCGGTGAGACGGCGCCTCATCCTCGGCGCCACTCTGCTCGCCACCTTGGCAGTCCTGACCTCCCAGGCGATCGGCTACGTGGTGCTTCGCTCCTGGCTGCTGGACCGCGTCGACGAGCAGCTCGTCGAGTTCCATCCGCCGGCTCCCGCCTATTACGACGCGCTTCAAGGCAGGCTCCCGGACGCGGGAGAGCGCCCGGACGTGCTTCCTTCGGACTTCCACATCTACTTCTACGACTCCTCCGGGCACCGTCTGAACGACTCCCTGGGCTCCGAGACCAAGCCAGGACCTCGGTTGGCCGATCACGCGGAGGACCTCGGGCTGCGGGACGGGCACCCCGAGACCGTGCCCGCCATCAGTGGTGACGGCCGCTGGCGGGTGCTGCTGAACCCCGGTCCGGACGGCATGAGCGCGGTGGTCACGCTTCCGCTCGACACCGTCGACGGCGCCACATCGAAGCTCCTGTGGCTGAACGCCGTGCTGCTCGCCGTCACGATCGTCGCCCTGATCGCCCTGGGCCGCTGGGTGGTTCGTCTGGGGCTGCTGCCCCTGACCAGAATGGAACGAACAGCTCAGGACATCACCGCAGGCCGGCTCGATCTGCGGTTGCCCGACATCGATGCGCGTACCGAGATCGGACGACTCGGCCGGGTCCTGAACTCCATGCTCGACCGCCTGCAGAAGGCGCTGCTGGCCCGAGAGGCCTCGGAGGCCCGCCTGCGCCGGTTCGTCGCCGACGCCGGGCACGAGCTGCGCACTCCGCTCACCGCCATCCAGGGCTATGCCCAACTCGCCCTCCGCCCGGAACCGCGCTCGGCCCTCGAACGAAACGAGGCCAACCGGTTCATCGCACAGAACGCGGAGCGCATGAGTCTGCTCGTCGACGACCTCCAGTTGCTCGCGACCCTGGACAAAGAACCCTCCTACCGCAGGGACCAGGTCGACCTGCTGTCCCTCGCGGCGGACGCCGTCAGCGCCGCCGCGGTCCACAGCGAGTCCCATCCCGTCGACCTCGGCCCGCTGCACACCCCGGCCGATCCCACCGGAGCCGAGGAACTCGACGTCGCGGAGACCGTCGGCGATCCGCACCGGTTGCGTCAAATTCTCGACAACCTGCTCTCCAACGCCCGCACCCACACCCCGCCGGGCACCCGCGTCCACGTCC
Organism: Streptomyces sp. NPDC050534; assembly: GCF_044457745.1. Lineage (NCBI taxonomy): Bacteria > Bacillati > Actinomycetota > Actinomycetes > Kitasatosporales > Streptomycetaceae > Streptomyces > Streptomyces sp. NPDC050534. The sequence goes on from NZ_JBITHF010000015.1 coordinate 237,993, forward strand.
GTGTGGGCACGACCGAGGCGGGTCCCGGAACCGGAGGCACGGACCGACCCGGACGCGCCACCGCTTCACCGCCCCTGCCGGTGGGACTGCCGATCAGCGTGATCGAGGTGGCGGACGAAGGGCCGGGCCTCGAACCAGTCGACGCCGAGCTCGTCTTCGAGCGCTTCTACCGTGCCGACCCCGCCCGCTCCCGCATCCACGGCGGCAGCGGCCTCGGCCTCGCAATCGCCGCGACCATCGCCGAAGGCCACGGCGGCCGCCTCGAACTCGACACGGCCCCCGGCCACGGCTGCACCTTCCGTCTGGTCCTGCCCGCAGCCGGCCCCGGCCAGGAACCCCGCTGACCCCAAGCGCAGCAGTGCGCGGCCCTCAGGGACCGAGACCGACAGCGGCTGCCCGGACGTATGGACGGGACCGGGAGGATGCCCCGCACTAGCCTCCTGATGACCGCTGACGTGCTGCGCGGGCGCTCCATCGACTGCCCGCAGTCCGGCACCATCCAGGTCGTGGACGTCACCGCAGACGGGGCCAGCTGGCCCATCCGTATCCGGTTCACCACCCGTGCCGACCGCTGGCCAGTTCAGCGCATCTGGGAGACCACCTTCGAGCCGGCCGACGTGACCGACGAAGACGAGCCCGGCACCAGTGAGTTCGGCGACGACCACGCACAGGAACTGCCTGTGAACGCCCTCACCCGGCTCCTGGAGTACCTCGCCGGCGGCCCCGGAGGCGGCATCCACGAAATCGACACCTCGCCCGCCTGAACATGGACCTTGGCGTCGATCTGGGTCCACAAAGCCGACCGCGTGCGAAGTCAGGGCCTGGAGGACGGCGGTCGTCTGCTCAGGATTCGCAAGCAGGACGATTTTCGCGGTGGTGACGCCGAGCTTGCTGACCGCGTCTAGTGCTCTGACCGCATAGGTTCACCGGGGTGGTCGTCGTGGCGGTTGGATGTGCGGTGACGTCCGATCCGACCACTGGAGGTGCGGTGGCCGAGCCTGTCCGTGTGCGCAGACTGACCGGCCAGGAGGGGAAGAAGCTGCAGCAAATCGTGCGCCGCGGCAGCACCAGCTCGGTGCGGTTCCGGCGCGCGATGATGCTGTTGGCCTCGGCCGGCGGAAACCTACCTGCGCAAGGTCCATGGCCGGGTGATCCGCATCCAGCCGCTAGGCGTTACGCGGCCTGCTCGCCCGCCGCGGTGTCACCTTCCAGCGCACCAAGACATGGAAGGAATCCCCCGACCCTGACCGCGAGGCGAAGCTGGACCGGATCGAGGAAGTCCTGGACTACTTCCCGGACAGGGTGTTCGCGTTCGACGAGTTCGGCCCGCTCGGGATCAGGCCCGCCCCAGGCTCGTGCTGGGCGGCACGCAAACATCCCGACCGCGTCAACCGCCGCAGAAAGGGGGCCGCCAACACGCTGGCCGCGCTGAAGTCGATCCGCGCCGCCCGGCCCGACGGCGGCCCCATCTACGTGATCTTGGACAACTTGTCCGCCCACAAGGGCACCGACATCCGCCGCTGGGCGAAGAAGAACAAGGTTGAGCTGTGCTTTACGCCAACCTACGCCTCGTGGGCGAACCCCATCGAGGCCCATTTCGGACCGCTGAGGCAGTTCACCATCGCCAACTCCAACCACCCCAACCAGTGCGCAGACACGGGCCCTGCACGCCTATCTGCGCTGGCGCAACGCCAACGCCCGCCACCGCGACGTCCTGGCCGCCGAACGCAAGGAACGCGCCCGCATCCGAAGCGAGAAGGGCATCCGATGGGGCGGACGCCCTCTCACCGCCACGGCCTGAACGACCCGGCACACCTATGCGGTCAGAACTCGAACCATCGCTACCACTGCCGCACGGGGGCAGTGTGCGGCGGTGCTAGCGTCGATCTGGTTCTCACCCGCCGTCCGAGCATCCTCGGATCACGGGGGAACGTGACGGAGCGCGCACGATGACTGCCGAGGAACAGACCGCGGCGCATGCGATACCAACGGCTGCCGACCCGGTCCGGGACGGCTCGACCACATCAGAGGATCCAGACAGACCGGGGAACGCCGGACGGTGGTCGGCCACAGCCGTCTTCTTTCTCAACGGGCTCACGCTGTCGACGTATGTTGTCCGGCTGGCATCGCTGAAGAGCAAGCACCATTTGAGCGACGGGCAACTCGGGCTCATCGGCATGGTTTTTGCCGTGGCGGCCATCGCCTGCATGCAGGGCGTGGGCCCTCTGACGGCGCGGCTCGGGACGCGGCCGGTGCTGCGCACCTCGCTCGTCGTCATGCCCGTGCTGCTGGCGCTGGTCGGCCTGGTGGGCGGAGTTGTCGAACTTGTGGTGGTCGTCACGGCGCTCGGTGCCGTGCACGGCACCACCGACACAGCCATGAACACTCACGCCGTCACCGTCGAACAGCGCCTCGGACGCCCCATACTCAACGGCTGCCACGCCGCCTGGAGCATCAGCGCGGTCGTGGCGTCACTCACCACGGCCGCCCTGGAACGTGCGGGTGTCTCGTTCGCCACGCACCTCGCCGCAGCCGCCGCCGTGCTCATGGCGGGGGGCCTGCTGCTGGGACGGCTTTTGGAGGAGACCGGCACGCGGGACCGCGCCCCCACAACCTCGCCCGCACAGCGCCACCGGGGCCGACGCCGACGCGGAGGCTGGAGCCGCCAGGTCGTGGCACTCGGCCTGACCGGCACCGCCCTGATGGTCTGTGA
>NZ_JBITHF010000016.1:0-217877 GCF_044457745.1 Streptomyces sp. NPDC050534
ACCGGCAGCACCGAGCCGTTCACCATCCACACCCGCTGGATCGAGACCGAGTTCGTCAACGAGATCAAGCCCTTCGCCGCCCCCGCCGACGCGGACACGGACGAGGAGCCGGGCCGCGAGACGGTCGTCGTCGAGGTCGGCGGCAAGCGCCTGGAGGTCTCCCTGCCGTCCTCGCTGGGCATGTCCCTGGCCCGCACCGGCCTGGCGGCCGGCGCCCGCCCCAAACGGCGCGCGGCCAAGAAGTCCGGCCCCCTCGCCTCCGGCGACACCCTCGCCTCCCCGATGCAGGGCACCATCGTCAAGGTCGCCGTCGAGGAGGGCCAGGAGGTCAACGAGGGCGACCTCGTCGTCGTCCTGGAGGCCATGAAGATGGAACAGCCCCTCAACGCGCACAAGTCCGGCACCATCAAGGGCCTGTCCGCCGAGATCGGCGCCTCCCTCACCTCCGGCGCCGCCATCTGCGAGATCAAGGACTGACGACCGGAACGTTCACGAGGCGCCCGGCGGACTGGAGCAACAGGTCCGCCGGGCGCCTCGTTTTTCTCCCCCGTCCCCCGAGGCATCGGTCTCGACCGGCGCGCCGCACCCGGCAGGTGCCGTCCTCGCGCGGAGCGCCTCAGATCAGTGAAGCGGTGGGACGTGTCCGGCGACCACCCGTCAATTCTGACGGGTCGCGACGTATCGCATTCGTCAGTCGCCGATCAGCCCGAGATCCCGCCCCCGGCGCAACAGCGCCGCCGTGTGCCCCGCCTCCAACTTGCGGTGCAGGGAGGCGATGTAGCCCCTTACGGTGGTCGGCGAAAGACCCATGTGCCGGGCCGTCTCGGTCGCCGTACGCCCCTCGTGGAGATGGAGCAGCGTGCGGTGCTCCTGCTCGGTGACCCCGTGCCTGCGGGCCGTCGCGCGGGCGCGGGCGAGGTCGCGCAGGAGAAGCAGGGCGGAGAGCCCGGGTCCGGCCGGGGGCACGTACCGCACCTCGATGTGCCGGGCGACGAACGACTCGGGCCGTCCCAGCCGCGGATCGTCCCCCACCACGGCCAGCAGGCCGGCGGCGACGGCGTTGAGAGCCTGCGGGCGCCCGTTCCCGTCGAGGGCGGCGACCCCGCGCTCGTGCCCGCCGGCCAGCTCCAGGGCCACGGCGGCCAGCGCGCGCAACTGCTCGCGCTCGCGCACCGCCCGTTCCGCGAGGCCGAGCCGGAGCTGGGCGAAGCCGAACAGGTCGCGGTCGTGCTCGGTGAAGTCCTCCCCCGAGCGGGCCAGCGCGTACCCCTCGACCGTGGCCGCGTCCGAGCCGGCCGATGCCACCAGGTGACGGCGCAGCCCGAAGGGACGGAAGTCCAGGTTGTAGCAGTGGGTGCGCCGCCACTCCCGGTCCCCGGCGACGTCACTCACCCGCCAGGCGTCCGGGGCCGGCGTCTCCAGCATCGCGTCGGTCAGCGGGTGGTCGAGGGGATGGTCGTAGATGACCATCGGGTCCTCGTGGAAGGACTCGTGCGGCAGCGAGAGGGCGGACACCGCCGATCCGTCGGCCGAGAACCGGTAGCACTGGGCCGCGTCGGCGCCGATCAGTCCGAGCAGCCCGGGCAGCGCCCGCTCCTGCAACTCCCGGACGGAGTCGGACTCCTCCAGATCCTCCACGAGCGTCAGCACGTGACGCGCGTCCGCACCGCTGATGTCCATCCCGATCTCCCGGCGCTGCTCCCGCCTGAGAAGACGGTACGGCCTGTGCACGGTCCTTCAAGCCCGCTCGCGCATCCTCGATGGCATTCTTGAGGCAGAAGGGGGCGCACGCGAGGACGAACGGGAGGCATGGTGGACACGACGTCGGCGCAGACCGCGGCGCACGGCGGTGCCACGGTGACACCCGCGACGCCGCGCGCCATGCGGGCCGACGCCCGCCGCAACCACGAACGGCTGCTCGCCGAGGCCCGCTCCGCCTTCGCCGCCCACGGCACGGACGCGTCCCTGGAGGACGTGGCCCGCCGCGCGGGCGTCGGCATCGGCACGCTCTACCGTCACTTCCCCAACCGGCACGCCCTGTTGAGCGCCGTCTTCGAGGACGCGGTCGGCGACCTGCTCGCCCGCTCCCGCGAACTGCTCGGCGCCCCCGAGCCCTGCACGGCACTGGTGACCTGGCTCCGCGAGACGGTCACGCACGCGAGCGAGTACCGCGGTCTGGCCCGGGCCCTGCTGTCGGTCTCCGCCGACACCACGTCGGCCCTCTCCCGATGCAGCGACCCGATCCGCGAGGCGGGCAGCGCCCTGCTGCTCCGCGCCCAGGAAGCGGGAAGGATCCGCCCCGGCGTCACCATCGGCGATCTCCTCCAACTGACCCACGCCATCGCACTGGCGGCAGAGGAATCCCCGGCGGACCCGGACCTCGCGGACCGCCTGCTGACGCTCACCCTGCAGGGCTTGAGAGCCGTCTAGCAGCAACGCCCCAAGGGGCGCGGGGCTGTGTTCAATATGCGGCTCCGCCGCGCGGGCGCGACAAGCCACGACGGACCCGCACTCGCCCACGAACACGAGCCCCCACGGCGCCGAGGCGCAAACCCCTAGCGCCGCCGCATATCCGCGACCCGCGCCCGCTGCTCCGCCCCCGCCGACGTCTCACCGAGCACCGTCGCCGTCCTGAGCCCGGACGGCCCGCGCCGAGGTCCCGGCAGGGCCACGTCCCGGCGCGGCTGGCGCGGGGGGACCGAATCACCGCCCGAGTTCCCGGACGCCCCGGCCACCGCGATCTGCACCCCTTGATCGGCAAGGGCCTGCAGCTCGGTCGCCGCCCGGTCGTCGTGCGCCGGCGGCTCGTCCGTCACCAGCCGGGTGATCACGTCCGTGGGCACGGTCTGGAACATGGTGTCCGTACCGAGCTTGGTGTGATCGGCGAGGACGACGACCTCCGCCGCCGCCTGCACCAGCGCCCGGTCGACGGACGCCGAGAGCATGTTGGACGTGGACAGCCCGCGCTCGGCGGTGAGCCCGCTCCCGGAGAGGAAGGCCCGCGAGACCCGAAGTCCCTGCAGGGACTGCTCGGCTCCGCTGCCCACGAGCGCGTAGTTGGAACCGCGCAGCGTGCCGCCGGTCATCACGACCTCCACGCGGTTGGCATGGGCCAACGCCTGGGCGACCAGCAGGGAGTTGGTGACGACGGTCAGCCCGGGCACCCGGGCGAGCCGGCGGGCCAGCTCCTGGGTGGTGGTGCCCGCCCCGACCACGATGGCCTCGCCTTCTTCCACGAAGTTGGCGGCGAGGTCCGCGATGGCGGTCTTCTCGGCGGTCGCGAGATGTGATTTCTGCGGAAAGCCGGACTCCCGCGTGAACCCGCCCGGCAGTACCGCACCGCCGTGCCGGCGGTCGAGGAGTCCTTCTGCCTCCAGTGCGCGCACGTCCCGCCGTACGGTCACTTCGGAGGTCTGGACGACGCGGGCGAGCTCACGGAGCGATACGGCCCCGTTCGCTCGCACCATTTCGAGGATCAATTGGCGACGTTCTGCAGCGAACACGAAACTGACAGTAACCCCAACGACCGTCTGGTTTCAGCAGTTTGCGCCGAATAACAGAAGTTGTTCGCACAGAAGGCCGGGAAGTGGTATGGGGCCTACCCGCCCCGCCTATGCCGCACGCATGCTCGACAACTCCCTGTGACCAGCGGGGAGTCGGATCCGGCCGCTGGACAGAGCCTAGACGTCCCCGCTCGTCTTGCGCGTGTGGAGCTGGCGGGCGACCTCCGCGATCGACCCCGAAAGGGACGGATACACGGTGAACGCGTTCGCGATCTGTTCGACCGTCAGATTGTTGTCGACGGCGATCGAGATCGGGTGGATCAGTTCCGAGGCGCGCGGCGAGACGACGACACCGCCGACCACGATCCCCGTGCCCGGGCGGCAGAACAGCTTCACGAACCCGTCGCGGATGCCCTGCATCTTGGCGCGCGGGTTGCGCAGCAGGGGCAGCTTGACGACGCGGGCGTCGATCTTGCCGCCGTCGACGTCCGCCTGCGTGTAGCCGACGGTCGCGATCTCGGGGTCGGTGAAGACGTTGGACGAGACCGTCTTCAGGTTCAGCGGGGCCACCGCGTCGCCGAGGAAGTGGTACATGGCGATACGTCCCTGCATGGCGGCGACGGACGCGAGCGCGAAGACGCCGGTCACGTCGCCGGCCGCGTAGACGCCCGGGGCGGTGGTGCGCGAGACCTTGTCGGTCCAGATGTGCCCGGAGTCGCGCAGCCTGACGCCGGCCTCCTCCAGGCCCATGCCCTGGCTGTTCGGGATGGCGCCGACCGCCATCAGGCAGTGCGTGCCGGTGATGACCCGGCCGTCGGACAGGGTGACCTCGACCCGGTCGCCGACCCGCTTGGCGGCGGCGGCACGGGAGCGCGCCATGACGTTCATGCCGCGGCGGCGGAAGACGTCCTCCAGGACGGCGGCGGCGTCCGGGTCCTCGCCGGGCAGCACGCGGTCGCGGGAGGAGACGAGGGTCACCTTCGAGCCGAGGGCCTGGTAGGCGCCGGCGAACTCGGCGCCGGTGACACCGGAGCCGACCACGATGAGCTCCTCGGGGAGCTCGGTCAGGTCGTACACCTGCGTCCAGTTGAGGATGCGCTCGCCGTCGGGCTGGGCGTCGGGCACCTCGCGCGGGTGGCCGCCGGTGGCGATCAGGACGGCGTCGGCGGTGAGGGTCTCCTCGCTGCCGTCCGCGGCCGCGACCACGACCTTGCGGGAGCCGTCGAGGGCCTGCATGCCCTCGAGGCGGCCGCGGCCGCGCATGACCCGGGCGCCCGCACGCGTGACCGAGGCGGTGATGTCGTGCGACTGGGCGAGGGCGAGCCGCTTCACACGGCGGTTCACCTTGCCGAGGTCCACGCCCACGACCCGCGCAGCCTGCTCCAGCGGCGGGGTGTCGTCGGCGACGATGATGCCGAGCTCTTCGTACGACGAGTCGAAGGTGGTCATCACCTCGGCCGTGGCGATAAGGGTCTTCGACGGCACGCAGTCGGTCAGCACCGACGCTCCGCCCAGACCGTCGCAGTCGACGACGGTCACCTCCGCGCCGAGCTGGGCGGCCACCAGGGCCGCCTCGTATCCGCCGGGTCCGCCACCGATGATCACGATCCGAGTCACGTACCCCATTGTCCCGCACTCCTCAAGGTGCTTCTGCCCGGGGGCCCGGGCCCCCGGGTTCCGCCGGCGCGGGGCAATGGGTTGGCAAGGGGCCTCCGGTACCGGCGGGGCGGGTGTGTCCGCTGCCGTACTCTCGACGCATGTCGCTCTACGCCGCGTACGCCGGAAACCTCGATGCGCGGCTGATGTCCCGTCGCGCCCCCCACTCGCCGCTGCGCGCCACCGGCTGGCTGAACGGCTGGCGGCTGACCTTCGGGGGCGAGCACATGGGCTGGGAGGGCGCGCTGGCGACGATCGTCGAAGACCCCTTCTGCCAGGTCTTCGTCGCGCTGTACGACATCGCGCCGCCCGACGAGGAGGCCATGGACCGCTGGGAGGGCGTCGGGCTCGGCATCTACCGCCGGATGCGGACCCGGGTGCACACGCTGGACGGCGAGGAGCCCGCCTGGACGTACGTCCTCGACGGCTACGAGGGCGGTCTGCCGGCGGCGCGCTATCTGGGCGAGATCGCCGACGCGGCGGAGTCCGCGGGGGCTCCGCACGACTACGTGATGGAGTTGCGGAAACGCCCCTGCTGATCCCGGCCCGCCGCCGCGGCCGGGCACAGCCTGCGCACAGCCACGTCACATGAGCCGCAGAGGCCCCGCTGCGTCACGGCTTTCGTTGGAAACGACAAGACAACGATCGCCATCCCGTGAGCTCCGTCATCTACGCGCGTAGGCCCAGACCGGCTACTCTCGTGCGCGTGAACGCATCTCTTCTTCCGGACGACATCCAGGGCGACCCGCACGCCGCCGCCGACGCCGCCGCCTCGCGCCTGCGCGAACTGACCGGCGCCGAGACCCACGACGTCGCCCTCGTGATGGGCTCCGGCTGGGCGCCGGCCGTGGACGCCCTCGGCGCACCCGACGCCGAGTTCCAGGTCACCGAGCTGCCCGGGTTCCCGCCCCCGGCGGTGGAGGGACATGGCGGCAAGATCCGCTCCTACCGGTTCGGCGGCAAGCGCGCGCTGGTCTTCCTGGGCCGGACGCACTACTACGAGGGCCGCGGCGTCGCCGCCGTCGCGCACGGCGTCCGCACCGCGGTCGCCGCCGGCTGCAAGACCGTGGTCCTGACCAACGGCTGCGGCGGCCTGCGGGAGGGCATGCGCCCCGGCCAGCCGGTGCTGATCAGCGACCACATCAACCTGACGGCGACCTCCCCGATCGTCGGTGCCAACTTCGTCGATCTGACCGACCTGTACTCCCCGCGCCTGCGCGCCCTGTGCAAGGAGATCGACTCCACGCTGGAGGAGGGCGTCTACGCCCAGTTCCCCGGCCCGCACTACGAGACGCCGGCCGAGATCCGCATGGCCCGGGTGATCGGCGCGGACCTGGTGGGCATGTCGACGGTGCTGGAGGCCATCGCCGCGCGCGAGGCGGGTGCGGAGGTGCTGGGTATCTCCCTGGTGACCAACCTCGCCGCCGGGATGACCGGCGAGCCGCTGAACCACGAGGAGGTCCTGCAGGCGGGCCGCGACTCGGCGACGCGGATGGGTTCCCTGCTGGCTCAGGTACTCGGCCGGCTGTAGGCAACGCACCAGGAGGCTCCGCCCCCTGGACCCCCGCTCCTCAAACGCCGGAGCGCTGGTTTTGACGATCACGAGAGGCTGACCCCGACGTGCACGACGACCTGCTAGCCCGCGCCCACGCATGGCTCGCCGAGGACCCCGACGCGGAGACCCGCGACGAGCTCGCCAAGCTCATCGAGGCCGGGGACGTCACGGAGCTCGCCGAACGGTTCGGCGGCACGCTCCAGTTCGGCACCGCGGGTCTGCGCGGTGAGCTCGGCGCCGGCCCCCAGCGTATGAACCGCGCGGTCGTCATCCGGGCGGCCGCCGGTCTCGCCGCGTACCTGAAGAAGATCGGCCAGGGCGGCGGCCTCGTCGTCATCGGCTACGACGCCCGCCACAAGTCCGCCGACTTCGCCCGCGACACCGCGGCGGTCATGACGGGCGCGGGTCTCGGGGCCGCCGTGCTCCCCCGCCCGCTGCCGACCCCGGTCCTGGCCTTCGCCATACGGCACCTCGGCGCGGTCGCCGGTGTCGAGGTCACCGCCAGCCACAACCCGCCCCGCGACAACGGCTACAAGGTCTACCTCGGCGACGGCTCGCAGATCGTGCCGCCCGCCGACGCGGAGATCGCCGCCGAGATCGACGCGATCGCCGCCCTGGCCGACGTGCCGCGCCCGGAGACCGGCTGGGAGACCCTCGGCGACGGCGTCCTCGGCGCCTACCTCTCCCGTACGGACGCCGTCCTGGCGCCCGGCTCCCCGCGCACCGCCCGCACCGTCTACACGGCGATGCACGGCGTCGGCAAGGACACCCTCCTGGCCGCCTTCGCCCGGGCCGGCTTCCCCGAGCCGGTCCTCGTCGCCGAACAGGCCGAGCCGGACCCGGACTTCCCCACGGTCGCCTTCCCCAACCCGGAGGAGCCGGGCGCCATGGACCTCGCGTTCGCCAGGGCCCGCGAGACCGACCCGGATCTGATCGTCGCCAACGATCCCGACGCCGACCGCTGCGCCGTGGCCGTCAAGGGCGCCGGCGGCGACTGGCGCATGCTGCGCGGTGACGAGGTCGGCGCCCTGCTCGCCGCGCACCTCGTCCGGCGTGGCGCCCGGGGCACCTTCGCCGAGTCGATCGTCTCGTCCTCCCTGCTGGGCCGCATCGCCGAGAAGGCGGGCCTGCCGTACGAGGAGACCCTCACCGGCTTCAAGTGGATCGCCCGCGTCGAGGGCCTGCGCTACGGCTACGAGGAGGCCCTCGGCTACTGCGTCGACCCCGACGGCGTACGCGACAAGGACGGCATCACCGCCGCCCTGCTCATCACCGAACTGGCCTCCGAACTCAAGGAGCAGGGCCGTACGCTGCCCGACCTGCTCGACGACCTCGCGGTGGAGCACGGTCTGCACGCCACCGACCAGCTCTCGGTCCGCGTCGAGGACCTCTCGGTCATCGCCGACGCGATGCGCCGCCTGCGCGAGCAGCCGCCGACCGAGCTCGCGGGCCTGGCCATCACCCGGGCCGAGGACCTCACGCAGGGCACGGAGACGCTCCCGCCCACCGACGGCCTGCGCTACACGCTCGACGGCGCCCGCGTCGTCGTCCGCCCCAGCGGCACGGAACCCAAGCTGAAGTGCTACCTGGAGGTCGTGGTCCCGGTCTCCACGCACGCCGGCCTTCCGGCCGCCCACGCCGCCGCGACCGACCGCCTCACGGCGATCAAGCGCGACCTGTCGGCCGCCGCCGGGATCTGAGGCATGCGGCCGGCGGCCGCCGGCCCGGCATGCGGAACGGGGTGCCCGTACCGGGCGCCCCGTTCGGCGTCCCGTGCGGCGCTCAGCCCGTCGCCACCAGGATCGCCAGCAGCACCGCACCGGCCACCACCGGTGCCGCGATCTCGTAGGCCCAGCGGACCCTCACCTCGCCCTGCGCCGCCTCCGACTCCCCCTTGGTCTCCAGGAGCTCGCGCAGGTCGTCCATGACCTTGTCGGACTCCGCGCGTGCGGGTCCGTCGGAGACGTCGGCGGCGCCGCGGGAGAGGCCGCCGAGTCCGAAGCCGCCGCCCATGCCGCGGCGGCCGCCCTGGCCGCTCGCCTCGGCGGCGCGCTGCGCGTTCGCCCTGGAGTCCCGCGCGGCCGCCTTCTTCCGGGCCCGCAGCGAGACGGGGACGGCCCACAGCTGGTACTTGCCGCCGGACTTCGCGACGACCTCGTTGGAGTAGCCGGACCGCAGCGAGACGACCTGGCCCCAGGGCATCGTGATGATGCGGAAGGGATTGCGGATGCGCAGCCGCTCCTCGTTGGCGAACACGGCGGGTCGCAGTGTGAAGGCCGCGACCAGCGGGACGAGGAAGATCATCGCGGCGAGTGCCAGCCAGGGGGTGCGGTCGCGCCCGGAGACGATCGCGTCGATGCCGAGCCAGGCCACGATGGCCAGCAGCAGGACGCCTCCGGCGATGCCCATGGGGGAACGGTAGGCGCGGTCCCGCTGCCCCGGGGTGGGGGGCTGGGACGCAGGTGACTCGTGGTCGGGGGTCGTCATGCCTGCGATTGTGCCGTAGGCGGGGCGTGCGGGCGCCGTGGGGCCGGGCGTCCCTTCCGTACAGCGATCCGTCTTCTCGGGCTGTACAGCCGCTACGCGCGTAGATATGCTCGTCTGGTGACCATGCCCACCAATGCACCGTCCGCAGCCCACGCACTGACGGACATCACCACGTCCGACCGCACGCTGCGCCGCTTCCTGCACGGGCTGCCCGGCGTCGACGCGGTCGGCCTGGAGGCGCGCGCCGCCTCGCTCGGCACCCGTTCCATCAAGACCACCGCGAAGGCGTACGCCATCGACCTGGCCATCTCGATGGTCGACCTGACGACGCTGGAAGGCGCGGACACCCCGGGCAAGGTCCGGGCGCTCGGCGCCAAGGCGGTCCGGCCCGACCCGACGGACCGCACGGCTCCGTCGACCGCGGCCGTCTGCGTCTACCCCGACATGGTGCCCGTCGCCAAGGAGGCCGTGGCCGGCTCGACCGTCAAGGTCGCCTCCGTCGCCACCGCCTTCCCCGCGGGCCGCGCCCCGCTCTCCGTGAAGCTGGCGGACGTGCGCGAGGCCGTCGCCGCGGGCGCCGACGAGATCGACATGGTCATCGACCGCGGGGCGTTCCTCGCGGGCCACTACATCAAGGTGTACGACGAGATCGCCGCCGTGAAGGAGACCTGCGGGACCTCGGCCCGCCTGAAGGTCATCTTCGAGACGGGCGAGCTGTCGACGTACGACAACATCCGGCGCGCGAGCTGGCTCGGCATGCTGGCGGGCGCCGACTTCATCAAGACGTCCACCGGCAAGGTGGCGGTGAACGCGACGCCTGCGAACACCCTGCTGATGCTGGAGGCGGTGCGCGACTTCCGCGCCCAGACCGGGATCCAGGTCGGGGTGAAGCCGGCCGGCGGCATCCGTACGTCCAAGGACGCGATCAAGTTCCTGGTACTGGTCAACGAGACCGCCGGCGAGGACTGGCTGGACAACCACTGGTTCCGCTTCGGCGCCTCCTCGCTCCTGAACGACCTGCTGATGCAGCGTCAGAAGCTGGCCACCGGCCGCTACTCCGGCCCCGACTACGTGACGGTGGACTGATCACCATGGCACCCGCATTCGAATACGCCCCGGCGCCCGAGTCCCGCTCGATCGTCGACATCGCCCCGTCCTACGGCCTGTTCATCGACGGCGAGTTCACCGAGGCCGCCGACGGCAAGGTCTTCAAGACCGTCTCGCCGTCGACCGAGGAGGTCCTCTCCGAGATCGCCCAGGCCGGCGAGGCGGACGTGGACCGCGCGGTGAAGGCCGCCCGCAAGGCCTTCGAGAAGTGGTCGGCGCTGCCCGGTTCCGAGCGCGCCAAGTACCTGTTCCGCATCGCCCGGATCATCCAGGAGCGCAGCCGTGAGCTGGCCGTCCTGGAGACGCTGGACAACGGCAAGCCGATCAGGGAGACGCGCGACGCGGACCTGCCGCTGGTCGCCGCGCACTTCTTCTACTACGCGGGCTGGGCCGACAAGCTCGGCCACGCGGGCTTCGGCGCGGACCCGCGGCCGCTCGGCGTCGCGGGGCAGGTCATCCCCTGGAACTTCCCGCTGCTGATGCTGGCATGGAAGATCGCCCCCGCGCTGGCCACGGGCAACACGGTCGTCCTGAAGCCCGCCGAGACCACCCCGCTCTCCGCCCTCTTCTTCGCGGACATCTGCCGCCAGGCCGGTCTGCCCAAGGGCGTCGTCAACATCCTTCCGGGATACGGCGACGCGGGCGCCGCGGTCGTCGCGCACCCGGACGTGAACAAGGTCGCCTTCACCGGCTCCACCGCCGTCGGCAAGGAGATCGCGCGGACGGTCGCGGGCACCCGCAAGAAGCTCACCCTCGAACTGGGCGGCAAGGGCGCCAACATCGTCTTCGACGACGCCCCGATCGACCAGGCGGTGGAGGGGATCGTCACCGGCATCTTCTTCAACCAGGGCCAGGTCTGCTGCGCGGGCAGCCGGCTGCTGGTCCAGGAGTCGATCCAGGACGAGCTCCTCGACTCCCTCAAGCGCCGCCTGTCGACGCTCCGGCTCGGCGACCCGCTGGACAAGAACACGGACATCGGCGCGATCAACTCCGCCGAGCAGCTCTCCCGTATCACCACGCTCGTCGAGCGGGGCGAGGCGGAGGGCGCCGAGCGCTGGTCCCCGGCCTGTGAACTGCCGTCCTCCGGCTACTGGTTCGCCCCGACGCTGTTCACGAACGTCACCCAGGCGCACACGGTCGCCCGCGACGAGATCTTCGGGCCGGTGCTGTCGGTGCTGACCTTCCGCACCCCCGACGAGGCCGTCGCCAAGGCCAACAACACCCCGTACGGCCTGTCGGCGGGCATCTGGACGGAGAAGGGCTCGCGCATCCTCGCGGTCGCGAACAAGCTCCGGGCGGGCGTCGTCTGGTCCAACACGTTCAACAAGTTCGACCCGACCTCGCCGTTCGGCGGGTACAAGGAGTCGGGCTTCGGCCGCGAGGGCGGCCGCCATGGCCTGGAGGCGTACCTCGCCCCGTCGAGCCCGGAGGGCGAGCGATAAATGAGTGCAGTCGAGCGACTTTCTGTCTTCAAGACCTACAAGCTGTACGTGGGCGGGAAGTTCCCGCGTTCCGAGAGCGGCCGGGTGTACGAGGTGACCGACAAGAAGGGCAACTGGCTGGCGAACGTGCCCCTTTCGTCCCGCAAGGACGCCCGTGACGCGGTGGTCGCCGCGCGCAAGGCGGTCGGGGCGTGGTCGGGTGCGACGGCGTACAACCGCGGCCAGATCCTCTACCGCGTCGCGGAGATGCTCGAGGGCCGGCGGGAGCAGTTCGTCCGCGAGGTCGCCGAGTCGGAGGGGCTGTCCAAGTCGAAGGCGGCCGCCCTCGTGGACGCCGCGATCGACCGCTGGGTCTGGTACGCGGGCTGGACCGACAAGATCGCCCAGGTCGTGGGCGGCGGCAACCCGGTCGCGGGCCCGTTCTTCAACCTCTCCTCGCCGGAGCCGACGGGCGTGGTCGTGGTCCTCGCGCCCCAGGAGTCGTCCTTCCTGGGCCTGGTCTCGGTGATCGCCCCGGTGATCGCGACCGGCAACACGGCGATCGTGATCGCGAGCGAGAAGTCCCCGCTGCCCGCCCTGTCGCTGGGCGAGGTGCTGGCCACCTCGGACCTCCCCGGCGGCGTGGTCAACGTCCTGTCCGGCCGTACGGCGGAGATCGCCGCCCCGCTGGCCGCGCACCAGGACGTCAACGCGATCGACCTCACGGGCGCCGGCGCCGACGACGTACTGGCGAAGGAGCTGGAGATCGCGGCGGCGGACAACCTCAAGCGGGTTCTTCGTCCACAGCCTGTGGACGAAGTCGACTGGTCGGCGGAGCCGGGCACCGACCGCATGACGGCGTTCCTGGAGACGAAGACCGTCTGGCACCCGACGGGCGCGCTGGGCGCGTCCGGCTCGTCGTACTGAGCCCCCTGCCGCAAGACCGAGAGCCGCGCCCTCCCTCCGTCCGGGGAAGACGCGGCTCTCCTGCGTGCGCCGCTGCGGCGCGGCCGCCGTCAGGACAGGCCGCTCGCGCCGCCGCCCAGCAGTCCCGCGACTCCTTCCAGCGCCGGGACGGCGCCGATCGGGCCGGTCTGGGTGACGGGGCCGGTCAGCTGGGAGAGCGGGATGTCGACGCCGTTGCCGTGCGGGTCGCCTGCCGCGCCCCTGAGGATCGTGACGTCGCCCCCGATGCCCTTCACCGGACCGGCCTGCGCCGCGGCGGCGGAGTCCGCGGACGCCGTCGCCGCGCCCGCGCCGAGGGCCGCCGTCGCGGCCGCCAGGGCGATCAGGGCGCGCGTGGCGGTGGAGTTGAGGGGGGACGAGTGTCGTGCCATGGCTGAGGCCACCTTCGGATGCGTCGAGTAATCGGGTCGACACGAAGGGTAGTTGAGGTGTGATCCGTGCTCAAAAGCCGACCCGCGGGGTCGGCAGGGCGTACGGCATACGTCAAACTGGTGTCCCGTGAGCATCCATCCCTCCTCGCCCGCCCGCGTCGTGCTGCTCTGCGGTCCCTCGGGCTCGGGCAAGTCCCTCGTCGCCGCCCGCTCCGGCCTCCCCGTGCTGCGTCTCGACGACTTCTACAAGGAGGGAGCGGACCCGACGCTGCCCCTGGTGGCGGGCAGCGGCGACATCGACTGGGACCACCCGGACTCCTGGGACGCGGACGCCGCCGTCGCCGCGATCGCGGACCTGTGCCGCACGGGCCGTACGAACGTCCCCGTCTACGACCTCTCCCTGTCCGCCCGCACCGGCGAGGAGACCGTCGACGTCGGACGGACGCCGGTGTTCATCGCGGAGGGCATCTTCGCGGCCGAGATCGTCGAGCGCTGCCGGGAGTCGGGGCTGCTGACCGACGCGCTGTGCCTGAACCGCGGCGCGGTGCGCACGTTCCGCCGGCGCTTCCTGCGCGACCTCAAGGAGGGCCGCAAGTCGGTCCCGTTCCTGGTCCGCCGCGGCTGGCGGCTGATGCGCGAGGAGCGCTCGATCATCGCCCGGCAGACCGCCCTCGGCGCACACGCCTGCGACCGGGACGAGGCCCTCGGCCGACTGGCCGCCGCCGCGGTGGGCCGGCGTCCGGCGGCGGCGCCCACGAGCTGAACGCCGGCGCCCGGGCGCCGGCGGGCACACATACGAAAAGCGGGACTGGACGGACCCCCCGGCCTTCCAGTCCCGCTCTCCCCCGTTCCCCCGTGGCGCTCCCCCCGGGTTACCGGTCGCCAGTGACCCCCGTTTCCCCCGTGGGTCCCCGGCGACCGTTCCCCCGTCCTTCCCCCGTGCTCCCCCCGTTACCTGCTTCCCCCCGGACCCTCAGGCGACGAGCTCCCCGAAGGCGTCCTCCTCGTCACGGCCGAAGCTGAGGACCTCGTCCTCACGCAGCCGGCGCAGGGAGCGCCAGATGCTCGACTTCACCGTGCCGACACTGATGTCGAGGATCTCCGCGATCTCCGGGTCGGTGCGGCCCTCGTAGTAGCGCAGGACCAGCATCGTGCGCTGGAGTTCGGGCAGCCGGGCGAGCGCCTGCCACAGGACGGCGCGCAGTTCGGTGCCGCGCATCGCGTCCGTGTCGCCGGGCGTCTCCGGCAGTTCCTCGGTCGGGTACTCGTTCAGCTTGCGGCGGCGCCACGCGCTGATGTGAAGATTCGTCATGGTGCGGCGGAGGTAGCCCCCGACCGCAGCCTTGTCGCTGATCCGGTCCCATGCCT
This sequence comes from Streptomyces sp. NPDC050534, assembly GCF_044457745.1. Taxonomy (NCBI): domain Bacteria; kingdom Bacillati; phylum Actinomycetota; class Actinomycetes; order Kitasatosporales; family Streptomycetaceae; genus Streptomyces; species Streptomyces sp. NPDC050534. The sequence goes on from NZ_JBITHF010000016.1 coordinate 14,435, forward strand.
TGTACGTCGAGAACAGCGCGCTCTGCAGCAGGTCCTCGGCCTCGAAGCGGTCACCGGTCAGGTGGTACGCGGTTGCGTACAGGGAGGCGCGGCGCTCCTGGACGTAGGCGGTGAACTCCGCCTCCGACAGCGAGCGACGTTCCCCCGTGTCCTCCCTGTACGCGCTTCCCCCGTGGTTCTCCCCCGTGCTGTCAACCACCGACATGTACCCGGTGTGCTGACGCCCGGTGCCGCGAGCGCACCCCCGCCCGCTCACGGCACCGGACTTCTCTGAACCCCGGCCCCCGTTCACGTCGTGCAGGCGCGTGATCACTGCGCTGATGCTGGTGCCGTGCAGCGTATTCATCTCGCGCCCCCCGTCGTGGACTTCCGGTGTTCGGTCTTCTCAGGCGGTGCTTCCTTGCCTGTGCCGAGAAGCTTGCCGGGGCACCTTCATCGCCGTGTCAGCCGACTGTCACAGACCTGTCACAGGGGTCCCTGGTACTAGGGGCACAGCACGGTCACAGAGAGGAGCTGTACATGCACGTACTCGTACAGGAGTCGAAACCGCGGCCTGCCATGGGCCAGAATGTGCCTCGTGCCTTCCCTGTTGCTGATCGAGGACGACGACGCCATCCGTACGGCCCTGGAGCTGTCCCTTACGCGCCAGGGACACCGGGTTGCCACCGCTGCCACCGGTGAGGACGGTCTGAAGCTCCTGCGGGAGCAACGGCCGGACCTGATCGTGCTGGACGTGATGCTGCCCGGCATCGACGGGTTCGAGGTGTGCCGGCGCATCCGGCGCACCGACCAGCTGCCGATCATCCTGCTGACCGCGCGCAGCGATGACATCGACGTGGTGGTGGGCCTGGAGTCCGGCGCCGACGACTACGTCGTCAAACCCGTCCAGGGGCGGGTGCTCGACGCCCGCATCCGGGCCGTGCTGCGGCGCGGTGAGCGGGAGGCGAACGACTCGGCGACCTTCGGCTCGCTGGTCATCGACCGCGCGGCCATGACCGTGACCAAGAACGGCGAGGACCTCCAGCTCACCCCGACCGAGCTCAGGCTGCTCCTCGAACTGAGCCGGCGGCCCGGACAGGCCCTGTCGCGGCAGCAGTTGCTGCGGCTGGTGTGGGAGCACGACTACCTCGGCGACTCCCGGCTGGTGGACGCCTGCGTCCAGCGGCTGCGCGCCAAGGTCGAGGACGTCCCGTCGTCCCCGACGCTGATCCGTACCGTGCGTGGTGTGGGCTACCGGCTGGACACTCCTCAGTGACACCAGCGCAAGGGGGGGTTCGCGGCTGGGCCGCGACGCGCAAGGGACATCTGTCGCGGCTGCGGTTCACCAGTCTCCGGCTGCGCCTGGTCGTCGTGTTCGGGCTGGTGGCGCTCACCGCGGCCGTGTCCGCGTCGGGCATCGCGTACTGGCTCAACCGCGAGGCCGTACTCACCCGCACCCAGGACGCGGTGCTCGGCGACTTCCGGCAGGCGATGCAGACCCGCGCGGGCACGCTGCCCCCGCATCCCACCCAGGACGAACTCCAGCGCACCGCGGGGCAGATGACGAACACCAGCCAGCGCTTCAGTGTGCTGCTCGTCGCCAAGGACTCCGACGGCCGCACGGTGTACGGCAGTTCGGGCGGCCTGGACGGCTTCTCGCTCCAGGACGTGCCCGCGTCGCTGCGGGCGGCCGTGAACAAGAAGCAGCCGGTCGACTCCGGCAACAAGTACGCGTACCACCTGTACTGGCAGCGCGTCGTCGACCACGGCACGCCGTACCTGGTGGCCGGCACGCGGGTGATCGACGGCGGTTCGACGGGCTACATGCTCAAGTCGCTGGAGCCGGAGGCCAAGGACCTCAACTCCCTCGCCTGGTCGCTTGGGATCGCCACCGGTCTGGCGCTGATCGGCTCCGCGCTGCTCGCGCAGGCCGCCGCCTCCACCGTACTGAAGCCCGTGCAGCGGCTGGGCGTGGCCGCCCGGCGGCTCGGCGAGGGCAAGCTGGACACCCGGCTCAGGGTGTCCGGGACGGACGAACTCGCCGATCTCTCCCGGACGTTCAACGACGCGGCCGAGGCGCTGGAGAAGCGGGTCGACGACATGGCCACGCGCGACGACGCGTCCCGGCGCTTCGTCGCGGACATGAGCCATGAACTCCGTACGCCGCTCACCGCGATCACCGCCGTGACCGAGATCCTGGAGGAGGAGCTGGAGGCGGAGTCGGGGTCGATGGACCCGATGATCGAGCCCGCCGTACGGCTCGTCGTCAGCGAGACCCGGCGGCTCAACGACCTCGTCGAGAACCTGATGGAGGTCACCCGCTTCGACGCGGGCACCGCCCGGCTGGTGCTCGACGACGTGGACATCGCGGACCAGATCACCGCCTGCATCGACGCGCGCGCCTGGCTGGACGCGGTGGACCTGGAGGCCGAACGCGGCGTCCACGCCCGGCTCGACCCGCGCCGCCTGGACGTGATCCTGGCGAACCTCATCGGCAACGCCCTCAAGCACGGCGGCTCCCCGGTGCGGATCGCGGTGCGGGCGACGGACGACGAGATCGTCATCGCGGTACGGGACCACGGCCACGGCATCCCCGAGGACGTCCTGCCGCACGTCTTCGACCGCTTCTACAAGGCGAGCGCCTCCCGGCCGCGCTCCGAGGGCAGCGGCCTGGGCCTGTCCATCGCGATGGAGAACGCCCACATCCACGGCGGCGAGATCACCGCAGCGAACTCCCCCGAGGGGGGCGCGGTGTTCACGCTGCGGCTGCCGCGCGACGCGTCGGAGCTCGCGGAGGAGTCCGAGAAGGACTCGGGGAAGAACGGGGACGCCACATGACCGTACGACGCCTGCTGGCGGTCCCGGTTCTGGCCGCGCTGCTCACCGGGTGCGGCATCCGGTCCACCCAGGTGCCCACGGACTTCGGGGCTGCGCCGTCACGGGTGCAGTGCTCGCTCCCCGAGCCGGAGGTCGCCTCGCAGGCCTCGCGCGGCCTGCCGGTGCAGGTGTTCCTGCTGTGCGGCTCGTCGCTGGTCGCCGTGGACCGGACGGTACGGGTACCGGACGGCACCGCGGACTCGCAGCGGCGGGTGCTGGTGGCGCAGGGGCTGCTGGACCAGCTCGCGGCGACGCCGTCGGCCGCCGAGAAGGAGGCCGGGTACACCACGGACGTGCGCGGCGGCATGACGGTCGGCGGCCCGCGCGCCGGCGACCCCGAGGACACGCTCCGCCTCAGCACCCCGCCCGGCGACCTCACGTCCTTCGCTCTCGCCCAGGTCGTGTGCACCTTCTCCGACTCGGCGGCGGCCCAGGGTGACGGCTCGGTCATCCTCGGCGGCCCGGGACGCGAGCCGCTGCGCCGCTACGAGTGCACCGACGACGTCCGCTCCCGCCCCGGCACCGCACAGCCGCCGTCGAGCGCGGTCACGGGCGGCTGACGCGGCGCGGGGGGCCGCAGGGGCCCGGCACCGCCCGCGGCGTCCCGGGAGGTGAACGCGCGTCGACGGGGGCGTGTGGCGCAAGCCTCACCCAGGTACCTGCGGGCGACCCGGAACCGATCCCGCCGGTGGCCGCGTCTAGGGGGGCGTGCAGCGTCAAGGCTCCATCGGCGGCAGCGCCGCGATCCGCATCCGTGTGACAGGGGTTGTCCTCCTCGTCGCACACCTCGCGCTCGTCGCCTGGCTCACGCTGCGTCCGCTGGACGTCCCCTGGGTGATGCCGCCCAATCTGCGTCCGTTCGCCGGCATCCGGGCCGATCTCGCGCTGGGCGGACCGGTGGCGGCCCGCTGCATCGCCGAGGGCCTCGCCCTCCTCGCACCGCTCGGGGTGCTGCTGCCGATGGCGCACGGCAGGCTCTGGGTCTCCCCGTTCGCCTCCTTCGTCCGTACGGTCGCCGCGGGCGCCCTGGTCTCGCTGGGCATCCTGCTGCTGCAGACGGGCGTGCCGGGGCGGGTCCCGGACGTCGACTCGCTGCTGCTGAACACGGCGGGCGTGGCCGTCGCGCACCTCGCCGTCGTCCCCGCGGCCCGCTCCTGGCTCCGCCGCAGGTCGCAGTGGAGGGATCACGCGGCCGTCCGCCAGGAGGAAGCGGCTCAGGGTCGGACCCCGACGTTTCCCAGGGTGGGGATCGCACCGTGGAGCGATGCTTTGCCCCCTTCGTCCTCGTAGCGTTGAAGGCAGATGAGGAAGCCACACGGGCTCTCTCATACCGACGCTCACGAAGGAGCCGCACATGTCCGCCCTCGTCCGCCCCACCCAAGGCCGCATGATCGGCGGCGTGTGCGCCGGTCTGGCGCGGCGCTTCGGCACCTCTGCGACCACGATGCGCGTGATCTTCCTGCTCTCCTGCCTGCTGCCGGGCCCGCAGTTCCTGCTCTACATAGCGCTGTGGATCCTGCTGCCCTCGGAGGACAAGGCGGCCGCCCGCTCGGCCTGGTGACACCTGTTCGCACGTACGCCGACGGGGCGCCCCCGTGTCCAAGGGGGCGCCCCGTCGGCGCGTTGCGCGGGCGGATCAGCCGCCGAGCGGCAGGCCCTTCACCGGCACGCCGCCCTGCACCGGCAGACCGCCGAGCAGCCCGGCGACCGGCGTGGACGGGCCGTCGGCGATGGCCCGCTGGGCGGCCGGCTGCACGGAGGCCAGACCGCGCTCGATGGCGGGCTTGCCCTGGGCCACCGCCGCCTGGGCGCCGGGGAGCGCCTGGGAGACGTTCTGCGCCGGGAGCTGACTGGTGACGGAGTCCAGCGTTCCGGAGGCGTCCGGAACCGCCGAAGCCGCGTTCGCGGCGCCCGCGCCCGTGGCGGCGAAGGCGGCACCGAGAGCGGCGACACCGAGGGTCTTGGCAGCAGACTGCTTCATGAAAATGCGTCCTCGAAATGGATTACGGGGAAGTGAGCGGTGTCCAAGACCGTAAACACGCACACCCGCCCGCCGCAAACATCAAAATGCGGACGGGTTGTGAATACCCGTCCGCATTCCTCACACCCCAATTTTTTCCGTCACTCGTCCGATTCCACAGAACCGCTGGTGGAGGCGGTCTGCTGGAACAGCCATTCGGACTTCAGCTCGGCATATCCGGGCTTGATCACGTCATTGATCATCGCGAGTCGTTCATCGAAAGGAATGAACGCTGATTTCATCGCATTGACGGAGAACCATTGGAGGTCGTCGAGCGAATAACCGAACGCCTCGACCAGGTGCTCGAATTCCCTGCTCATACTCGTGCCCGACATAAGGCGATTGTCCGTATTCACCGTCGCGCGGAAGTGCAGCCGGCGCAGCAGACCGATCGGATGCTCCGCATACGACGACGCCGCGCCGGTCTGGAGGTTGGAGCTGGGGCACAGCTCCAGCGGGATGCGCTTGTCGCGGACGTAGGAGGCGAGCCGGCCGAGCTTCACCGAGCCGTCGGCCTGCACCTGGATGTCGTCGATGATGCGCACGCCGTGCCCGAGCCGGTCCGCGCCGCACCACTGGAGGGCCTGCCAGATGGACGGCAGCCCGAAGGCCTCGCCGGCGTGGATGGTGAAGTGGTTGTTCTCGCGCTTGAGGTACTCGAAGGCGTCGAGGTGCCGGGTGGGCGGGTAACCGGCCTCCGCGCCCGCGATGTCGAAGCCGACGACGCCCAAGTCCCGGTAGCGGTTCGCGAGTTCCGCGATCTCCAGGGCGCGGGCGGCGTGCCGCATGGCGGTGAGCAGGGCGCCGACGCGGATCCGGTGGCCGTTCGCCCGGGCCAGCTGCTCCCCTTCCCTGAAGCCCTCGTTGACGGCCTCGACGACCTCTTCGAGGGTGAGTCCGCCTTCGAGGTGCTGCTCGGGGGCGTACCGCACCTCGGCGTACACCACGCCGTCCTCCGCGAGGTCCTCGGCGCACTCGCGGGCGACCCGGACGAGGGCGTCGCGGGTCTGCATCACGCCGACGGTGTGGGAGAAGGTCTCCAGGTACCGCTCCAGCGAACCGGAGTCGGCGGCCTCGCGGAACCAGATGCCGAGCTTGCCGGGATCGGTCTCCGGGAGGCGTGAGTAGCCCGTGTCATGGGCGAGTTCGACGATCGTCCCCGGGCGGAGGCCGCCGTCGAGGTGGTCGTGCAGCAGAACCTTCGGCGCCCGGCGGATCCGGTCCGGCGTCGGGGTCTTCGAGATGGCCTGGCTCGTCATCTCCGCACTCTATCCCCTACGCGCGTAGATCGCCCGTTGTACAGTTCCGCCGATACGTAACGGTGACCGCAAGTACGGGTCGCGTACACCCACCCTTCTGACACTGTTCTGTCATGGCGCACCAAGCGATGCCGATCCGGGCCCGGCTGGGGCGGGCACTCGGCCCGGAGCCGACAGCGGTGAGCGGAGTGGTCCTGCTGCTCCCCGGCGGTGCCGAGGAATCGGCCCGCAGACCCTCCCCCATGCTGGCGACCGCATCCGTACGCGCGCTGGGCAGACGGCTGGCCCGCGCGGGCCGCGACGAGGGCCTCGCCACGCACGTCGTCCACTACCGCTACCGCGGCTGGAACGGCAGCGAGGCCCATCTGGCGCGTGACGCCGCCTGGGCCGCCGACGAGGTCGTACGACGGTACGGCGACGTCTCGATCTGCCTCGCCGGCGTCGACATGGGCGGCCGGGCGGCGCTGCGCGCGGGCGGGCACGAAGCCGTCAACTCCGTTCTGGCGATAGGGCCCTGGCTCCCGGAGGAGGACGTCGCCGCCTCGCCCGAACCGGTGAAGCAGCTGGTCGGCCGGCGGGTGCTGATCGTGCACGGCACGAACGACGGTGTCTGCGACCCCGAGCTGTCCTTCCGGCTGGCGGCGCGGGCGAAGAAGGCGAACCGGGACGTGTGCCGGTTCGAAGTCCACTCGGACGGCCACGGGTTGCATCAGTACCGCAGTGAAGTGCAGGCGCTGGCCGAGAACTTCGTGCTGGGGAGCCTGTTCGGCCGGGCGTACTCCCGGCCGGTCGAGGACGCGTTCGCGGCTCCGCCCCCTCTGGGGTTGCGGATGCCGTTGGCCGCGGGGTTCGGCAAGTCGCTGCGCCGGTGACCGGGGTCAGTCGGGCAGCAGGCTGCCCCTCCTCGACAGCAGGAACTTCTTGAAGGCCGCCACCGGGGGTGTGTCCGGGCGGCCGTCCAGCCAGGCGACCCCGATCTCGCGGACCGCCCGCTGGCCGGTGACGGTCAGTTCCACAACTCCCGGGCGGGGCACGGTCGGTGGGGGCAGGAGGGCGACGCCGAGGCCCGCGGCCACCAGGCCCCGAAGGGTCTCCGTCTCCTCTCCCTCGAAGGCGATCCTGGGCCGGAAGCCGGCCTCCAGGCAGAGGTGGTCGGTGATGCGGCGCAGGCCGTAGCCGGGTTCGAGCGTCACGAAGGTCTCGTCGGACGCCTCCGCCAGGCGGATGCGGCGGCGGGCCGCGAGCGGGTGGTCGGCGGGAACGACCAGCCGGAGCTTCTGCTCGTCGAGACGGCGGGCGACGAGGCCGGGGGCGTCCGGGACCGGTGAGGTCAGGCAGAGGTCGAGCTCCCCCGCCCGCAGCTTCTCCAGCATCGCCTCGCCGTAGTTCTGGACGAGGCTGAAGCGGACGCGCGGATGGTCGACGCGGAAGGCCTGGAGCAGGCCCGGGACCGTCTCCGCCCCCATGGTGTGCAGAAAGCCGAAGGCGACCTTGCCGGTGGTGGCGTCGGCGTCCGCGCGCACCTCGTCGGCGGCCCGCTCGATCTCGGCGAGCGCCCGCTCGACCGAGGCGAGGAAGGTGCGCCCGGCCGGGGTGAGGGAGACGGTGCGGCCGCGCCGGGCGAACAGGTCGACCCCCAGGTCCTGTTCCAGGCGGACCATGGCCCGCGACAGGGTCGACTGCGGCACCTGGAGTTCCTGCGCGGCCCGGGTGACGTGCTCGGTACGGGCGACTCCCGCGAAGTGCGCGAGACGGGGAGCCAGCAACATCACCATGTCTTCTGTGTCACTGGACGGTGACAGGCGAGGCTGTGAGCTGTGTTGATGCGCCATGGGAACGATTATGGCAATTCCGTGCATTGGACGGATGAGCGGGAGCGTACGTAGCTTCGAAGCATGTCTCCCGCCGATACCGGGGCGTCCACCGTCGTGGGCGCCGCTCCCCTCGTCCCCTCCACCGATTCCCGTCTGGCCCCGGGCGGCCCCGGCTACCGCCGGATGAGCTTCGCCCTCTTCCTCGCGGGCGTCGCGACCTTCGCCCTGCTCTACTCCACGCAGGCCCTGCTGCCGCTGATCTCGGGCGAGTTCGGGGTGGCGGCGAGCGCGGCGAGCTGGACGGTGGCGGGCGCGACCGGCGGTCTGGCGCTGTTCGTGCTGCCGATGAGCGCGCTGTCGGAGCGGTTCGGCCGCCGTACGGTGATGACGGGCTCGCTGGCGGTCGCGGTGACGGTGGGGCTCCTGGTCCCCTTCGCGCCCTCGCTGACCACGCTGGTCGTGCTGCGGGCCGTGCAGGGCGCGGCCCTGGCCGGGCTGCCGGCCTCGGCGACCGCGTACCTGGCGGAGGAGGTCCGGCCGAAGGCGCTGGTCACCGCGATCGGGCTGTTCGTCGCCGGCAACAGCGTCGGCGGGATGAGCGGCCGGGTCATCACCGGATGGGTCGCGCAGGAATGGGGCTGGCGCGTCGCGGTGGGCGTGATCGGCGTGATCGCCGTCGCCTGCGCGGTGGCCTTCCGGCTGCTGCTGCCCGCCCCGCGCCACTTCACGGCGGGCTCGCTGCGGCCGCGGGTCCTGGCCCGCACGGTGCGCGACCACCTCGCCGACCCGCTGCTGCGCCGGCTGTACGCCATCGGCGCGCTGTTCATGACGGTCTTCGGCGGCGTCTACACGGTGATCGGCTACCGCCTGACGCAGGCGCCGTTCTCGCTGCCGCAGGGCATCATCGGGTCGATCTTCCTGGTCTACCTGGTGGGCACGGTCTCCGCCTCGACCGCGGGCCGGCTGGTCGGGCGGCTGGGCCGCCGCGGCTCCCTGTACCTGGCGGGCGGTACGACGACGGCGGGCCTGCTGCTGACCCTCGTCGGGTCCCTCGTACCGGTCCTGCTCGGCCTCGTGCTGATCACCGCCGGATTCTTCGCGGGCCACGCGGTCGCGTCGTCGGCGGTCAGCAGGACCGCGACCCGCGGACGCGCGCAGGCCGCGGCGCTCTACCAGTCGGCTTACTACATCGGCTCCAGTGCCGGCAGCACGGTCGGCGCGGTGGCCTTCCACGCCGCGGGCTGGTCCGGGACGGTCGGGGTCGGCCTGCTGGCCGTGCTGGGAGTCGTGACGATCACGGTGGTCGGGTCGCGCGCGGCACGGGTCGCCGCACGGCAGCCCGTCATGGCCTAGCCGCTTTCCCCACCCCCGGCCTGACCTGCGCCTTCACCAACTCCGGGCGCCATTGTCAGTGCCCTGCGGTAGCTTCCAAGGTGCTGGGCGCAAAGGCGCGCGACAGATATTCCACAGGGGTGGGTGGACGATGAGCGACGGTACGGGGACGACGACAGCGGACCTCGACATCAGGCTGGAGAAACACCGCGTCGAGCTGACCGGCTACTGCTACCGCATGCTCGGCTCCTCCTTCGAGGCCGAGGACGCGGTGCAGGACACCATGGTCCGCGCCTGGCGGAGCTACGAGAAGTTCGAGGGCCGCTCCAGCCTGCGCTCCTGGCTGTACCGCATCGCGACGAACGTCTGCCTGGACATGCTGACGGCGGGCAACAAGCGCGCCCGCCCGATGGACCTCAGCGAGTCGACGCCCCTGGCCCAGGCCGCCCTCTCCCCCCGCTCGGACAACACCTGGCTCGAGCCGATGCCGGACAACCGCGTCCTGCCCACGACCGACGACCCGGCGGAGGCGGCCGTCGCCAAGGAGTCCGTGCGGCTCGCCTTCATGGCCGCGCTCCAGCAGCTGCCGTCGAAGCAGCGCGCGGTGCTCATCCTGCGCGAGGTGCTGGCCTGGAGGGCGAGCGAGGTCGCCGAGCTGCTCGACACCTCGGTCGCGTCGGTCAACAGCGCGCTCCAGCGGGCCCGTGCGACCCTCGCCGAGCGGGACGAGAAGGCGGCGCACGCGGCCGTCTCGGACCCGCTGGACGAGGACCAGCAGAAGCTCCTCGACCGCTACGTCGCGGCCTTCGAGGGATACGACATGACGGCGCTGACGACCCTGCTGCACGAGGACGCCGTCATGACGATGCCGCCGTTCGACCTGTGGCTGACCGGCCACGACGACATCACGGGCTTCATGACGACGCTGGGCGCGGCCTGCGAGGGCTCCCGTCTGGTGCCGGTGCAGGTCAACGGCCTGCCGGGGTTCGCCCAGTACAAGCCGGACCCGGAGCAGGGCGGCTACACCCCGTGGGCGGTGCAGGTGCTGGAGATCTCAGACGGCCGGCTCACCGGGTTCCACTTCTTCCTGGACACCAAGCGGTGGTTCCCGCTGTTCGGCCTGCCCCTCCATCTCGAAGCGGAGCCCGACCAGATTCAGGAGGGCGTGTAGGGAGGGGCTGGGGTCCCGCAGCCGGATCCGGCCCCCGGCCCGCCGGGCGGACAGCTCCAGCCGGGCGAGCAGGTCGACGGCACCGAGCCCCGGGGGCCCTATGGCCGCGACGTCGACCACGAGGACCCCGGTGCCGGTGGACTCCAGCAGGTCGCGCGCGTCGTCGCACAGCCCGGTCGCCTCGTCACGGGTGACGGGGCCGGGCAGGACGAGTACAGCGTGTGTCACGGCATCCACGATCTGTAGACCGGCCGGACACCCGGAAATCATCGGGTCGCGCGCCCCCGTTCGCGCCGACCCTCCCTCCCGCACGGCCGTGTCCGCCGGCCGGGATCACATTGACCTGCCGCCCTCCTCCCCCGGAGGGTTGGCTGTATGCCCCACGGATCAGCACCGCCCCGGATACCCGACGGCCTCCTCCGCTTCGAGGAGGCTCCGTGCAGGGGGTGCTGACGGGCTTCGCGGTCATCGCGGTCGTCATCGCGGTCGGGTACGTCATCGGCCGGCGGGGCCATCTCGGCGAGCACGGCCGCGAGGTGCTGACCAAGCTGGCCTTCCACGTGGCGTCCCCGGCGCTGCTCTTCACGACCCTCGCGAAGGCCGACCTGTCGGTGATCTTCTCCAGCCGGCTGCTGGTGACGGCGATGAGCACGGCCGCGGCGGCCGGCGTCTTCGTCGCGGTCGGAGCCGTGCGGGGCTGGGGCGTGGGCCGCACCACGATCGGCGCCCTGTGCTCCAGCTACGTCAACTCCGGCAACCTCGGCATCCCGATCGCCGTGTACGTGCTGGGCGACGCCTCCCTGGTGGCGCCGGTGCTGCTGTTCCAGATCATCGCCGTCACCCCGATCGCGCTGACGATCCTCGACCTGTCCGGCAGGGGCGAGAAGGGCCCGCTGTGGATGCGGCTGCTCACGCCGCTGCGCAACCCGATCGCCGTCTGCTCGCTCGCCGGCGTCGCGGTCGCCGCGGCGGGCGTCCGGGTCCCGGACCCGGTCATGGACCCGCTGACCCTGATCGGCAACATGTCCGTCCCCGCGGTCCTGCTGGCCTTCGGCATCTCCCTGTGCGGCAGCACGATGCCGGGCCGGGGCGCCGACAGGGCCCCGGTGTTCCTCTCGGTCGCCCTGAAGGCGGTGGGTCAGCCGGTGGCGGCCTGGGCCCTCGCGACCGGCGTCTTCGGCCTGCGCGGCTCCCAACTCCTCGACGTGGTGGTGACGTCGGCGCTGCCGGCGGCCCAGAACCTGTACACGTACGCGAGCCGTTACCGGGTGGCGGAGGGCCTGGCGCGCGACTCGATCCTGTTGTCGACGGTGCTTTCCGTGCCTGTACTCGTGGTGGTGGCCGCCCTGCTCGGCTGACCCCGGGAAGGCCGAAGGGGCCGGTCCCCCCGGGACCGGCCCCTTCAACTCACCGTGAACGTCAGGCGATTCGCTCCAGCACGACCGGCGACGGCTTGAACTCCGTCTCCGCGGCGCCGATGTCGTACGAGCCCTCCAGGGCCTGGAGCGCGTACTCGAAGCGCTCGGGGGTGTCGGTGTGCAGGGTCAGCAGGGGCTGTCCCTCGGTCACCGTGGCGCCGGGCTTGGCGTGGAGTTCGACGCCCGCCGCCGCCTGGACGGGGTCCTCCTTGCGGGCACGGCCCGCGCCGAGACGCCAGGCCGCGACGCCGATGCCGTAGGCGTCGAGACGGGTCAGGACGCCCGCCGACGGGGCCTTGACCACGTGCTGCTCGCGGGAGGTGGGCAGTTCGGCGTCCGGGTCGCCGCCCTGGGCCGTGATCATGCGGCGCCAGACGTCCATCGCGGAGCCGTCGGCCAGAGCCTTCGCCGGGTCGGCGTCCCGCACGCCCGCCGCGTCCAGCATCTCGCGGGCGAGGGCCAGGGTCAGTTCCACGACGTCCGAGGGGCCGCCGCCGGCCAGGACCTCCAGCGACTCGCGGACCTCCAGGGCGTTGCCCGCCGTGAGGCCCAGCGGCGTGGACATGTCCGTCAGCAGGGCGACCGTCTTGACGCCGTGGTCGGTGCCCAGGCCCACCATGGTGGACGCCAGTTCCCGTGCGTCCTCGATGGTCTTCATGAAGGCGCCGGTGCCGACCTTCACGTCCAGGACCAGCGAGCCCGTGCCCTCCGCGATCTTCTTCGACATGATGGAGGAGGCGATCAGGGGGATCGCCTCGACCGTGCCGGTGACGTCCCGCAGCGCGTAGAGCTTCTTGTCCGCCGGGGCCAGACCGTCGCCCGCCGCGCAGATCACCGCGCCGGTGGTGTCGAGGACGTGCAGCATCTCCTCGTTGGAGAGCAGGGCGCGCCAGCCCGGGATCGACTCCAGCTTGTCCAGGGTGCCGCCGGTGTGGCCGAGGCCGCGGCCCGACAGTTGCGGCACCGCCGCGCCGCAGGCCGCCACCAGGGGTGCCAGCGGAAGCGTGATCTTGTCGCCGACGCCGCCCGTCGAGTGCTTGTCCGCAGTAGGGCGGGACAGCGAGGAGAATTCCATGCGCTCGCCGGAGGCGATCATCGCGGCCGTCCAGCGGGCGATCTCACGGCGGTTCATGCCGTTGAGCAGGATGGCCATCGCGAGTGCGGACATCTGCTCGTCGGCGACCTCCCCGCGGGTGTACGCGTCGATGACCCAGTCGATCTGCTCGTCGCTGAGTTCGCCGCGGTCCCGCTTGGTGCGGATGACGGAGATAACGTCCATGGCCATGACGTGCGTTCCTTCCGAGGTTCCTGGAAGTGCGCGGCCCCTCCGCCGAAGTCAGAGGGGCCGCACGGGAGTTACTGGGTGAGATGGTCCGGGCCGAAGGCCTGGGGCAGCATCTCCGAGAGGGGGAGGATCCCCGCCGGGGTCTCCAGCAGCAGGTCCGGGCCCCCGAACTCGTGGAGCAGCTGGCGGCAGCGGCCGCACGGGACCAGGATCTCGCCGTGTCCGTCCACGCACGTGAAGTGCGTCAGACGGCCGCCGCCGGTGCGCTGCAGCTGCGAGACCAGCCCGCACTCGGCGCACAGGCTGATGCCGTAGGAGGCGTTCTCGACGTTGCAGCCGGAGACCGTGCGGCCGTCATCGACCAGGGCGGCGACCCCGACGGGATAACCCGAGTAGGGGGCGTACGCGTGCGTCATGGCTTCGCGGGCCTCGGCACGCAGCGCCTCCCAGTCGACGCCGGCCTGCGAGGTCACTTGCCCTGGCCCTTCCGGTAGCGCATGCCGTCCGCCTTCGGCATCCGCAGGCGCTGCGCGGACAGCGACAGCACCAGCAGGGTGACGACGTACGGGGTGGCGCCCACGAAGTCGCTCGGGACCTCGTCGGTGAACAGGTACCAGACCAGGACCAACGCGCCGACCATGAGGCTGATCCCGCCCTGCCAGTGCGCCCCGCGGTACATCTTCCAGCCGGCCAGGCCCACGAGGAGCACGACCAGCAGGAGCAGCAGCGCGTGGACGGTCTCGCCGCCGTTGCGCAGCTGCAGCGCGTCGGAATAGCCGAACAGGCCGGCGCCCATGGCGAGTCCGCCCGGCCGCCAGTTGCCGAAGATCATGGCCGCGAGACCGATGTAACCGCGCCCGCCGGTCTGGCCCTCGAGGTAGGTGTGCGAGGTGACCAGTGCGAGGAAGGCGCCGCCGAGCCCGGCGAGGCCGCCGGAGATGGCCACGGCCACGTACTTGTACCGGTAGACGTTGACGCCGAGCGACTCCGCGGCGATCGGGTTCTCACCGCAGGAGCGCAGGCGCAGACCGAACGAGGTGCGCCACAGCACCCACCAGCTGCCGACGAAGAGCAGTGCGGCCAGGATCGTCACCACGGACAGGTCGGTGACCAGGCCGCCGAGGATGCCCGCGAGGTCGGAGATCACGAACCAGTGGTGGTTCTCGACGGAGTGCAGGGCGTCCGAGAGACCGGGGATGTCGAAGTTGGGCAGCGAGTCGACCGGCGGGGACTGCTTGGGGTTGCCGCCCGCGTCGGCCGCCTTGCCCTCCGAGAAGAAGAGCTTGGCGAGGTACTGGGTGGCGCCCAGCGCGAGCAGGTTGACCGCGACACCGGAGACGATGTGGTCGACGCCGAAGGTGATGGTGGCGACGGCGTGCACCAGGCCGCCGAGGACACCGAAGCCGATGCCGCACAGCAGACCCAGCCAGGGGTTGGTCTGCCAGCCGATCCAGCCGGCACCGAAGGTGCCGAGGATCATCATGCCCTCGAGGCCGATGTTGACCACGCCGGACCGCTCGGACCACAGACCCGCGAGACCGGCGAGACCGATCGGCACGGCGAGACCCAGCGCGGCGGAGATCTGTCCCTCGGAGGTGAGCTGGTCGGCACCGGTGATGATGCGGACCACGGCCACCAGGACCACTCCGGCGGCGAGGATGGTGAGGATACGGCCGAGCGGGCGGCCCGAGCCGGAGCGGCCGGTGTCCGCCTTGGGAGCCGCGGGCGGCGGCGTGTCGGTCATCGTGGCAGTCATCACGCCACCTCCTGCTTCTCGGTCGTGGCGGCGGCCTGGGCGGCGAGCTCGGCGCCGACCCGCTGCTGCTGGCGCTTGAGGCCGTAGCGGCGTACGACCTCGTAGGCGATGACGACGCACAGGACGATGACGCCCTGGATGACGCCGAGGATCTCCTTGTCGTAGCCCTGGAACTCCAGGTGGTTGGTGGTGCGCTCCAGGAAGCCCCACAGCAGGGCGCCGAGGGCGATGCCCACGGGGTTGTTGCGGCCCAGCAGCGCGATGGCGATGCCGGTGAACCCGATGCCCGACGGGAAGTCGTTGCTGAACTGGTGGCTGTCGTTGAGCAGGGTCGGCATGCCGATCAGACCGGCCACGGCGCCCGAGATGAGCATGCTGGTGGCGACCATCTTCTTGACGGAGACACCGCTCGCGGAGGCCGCGCTCTCGGACTGGCCGACCGTGCGCAGGTCGAAGCCGAAGCGCGTGCGGCCGAGCACGAACCAGTACGCGACACCGACGAGCACGGCGATCACGATGAAGCCCCAGAGCTCACCGGCCGCACCCGTGTTGAAGCTGAAGAAGTACGAGTCCTTCGGCAGCGGTTTGGTCGACACGACGGTGCCGCCGCTCTGCAGCTCGGCGAGCTTCCCCGGCTGCAGCAGGTAGGCAATGATCGCGGTGGCGATGGAGTTCAGCATGATCGTCGAGATGACCTCGCTGACCCCCCGGGTCACCTTCAGGATGCCGGCGATACCGGCCCACAGGGCGCCCACCGCCATCGCGCAGAGGATCATCAGCGGGATGGAGACGAAGCCCGGCAGGGTCAGCGCGCCGCCGAGCACCGCCGCGAAGAACGCGGCGATGCGGTACTGGCCGTCGACGCCGATGTTGAACAGGTTCATGCGGAAGCCGATGGCCACCGCGACACCCGCCAGGTAGTACGTCGTCGCCTTGTTCAGGATGTAGACCTGGCTGTCGCTTGCGGAGCCGTAGGTCGCCATGTCGCTGAAGGCGGCGCCCGGGTTCTTGCCGGTGGCGAGGATGACCAGGGCGGTGACGACGAGCGCGGCGACGATCGCCAGCAGGGGCGCCGCGATGCCGAGGAGCAGCCGCTCCTTGTCGATGCGTTGGGTCAGCTTCTTCATCGGTCGTCGTCCTCTGCGTGCTCCAGGTGGCCGGAGGCCGCACCCGTCATGGCGGAGCCCAGCTCCTCGGGGGTGATCGTGGCGGGGTCGGCGTCGGCGACCAGGCGGCCGCGGTACATCACCCGCAGGGTGTCGGAGAGCCCGATGAGCTCGTCCAGGTCGGCGGAGATCAGCAGCACGGCCAGGCCCTCGCGGCGGGCCTCGCGGATGTGGTCCCAGATCGCGGCCTGCGCGCCGACGTCCACACCGCGGGTGGGGTGGGCGGCGATGAGCAGCTTCGGCGCGTGGCTCATCTCGCGGCCGACGATCAGCTTCTGCTGGTTGCCGCCGGACAGGGAGGCCGCGGTCACCTCGATACCCGGGGTGCGCACGTCGTAGGCCTGCACGATGCGCTCGGTGTCGGCGCGGGCGCCCTTGATGTCGAGCAGCGCGCCGCGCGAGTTGGGGCGCTCGGAGACATGGCCGAGGATGCGGTTCTCCCACAGCGGGGCCTCGAGGAGCAGGCCGTGGCGCTGGCGGTCCTCGGGGATGTAGCCGACGCCGGCCTCGCGGCGGCGGCGGGTGGGCGCGTGGGAGATGTCGGTGCCGTCGAGCGTGATGGAGCCGGCGTCGGGCTCGCGGATGCCGACGATCGCCTCGACGAGCTCGGACTGGCCGTTGCCCTCGACACCGGCGATGCCGAGGACCTCGCCCTTGTGGATGGTGAAGCCGATCTCGTCGAGGATGACCCGCTCGACGCCGTCGAGATCCGTCTGGCTCAGGTGCAGCCCCGACACCGCCAGCATCGGGACGTCCGTGACCGTGGACTCCTCGGTCTCCGGCGTGGGCAGCTCGCTGCCGACCATCAGCTCGGCGAGCTGCTTGGACGTGGTGCCGCGCGGGTCGACCGTGCCGACCGTGGTGCCGCGCCGGATGACGGTGATCGTGTCGGCGACGGAGAGCACCTCGCCCAGCTTGTGCGAGATGAAGATGACGGTGAGCCCCTCGGCCTTCAGCTCACGCAGGTTGTCGAAGAGGGCGTCGACCTCCTGCGGCACGAGGACGGCGGTGGGCTCGTCGAGGATGAGGGTCTTGGCGCCGCGGTAGAGGACCTTGAGGATCTCCACCCGCTGGCGGTCGGCGACACCGAGCTGCTCCAGCAGGACGTCGGGCCGTACGTTCAGCCCGTACGCCTCGGAGAGCTCCTTGATCTTGGCGCGGGCCTTGGCGCCGATGCCGTACAGCTTCTCCGCGCCGAGGACGACGTTCTCCAGCACGGTGAGGTTGTCGGCGAGCATGAAGTGCTGGTGCACCATGCCGATGCCGCGCGCGATGGCGTCTGCGGGGTTGTTGAAGGTGACCCGCTCGCCGCCCACCGTGATGGTGCCCTCGTCCGGCTGCTGCATGCCGTAGAGGATCTTCATCAGGGTGGACTTGCCGGCGCCGTTCTCACCGCAGAGCGCGTGGACGGTGCCCGCGGCGACGGTGATGTCGATGTCCTTGTTGGCGACGACGCCGGGGAAGCGTTTGGTGATGCCGCGCAGTTCGACGGCAGCGGGAGGGCTGGACGCGTTGATGGCGCACTCTCCTCGGGGAAAGGGGCTGCGTAGGGGAGGGCAGGCGTCGGCGACGCTAGCGCGGCAACTCCACGCTACACGCGTAGAGTTGACACATTGTTATGGCTCGGCGAGGGGGTTGTCGAGCGCCCCTTCGCCGAGCCGTGGTCCGGCGGGAACCGTCAGGTCACGGAGTGGTCTTGACCTTGATGGTGCCGTCGACGATCTTCTTCTTGGCGGCGTCCAGCTTGGGCTGGATGTCGGAGATGAAGCCACCGCTGGTCGCCAGGGAGACACCGCCCTTGGACAGCGAGTAGACCTGGTTGCCGGTCAGCGGCTTGCCGTCGTGCACGGACTTGATGAAGTCGAACACACCGACGTCCACGTTCTTGACCATCGAGGTCAGGATCGAGCTCTTGTAGGCGGCCAGACCCGGGATGTTGTACTGGTCGGAGTCCACGCCGATGGCCCAGGCGCCCTTGACGCCGTGGACCGCCTCGATCGCGCCGTTGCCCGAGGAGCCGGCCGCCGTGTAGATGACGTCGGCGCCCTTGTCGAGCATGCCCTGCGCGGCCTCCTTGCCCTTGTCGGGGCTGGAGAAGCCGGAGAGGTCGGAGCCGTGCGTCAGGTACTGGACGTCGACCTTGACCTTGGCGTTGGTGTCCTTGACGCCCTGGACGTAACCCGCCTCGAACTTCTTGATCAGCGGGGTGTCGACACCACCGATGAAGCCGACCTGGTTCTTCTTGGTCTTGAGCGCCGCGGCGACACCGGCCAGGTACGAGCCCTGCTCCTCGGTGAAGGTGATGCTGTTGACGTTCTTGCCCTCGACGACCGAGTCGACGATGCCGAAGTTGATCTTCGGGTACTTCGCGGCGACCTTCTGCATCGAGGTGGCGTAGGAGAAGCCGACGCCGACGATGGGGTTGTAGCCGGCGTCCGCCAGGTCGGTCAGGCGCTGCTCGCGGTCGGCCTCGGTGTCGGAGGTCTTGGCGGTCAGCTCCTTGATCGAGCCACCGAACTGGGACTTGGCCTTGTCGGCGCCGCGGGCGGCGGAGTCGTTGAAGGAACGGTCACCGCGACCGCCGACGTCGAAGGCGAGGCCGATCTTGACGCCCTTGCCGCCACCGGAGGAGGCGGACGAGGAGCTGCCACTGTCGGACGAGGTGCTGCCACATGCAGTGGCAGACAGTGCGAGAGCTGCGGTCGCGATACACGCAGCGGAAAGCTTGGCTACCCGGCGCACGGGAAGGCTCCTTCACCTGACCTGAGCGCCTCGTCGGCGCTTGATGTGAGCACCATGCCAGTGCTCGAGCCGGAACGCCCCGGCGGCGTTGGCTTCGCGGCATCGTAACGCGCGTAGATGTCAGAAAAACACCTCTCGCGAAGCCGTTATCGATTCGAGGCAAACACCGTCTGAACTTGGTGCCTTGCGGTCGTCCGCGGTTGATTTCGATGGGTGAACGAATGGCTTACAACCGTGTTGCGCCGGACGGCGGAGGGGCCCTCGCGGGGCCCCGGCCGCTCAGCGGGCGTCCGCGTCCAGCAGTGCCGCCGCCGTGAAGAGCTCCACGCCCACGGTGATCGCCGACTCGTCGGCGTCGAAGTCGCCCTGGTGCAGATCGCGTACGGTGCGCTCGCCCGGGGTGCGGACGCCGAGGCGGGCCATGGCGCCGGGCACGTGCTCCAGGTACCAGGAGAAGTCCTCGCCGCCGAGGCTCTGCTCGGTGCTCTCGACGGACTGCGCTCCGCGCCGCGCGGTCATGGCGTCGCGCAGCAGCTCCGTCACGTCCGGGTCGTTGACCACGGGCGGAACGCCGCGCACGTAGTTGATCTCCGACTTGGCGCCGTGCAGGTTGGCGACCTCGTCGATGGCGGCGACGACCATGTCCGGCGCCTGCCGCCAGGCGGCGAGGTCGAGGCAGCGGACGGTCCCGGAGAGCTCGGCGTGCTGCGGGATGACGTTCGGGGCGTGCCCGGACTCGATCCGGCCCCAGGTGATGGCGAGCCCGCTGCGGGTGTCCACGCGCCGGCCGACGAGGGCGGGCACGTCGACGACGACGCGGGCGGCGGCGGTGACCAGGTCGGTGGTCAGGTGGGGCCGGGCGGTGTGCCCGCCGGGGCCGTCGAGGCCGATCTCGAGCCGGTCGCAGGCGGAGGTGATGGCGCCCTCGCGCAGTCCGATGCGGCCCGCGTCCACCCTGGGGTCGCAGTGCACGGCGATCATCCGGCCCACGCCGTCGAGCACGCCGCACCCGATGGCGTCGGCGGCGCCGCCGGGCAGCACCTCCTCGGCCGGCTGGAAGATGAGCCGGACCGGCCGCGGGAGCAGGCCGCGGCGGTGCAGCCCGGCCAGGACCAGACCGGCGCCGAGGACCACGGTGGTGTGCACGTCGTGCCCGCACGCGTGGGCGCGGTCGGGGACGGTGGAGCGGTAGGCGCACTCGGTCTTCATGTCCGGGATGGGCAGGGCGTCGATGTCGGCGCGCAGGCCGAGCATGGGCGTCCCGCCGTCCCACTCACCGATGTCGCAGACGAGTCCCGTACCCATGCCGAGCACACGCGGCGTGAGGCCCGCGGCCTCCAGCCGTGCCTTGATCGCGGCGGTGGTGCGGAACTCCTGGTTGCCGAGTTCGGGGTGCATGTGCAAGTCGCGCCGGAAGGCTACGAGCTCGGCACGCAGATCCTCGGGCAGCGTGCCGGGAAGCGCGGCTTCCCCGGGAAGGTCGACCTCGGGCTCAAGAGACATCAGTTGCTTCACCCTCTGAAGGGTAGGACGCCGAAGTGGTGGACCGACCCTCGATCAACAAAAGTTCAACCCCTGAGGGGAAGAAAATCCGGCCGCTCGACGCATGGCTGTGAGTAGAGATGGGTAAACCTGTGTTTTCTCTACGCATACCACGCTCCGTACCGCGTCGGCGGTTCTGTTCCATCTGTCGGGACGGCCCCCGGGCCCAGGGCGCCCCCAGTAGGGTGCGGCGCGTGAGCTCCGAGAAACCGGCCGGCCCGGATTTCCTGTACACCACACGAGTCTCCTACGACGCGATCGCCAAGCCCTACAGCGAGCAGTTCGCCGACCATCTGGGTGACCAGCCGCTGGACCTGGCCCTCGTCACCGCCTTCGCCGAACTCGTCCGGGCGTCGGGTACGGCGCCCGTCGCGGACGTCGGCAGCGGGCCGGGGTACGTCACCGCGCGGCTCGACGCTCTGGGGGTCCCGGCCTTCGGGGTGGACGTCTCCCCCGGCATGGTGGCCCTCGCCCGGCAGGCCCATCCCGGGATCCGCTTCCACGTGGGCTCGATGACGGCGCTGGATCTGCCGGACGCCACGCTGGGCGGCGTGCTCGCCCTCTACTCGGTCATCCACGTCCCGGACGACCACCTGCCGACGGCCTTCGCCGAGTTCCACCGCGTCCTGGTGCCCGGCGGCCACGTTCTGCTCGGCTTCCAGAGCGGCGACGAGGGGGGCCACCTGCACATGACGGAACGCTTCGGCCAGGACATCGCCCTCGACTACTACTGGCGCACGCCCGACTCCGTCACGGAGCACCTGGTCAAGGCGGGCCTGCGCCTGCGGGCCCGCGTGCTGCGCGAGCCGACCGGGCAGGAGAAGCGCCCACGGGCGTTCCTGCTGGCGCAGAAGGAGGACTGAGGGGTCCTTGCCGGCCCCGTACGGAGCCTTCAGGCGGCAGTGACCGCCGACAGGCGCGTCACGTCCCGGGCCTTGCCCGTCACTCCCGACAGGAAGCCCTGGGCCCGGGGCGAGGCGTTCTCCGTCAGCCAGGCCGGGTCGATGTCGCAGACCGCCACACGGACCTCCGTGCCGGCCAGGGCGAGGGGGAGGGTGTGGACGACCGTGGAGGGGAAGCTGAGGATGGTGCGGCCCACCGGGCCGCGGCGGGCGATCACTTCCAGCGGAAGGTCGGGGCGGACGATCTCCAGGCCCGTCTCCGCGGCGAGGCGGTGCAGCTTGTCCACGCTTTCGCGGCGGTGCGCGAAGTAGCGGGTGGCGCCGTGGGCCTTCGCGAGGGTGCGGACGGCCTCCAGGTAGTGGTCGCCGTCGACCACGCCGGTCTCCACCAGCGAGGTGCCCACCATGTCGGCGCCCTTGGTGATACGGGGCGGGCCGAAGCGGGCCCGGGTCCAGGCGAAGTCGTTCGCGGTCACGGTCACCCCCTCCGGCTTCTCGTCCACCGGCATGGAGGAGAAGACCTCCACGTGCCGCCGGTCGCCGGGCGTCAGCCGGCGGCGGGCCGAGGAGGAGACGGGCGCGAAGATCAGGTCCCGGGCGCCCGGCCGGCCGCCCTTGCGGTGCCAGCGCACCAGGCGCTCCCCGCGGGCGAGTTGCGCGACGAACTCCATCGTGGCGGTGCCGTCGTCGACGACGACGAGGTCACGGGCCTTGGTGATCGTCAGCAGAAGCTGTACGTAGCGGGAGAACGGGTCTCCCATCACGACCCGCCGCGCCCGCCGCAGCAGCGGCGTCAGGCCGCCGATCGTCTGGAAGGGGGCGCCCGGACCTCCGCGCGCCTCCTCCCAGCGGACCTGGTACCCCTCGTCCCGCGCCAGCTCGGCCATCCGGCGCAGCTGGCCACGGGTCATGGGGTCGGTCGGGGACAGCACGACGAGCATGAGAGCCGGGGAACCGGCTCCGGGTCCCGCGCCGGATGCCTCCGGGGCCCCGAGGGCATGGAGGTGCGCCCACTCCAGCACGTTGAGCAGCTGTACCGGGCTCTCGACGAACGCGAGAGTGTGGGGGCCGGCTGACCCGGCGCGGGGGCTCATCTACGTACGACCGTCCCGTCGTAGAGCGTCACAGGTGTTGAGCGTTGCGGGTGTTCAGACCGAGACCGGCTCGCCCGCGGCCGCGGCGATCTCCGCCTCGGCGACGGCGCCCGCGACACGGCGCAGCTTCTTCATCGGGCCGAGCTCGGAGTCGTAGACCTTCTTGACGCCGTCGCCCAGGGAGGCCTCGATGGTGCGGATGTCGCGGACGAGGCGCGTCAGGCCCTGCGGCTCGACCGACGCCGCCTGGTCGGAGCCCCACATCGCGCGGTCGAGGGTGATGTGGCGCTCGACGAAGGTGGCGCCGAGGGCGACCGCGGCGAGGGTGGTCTGCAGGCCCGTCTCGTGGCCGGAGTAGCCGATCGGGACGTTCGGGTACTCGTCCTGCAGGGTGTTGATGACGCGGAGGTTGAGCTCCTCGGCCTTCGCCGGGTACGTCGAAGTGGCGTGGCAGAGAAGGATGTTGTCGCTGCCCAGGACCTCGACCGCGTGGCGGATCTGCTTCGGGGTCGACATGCCCGAGGACAGGATGACGGTGCGGCCCGTGGCGCGCAGGGCGCGCAGCAGCTCGTCGTCGGTCAGGGAGGCGGAGGCGACCTTGTGGGCGGGGACGTCGAACTTCTCCAGGAAGGCGACGGCCTCGGTGTCCCACGGGGAGGCGAACCAGGCGATCCCCTTCTCCTTGCAGTACTCGTCGATCTGGCGGTACTCGTCCTCGCCGAACTCCACGCGGTGGCGGTAGTCGATGTAGGTCATCCGGCCCCAGGGGGTGTCGCGCTCGATGTCCCACTGGTCGCGCGGGGTGCAGATCTCGGGGGTGCGCTTCTGGAACTTCACGGCGTCGCAGCCGGCCTCGGCGGCCACGTCGATGAGCTTGAACGCGTTCTCCAGCTCGCCGTTGTGGTTGATGCCGATCTCGCCGCAGATGTAAACCGGCTGGCCCGGTCCGGCAAGGCGCGAGGAACCGAACGTACGCAGGCGGGAGTTGGTGCTCATGGCAGAACTGTCCTTACTTGGTTAGGGAGTCGAGAGAGGGGCCGAGGATCCAGCTGGCGATCTCTCGGATCGCGCCGTCGCCACCGGGGAGGGTGGTGACCGCACGGGCGGCGCCGCGTACCACGTCGTGGGCGCTCGCGACCGCCACGGGCCAGCCCACGAGGGCGAAGCACGGGAGGTCGTTGACGTCGTTGCCGACGTAGAGCACGCGCTCGGGCGCGATGCCCTGCTCCTCGCACCACTGCTTCAGCGCGAGGTCCTTCCGGTCGATGCCGTGCAGGACCGGGATCTGCAGCTTCCGGGCCCGCGCGGCGACGACCGGGTTCTTCTCCGTGGAGAGGATCAGCATGTTCAGCCCGCTCCTGCGCAGGGCGGCGATGCCGAGGCCGTCTCCGCGGTGCACGGAGACGAACTCCTTTCCATCGGCGTCGATCAGCACCCGGTCGTCGGTCTGGGTGCCGTCGAAGTCCAGTACGACCGCGTCGACGTCGTCGGCGGTCGGCAGCGAACCGGGGCGGTCCGCGTCGAAGAGGGGCGCCAGCGCCCGGGCCCGCGCCATGTCGTGCGGGTCGTCGATCTCCAGCACGCGCGCGGGGTCCGTGCGGACCAGCTCGGTGCGGCCGAAGAAGCGGTGCTGGTGCTTGCGGAAGCCGGCTGCGTCCATGCCGTAGACCGCGCCGGTCTCCAGGAAGTCCTGGGGGCGGTCCTGGCGGCGCGGCCGGAAGGACTTGTCGTGGTTGATGCCGTAGCCGCCGCCGGTGGCAGCGTCGATCTCGGTGACGCTGCCGGCCACGGCCTCGTCGTCGGCGTCGCGCCACACGAAGCCGTGGAAGGGGGCCACGGTGTGGGCGGTGTCGGCGCCGTTATGCACGACGGCCTCGACCACCCCGTCCACGTCCTCGCGGAGGATGAAGGGGCTGGTGCACTGCACCAGCAGCACCACGTCCACCGGCGAGCCGTGCAGCGCCTCGTGCGCGTCCATCGCGTGCAGCACCGCCGCCTCGGAGGTCGCCGTGTCCCCGGCGATGGCCGCGGGCCGCAGCACGATCTCGGCGCCGGCCTCGCGCGCCGCCGCCGCGATGGCCTGGTCGTCGGTGGACACCACGACGTCGGTCACCAGCCGGGACGCCCGGCACTCGCGCACCGCGCGCGCCACCAGCGGGACCCCGCCGACGGGCAGCAGGTTCTTCGCGGGCACGCCCTTGGAGCCGCCGCGCGCGGGGATCACCGCGAGCACCCGGCGCACCGAAACGCCTTGGCCCGCTTGCGGGTTGGACATGGGGTCAGCTCCTTGGAATGGGGTCGTGCGGCTCACAGCTCGCCCATCCGCCGGATGACGGGCGCGACCCGCTGCACTCCGTGCCGGTAGGCGCCGCGCGCCGCCCTGCGCACGATCTGCCGTACCGGTCCGGGCTCCTTGCCGGCGGCGGGGGCGCCGGGCAGCGGACTGCCGTCGGGGCCGAGGTGGTGGCGAGCGAGGATCCCGGGCAGATAGCCGGGGGCGGTCGCGGGTGTGTAGTACGGGGTGAGCGGCTGCAGGCCGCCGGGCCGGTCGAGCAGCTTGGCGATGCGCTCGCGCGCCGCGTCGAAGGCCGCCTCATAGGAGCCTCCCCCGGAGGGGGAACCCCCGGCGACGACCCCCTGCCGGGCCACCCAGTCCGCGTCGGGAACGGGCCGGTGCCCGTCGTCGAGCTGGTCCCAGGAGGCGAGGCAGCCCGAGCCGACGAAGTGGTGGTTGCCGAGCACCTCGCGCACGCCCAGGTCGGTCAGGACCACCGTGGGGATACGGCGGTGCAGGGACTCCAGGGCGGCCGTCGAGCTGATGGTGACCAGCAGGTCGGTGCGGTCCAGGACCTCGCCCATGTTCCCGTAGACCAGGCGGAAGTTGGCCGGCGGTTCGAGCCGCTGGACCAGCTTCTGGTAGGGCAGCTCCTCGATGTGCGTGGTGTGTTCGCCCGGCCGGGAGCGCAGCTTCAGCAGCACCTCGCGCCCGGGGTGCAGCCGGGCGTGCTGGATCAGCCGGTTCAGCAGGTACACCCGGTCCCTGCGGTTGTCCGGGACGGACGGCTGCACGGCGAACACCACGGTGCAGCGGTCGTGTTCACCTTCGTACGGAGCACCGCCGAGGAACGGCAGTGCCACCTCGGTCACCGACGAGGCGTCGGCGCCCACGCCCTCGTAGACGTCCCGGAAACGCTCCGCGTCCTGGCGGGAGTTGGCGAGGACGAGGTCCGCGCCGTGCCGCAGCAGCAGGCCGTCGGCGAGCTTCTCGTAGACGACGCCGACATAGCCGGTGACGACCACGGGGCGGTCCGTGCGCCCCTCCCACACCCGCCCCAGGCCGTGCAGCATCGCCTGGACGCCGCCGCCGACGAGCGCGAGCACGACGACGTCGTACGACTCCTCGGCCATGGCGCGCAGGAACTCGACGGCCGAGACCTCCTTGAGGGAGTCGGCGCGCACACCGATCTCCGCCAGCTGGCGCGCAGTTGGCGTCGCCCGTCCGCGCAGCAGGAATCCGTCCAGCTCGACACCGACTTGCGCGTCGTCGAGAGATGCGGCTTCCATGGACGGGTTCGGAGCGATACGGGCCGCGGTCAGCGCACCCCATTTCCAGCGGGTGTCGGAGTCCGCGAGTACGGCGATTCGCGTGGGCTTCGAGGTACTTGGTGGCACGCCGAAGACGCTAGGAAGCAATTCCGAGGAGCGGCCCAACCGCACCTCAACAAAAAGTTAACAACACCCCGCCGAGAGCCGAACTGGCCCGCCAAAACCCGGGAAGTACATGCGATGCACCGATCCGACACATTCAGTTCACCGTCTGTACGGGTACCGTAAAGTTCCCCCGACGGGCGGCCTCCTAGGCTTTCTCATGTGCCAAAGCTTTCCGTCATCGTGCCGTTCTACAACGTGCAGCAATACGCCCCGGACACTCTTAGAAGCCTTCGGTTGAACGCTCGACAGGATTTCGAGTTCATCCTGGTCGACGACCATTCCAAGGACGAGACTCCGGCCATTCTCGAACGCGCGGCCGAGCAACTCTCGGACGTCGCGCAGGTGCGTTACATCCGCCATGAGAAGAACGGGGGACTCGCCACCGCGCGCAACACCGGCCTGGACGCCGCGCAGGGCGAGTACCTGACGTTCCTGGACGGCGACGACTGGCTGGCTCCCGGCTACTTCGCCGAACTGGTCGGTGCCATCGAGAAGTTGGGCTGCGATTTCGTCCGTACCGACCACGTCCAGGCCACCGCCCGCGCACGCAGCGTGCACCGGGTACCGATCGGGCGCCGCTGGGAGGCGTTCGACCCGCGTGAGGCCATCCTGCCCGCCGACCGCAGCACCTCCGTCGACTACGCGTACGCGTGGGCCGGCGCCTACCACCGCCGGCTGCTCGACAAGGGCCTGCTCCACTTCACCGACGGCCTGCGCACCGCCGAGGACCGGCCGTGGATCTGGAAGCTGCACCGCGAGGCGGAGTCCTTCGCCGTGGTCAGCCTCCTCGGCGTCTTCTACCGGCGCGGGGTCGCCTCCTCGCTGACCCAGATCGGCGACGTCCGCCAGCTCGACTTCATCCGCGCCTTCGACCAGGTCATCGAGGAGACCGCGCAGGACCCGGACGCGGACAGGCTGCTGCCGAAGGCCGTGCGGACGTACTGCGCGATCATCGCCCACCACCTCTCCGACGAGAGCAAGTGGGAGCCCTCGGTGGCCAGGCAGCTGCGGGCCATGAGCGCGGCGGCGATCAAGCGGATGCCGCAGGACGCCCTCGGTGACGTCCTGGAGACCATGGACTTCCACCGCTCCTCCAAGCTGCGGCGGCTGCGCCGCCGGGTCACCACTGCGAAGGCGGCTGCCTGATGTCCCGGACCACCCGTATCTTCTGCGTCTCGACCCTGTACGGCGCCGCGACGCTGGCCGCGGCGATCGACTCGGACTGCTTCCAGGAGAGGGACGGCCAGGAGCCGGCCCGTCGGCTGCTGCTGGTCTTCAACAACTCCGCGACGCCCGAAGTCACTGTGCCCGTGGACGAGATGCCCGGCTTCGAGCCGCTGCGCGGCCGCTTCGACGCCATAGTGTCCTGGAACGAGGCCATCCGCCCCTTCCACCCCGGGTCCTGGACCCCGCGCTCGGACGACGTCCCGCTGTTCGAGCGCTATCTGCGCATGCTGTGGGACCTGGGCGAGGACCGGGTGGAGCTGGTCCTGGAGTCCATCCAGGTCGCCCCCGCGCTGAGCGTGGCCCAGCTGTTCACCGACGCGCCCGTCGAGGTCTACGCCGACGGCCTGATGAGCTACGGCCCCACCCGCAACAAGCTCGACCCGCTGGTCGGCACGCGGGTGCGGCGGCTGCTGCACCTGGATCTGGTGCCGGGGCTCACCCCGATGCTGCTGACCGAGTTCGGGGTGCCGGCGCAGGTCCTGCCGACCGAGGCCTTCCTGAAGGTGATGGGCGAACTCACCTCCTCCGTACCGGAGTTGCCCGTCCTGCCGGACGACTCGGCGCTGCTGCTGGGCCAGTACCTGTCCGCGCTGGGCATCCTCTCCCCCGAGGAGGAGGAGGACCTGCATGTGCGGATGATGCGCGGGGCGGTCGAGCGCGGCCACCGGGCGATCGTCTTCAAGCCGCACCCCACGGCACCGGCCCGCTACAGCCGCGCGCTGGAGACCGAGGCGGAGCGGCTCGGCGTCGACCTCACCGTCCTCGACCTGCCCGTCCTCGCCGAGCTGCTCTTCGAGAAGTCGCCGCCCGGGCTGGTCGTGGGCTGCTTCTCCACGGCGCTGTTCACGGCGTCCTCGTTCTACGGCCTCCCGGCCGCCCGCATCGGTACCGAGCCGCTCCTCGATCGCCTGACGCCGTACCAGAACAGCAACCGGGTCCCGGTCGTCCTGGCCGACGCGCTGATCCCGGACCTGGAGGGCGGAAAGAGCGAGCAGACGGTCCCCGCGGACACGCTGGACGGCCTGCTGGCCGCGCTCGGCTACACCATGCAGTCCCAGATCCACCCGGGGCTGCGCACGGCGGCGGAACGCTATCTCTCCCGGCACCTCGGGCCGCGCACCAAGCGCTACTTCAAGCGCAAGCGCCTCACGTCGCTGGGCCTGCCCGGGGGACTCCCGGAACGCCTGGCCTTCCTCCCCCGCAACTCCACGGCCCGCCGGGTGGTCCGCCGCGCACGGGCCCTGAAGAAGTCCGTGAAGCGCTGAGCGAACGCCCGCACGGAACCCGTGCGAACGCACGCCTGCGCCATGCCGGTGGGGCGGCCTGCGGATCCCCGGATCCCGGAGGCCGCCCCACCGCTTTTGCGGGGTGCGGCCCGTGGGCTACCCGGCGTACCTCGCCTCGACCCCCGCGATCACCAGCTGCAGGCCCTCCTCGAAGTGCCGGTCGTGGTTCTGACCGCCGCTACGAACTCGCCAGCGACAGCTTCACCGCGAAGCCCAGGAACAGGGCCCCCGCCGCCGAGGTCGCCGTGGCCGACAGGCGCTTGCGGCGGCGGAAGGCGGCGGCGAGGCGGGTGCCGCCGAAGATCAGGGCGCTGAGGTAGAGGAAGCTCGCGATCTGGGCGAAGGTGCCGAGGACGACGAAGGACAGCGCCGGGTAGGCGTAGCCCGGGTCGACGAACTGCACGAAGAAGGCGACGAAGAACAGGATCGCCTTGGGGTTGAAGAGGCTGACGACCAGCGCACGGCGGTAGGGCCGCTCGTCGGCCGCCACCGGAGCGGCCTCCTGCTCCGCGGCGCGCTCCCGCCGGCCCCGCCACATCGCCCACGCGGCCCGCATCATCCCGATGGCGAGCCACGTCAGATACCCGGCACCGGCGTACTTCACGATCCCGAACAGCACTGCGTTCGCCTGGAGCAGCGAGGCGACCCCGGCGGCGGAGAGGGTCATCAGCACGGTGTCGCCGCACCACACGCCGGCCGCCGCGGTGTATCCGGCGCGTACCCCGCGGCGGGCGGCCACGGAGAGCACGTACAGCGAGTTGGGACCGGGCAGCAGCACGATGAGGACGAGGCCCGCCAGGTAGGTGGGGAGATCTATGACGCCGAGCATGAGAGGGAGTGTGACATGTCAGAAGGCGTCCGACGGCACGTGGGTGCCCCATACCTCCCGGAGTGCGTTGCACACCTCGCCGACCGTCGCGCGGGCGCGCAGGGCGTCCTTCATCGGGTACAGGGTGTTGTCCTCGCCGGCGGCCGCCTTCTTCAGCGCCGCGAGGGCCGCGTCCACCGCCGGCTGGTCGCGCTCGGAACGCAGCTTCGCCAGCCGGGCCGCCTGCTGCGCCTCGATGGCGGGGTCGACGCGGAGCGGCTCGTACGGCTCCTCCTCGTCCAGCTGGAAGCGGTTGACGCCGACCACGACCCGCTCACCGGAGTCCGTCTCCTGAGCGATCCGGTAGGCGCTGCGCTCGATCTCGGCCTTCTGGAAGCCGCGCTCGATGGCGTCGACCGCGCCACCGAGGTCCTCGACCTTCCGCATCAGCTCGACGGCGGCCGCCTCCACGTCGTCGGTCATGCTCTCGATGACGTACGAGCCCGCGAAGGGGTCGACCGTCGCCGTGACGTCCGTCTCGTACGCCAGCACCTGCTGGGTCCGCAGGGCGAGGCGCGCGGACTTGTCCGTCGGCAGCGCGATCGCCTCGTCGAAGGAGTTGGTGTGCAGCGACTGGGTGCCGCCGAGCACCGCGCCCAGGCCCTGGACCGCGACCCGCACCAGGTTCACCTCCGGCTGCTGGGCCGTCAGCTGCACCCCGGCCGTCTGCGTGTGGAAGCGCAGCATCATCGACTTCGGGTCCTTCGCGCCGAACTCCTCCCGCATCACACGGGCCCAGATCCTGCGCGCGGCACGGAACTTGGCGACCTCCTCGAGGATCGTCGTACGGGCCACGAAGAAGAAGGACAGCCGGGGCGCGAAGTCGTCCACGTCCATGCCGGCGGCGACCGCCGTGCGGACGTACTCGATGCCGTCCGCGAGCGTGAAGGCGATCTCCTGCGCGGGGGACGCGCCCGCCTCGGCCATGTGGTAGCCGGAGATCGAGATCGTGTTCCACTTCGGGATCTCGGCCCGGCAGTACTTGAAGATGTCGGCGGTCAGCCGCAGGGACGGCTTGGGCGGGAAGATGTACGTCCCGCGCGCGATGTACTCCTTCAGCACGTCGTTCTGGATCGTGCCCGTGAGCCGGGAGGCCGCGATCCCCTGCTCCTCGGCCACCAGTTGGTACAGGAGCAGCAGCAGGGCGGCGGGCGCGTTGATCGTCATCGACGTCGAGACCTGGTCCAGCGGGATGCCTCCGAACAGCACCCGCATGTCGTCGATCGAGTCGATCGCCACGCCCACCTTGCCGACCTCGCCGTGCGCCAGGGGGGCGTCGGAGTCGTGGCCCATCTGGGTGGGCAGGTCGAAGGCGACGGACAGGCCGGTCGTGCCGTGGGCGATCAGCTGCCGGTAGCGGGCGTTGGACTCCGTGGCCGTACCGAATCCGGCGTACTGGCGCATGGTCCACGGCCGGCCCGTGTACATCGACGGGTAGACACCGCGGGTGAAGGGGTACGACCCCGGTTCGCCCAGTTTCCCGCCCGGGTCCCAGCCCGCCAGGTCCTCAGGCCCGTAGACCGGTTCGATGGGCAGTCCGGACTCCGACTCGCGCGCCATGGTGGTGATGCCTCCCGCTGGGGGTTGACTCCGAACCGGACGTGTACGGTCCCGGTCCCCACAATGCCGCGCCGTTCGCGGCCAGTCATCCGCGGGCACCATCTCAGGTGACACGCGGGTGTGCCGCTGAGAGCGAGGGGGGCCGTGGTGCGTAATACGGGCATGGGGAGATCGTTGGCCGCCGTGGCGGCACTCGCGGCCCTGGTCGCCGTGTGCGGGTGCACCGTGCAGGGCACCGACGGCAAGACCCACTCGCCCGTGCACATAGAGCTGCCCGGCAGCAAGCCGCCCTCCGCCACCGCCGACGGCAGGCCGGGCGGGAGCGACGGGAAGCCGAGCGCGCCCACCTCGAAGGGCGGCGCCCCGGTCATGTGGTCCCCCGGCGACTCCGGCGGCGGAGTGCGCGAGCTGCAGGCCCGGCTGCGCCAGGCCGACTGGCTCTTCGACGGTCCGACCGGCACGTACGACGACCTGACCGAGAACGCGGTCAAGGGGTTCCAGGGCAAGCGCGGGCTGCCGAGGACGGGCGAGACGGACACGGTCACCTGGCAGCGGCTGACGGGGATGACGCACGAGCCGGGCAAGTGGGAGCTGTATCTGATGGGCGGCCAGCCCGCGGGGCCCGCCGATCCGCGGTGCCTGACCGGGCGCGTGCTGTGCATCGACAAGACGAGCCGGACCCTGCGCTGGATGATCGACGGACGGACGGTGGCGACGATGTCGGTCCGCTTCGGCGCGGTCGGCACACCGACCCGCGAGGGCGTCTTCCACGTGTACTGGAAGTCCCGCCACCACTGGTCGACGCTCTACGACTCGTCCATGCCGTACGCGATGTTCTTCAGCGGCGGCCAGGCCGTGCACTACTCCTACGACTTCGCCGCCCGCGGCTACACCGGCGCCTCGCACGGCTGCGTCAACGTACGGGACGAGGCGGCGATCGCGGATCTGTACGCGCAGGTGCGCACCGGCGACAAGGTCGTCGTGTACGAGTGAGGTCCCGGAAGCGGGAGAGGAGTGTGGGGCGCGGGCGGGACCGGGGGAACGTGTCCCGCCCGCGCCGAGGTGCACGAGCCGTAGGTACGGGGGGAACCCCGGCTCTGTGCGACGGCCGATGACCAGTCGGCTCACTCTCTACTGCGCGGAGGCGGCCGAAAACGTTACTGACGCGGCCGGGAAAAGTTCCCGCACCACAAAACCGCAGGTCAGAGCGCGCTGTACGTCGGGCTCGGAGCCGGGGTGGGGGTCTTGATCAGCTGCTTGGGCAGCACCGGGGCGAGGGAGGACGACGTACCGGCGCCGGTTCCGCCGACGCCGGGCAGTATGCCGTGGCCGTCGCCGTCACCACCCTGGTCGCCCTGGTCGCCGCCCTGGCCGTGCTCGCCGCCCTGATCGCCCTGATCGCCCTGGCCGGTGTCGCCGCCCTGGCCGTCCCGGCCCGTGTCCTTGCCGCGGGACGCGCCGTCGGTGAGGGCGAGGACGCTCTTGCAATACTTCCCCACGCGCTTGGGGTCGGAGCCGCCCGCGGCATCCTCGAGGGCACGCCTGCGGACGGCGCCCAGCTCCTTGCCGTCGCGGATGTCGCCGCAGGCCGACGGGGCCCCGCGCCACCAGCGGCCGGCGCTGTTGCGGCCGTCGGAGCCGCGGCCCGGGGCGGCCGACGTGGCACCGCCGGACGAGCCGGGCGGGATCGCCGGGCCGGTGGAGGCGCCGGAGGAGCCGTCGGGTGTGGGCTCGCCCAGGGAGCCGCCCGTCGAGGGCGACACGAGCGGGCTCTGCTGCGGCACGGAGGCCGAGACGGAGGCACCGGGGGCGGGGCGGTCGTGGCCGAACGGCGTCGGGAGCACTCCGCTCGTCGCCGCGACGGCGACTCCGCCGACCATCCCGGCGGCCAGTACGGCCGTCAGCACGAAGCGCGAGGACCGGCCCCGGCGGGAGGTGCGTTCGCTCCGGCCGGGGCCGCCGATACGGACGAGACCGGCGTCGGGGGGCGGAGGTGCCGCGGCGCGCGGCCCCGTGGTGGAACGCCCGGCCCGCGCGTCGGACCGCGCGGCGCGGAAGGCGGCCAGCGCGGCGGCCTCACCGGGCAGTTCGACGCTGCCCTGCGGGGGTTCGCCGGTCAGCCCCTCAAGGGTCTTCGCAAGCCGTTCGGCCTGATCACGGACGGCGGGGTCGACAGCCTCGAGCGACTCTCCGCGCAGCAAACACTCCGCTGTTTCGCGGTCCAGCCACCTGTACTGCTCGTCGGCCATCACATGTCCTTCTGCGTCCGCGCACGCATATGCGTCACACTCGCGGACGTCACCGCGGCGCCGCGCGGTTCTCGCTGGGGCGGCAGCCCGTCCAGACCGCCGGTCGATTCCGGATCGTCGCCGAGCAGTTCGGCGAGTCGTTTCAGACCGCGGTGCGCCGCCGTGCGCACGGCGCCCGGGCGCTTGCCGAGCGTCTCGGCGGCGGTCTTGGCGTCCAGGCCCACGACCACCCGCAGCACGACGGCCTCGGCCTGGTCCTGCGGCAGCCGGGCGATCAGGGAGAGGGTGTGGTCGGTGGAGAGCGACTCCATGGCCTCGCCCGCGGTGTCGGACTCGGCGGGCCTGCCGGTCAGTTCCGTTTCGTCGCCGCCGATGGCGGGGCGGCGCCCGCGCATGCGTATGTGGTCCAGTGCGCGGTTGCGGGCGATCCGGGCGGCCCAGCCGCGGAAGCGGTCCGCGTCGCCCTCGAAGCGCTCCAGGTCACGGGCAATCTGCAACCAGGCCTCGGACGCGACGTCCTCGGCATCCGGGTCGCCGACCAGTGTCCGGACGTATCCGAGCAGGCGCGGGTGCACTGCGCGGTACACAGTCCGGAACGCGGTCTCGTTCCCGTCCTGCGCCGCAAGCACCGCGGCCGTCAGCTCCGCGTCGTCCCCCAGCACCAGTGGTTCCTCGTTCGATGGTCGCGGCGTCGAGGCCGCCGATCGTTGCCATGATCTTGTCTTCCGCGCCCGGCGCGAAAGGCACGTTACGACCTGAAACCGCTGCTCGTCCATGTCCGTACAACATGCAACCACCTGTCACGCGGAGCGGAATGCCTGGGGTGTGACAGAAACCGCACTCATGGCGCTGTAGGAAGTACGGGTCGCCGCGCGGCCCGTGCCGCGCGACGGCCGGGGCCTCTCCTGTGGGGGGTGGCGGCCCCGGCCGTTGCTTCGGTGGTGCACGGCAGGGCCGTGAACGAGCCACGGCGGGGTCCCTGACGAGGGCACGCCGAAGGAAGCGGAACCCGGCTTCCCGCTCGGATTCCCCTTCGGACCGCCCTTGCGAAGAGGGCTAATTTCCCTTCTTGCCGGAGTCGGCGCCGGTGGATCCGGCAGAGCCGCCCGAGCTGCCCGAGCTGCCCGCGTTGGCGTTCTTCGACGGCCTGGCCCTCTGGGTGCTCTGCGGGTTCTTCGGCTTCCTGGTCGCGGACGGCGTGTTCCCGCCCGCCGGCTGCCTCAGCTTCGCGGCGCAGTAGGCCGTGACGTTGTCCTTGCCGCCCGCGGCCGCGACCAGCCGCTGCCAGGCGGTCGACTCCAGCGCCTTGCCGCTTCCCTCGGCCTTCTCGTACGCCCGGCAGTGCGCCTCGGTGTCCTTCGCCGTCGGCGGCTGGTCCGGTGCGGCGGGTGAGCCCGGCGTGTGGGACGCCGTGCCGGACGCGGCGGCCGGGGCGTGGGTCTGCTGCCGGGAGGCGTGCCCGTCGTGCGAGGAGCGGTGTGCGGAGTCGATCGCGGCGAACGCGACGCCGCCCAGGGTGAGGCCGGCCAGGGAGAGCGTGAAGGTGACGCGCAGCGAGCGTCGGATCCTGCGGTGCTCGCGCGGGCGCCAGTCGTCCCGCCGGCGGGTCCGCGCACCGGGTACCCCGGCCCGGTGGGCAGCCCGGAACGCCGCCACGGCGCGCCGCTCGGCGTCGGCGTCGAGCGCCTCCGTGCGCAGCACGCCGGCGATCAGGCTCTCCAGTGCCGGGCCGGCCGGCCCGTCGAGCGGGCCCGGCAGGGTCTCGCCCGGGTGCGCGCGCCGACGAGCGCGGGCACCGCCGTCGCTGTGCCGGTCACCCATGTCCGTATCCATCCGTGTGCGGCTGCCGGCCGTTCGCGCCGGTCCCGCCGTCGTCGTCATTCGTCGCGTCGTGGACGTTCGATCCGAGGTGGACGTTCGTTCCGCCGCTGTCAGTCATGTCGACTCCCCCAGCGTCCGTGGATCGTCATTCGTCACACCCGGGCCGTTGATCAGGGTCGCGAGGCGCTTCAGTCCCCGGTGCGCGGCCGTGCGCACGGCGCCGGGGCGCTTGCCGAGGACGCGGGCCGCCGAGGGGCCGTCGAGCCCGACGACCACGCGCAGCAGCACGGCTTCGGCCTGGTCGGGCGGCAGGCTGCGGACCAGCTCCAGGGCGCGCTCGGTGGACAGCGCCTCCAGGGCCTGATCGTGGGTGCTGTGCGGACCGGCCAGCTCCAGTACGTCCGCATCGAACCCCGCCGACCGGGGCCGTACCTTCTGCCGGCGCAGGTGGTCCAGGGCGCGGTGCCGGGCGATGGTCGCGGTCCAGCCGCGAAAGCCCGCCCCGTCGCCCTTGAACCGCCCGAGGTCGCGGGCTATCTCCAGCCAGGCGTCGGACGCCACGTCCTCGGCGTCGTCGCCGACGATCCCGCGCAGATAGCCGAGGAGCCCGGGCTGCACGATCCGGTACGCGCGGGCGAAGGAGGCCTCGTCGCCCTCCTGGGCCCGCGCGACGGCCGTCCCCAGCTCCTCGTCGTACGCCTGCGCGCGGCGGGGTTCCCGTCCCTGGCCCAACACATTCCTCGTCGTTCGTACGAGTGGTCCGCGGGCTCCGCAGAGCCCGCACCGTGCGCCACATCGGCCCGTGGACACGCCCCCACGGTCCTCTGCGCCAGGCGTCACAGAAGTGTCACAGGTGACGTTTGGTCAAAGCTTGGCGCTGTGTGTAAGTGCCACCTGCCGTCTCAGGTGTGCCACGCATGAACTTCTCTTAGGGGTGGGGTAATTGAGTCCTCGCGGTACGCGCGCGTACAGACCGCTGAGCCTGAAACGGAGGGCATGGCTGACGCTCGGCGCGGTGGTGCTGGGAGGGGGCGGCGTCGTCACCTACGCCGTGGCCAGCCCGTCCGCCGATCACCAGGCGGCCGGCCGGGCCAAGCGGCCGGTGAAGGTCTACGACCTCGCGCTGAAGGACGCCGCGAACGGCAGGCGGGAACTGCCGCGCACGGACACGAAGCAGTTCTCGATGCTCGGCGTCTCCTGGACGGGGGCGACCCGGCGGCTGCACGGCACGGCCCAGGTCCGTACGCACGGCGTCGAGAGCGGCGAGTGGAGCGCCTGGCGGGACCTGGAGGCGGACGCCGACCCGCTGCGGGACCCGCAGGCGGGTGCCGACGCCCGCGGCGCGTCCGAGCCGCTGTGGGTCGGCCCGTCCGACGGCGTCGAGGTCCAGGTCGTGCACAAGAACGGCTCCACCAGCGCCGGACTGCCCAAGGGGCTTCAGGTCAACCTGGTCGACCCGGGTGTGGTCACCGACGCCGAGGCGAAGGCGACCGACCCCGCGAAGGAGCCCGCCGCGTTCGTGGCGGACACGACGCCGGGCGCCACGCCGACGGACAGCGCCTCCGCGAGCCCGACGGACACCACGTCACCGAGCCCGACCGACAGCGTGTCGGCGAGCCCGACCGACACCACGTCGCCGAGCCCGACGGACAGCGCCTCCGCCAGCCCGACCGTGCCGACCGCGCCGCCGTCCACCGTCCCCGAGCCGCCGATCACCTCGCGCGCGGGCTGGGGTGCGGACGAGTCGATCAGCCCCGACCCGTCGGAGTACAACGCGGACGTGAAGGCCGTCTTCGTGCACCACACCGACGGCTCCAACGACTACTCGTGCGCCGACTCGGCCTCGATCGTGCGCGGCATCTACGCGTATCACGTGCAGGTCAACGGCTGGAACGACATCGGCTACAACTTCCTGGTCGACAAGTGCGGCACGATCTTCGAGGGCCGCAAGGGCGGCACCGACCTGCCCGTGCTCGGCGCCCACACCTACGGCTGGAACCGCGAGTCCGCGGGCATCGCGGTGCTCGGTGACTTCACCTCCACCGGCGCGACCGACGCGGCCCTGGCCTCCGTCGCCCGTATCGCGGCCTGGAAGCTGGGCCAGTACGGCGCCGATCCCTCCTCGACCGTGAAGCTCACCGCGGGCGCGGCGCAGACGAACTACTTCGGCACCGCCTTCACCGCGGGCAGCCAGTACACCTTCAACCGGATCTCCGCGCACCGCGACGGCTACAACACGCAGTGCCCGGGCAGCTCGCTCTACGCCCAGCTGCCGACCGTCCGCGCCTGGGCGTCCGGCCCGGTGCAGGGCCTGAAGATCACCTCGCTGTCCGGCGCGGGCCTGTCCGGCTCGACGTACTACACCAAGGGCGCGATCACGGCGAAGTGGTCCACCACCACGCCCAGTTCGCTGATCTCCAGGTTCGAGCTGCTTGTGGACGGCAAGGTCGCGGCCACCGCGACGGGTTCGGCCACCTCCGTCGGCGCCACCGTGCCGTCGGGCAGCCACACCGTCGCCGTACGGGCCGTGCACCAGTCGGGGAAGACGGCGACGAGCTCCGCGCTGACCGTCGTGACGGACACCACCGCGCCGGCGTTCACGACCACCCCGAAGATCTCCCTGCGCACCGGCACGGTCAACACCACAGCCGTCCCGGTCACCCTCGGCTGGAAGGCCACCGACAGCGCCGCGCTGAAGTCCGTGAGCCTGCTGTCCCCGACGACGGCCACCTTCGGCCCGACCACGACCAGTTCCAGCCGCACCGCCAAGTCCGGCACCGCGAGCACCTGGTCGATGAAGGCGTACGACTACGCGGGCAACACCAAGACCTCGTCGCCCTCGTACACGCCGGTGATCCTGCAGGAGTCCTCGGCGGTCAAGTCCGGTAGCTGGACCACCCGTTCCTCCACCAGCTACCTCGGCGGCAAGTCGTACTCCAGCGGCTCCAAGAACGCGAGCCTGACCTGGACGTTCACCGGCCGCTCCGCGTCCTGGGTGGTCTCCCGGGCCTCCAGCTCGGGCCAGGCCTACGTCTACGTCGACGGCACGAAGGTCTCCACCGTCGACCTGAAGTCCTCGACGACCCTGTACCGGCAGGCGATCTGGACCAAGACCTGGTCGAGCAGCGCCAAGCACACCGTGAAGATCGTGGTGGTGGGCACCAGCGGCCGCCCGACGATCACGACGGACGGCCTGGTCTACGTCAAGTAGCCGCTCACAGCGCCGAATCCACCGGCTCGGGCGCCCGCTTCTCCGCACTCTGGGGAGTGGGCGCCCGCTTCGCGTTCACGACCACCCCGGCGATCAGCGCGGCCAGCAGCAGCGCGGCCATCGCCCACCACGTGGCGACGTTGAAGCCGTGAACGGTGGCCTTCGCCGCCAGCAGCCCCTTGTCCACGCCCGGCGCCGCGTGCGCCGTCAGATACCGCGCCGTCACGGTCGCGGCGATGGTGTTGAGCAGCGCCGTACCGATCGAACCACCCACCTGCTGGGCGGTGTTGAAGGTCGCCGAGGCCGCGCCCGAGTCACGCGGCGCGACGCTTCCCGTGGCCAGCGACACCGAGGTCATCATCGCCGAACTCATGCCGAGACCCAGCATCAGCATGCCGGGCAGGACATGCGAGGCGTACGCCGGCTCCACACCGACCTGGGCGATGACGGCCAGCCCGCCCGCGGCCAGCAGCAGCCCCGGCACGATCACCACGCGGGGCGGCACCCTGTTCAGCAGCCGTGCGGCGATCTGGGTCGAGCCGACGACCATCGCGACCGTCATCGGCAGGTAGGCGACCCCGGTCTTCAGCGGCGACCAGCCGAGGACGCCCTGCAGGTAGTACGTCAGGAAGAGGAAGACGCCGAACATACCGACGGTCACCAGCAGCACGGTCAGGAAGGCGCCGATCCGCTGCCGGTCCTTCACCACCGACATCGGCAGCAGAGGCACCCGGGCCCGCGTCTGCCACCAGCCGAACGCCACGAGGAGCACGACCCCGCCGGCCAGCATCCCCAGCACCAGGCCGTCGCGCCAGCCCCTCGACTCCGCCTCGGAGAAGCCGTACACCAGCGAGAGCATCCCGGCGGAGCCGAGCACCGCGCCGGGCACGTCGAGACGGGCGTCGGGATGGCGCTCGCCGGGCGTGAGCAGCGCCAGGGCGCCGAAGAAGGCGACCAGGGCGATGGGGATGTTGACGTACAGGCACCAGCGCCAGTTCAGGTACTGGGTGAGGAAGCCGCCCGCGAGCAGACCGACGGCGGCGCCGGCGCCGATGATGGCGCCGAAGATGCCGAACGCCTTCCCGCGGTCCTTGGGGTCGGTGAAGGTCGTGGCGAGCAGCGACAGCGCGGACGGCGCGAGCAGCGCGGCGAACACGCCCTGCAGGGCCCGCGCCCCGAACAGCATCGCCGAGCTGCCGGCGGCTCCGCCGAGCGCGGAGGCGGCGGCGAAGCCGAGCAGCCCGATCACAAAGGTCTTCCGGCGTCCGACCAGGTCGGCGACCCGGCCGCCGAGCAGCAGCAGTCCTCCGAAGGCCAGCGTGTAGGCGGTGATCACCCACTGGCGGTTCCCGTCCGACATGTTCAGGTCGGCCTGGGCGGACGGCAGGGCGATGTTCACGATGGTCATGTCGAGGACGACCATCAACTGGGCGAGGGCGATGACCACGAGCGCCCACCAACGGCGGTTGTCAGCCATACGGCCCATCGTGCGCCCGTCGCCCCCCGTTTGGGAACGCCAGCGTCTCTTATTACGTGGTTTTTGCCGCCCCGGCCACCCCGCCGACCGCCGTCCCGGCCGCCGTCACCACGTCCCGGCACAGCAGCCGCAGCGAACCGTCGCCCCCGAAGCAGCGGCGGGCCTCGTCGATCGGGTCCCACATCCGCCCGTCGGGCGTACGGATCCAGTGCTCCCCGCTGCCCGACCACCACTCGGCGCCGGTCTGACGGACGATCACCTCGCCCGCGTACGCCCCGAAGGAGCGCAGCACGCTCTCCACGGCGGCGTACGGCGCCCCCTCCTGCCGTATCCCCTCGATGATCCGGTCGACGCGCCACAAACTCTGTGCCGAGTAGTCGAGGCGCACCCGCGCCCCCTCGCGCATCGCCAGAACGGCGTCCGCCGCCCACCGCACGGGCTTCGTCGCCGCGTTCGGCCTGGTCTCGTGGAAGGTAGTCACATACACAGGAGCGGAACAGGCGTGCCGGGTGTCACGCCGATTCCGGGGATTCCCCGAGACGGGCGCAGGACCGCCCCAGCCCCGCCGCAGGACGGACACAGGACGCTCTCAGGTGCGGGTTCTTCCGGGGGAGTGACGCTTCGCCCCTGCGCTGCGCTCCACTCACTGATGAGCATGTACTTCCATCTCCGCGCGGTGCCCCCGTCGGCGCTGCGCAACAGCGCGAACTGGTTGCGGCGGCTGTTCGAGGACGACTGGACGACAGTGCGCCGAAGGATCGACCGGCACCGGGAGGAATTCCTGTACCGGCACCACCCCGACCACGACCTCCTCTACGCCGGCGCTCCACCGCACCGCACCGAGGGCGGCCCACCGGCCGACGTGGTGCTCGGCGGCAGCCCGGTCCCGCACCCGGACCCCGGCCACCCGCCGTTCCTCCTGCTGCCGGCGGCCCGGGCCGCCCAGGTCGCCGCCTACCTCACGACGGCCGACATCGCGGACCTGTGGCACCGGTCCCGCGAGGAACTCCTCCCCCGCTACGGCGGCGCCCCCGCGGAGGACCAGACCCGCACCCTCTTCGAATCCACCCACCACGACCTGACGGCCTTCTACACGAGGACGGCCGAATACGGTGACGCGGTGGTCAAGTGCGTCCTGCACTGAAGGGGCCGCAAGCAACCACCGACGACCCGCACCCTCCGAACGGCCAACCGCCCCTACCCCAACCGCGCCCGCCGAGCGACAACGGCCTGCAGCACCCGCCGCCCCTCGATGGAAACCTCCAGGGCCCGGCGCAGCCCACCCGCACCATGCCCGGCCAGCACCTCGAGCACCACAACCTGCCGGCGCAGCTCCGCGGCGACAAGAGGCGACATCCCGTCCGTACGCCCTTCACGGCGCGCGTCGACGGAGGACTCCTCGTCGTCGACCAGGTCCAAGAGCCGGTGTATCTGCAGCGCGGCCACGGAACAGGCGTCCGCCCACACCCGCACCGGCCCACCAACGGGATCGTCCGGCGCAGCCGCCAGCATCCGCCGGGCCAGCATCGCCGCCTCGCTCTCGCCGGGCTCCTCGGGGCCGCCCAGCTTCGCCCGCGCGTCCTCCAGCCGCTCGCCCCAGTCACCGGTGTCGCCGGCGTCGGCGAGGTTGGCCCACAGCGGCCGCAACACCTCGTCGTCGCCGCCGAGCAGGGGCACACAGCGGTCCAAACAAGCCAACCCGCTGGCGGCCAGTCCGCGTTCGTCGGCCTGAGCGATCAGGTCCACCAGGCTCATCCACGCCTCCCTCTGCGGGTCCCCCGCACGGTTCAGCAGGGCTCCACACCTCACCGAGCCCGCACTTTCCCTTACTGCGTGCGACGGCCCGTGAGTGTCACAGCGGCACCACGCCCAGCCGGTCGAGCAGCCGGAAGAAGAGGTTTTCGGCCAACGGGTCGGGGTCGGCGGCCAGTACGTCGACCAGCGGTCCGGCCGCCACGTCGTACCCGGCCTCCGCGGCCCAGGCGACCGCCCGGCCGGCGGCGTCCTGGGGCTCGAGGAAGTAATCCTCGACCGTGAGCCCGTCGCTCCCGAGGTACCCGGCCATCGCCTCCCGCGCCAGACACGTCGTCCACGCGCCGCTCTCCGGCGCCGATGCCTCGACGACCACGCAGTCGCTGTCCATGACGTACCCGAAGAGCGCGGGCGCCCCGGTCTCCCCGGCGAGGACGTTCATGTTCCCGACCTCGCCCTCCCCGTTCGGGTACTCCCACACCTGCCAGCCGCCGGGCGCCTCTGCGCGCAGCTCCATGCCCTTGGCGTCCGACAACGCGTCCAGCTCCGCGAGCGGCCGCCCGCTGCGGCCCACGACGAAGTAACCCCAGTAGCCCATGTCCCGCTCCCCCACGGCTGTGTCGGCTTCGGCTCGCGCCGAATACACCACATTCGTACGGCAGTTCGCAGGCGGACGACCCAAATGGCCCGAGTCCCGGGGCGGGCTCAGCCCACCTTGGCCGCCAGTGCCTGGAACTGCGCCCACGTCAGCGCCGGCCTCCGCGGGTCCCACAGCTTCTGGACCGTCGCCCGCAGGGGCATCCGGATGCCGGCCGCGACCTGGTCCTGCGTCTGCGAGCCGGAGAGGTCGCACCAGACCGCGAAGGATCCGCCGAGGATCTGCGCGTCGTACCTGGCCGGCACCGCCTGGGTGCCGCGCACGACGAGCGGGGTCCACTGCTCGTAGATCCGCCGGCCCGTCGGGTACACGAAGCCGTTCGGCTGCCCGAGGACGTAGTACAGGTACTCGTCGTTGTAGTTGATCAGCTTCCGGCCGGCGCTCAGGTACTCCACCGGCTGCCGCGCCCCGATCTCCTTGCCGGTCCAGTACGCGACCTGCAGGTCCTTGGCGGGCTGCACCGACGTCCCCGCGTAGAAGCCGTCGTTCCACGCCCGCATCGTCCGGTCATGGGCCCGGACCGTCCTGGCGCGGTCGTTCAGCCACCCCGTGGCGAGGTCGGAGATGGTCCCGCCGGGCCCGTACGCCTTCTGGGCGGCGGCCGCCAGCTGCGGATAGGAGGCGGACGGGCTGGGCGCCATCAGCGCCTGGTACTCGTCACCGCCGAGGTTCCACTTGCCGCCGGGGAAGAGGCCGGCGTACTCGTTCAGCAGGTCGTCGATGATCCTGGCGGCGGCCGGCTTGGAGATGTCGACGGCCCCGCGCGCCGCCACGCCCCGCGTGTTGCGCAGCTGGAGGTCGGGGTGGGCGGCGATGACGGCCCCCAGGTGCCCCGGCGAGTCGATCTCGGGGACCACGGTGATGTGCCGGCTCGCGGCGAGACCGACGATCTTCTTGACCTCGGCCTTCGTCAGATGCTGCTCCGACACGATCTCCGGATGCGTGCCGGACTCGATCCGGAAGCCCTGGTCGTCGGAGAAGTGCAGCCCCAGCTCGTTGAACTTGAGGTCGCCGAGCTCCCGCACCCGGTCCTCGATCCAGCCCGCGGTGAAGTGCTTGCGCGCGATGTCCAGCATGAACCCGCGCACCGGCTTGGCCGGCCCGTCCTTCACGACGCCCTCGGGCGCCGTGCCTGAGCCGTGCACCTCCTGCTTGAGGGTTCGCGTGCCGTAGAAGACGCCCGCGTCGGAGCGCCCGCTGATGCTCACCCGCCCGCCGCGCACGGTCATCGTGTACGACTCGGGGTCCGCCCCCTCGTCGTCGTTCAGCGCCAGCCGTACGTCCCCGGCCTGCACGTCGTCCTTCTCGCCGCCGTACGCCAGCCCCAGTTCACCGGCGATCAGCCGGCCCTCGTCGGCCAGGTCGGCGTCGCCGACCACCACGCGCTCACCGCGCGCCGGCCGCCAGCCGGGCCCGCGGGCCGCGGTGTGGGAGCGCACGGCCGGGATGGTGGCGGGAGCCTTGGAGAGGGCGTAGGAACGGGTCGGGCTCGGCTTCGCGCTCGTGCCGTCCGAGCCGGAGGAGTCCCCGGTCCTGCCGGCCGAGGGCTGCTGCGCCGACCCCGCCGGGCCGCCGTCGCCGGCGGAGGCCCACAGACCCAGACCGACCCCGAGCGCGATCGTCCCGGCTACCGCGCCCGCGACGATCATCCGCCTCTGCTTCACATTCCGCGCCGGAGGCCGGCGCCGGTGCTGGCTCACAGGGCCAACCTAGAACCCTCGGGCACCACGGTGCGTCCACCACACGTTCCGAAACTCTCCCCTCCGGGTGAAATTCGGGCATCCCCCGGACACGTCATGCCCACTCTCGATAACGTGACG
Source organism: Streptomyces sp. NPDC050534 (assembly GCF_044457745.1). Taxonomy (NCBI): domain Bacteria; kingdom Bacillati; phylum Actinomycetota; class Actinomycetes; order Kitasatosporales; family Streptomycetaceae; genus Streptomyces; species Streptomyces sp. NPDC050534. Next base: position 58,432 of record NZ_JBITHF010000016.1, read on the forward strand.
TCACACCTCCCACAGCTTCCTCTGCCGAAACCCACGTGACGCCCACACACTTTCCTGGCCGGGTCGCCGCCATACCGGCGCTGCCCGAGCAGACGCGCACTCCACCGTCCCCGAAGGGGCTGGAGGAGTTCAACACCGCGCCCTCCGACGAGGCGCGGCGCCTTCTCCTCACGTGCCTCCGCAGCCTCAGCTGGGCCCATCGCGTGGCGGCCCACCGTCCCTACCCGGACCTCGGCTCCCTCCTCGCCGCCTCCGACGAGGCCGCGTACGACCTCTCCCCGGCCGACCTCTCGGAGGCGCTGGCCGGCGAGGCCTGGCCGGCCCTTCCGGACGAGACGTACGCGGCCGCCCATACGGCACTGAGCGCGGCCCACGCGGCGTACGAGGCCCGTTTCGGCCACTCCTTCGTCATCTACGTGGGCGACGCACCCCCCGGCGAGTACCTCGACCGCATCCTCGAAGGCATCCGCTCCCGCCTGGCGAACGACCCGGAGGAAGAACGCGTGGTGGCGGCCGAGGAGCTACGGCGCCATGCGAAGGACCGGCTGGTGCAGCTGCTCAGGAGCACGATCGGCACATAACCGCACACACCGCCCCGGAAGCCGCCCCTCTAACCCATACGCGTGCCACTTTGATCACACCGGTAGGCCCGGCGTAAGCCCGGCGGCAGCGCCTGAGTACGATGCTGGGGGCCGGAGGACCGTACCCGGCCGGGCCCGACCGACAGCACAAGCCGGCGCGGCCCCAATCCCCGCTCCCGGAGGGACTTCCGTGCCGGCTGGAACGCTGTACCGCGGCCGGGAAGGAATGTGGTCCTGGGTGGCTCATCGAGTCACCGGCGTCCTCATCTTCTTCTTCCTGTTCGTTCACGTGCTGGACACCGCTCTCGTTCGTGTCTCCCCCGAGGACTACGACAAGGTCGTAGCCACGTACAAGACCCCGATCGTGGCTGTGCTGGAGTACGGCCTCGTCGCGGCCATCCTCTTCCACGCACTGAACGGCCTGCGCGTCATCGCCGTCGACTTCTGGTCGAAGGGCCCGCGCTACCAGAAGCAGATGCTCTGGTCCGTCGTGGGCATCTGGGTCGTGCTGATGCTCGGGGCGATCTACCCCGTCCTCGGCCACGCCGCTCGTGAACTGTTCGGGAGCTGACTCAGATGGCGACCACTGAAACCACCGCGTCCGGGATCGGGCCCGTCGAAGGCGACTCCGTCTACAACGTCGACAACCCGGCGCCCCTCATCGAGGCCCCGCGCAAGCGCACCAAGAAGACCCCGAAGTCGACCCGGGGCAACTTCGAGATGGCGGCCTGGCTCTTCATGCGCCTGTCCGGCGTCGTCCTGGTCGTCCTGGTCATCGGCCACCTGCTGATCCAGCTGGTGCTGGACGGCGGTGTCTCGAAGATCGGCTTCGCCTTCGTGGCCGGCCGCTGGGCGTCCCCCTTCTGGCAGGTGTGGGACCTCCTGATGCTGTGGCTCGCGATGCTGCACGGCGCCAACGGCCTGCGCACGATCATCAACGACTACGCGGAGCGCGCGAACACCCGGCTGTGGCTGAAGGCCCTGCTCTACACCGCCACGGTGTTCACCATCCTGCTGGGCACGCTGGTGATCTTCACCTTCGACCCGAACATCCGCTAGGCACGGGGCTGCGAGAATCATGAAGATCCACAAGTACGACACCGTCATCGTCGGCGCCGGCGGCGCCGGCATGCGCGCGGCCATCGAGTCGACGAAGCGCAGCCGCACCGCCGTGCTGACCAAGCTGTACCCCACCCGCTCCCACACGGGCGCCGCGCAGGGCGGCATGGCCGCCGCGCTCGCCAACGTGGAGGAGGACAACTGGGAGTGGCACACCTTCGACACGGTCAAGGGCGGTGACTACCTGGTCGACCAGGACGCCGCCGAGATCCTCGCGAAGGAGGCCATCGACTCGGTCCTCGACCTGGAGAAGATGGGCCTGCCGTTCAACCGCACCCCGAACGGCACGATCGACCAGCGCCGCTTCGGCGGGCACAGCCGCAACCACGGCGAGGCCCCGGTCCGCCGGTCCTGCTACGCCGCGGACCGCACCGGCCACATGATCCTCCAGACGCTGTACCAGAACTGCGTCAAGGAGGGCGTGGAGTTCTTCAACGAGTTCTACGTCCTGGACCAGCTGATCACCGAGGTCGACGGCGTCAAGCGCTCGGCCGGTGTCGTCGCGTACGAGCTGGCGACCGGCGAGATCCACGTCTTCCAGGCGAAGGCCGTGATCTACGCGTCCGGCGGCTGCGGCAAGTTCTTCAAGGTGACGTCGAACGCGCACACGCTGACCGGTGACGGCCAGGCCGCGGTCTACCGCCGGGGTCTGCCGCTGGAGGACATGGAGTTCTTCCAGTTCCACCCGACCGGCATCTGGCGCATGGGCATCCTGCTGACGGAGGGCGCCCGCGGTGAGGGCGGCATCCTCCGCAACAAGGACGGCGAGCGCTTCATGGAGAAGTACGCGCCGGTCATGAAGGACCTCGCCTCCCGCGACGTCGTCTCGCGCTCCATCTACACGGAGATCCGCGAGGGCCGCGGCTGCGGTCCCGAGGGCGACCACGTCTACCTCGACCTCACGCACCTCCCGCCGGAGCAGCTCGACGCGAAGCTGCCCGACATCACGGAGTTCGCGCGCACCTACCTCGGCATCGAGCCCTACACCGACCCGATCCCGATCCAGCCGACGGCCCACTACGCGATGGGCGGCATCCCGACGAACGTCGAGGGTGAGGTCCTGACCGACAACACGACGGTCGTCCCGGGTCTGTACGCGGCCGGCGAGGTCGCCTGCGTGTCGGTGCACGGCGCCAACCGCCTGGGCACCAACTCGCTGCTGGACATCAACGTGTTCGGCCGCCGGGCCGGCATCGCGGCGGCGGAGTACAGCCAGAAGGCGGACTTCGTCGAGCTGCCGGAGAACCCGGCGCAGCTCGTGATCGACCAGGTCGAGCAGCTGCGTTCGTCGACGGGCACCGAGCGCGTGGCGGTCATCCGCCGCGAGCTGCAGGAGACCATGGACGCGAACGTCATGGTGTTCCGCACCGAGCAGACGATCAAGACGGCCGTCGAGAAGATCGCCGAGCTGCGCGCGCGCTACAAGAACGTCGCGATCCAGGACAAGGGCCGGCGGTTCAACACGGACCTGCTGGAGGCCGTCGAGCTGGGCAACCTGCTCGACCTGGCCGAGGTCATGGCCGTGTCCGCCCTGGCCCGCAAGGAGTCCCGCGGTGGTCACTACCGCGAGGACTACCCCAACCGCGACGACGTCAACTTCATGCGCCACACCATGGCGTACCGCGAGGTGGGCGACGACGGCACCGAGTCCATCCGTCTCGACTACAAGCCGGTCGTCCAGACCCGCTACCAGCCGATGGAGCGTAAGTACTGATGGCAACCCCTGTTCTGGACAAGGTGGAGGCGGAGTCCGCGGCGTCCCCCTACATCACGGTCACCTTCCGTGTCCGCCGCTTCAACCCCGAGGTCTCGGCCGAGGCGACCTGGGAAGACTTCCAGCTGGAGATCGACCCCAAGGAGCGCGTCCTCGACGGCCTGCACAAGATCAAGTGGGACGTCGACGGCACGCTGACGTTCCGCCGGTCCTGCGCGCACGGCATCTGCGGCTCCGACGCCATGCGGATCAACGGCAAGAACCGCCTTGCCTGCAAGACGCTGATCAAGGACATCAACCCCGAGAAGCCGATCACGGTCGAGCCCATCAAGGGCCTGACGGTGCTCAAGGACCTCGTGGTCGACATGGACCCGTTCTTCCAGGCGTACCGCGACGTGATGCCCTTCCTGATCACGAAGGACACCAACGAGCCGACGCGCGAGCGGCTGCAGTCGGCGGAGGACCGCGCGCGGTTCGACGACACGACGAAGTGCATCCTCTGCGCGGCCTGCACGTCCTCGTGCCCGGTCTTCTGGAACGACGGCCAGTACTTCGGCCCGGCGGCCATCGTCAACGCGCACCGCTTCATCTTCGACTCGCGTGACGAGGCCGGCGAGCAGCGCCTGGAGATCCTCAACGACCGTGACGGCGTGTGGCGTTGCCGCACGACCTTCAACTGCACGGACGCCTGCCCGCGCGGCATCGAGGTCACGAAGGCGATCCAGGAGGTCAAGCGGGCGCTGATCACGCGCCGCTTCTGAGCTCCGCTCTCCTGCGCCAGGAAGGGCCCCGCCCCGGTTTCGCACCGGGGCGGGGCCCTTCTCGCGTCCTATTCTGACGGTATGTCAGATGACCAGTCGTACGAACTGCTCGGATTCGACAACGTCCTGCTGCCCGTCGGCGACCTCGGCACGGCGGTCGGTTTCTACGAGAGCGCCGGGTTCGCGGTGGGGTTCCGGTTCGACGAGGCCGGGATCGCGCTGCTCAACGCCGGCGCTGAGACCCCCGGCGTCCTGCTGCGCCAGGAGGACGGCCTGGGGCACCGACCACCGCCCTGGCCCTCCGCGCGCCTGTGGATCGAGGTGACCGACGCGCGGACGACGGCCCGCGCCCTCGCCGCGGCCGGCATCCCCCCGCTCGACGAGCCCTTCGCCGTGGCCACCGGCTGGACGGTGGAGATCGCCGATCCGTGGGGGAACGTCGTCGGATTCACCGACTACACCAAGCGCCCCGAACTGGGCCGCCGCACCTGAGACTTCACACCACCCCTCCCCCGGTTGAACGCGTTCAAAAATGGGTCTAGAGTCATCCCCGTCAGCTTTTTGAACGCGTTCAAGAAGGGTGGGGGCATGGACCGCACGGTCGTCGCCTACGTCATCTACCTGCTGGTCAGCATCGCGCTGACCATCTGGGTGGCCCGCACGCTCAGCCGCAACGGACGGATCTTCCTCGCCGACGTGCTCAAGGGGAACGAGAACCTCGCCGAGGCCGTCAACCACCTCCTGGTGGTCGGCTTCTACCTCGTCAACCTCGGCTTCGTCGCCCTGTACCTGAGCGGCGACGGCACCATCGAGGACACCCGGGGAATCTTCGAGACCCTGTCGACCAAGCTCGGCGTGGTGCTCCTGGTGCTCGGCGTGATGCACCTGGGCAACGTGTACGTCCTCAACAAGATCCGGCGGCGCGGGGCGCTGGAGCGGGAGCAGGTGCCGCCGGTCGCGCCGCAGGACTGGGTCGGGGCGTGAGGACCGTGGGCACCACCGCGGCGGACCGGGTCCCGGTCCGCCGGCTCACCCTCCTGTACGACGCCGAGTGCTCGCTGTGCACCTTCCTGCGCGACTGGCTCACGCGGCAGCCGCAGCTCGTGCCGCTGGAGCTCGTGCCCGCGGGCTCGGAGCAGGCCCGGCGGCGCTTCCCCGCCCTCGACCACCGCGCCACCCTCGACGACATCACCGCCGTGGGCGACGCCGGGCAGGTCTACCGGGGCGCCGCCGCCTGGATCGTCACCCTGTGGGCGCTGCGCGAGCACCGGCCGCTCGCCCACCGGCTCAGCACTCCGTCGGGCGCGAGGCTCGCCAAGGGGGCGGTGCTGGCGGCCGCGAAGTGGCGGGGCGGCCAGTGGGGCGGCCGGGCGTACAGCCGCGGGGACGGCTGGCGCTACGACCCGGGGCAGGGCTGGCGGTACGTGACACCGGGGTGCGACGACGGTACGTGCCTCACCCCTTAGGCTCTGGTTCCGTGCCTGCGAAGAACGACGGCCCCGACGAGGGCGCCAACCCGACCAAGTCCGAGCAGACCCGCGCGCTGATCCTGGAGACCGCGATGCGGCTGTTCCAGGAGCGCGGCTACGACAAGACGACGATGCGGGCCATCGCCACGGAGGCCGGCGTCTCCGTGGGCAACGCGTACTACTACTTCGCCGGCAAGGAGCACCTGATCCAGGGCTTCTACGACCGGATCGCCGCCGAGCACCGGGTGGCGGTCCGGGAGGTCCTGGACCGGGAGACCGACCTGGAGGCGCGGCTCGCCGGCGTGCTGCGGGTGTGGCTGGACATCGCGACGCCGTACCACGAGTTCGCGGTCCAGTTCTTCAAGAACGCCGCCGATCCGGACAGCCCGCTCAGCCCGTTCTCCGAGGAGTCGGAGCACGCGCGCGAGGAGGCCATCTCCATCCACCGGGAGGTGCTCGCGGGGGCGACCAGGACCAAGGTCCCGGAGGAACTGCGGGACATACTGCCCGAGTTGATGTGGCTCTCCCAGATGGGCCTGGTCCTGTACTGGATCTTCGACCGCACGGAGGGCCGGGAGCGCAGCTACCGGCTCGCCGAGCGGGGGGCCCGGCTGACCGCCCGGGGCGTCTCCCTGGCCCGCTTCCGGGTACTGCGGCCGCTGGTGCGGGAGGTGCACGAACTGTTCACGGACTTCCTGCCGGGGATGACGAAGGTTCTCCCCACCCCCGGCAAGTCCTAGCGCCGGGACGCGGTCAGTTCACCGCGTCCACCTCGCCCTCCGCCAGCTCCACGTCGAACACCACAGGGCCCTCGGCCACCGCCACATGGGCCGCCCGCGAGCCGTACGGCGCGGCCGTGGTCGCCAGGAGGTACGTCCCCGGTGCGGGCACCGACACGATGTACGAGCCGTCCGCCAGGGACGTCACCCGGTCCAGCTGACGGCCGCCGTTGGACAGCAGCGTCACCGAGGCGCCGTCGACCGGCTCACCGTCGGAGGTGCGGATGAAGCCGTGGACCGCCGAGGCGGGGCCGTGCGCGGCCGGCGGTTCGAGCGCCTCCTCCTTCGGCTCGACCGCCAGGTGCGGCAGCCGCCGCTCCAGCCATCCCGGCAGCCACCAGTTGGAGTTCCCGAGCAGATGCATCGCGGCCGGCACCAGGGCCGTACGGAGGATGAAGGCGTCGAGCGCGACCGCGGCCGCGAGGCCGACGCCCGCCATCGCCGCCCCCGAGTCGCCGCTCAGGACGAACGCCAGGAACACGCAGACCATGATCAGAGCGGCGCTGTTGATGACCCGGCTGGTCTCGGCGAGGCCCACGCGCACCGCGCGCGCGTTGTCCCTCGTGTGCACCCACTCCTCGTGCATCCGGCTGACCAGGAACACCTGGTAGTCCATCGAGAGCCCGAAGAGCAGCGACAGCATGATCACCGGCAGGAAGGCGTTGATCGGTCCCTCCTTGCCGAGGCCGAGCAGGTCCAGGCCCCATCCCCACTGGAAGACCGCGACGAGCACGCCGAAGGAGGCCGCCGCGGCGATCAGGTTCATCAGAGCGGCCGTCAACGGCACCACGAGCGAGCGGAAGGCGACCAGCAGGAGCAGGAAACCGAGTCCGATGATCGTCGCGATGAACAGCGGCAGACGGTCGCCCGTCACCGACGCGAAGTCCTTGGAGACCGCGGTCACGCCGCCCACGTGCGCCTGCGCGCCCGCCTTCGGGATCACCTCGTTGCGCAGGGTGTCGATCAGGTCGTCCGTCTGCTTCGACTGCGGTGACGTCGTCGGCACGACCTGGATCACCGTCACGCCCTTGGCGGGCGGCAGCGGGGCGACCCGGGCGACCCCCGGGGTCGCGTCGATGCCCTTGACCAGCGTGGCCGTGTCGCCGCTCACGCTGACCACCTGGAGCGGGCCGTTGAAGCCGGGCCCGAAGCCCTCCGCGAGCAGGTCGTACGCCTTCCTGGTGGTCGTCGACGCGTCGTCGTTGCCCTGGTCGGTGGCGCCGAGGCGGAGCGACAGCACCGGGATGGCGAGCACGGCCATGACGACCAGGGCGAGCGCGGCGATCCGGCGGGGGCGCTTCTGGACGTTCACCGACCAGCGCGCGGCGAGCCCGCTCGCCTTCTCGGTCTCAAAACCGTTCGCGGCCAGCCGGCGCCGCTGGCGGCGGCTGAGCACGCGCGGGCCCAGGAGGCCGAGCAGGGCCGGGAGCAGGGTCGTGGCCGCGAGCACGCTCAGCACCACGGTCAGCGAGGTGCCGATGACGACGCCGTCCAGGAAGCGCAGCCGTGTCACGAGCATGCCGGCGAGCGCGATGCAGACCGTGCCGCCCGCGAAGAGCACCGCCCTTCCCGACGTGTTGAGGGCCGTGACCGCCGACTCCTCGGGGTCCATGCCCCGCTGGATGCCGCGCCGGTGCCGGGTGACGATGAACAGGGCGTAGTCGATGCCGACACCGAGGCCGATCAGGGAGGCGAGCAGCGGAGCGATGTCGGGGACGTCGGTGGTGTGGCTGAGCAGCTGGGTGGAGAACAGGCCCATGCCCACACCGAAGACGGCTATCGCGATCGGCAGCAGCATCGCGAAGAGCGAGCCGAACGCCAGGAACAGCACGACGGCCGCGGCGACGATGCCGACCATCTCCGACAGGCCCTGCGGCGGCTCCTGGATGCGCTGGATCGCCTGGCCGCCCAACTCGACCCGCAGGCCGCCGCGTTCGGCGTTCTGCGCGGTGTCGACGACGTTCTGGACGAGGTCCTTGGGCACCTCGTTCGCGCGCTTGGTGAAGGTCAGCTGGGCGTACGCGATCTTGCCGTCACCGCTGATCTGCGCGGCCCCCCGGGCACCCGCGTAGGGGCTGGCGACCGCGCCTACGCCGGGCATCTTCGCGATCTTGTCGAGGGCCGGCTGGACGCGGGTCCGGACCGCCTGGTCCCGCACCGAGCCGTCGTCGACCTTCCACACCACCGTGTCGGTGTCGCCCGAGGTGCTCGGGAAGGCCTTCTGCATCAGGTCGTACGCGCTCTTGGAGTCCGTGTCGGGGAGGGAGAAGACGTTCGCGTAGTTCGTGCCCGCCGCCGAGGCCGAGAAGCCCACGCCGAACAACGCCCCCACCCAAAGGATCAGGACCACCAGCCGGTGCCGATAGCACCACCGTGCCAATGCCGCCACGATCAATCGCTCCTTGTCGGTCGTCGGTCGGTCCCCCAGGTCCTGGGCAACAGGATTGGGTGCGCGGCACGCGCACGGGCGGGCTGGGCCATGACTCTCAAGGAACTCCAAAGACCGATCCGGCCCCGCTGCCGGTGGTCCACCCGATACTGGGGACATGACGACGGCTCCAGGCACCGTGCTGGTGGTGGAGGACGAGCCGAGCATCGCGGACGTCCTGGCCATCGCCCTGCGCTACCACCGCTTCGAGGTGATGGTCGCGGGCACCGTCCGCGAGGCCCTCGCGCTCATCGAGCGCACCCGGCCGGACGCGGCACTGCTCGACGTCATGCTCCCGGACGGCGACGGCCGGGCGCTCGGGCGTGAACTGCGTGTCCGGCAGCCCGATCTGGCGCTCGTCTTCCTCACCGCGCGCGACTCGCCCGCCGAGATCGTCGGCGCCCTCGGCTTCGGCGACGACTACATCACCAAGCCGTTCAACATCGACGAGGTGGTCGCCCGGATCACGGCCGTGCTGCGCCGCACCCGCCCGGCGGACGTGCTGCCGCAGCGGCCCCCGCTGAGATACGGCGACCTGGAGCTGGACGAGACGACGTACAGCGTCCACCGCGCGGGCCGCAGCGTCGAGCTCACCCCCACCGAGTACGCGCTCCTGCGCTTCCTGGTGCGCAACGGCGGCCGGATCGTGCCCAAGGAGCAACTCCTGCGCCACGTCTGGCAGTACGAGCACACTCCGCCCGAGTCCACCGTGGTCGAGACGTACATCAGCTATCTGCGGCGCAAGCTGGAGGCGCTCGGGCCACCGGTGATCACCACCCGGCGCGGTGTGGGATACGGGCTGGCATGAGGATCCGCTGGCTGAACTGCGAGCGCGGCATGCACTCGCTGCGCGCCAAGCTGACGCTGACCAACGTCGCGCTGCTCGCCCTCGGCATCGTGGCGACCACCGCGATCAGCCTCATGGGCATGCGCTACTACCTGCTCGACCAGGTCGACTCGCAGCTGACCAAGATGCGCGACTCCCTGAGCGGTTCGCAGCTCACGATCCGGCAGATCGACTCGCTGAGCGCCCTGGCGTTCGTACACGACCGGCTGGTCCCGGACGACACGGACAAGGAGCGCTCCGCCCCGGACTCGATCTACACGGCCGTCGACGGCCGCGGCACGGCCGTCGGCATACTCGGCGTCGAGCCCACCGAGGCGCAGCGGGGTCTGGCCCACGCGGTCGGTGACGCCGCGGCCCTCGCCAAGGACACCGATCCGCACGACGTGAAGGTGCACGGCACCCCGTACCGGGTCACCGCCGTGCGGCTGGCCGACGGCACGTACGTCCTGATGGCCACCTCCACCGAGGCCCTGCACACCGGCATGAGCAAGGCGCTCCGGCTCGACTTCGCGGTCGGCGGTCTGCTGCTCGCCCTGCTCGCCTGTCTGACGCTGTTCAGCGTGGGGCGGCGGATGCGGCCGCTGGAGGACATGGTGGAGACGTCGTCGGCGATCGCGGAGGGCGACCTGACCCTGCGCGTCCCCTCCAGCACCCATCCGACGCAGGAGGTCGAGCAGTTGCGGCTCGCCCTCAACTCCATGCTCCACCAGGTCGAGTCGGCGTACCTCACGCGCGAGCACAGCGCGGCCCAGCTGCGCCGCTTCGTCGCGGACGCCTCGCACGAGTTGCGCACCCCGCTGTCCGCGATACGCGGCTATCTCCAGCTGTACGACAAGGGCATGCTCAGCGATCCGGACGAGCGAAAGCGCGCCTGGGAGCGGGTACTGGCGGAGACGGACCGCATGGGGCGGCTGGTGGACGAGCTGCTCACCCTGGCCCGCCTCGACCAGCAGCCCGAACTGCGCTTCCGTAACGTCGACCTGAGCCGCCTGGTACGGGACGCGGCCGAGGACCTGCGGGTGCAGCAGCCTCAGCGGCCCATCACGGTGGGCGCCGACGGCGCGCTCCTGGTGCACGCCGACGAGTCGGGTCTGAGGCAGGTGCTCGGCAACCTGGTGGGAAACGTCCGCACGCACACGCCCGCGGACGTGCCGGTGCGGCTGGACGTGGGACGGCAGGACGGAGTCGTCCACCTGTGCGTCGCGGACGAGGGCCCGGGGCTGTGCGACGACGACGCGGCACGCGTCTTCGACCGCTTCTTCCGGATCGGCACAGGCGCGGGCAGCGGACTGGGCCTGGCGATCGTGCAGGGGGTCGTGCAGGCACACGGCGGAGAGGTGGCGGTGCGCACGGCACCGGGAGAGGGTCTGGCGGTGACGGTCACGCTCCCGGCCCGCACGGCCGCACGGCCGTGACTTCGGGGGCCGTACGCCTGCCGGCCGCAACTCCCCTTGCGTGACTCAGGCGTTGGCCGTCACGAGCGCCCACACCGTCTTGCCGTGGCGCCCTCTGCTCCACACCCCCCAGGCCGCGGCGACGTGCTCCACCAGATGCAGGCCGCGGCCGGCCTCCTCCCGGTCGCCGACGACGCGAAGACGTGGCTCCAGCCGGCCCTCGTCCGACACCTCGATGAGACAGGAGCCGTCCGCCAGCGCGGTCACCGCCACCTCGAACTCCCGCTCCAGCAGCGGCCCGTGGCGTACGACGTTGGTCGCCAGCTCGGACACCAGCAGCACCGCGTCGGCCAGCGCCGGATCGTCCGGCAGATGGCCCCAGTCGGCCAGATGGTCCCGGACCCGGTGCCGGGCGAGACCGACGGAAGCCGGATGCCGGGGCAGCCGGAAGGAGTTGCGTCTCAACACGTTCGCTCCTCACCGTGCGCACGCCTCCGTCACATGGTCCTGCGTCGGACGGGTGTCCGGCATCCCTCGCGGAGGCCGGCGCCGCGAGTTCACGTCAGATCCAGGTGAGGCTCCACAGCCGGAACACGCCGGTGCCGTCGTCGAGATACTGGCCGCCGCCGACGTCCTCGCTGCTGAGGACGTACTCCTTGCCCTGCCACAGCGGGATGACCGGCACGTCGCGGGCGACGTCCTGCTGGAGACTGCTGAAGTCGGTCGCGGCGTCCGAGCGGTCGGCGTACGACTGGCTGGTCCGGATCAGCCCGTCGACCGCCTTGCTGCTGTACCCGGTGTTCATGGTCCCGTCGCTGCCGACGAGCGGGGCGCCGAAGGTGTCCGGGTCCGGGTAGTCGGCGACCCAGCCGACGGCGTACGCGTCCAGCTTCCCGGCGGCCCAGCGCTCCTGGAAGTCGGTCCACTCGTAGCCCTTGAGGGTCACCTTGAACAGGCCGCTCGCCTCCAGCTGCCGCTTGAGGGCCGTGGCCTCCGCCTCGGAGGCGCCGCGGTTCTTGGCATAGCCGTAGGTGAAGCGGACCGGCGTCGTCACGCCGGCCTCGGCGAGCAGGGTCTTCGCCTTCTGCGCGTCCTGCCTGGGGTAGGCGTCGAAGAACGACGTGGTGTGGCCGGTGATGCCCGTCGGGATCAGCGAGTACAGCGGGTCGACGGTCCCCTCGTACACCGTGGCGGCCAGCCGCTCGCGGTTGATGAGCCAGGCCATGGCCTGCCGCACCCGCACGTCGTGCAGGGGCGAGCCCGCCCGGGTGTTGAGGTAGAGGTTGCGGGTCTCGGAGCTGTCCGACTCCGACAGTCGCTGGTGCGGATCGCTCGCCGAGAGCCCGGACAGGACCCCGGGCGGCAGCTGGCGGGTGGCGACGTCGACCTGCTTCGCGTTCCAGGCCTTGTCGAGGGCCTGCGGGTCGACGTAGTAGAGCAGGTCGACGGGCCGGCCCGTGCTCTTCAGGGCGCCCCGGTAGCGCTTGTTGGGCATGAGGACGGCCTTCTTGCCCTTGTCGTACGACGTCAGCGCGTACGGCCCGGTGCCGTCCACGCCGGCGTCGGTGCGCAGGCCGCCCTTCGGGTACTTCTGGCTGTCCACGATCGAGCCGGCGCCGGTGGCCACCTTGAACGGGAACGTGGCGTCCGGCGAGGACAGGTGGAAGGTGACGGTCAGGCCGTCCGCGCTCACCGAGCGGAGCGTGCCGAACAGCGAGGACGGGCCGACGTCGGACTTGATCTTCTTGACCCGGTCGAAGGAGTACTTGACGTCCTCCGCCGTCATCGCGCGGCCGCTCGGGAAGGTGAGCCCGGCCCGCAACCGGCAGCGGTACGTGGTCGGTTCGCTTCCGACGAAGCCGCAGCTCCGGGCCGCGTCGGGCACCGGCGTGGCGCTGCCCGGCTCGTAGGTCAGCAGTGACTGGAAGACGTTGCTGAACAGCGCCCAGGAGCCCGCGTCGTAGGCGCCGGCCGGATCGAGTGCCGTGATCTCGTCCGTCGTGCCGACCCTGATGGTCTTCCCGGAGTCCTCCTGTGACGGCAGCAGTTGCCAGCCACCCACTCCCACGCCCGCAAGTACCAGAAGCGACGCGAGAATGCGCATGCGAACCGAGCGCATCGGTTTGCCCTCCCCTGCCCCGAAGGGCCCCACCCCATGTGCCACCCCCTAGTGGCGCGGCTCACCTAATCACACGTGTTTCAGCTGAGGGAAGAGGAATCTGGTGAGTTGAGACCGAAGTCGCCGCAAGGGGTTTCCGCCACGTTTCACAGCGTCTTCACAGGGTCCGTCCCGGATGGTCGCGCAAGCGGTCACCACGGACGGCCCGGGACGGTCAGGCCCGCGTCGAGGCCAGTTCGATCACGGTGATGTCGGACGGCGCCCCCACGCGCGTGGGCGGCCCCCAGGCGCCGGCGCCCCGGCTGACGTACAACTGCGTGTGGCCGTAGCGCTCCAGGCCCGCGACGGTCGGATTGGCGGCCGCCGCGATGAAGTTGCCGGGCCAGAGCTGGCCGCCATGGGTGTGGCCGGAGAGCTGGAGGTCGACGCCGTGCTTGACGGCGTCGTGGATCTGGACCGGCTGGTGGGCGAGGAGCACGCACGCGCGTGCCGTGTCCCGGTCGCCGAGCGCCTTGCCGAAGTCGGGGCCCTGGCCCGTGCTCTCGCCCGCGATGTCGTTGACACCTGCCAGGTCGAACCAGGGCAGTTCGGTACGGGCGTTCTCCAGCGGGTGCAGTCCGAGCCGCCGCACCTCCTCGACCCACTGCTCGGCGCCGGAGAAGTACTCGTGGTTGCCGGTGACGAAGTAGGAGGGCGCCTGCAGCTGCGTCAGCGGGGCCGCCGCCGGAGCCAGGTTCTTCACGCTGCCGTCGACCAGGTCCCCGACGACCGCGACGATGTCCGGCTGCGTGGAGTTGATCGTGTCGACGACCTTCTGCGTGAAGCTCCGGCCGAGGATCGGGCCCAGGTGGATGTCGCTGACCACCGCGATGCGGTACCCGTGCGCCGCACGCGGGAGCTTGGCCAGCGGCACGGTGACGCGCTTCACACTCGGACCACGCAGGACGCCGTACGTGCCGTACCCGACGGTGCCGACGGCGGCGGCCGCGGCGGCGCCCGCGACGACACGGGAGACGAAGAGGCGGCGTGAGGGGTCGGAGGACCCGCCCTCCGGCTCACTGCCTGACTCGGGCCCGGGCCCGGACTCGGGTTCGCGCAGGGGTACGGATCCGGCCGAAACCGGCAGCGCCTGCGGTACGTCCGCCGAGGCGCGCGCCCGCCGGGTCGACGCGCGGCGCAGCAGCGGCCGTACGACCTCACCCGCCACCACGGCCAGCAGCAGGTAGAGCGACAGCGCGAGCCACAGGAAGCCCGGCCAGGCGAGGACCTGCTGGAGCCAGAAGGGGGCGCCGGCGCGCTCGGCGACGATCGCGCCGACGGCCAGCACCCAGCCGCCCGCGATCAGCGCCGCGCCCGCCCGCCGCACCGGGCCCGGCCGCGCCGTCGTGTCGCGGAACAGACGGCGCCACAGGTACCAGTTGGCCGCGCCGAGCACGCCGAGCGCGAGCAGGGCGACCAGGACGAAGACGATGACCACCGTGCCGTTGACCCCCGTTGCCGGTTCTGGCGTTGTGTGCGGGTTCGCCGCTTATGAGGTCTGACGCAAAGCGCGCAGGCCGCGCAACCCGATGCCGCCGATGACCGTCCCCAATACGAAGGAGACGACAGCGAGCGTCAGGTGCACCCAGAAGTAGGCCGTCGGGTGGCCGTCGTCGAACGCGAGGCCGCTGCCGTCCTTGACCAGGTTCTTGACGAAAGTGACCCAGATGACCCAGCTCCACACCCCGAAGGCGAGCAGGAACCAGGAGACGGGGCGACTGAGCTTCATGCGTCCAGTATCACCGCCGCCTGTCCCGTTCGGCGTCCGGGGTGGGGTGGGAGGCGGGACTTCGCGCCGTACGGCATGTACGTTTCCGTCCGTGTCCGCTCCCAAGAAGACCATCAGGCGATCCCTGCTGGTCACCGCCGCCGCCCTGTCCTCGCTCCCGCTGGCCGCGACCGCCGCCCTCGCGGCCCCCAGTCCCTCCACGAGTCCGTCGGCCACTCCCCCCGCGCACATGTCGAGCGTGGGCGGCGCCCGCCTCGGCCTGTCGGGGACCCAGGTGAACCTCGGCAGCGGCGCCCCGGTGCTCCCCAAGGACATCACGGCCCGCTCGTGGATCGTCGCGGACGCCGAGTCGGGCGAGGTGCTCGCCGCGCACAACGCGCACTGGCGGCTGCCCCCGGCGAGCACGATGAAGATGCTGTTCGCTGACACGGTGCTGCCGAAGTTCCCGAAGACCGACAAGCACAAGGTCGTCCCCGCCGACCTGGCCGGTATGGGCGCCGGCTCCAGCATGGTCGGGATAAAGGAGGGCGAGACCTACACGGTCCACGACCTGTGGCTCGGCGTCTTTCTTCGCTCCGGCAACGACGCCGTGCACGTGCTGTCGGCCATGAACGACGGCGTCGACACCACCGTCAAGGAGATGAACGAGCACGCCCAGGACCTCCAGGCCCTCGACACGCACGTCGTCACGCCCGACGGCTACGACGCCCCGCGCCAGGTCTCGTCGGCGTACGACCTGACCCTGTTCGCCCGCTCCGGGCTGCAGAAGAAGGACTTCCGGGAGTACTGCTCGACCGTGCGCGCCAAGTTCCCGGGCGAGACGAAGAAGGGCAAGAAGGGCGGCAAGCCGGTCCGTCAGTCCTTCGAGATCCAGAACACCAACCGGCTGCTGGCGGGCGACTACGACACCCCCGTCTACCAGGGCATCGCGGGCGTGAAGAACGGCAACACGACGAACGCGGGCGCGACCTTCACGGGCGTCGCCGAGCGCAACGGCCGGGTGCTGCTGGTCACCGTCATGCACCCGGAGAAGAGCGACCACAACGAGGTCTACAAGGAGACCTCCAAGCTCTTCGACTGGGGCTTCAAGGCGTCCGGCAAGGCGACGCCGGTGGGCGCGCTGGTCGCGCCGCGGAGCGCGCAGGCGAGCGCGCAGCCGGGGGCGACCCCCTCGGGCCAGGCGGGCGGCGCCGGTGACGCCTCGGGTGCGCCGGTGGCGAGCTCCACGGCGAAGGGCGCCCCGGGCGGCATGGGGGTCGCCTTCGCCATAGCGGCCGGGGTGCTGGTGCTGCTCGGGGCGGGCGCCTTCCTGGTCAACCGCCGCTGGCCGCTGCCGGATCTGGTACGCCGCCGACCTCGGCCGTGACGTCGTCCGCGGCCTCCTTGCTCTGCGTCGCCGTCCACGCGGCGCAGAACAGGACCAGCTTCGAGGTGAAGTTGATCCACAGCAGCAGGGCCACCGGCACGCCGAACGCGCCGTACATGCTCTTCGCCGCCACGCCCTGCATATAGCCGCTGAGCAGCGTCTTCAGCAGTTCGAAGCCGATCGCGCCGGTCAGCGCGGCGATCGCCAGCCGGCGACGCGGCGGCTCGACGCCGGGCAGCAGGGTGAGGACGTACAGAAGCAGCAGGAAGTCGGCGAACACGGAGACGGCGAACGCGATGACGTAGAGCAGGATGCCGCCCCAGCCGTTCTTGTCGATGCCGATCTGCCGGGTGATCCAGCCGACCATCGCCGAGGCGACGGTGGAGGTCGCCAGCGTGACGAGGACGGCGCCGCCGAGTCCGACGAGGATGCCCAGGTCCTTGGCCTTGCGCAGGAAGAAGTTCTCCTCCTCGTCGGGCAGCTCCCACACCGCCCGAAGGCTGTCCCGCATGGAACCCGCCCAGCCGATGCCGGTGAACAGCAGGACGGCGCCCGCGATGAGGCCGATGGTGCCTGCGTTGTCGACCAGGCTCTGGATGTCGAGCTGGTCGGAGATGCCGGGCACCTGCTCGGCGATCTTGTCCTGGAGGTCCTTCTGCTGCTGGTCGCTGAGCGTGGCGGCGGCGACCGCGGCACTCACGGTGAGCAGCGGGAACAGCGCGACGAAACTGGTGAAGGTCATCGCGGCGGCCAGCCTGGTCCACTTCACACGATCCAGACGCTCGAACGAACGCCACGCGTGCGTGAGCATCAGTCGCGCCACCAGCGGGCCGACGACGGGGAGTTTCTTCAGCCAGTCCATGATCCGACTCTCCCCTCGGTACGGACACCCGATGTGCGCATACCCCTGTGCGAGTACCCCGAAAGGATTGCGGCGTTACCGCGCCGTGCGCGCTCAAGGCCGTCGATGTCGTGGCAATATTGCCCGACATCCCACTAATCACCCATTTCGCGGATGAGCGTCATGTTTTCAAACTGATCGCCGGTAAAGGGGCGATACGGTCACCGACATGTCTGCCGACACCGTTCCCGTCACCCTCACGGGCTGGGGCCGCACCGCTCCCACCGCGGCCCGTCTGATCCGTCCCAGGACGTACGAGGAGGCCGTGGCCGCGGTCCGGGGCTGCGGAGTCCGCGGGGGCATCCCGAGGGGCCTGGGGCGGGCGTACGGAGACGCCGCGCAGAACGCCGGCGGAACGGTGCTCGACATGACGGGCCTCGACCGCATCCACGCTGTCGACGCCGACGGCGGCACCGTGCTGTGCGACGCGGGCGTCTCGCTGCACCGCCTGATGGAGGTGCTGCTGCCGCTCGGCTGGTTCGTGCCGGTCACGCCCGGCACCCGCCACGTGACGGTGGGCGGAGCGATCGGCGCCGACGTCCACGGCCAGAACCATCACGTGGCCGGATCGTTCTCCCGCCACGTCCTCTCGCTCGAACTCCTCACCGCCGACGGCGAGATCCGCACGGTAGGCCGGGACACGCCCCTGTTCGACGCGACCGCCGGCGGCATGGGCCTGACCGGAGTGATCCTGACGGCCACCGTCCGGCTGCTGCCGGTGGAGACCTCCCTGATGTCGGTCGACACGGTGCGCACCACCGGCCTCGACGACCTGCTGGCGCGCCTGACGGCCACCGACCACCTCTACGGCTACTCGGCCGCCTGGCTCGATCTGCCGGCCCGTGGCGCGGCGACCGGGCGCGCGGTCCTCACCCGTGCCGACCACGCCCCGCTCGACGCGCTGCCGGCACGCGCGCGTAGAGCTCCGCTGGCCTTCCGAACCCGGCGGTTCGCCGCTCCCTCGGCGCTCCTCCCGGCGGACCTGCTCGGCGGCCCGGCCGCGGGCCTGTGCAACGAGCTGCGGTACCGGACGACGCCACGCGTGCGTACCGGCGAACTGCGCGGCATCTCCGCCTACTTGCATCCGCTCGACGGCGCGCCCCAGTGGAACCGTGTCCACGGCCGCGGCGGCTTCGTGCGGTACCAGTGCGTCGTCGGGGACGGCCAGGAGGACGCCCTGCACCGGATCGTGCGCCGCATCGCCGCACAGCGCTCCCCGGCCTTCCGGGCCGTCCTCAAGCGCTTCGGTGAGACCGGCCCGGGCTGGCTGTCGTTCCCCTTGCCGGGCTGGTCGCTCGCCCTAGGACTCCCGGCCCGCCTGCCCGGCCTCACAGCCTTCCTCGACGGCCTCGACGAGGAGGTCGCCGCGGCCGGCGGACGCGTCTGCCTCGCCAAGGACGCCCGGCTGCGCCCCGAACTGCTCGCCGCGATGTACCCGCGCCTCGACGACTTCCGGGCCCTGCGGGCCGAACTCGACCCGCGCGCGGTGTTCGCCTCGGACCTGTCCCGCCGTCTCGCCCTCTAGACACCTAGGAGCTGCTGTCGTGAAGGACGCCTTCGGCCTCCCCCAGTCCCTGCTCGTCCTCGGCGGTACGTCCGAGATCGCGCTCGCCACCGCACGCCGGCTCATCGCCCGCCGCACCCGCACGGTGTGGCTCGCGGGACGCCCCTCCCCCGCCCTGGAACAGGCCGCCGAGCAGCTGCGCGGGCACGGCGCCGACGTGCACACCGTCGCCTTCGACGCGCTCGACCCCGGCTCCCACGAGACCGTCCTCGGCAAGGTCTTCGCCGAGGGCGACGTCGACATGGTGCTGCTCGCCTTCGGGATCCTCGGCGACCAGGCACGCGACGAGCGCGATCCGGCCGCCGCGGTGCGCGTCGCGCAGACCAACTACACAGGGGCGGTGTCGGCGGCCCTGGTGAGCGCGAGCGCGCTGCAGGCGCAGGGCCACGGATCCCTGGTGGTGCTCTCCTCCGTCGCCGGCGAGCGGGCCCTGCGCAGCAACTTCATCTACGGCTCCAGCAAGGCCGGCCTGGACGCCTTCGCGCAGGGCCTGGGCGACGCGCTGTACGGCACGGGCGCGCACGTCATGGTCGTACGCCCCGGGTTCGTCCGGTCGAAGATGACCGCGGGTCTGCCCGAGGCGCCGTTCGCGACGACCCCGGAGGCGGTCGCCACGGCCGTCGAACTGGGGCTGCGGCGGCGCTCGGAGACGGTGTGGGTGCCCGGCAGGCTGCGCGTGGTGATGTCGGTGCTGCGGCATGTGCCGCGGGCGGTGCTGCGCCGGCTGCCGGTCTGATCAGCGGCGGGGGCTCGGTTCCGGTGAGTGCCGGCTACTCGGTTCCGGTCAGTGGCTGGGGATGGTGCCGCGAACATGACCACCCTGGGGCGGCACCATCGGGCTCCCGAAGGGGAACTCGCGCATCTTGCGCCAGACGCCGTCGGGGCCCTGCTCGTACAGCGCGAAGCCGGTGCACGACCACTCGGCGCGGTAGTCGGCGAGTTCCTCGAAGGCGCGGTCCATCGACTCCTCGTCGATGCCGTGAGCGACCGTGACGTGCGGGTGGTACGGGAACTGGAGCTCCCGCGGCACCGGGCCGGAGGCGTCGCGGACCTGCTTCTGCAGCCAGGTGCACGCCTCGGCGCCCTCGTCGACCCGTACGAAGACGACGGGTGACAGGGGCCGGAAGGTGCCGGTCCCGCACAGCCGCATCGGGAACGGCCGCCCGGCCGCGGCGACATCGGTCAGATGCGCCTCCACGGCCGGCAGGGCACTGCCGTCGACCTCCGTCGGCGGCAGCAGGGTGACGTGGGTGGGAATGCCCTGAGCCGCGGCGTCGCCGAAGCCCGTGCGCAGCTGTTGGAGCAGGCTGCCGTAAGGCTCCGGGACCGCGATCGAAACGCCGATCGTTACGGTCCCCACGTCGTCTCCTGTCGTCGTGACGGATTTGTTCTCGGCCGTCGGCTATCGACTGTACGGCTACGGATGTGTCGTGGGCACGCGCAACCGTAGTGATGTGCAGCGCTCTGCCGAAAGGTGCCCGTGGGCAGTGGTGCGCGTCAGTGCTTGGCGGGCAGGAAGCCCACCTTGTCGTACGCCTGAGAGAGGGTCTCCGCGGCGACCGCGCGCGCCTTCTCGGCGCCCTTGGCCAGGATCGCGTCCAGCGTCTCCGGGTCGTCCAGGTACTGCTGGGTGCGCTCCCGGAAGGGCGTCACGAACTCGACCATGACCTCGGCGAGGTCCGTCTTCAGCGCGCCGTACATCTTGCCCTCGTAGTCGCGCTCCAGCCCGGCGACGGACTTGCCGGTGAGGGTCGAGTAGATGGTGAGCAGGTTGCTGACGCCCGGCTTGTTCGCGACGTCGTAGCGGATGACGGTGTCGGTGTCGGTGACCGCGCTCTTGACCTTCTTCGCGGTGGCCTTGGGCTCGTCGAGGAGGTTGATCAGGCCCTTCGGCGTGGACGCCGACTTGCTCATCTTGATCGACGGGTCCTGCAGGTCGTAGATCTTCGCCGTCTCCTTGAGGATGTACGGCTTCGGGATCGTGAAGGTCTCGCCGAAGCGGCCGTTGAAGCGCGTGGCGAGGTCACGGGTCAACTCGACGTGCTGGCGCTGGTCCTCGCCGACCGGGACCTCGTTGGCCTGGTACAGCAGGATGTCGGCGACCTGGAGGATCGGGTACGTGAACAGGCCGACGCTCGCGCGGTCGGCGCCCTGCCTGGCGGACTTGTCCTTGAACTGGGTCATGCGGCTCGCCTCGCCGAAGCCGGTGAGGCAGTTCATGACCCAGGCCAGCTGGGCGTGCTCGGGGACATGGCTCTGGACGAACAGCGTGCAGCGCTCGGGGTCGAGACCGGCCGCGAGGAGCTGGGCGGCGGCCAGACGGGTGTTCGCGCGCAGCTCGGCCGGGTCCTGGGGAACCGTGATCGCGTGCAGGTCGACGACCATGTAGAACGCGTCGTGGGACTCCTGCAGGGCGACCCACTGGCGAACGGCGCCGAGGTAGTTGCCGAGGTGGAACGAGCCTGCGGTGGGCTGGATTCCGGAGAGCACGCGGGGACGGTCTGAAGCCATGTTCACCATTCTCTCAGGTCCCGGGCCCCGATCCGGAACTGGTCGGAAACAGACGGGAACCGATCTGTCTCCCGCGGTGTAACAAGGGTGTGAGGACGCGGGAGGGGGGCCGCATCGTCGATGAGGCCGCGGTGATCGCACGCGTACGCGCCGGAGAGCCGGAGGCGTACGCGGAGCTGGTGCGGGCCCATACGGGCATCGCGCTCAGGGCGGCCGCCGCGCTCGGGGCGGGGGCGGACGCGGAGGACGTGGTGCAGCAGGCCTTCGTGAAGGCGTATTGCGCGCTGGGCAGATTCCGGGACGGCGCGGCCTTCAAGCCGTGGCTGCTGTCGATCGTCGCCAATGAGACGAGGAACACAGTGCGCACGGCGGCGCGGCAGCGCACGCTCGCCGGCCGGGAGGCGGCCTTCGCGGAGGCGGAGCCGCTGATACCGGAATCGGCGGACCCGGCGATGGCGACGCTGGAGACGGAGCGCCGCACCGCCCTCCTGGCGGCCCTGGAGCGGCTGAGCGAGGAGCACCGCCTGGTCGTCACCTACCGCTATCTCCTGGAGATGGACGAGTCCGAGACCGCCCAGGCCCTGGCCTGGCCGCGCGGGACGGTCAAGTCCCGCCTCAACCGCGCCCTGCGCAAGCTGGGCCGGCTCCTGCCGGATTTCGAGCCCCGGGAAGGGGGTGATGAGCGTGAGTGAGGGACCGAATGTGTACGACGGTGAGGGTGGGCGTGGCCGTGACGGTGACCGGGGTCCGGGGCAGCGAGGACGCGTCCGCGGTCGGCGTCGTGACGGCGGCGCGTCCGGGCTGCGGGATGATCTGCGGGCGCTGGGCAGGTCGCTGGAGGCGCCCGGGGCGAGCGGCGCGGGGGGCGCCGGTGATCCTCTCGGCTCCGAGACGATGGTCGAGCGCGTGCTGGGACAGATACTGGCCGAGCGGCTGCCGGTTCCCACGGCCGAGCCCCGGGGCGCGCGCGAGGGGCTGCGTGCGGTCCGGCGCTGGGCGCGGCTGCGGTGGCGGTCGGTGACCGCGGCCCTGTGCGGCCTGCTGACGGTGCTCGCGCTCACGCCTCCCGTGCGGGCCGCGGTCATGGACTGGTTCGACTTCGGCGGGGTCGAGGTGCGGTACGACCCTTCGGCGGTGCCCTCGCCCGGAGCCGTTGTGCCCGGCTGTGGCAGGTCGGTGTCGCTCGGACAGGCCCGGCAGCGGGCCGGCTTCGAGCCGCTGGTGCCGGACGCGCTCGGCATGCCGGACACGGTGGCGGTGACCGACGAGCCGCACGGCCGGTTCCTGGTGAGCCTGTGCTGGCGTGAGGGCAGGCGGACGGTCCGGCTCGACGAGTTCCCGGCCTGGCTGGACGTCGGCTTCGCCAAGAGACTGCGGGAGCCTCCGCAGTGGCTCCCGCTGGGCAGCCGGACGCCGTCCGGGGGCGTGCGGGACTTCGCCCTGTGGTTCCCCGAGCCGCATCTGCTGAGCTTCTGGCTGGTGGACGCGGACGGGCACCGCTTCACACGCGAGGAGCGGACCGCCGGGCCGACGTTGCTGTGGACCCATGCGACCGGGGACGGGGGCGTGACGCTGCGCCTGGAGGGCGTGGCGTCCAAGGAGCGGGCCGTGCGGATCGCCGAGTCGGTGCGGGCGCCGTCGGGGAAGTCGTCCGAGTCCTCTGGATAGTTCGCCGGGACTGGGAACCCCGGCGGGCCGGGCGGTGTACCAGAAGTGACATGCGGTTCGAGGACGGGCCGCGCGGACTTTCCGGTGGGGGGACGACATGGGTGGATGGAAGCGCGGGGTCCGTGAACCGGCGGCACTGGCAGGGACCTTGGCGACCTTGCTCGCCCTGACGCTGTGGGGCGCGTCCTCCGCTTCGGCCGGTGGGCCGGCGAACCCTCACCCGGACGTCCCGGATCTGGCGATGATCGTGGCGGGCGGGACAGGCCGGACGACGGTGCTGCGCTCCGGCCAGGCTTCCTTCGACCATCTGCGGCAGCTGCTGCGGCCCGACTACATGGGGACGGAGCGGGTGCCCGAGGCGTGGGCCGAGGGCCGTTTTCCGCCGGTGGACTTCACCGTGGTCTGGGGCCTGACGGGCGTCGGGGGCTGGCCGCAGACGGATCGTGCGCCGGGCGGTGACGTGGCGGTCGAGCGGCAGGACCAGCTGGTGGTGGCGGCGGACGGCACGCCCTGGATACGGACCGATCCGGCACCGGACATCCAGGACGACGACATCCGCTGGCACCGCGCGCCGCGCTCGATCTTCGTGGAGCTGGAGCGGGAGATGGTGCTCGCCGGGCTCGGCGGGAGCGCGTCCGAGGCCGGGCGGGGCGGGGACGGGGCCGCCCCGCGGAAGGCCGCCGGGGACGGGGGCGGCCGGGGCAGTCGCTGGTGGGCGGTCCCGGGGCTGGCCGTGGGGCTCGTGGCCGGCGCAGGCGGCACGCTGCTGATACGCCGCGCGGCGGCCCGGCCGGGAGCCGGACCGCCGCGGGAGGAGCCACGACAGGAACTCATCGATCTCTGACCGTCGCGCATTCCGCCTCGACCGTCGTGGACCTCGCAGAGTCCCGGATCTTTGAAAACTCCAGAGAGGGCGTGTCAGCCCAGGTCGATCTCCGGGTACAGCGGGAATCCGGCCACGAGGTCGGTGGCGCGGCGCGAGATCTCGTCCGCGATCTTGGGGTCGAGGATGTGCTGGGCCTTCGACCGGGTGCCCTTGCTGGTGGTGCCCGGTTCCGTGCTGGTGAGGACACGGTCGATGAGGCCCGCGACCTCGTCCATCTCCGCGGTGCCCAGGCCGCGCGTGGTCAGGGCGGGGGTGCCGATCCGGATGCCGGAGGTGTACCAGGCGCCGTTGGGGTCGGCCGGGATGGCGTTGCGGTTGGTGACGATGCCGGAGTCGAGGAGCGCGGCCTCGGCCTGGCGTCCGGTGAGTCCGTACGAGGTGGCGACGTCGATCAGGTTGAGGTGGTTGTCGGTGCCGCCGGTGACCAGGGTGGCGCCCCGGCGCATCAGGCCCTCCGCCAGCGCACGGGAGTTGTCGACGATGCGCTGCGCGTAGTCCTGGAAGTCGGGCCGGCGGGCCTCGGCGAGGGCGACGGCCTTGGCGGCCATGACGTGCGGCAGCGGACCGCCGAGGACCATCGGGCAGCCGCGGTCGACCTGGTCCTTGAGGGAGTCGTCGCACAGGACCATGCCGCCGCGCGGGCCGCGCAGCGACTTGTGGGTGGTGGTCGTGACGATCTGGGCGTGCGGGACCGGGTCGAAGTCGCCGGTCAGCACCTTGCCCGCGACCAGGCCGGCGAAGTGCGCCATGTCCACCATCAGGGTCGCCCCGACCTCGTCGGCGATCTCGCGCATGATGCGGAAGTTCACGAGGCGCGGGTAGGCGGAGTAGCCGGCGACGATGATGAGCGGCTTGAACTCACGGGCCGACTCGCGCAGCGCCTCGTAGTCGACCAGGCCCGTCGTGGGGTCGGTGCCGTAGGAGCGCTGATCGAACATCTTGCCCGAGATGTTGGGGCGGAAGCCGTGGGTGAGATGGCCGCCGGCGTCCAGGGACATACCGAGCATGCGCTGGTTGCCGAAGGCCCGGCGCAGCTCGGCCCAGTCGGCGTCGGACAGGTCGTTGACCTGGCGGACGCCGGCCTTCTCCAGTGCCGGGGTCTCGACGCGCTGGGCCAGGATGGACCAGAAGGCGACGAGGTTGGCGTCGATGCCGGAATGCGGCTGGACGTAGGCGTGGCGGGCGCCGAAGAGCTCCCTGGCGTGCTCGGCGGCGAGGGACTCGACGGTGTCGACGTTGCGGCAGCCGGCGTAGAAGCGGCGGCCGATGGTTCCCTCGGCGTACTTGTCGCTGAACCAGTTGCCCATCGCGAGAAGAGTGGCCGGGGAGGCGTAGTTCTCGGAGGCGATCAGCTTCAGCATCTCGCGCTGGTCGTGGACCTCCTGGCCGATGGCGTCGGCGACGCGCGGCTCGACGGACCTGATCACGTCGAGGGCGGCACGGAAGGCGGTGGACTCGGTGGAGAGGGGCTGCTGCTCTGACATGTCGTCGGCCTCCGGGTGGCGTGGCTTGAAGCATTCACGGTTCACGGTTTGGCCCAGGCGCACGGCACTCGCTCGCTTCACGGGCCGCTCCCCGATGGTCGGTCCCATCCCAGCGCGCCAGTCACGGCCCGTCGGCCAGCCTACCGGGCGGGCCGGCAGGCCGAGGGTCCGCGTCCACCATGCGAGCGACGACGAAAGTGGGGGCACCTCCGGCACCCTGCACGTTTCGGCGTTTCGCTCCGGCGCCCTCGGAGGCGCCCTTCCGGAACCGGGAAGCTCCTAGAGGATCACGTGCGGCAGGAAGCGGGCGTACTCGTCCGTGATCAGGCCGGACGACTCGCGGATGCCGAGGCCCGCGGACTCGTCCTCCACGACCCAGGCGCCGAGGACGACGCGGTTGCCGTCGAAGTCGGGCAGCGGAGCCAACTCCTGGTAGCAGCACGCCTCTTCGTGGAGGGATGGCGGCATCGTTCTGTTGCCGGCCTGCTCGGTGCCGGGCTCGTGGACCGTCACACCGGCGCCTTCGCGGCCGAGCAGGGGCTTGGCGACGTAGCCCGTCGTGCTCGCCAGGTCGCGGGGCCCGTCGAGGTAGGCCGGGAGGAGGTTGGGGTGACCCGGGTGGAGCTCCCAGAGGATCGCCAGGAGGGCCTTGTTGCTGAGGAGCATCTTCCAGGCAGGCTCGATCCACATCGTCGACCCCGTGCCGCCGCCGTTGTCGAGGGTGTCGAGGACATGGCCGGCGAAGCCGTCGGTGGTGAGCCACTCCCAGGGATAGAGCTTGAAGCAGCTGCGGATGAAGCGGAGCTGGTTGTCGACGAAGCGGCCGGAGAGGGAGTCCCAGCCGATCTCCTCCATGGAGATCCAGTCGGTGTCCAGACCTGCCTGCTCGGCGGTCTCCTTGAGGTAGGCGACCGTCATCAGGTCCTCGCCGAGTTCGTCGTCCGAGGAGTGCGCGAAGTAGAGGGGGCTGCCCGGCGGGAGGAGGGCGGACTGCTTCTTCCAGGCGGCGACCAGACGTTCGTGGAGGGAGTTCCACTGGTCGGCGCCCGGGAAGCGCTCCTCCATCCAGAACCACTGGGGGGAGGCGGCCTCGACCAGGGAGGTGGGGGTGTCGGCGTTGTACTCCAGAAGCTTCGCCGGGCCGGTGCCGTCGTAGCGGAGGTCGAAACGGCCGTAGAGGGAGGGGAGTTCGTCGCGCCGGCGCCAGGCGTCGGCGACCGCCTCGGCCACGCGGGGGTCGGTGATGCCCAGGTCGGCGAAGCGGCCGGCGGTGACGATGTGGTCCGCCGCCGCCAGGCACATGCGGTGGAGTTCCTCGACGGTCTCCTCCAGCGCCTCCACCTCGTCGAGGGTGAAGGAGTAGTAGGCGCTCTCGTCCCAGTACGGGCGCAGGGAGTCGTCGGGGTGCCGGGTGAGCGGGTAGATGAGGCCCTGCTCCTCGACGGTCTGCTGCCAGCCGGGGCGGGGGGTGATGGTGTGGCGTCGCATGGTGTGGCCCGTGTCCCGGCTCAGCCGCCGGAGCTCCCCTTGCCGCCGCCGAAGCCGCCGCGGGAGACACCGTGGCCGCCGCCGGAACCTCCCGAACCACCGGAAGCCTTGCGGGGCTTGGTGAAGGAGCCGTCCTCGACCCAGGAGCCCTTCTTGCTGCCGCCGTAGTACCAGGAGCCTCTGGCCGAGGTCTTGGTGGACGTGCAGTTCTTGTCGGAGACGACCTTGTAGCCCTTGGCGAGGTGGTAGCTGTCGCGGTCCACGCAGCGCTTGTCGGGGTCCGAGGAGCAGGCGGTCAGGGCCGCGGCGAGCAGTCCCATGCCGCCGAGTACGACCGTGCCCGAGCGAAGTTGCCGGCGTGCGTCCGCCATGTCCTGTCTCCCCGTTGAAGTACCGTCGCGCGATGTCGGTCGCGATGTCAGGGGCCAGCCTAGAGATCGGTGTGAGCACACCCCGAGGGGCCCCATCCGGGCGGGCCTCCCCTACAGTCACTTTGTGATCTTTGGGATGCTGTGCGCCCTCGGGGCGGCGGTCTGCTTCGGCACCGCGACGGTGCTGCAGGCGGTCGCCGCGCGAGCGGCGAGTGCGGAAGGGGGCGCGGGCGGGGAGGCGGCGCTGCTGCTCCGGGCCCTGCGGCAGTGGCGTTATCTGGCCGGGCTGGCGCTGGACGGGCTGGGATTCCTGCTCCAGATCGCCGCGTTGCGGTCGATCCCGATCTACGCCGTGGCGGCGGCCCTCGCGTCCAGCCTCGCGGTCACCGGGGTGGTGGCGGCGCGGCTGCTGCGGGTGCGGCTGAGCGGGGTGGAGTGGGCGGCGGTCGGCGTGGTGTGCGCCGGGCTCGCGATGCTCGGTCTGGCGTCCGGGACCGAGGGAAACAGCGCGGCGCCCGCGGCGCTGAAGTGGGTGATGCTCGCGATCGCCGTACTGGTGCTGCTGCTCGGGCTGTTCGGCGGCCGCTGGACCGGGCGCGGGCGGGCACTGGTCCTCGGATCGGGGGCGGGGTGCGGGTTCGGGGTGGTGGAGGTGTCGGTGCGGCTGATCGACTCACTCAAACCGTCGGATCTGCTCACCAATCCGGCGATGTACGCGCTCCTTCTCGGCGGGGGCGGCGCCTTCCTGCTGCTGACCTCGGCGCTCCAGCGCGGTTCGGTCACCACGGCGACGGCCGGAATGGTGATCGGCGAGACGATCGGACCGGCGCTGGTGGGCGTGGTGTGGCTCGGGGACCGTACCCGGGACGGGCTGGCCTGGCTGGCGGTCCTGGGGTTCGTGATCGCCGTCGCGGGGGCGCTGGCGCTGGCACGGTTCGGGGAGGCGCCGGAGGTGGAGGAGACGGCCTGAATCCCGCCCACTGCCTCTCGGCACTCCGCCTCGGCGTTCACAAAAACGGAGGGGGCCATCACGGGCCGGACGGTTCTGACGCCGACGATTCCGGCCCGTTCAGCTCCGGCCCCGTCAACCCCGGCCCGTCGCCTCCAGCTCGTCGGATTCCGGCAGCACCGTGCACAGCGCCTCCAGTGCTCCCGACCACGCGTGGTCCGGTGGTGTTCCGTAGCCCACCACCAGCGCGTCCAGGGGCTTGAACGTCGCGTCGGGGTGCCGGTAGCGGTGCAGGCCGTGGAGTGCGAGGTCCTGCCAGGAGGCCGCCCGTAGCGTCGCCTGTTCGGTGCCGGGCGGCAGGCGGAGCACCACGTGCAGGCCGGCCGAGATGCCGGTGGCGTGGACCTGCGGGGCGCGGCGCGCGAGCTCGGCCACGAGCGCGTCACGGCGGCGCCGGTAGCGCAGACGGGCGGCGCGCACGTGGCGGTCGTAGGCGCCCGAAGTGAGGAATTCGGCGAGGGTCAGCTGGTCGAGGGCGCCGCACATGTCCTTGCCGCCCTTCGCCCGTGCCGCCTCCTTGACGAGGCCCGACGGGAGCACCAGCCAGGCCAGCCGGAGGCCGGGAGCGAGGGACTTGCTGATGGTGCCCGCGTAGACGACGTGGTCGGGGTCCAGGCCCTGGAGGGCGCCGACGGGCTGGCGGTCGTAGCGGAACTCGCCGTCGTAGTCGTCCTCGACGATCAGCCCGCCGGTGCGGCGCGCCCAGTCGACGACGGCCGCGCGACGGTCGCGGTGCAGGGTGCCCCCCATGGGGAACTGGTGGGCGGGGGTGAGCAGGACGGCAGCCTGTTCCGTCAACTGCCGTGGATCCGTGCCGAGTTCGTCGAAGGGCAGCGGGACGGTCCGCAGGCCGGCGTCGGCCAGCAGCCGCCAGTGGACGTCGAGGCCGTACGACTCCACGGCCACCGTGCTCGCGCCGCGTGCCCGGAGCATGGCGCCGAGGATCTGCAGGCCGTGCGAGATGCCCGCGCAGACCAGGATGCGTCCGGGGTCGGCGCGTACGCCCCGGGCGCGGGCGAGGTAGCCGGCGAGGGCGGTGCGCAGTTCGACGCGGCCTCGCGGGTCGCCGTAGTCGAAGGCCTCGTTCGGCGCGGCGACGAGGGCGCGGCGGGCGGCCTTGAGCCACTCGGCGCGGGGGAAGGAGGAGAGGTCGGGCACGCCGGGGAGCAGGTCGTAGGCGGGGCGGCTGCGGGGGCGGGGCTGCGGGGCGGTGCCGGTGGGCTGGACGGCTGCGCTCCCCCACGGCCCCGAAGCCGTGGAAGGCACCCCCGCCGCCACGCGTGTGCCCGAGCCCTGCCGCGCGGTGAGCCAGCCCTCGGCGACCAGGTCGGCGTAGGCGTCGGCGACGGTGTTGCGGGCGATGCCCAGGTCGGCGGCGAGGGCGCGGGAGGAGGGCAGCCGGGTGCCGGGGGTCAGCCGGCCGGTGCGGACGGCCTCGCGCAGGGCGTCGGTCAGGCCCCGGCGCACCCTCGGCCCGGTCGGCTCCACATGCAGGTCGATGCCCAAAGTGGCCCGTGATTTCGCCATAGAACTGGACCATACCCGTGGGCTGCCCTGCTCCTAGAGTCGACGGCATGACGACACAGGAGACCGTCGAATACGCCACCGAACACGAGCCCCGGCTGCGCTGGGCCCAGCACGCACCCGAGGTCTACAAGGCGATGCTCCGCCTCGACGCGGCCGCCCGGCAGGGGGTCGACCCCCGGCTGCTGGAGCTGGTGAAGATCCGCGCCTCGCAGCTCAACCACTGCGCGTTCTGCCTGGACATGCACTCCAAGGACGCGCTGGCGGCCGGCGAGAGCGTGGAGCGGATCATCCAGCTCGGCGCGTGGGAGGAGTCGGCGCACTTCTACACGGAGAAGGAACTCGCGGCGCTCGCGCTGACCGATGCGGTGACCGTGCTGACTGGGGGCACCTCCCAGGCTTTCGGCTCTGGGGGAGGTTTCGTGCCGGACGACGTCTACGAGCGGGCCGCCAAGCACTTCGAGGAGGCCGAGCTGGCGCAGCTGATCGCCGCGATCACCGTGATCAACGCCTGGAACCGGTTCGGCGTGACCTGCCGGATGACTCCGGGCCACTACGAGGCGGGGCAGCACCGATGAGCCGGACGACGGTTCTCGACCGCGAGGTCGCACAGGCATTCTCCGCGCTCAGCGCGACCGCGAAGCGGGGGCTCGGCGACCCCGCGCTCGCCGAGCTGGTGGTGCTCCGGGCCTCGCAGCTCAACCACTGCGCCTTCTGCCTGGACATGCATCTCGCCCTCGCCCGCAAGCACGGGGTGAGCGAGCGGCAGCTGGATCTGCTCGCCGCCTGGGAGGAGACCGAGGACGTCTACGACGAGCGGGAGCGGGCCGCGCTCGCGCTGACCGAGGCGGTGACCGTGCTGACTGGGGGCACCTCCCAGGCTTTCGGCTCTGGGGGAGGTTTCGTGCCGGACGAGGTCTACGAGCGGGCCGCCAAGCACTTCGACGAGCCCCGGCTCGCCCATCTCATCGCCCTGATCGTGTCCATCAACAACTGGAACCGGGTGATGGTCAGCCGCCGCATTCCGCCGGGGGGTTACACGCCGTGAGCAAGGTGGAGGTCTTCCGCGCACTGCACCGGGGCCGGCTCCCGGGCGACCCCCTCGTGCTGCCCGGACCCTGGGACGCGGTCAGCGCCCAGGTGTGCGTCGAGGCCGGCTTCCCCGCGCTGGCGACGCCGAGCGCGGGGGTCGCCGCGTCCCTCGGGTACGAGGACGGCTCGACTCCGGCCGAGGAGATGTTCGCCGCGGTGGCGCGCATCGTACGGGCCGTGGACGTGCCGGTGTCGGCGGACATCGAGGGTGGATACGGGCTGGCGCCCAAGGAGTTGGTGGAGCGGCTGCTGGAGACGGGAGCCGTGGGCTGCAACCTCGAGGACTCTGGGTCAGGAGTTCTCAAGGACCCTCGCGAGCATGCGGACTGGCTCGCCGAGGTGCGGGCGGCGGCCGGTGACCAGCTCTTCGTCAACGCCCGCGTCGACACCTTCATCCGGGGCGAGGCCGACCCCGACCGGGCCATCGAGCGGGCCGCGCTGTACGTCGCCGCCGGTGCCGACTGCGTCTATCCGATCGGCGCCCCGGCGGACGTGCTGCCGCTGCTGCGGTCCGGCATCCAGGGCCCGGTCAACGTGCACGGCACCCTGGACGGCAAGGGCCCCTCGCCCACCGAACTCGGTGAACTCGGGGCCACTCGCGTCACCTTCGGGCCGGGGATGCAGCGCTGGGCGGAGCGGGCGCTGCGCGGGATGGCCGACGAAGTGACCAGGCGCCGGTGATCAGGACAGCCACGCCTTCCAGGTGGACGCGTGGCTGTCCACCCACTTCTTCGCCGCCTGTTCCGGCGTCATCTTCTGGTCGGCGATCATCAGGGAGACCTCGTTCTGGTCGTCGGTCGTCCACCTGAACTTCTTCAGGAAGGCCGCCGCCTTGCCGCCGTTCTTCGAGAAGCCGGCGTTGAGGTACTTCTGCAGCGGGGTATGCGGATAGGCGCAGGCGACCTTGGCCGCGTCCGCGTCGCATCCCTCCTTGTACGCCGGCAGCTTCACCTCGGTCATGGGGACCTTCTTGAACAGCCACTGCGGCGCGTACCAGTACGTCAGGAAGGGCTTCTTCTCCTTGGCGAACTGCTTCATCTGGGTGATCTGCGCGGCCTCCGAACCGGCGAACACCACCTGGTAGTTCAGCTTCAGGTTGTTCACCAGGGCCTTGTCGTTGGTGACGTAGGACGGGGAGCCGTCCATCAGCTGGCCCTTGCCGCCGCTCTCCGGGGTGCGGAACAGCGAGGCGTACTTGTTGAGGTTCTTCCAGTCGGTGATGTCGGGGTGCTGCTTGACCAGGTAGGTCGGCAGGTACCAGCCGATGTGACCGGTCACGCCGAGGCCGCCGCCGCGGGTGATCGTCTTCTTGTCGGTGACGTACCGCTTCTCCTGGTCGGGGTGGCCCCAGTCCTCCAGGATCGCGTCGACCCGGCCCTGGCTGAGCGCGTCCCAGGCGGGCACCTCGTCGACCTGGACGGTGTCGACGCGGTAGCCGAGCTTGTGCTCCAGCAGGTACTGGGCGACGGCGACGTTCGACTGGGCGCCGACCCACGACTGCACGGACAGGGTCACGGTCTTGGCGCCCTGCGCGTTGGCGAAGGGGGACGCCTGCTTGGTCATGTCGGCGGCGCCGCAGCCGGTGAGGAGGGAGAGCGCCGCGGCCGAGGAGGCGATCAGGGCCGTCCTGCGGTTCAGGTTCGGTGCCATGTCACACACCGCCCTTCGTGCGGCGCTGCGTCGGCTGCGTCACCCGGTCCAGCATCAGCCCCAGGCACACGATCGCGGCACCGGCCACCAGACCGGTCGCCAGGTCGCCCTGCGCGAGGCCGAAGACGACGTCGTAGCCGAGCGCGCCTCCGCCGACCAGACCGCCGATGATGACGACGGCGAGGACCAGGACCACGCCCTGGTTGAGGGCGAGCAGCAACGCGGGCCGGGCGAGCGGGAGTTGGACCTGGCGCAACTGCTGGGCGCTGCTCGCGCCGAGCGAGCGGGCCGACTCCAGCGCCGCCGGGTCGACCTGGCGCAGGCCCTGCGCGGTGATGCGGACGACGGCGGGCAGCGCGTAGACGACGGCCGCGGCGACCGCCGGGGCGCGGCCGACGCCGAAGAGCGCCACGACCGGGATCAGGTACACGAACTGCGGCATCGTCTGGAAGACGTCCAGGACGGGGCGCAGCGCCCGTTCGAAGCGGTCGCTGCGGGCCGCCGCGATACCGATCGCGAAGCCCAGGACGAGCGTGACGGCGACGGCGGCGAGCACCTGGGAGAGCGTGTCGAGTGACGGCTTCCACACTCCGAGCACACCGATCGCGGCCATGGCGAGGACCGCGGTGAGCGCGGTGCGCCAGGTGCCGATCAGCCAGGCGAGCGCGGCCACCAGCAGCAGGACCGACCACCAGGGCAGCCACTGCAGGCCGCTGCGGACCGGGTCGAGCACCCAGGTGGTGAAGCGGCCCGCCCAGTCGGCGGTGCCGCCCACGACGGGGACGCCCGAGTACAGGTGCGCGGTCATCCAGTCGACGGCGCGGTTGACCGGGCCGGCGAGGTTCGCGGTCCAGGCGTCGGGCCAGTCCAGGAGCCCGGCCAGGCGCCCGGCGACTGCCACGGCGACGGCGGCGACGGCCGCGTAGAGCCAGCGAAGCCGGCCTCCGGGTTCCTCGCCGGCGTGCTCGCCCGCCGCGCCGGTGATGCGGTCCAGGACGACGGCCAGCAGCACGATCGGGATGCCGGCTTCGAGGGCGGCGCCCACGTCGACCGAGGCCAGCGCCTGGTAGACGCGGTCACCGAGGCCGCCCGCGCCGATGACGGAGGCGATGACGGCCATCGACAGCGCCATCATGATCGTCTGGTTCAGGCCCAGCAGGAGCTCCTTGCGGGCCAGCGGAAGGCGGGCGGTCAGCAGGCGCTGGGGTGCGGTGGCGCCGAGCGACTCGACCGCCTCCAGCACCTCCTTGTCGGCGCCGCGCAGGCCGAGCGCGGTGAGGCGGGCCATGGGCGGGGCCGCGTAGACGACGGTGGCGAGGACGGCGGCGGGGACGCCGATGCCGAAGACCAGCACCACGGGCAGCAGATAGGCGAACGCCGGCAGCACCTGCATGGTGTCCAGGACGGGGCGCAGCGCCCGGTCGAAGCGGTCGGAGAGGCCGGCGGCGAGGCCGAGCACGGCTCCCACGATCACCGATACGAGCACGGCGACCACCATGAGGGCGAGCGTCTGCATGGTCGGCACCCACATGCCCAGCAGCCCGCAGGCCAGGAACGCGACGGTCGTGCCGAGGGCAAGGCGCACTCCGGCCACGCGCCAGGCGACGACGGCGCCGATGGCCGTGACCCCGGCCCAGCCCGCCGCGAGGAGCAGCAGGTAAACGGCGCGTACGGAGAGCACGACCGCGTTGCTGATGTAGCCGAAGAAGTACAGGAACAGCGGGTGGCTGTCGCGGTTGTCGATGATCCAGTTGCTGGCGTCGGCGAGCGGCTTGGAGACGTCGACGGTGAGGGCGTGCGGCCAGCTGCCGCTCGACCAGCGGGCGGCGGCGAGCGGCACGAGGACCGCGGCGGCGAGCCCGAGCAGCAGCAGCTTGCGCACGGCGTGGTGCCTGAGGACCCCGGGCAGCGCGAGGCGCGGGGCGGACGCGGTGACCGTGGTCATCAGACCGCCTCCTTCTGCGGCTCCGTTCCCGCCACCACCCCGAGCAGACGTTCGTGGTCGACGACGCCGAGACAGCGGCCGTCCTCCACGACACAGGCGGCCCTGCCGCTGCGGGCGACGACCTTGATGGCGTCGGCGACGACCTCGCCCGGGGCGAGCGCGCCGGGGTGCTCCGTCCCGTCGCAGGCGCCGGGCCGCATCGCCGTACGGACCGTCATGACGTGTTCGCGCGGCACGTCGCGGACGAACTCGCGGACGTAGTCGTCGGCGGGGTGGCCGACGATCTCCTCCGGGGTGCCGAGCTGCACCACGCGGCCGTCGCGCATCAGGGCGATGCGGTCGCCCAGCTTCAGCGCCTCGGACAGGTCGTGGGTGATGAAGACCATGGTGCGGCCCTCCTCGCGGTGCAGGCGTATCACCTCCTCCTGCATGTCCCGCCGGATCAGCGGGTCGAGCGCACTGAACGGCTCGTCGAAGAGCAGGACCTCGGGGTCCACCGCGAGCGCCCGGGCCAGGCCCACGCGCTGGCGCTGGCCGCCGGAGAGCTGGGCCGGGCGGCGCTGCTCCATGCCCTCCAGGCCGACCTTGTCGACGACCTCCTGGGCGCGCCTGCGCCGCTCGGACCGGCTCACGCCCTGGATCTCCAGGCCGTACGCCACGTTGTCGAGGACCGTGCGGTGCGGCAGCAGGCCGAAGTGCTGGAAGACCATCGCGGCGCGGTGGCGGCGCAGTTCGCGAAGCCGGGACCTGTCCATGGCGCGGACGTCCTCGCCGTCGATGGCGATCGAGCCCGCGGTCGGCTCGATCAGCCGGGTCAGACAGCGCACGAGGGTCGACTTGCCCGAGCCGGACAGGCCCATCACCACGAAGACCTCGCCCTTGTGGACGTCGAAGGAGACGTCACGGACGGCGGCCGTGCAGCCGGTGCGGGAGCGCAGTTCGGCGGGCTCCAGCGAGGTCAGCTCCTGGTCGCCGGGGACGCGGTCGGCCTTCGGGCCGAACACCTTCCACAGCCCCTCGACCGAAAAGACCGGAGTACTCATCACACACCACTTCCCATCAGGTCTACGGCCCTCTCCCCGACCATCAGCACTCCGATCATCGGGTTCACGGCGGTCATGGTCGGGAACACGGAGGCGTCCGCGACGCGGATGCCGTCCAGGCCGCGGATCCTCAGCTCCGGGTCCACGACGGCCCGCGGATCGTCCGCGGCGCCCATGCGGCAGGTGCCCGCCGGGTGGTACACGGTGTGCGCGACCTTGCGGGCGTACTCGCTCAGTTCCTCGTCGCTCGTGAGGTGCGGGCCGGGGGCCACCTCGCGCTTGAGCCAGCCGGCCAGCGGCTCGGTCTTCGCGATCTCACGGGCGATCCGGATGCCGTCGACGAGGGTGCGGCCGTCGTAGTCGTCCTCGTCGGTGAAGTAGCGGAAGTCGAGGGCGGGCTTGACCGACGGGTCGGCGCTCGTCAGGTAGAGGCGGCCGCGGCTCTTCGGCTTCGGGATGTTGGGGGTCATCGAGACGCCGTGCGGCGGGCGTTCGTAGCCCAGGCGCTCCGGGTTGTCCGTGAACGGCACCTGGTAGAAGTGGAACATCAGGTCCGGGCCCGCGTGTTCGGGGTCGCGGCGCACGAACAGCCCGGCGTCGCTGTCCATCGCGGAGTTCTCCGGGATCGGCCCCTCGGTCTCCCAGACGATCACCGACTCGGGGTGGTCGAGCAGGTTCTCGCCGACGCCCGGCAGGTCGTGCGCGACGGGGATGCCGAGCGCCTGGAGGTCCGCCTTCGGGCCGATGCCCGAGTGCAGCAGCAGACGGGGCGAGTCGACGGCGCCGGCGCAGAGCACCACCTCGCGCCGGGCCTTGACGAGGATCTCCTCGCCGTCCTTGGTGCGCACGTGCACGCCCTCGGCGCGGGTGCCGTTCAGCTCGAGCCGGTACGCCCACGTCTCCAGCAGGATCGTCAGGTTCTCGCGCTGGTCCATCACCGGGTGCAGATACGCCACCGACGCCGACGAGCGCTTGTTGTCCTCGGGGTGGTAGGCGAGGTCGAAGAAGCCGGCGCCGTCGGCGAAAGGCGCGAGGTTGAAGCCCTCGACCCGGGGCACTCCGGTCGCATGCAGAGCTGCGTCGACGAAGTCACGGGCGATGGGATTCCGGTCCTTCTCGTCGACCGGGACGATGTTGTTCAGCAGCCGGGCGTAGTACGCCTCCATCGGCACCGCGCCCCAGCCCTTGGCGCCGGCCTCCTCCCACTCGTCCCAGTCGGAGGGCAGCGGCTTGAAGGCGATGAGCGTGTTGTGCGAGGAGCAGCCGCCGAGGACGCGGGCGCGGCTGTGCCGGATGTGGGAGTTGCCGCGCGGCTGCTCGGTGGTGGGGTAGTCGTAGTCCAGCTCGCCGCCGAGCAGGCCCATCCAGCGGCGCAGCGTCAGGACGTCCTCGCGGCCGACGTCGCTGGGGCCGCCCTCGACGACGGCGACGGTGACGTCCGGGTTCTCGGTGAGGCGGGAGGCGATGACGGAGCCCGCCGTGCCGCCGCCGATGACGACGTAGTCGTATATCTGGGTGTTCTCGGGCATGTCGGGTCGTGCTCCAAGGGGGGTGGGGGAGGTCGTGGGGGAGGGCGGCTCAGCCCGCGAACCAGCGCACCGGCTTCGGCGCGAGGTTCTGGTAGACGTGCTTCGTCTCGCGGTACTCGGCGAGCCCTGCGGGGCCGAGCTCCCGGCCCGTGCCGCTCTTGCCGAAGCCTCCCCACTCCGCCTGCGGCAGGTAGGGGTGGAAGTCGTTGATCCAGACGGTGCCGTGGCGCAGCCGTCCCGCGACGCGGCGGGCCCGGCCGGCGTCCGTGGTCCACACGGCGCCCGCGAGGCCGTACTCGGTGTCGTTGGCGAGGGCGACCGCCTCGTCCTCGGTGCGGAAGGTCTCCACGGTGAGGACGGGGCCGAAGACCTCCTCGCGTACGACGCGCATCTCGCGGTGGCACTGGTCGAGGACCGTCGGCTCGTAGAAGAAGCCGCCGTCGGGCCGCTCCGGCGCGGCCTCGGGCCGCCTGCCGCCGGTGCGCAGCACCGCGCCCTCCTCCAGCGCGGAGGCGACGTACGCCTCGACCTTGGCGCGCTGCTGCTCGGAGACGAGGGGGCCGCACTCGACGCCGTCCTCGCTGCCGCGGCCGAGGCGGATCCGGCCCGCCCGGCGGGCGAGTTCGGCCACGAAGCGCTCGCGCACGGACTCCTCGACGATGAGGCGGGAACCGGCCGAGCAGACCTGGCCGCTGTGGATGAAGGCGGCGTTGAGGGCCTGGTCGACGGCCGTGTCGAAGTCCTCGTCCGTGGCGCAGGCGTCGGCGAAGACCACGTTGGGGTTCTTGCCGCCGAGTTCGAGGGCGACCTTCTTCACCGTGGGGGCCGCGGCCTCGGCGACCTTGGTGCCGCTGACCAGGCCGCCGGTGAAGGAGACCAGGTCGACGTCGGGGTGCTCGGCCAGCCGGGCGCCGACCGAGTGGCCGGGTCCGGTGACGATGCCCGCGACACCGGCGGGCAATCCGGCCTCGGACAGCAGGTCGATCAGGGCGATGGTGGTCAGCGGGGTGATCTCGCTCGGCTTGACCACGAAGGTGTTTCCTGCCGCGAGGGCCGGCGCGATCTTCCAACTGGCCTGCAGCAGCGGGTAGTTCCAGGGTGTGATCAGCGTGCAGACGCCGACGGGTTCGTGCACGACGACGCTGTGGATGTCGGGCGAGCCCGCGTCCACGACCCGGCCGGGGGCCTCGCCCGCGACCAGGTCGGCGAAGTAGCGGAAGGCGTCGGCGACACAGTCGATGTCGACCCGGCCCTCCTCGATCGTCTTGCCCGCGTCGCGGCTCTCCAGCCGCCCGAGCCGTTCGCGGTCGCGCACCAGGAGGTCCGCGGCGCGGCGCAGCAGGGCGGCGCGCTCGGCGACCGGGGTGCGGGGCCAGTCGCCGTCGTCGAAGGCCCGGCGGGCCGCCGCGACCGCCAGGTCGACATCCTTCTCGTCACCCTCCGCGACCAGAGCGAAGGGCTGTCCGTCCGCCGGGTCGAGAATCTCGCGCGTGGCGCCGGAGACGGCATCTCGCCACTCCCCCGCCACGTGGATGGTCGCCTGCGCGTCCAGCCCTTGGGTTTCCGCTCTGTCCGCCATGATCCGTGTTGCCTTCCGTTCCTGTTCCACATCCCTGAGTGACACAGGTGTCACCCACCAGGACCGGGAGCGCCTGCCCCCTCGCCCGCGGATACATGCGCATCGCTTCCGCAAAGTGCGCCGTGTCACTGAAACCGTCCGTCGCCGCCGCCCCATGGACACCCGAAAATCCTTTGACTAAAGTCAAAGAAATATGGAGCCAGTGTCTACGGAGCAGGTGGCGGCCCTCCGCCGGTTCAACCGTTACTTCACGCGCCGCATCGGGGCGCTGAACGACCACTACCTCGGCCAGGACCGCCCGCTCGGCGAGGCGCGGCTGCTGTTCGAGATCGGGGACGGGCTCCCGCTGCGCGAGCTCAGGAGCAGGCTCGGTCTGGACGCCGGCTATCTGAGCCGGATGACCAAGGCGCTTCAGGCGCAGGGCATGGTCCGGGTGAGCGTGCATCCCGAGGACAGCCGGGTGCGGATGATCGCGCTCACTCCGGCCGGCCGTATCGAGGTGGACGAGCAGAACCGGCGGGCCGACGCCCTGGCCACGGGCCTGCTCGACGCCCTCGACGCGGGCCGGCGCGCGCAGCTGATCGAGGCGATGACCACGTCACAGCGCCTGCTGCGGCTGGCCGCCATCACCGTCGAGCTCGTCGACGGCGCCGCTCCGGACGCCCGCACCTGCCTGGACGCCTACGCCGCCGACATCGACGCCCGCTTCCCGGAGGGCTTCGACCGGTCCGACCTGGTGTCGCCCGAGGAGGTCTCCGGTGAGGCGGGCGCGTTCTTCGTGGCGTACGAGGAGGGGTGCCCGGTGGGCTGCGGGGCGCTGCGCCGGCTGGAGCCGGGCGTCGGCGAGATCCGGCATGTGTGGGTGCACGCCGGGGCCCGGCGCCTGGGCCTGGCCCGCCGCATACTCGCCGCGCTGGAGGGTGCGGCCGCCGCGCGCGGGCTGAGCGTCGTGCGGCTCGACACGCACCGGGCGCTCACCGAGGCGCAGGCCATGTACCGGGCGTCCGGCTACACCGAGATCCCGGCCTACGTCGACCACGTCTACGCGGACCACTGGTTCGAGAAGCGGCTACGGACGGGCGGCTGAGACGCCCCGCCGCCGGGCCACTCGGCAAGCGGCTCCCGCACCGTCCGCCGCAGCCAGGCGTGCGCGGGGCCGGCGTCGCGCCACGGATGTCAGGCCAACCCGACCGTCAGGGGCGGCAGTTGGAGCGGTACCTCGTGGGCGACCGGGCCCGGCGCGGTCACCCGCGCGGCTACGAGCACTGCGCGCCCGTCGGGCAGAAGGAGCGCACGGCCGCGGCGAGGGGCTCCCGCACCTGCTCCGGGTCGAGATCCGCGGGGCCGCTGGAGCGGATCGCGTACAGCGTGCCGTCGGCGGCCCGGAAGCGGTGGTCGATGACCTGGCGGGCACCCTTGTCGGTGTCGTCGTAGCGGTAGGTCAGTTCGGCCCAGGTGTCGCCGCGGTCGCGGCCGAGGGGCTGGTAGCCGCGCTGCTTGGCGAAGCCGAAGCCCGGGTCGGTCTCGGCCAGCGTCAGGGACTGGTAGGGCGTGTCCTCGGTGACCTCGAAGATCTGCAGCTGGCGGCCGTCGGAGGCGTTGTCGTAGTAGACGACGGGGGCCAGCTTGCCCTGCGTCTGGCGGCGGGTCCAGCTGTCGGGGACGTCGACCGAGTAGCCGACGGGGTCCTGCGCGCGGCGGTAGCCGACCGAGGGCGAGGACGACGGGGACGCGAGCGTCGAGGCCGACGGGGTGCCGGTGGCGGTCGGGGTGTCCGTCGCCGTCGGGCTCTGCGACGGCGTGGTGGTGACCGTGACGCTGACGCTCGTCCCGGGACCGGCCCCGTTGCCCGTCGAGTGGTCGCGGGTGAGGTACCAGGCGCCCGCTCCGGTGCCCGCTCCGACGACGGCCACCGCGACGAAGGCGAGCAGCACGTTGCGGGCGCCGCGGCGCGGGGCGGGTGCGACCGCCGGGGTCGGCACGGTCGTCGCGGGGGCCGGGCCGGGGCCCGGGACCGGAGGGGGCGGCGGCGGGGGCGGCCAGGCCGACGGCGTAGGGCCGCCCGTGCGGGTCTCGGCGGACGCCCACGGCGGCGGTGTCTGCCCGGCCTGTGTCTCGGCCGACGCCCAGGGCGGCACGCTGCCCGGCTGTCCGGCGGCCCAGGCCGCCTGGCCTCTCTCCTCGCTGGGTTCGCGCTCCGGCCCGGAGCCGGAGTGGTGGCCTTCTTCGTAGCCGTCCCATTCGGTCATGACACGTCCCCCGAATCACCCCATTGGCTATCGCTTTCAGACGGTAGCGGTGAAAACGGCCACGGGCCCCGTTCCGGCGAAATCCGGAACGGGGCCCGTGCAGGCTCGTGACAGAACCGTAAAGGGCTCAGATGAGGCCGAGGGAGCGGACCGCCTCGCGCTCCTCCTCGAGCTCCTTGACGGAGGCGTCGATACGGGCGCGGGAGAACTCGTTGATGTCCAGGCCCTGGACGATCTCGTACGCGCCGTCCTTGACGGTGACCGGGAAGGAGGAGATCAGGCCCTCCGCGACGCCGTAGGAACCGTCCGACGGGATACCCATGGAGACCCAGTCGCCGTCCGCGGTGCCGTTGACCCACGTGT
This sequence comes from Streptomyces sp. NPDC050534, assembly GCF_044457745.1. Taxonomy (NCBI): domain Bacteria; kingdom Bacillati; phylum Actinomycetota; class Actinomycetes; order Kitasatosporales; family Streptomycetaceae; genus Streptomyces; species Streptomyces sp. NPDC050534. Next base: position 99,633 of record NZ_JBITHF010000016.1, read on the forward strand.
GCACGTGGTCGATGGCGGCGTTGGCGGCGGAGGCCGCGGAGGAGGCGCCACGGGCCTCGATGATCGCGGCGCCGCGCTTGGCGACGGTCGGGATGAAGTCCTCGGCCAGCCACTTCTCGTCGTTCACGACCTCGGCGGCGTTCTTGCCGGCGATGGTGGCGTGGAAGATGTCGGGGTACTGCGTGGCGGAGTGGTTGCCCCAGATCGTCAGGCGCTTGATGTCGGCGACCGTGGAGCCCGTCTTCTTCGCGAGCTGGGTCAGCGCGCGGTTGTGGTCGAGGCGGGTCATCGCGGTGAAGCGCTCGGCCGGTACGTCCGGCGCGGCGGCCTGGGCGATCAGGGCGTTGGTGTTGGCCGGGTTGCCGACGACGAGGACCTTGATGTCGTCCGCGGCGTGGTCGTTGATGGCCTTGCCCTGCGGCTTGAAGATGCCGCCGTTGGCCTCCAGGAGGTCACCGCGCTCCATGCCCTTGGTGCGGGGGCGGGCGCCGACGAGCAGACCGACATTGGTGCCGTCGAAGGCGACGTTCGGGTCGTCGGTGATGTCGATGCCCTGAAGGAGCGGGAACGCGCAGTCGTCGAGCTCCATGGCCGTGCCCTCGGCCGCCTTCAGCGCGGGCGTGATCTCGAGCAGGCGGAGCTTGACCGGCACGTCCGCGCCGAGCAGCTGGCCGGAGGCGATGCGGAAGAGGAGGGCGTAACCGATCTGGCCGGCCGCGCCGGTGACGGTGACGTTCACGGGAGTGCGGGTCATGGCGTTCTCCGTATGACAGCTGGCGGTGGGCGTAGCGTCCTTGCCCTGGGGTGCGGACGGACGTACAGATGATCGATCTCTTGGTATCAAGAGAGATCCACCGGTCAGGCTATCGCGCATCCGGCATCCCGGATGCGCGGCCCCCTGTGGCCCACCCCACAGAGCGGGACCCGTACGAAGAATTCTCGGGTGGCAGGAATACACACCCTCATCCCGGGCACGCGAACGAGTACCCCCACGGGAGTCCGGCACGGTCGGTACCCCCAACGGCGGCCGTCGCAGTCTCTCCTCTCCCGGACGGGCGGCCGCCCCCCTCTGTCTTCACCGTCTTTCAGGGCCCGTTACGGGGTGCACCCCTTCTGCCCCGACGCCAGCGTCGCGCACGCCTTCGCCTCGCCCGCGTCCTTCACGGCGACCATCGGGGTGTAGGCGATGGTGTCCCCGGTCGCGGTGATGCTGTCGTTCTCCTTGGCCGAGCCGGCGCTCACCTGCACCGAATCCCCCTGCGCGGCCTGGGTGATACGGCCCCACGCCGCACCGCACGTCTTGCTGTAGCGCACCTCCAGCGTGGTCGCGCCGACCACCGCGGTCTTGGCGGTGGTCACCGCGGCGGTGTCCTTGGTGCAGCCCATGGCCTCGGCGTCCTTGCCGGTGCAGGAGGCGCCCGCGCACTTCACTCCGGGCGGCAGGTCGGTCCGCTTGTCCGCGGACGGGGACGGCTTGTTGCCGCCCTCGTTCTTCTTGCCCCCGCCGTTGTCGGTGAGGAAGAAGACGGCCGCGATCACGACCAGCACGCCGACGACGCCCGCGAGGAACATCGTCAGCCTGCGCCGGCCCCCTCCGGGGGAGGGATCTCCACCGGGGCGCGGGCCCTGCGGCGGCTCGCCGAACGGGCCGGGCGTCCCCGGCGTCCAGGCGGGACCGTCGGCGGAGGGCGTCGGCGCCGCGGCCTCCGGTGCCCGGCCGCCGGTCTGCGACGGCCCCTTGTAACCGGCCAGCCGCCACGAGTTGGAGCCGGAAGAGCTCGCCTGCGAGGAGGATGCCTCCGGGTCGCGGGCGTCGCGGACGTCGGGCGCCGTCGGCTGGGACGGCACCGACGGCTGTGCGGGCGCCGAGGGCGGGGAGGGCACCGAGGGAACCACTCCCGCCGGCCCCGCGACACCCGGCGTCGCCGTCGCGGGACCGGACTTGCGGGCCGGCTTGCCGCCCTTGGCGTTGGGCGGAGGTGCCCCGAACTCACTGAGCGCGGCGCGCGCCTGGGATATGCGGATGGCCTCCATGGTCATGTCGTGGCGCATCTCCGAACGGCTCCAGGCGCGTTCGGCGAGCTCCCACATCGTTGTGAGATGGACCGGATTGGTGCCCGTGACCTCGGCCAGCGCCACGACCGCGCCCTTCGGCGCGAGCAGCCGGCCGTTCAGATAACGCTCCCACGACGTCTTGCTGTAGCCCGTACGGTCGGCCACCGACGCGATGCTCAGGCCGCTGCGGTCCACGAGCCGCCGCAGCTGGCTCGCGAACTCCCTGACCTGCGGATCGAGTTCGTCCGGCAAGGCCCTCCAACGAGGCATTGCTTCCCCCTCTTCCCCCCGGTTCGTGCTGGTACCTCGCGACTCCCCCGTGCGTGGTGCCCGTTCTGGCTACCCACAGGGATGCGCCCGACAAGGATCTCAGTTCCCGGGCTGGGGGCGCACGGGAGCGTTCGAGCCGCTCGGCAGCACCGTCGCACGCCGACCCGGCCGTGGTCCAGTGTCCCACCGGCCGCCGACGCCGCCCGGACGTCCGGCTCAGCCGAGGGCGACGGCGGCGACCAGCAGGATCAGCAGCATGAGGACGATGAGCAGCGCGAAGTAGAGCAGCAGCGGGCCGCCGGGCCTGCGGCCGCCGTCCTCCTCGGGGGTGTCCCACCAGGGCAGGGTGGGGTCGTCCTCGTACTCGGGCGCGCTCTGCTCACCGGCGGGTTTCGCCGGCCGCGGCCAGACCTGGACGGCCAGTTCCCAGCGCACGACGTACCGTTCGGCATCCGCCTCGGCGAGGCCCGCGATGCGGCACAGGGCGGCGACCGCCTGCCGGGGCGGCGGCTGGGTGGCGTTGAGATAGCGGTGCCACGAGGACTTGCTGTACGCGGTGCGGGCGCCGAGTGCGACGAGGCTGAGCCCCGTACGGTCCTTCAGGAGCCGCAGTTGCTCCACGAAGTGCCGCACCTCCGGCGGCAGATCGTCCGGCAGCGGCTGCCAGCCGCCCATCGCCCACCTCCACGGCCTTTCTCGCAATTGCCCGGTCTGAGCAGGTGACGAAGCCGGCCCGCCGATGGTTCCCGCGTTGCGGAACGGTCACCTCCGTGCCACAGCGCTCTGACAGCGGTTGAACAGGCAGTTCTCCGTGCAGGAGGGTGGATCCCGGCGCCGGTCCGTCCTTGCTCGGGGGAGAGGACGGGCCGGTGCCGTCGCGTGCCGGCGTCAGCCGCCGCTGCTGACCGTGAAGTGCAGCGTGTCCTTCAGGAACGGGATCTGCAGCCACGGGTTCGGCTGCACCATCATCGCCAGCAGCACGATGACCAGGCCGAGGACGCCGTAGGTGACGATGTCCGTGAAGCGGGAGCGCACGGCGAGCATGCCGACACCGGGCATGACCCAGCGCAGCACGGCGCCGGCGACCAGGGCGAGGCCGATCAGCAGGGTGCCGTAGCGGAAGAGGTCGAGCGCCGTCAGCAGCAGGCCGAGGCCGACCACGCCGCAGACGGCGAGGATCGGCCACTGCCGGGCGGGCGCGGGGGCGTCCGAGGGCGCCGCACGGCCGCCGCCCTCGGGGCGCGCGGTGTCCCTCGTGAACAGCGGGAAGCGGCGCGTCGTGCGACGCGGGTGCCCCGTCGCGTCAGGAGCGCTGATCGCGTCTCGCACGGTCTCCTCCGCCTGTTCCTGGGGGTCCTTCGCCTCAGCCGGCACTGCGCTCCGCCGCCTCGACCACGTTGACGAGCAGTTGCGCGCGGGTCATCGGGCCGACACCGCCGGGGTTCGGCGAGACCCACCCGGCGACCTCGGCGACGCCCGGGTGGACGTCACCCACGATCTTGCCCTCGGCGCTGCGCGAGACGCCGACGTCGAGGACGGCCGCGCCCGGCTTGACGTCCTCGGGCCGGATCAGGTGGGCCGAGCCCGCGGCCGCGACGATGATGTCCGCACGCCTGAGGTGGGACGAGAGGTCGCGGGTGCCGGTGTGGCACTGGGTCACGGTCGCGTTCTCGCTGCGCCGGGTCAGCAGCAGCGGCATCGGGCGGCCGATGGTGACACCGCGGCCGACGACCACGACCTCGGCGCCCTTGATCTCCACGCCGTAGCGGCGCAGGAGCGTGAGGACGCCGTTGGGGGTGCAGGGCAGCGGGGCCGGCTCGTTCAGGACCAGCCGGCCGAGGTTCATCGGATGCAGGCCGTCCGCGTCCTTGTCCGGGTCCATCAGCTCGAGGATGCGGTTCTCGTCGATGCCCTTCGGCAGCGGCAGCTGGACGATGTAACCGGTGCACGCCGGGTCCTCGTTGAGCTCGCGGACGACCGCCTCGATCTCCTCCTGCGAGGCCGTGGCGGGCAGTTCGCGCTGGATGGAGGCGATGCCGACCTGGGCGCAGTCGCGGTGCTTGCCGGCGACGTACTTCTGGCTGCCGGGGTCGTCCCCGACGAGGATCGTGCCGAGGCCGGGCGTGACGCCCTTCTCCTTCAGCGCCGCCACGCGGGCGGTCAGATCGGACTTGATCGCGGCTGCGGTGGCCTTGCCATCGAGAATCTGGGCGGTCATACCCCCATCCTCGCGGATGACCGCCTCGCGGTTCCAATCAGGGGCCCGTACGACCGCCCCGTCACACCTCCGTCCGTATCCGGCCAAGATCACGGATGTTGCACTTGCACAACACATATGGCTTCCCGCTGGACAAGTAAGTCAGCAGTAAAGAACGATGGCCCGATAGTGCCGCGGGCAGCTCATCGGGGGGATCGAGCGCACTACAAGAACGTTCCTCCGTACGGAGCCGCGCGTCGTCCCCGCACTTGGACCCGACGGAGGAAGACCCGCCATGAGTTTCGGCGACCCGAACAATCCCTACGGCCCCCCTCAGGGCCAGCAGCAGGGCTACGGCTATCCGCAGCAGCCGCAGGCACCGGGCGGCTACGGCTACCCGGCGGCTCCTCCGGTCGGCCCCTACGGCGGCGGCCCCGTGATGACGTCGATGCCCGGCACGGTGAGCGCGGCCCGCGTGATGCTGTGGGTCATCGTCGGCCTCCAGATCCTCGGTGTGGCCCTGTTCGCCTTCGGTGCCGCGAGCGTCCACGCCGCCAAGAACGACGACCAGCTCAAGAACGACGCCGCCTTCCAGCAGCTCGCCGACTACTCGTCCGGCATGCTCTGGGGATTCGCGGCCTTCGCCGTGGCCTGGGCGGTGTTCGCGATCGTGCTGGCGGTGAAGTTCAACACCGGCGGCAACGGCGTCCGGATCACCACCCTGGTCTTCGCCATCATCACCGCGATCCTCGGCATCTACCCGTTCATCGTCGTGGGCCTCATCCACACCGTGCTGGCCATTCTGGTCGCCGTGTTCGTGGGCAACGCCAACGGCGCCGCCTGGTTCAACCGCCCGCGCTACTGAGCGTCCGGCACCATCGGCACCAACACGCGGGCCGCACTGAACAGTTCGCGCCAATAAATCGCCCCGGGCCGTGTCTCACCCGTATGAGGGGGACACGGCCCGCGCGCGTCCCCCTACGCTGACGTGGATAGCTGCAGGCACGGGGAGACGCACCTTGTACAGCATCATCGTGGTACCTCCGCCGACCACGGAGGAACGCCACCGCACCCAGTTCCGGCTCGCGCCCGGCGAGCGGCTCACCTTCGGACGCTCGGCGCACGACGTCGACGTGCCGATCCCGCACGAGGGCGTGTCCCGCAGAGCGGGTGAGATCACCGCGCAGGGCGCGTTCTGGATACTGAGCAACCTCAGCCGGGAGCAGACGTACGTCGTGGAGAACCCGGAGGGCGCCGGGGAGCACATCAAGGTCGGGCCGGGCCGGCTGGACGCGCCGGTCCCGTTCGAGTTCTCGCGGATCGTGCTGCCGGCCGCGGGCGACCTGCTGCCGATCGAGGTGTGGGCGCCGCGCCACGACTACCTGCACACCGAGGGCGGCCTCGACGGCGCCACCACCGCGCCCGCCTTCTCCGTCGACCGCACCAAGCGGTACTTCGCGGTGCTGGCGGCCCTGTGCGAGCCGCGGCTGCGGGGCGAACCGCACGCGCCGCTGCCCACGGTGGACCAGGTCGTCGGCCGGCTGCGCCCGAACTGGCCGAGCGCGTCGCGCACTTCGGTGCAGTGGAACATCGACTACCTCGCGGTGAAGCTGCGTCTGAAGCCCGGCCCGGAGGAGGCCGACACGGGCCCGCGCCTGAACGGCAAGAAGGAGTCGCTGGTCTCGCTCGCGCTCCGCTTCGACCTCGTGCGCGAGGACGACCTGATCGTCCTGTCCGCCGCACGGTCCGGCCGGGCCGCCCGGTGACCGAGCCGTACGCCGTGCCGGTGCCCAAGGGGTACCGGGTCGGTGCCTGGGAGGTCCGGGAGCCGATCGCCACGGGTGCCTTCGGGAGCGTGTACGAGGGCAGACGCGTCGGCGACCCGGCGGCCGGCCTGCCCCGCACGGCCGCCCTCAAGTTCCTGCCCACCGGCACCGGCACCCCCCGCCAGCTCACGCACCTGCGCGAACTCATCGACCGCGAGGTCGAGTTGCACCGCAGGCTGAAGCAGCCGCGGCTGATCCGGATGTACGAGTCGCTCGTCGTCGACGACCGGGAGCGCCCCGCCCTCGACGGCGCCACCGTCCTCGTGCTGGAGAAGGCGGAGGGGTCGCTCGGCGCGCTCCTCGACCGCACGCCCGCACCGGACGCGGGGCCCGCGCTCCTCGCGCAGATCTGCGAGGGCCTGGCGCAGCTGCACCGCGCGGGCTGGGTGCACGGCGATCTCAAGCCGGCCAACGTGCTGCTGATGAAGGACGGTTCGGCGCGGCTGGCCGACTTCAACATGGCCGCGGAGCTGGAGGGCACGCACGCCTACACGCCCGCCTTCTCCACGCCCGACTACACCCCGCCGGAGCTGCTCTGGGCGGAGATCGGCGAGCGGGGCCGCCGCATCCGCCCGTCGGCGGACGTCTGGGCCTTCGGCGTTCTGGCCCATCTGGTGCTGACCGGCTCCTTCCCGCTGCCGGGCGGCACCCCGACGGCCCGCCGTGACGCGGCGGTCGCCTACGCCCGCGGTACGGACGAGCTGCGGCTCTCCCCCGAACTCCCGGACGCCTGGCGGGAGATCGTGCGGGACTGCCTGGCCCGGACGCACGCGGACCGCGTCGGCACCGACGCGCTGCTGCGGCGGGTCGAGACGGCGGCCGGCACGGGCCGCTCGCCGCGGCTGCCCAGGGCGCTGCTCCCGCGCCGGCGCCGCGGCGCCGTGGCGCTGGCCTCCGCGGTGGCGACGGTGGCCGTGGCGGCACTCGGCTACGGCATCAGCGACTGGGCCGACTCGGGCGCGCAGGAGGCCAGGAGCTCCACGGGCGCCGCCGCCTACGGCGCCGCCGAACTCCGTACCGACAAGGGCATCCCGGTGCGCTACCGCCGCCTGATCGTCGACTCGGCGCACGACTGCCTCCAGCGGGAGGTCTCCCCGGTGCTGATCGCGGCGATGCTGAAGGTGGAGAGCGACTTCGATCCGAACGTCTCCGATCCCTCCGTGGACGGGGGCGAGCACGGCATCGCCCGCTGGACGCCGGGCGTGCTGCGCTGGTGGATCCGCTCCGACGGCGTGCCCGCCTCGGCGACGCCCACGCCGCCGCTGTCGCCCTCGGTGTCCATCCCGGCCATGGGCCGCTACCTGTGCTACATGGAGCCCCTGCTCAACACCTCCCTGCCGGGCGACCGCCGCGTCCTGCTCGCCGCCGCCTACCGGACCTCGTACAAGAAGGTGAACGCCGCGGGCGGTGTTCCCCCGAAGAACCGCGCCTACTCCACCCGCGTCGCCCACTACCTCAAGGAGTACGCCCCTCCCGGCAGGAAGTGACCCTGAGACTTCTCAGGTACCGCCCGCGGGGGGCCCGCGCGAGCGTGGTCACATGACCGCGGCCTCCGGCTCCCTCGGGGGAGGGCCGGAGGCCGCGGTCGTGTCCGGGTCGGTGAGATCCGGGTGTCAGTGGAAGAAGTGGCGCGTGCCCGTGAAGTACATCGTGACGCCCGCCTTCTCCGCGGCCTCGACGACCAGTTCGTCGCGGACCGAGCCACCCGGCTGGACGACGGCCTTCACGCCGGCGCCGGTGAGGATCTCCAGGCCGTCGGGGAAGGGGAAGAACGCGTCCGAGGCGGCGTACGAGCCCTGGGCGCGCTCGGCCCCGGCCCGCTCGACGGCGAGCTTCGCGGAGTCGACGCGGTTGACCTGGCCCATGCCGACGCCGACGGAGGCGCCGTCCTTGGCGAGCAGGATCGCGTTGGACTTGACGGCGCGGCACGCCTTCCAGGCGAAGGCCAGCTCCGACAGCTCGTCCGCGGTGAGCGCCTCGCCGGTCGCCAGCGTCCAGTTGGCCGGGTCGTCGCCGTCGGCCTGGAGGCGGTCGGTGACCTGGAGGAGGGCGCCGCCGTCGATCGGCTTGACCTCGACCTGGGTCTCGGGGCGGCCCGGGGCGCGCAGCACGCGAATGTTCTTCTTCCTGGCGAGGGCCTCCAGCGCGCCGTCCTCGTAGCCGGGCGCGACGATGACCTCGGTGAAGATCTCGGCGACCTGTTCGGCCATCTCCCGGCTCACCGGACGGTTGACGGCGATGACGCCGCCGAACGCCGACAGCGGGTCGCAGGCGTGCGCCTTGCGGTGCGCCTCGGCTACGTCCGAACCGACCGCGATACCGCAGGGGTTGGCGTGCTTGATGATCGCGACGCACGGCTCGTCGTGGTCGTACGCGGCACGGCGCGCGGCGTCCGTGTCCGTGTAGTTGTTGTACGACATCTCCTTGCCGTGCAGCTGCTCGGCCTCGGCCAGTCCGCCCGTGCCCGAGGTGTAGAGCGCGGCCGGCTGGTGCGGGTTCTCGCCGTAGCGCAGGGTGTGGGCGCGCTGCAGGCTGGACGCCGTGAAGTCGGGGAACTGCGAGTCGTCGGCGGGCGCGTAGGAGGAGGCGAACCAGGAGGACACGGCGATGTCGTACTCGGCCGTGTGCCGGAAGGCCTCCGCGGCGAGGCGCTTGCGGGTGGCGAGGTCGAAGCCGCCGTTCTCGGCCGCGGCGAGGACGTCCCCGTACCGCGCCGGGCTGGTGACGACGGCGACCGACGGGTGGTTCTTGGCGGCGGCGCGGACCATCGACGGGCCGCCGATGTCGATCTGCTCGACGCACTCGTCGGGCGAGGCACCGGAGGCGACGGTCTCGCGGAACGGGTACAGGTTGACGACGACGAGGTCGAAGGGCTCGACGCCCAGCTCGGCCAGCTGCTGCCGGTGGCTCTCCAGGCGCAGGTCGGCGAGGATGCCCGCGTGCACCTTGGGGTGCAGGGTCTTGACCCGGCCGTCCAGGCACTCGGGGAAGCCGGTGAGCTCCTCGACCTTGGTGACCGGGACGCCGGCGGCGGCGATCTTCGCGGCGGTGGAGCCGGTGGAGACGAGTTCCACGCCGGCCTCGTGCAGCCCGCGGGCGAGCTCCTCCAGGCCGGTCTTGTCGTAGACGCTGACGAGCGCCCTGCGAAGGGGCCGCTTGTTGCTCTCGGCGGTCACTGGATAACTACCTTTCGTCCCTCAATGCGATAGCCGTTGCGGGCGAGCCGCCCCACGACATCGACGAGCAGCCTTCGCTCGACTTCCTTGATGCGCTCGTGCAGAGCGCTCTCGTCGTCCTCGTCCCGGACCTCCACCACGCCCTGCGCGATGATCGGCCCGGTGTCGACGCCGTCGTCGACGAAGTGGACGGTGCAGCCGGTGACCCTGGCGCCGTACGCGAGCGCGTCACGCACACCGTGGGCTCCGGGAAAACTGGGCAGCAGGGCGGGGTGGGTGTTCACGAACCGCCCGCCGAAGCGCGCGAGGAACTCCTCACCGACGATCTTCATGAATCCGGCGGAGACGACGAGGTCGGGCTCGTACGCGGCGACGGCCTCGGCGAGGTGCGCATCCCACTCCTTGCGGCTCCCGAAGTCCTTCACCCGGCAGACGAAGCTCGGCAGCCCCGCGCGCTCCGCGCGCGCGAGCCCCTCGATGCCCTCACGGTCGGCGCCGACGGCCACGATCTCCGCGCCGTAGGCCTCGGCGCCGGCGGCCCCGATCTCGTCGAGGAGCGCCTGCAGGTTGGTACCGGATCCGGAGACCAGCACGACGAGGCGCTTGACCACGGGCTTGGCGGCCACGGGTGGGGCCCTTTCTCGAAGGAGCGTTTGTACGGTCGTACGAATGCTTCGGGCCCCCGGATACGGGGAAGTCTACGAAGCGGCCGAACGTCAGCAACGATACCGGCACTCCGGACGGCCCCCACGGGACGGGGGCGTGGCCGGAAGGTAGCGTCTGGGAGAGCTCCGTCGGGAACGTGGTCGTCGCGCGGTGCGTTCCCCGAGGGAAGGGCTCACGCGAGACCGCCGTACGAACGCCTGATCAACGCCGTATACCTAGGGGAAGACGCTCACTTGATGCCGGACCGCAGCCTGCGACTCCTCACGCTCCCGCCGCAGCAGGTGCAGGGAGGGGAGCGCCGCGGCGTGCTGCTGCGGGAGCGCCCCGCCTCTCCGCCCGACGCGCCCTCCGACCGCGAGGACGGCAAGAAGGACGGCGGGGGCCAGGACGAGGACAACCCCTTCGCGCCGCCGCCGGAGGGCACGCCCGACCAGCCGTGGCGGCCGCGCCGCCCGGCCGGCGGCGGTGACGGGTCCGACGGCGACGGCAGCTCCCCGTGGGGCAGCCAGTGGAGCGACCGCCAGCCGGGCCGCTCCCCCGGCGGCTTCGGCGAGCGGCCCGGCGGTCCGCCGGCCGGCCCCGAGGGCCAGGGCGGCAACACCCCGGGCCAGGGCATGCGCTGGGACCCGTCGGACCCCGCCCAGCGCCGCGCGCGCTACGCACTGCTGTGCGGCATGTGGGCCTTCTTCTTCGCCCTCTTCAGCTGGCCCTACGTGGCTCTGCTGCTGGGCGCCCTCGCCCTGTACTGGGGCGTGAGCGCGCTGCGCGCCAAGTCCGGCGACCGGGAGTCCTCGCACGACCCGGCGGCCGGCCGGCCCCAGACGACGGCGGCGGTGACCGGCCTGGTGACGGCCTCGCTGGCCCTCGCCCTGGTCGCCGCGACCTTCACGGCCCAGCTGGTCTACAGCGACTACTACTCCTGCACCAACGACGCCCTCACCAGCCAGGCGAAGCAGTCCTGCAGCGATCTGCTGCCGAAGGAGCTGCGGGGTCTGCTGGGCACGAACCCCTGACGGGCGCCGTCACGGCCTGTCGGTCGGGTCAGTGGTGTCAGTGGTGTCCGACGCGGCCGGCGCATCCGGTGCGGCCGGTGGCGTCGCCTCGCGCGTCTCCGGCGTACGGGACAGCGCGGACTCCTGCTTGAGCGCCGTCCAGCGCGCCTCCAGCTCCGCCCAGCGGGCCTCGCGGGCCTCGCGGGCGGCGTCGTCGCGCCGGGGAGCGGGCGGCGCGGGGAACGGTTCGGCGGGCAGGAAGTCGTACGGCGTCTCGTCCTTGGCGCCGAGCGGGCCGTACACGTCCCCCTGGTCGTAGGGGACGGACGGCGGCTTCGCCGCTGCTCCGGCCGTCGCCGGCTCCTCCTGGCCGGGGGCCTTCTGGAACCCGAACCACGCCCCGACCGACCTGATCGCCCGCCGCACCCGGCCGCCGCGTACCGGCGTCCCCGAACCGGGCCCTCCGCACCCGGGCGCCACCGCCTTCGCCCCCGCGGCCTTCGCGCCGGCGCTCTGCTGCCCCACGATCTGCTGCCCCACGACCTTCGGCTCCACGGTCTTCGGCTCCTTGATCCTCAGTTCCACGGTCTTCTTCGTCCGGCTCCTCTTCTCGGCCGCCCGGCGGCGCTTGCGGCACCCCCAGGCCCACCGCGCCAGCGCCACCGGAACCGCCACCGGCGCCGTCCACGCCAGCGCCGCGGCCCCGGTCTGCCACCACACCGGCCCGAACCGGGCCAGCTCCGCGACGCCGAGCGGGCCCCCGGCCAGTCCGGTGAGTACGGCGGTGGCGCCCGCGCTCAGCACTGCCGCCAGCACGGCGGTCCCGGCGGTGCGCCGGGCACCGGCCGGTTCGGCCCGGCCCACGAACCAGCCCACGGTCAGGGCGGACGCCAGCGGCACCCCGCCCGCGGCCCAGTTCACCCACTCCCCGGCCCCGGCCTCCGGCACCGCTGCCAGCAGCGGGAACGGCGGCAGCAGCGGTGCCGGCGCCGAGGACAGCGGCCCCACCACATGCCCCGCGCCCAGCACGAATCCCGGTCCGAGGCCGTACGCCGCCGCCCACACCGCCGCGTTCGGCACCAGCGCGACGCACAGCAGCAGCACGGCGAACCGGCCCGACCAGCCCTCCGTGAGCTGCCGGAACGCGGCCTGCACCGCCTCGCCGTGCCACATCAGGGAGGCGGCCACCAGCAGCGCCCCGCCCCCGGCGAGCACGGCCGTGCCCGCGCCCGCGGCCCGCGCCGCCGTGACCAGGCGCGCACGGCCGTCCGGCGTGAACAGCGGACGCACCGGCGGCTGCCGTCCCGGCACGACGTCGGCGACCTCGAGCGGCCGCCCGTACGCCGCCCACACCCCGCTCGCCGCCGCCCCCATGACAAGGACCGGCAGGCTCACCACGGTCCACTCCCAGGACGGCCGCAGCTCACCGCCGGACGCGTACACCGCGGCGGCCAGGCCGACACCGAGGTAGCCGATGACGACGCCCGCCCACGCCGCGCGGCCGGAGCCGGGCGGCGCGTCCTCCGCGCCGCTCTCCACCGCGTCGCGCGCCGCCCGGTGCACCAGCCACACGGACAGCGCGAGCAGCAGCAGCGGGGTGACGCCCACGGGCGCGGGGACTCCGGAGAGGGTGTCGGTGCGGATCAGTTCGGCGCCGTGCGCCAGCAGCCAAAGCGACGCGGCGACATGGAGCGAGCCGCCCGGCCCGCTGTCGGGATACGGCGAACTGATCCACATCACCACCACGAGCACGGCGAACGACCCGAGCCCCAGCCCGGCGGCCAGGACACCGCCGACGAGGCCGGCGGCCAGTCCCGGCGAGCGCTCGCGCAGCCGGGCGAGCAGGGACGACAACGGAGGTCGGCGAACAGTCGTCTGGATCACGCCCGCCATGCTCCCAACGACACGCGCTTTCTCGTCGTAACAGGCAAACCTCCGAAGTGTCGCTCAATATACGTTTATGTTCTTTTTCAGTCGGAAGGGCGCACCGTGACGCCGAACGCAGCGAGCCCGCTGCCCCCGCCCGCGGAACGCCGACGCCTGCGCGAGTCCGGCTCGCTGACGCAGGATCAGCTCGCCAAGCGGCTGGGCATCCCGAGCAGGACCGTGAACGCCTGGGAGAGCGGCCGTACCACCCCGCGCGGCCGCAAGCGCAAGTCCTACGCCGCCCTGCTGGCCGAACTCTCCCGCAGCGCAGCCAAGGTGACGGTCAGTCTGGAGAAGCGCCCGGCGGCTCCGGAACCGGCTCCCGCCGCCGCCCCGCTGACGCCCGCTCAGACCTTCGACGCGCTCTACGCGTTCTGCGCCCCCGCCCTCGTACGGCAGGCGTATCTGCTCTGCGGGCAGCGCGAGCTGGCGCGCGAATCGGTCGAGCGGGCCTTCCAGCTCGCCTGGCAGCGCTGGCCCGAGGTGGCCGTCGACCGGGACCCCGCGGGGTGGGTGCGGGCGTCGGCGTACGAGTACGCGCTCTCTCCCTGGCACCGCTTCCGCCCGAGTCACCGGCACCCCGAGCCGCCCCCGCCGGACGCGGACGACCGCGCGCTGATGGACGTACTCCTGAAGCTGCCGCCGCCGTACCGCCGGACGCTGCTGCTCTACGACGGCGTCGGACTCGACCTGCCCGAGACCGCGGCCGAGACGGAGGCGAGCACACCGGCGACGGCCGGCCGGCTGCTGCACGCGCGCGAGACGATCGCGAGGCGCCTGCCGGAGCTGGCCGATCCGTCCGTGCTGCACCGGCGGCTGGCCGAACTCGCCTCCGTGGAGCGGCTGAACGCGCCCAGGCCGCCGGCGGTGCGCACGGGCGGCGAGCGCCGGTCCCGTTTCTGGACGCGGGCCGCCATCGCCTTCACGGTGGCGCTGATCGGGACGACGACGTTCACCCTGCGCACGGCTCCGACGCACTACGAAGCCCCGGTGCCGGCCGGCGTGCAGGTGCAGGGGGTGCCGCCGCGGGTGGCTCTCGGTCCCCTGTCGGAGGCGGAGACGCAGCTGCGGACGAAGCTGCGCCAGGCCGCGGCGCACGGGCCCGAGCGACTGCTTCCGGTGTTCCGCTGACGCGGACGGGCCCGCCCCCCGGAAGGGAGCGGGCCCGTCGACTAGCAACCGGGGAGCGGCTGTTCAGCCGGCCAGGATGGCGCGCGCCAGCTTGGCGGTCTCGGTCGGCGTCTTGCCGACCTTGACGCCGGCGGCCTCGAGGGCCTCCTTCTTGGCGGCGGCCGTGCCGGAGGAGCCGGAGACGATGGCGCCCGCGTGGCCCATGGTCTTGCCCTCGGGCGCGGTGAAGCCCGCGACGTAGCCGACGACCGGCTTGGTCACGTTCTCCTTGATGAAGGCCGCGGCCCGCTCCTCGGCGTCGCCGCCGATCTCACCGATCATCACGATCAGGTCGGTGTCGGGGTCGGCCTCGAACGCGGCGAGCGCGTCGATGTGGGTGGTGCCGATGACCGGGTCGCCACCGATGCCGACGGCGGAGGAGAAGCCGATGTCACGCAGCTCGTACATCATCTGGTACGTCAGCGTGCCGGACTTCGAGACCAGGCCGATGCGGCCCGGCTTGGTGATGTCGCCCGGAATGATGCCGGCGTTCGACTGGCCCGGCGTGATGAGGCCGGGGCAGTTCGGGCCGATGATCCGGGTCTTGTCGCCCTTGGACTTGGCGTACGCGTAGAACGCGGCCGAGTCGTGGACGGCGATGCCCTCGGTGATGACGACCGCGAGCGGGATCTCGGCGTCGATGGCCTCGACGACGGCGGCCTTGGAGAAGGCCGGCGGTACGAAGAGGACGGATACGTTCGCGCCCGTCTTCTCCATCGCCTCGGCGACCGTGCCGAAGACCGGGATCTCGGTGCCGTCGAAGTCGACGGAGGTGCCCGCCTTGCGCGGGTTCACGCCACCGACGATGTTCGTGCCGTCGCCGAGCATGAGCTTGGTGTGCTTCATGCCCGTGGAGCCGGTCATGCCCTGGACGATGACCTTGGAGTCCTTGTTGAGGAAGATAGCCATGGCTGGTGTGTCCTCGTCCCTTACTTCGCAGCCGCGAGCTCGGCGGCCTTGTCGGCCGCGCCGTCCATGGTGTCCACGCGCTGGACCAGCGGGTGGTTGGCGTCGGTGAGGATCTGACGACCCAGCTCGGCGTTGTTGCCGTCCAGACGCACGACCAGCGGCTTGGTGACGTCCTCGCCGCGGTCCTCCAGGAGCTTCAGCGCCTGGACGATGCCGTTGGCGACCTCGTCGCACGCGGTGATGCCGCCGAAGACGTTGACGAAGACGGACTTGACGTCCGCGTCGCCCAGGATGATCTCCAGGCCGTTCGCCATCACCTGCGCGGAGGCGCCGCCGCCGATGTCGAGGAAGTTGGCGGGCTTCACTCCGCCGTGGTTCTCACCGGCGTACGCGACGACGTCCAGGGTGCTCATGACGAGACCCGCGCCGTTGCCGATGATGCCGACCTCGCCGTCGAGCTTGACGTAGTTGAGGTTCTTCTCCTTCGCGGCGGCCTCCAGCGGGTTCGCGGAGTCCTTGTCCTGGAGGGCCTCGTGCTCCGGCTGGCGGAACTCGGCGTTCTCGTCCAGGGAGACCTTGCCGTCCAGGGCGAGGACCTCACCGGAGGCGACCTTGGCCAGCGGGTTGACCTCGACCAGGAGGGCGTCCTCCTCGACGAAGGTCTTCCACAGGGTGACCAGGACGTTGGCGACCTTGTCGGCGACCTCGGCCGGGAACTTCGCGGCCTCGACGATCTGGCGCGCGACCTCGGGGGTCACACCCACGTTGGCGTCGATCGGCGTCTTGGCGACGGCCTCGGGGCGGGTCTCCGCCACCTCCTCGATCTCCATGCCGCCCTCGACGGACGCGATGGAGAGGAAGGTGCGGTTGGCACGGTCGAGGAGGAAGGAGACGTAGTACTCCTCCACGATCTCGGGAGCCGTCTCGGCGATCATCACCTTGTGGACCGTGTGGCCCTTGATGTCCATGCCGAGGATGTTGGAGGCGTGCTCGACCGCCTCGTCGGCGGTGGCGGCGAGCTTCACGCCACCGGCCTTGCCGCGGCCGCCCACCTTCACCTGGGCCTTGACGACAGACTTGCCACCGAGACGCTCGGTGGCTGCGCGGGCCGCCTCAGGCGTGTCGATGACTTCACCGGCCAGCACCGGTACATCGTGCTTGGCGAAGAGGTCCCTCGCCTGGTACTCGAACAGGTCCACGCGCTTCCGTCCCTATCAGTGATCTCGCGGTTCGTTGGATGCGTGGGCGTGCCGCGAAGGGCAACGTGACGTCCGCATGTGTCACAAGGGAGGCGCACACGGTGTCCGAGCGCGCGGCATGTCCGTCTCGCAGGTTATCTCTGCTTCCGAGGGGCCTCTAAATCGCGGGTCACACCTGAGCGGTGATACCTGTCACATGATGCCGCGCTCACTGGCACGGCGTGCCGCATGTGAGGCACCGGAGCGGTATGGGGCGGACGACGGGAAGGGCCTCACCGGGCTGGGGTTGACCCGGTGAGGCCCCTTGAACACCCCCGGAGGGCCCTGATCGGGCCGCCCCTGGGGCTGCGGACGGGCGATCACCACCCCAATGGGGACCGTCCGTCCCGTTCCGCGGGGTCTCGGCCGGACGGACCGACGGCTTTCGGCCGTCCGGGTCTCGTCACCCCGTGGAGTCGGTTGGCCGGCGCGCCCGTCGGGCGCGCCGGTTCGGGACGCGCCGCTCTCCGGGCGCGTCCGGTGGGGGTCAGATCCCGTAGGTGCCGCCGCCGTGCAGGTAGTCGGGCGTAACGGACCCGGCGACGCCGTCGACGCCGGTGACGGCGTGCCCGGCGAGCGGGCCGGCGGTGGAGCGCACGGTGCCGGTCAGGTCACCGGCGAAGGGCGCGACCTGGTCCACGACGCCGTGCGCGAAGGGGGCGGCCTCGCCGGCCACCGCGCCCGCGAACGGGGTCACGTCGCCCGCGACGCCGTACGCCAGCGTCGTCGCGGTGCCGCCGACGCCCCGCACGACCGGCCGGACCGTCCCGGTGACGGAGTCCACGACGGGCTGGACGGCACCGGTGACACCCTGCGCGAACTGCGGCACCTCGCCGGTCACGCCGTGGGCGAGACCGGTCGCGTGACCGGCCACGCCGTACGCGAACGGCACCGCGGCCTCGGCGACCCCGCCGGCGAACGGCTGCACGTCGCCAGTGACGCCGTACGCCAGCGCGCCCGCGTCCGTCACGGCCTGCCCGGCGACCGGCAGCACGCCGTCCACCGCGGTGTGCACGACCGGCGGCAGCACGGAGCCGGTGACGTCGTCGCGGACCTGGCCGACCAGACCGGTGGCGTACGGCGGCACGTCCGCGACGACTCCGCCCGCGACCGGCACCACGCCGTACACGGCGGCACCGGCCACCGACCGCACGCCGGACACCGCACCGCCGGCGACCGGCGTCACTTCCTGCACCACACCGCCGGCGACCGGCTGCACGCCCTGGACGACGCCCCCGGCGACCGGCTGGACGTCGGCCACGACGCCGTACGCCAGAGCCGTCGCCGCGTCGACCGTGTGACCGGCGGTCCGCGCGACCCCGGCGACCGCTCCGCCCACGACGGGCGTAACGCCGTGCACGGCACCGGTGGCGACCGGCACCACGCCGTCGACCGCGTGACCGGCGACGGGCGCGACCCCGGCGACGGCCCGGCCGGCGACCGGGACGGCACCCGCCACGGCCTGACCGGCGATCGGCGTCACGCCGTGCACAGCGTCGGCCGCGAGCGGCGGGACGGTCTCCTCGACGACCGGGGCGACCAGGCCGGGAACGCCGTCGACGGTGCCGACGACCCGCTGCCCGACACCGGTGACGGTGCCCGTGACATGGCCGGGAACCGCGGAGACGGCCTCGTGCGCGGCGCCGGCGACGGCACCCGCCTCACCCTGAGCGGTGCCGGTCACGCCGCCGGCCCGGCCCCCGGCGCCGGCCACCGCGGTCTGTGCGGCGCCGTGGACACCCGCCGCGGTGCGGCCCGCGCCCGCGACGGCGTACTGCGCCTTCGTCCGTACGGTGCCGTCGACGCCCTGCGTCCGGGTGCGGGCCGCCGACTGCACGCCCTGGAGCTTGGTCTGGGCGGCGGCGAGCGCCTCCTCCACCTCCGGCGCGAAGGCACCGAGGGGACCGAAGAGGTAGTCGACCTCGCCGCGGGTCGAGGAGCCGGCGCCGGAGACGGTGGTGCGGGCGGCGGCCACGGTGTGCTCGGCCGTGGCGTGCACGTCGGCGTGCGTCCGGGCCTGCGCGGCGCGGGCGGCCTTGGCGCCGTGGATGGCGGCGGCGCCCCTGATCCTGGACGCCGTCCCGGTCGTCCTCTCCGCCGTCCGGACGGCGGAGGACTTCGCGGCGGCCTGCCGGCCGGTCTGCTCGGCGGTGCCGGCGGGTGTGGTCTTCCGGACCCCGCCGAGGGTGTCGCCGACCGTGGAGGTCGCCGTGCCCGCGGTGTCGTCGGCCGTGCCGGTGACGCCGGAGACGGTGTCGTGCACACCGGTGACCACGCCGTCGACCGTGCCGGTGACGGCGTCGGTGACCGAGCCGAGGGTGCTGCCGGTGTCACCGGTCGCGTCGGACGTGGACAGGGAGGATGCGGGCAGTTCGTCGGCGCTGGCCACGGCCGAACCGAGCGCCCACGCGCCGGTGACACCGGCGGCTATGACGATGGAACGGCGGATGTTCTTGTTCATGCGTGCGTCAGATCCCTAGATCTTCGAAAGGCTTGGGGCATGTGCGGTGCCGCGTCCTGTCCTGGTCCGGGGAGTCGGGGACCAGCGGTGGCGGCGGCTTGCCGTCCGGGGAACGCAGACGTGCCCCGGCGGGCGGACCTGTTCCACCCCCGCGCGACAGGTCGGGCGGGGGAAGGGCCTGCCGTGCCCTAGCCGGGAAAGACGGGGATGTCCCGGTGCCTGTCCCGGGTGCCGGCCGCGCCGGCGCGAGCGGCGGAGCCGGGCGCGAGCAGCACGGGCGCCCGGTGGCTCAGGGTGACGGCGTGCGCGTCACCGTGCCTGGAGCTGCCGTTGTCGACCGCGGCATGGCTCACCAGCTCGTCGGTCGGGTCACCGTCGGGGGCGGGGTGGGGGTGCGCCGGGGCGCGCCCGGCCGAGGCCGGCCGCGGCACACGGGTGGCACCGGCCACGGCCTCGGTGGTGCCGGTGGCGGGCTGCGGCCCGAACACCGCGCCGCTCGCTCCCGCTGACGGGCGCCTCTCGTCCACGGCCGCTTCCGCCGCGTGCCCCGCGTCACCGGGCTTCGGGGCCTGTACGACCGGCGCGGGGAGCGTGTGGCCGGGCAGCGCGCCGGGCAGGGGCGGCAGCACGGGCAACGACGGAGACCCGGGCACCGGCACAGCGGGCAGGGATGCCAACGGCGGTATCTGCCAGGTCACTTCGCCCAGCCCTGTGGTCACGGTCCCGATCAGGTCGCCCACCGGCTGGACGACGCGGTCGCACACGGTCCGCACGAGCTGATCGGTCAGCGGTCCGAGAACGGGGCCGGCCGTGCCGGGGCGCGTGAGGGCGTCGGTGAGCGGGCGGCCGGAGGACTTGGTGACCGGGCGGGCCGGAGCCGGGAGTTGCGGCGCGGCGGGCGCGGACTCGGGGTCGGCCGGATCGGCCGGCTTCGTCTTGGGGTGGGGCTGGGAGTGGGGGTGGGGCTGGGGCGCGGGCGTGGCCGGGACGTACGGCTTCGGCCTGGCCGGAGTGACCGGCTTCGGCTCGGCGGTGGGCTTCGTCGAGTGCACCGCGGGTGCCGCGGGAGCGTGTGTCAGGCGGGCGACCGCGCCGACCGCGCTGCCCACCAGGGAGCGGACGCCGACCGCTGGTTCGGCCGGGGCGGCCTTCGCAGAGGAGAGGACCGGCGTTCCCTCCGCCGCGTGTGCCTGCTCGCCGCACAGGAAGCCGAGCGCGAACAACCCGCCCACCAGCAGGACCACTTGCAGCGCACGCCGCCCGGCCGCTGTGCGCATCATGCGCACAGCGGCTCCGGGCAGAGCTGCTGACCAGGTCAAGGGGGGTGGGTCCTCCCGTGCGGCGGAACTGATGACACGTAACGAACCGTGACGAGCTACGCGTCGGCGTGGCGCGGTACGAACGTGCGGAGCGCGGCGCACAGCCGGCGAGCGTCGATCCTCGCACGGGACTCCCGAGGTTGCGCAAGCCCCCTGTTACCGATGGGTAGTCATGTCCCTTTTGCTGGGCCAAGTCGGACGGTCACGGGTCGACAAATCGTCGCCGAACACCCCGCCTCGGCCCGGCGCGCGTCTCCCGGCCGGCCCGGCGGTCACGCCGTGTCCGGTATCGGCAGCGGCCGCTTCTCGATCGCCGCCGCCATCACCTCCGGGAAGAGGTCGGGCGTGCAGGCGAACGCCGGTGCCCCGAGCGCCCCGAGCGCTGCCGCGTGCTCCCGGTCGTAGGCGGGTGCCCCCTCGTCCGACAGCGCGAGCAGCGTCACGAACTGCACCCCGGACGCCTTCATCGCGGCGACCCGCTTGAGCATCTCGTTGCGTATCCCGCCCTCGTAGAGATCGCTGATGAGCACGACCACCGTCTCCGCGGGCCGGGTGATCTGCGACTGGCAGTAGGCGAGCGCCCGGTTGATGTCCGTGCCCCCGCCGAGCTGCGTCCCGAACAGGACGTCCACCGGGTCGTCGAGCTGGTCGGTGAGGTCGACCACCGCCGTGTCGAAGACGACGAGTCGCGTGGAGATCGTCCGCATCGAGGCGAGCACCGCTCCGAACACCGATGCGTACACGACCGATGCCGCCATGGATCCCGACTGGTCGATACAGAGGATGACCTCCTTCTTGGTGGACTGCGCCGCCCGCCCGTACCCGACGAGGCGCTCCGGCACGACCGTTCGGTACTCGGGCAGGTAGTGCTTGAGGTTGGCCGCGATGGTGCGGTTCCAGTCGATGTCGTGGTGGCGCGGCCGGCTGATCCGGGCGCTGCGGTCGAGCGCGCCGGTGAGGGTGGCGCGCGTGCGGGTCGCGAGCCGCTTCTCGAGGTCCTCGACGACCTTGCGCACGACGGCCCGTGCCGTCTCCTTCGTCGTCTCGGGCATCGCCTTGTTGAGGGAGAGCAGCGTGCCGACGAGGTGGACGTCGGCCTCCACCGCCTCCAGCATCTCCGGCTCCAGCAGCAGCGTGGACAGACCGAGCCGGTCAATGGCGTCGCGCTGCATGACCTGGACGACGGAGGAGGGGAAGTACGTCCGGATGTCCCCGAGCCAGCGCGCCACGGACGGCGCCGACGCCCCGAGCCCCGCCGAACGGTCCCGCCCCGCCTGTGCCTTCCTGTCCCCCTTCCCGTACAGCGCGGCCAGCGCTCCGTCCATCGCGGCGTCCTGGCCCGACAGCGCGCATCCCGTCCCGTCGGCCGCGTCGCCCCCGAGCACCAGCCGCCAGCGCCGCAGCCGCTCCTGCGCCGGGTCCGTCGCCCCGGTGGTCATCGGCACACCCCCCGACGGGGCCGGTCCCACAGCGGCATCACCGCGACGGAGACCGCCGGCCGGTCCTTCCCTCCGCTTCCGTACCCGTGGCCGGCGCCGTCCCGGCCGGCCGCCGCCCTGCCCGCGCTCTCCCGCTCTTCCGTCCGCCGGTTCTTCGTCATCCCGCCACCCCCGCAAGGTCGTTGTCGATGTCCTCTTCCGCTCGGCCCGGTCGGGCCGAACCGTCCAGCCCCAGCAGCAGCCGGAGCACCGGCAGTACGGCCTCCGCGCGCGCGGGGTCGAGATCGGCCGCGAAGCCGGGTATGCCGGAGCCGGCGGCCGTCACACCGCCCCGCTCCCCCGGTCCGCGCCGGACCAGCTCGCCCAGCGTGCGGCGCACCCCGGGCTCGTACGCCGAGAACGTCCGCCGCAGCAGCGGCAGTACGTCCGTGAACGCCTCCCCCGGCACGCCGGTCAGCCACGCGTCGACCAGCCCGAGCAGCCGCTCGTCGTGGACGAGGAGCATTCCGCCTCCGGAGCCTCCGCCGACGAAGCCCTCGATCCACGCGGCCGCGTCCCCCGGCGGCGTCCCCGGCGACAGCACGAGCCCCATGAGCCGAGCCGCCTCGTCCTGCCCCAGCTCCCCGTCGTCCAGCAGCAGCCGTACGGCCCGGCCCCGGATCACGCCGGGCACGGTGTCCCGGACGGACAGCACGCGCAGCACGGACTGCCAACGCGCGCGCAGATCGCGGTGTCCCGGCCCGGGCACGTCGTCCAGCAGCCCCACCGCACCGTGCACCGCGTCCACATGACGCCGCATCTCCTCGGCGGCGTCCGCGTCCAGGGCCGTACAGGCCGGCGGCAGGCCGACGAAGATCCGCTCGGCGAGGCCCGCGGCCACCCCGGCCAGCGCCCCGGTGCCGGTGCCGCGCACATCGCCGTACCGCAGGGAGCGGACCAGGGCCGGCAGGGCCTGCGCGAGATGGCCGACGTCGGTGTCGAGCGCCGCGCGGTCGGCGAGGACCCGCATCACCACCGGCAGCGCTTCCGGCAGTTCGGCCAGCAGACAGTGCTCGGCGAGCCCGGTGACGTCCGCCAGGGCCTGCGCGCCGAGGGCGTCCGCCTCCGCCTTGGCGGTCGCGGCGGCGAGCACGGTCGTGCCCCACACCCCGGCCTCCGCGACCCGCACGGACAGCTCCGGCTCCCAGCACAGCCGCCACGTCTCCCGGAAGGTGCCCGTGCTCCCGCGCGACACCGCCGGCTCGCCCCACGCGATGCCCAGCAACCGCAGCCGGTGCAGCAGCCTGCTGCGCCCGGCGTCGGTCTCCTTGCGCAGGTCGAGCTCCAACTCCCGCTCCAGCGCCTCCGGTTTGAGCCGCAACCGGCGCTGGGTCCGGTCCAGGTCCCGCTGCAACGGCACGGCGGGCGCGGCCTGCGGCACCTCCCCCAGCACGTCCCCGACCACCAGCCGGTCGTGCACCAGCGCCAGCGGCACGTCCGAGCCCTCGCACATCACCGCGCGCACGGCGTCGGTCGTCTCGCCGAGCCCCGCCAGCGGGCGGCCGCGCATCGCGGCGAGCGTCTCGGCCAGCCGCACCGCCTCGATCACGTGCGCCGAGGAGACGATCCGGTCCTCGTCCCGCAGCAGTCCGGCCACCTTGGTCATCCACCGCTCGACCGGCCGGTCCGGGGCGGCGAACAGATGTCCGTACCAGCCCGGCGAGTCGATCCCCGCTCCGTACCCGCTGACCCGCGACAGCCTCCGGTGCGTCCACGGCACCCAGGTCATGTCGGCCTTGACCTTGGGCAGCCCCTTCAGCAGGGCACGGTCGGCGGCGACGGCCGTCTTCCGGCGCAGTGCGGGCACGTGCCAGGCCCCGCACACGACGGCCACCTCGGCCCCGAACTCCCGCTGCGCAGCCCGCACTTGGAGCCGCATGTACGCCTCCCGCACGAGATCCCGCTCGTGCCCCCCGGTGCCGTACGCCTCCCGCAGGGCCCCCATGGCCTCTTCGAGCACGGCGAACGGGGCGAACACGTCCCCCTCACCGATCCCCCGGTGCTCGACGACGTCCTCCCACCACCGCTCGGCATCGTCATAACCGGCCGCCTCGGCGAGGACGGCGAGCGGGTCGATGCGGACGTCGGCGTCGGCCGCGGGGCCGTCGGCAGAGGGCTCGCCGTCGGCACCGGCACCGCTTTCCGCGTCGGCGTCCCCACCGGTGCCCTCCCCGTCGCCTGCCGCGCCCTCGTCCAGCGCCTCACCTCTCCCCCACGCCAGCGAGTGCGTCGCCGGCAAGTCGATGAACCGCGCCGGGACTTCGTGCCGCCCGGCCCATCGGATCGCGACCCACTCCGGGGAGAACTCGGCGAGCGGCCAGAAGGCCGAGCGACCGGGCTCGTCCACGGCGTGGGCGAGCAGGGCGACCGGCGGCCGCATGTCCTCCTCGGCGGCCAGCGGGATCAACGCGTCGGCCTCGGGCGGCCCTTCGATCAGCACGACCTGGGGCCGGGCCGCGTCCAGCGCCGCCCGCACCGCGCGCGCGGAGCCGGGCCCGTGGTGCCGCACGCCGAGCAGCAGCGGCCCGTCACCGGCCGCCCCGCTCGCGCCCCTGTCCAGCCCTGTCACACCGTCCCCCTCGTCATCGCCACGCCCGGCTGCCGCTGGGCGCCTTCGTGACGCCCGCCCGCCGCTGCCGCGCCCGTCCGTGCACACCGCCCTCGTACGACGCGCACATGAAGCCACCCGATCCCTTGGACCCGCCTGACCCCTTGGACCCGCTCGAGCCCTTCGGCCCGCCCGAGTCCTTGGATCCGCCGTCCTTGCTCCCGCCCGAGTCCTTGCCGCCGCCCGTGCGCCCCCACCCCAGATCGCTCACGCGCTGACCTCCCGGCAGGCCCGGTAGAAGTCCTTCCATCCGTCACGCTCGCGGACGACCGCCTCCAGGTACTCCTGCCAGACGACGCGGTCGGCCGCCGGGTCGCGGACGACGGCGCCGAGGATGCCCGCCGCCACGTCGCCGGACCGCAGCACGCCGTCACCGAAGTGGGCGGCCAGGGCGAGCCCGCTGGTGACGACGGAGATGGCCTCGGCCGTCGACAGCGTGCCGCTGGGCGACTTGACCTTCGTACGGCCGTCGGAGGTGACCCCGTCGCGCAGCTCACGGAAGACGGTCACGACGCGGCGGATCTCGTCGATGCCGTCGGGCACGGCCGGCAGGTCCAGCGAGCGGCCGATCTGGTCGACTCGGCGCGAGACGATGTCGACCTCGGCCTCGACGCTCTCCGGCAGCGGCAGCACCACCGTGTTGAAGCGGCGGCGCAGCGCGCTGGAGAGCTCGTTGACCCCGCGGTCGCGGTCGTTGGCCGTGGCGATCACGTTGAAGCCGCGGACCGCCTGCACCTCCTGCCCCAGCTCCGGTATCGGCAGCGTCTTCTCGGAAAGGATCGTGATCAGCGTGTCCTGCACGTCCGCCGGGATACGGGTCAGCTCCTCAACCCGCGCCGTCATCCCCTCCGCCATGGCCCGCATGACCGGACTGGGCACCAGGGCGTCCCGGCTCGGGCCGTTGGCCAGCAGCTGCGCGTAGTTCCAGCCGTAACGGATCGCCTCCTCCGGCGTGCCCGCCGTGCCCTGCACGAGCAGCGTCGAGTCGCCGCTGACCGCCGCCGCCAGGTGCTCGGACACCCAGGTCTTCGCGGTGCCGGGCACGCCGAGCAGCAGCAGGGCGCGGTCGGTGGCGAGGGTGGTGACGGCGACCTCGACGATGCGGCGCGGGCCCACGTACTTCGGTGAGATCACCGTGCCGTCCGGCAGGGTGCCGCCGAGCAGATACGTCGCCACCGCCCACGGCGACAGCTTCCAGCGGGCCGGGCGCGGGCGGTCGTCCTGCGCGGCCAGCGTCGCCAGCTCACCGGCGAAGGCGTCTTCGGCGTGCGGTCGCAACGCCTCGGCGGGCTCCTTCGCGAGAACTTCCACAGACGTCGGTTCCACGGACACAGACATGGCTGAGGCCCCCTCCAGCTCGGCCGGTTCGGATCTGTCACCAACCGTGCACCACGCCACTGACAATGCGTTGTGACCTGCGCAAACGCTCTCGCGAGGCCGATTGTCAGTGCCGGGATCTACCTTCGATGACATGACTCAGCAGGGGGTGCGCTGGAGCGCGGAACAGGTGCTGGCACTGGCGCCTGACGCCGCGTCACGCAAAGCGGGCAGCAAACTCGGCGCGGCCGGGCCGTGGTCCGAGGCGGGGAGTTCCGACGAGGGGGCGTTGTGGGGGTTGTGCAAGGGCAGCGGCAGCAAGCCGTATCGGACGGTCGTCGACATCGCGGACGCGGCGGGCCCCGCCTACAAGTGCAGTTGCCCGAGCCGCAAGTTCCCGTGCAAGCACGCCCTCGGGCTGCTGCTGCTCTGGGCGGGCGATGACGGCGCGGTGCCGCCGGGCGAGGCGCCGGACTGGGCCGAGCAGTGGCTGGCGGGGAGAAGACAGCGCGCCGAGCAGAAGCGGGCGGCGCCCGCGGCCGGTGCCTCGTCAGGCTCCGGTGATCCGGAGGCCGCGCGGCGCCGGGCGGAGCGCCGGGCCGAGCGGGTGACGGCGGGCGCGACCGAGCTGGAGCAGCGTCTGGCCGACCTGCTGCGCGGCGGCCTGGCGAGCGCCGAGCAGGCGGGCTACGGACTGTGGGAGGAGACGGCGGCCCGCATGGTCGACGCGCAGGCCCCCGGACTGGCCGCCCGCGTGCGGGAGTTGGGGGCGATCCCGTCGTCCGGACCCGGCTGGCCGGTGCGCCTGCTGGAGGAGTGCGCGCTGCTGCACCTCCTCGACCAGGGCTGGCTGCGCCGCGAAGAGCTGCCGGACGGCCTGGCGGCGACGGTCCGTCACCGCATCGGCCTGTCCGGCACCGCGGACGGCCCGCCGCTGCGCGACCGCTGGCTGGTCCTCGCCCAGTACGACACGGCGGACGCCCGCCTGACGACCCGCCGCATCTGGCTGCACGGCGCCGACTCGGACCGGACGGCACTGCTGCTCTCCTACGGCGCGGCGGGCCGCGCACCGGAGCTCGCGCTGCCCGTCGGGCTGGCCCTGGACGCCGAGGTGTCCGCCTACCCGGGCGCCGGGCAGCTGCGGGCGTCCCTGGGCGAGCAGTTCGCACCGCCGGCACCCGACGCGACCCGGCCGCCGGGCGTGACGGCGGCCCAGGCGGCGGCGCGCTACGGCGAGGCGCTGCGGGACGATCCGTGGCTGGACTCCGTCCCGGTGACCCTGGACCGGGTCATACCGGTCCCGGACGGTGACTCCTGGCAGCTGGCGGACGCGGACGGGAACGCGGCGCTCCCGCTGACCTCCGCCGCCCGTTCCCGACCCGGCCTGTGGCGCCTCGTCGCTCTCTCGGGCGGCACCCCGGTCAAGGTCTTCGGGGAGTGCGGCCACCGGGGCTTCACCCCGCTGACGGCCTGGCCGGAGAAGCCGGGAGAGGCGGTACCGCTGTGCTGACCGCCCGAACCACCGGCGTATCCGGCCCCTCTCCCCTCCTCGGCACCCCACGGAAAGGAACCGCATGAACAGGACGCCCGTACCTGCGGACGCGCCCGCGCCGGGCGCCTGGGAAGAGCTCGTCACGACGGCCCTGCTCGGTACGGAGCGACGTACCCCGCCGGGCGGTGCGCCGGGGCGGGAAGCGCCGGTGGCGCTGCTGGACGCGGCGGCCGTGGAGACCGTACGGCGACGGGCCGGACTGCGACCCGCCCGCGCCGCCGGGCGGCCGGAGCCGGCTGCCGAGGACCCGCGTCCCGCGCTGCCCGCGGCGGCGGTGCGCAGGCTCGCGCTGCTGCTGGCCGACCGTCCCGGCACGGGCGGCGGCCGCAGAGGTACGGCGCCGGACCTCATGGAACTGCTGCCCCAGTGGCTCGCGGCGGTGAACGCCCGCGGCTTCGCACCACCCCCGCAGGCGCTGCCCGCGCTGCTGGACGCGGCGCGGGGACGCACGGATCTGCGTCCTGCGGCGCTGGTCTTCGCCGGCCCGCGCGCGGTGTGGCTGGCCCGGCTGAACCCGGACTGGCGGTTCGCCCTGCGCGCGACGCCGGGCGGGGGCACCGCCCTGCCGGACCCCGAGGACGCCGAGCAGACCCGGCGCCTGTGGGAGGAGGGCCTGTTCGCGGAGCGGGTCGCGCTGCTGTCCGCCCTGCGCGCCCGCGAGCCCGCCGCCGCACGCGAACTGCTGTCGACGACATGGACCACGGAGCGGGCCGAGGACCGGCTGATGTTCCTGGACTCGCTGCGCACCGGGCTCGGCCCGCAGGACGAACCCTTCCTGGAGCAGGCGCTGTCCGACCGCAGCCGGAACGTAAGGGCGACGGCGGCCGAGCTGCTCTCCGCGCTCCCCGGCTCGGCGCTCGCGGCGCGGATGGCGGTCAGAGCCGCGGCGTGCGTGGCCGTCGACCGCACGCAGGACTCACCGGCGATCACGGTCGAAGCGCCGCACGAGTGCGACTCGAGCATGGAGCGCGACGGTGTCGTGGCCAAGCCTCCGGCAGGACGGGGTGAACGGTCATGGTGGTTCGGCCAGTTGGTGGAGGCGACGCCGCTCGCGACCTGGTCCGCGCGCCTGGGCGGGCGTACGCCCCGGGAGATCGTGGCCCTGCCCGTCGCGGACGACTGGCAGGGCGAACTGCACGCGGCATGGTGCCGGGCGGCCGTACGGCAGCGGGACCCCGAGTGGGCCCGCGCGCTCCTCGGCGCCCCGTCCGCCCCGGAGGCGGGCGGTCCGGGAGCGGTGTCACTGGCCGAGCGCGCCAAGCTGCTCGGCACCCTGGACGCCGCCGAACGGGCCGGCTGGGTCGCCGGATTCATCGCGGCACACGGCCTGTCCGAGGCGTTCCAACTGCTCGGAGTCTGCGCGTTGCCCTGGACCGCGGCGCTCGGCGGGGCGGTGGTCGACGCGCTCAACATCGCGCGGGACGCGGGGAGTTACCCATGGAGTTTCAGCGGAGTGATGGGCCTGGCCGAACGCTGCCTCGACCCTGCCGAGGCGAGCCACCTCGACGGCCTCCTCGCGATACCGGACGAACGCGAGGACGCGTCACCCGGCGCCGGCGGCTACTGGGCGGAGGCGTTCCAGCGTCTGGTCACGACACTGCGGCTGCGCAAGGCGATGGCGGAGGAACTGGAAGCGGAGTAGGACTGCACCTCGCGGCCCGTCCGGCGTTCGAAGACGAGGCCCGCGGGGCCGACCGGGGGTCCGGGGGCGGAGCCCCCAGGGCCGGTCACCCCACCCGACCCGCACCCACCGACCACCGGCGCCAAGACGTATGCCTACGCCGGCTGCCCGGCGTGGCCCCGCACCCAGTCCACGATCGACTGCGTGGTCGCCCCCGGCGTGAAGATCTCCGCGACGCCCTTCTCCTTCAGCGGCGCAATGTCGGCCTCGGGAATGATCCCGCCGCCGAACACCAGGATGTCCTCCGCGTCCCGCTCCTTGAGCAGTTCGATCACGGCGGCGAACAGGGTGTTGTGCGCGCCGGAGAGGATGGACAGCCCGATCGCGTCGGCGTCCTCCTGGATCGCGGTGTCGACGATCTGCTCGGGGGTCTGGTGAAGCCCGGTGTAGATGACCTCCATACCGGCGTCGCGCAGGGCCCGCGCGATCACCTTGGCTCCCCGATCGTGGCCGTCGAGCCCCGGCTTGGCCACCACCACGCGGATCGGACCGGCTGCCACACCCATCACTGCCTCCATGAAGCGACTGCATTCATCCCTACCGACAAGTACAGCGGTACCCGCACCCACCAGGGAAGTGAACGAACGTTATCCCCAGCATCCCGCAACCGGCAGTTTCGCGGTCCAGACCGAGGGGGAAATCACACGATGGGACACGTTCACCGCGCGGCGTTCCGGCGGGAGCACGCGCAACAGGAGCCGCAATGAGGTCGCCGTACCACGGCACCGCAGGCACGCGGGCCGTGGCGGTGTGGCGCGTCGACGACGGCAGGACAGAGCCGTCGACCGCCGTCCTCGCGGCTTCCCACGAGGGCACACGGGGGACAGAGGCGTCCTCCTGCGTGCCGACAGGAGGTCGGCCATGAAGGTCACCAGGGCAGCACTGCCCTTTCCGCCGCTCTGCCAGAGGCTGCTTCCGGGCAGGCTGGCGGGGCTCTCACTGGCCCTGCTGAAGGCGACCGCCCTGGAACTCGCGATCCTCGCGGGCCACCTCCTCCTCTATCCCACCGGCATCACCGCGGAACGCCGAGGACCCTCGGCCCAGGCCCCCTCGCCGGACGGCGCCGCGCAGCTGCCGACCGAGACCAAGCCCCCGGTCGTCCTGCTGCACGGCTTCATAGACAACCGCTCGGTCTTCCTGCTGCTGCGCCGCAGCCTCGCCCAGCACGGCAGGCAGCAGGTGGAGTCGCTCAACTACTCGCCGCTGACCTGCGACATCCGTACGGCGGCCGAGCTGCTCGGCCGGCACATAGAGGAGATCTGCGAGCGCACGGGCAGCAGGCAGGTCGACATCGTCGGGCACAGCCTCGGCGGGCTGATCGCGCGGTACTACGTGCAGCGGCTCGGCGGCGACATCCGCGTCCGCACCCTGGTCACGCTGGGCACCCCGCACTCCGGGACGCGGGTGGTGCCGCTGGCCAACGCGCACCCGATCGTGCGCCAGATGCGCCCCGGATCGGCGCTGCTCGAGGAGCTGACCCGGCCCGCGCCGGGCTGCCGTACGCATTTCGTCAGCTTCTGGAGCGACCTCGACCACCTGATGGACCCTCTGGAGACCGCCTGTATCGACCACCCCGACCTGATGGTGCAGAACGTCCAGGTGAGCGGGATCGGGCATCTGGCCCTGCCGGTGCACCCGGCCGTCGCGACCGGGATACGCCAGGCCCTCGACGCCGAGCGGACGGGAGCCGAAGCCGCCGCCCACGCCGGCGGCCTGACAGTGGCGTGACAGGCGCCGCTCAGAGACCCCGCAGAGACCTCACACGAGACCCCGCGCGAGACCTCACATCGAACAGCGCTCGAACACTCGGCCAAGGCCGCGTCCGCACTCCGCCGAAACACGGCCGAATGCCCGTTTCCTGCGCGCCCGAAACCAGTTGAAGATTGTCGCGCCCGCATACCGCCGGGTACAGTCGCCGCACTGCTCTGGCAGCCCCTGTTGTCGAGGCGAAAGAGAAGTTGGTGAACGACCGTCACCCGTCGGGGACCATGACCACCCCGGCCCCGGCTTCCGATGCCGCCTCGGCGCACTTCGCGCCCTATGGCACGCAGGAAGTCCAGTACGGCGACTTCACCACGTACGGCGACTACGACGCCAACGGTTTTGCGACCGGCGGACACCCGGTCGCGACGGCGACCTTCGACGCCGATCCCCTCTTCGGCAGCCTCCCGGGCGACGGCGGCACCGGCTCGTACGACGCGTCCCAGTGGGGCACGGGCCACCACCAGACCGCGCACTACGACGCGTACGCGACCGGGCAGCACGCCACCTACGACACCGGCGCCTACGAAACGAACGCCTGGGCCGCCGGCTACCAGCAGCCGCTCCCGGTCATCCCGCCGCAGTCCACCGGCCACGACGCCTCCGGTCAGTGGGACGCGAACGCCTGGCTCCAGCCCGATCAGCAAGGCCACGCCGCCGACCAGACCCAGCACTGGGAATGGGGCACCCAGACCTTCGAGACCGGCACGTACGACGCCACGCAGTGGAACTCCGGCGGCGAGCAGCCCGGAGAACCGTTCGACCAGCAGTCGACCACCGTCTTCGAGCAGGCCGAGCCGGACGCGTACACGGACCAGGACGCGTACACGGACCAGAGCCAGTACGGGGAACACGCGGAGGACGACGGCGAGTTGGGCACCACGGGTGAACTCCCCGCCGTGGCGCCGCTGCTGGACGACCAGGAAGAGGTCGTGCCGGTTCCGGCTCCGCGCGCCGCCCCGCGCAACGCGTCCCGTTCCCGCCGCCGCGCCCCCGCCAAGCGCTCCGCGCTGCTGACCATCGCCGTGCCCTCGGCCTGTGTGATGGGCGTGGCCGGTATCGCCGCCGCCTCCGTGGGCACCTTCAGCGAGAGCAAGGACACCGCGACGACCGCGTCGGACGCGCACGCGGTGAAGCCGTCCTCCGCCAACAACAAGCTGGACAGCCAGCTCCAGAGCCTCTCCGCGGGCGCCGACGACTTCGCCGACCGGGCCAGCCGTACGCAGGAGCGCATCGACCTCAAGGCACAGCAGGCGGCCGACAAGAAGAAGGCGGCGGAAGAGGCCGCCCGCAAGGAGCGGCTGCGCCCCAAGTTCGTGCTGCCGGTGACCCAGAAGGGGCTCAGCGCCTACTTCGGCCAGGCCGGCGTCAACTGGATGTCCGTGCACACCGGTATCGACTTCCCGGTCTCGTACGGCACTACGGTGATGGCCGCGACCGACGGCACCGTCCGTACGCAGTGGAACAGCGCGTACGGGAACATGCTGATCCTGACCGCGAAGGACGGCACGGAGACGTGGTACTGCCACCTCTCCAGCTACCGCGTCTCCTCCGGCACGGAGGTGAAGGCCGGCACGCCGATCGCGTACTCCGGCAACTCGGGCAACTCGACCGGCCCGCACCTGCACTTCGAGGTCCGGCCGGGCGGCGGTGCCGCGATCGACCCGCTGCCGTGGCTGCGCAGCCACGGGCTCGACCCGACGTAGAGCTGATGAACTTCCGCGAGCCCCCGTCGTTGAGCGGGGGCTCACGTGTGAGGACCTACAGCTTCTCCACCGGCGCGTACCGCAGCAGCAGCCGCTTCGGCTTCTCGTCGCCGAAGTCGATCGTCGCCTCGGCGTTCCCGCCCGTGCCCTTCACCGCGACGACCGTGCCGAGCCCGAACTGGTCGTGGGTGACCCGGTCGCCGACGGCCAGCGAGACCACCGGCTTGTCGGAGGCGCGGCGGGTGGCGAAGCCGGACGCGCCCGACGCCGAGGAGCGCGAGCGGGACGACGACAGGGAGGCGGCCACACCGGACGCCGGGCCGGAGGAGACCGGTGCCGTGGCGCCCGTCCGCTTCCAGTCGACGTGCTGGGCCGGGATCTCCTCCAGGAACCGGGAGGGAGGGTTGTACGACGGCTGGCCCCAGGCGCTGCGCAGCGACGACCGTGTCAGATACAGCCGTTCCCGCGCGCGCGTGATGCCGACGTAGGCGAGCCGGCGCTCCTCCTCCAGCTCCTTGGTCTGGCCGAGGGCGCGCATGTGCGGGAAGACGCCGTCCTCCATGCCGGTCAGGAAGACGACCGGGAACTCGAGGCCCTTGGCGGTGTGCAGGGTCATCAGGGTGATGACTCCGGAGCCGTCCTCCTCCTCGTCCGGGATCTGGTCGGAGTCGGCGACCAGCGCGACCCGCTCCAGGAAGGCGGCGAGCCCGGGGGACTCCTCGCCCTCGCCGGACTCCTGCTCGAACTCCAGGGCCACGGCCGCGAGTTCCTGGAGGTTCTCGATGCGTGTCTCGTCTTGCGGGTCGGTCGAAGCCTGCAACTCGGCCAGATAACCGGTCCGTTCGAGAATCGCCTCCAGGACGGTCGCCGGGCCCGCGCCGGACTCGGCGATCGTACGGAGGTCCTCCATCAGCGTGTTGAACTTCTTGACGGCGTTGGCGGAGCGCGCCGCCATGCCGTACGCCTCGTCGACGCGGCGCAGCGCCTGCGGGAAGCTGATCTTCTCGCGCTGGGAGAGGGCGTCGATCATCGCCTCGGCGCGCTCGCCGATGCCGCGCTTGGGCACGTTGAGGATGCGGCGCAGCGGCACCGAGTCCTCGGGGTTGGCGAGCACCCGCAGGTAGGCCAGGACGTCCCGGACCTCCTTGCGCTCGTAGAAGCGGACGCCGCCGACGACCTTGTAGGGCAGGCCGACGCGGATGAAGACCTCTTCGAAGACACGGGACTGGGCGTTGGTGCGGTAGAAGACGGCGACGTCGCCGGCCTTCGCGTCGCCCGCGTCCGTGAGACGGTCTATCTCGTCGGCGACGAACTGGGCCTCGTCGTGCTCGGTGTCGGCGACGTAACCCGTGATGCGCGCGCCCGCGCCCGCGTTGGTCCACAGGTTCTTGGGGCGGCGGGACTCGTTGCGCTCGATGACCGCGTTGGCCGCGGTCAGGATGGTCTGCGTGGAGCGGTAGTTCTGCTCCAGCAGGATCGTCGTCGCGTCCGGGTAGTCCTCCTCGAACTGGAGGATGTTGCGGATCGTCGCGCCGCGGAAGGCGTAGATGGACTGGTCGGCGTCGCCCACGACACACAGTTCGGCGGGCGGGAGGTCGTGCTCGCCGGGCGGTACGTCCTCGTCGTGGGCACCGGTCCCGACGAGTTCCCGTACGAGCGCGTACTGGGCGTGGTTGGTGTCCTGGTACTCGTCGACGAGTACGTGCCGGAAGCGGCGGCGGTAGTGCTCGGCGACGTCCGGGAAGGCGCGCAGGAGATTGACCGTCGTCATGATCAGGTCGTCGAAGTCGAGGGCGTTCGCCTCGCGCAACCGCGACTGGTACATCGCGTAGGCCTGGGCGAGGGTCTTCTCGAAGCCGTCGGTCGCCTGCGCGGCGAAGTCCTCCTCGTCGATCAGCTCGTTCTTCAGGTTGCTGATCTTGGCGCTGAAGGACTTCGGCGGGTAGCGCTTGGGGTCGAGGTCCAGGTCGCGGCAGACCAGGGCCATCAGGCGCTTGGAGTCGGCGGCGTCGTAGATCGAGAACGACGACGTGAAGCCGAGCTTCTTCGACTCACGGCGCAGGATGCGCACGCACGCGCTGTGGAAGGTCATCACCCACATCGCGTTCGCGCGCGGGCCGACGAGGTGCTCGACGCGCTCCTTCATCTCGCCCGCGGCCTTGTTGGTGAAGGTGATCGCGAGGACCTGTCCCGGATGCACGTGGCGCTCCGCGAGCAGGTGGGCGATGCGGTGCGTGAGCACACGGGTCTTGCCGGAGCCGGCGCCGGCCACGATGAGCAGCGGCGTGCCGGAGTGGACGACGGCCGCGCGCTGGTTCTCGTTCAGCCCGTCCAGCAGGGCGGCCGGGTCGATCGCCGGGCGCGGCGCGCCGTCGCGGTAGTAGGAGTCCCGGTCCGGCGGCACGTCGAACTTCCCGCCGAACAGATCGTCCGGAACCGGCTCCGGTACGTGATCGTCCTCGGGCGGCGGTGGGGGCTCCCCCTCGTGCCCGCGAGGGGCCTTGAGGTCCGCCAGGAAGCTGTCGTCAAAGAGGCTGCTCATCGCCTTCCGAGTCTAGGGCGCCTCACTGACAGCCCGCCGCCACCCCGGGAACTTCGCCGGATCGGGGACGTCGCGCCCGGAAGACGCTGATCCGCCCGGTCCGGCCGCCCGGTGTCCCGCCCCCGGTGTCCTGTTGCCGTCCAGGACCGAGCCGTCACGCTCCGCCACCGATCAGGTGCAGTCCGCCGCACCCCGCACCCCTCCCCCCGCCGTGGCACCCGACCACGGTTGGCTGGAAATTAACGCTCGGAAGCAGGCACACCGTGCCGATCTGACCGAAATGCCCGCGAATCCGTACAGGCCATACCGGAAAGACCGCACGCTGCGACCTCTTGACCAAAGGTCACGAAAATGTATCGGGCATATCGAACATCAACCTTCACAGGGGCCACACGAGTTGGCTACGGTTCCGGGCAGGCCGTACGACCCCCACCGGCGAACGTCGCCGGGCCGCGCGGCCTCCGCCGAATCCGGTGCGCCGCCGCGTATCCGGAACCGGGGACCCACCGTCCCCGGGGTGAATCGGCCCGACTCCCGCACGGGGCCCGGACCGTAGGGCAAGCCTTCCGAACCACCCGCCCGAACCCGACAGCTAACCCGGTAGGCGGAACGTGGAAGGAGTCGCCTCCCTTGGCGTCGCACCGCAAGTCGCGCCCCTCAGGTTCGCGCGTCGCAGGCATACGTACCCCCGCTCTCGCCACGGCCGCCCTCACCTCCGTGGCCCTGCTGTCCCAGTCGGCCAACGCCGCTCCCGTGGCCGACGGCAAGCCGAGCGTGGAGGAAGTCGAGAAGAAGGTCGACGACCTCTACCGTCAGGCGGAATCGGCCACCGAGAAGTACAACGCGGCCAAGGAGAAGACCACGACGCAGCGCAAGCGCGTGGACACCCTCCTCACCGACGTCGCCAAGCGCACCCAGAAGCTCAACGACGAGCGGGAGCAGCTCGGCACGTTCGCCGCGGCCCAGTACCGCACGGGCGCCTCAGCACCCGGCACGGCGACCCTCCTGCTCGCCGACTCCCCGCAGGACTACTTCGACCAGACGCAGCTGATGGGCCGCCTGACCTCACGTCAGAAGACCGCGGTCGACGACTACTTCACCGAGCAGTCCGCGACGATGAAGAAGCGCCAGGAGGCGTCCAAGGACCTCCAGACGCTCACCGCGACCCAGGGCGACCTGCGGACGGCCAAGTCCACGGTGCAGAAGAAGCTCTCCGACGCGCGCGAGCTGCTGTCGAAGCTGAACGCCGAGGAGAAGGCGCGGCTCGCGGCGATCCAGAAGCAGAAGGAAGAGGAGGCCGCCCGCCAGGCGGCCGAGCTGGCCAAGAAGCAGGCGGCCGCGCAGAAGGCCAAGGAGGAGGCGGCGGCCCAGGCCGGCAGCTCCTCGTCCGGGTCCACCTCCACCTCCGGCTCGTCCTCGGGCTCCACCTCCACCTCCACCGGCGACTCCACGTACGCCACCAAGGCCGCGAAGACGCTCGCCTTCGCCCGTGCACAGATCGGCAAGCCGTACGTCTGGGGCGCCACCGGCCCCGACTCCTACGACTGCTCCGGCCTTACCCAGGCCGCCTGGAAGGCCGCCGGCGTCAGCCTCCCGCGCACCACCTACGACCAGGTCAACGCCGGCACCACGGTCTCCCTCACCGACGCCCAGCCGGGCGACCTGATCTTCTTCTACGACGACATCAGCCACGTCGGCATCTACATCGGCAACGGCATGATGATCCACGCCCCGAAGCCCGGCGCGTACGTCCGCGAGGAGTCGATCTACTACGCCGGCTCGTCGATCATCCACAGCGTGGTGCGGCCCGCCTGAGACACGCGCGGGGCACTCCCCCGCGCGTAATTTGCCGCGCCCGCGCGCGTGCCCTTCCCGCAACACCGCCCGCGCTCCTTAGCATCGGCCCCATGTCCGGACCGAGCTCCTTCCGCGCCTGGTGGGCGCAGCGTCCGCCGGCGGCCGGGGCCGCCGTGATGGCGACCGGCATCGTGTCGGTCGGGCTGCGCCTGACGGAACACTTGGTGCTGTCGCGCATCGCCCTGGTCCTGGCCTGTGCGGCCTGGGTGGGGCTGGCGGCGGACTTCGGCGTGCGTCTGGTGCGGGACCGGGAGAGGTGGTGGGCGGACGCGCGCAGACCGCAGTCGCTCACCGCCGTCGCGGCCACCACCGTTCTCGGGACCCGGTTCTCGCTGGCCGGCCGCCCGACCCTGGCCGAGGCCCTGCTCGCGCTGGCGGCCGTGCTGTGGCCGGTGCTGCTCGTCGAGGTCGTACGGAACTGGCAGCGCCGCATGCCCGGTTCGGTGTTCCTGTGCTGCGTGGCCACCGAGGGGCTCGCGGTGCTCGGCGCCACGCTCGCGGGGGCCGAGGCGACGGCATGGCTCGCGCACACGGCGCTCGTGCTGTTCGGACTCGGGCTCGTCCTGTACTGCTTCGCCCTGCCCCGCTTCGACCTGCGGCAGGTGACGGAGGGGCAGGGGGACCACTGGGTGGCGGGCGGCGCGCTCGCCATCTCGGCGCTCGCCGGGTCCAAGCTCCTCACCGCGGACAGTGCGCGCCTGTACCTGTGGAACGACGACGACCGCGGCGTCCTGCGCTTCGTCACCGCGGCCCTGCTCGTGCTCGACCTGGCCTCGTACGCCGTGCTGCTCGTCGCCGAGGCGGCCCGGCCGAGGCTGCGCTACGACGCGCGCCGCTGGGCGACCGCGTTCACGCTGGGGATGACGGCGGCGGCCGTGCTGTCCGCCGCCACGGCCCTGGATGCACCGTGGCTGAAGGGGCCCGGGCAGGTGCTGCTGTGGATCGCGGTGGCGGTGTGGGTGGCCGTCGCCGCAGGGGCCGCGGCGGACGTCCGCGCCGGCCTCAGGTCCACAGCACCGCGATGAAGATGTTCGCCGTGGTGAGCAGGCCCACCAGGCCGAACAGGCCCTTGTCCACCTTCTCGTCGTCCCGCTTCACGTAGACCAGGCCGAGGATGACGACCAGCAGGGCCAGCTTGATGCCGATCTTGATGTTGTTGACGTGATGGTCGTCGGCCTGGTTGAGGCCGACCAGGGCCGCGCCGGTGACCAGCATCGTCAGCGCCCCGTGCAGCATGCCGGGGACGAAGCGGGCCGTGCCCTGCCCCATCGCCTTCATCTGGGTGAGGAAGCCACCGAGCAGCGCGGCGATGCCGATGATGTGCAGGGCGACGAAGAGATGGATGAGTACGTCCATGGGGCTGGAGCTTAAACAGGGACGCATGGGGCGCCCGACACCGGCCCCGCCCTTTCATCGGTCTTGCATATATGCGGTCCATAGCAGCCCGTCCCCCGGCCGGGGTCCCGAACAGGTACATCGGTCAGCGCTCTGTGTGAAGTCGACGGCACGGCTCCTGGATCACGGTCGCAAACGGTCACCCGGCGATCCGGCCGCGGCACTTCCGCACAACGTGTCACCGAACGGTCACGGTCAGGTTTAGCGTCCTGCCCCAGGTGGCCGGCTCCCCACCGTCGCCCGGGCCAGGGGCGGCAGTCGGACACCACCGCCGAGAAGGTCCGGTGGCGGCCCGCTCCCCCTGTGCGGGCCGCCACCGGACGCGTAAAGCCGCCGGGGGACGAGGCGGCCGAACGAAAGGACGTGCAGTCCACGTGGCAGCGCACCGCAAGACCGGTCGGCGTTCACTCGGCGGCAGCACGGCCCGCACCGCCTTCACCATCGCCCTGGCAGGGGCGGCGACCGCGACCGGCTTCGAGGGCACCGGACACGCGGAGCCCGACCTGACACCGGCACAGGTCAAGGCGAGGGTGGACAAGCTGTACCAGGAGGCGGAGACCGCCACCGAGAAGTACGACGGCGCGAAGGAGAAGGCGGACGCGGCCGAGCGCCGGCTCTCCACCCTGCGGGACGAGGCGGCACGCAAGACGGACAAGCTCAACTCGGCGCGGGAAGCGCTGGGTTCGATGGCCGCCGCGCAGTACCGCGACGGCGGTCTCGACCCGGCGCTGCAACTCGCGCTGTCCGACGATCCCGACCGCTATCTCGAGGGCGCCGAGTTCGCCGACCGGGCGGGCACCCGGCAGGCGGCGGCCGTCGCGGACGTACGCAAGCAGCTGCGGGAGATCGAGCAGCTGCGCGGGGCCGCCCGCGTCGAACTGACCGGGCTTAAGGCGCGGCAGGCGGAACTGAGGCGGACCCGGACGACGATCACCGGGAAACTGGACGCGGCACGGCGGCTGCTCGGACAACTGCCCGCGGCGGAGCGCGCACGGCTCGGCCTCGGCGGCGGCACGGGCGGCACGGACCGTGCGTCACGCTCCGGGTCGGCCCCGCGCATCGGGCTGGAGGCCCCCGGTTCCGCAACCGCAGACGCGCCCGGCTCCCGTGCCGCGGCAGCCGTCTCGTACGCCTACTCCAAGCTCGGCAGCCCCTATGTGTGGGGCGCCACCGGTCCGAACGCCTTCGACTGCTCGGGCCTCGTCCAGGCCGCCTACCACTCCGCCGGCATCTCCCTCCCCCGCACGACCTACGCCCAGATCGACGCCGGCCGCCGGATCTCCCGTTCCGAACTGGCCCCGGGCGACCTGGTGTTCTTCTACTCCGGCATCAGCCACGTCGGCATCTACGTCGGCAACGGCCAGATGATCCACGCCCCGAACCCGTCGGCACCGGTGCGGCTGGCACCGATCGACGAGATGCCGTTCGCGGGCGCCACGCGCGTGGCGTGACCGTCACACCAGCCGGCGCGCCGTCGCCCACCTGGTCAGCTCGTGCCGGTTGGACAGCTGCAACTTCCGCAGTACCGCCGAGACATGGGACTCGACCGTCTTCACGGAGATGAAGAGCTGCTTGGCGATCTCCTTGTACGCGTATCCGCGGGCGATGAGCCGCAGCACCTCGCGCTCGCGCTGGGTGAGGCGGTCCAGGTCCTCGTCGACCGGCGGTGCGTCGGTGGACGCGAAGGCGTCGAGCACGAAGCCGGCCAGCCGCGGCGAGAAGACGGCGTCGCCCTCCTGCACGCGGAAGATGGAGTTGACGAGGTCGGTGCCGGTGATGGTCTTGGTGACGTAGCCGCGCGCACCGCCCCGGATCACGCCGATCACGTCCTCCGCCGCGTCCGACACGGACAGTGCGAGAAAACGCACCGGCTGCTCGGCGTCGGCCATCAACGGCGCGCAGCGGCGCAGGACTTCGACCCCGCCGCCGCCCGGGAGGTGGACGTCGAGCAGGACCACCTCGGGGCGGGTCGCGGTGATGACCGTGACCGCCTGGTCGACGTCCGCGGCCTCTCCGACCACCTCGACGCCGGTCTCGTCGGTCCGGCCGATCTCGGCCTGGACTCCCGTACGGAACATCCGGTGGTCGTCGACGAGGACCACGCGCACGTGCCGCTCGCCCGCGCTCCCGCCGGTCGGCTCCAGGGGCTCGTTCGCCTCGGTCGGGTCGCTCATCACGTCTTCTCCGCCCTCTCCATTTCCAGCTCGACCTCCGTGCCGCCGTCGGGCACCGCGCGCAGCCGCGCCGTGCCGCCGTGGCGCTCCATGCGGCCGATGATCGATTCTCTGACGCCCATGCGGTCGGCGGGTATCGAGTCCAGGTCGAAGCCCGGGCCGCGATCCCGGACCGACACGAAGACCGTCCTCCCCTCGACCTCGGCGTAGACCTGCACCGCGCCGCCCTCGCCACCGTACTTGGCGGCGTTCACCATCGCCTCGCGTGCGGCCTGCATCTGCGGGCCGGTTCTCTCGTCGAGCGGGCAGTCGCCGACTATGACGACCTCTATCGGGACGCCGTGCTTGTCCTCCACCTCCGCGGCGTTGCGCCGCACCGCGTCGGCGAGTGTGGTGGGTTCGTCGGCCTCGTCCTTGCCGGTGCCCTCGGGCTTGTAGAGCCAGGTGCGCAGGTCGCGCTCCTGTGCGCGGGCGAGCCGGCGCACCTCGTTCGCGTTCTCCGCGTTGCGCTGGATCAGGGTCAGGGTGTGCAGCACGGAGTCGTGGACATGGGCGGCGACCTCGGCGCGCTCCTGCGCGCGGATGCGCATCAGGCGCTCCTCGGAGAGGTCCTGGGTCATACGCACCAGGTACGGCCCCGCGAGGAGCGTTATCCCGACGAGGACCGCGAGGGCCGCCTGCAGGACGGAACCGAGATGGGCGGCGGAGCCCTGGAGCACGAAGATGCCGGAGACGCCGGCCGTGACGAGGAGGACACCGCCTGCCGCGCGGAGCAGGGTCAGCGTGCGGCGCCGGCTGCCGACCTCGACCCAGCGGGCCCGCCGCACGTTGTCCGCCTGGCGCCAGACCAGGGCGACGCCCGCGCCGACCAGGACGACGGGCCAGAGGTAGACCTTGGCGCCGCCGCTCAGATTGACGTTGCCCACGAAGATCATGGCCACGGCGACCATGAGCAGCAGGGCCACGATCTGGCCCCGGTCCGGCCTGCGGGCGACCAGTCTGCGGCGGCCGTCCGCCGAGGTCTCGGTGGTGACCAGCGACGGGGGTTTCTGGTCGCCCACGCCGCCCACGCCGAGCGGCACGAAGAACCAGAACGCGGCATACAGCAGCGCGCCGAGACCGTCCGCCATGAACAGGCCGACGAACACGAGCCGCACCCAGATGACGGGCAGGCCGAGATGCCCGGCGAGCCCCCGCGCCACGCCACCCAGCCAGCGTCCGTCGCTGCTGCGGTAGAGCTTGCGCGGCGGCCGCGGTTCGGCGAGTGGCGCTGCGGCGGCTTCCGGCATGCCATCGATACTCACACGGCCGAAGGGCACGGGCATCAGGGTCGACCCCCGATACTCCCCTGATCTTCGAACGCCCGGCCCGTCGAACGCTTCCCCGGCGCCGGCTCAGGGGCGATATCAGGGTCCGGCCAGGGTCGTACCGACTCCCGCCGGAGCCTCTCGGCCGTCACCATGGACACATGACAGATCACGAGCGCGCCGCGACGGGTCCGGGACCCGGCGCCGGCCCGGACCCCGCCGAGGGTGCCGGGCCGCAGGATGCCGCGCCGGCCGCGGACGCCGCGGCCGGGGCGGGACCCGGTGCGGGCGCGCCGCAAGAGGGGAGCCCGCAGGCGGAGGCCGCGGAGGCCCCCGGCAAGTTCCGCCGCGACCGGCGGAACAAGACGCTCGCGGGGGTGTGCGCCGGGCTCGGGCGGCAGTGCGACATGGACCCGGTGATCTTCCGGATCACGCTGGCCGTGCTCTCCGCGACCGGCGGCATCGGCCTGATCTTCTACGGCTTCGCCTGGCTCCTCGTGCCGTACGAGGACGAGGACGAGAACGAGGTACGCAAGCTGCTGACCGGCCGCGTCGACGGCCAGGCACTGACGGCCGTGCTGTTCGCACTGGTCGGCTGCGGGGTCTTTCTGACGATGCTGAAGAACGGCGGGGTGCTGGCCTTCGCCGTGGTCCTCTCCCTGCTCCTCGCCGGCGCCGGGTACTGGTCGCGGCAGCGTGGGACCCTCGATCCCGACCCGCTCGCCGCCCAGGCCGCCGCCGACGCCCCGCCGGAGGCACAGGCCCCGCCGGTGCCCGCCGCCTACCCGTCGTGGTGGCGCGACCCCATCGTCAAGGACGGGACGCACTACGGCGGCACGGGCTACCTCTGGGGTCCCCGCGACTCCCGCGACCGGGACATCGCCGCCGCGGTCGACATCAGCCTCGGCAACTCCTGGAAAGACCGCGCCGACACACGGACCGCGCGCACCCCGGCGCCGAGGCCGCGCGGCCCGCGCTGGATCGGCGGCTGGGTCTTTCTGCTCGCCCTGCTCGCGGGCGGCCTCGGCACCCGCCTGACGTGGGACGACCATGCGCTGGGCACCAGCCTGCAGGCCGGGTTCGCCGCCGCGCTGATCGTCTTCGGCCTGGGCATCGCCATCAGCGCCTTCCTGGGGCGCACGGGTGCGGGTTCGGTCTTCCTGGCCGTCGTCACCGCGGCCCTGCTCGCGACGTCGGCCGCGCTCCCCAAGGACATCAACACCCACTGGATACGCACGACTTGGCAGCCGGCCGCGATCGCGGACGTCCAGCCGAAGTACGAGCTGGGCAGCGGCGTCGGCACCCTGGACCTGGGCCGGCTGCGGGTGGCGAAGGGGCAGACGGTGAGCACGAACGCCGAGGTCGGCGCGGGCCGGCTGAAGGTGATCGTGCCCAAGGACGCGACGGTGAAGCTGAGCATCGACGTGGGGGTGGGCGACATCCAGTTGCCGGGCGACGGGCAGAAGGACGTGGACGTGGAGCCGGGCAAGCACAAGGAGCTGACCCTGCCGCCGGTCACGGGTGGCGGCAACACCGGCACGCTCGACCTCGATCTCAAGGTCGGCGTCGGACAGGCGGAGGTGAGCCGTGCTGCGTCATGAGTTCCAGCCGGGAAGGCTGGTCGCCGGTCTGTTCCTCGCCACTGCGGGCGTGGTCTTCGCCGCAGACGCGGGCGGCCTGTGGGAGACGCCGTGGTTCGTGGTGATTCCGTTGGTCGTGGGCGGGCTCTGCCTCGCCGGGGCCGCTGGGGTGGTCAGCCGGACCGTACGCCGGCGCCGGGCCGTCACCGGGCGGTCTGACCCGGCGGACCCGGCGCAGGCACCGATGGACGCGTCGCGATGAGAGCGGCGGCGGGGTGGGAGCGGCCGTGACGGGGTCCCGGGTCACGCCCGGGACCCGCCACCGGTAGCCCCCGCCGAACAGGGGCTACCAGTAGCCTCCCGCCCGCTGCCTCCGCCGCGCGCGGATCGCCGCGTCCAGGGAGAACACGGAGGCACCCGCGAGGACGAGGGGCAGCCAGGCCATCAGGTAGGCGAGGTCGTTGCCGTAGTAGTAGGGGTCGGAGGCCCAGCTCACCGTGAGCCAGAGGCTGAGGGAGATCAGCGCGCCGCCGAGCGCCGCGAGGCGGGCGAGCAGGCCGATCAGGGTGCCGATGCCGACGGCCAGTTCACCGAGGGCGATGGCGTAGCCGAAGCCCACGGGGTTCTTCAGGGCCATGTCGACCATCGCCGGGATGGCGGCGGTGCCGCGGACCTGGTGCATCATGTCGCCGATGGAGCCGGCGCCGGAGGCCTTCAGGAAGTCGCTGTTGGTGAGCTTGTCCAGGCCCGCGTAGATGAAGGTGACGCCGAGAAAGACCCGCAGTGGAAGGAGGGCGTATCGGGTGGCGGTGTCGCGCCAGGACCGGTCGCCGTCGAGGTAGGGGGTGTGCGTGTCCGTGCGCATGCCGTGGGTCATCGCTGTCGCCTCTCGCCCGCAGTGCCGGGACCCTCAGAAGACGATACGTGCGTAAGGGAGGGTGCGCTCAATCCGTTCGTGCCGATTTCCGACCGGGTGCCCGGTGGCCGGACTCGGGGTCCAGGCTGGTCACATCACTCCGTCACGTCGATCGCGTACTGGTTGGTCTCTACCCCCGCAGCGGTCACCACTTGCACCTCGACCCTCCCCGGTTCCACGTCCACCGGAACGGGCACGGTCAGGACGGCGTCCGTCGGGTTGCTGAAGCCTCCGGTGACGGGGATCAGGGGCACATGGACGTTGACCGCGCCGATGCGGACCACGATCCGCGTGAGCCGGTCGGCGCCCTGCGAACCGGGTGGCACGAAGCCCGCGCCGCGGATCTCGATGTCGTCGCCCGTGCGGATGGGGGCGTCCAGGTCGCCGGCCTCCCGGGCGCGCACCACGGAGAGGATCACCGGACGGCCGCCCTCGGCGTACTTGCCGGCCACGTAGGTCGCCGCGGACACCAGCACCAGCACCGCGAGGCCCCAGGGAAGGTCCGGGAGCTGGTCCGGGCGGCGGGCGAGCCGTACCGCGGCGAACACGACGGCGACGGCGCTGATCATGACGTACTGGATGTCGGCGAAGGCGCCCCGGCCCGCGTCGTCCGTGAGCAGGTCGGCCGCGCGGGGCCGGTCCGCCCGCACCTTCTGCAGCCGCTGGCCGAGGACCCGCAGGCCGACGACGCGCCGCACCAGCACGGCGACCGCGCAGATCACGGCGAGGACGGTGACGACCCCGGCGCCGCGGGCGAGGTCGAGGCCGGAGATCAGGGCGTCGCGCTCCGCGTGGCCGGAGGCCATGGCGAGG
Source organism: Streptomyces sp. NPDC050534 (assembly GCF_044457745.1). Taxonomy (NCBI): domain Bacteria; kingdom Bacillati; phylum Actinomycetota; class Actinomycetes; order Kitasatosporales; family Streptomycetaceae; genus Streptomyces; species Streptomyces sp. NPDC050534. The sequence goes on from NZ_JBITHF010000016.1 coordinate 144,525, forward strand.
CGCCCGGCGAGGACGAGCACGGCGTGGACGACGAACAGCACCCAGGCCGCGGCCACCGTGCGGGAGGTGGACAGCCGGTTGTCCTCACCGATGACGGGAGCCAGTACGCCGCCGCGCGCACGGTGGAACCAGGACGCGGCGGTCAGCGCGCCGGCCGTGACCAGGGCCGCCAGCAGGCCGGCCGTGCGGGCCGGCGTCCAGCCCGCGCCGATCGCGGTCAGCGTCTGCACCAGCAGCAACACAAGCACCAGTGCCCACACCGTGCACACCGTCCAGCGCCACAGGCGCCCCAGCCACGCCTCGCCCTCTGCGCGGCCGCGTTCGGCGACGAGTTCCGCGGACTGGCGCAGTTCCTCCGAGACCCACTCGCGGGAGGCCGAGGCCGAGTGGGCCACGGCCGCGGGCAGCCCCTGTCCGGCCGCGAACCCGTCGCGCAGCACCAGGAACTCCGCGACCGCCCGCCGGTGCCCCGCACGCGCCCCGTGCGGGCAGTCCCCGCAGGTGCAGCCGCCTCCATGGACGCTGCCCGGCGCGTCCGCGCCGCCTCTCGCCTCCTGCACCGCCACGCCCGACGCCCGCCTTCCCGGAGCCCCTGCCGCCGGCACCCTTCCGGCCGACGGCCACGACCCGGCAACTCCCATGTGGTGACAGCGAATTGTGCCCTACGCCACCCCCTCCGCGTCCGGCAGGTCCGGTCGACGCGGGTGAAGCGGGGCCCGCCGTGTTGACCCGGCTGCGAGAATTTCCCTATGGCCGAGATCATCCAGCGGGACGGGACCTGGGCCTTCGACGGCACCACGGTCAGGATCACGCCGGGTCTTCACCGCTCCGTGCCGCTGTTCCGGCAGACGTACGGGGAGGTGACCGTACCCCTCGAAGCCGTCGCGGGCGTGGTCTTCGAGCCCGAACGCAAGCGGGGACGGCTGCGGATGCGGCTGCGCGAGGGGGCGGATCCGCTGCTCCAGGCGACCGGCGGGCGGCTGCCGGATCCGGCCGATCCTTACCGGCTGGTGGTGGACGTGGACCGGGCCGGGGTCGCCGAGTACGTCGCCGAGGAGATCCGCCGGGCGCTGATGCTGGACCAGATCCCCAAGGAACCGACCAAGGCGTACCTGCTGCCCGGGCCGCCCGTCCCGGTCTCTGTCCGCTCCTCCGACGGGACCGTCTCCTTCGACGGCAACCAGGTGCGCATCGACTGGGCCGACACCTCCGACCGGGTCAAGCGGGCGACCGGGCCCCGGATCATCTCCGTGGCCGATCTGGTGCAGGTCGAGTGGCTGCCCAACTCCGGTTACGAGGATGGCTTCCTGCGCTTCGTGACCCGTGAGACCGCGTTCTCCAAACTGCCGCCGGAGAAGGACCCCTACGCGCTGGACCTGTGGGGCAGCGCCCGTCGCGATCTGCTCACCGCGCTCGTCGCCACCGCGATCACCGCGCGTCTGCCGCACCCGTCCACCCGGGGCGGCGAGTTGGTCGACCGGCGGCAGCAGGCGGCCGTGACGCCCCCGGCCGACCACCACGACGTACTCCTGCGGCGGCTGAAGGAGTTGGGCGAGCTGCACCGGGACGGGGTGCTCACGGACGAGGAGTTCGCGATGACCAAGGCGGCCGTGCTGCGGGGCTTCTAGCCGGCCGTGGCGTGCCGGGCGGCCGTCGGCGTGTCAGCTCAGCAGGTCGGGCTCGCTGCGGCTGACGTCCTGCCACAGGGGCTGGTAGTTGATCCACGCGACCAGGTCGCCGCCGAGCTGTTCGCGGGTCGCCACCGCCGCCCGGTGGTCGATGAGGAGCGGGCGCCCGGCGGCCTTGGCGGTCAGCTGCACCTGGGCGGAGCGCTCCATGGACACGAACCACCAGGCCGCGGCGTCCACCGAGTCGCCGACCGTCAGCAGCCCGTGGTTGCGCAGCACCAGCGCCTTGCGGGTGCCGAGCGCGGTGGCGATACGGCGGCCCTCCTCGGCGTCGACGGCGACGCCGGTGTAGGCGTCGTAGAGGGCGTGGTCCTCGTAGAAGGCGCAGCTCTCCTGGGTGATCGGGTCGAGCAGCTCGCCCAGCGCGGACAGGGCCCGGCCGTGCACGGAGTGGCAGTGGGCCACGGCGACGACGTCGGGGCGGGCCGCGTGGACCTGGGAGTGGACGGTGAAGGCGGCCTGGTTCACGTGGTAGCGGCCCTCGATCACCTGCCCCTCCGAGTTGGCGAGCACCAGGTCGCTCACGGTGACGTGCTTGAAGGGCATCCCGAACGGGTTGACCCAGAAGCAGTCGCTGTACTCGGGGTCGCGCGCCGTGATGTGCCCCGAGACGCCGTCCTCGAAGCCGAGCCGACCGAAGATCCGCAGCGCGCCCGCGAGCCGCTCCCTGCGGTGGCGGCGCTCGTCGTCGACCGAGTCGTGCATCGGCGGCATCGCGAACTGAAGCCGGTCGGACGGGAGGGCGGGGGGCGGAGTGGGCCCGGCCCCGGGGGTGCCGTGCATGTGTCCTCCAGGACTGGATTGGTGTACGGGGCGGAAGTTACCGCCGGTCAGCGAAGGAGAACAGAGCTGTTCTGTAAAGATGACGCGTGCGGCCGATACCCGACAGCAGATGTCCGGTATCGGCGCGAGACTCTGCGTATGGCATGGAACTGGGCGGCCTTCACCGCCGCGGAACCCGAACTGGCGAAGATCGCCGAGGAGCGCTTCGGCGCCTACACCCACCACGTGCTGGCCACGCTCCGCAGGGACGGCTCCCCGCGCACCAGCGGCCTCGAGGTCCGTTTCCTCGACGGCGAGCTCTGGCTCGGCATGATGCCCCACTCGCTCAAGGCGCTGGACCTGCGCCGCGACCCGCGGTTCGCGCTCCAGGCGAACCCCGGCCCCGGGAAGGACCCGGGCTCCGGCGACATCCGGATCGGCGGGCGCGCGATCGAGGTCGAGGACCCGGCGGCGAAGGGCGCGTACGTGAAAGAGGTGGAACCGCCGGAGCCGTTCCACCTCTTCCGCACCGAGCTGACGGAGGTCGTACGGACCTACGTCGAGGACGACACGTATCTGGTCACCCAGGTCTGGCAGCCCGGAGAGCCGGTGCGCACTCTCAAACGGACGTAGCGGGGACTACTCCCACTCGATGGTGCCCGGCGGCTTCGACGTCACGTCGAGCACGACCCGGTTGACCTCCGCGACCTCGTTGGTGATCCGCGTGGAGATCCGGCCGAGGACGTCGTACGGCAGTCGCGACCAGTCGGCCGTCATGGCGTCCTCGCTGGACACCGGGCGCAGCACGATCGGGTGGCCGTAGGTGCGGCCGTCGCCCTGGACGCCGACGCTGCGGACGTCCGCGAGCAGCACCACCGGGCACTGCCAGATGTCCCGGTCGAGGCCGGCCGCGGTCAGCTCCTCGCGGGCGATCGCGTCGGCCTCGCGCAGCAGGTCCAGACGGTCCTTGGTGACCTCGCCGACGATGCGGATGCCGAGGCCCGGGCCCGGGAACGGCTGGCGCTGGACGATCTCGTCCGGCAGGCCGAGCTCCTGTCCGACCATCCGCACCTCGTCCTTGAACAGCTTGCGCAGCGGCTCGATGAGCTGGAACTCGAGGTCCTCGGGCAGGCCGCCCACGTTGTGGTGGGACTTGATGTTCGCCGTTCCGGTGCCGCCGCCGGACTCGACGACGTCCGGGTAGAGCGTGCCCTGCACCAGGAACTCCACCGCCGGGCCCTCGTCCGCGATGATCTCCGCCTGCGCCTGCTCGAAGACGCGGATGAACTCGCGGCCGATGATCTTCCGCTTCTCCTCCGGGTCCGAGACACCCTTCAGAGCGGTCAGGAAGCGCTCCTCCGCGTCGACGACCTTCAGCTGGACACCGGTCGCGGCCACGAAGTCCTTCTCGACCTGCTCGGTCTCGCCCTTGCGCATCAGGCCGTGGTCGACGTAGACGCAGGTCAGCTGGGAGCCGATGGCCTTCTGGACGAGGGCCGCGGCCACGGCCGAGTCGACGCCGCCGGACAGACCGCAGATGGCGCGCTTGTCGCCGACCTGCTCGCGGATGGCGGCGACCTGCTCGTCGATGACGTTGCCGGTCGTCCAGTCAGGGGTGAGGCCCGCGCCCCGGTACAGGAAGTGCTCCAGCACCTGCTGGCCGTGCGTGGAGTGCATGACCTCGGGGTGGTACTGGACGCCGTAGAGCTTCTTCTCGTCGTTCTCGAAGGCGGCGACCGGGACGACCTCGGTGGAGGCGGTGACGGTGAAGCCCTCGGGGGCGGCGGAGCAGGCGTCGCCGTGCGACATCCACACGTGCTGCTCGGCCGGGGTGCCCTCGAAGAGGGTGGAGGACGACTTCGACACGTGCAGATCGGTACGGCCGTACTCGCGGGCGCCGCTGTTGTCGACCGTGCCGCCGAGGGAGCGCGCCATCAACTGGAAGCCGTAGCACATGCCGAACACGGGGACGCCGGCCTCGAAGATCGCGCGGTCGAGGCCGGGAGCGCCCTCCTCGTACACCGACGAGGGGCCGCCGGAGAGGATGATCGCCGCCGGGTTCTTCGCGAGCATCTCGGCGACCGGCATGGTGCTCGGCACGATCTCGCTGTAGACCCGGGCCTCGCGGACGCGACGGGCGATGAGCTGGGCGTACTGCGCGCCGAAGTCGACCACCAGGACGGTGTCGGGGGCGGCGGCAGCGGAGGTCGCTGATGACACGGGGTGCCTTCCGGCGGTGGGGCGGGGGTCTGTGTTTCCGATTCTAACGGGGTGGCCGTGGGTCACCTCCCCGCCCGGATCGTGGACGCGGCTTGGACGGGACCCCCGCCCCATGCATACTGGCCCCATGCTCACGCAGACGACCTTCCTCTTTACCTATGGCAACCGGCCCACCGGCTGCCATGGTCGTGCCGCTTGAGCAACTGACGAGCGACTTCCCAGGCGCCCCGGGCCGACAAGGTCCGGGGCGCCTGGCGTTTCACCGGATCCTGCCGGGCCGGGGCACCGCATCCCAGCCATGTGACGAGGAGCCCCCGACATGACCGCCATCGCGAACAAGAAGACCGGCGCCCGCACCACCGAGGCCGCCGGCGTGATCACCGGCGCCCGTGAGCGCATCGACGCGCTCGACGACCGGATCATCGGCCTGATCCAGGAACGGATGGCCGTCTCCGCCGTCATCCAGGAGGCGCGCATCGCCTCCGGCGGCCGGCGCGTGAACCTCTCCCGCGAGATGGAGGTCCTCGGCCACTACAGCGACGCCCTCGGCAAGCCCGGCACGGGGCTCGCCATGACGCTGCTCGAACTGTGCCGCGGTCGCATCTGAGTTCGGGACTCCTCTCACCCGTACGGCGCGTGACCGCCGCCCGGGCCCCTTCGTTGTGGAGGTGTCCGTGCCAGCCAGGGGCGGGCCCGAAAGAACCACGCGTGGCTTGCTGGGGCGATGAGACGTACGGGTCGTGCCGTACGTCGTGGGACCTCGCTCCAGGGATGTGGCCGGACGGCAGGGGACAGCAGCCCGGTCACCCAAGAGAACGGTCGGCTCCGGGGACGCCCGGGGCCGACCGGCGGAAAATGCAAAAATGCACAACCCTGGGTGAAACGGTTGCGTAGCCCCCGCCCATCCAGCACGATGCGTACAAAGCCCAAGTCCCGCCGCAGACAACCGCATTGCTTGCACTTCCGTACCGCCAGAGGTCGAGACCACCCGTGCGCCCCAACTGCGCCGGGTCGGCAACCCAGGGCACACGAGACAAGCGGCGCAACCCCCCGGCGCCGCTCCCAGGCACCGGCGCTGCCCTGACGTCGGTGCTGACGGAGAAGGGCCCCGCGGCTCGAGCCCGCGGGGCCCTTCGCGTGCCCGCATCAAGGGTGATCCAGGCCACATAAAAATTCTGTCAGCCTCGGCACAACCATTCACCGGCTTCACTGATCCAACCTGGCGAATCAGGGCCCACACCCGCGCCCCACACGCGGAGCCCTCCCTTTGGACTCCCTTGAGGTTTTCATGAAGCTGCGTCGTGCCATGGCCACTGCGGCCGCGACGGCTGTGATAGCGCCCCTGACCCTGCTCTCGGCACCGGCCGCCTTCGCGGAGGACACTCCCAGCACCTCTACGAGCAGCCCCGCCGCCGACGCCACCGCGACCGAGACCACTCCGGCCGGCGGCGAGAGCACCACTCCCGCCGCCGGCGAGACCACGCCCTCCGGCGACAACACCACCCCGGCCGGGAGCGACACCACCACTCCGGCGGGCGGCGAGAGCACCACCCCCGCCGCCGGCGAGAGCACCACGCCTGCCCCGGACGGAAGCAGCAGCGCGAGCGCGAGCGCGTCCCCGTCGCCGAGCCCCAGCTCGAGCGCCCCCGCCGGCGGCGAGCTGTGCGTCGACGAGAACGGCGACAGCACCGCCGAGCTCAGCGACGCCCTGAAGAGCGGCCTGTCCGGCCTGCCCGACACGATCGTCGCGGGCAGCGGCTGGACCGCGTTCTCCTTCAACGTGTCCAACCACGGCGACCAGGAGATCAAGGACATCAAGCCGCTGATCGGCGTCGCCGCGGTCGGCTGGGAGGACGCGAAGGACTACTCGGGCCAGATCAAGGTCCAGGTCTTCGACAAGTCCACCAAGTCCTGGCAGACCATCGCGGACGCCGCGGGTGAGGGCGGCACCTTCACCGCGTTCTCGCTCGGCGCCGGCCAGTCGGTCTCCTACCAGCTGCGCCTGAGCGTCAGCGGCAAGGTGCCGGACTCGCTCGGTCTGACCGGCGGTCTCGCCGAGTACGCGGACGAGCAGGGCTGCTGGCTCGCCGACGACCCGAACGGCTGGGTCTACTTCTTCGACATCCTGGCCGCCGGCTCCGACCCCGGGAAGCCGGGCGACGCCAAGCCGCAGACCGGTGGCATGAAGCCGATCAAGGACGTGAACGAGGTGGACGCCACCGGCAGCCTCGCCGAGACCGGCTCCAGCTCCGCGCTGCCGATGATCGGCCTCACCGGCGGCCTCGCCGTCGCGCTGGGAGCCGGCGCGGTCTTCGTCGTGCGCCGCCGCAAGGCCGGCACCGTCGCGTGACACGCATGGCCTGACCGGAGCCCGCTCCAGGACAGGAGAAGGACCCGCGCTCGGAGGGGGGTGCGGGTCCTTCTCTCATGTCCAACGGCCGTCACTGCCGCGGACGGTCACTTCTTGGGTGGCACCGCCGGCATCCCCAGGAACGGCAGCTTCAGCGCGCCGAAGGCGTCCGCCGGGACCGCCGGGGCCAGCGGCTCCACCGGCTTCAGGCGTTCGTACGCCGCCCCCTGCTCCGGACGCTGGTCCGTCTCGCCCTTGTTGGGCCAGTACGACATCGCGCGCTCGGCCTGCGCGGTGATGGTGAGGGAGGGGTTCACGCCCAGGTTCGCCGAGACCGCGGCGCCGTCCACCACCGAGATGCCGGGGTGGCCGTAGAGGCGGTGGTACGGGTCGATCACGCCGGTCTCGCGGGAGGAGCCGATCGGGCAGCCGCCGAGGAAGTGGGCGGTGAGGGGGGTGCCCATGAGCTCGCCGACGTTGGAGCCCGCGAAACCGTTGATGCCGGCGGCGATGACCGAGGCGCTCTCGGAAGCGGCCTTGATCTGCACGGGGTTGGGGGCTCCGTGGCCCTGGCGGGCGGTGAGCAGGCCCTTGCCCATGCCGTCCGGCTTCAGGTACGTGGTCAGGGAGTTGTCCAGGGACTGCATCACCAGTCCGATGATGGTCCGCTCCGACCAGCGGCGGTTGGACAGGGAGCGCAGGACGAGCATCGGGTGGCGGACCGCGTTGCGCAGCCAGGCCAGCACCCTGGACGAGCCCTCCGCGTACGGCACCTGGAGGATGGACAGGCCGCCCATGGAGTTGGAGCCCTTGCCGTAGCGGACCGGCTCGATGTGGGTGTTCTCGTCCGGGTGGATGGACGAGGTGATGGCGACGCCCCGCGTGAAGTCGACCTTCGGCTCGCCCGTCGCCTTGCGGTAGCGCCGGTTGTCCGTCTGCGCGCCGACCAGCGCCTCGGAGTTCGTACGGGTCAGCACGCCCAACTTCTCCGAGATGTACGGCAGTTGACCGCCGGCCTTCATACGGTGCAGCAGGGTCTGGGTGCCGTAGGTGCCGGCCGCCAGCACCACCCGGCGGGCCTTGAAGGTGCGGCCGGCGCCCTTCTTCTTGTTGTCGGTGGGGAGGGTCGCGACGGCGTAGCCGCCCTGCGAGTCGTCCGTGACCGACACGACGGTGGTCATCGGGTGCACGACCGCGCCCGCCTTCTCGGCGAGGTACAGGTAGTTCTCGTTGAGGGTGTTCTTCGCGCCGTGGCGGCAGCCCGTCATGCACTCGCCGCACTCGGTGCAGGCGTTGCGGGCCGGTCCCGCGCCGCCGAAGTAGGGGTCGTCCACCTGCTGTCCGGGCGCGGTCCTCGACTTCCCCTCGGCGTCCTTGCCGTCGCCGAAGAAGACGCCGACCGGCGCCATGTGGAAGGTGTCGCCCACGCCCATCTGCTCGGCGGCGGCCTTCAGATGCACGTCGGACGGGGTCATCGTCGGGTTCAGCCGGACGCCGAGCATGCGCTGCGCCTGGTCGTAGTACGGCTTCAACTCCTCCTGCCAGTCCGTGATGTCACGCCACTGCGGGTCGTCGAAGAACGGCTTCGGCGGTACGTAGAGGGTGTTGGCGTAGTTGAGGGAGCCGCCGCCGACGCCCGCGCCGGCCAGCACCATGACGTTGCCGAGCAGGTGGATGCGCTGGATGCCGAACATGCCGAGCTTCGGCGCCCAGAGGTAGTTCTTCAGGTCCCAGGAGTTCTTGGGCAGGGACTCGCGGGTCCAGCGCCGGCCCGCCTCCAGCACCCCTACGCGATAGCCCTTCTCGGTGAGGCGCAGGGCGGTGACCGAACCGCCGAAGCCGGATCCGACAACGATCACGTCGTAGTCGTAAGCGTCGTTGCTCACGCGCACTCTCCTCTTACCGGAACCGGAACGCCTTCATGAGCCGCAGGCTCCGGCTCATGAACTGGGCGTACTTCTCGTCGTCCATCCCCAGCGACGGCGCCATCGGCAGCAGGCGCTGGTGGGCCACCGTCTGGGCCTCCGTGTACTTGAGGATGCCCTCGGAGCCGTGCCGGCGGCCGAGGCCGGAGTCCTTCATCCCGCCCATGGGGGACTGGACGCTGCCGTAGGCGGGGGCGTAGCCCTCGTTGACGTTCACGGTGCCCGTGCGCAGCCGTGCGGCGACCGCGCGGCCGCGGCCGCCGTCCTTCGTCCAGACCGACGAATTCAGGCCGTACGGCGTGGAGTTGGCGTGCTCGATCGCCTCGTCGTCGGTCTTGAAGCGGTAGATCGAGACGACCGGTCCGAAGGTCTCCTCCGTGCACACCGACATCGGCTCGGTCACGCCGTCGAGGATGGTCGGCTCGAAGAAGTACGGGCCGATGTCCGGGCGGGCGGTGCCGCCGGCGACGACCTTCGCGCCCTTGGCCACGGCCTCCTCGACGTGCCGGGTGACCGTCTCCAGCTGCCGCTCCCCCACCAGTGAGCCCATGTCGGCGCCGTAGGCGAGGGACCTGCCGAGGCGCATGCCCTTGGTGCGGGCGGCGAAGCGCTCCAGGAAGGCGTCGGCGATCGACTCGTGGACGTACAACCGCTCGATGGAGATGCAGAGTTGGCCGGCCGAGGAGAAACAGGCGCGGATCGCGCCCGCGGCCGCCTTCTCGATGTCGGCGTCCTCCAGGACCAGCATCGCGTTCTTGCCGCCGAGCTCGAGGGAGACGCCGACCAATCGGGCGGCGGCGCCCTGGGCGACCTCGCGGCCGGTGCGGGTGGAGCCGGTGAAGGAGACGTAGTCGGCGTGCTTGACGACCTCGGGGCCGACGACCGGGCCCTCGCCGAGCACGACCTGGAAGACGCCCGCGGGCAGACCGGCCTCGATCAGCAGGTCGCGGGCCCACAGGGCGGTGAGGCAGGTCTCCGTGTCGGGCTTCATCACCACCGCGTTGCCCGCGACGAAGGCCGGGAGAGCGTCGCCGACGGACAGTTCCAGGGGGTAGTTCCAGGGGGCGATCTGGCCGACCACGCCGCGCGGGTGGCGCAGTTCGGAGACCTTCGTCAGCGTCGGGATCGCGCCCGTGTGCCGCTTCGGCCTGAGGTACGAGGGGGCCTTGCGCCCGTAGTGGCGGGAGGCCACGGCGACGGCCTGGACCTCCTCGTGGGCGTGCAGGCGGGCCTTGCCGGTCTCCAGCTGGATCAGGTCGAGGACCTCGGCCTGGCGGGCGAGCACCAGGTCGTGGAAGCGGAGCAGGACGGCCGCGCGCTGCCGGACCGGTGTCTGCGCCCACACCGCCTGCGCCGCGCGGGCCGCCTCGAACGCCTTGGCCACATCCTCGGGCGTGGACTCCGGCAGGTCGGCGAGCTTCTCGCCGGTGAACGGCGTGTGGTTGGCGGTCCGGCCGGAGCCGACCACGCCCTTGGTCAGCTGGGCGACCAGCTCGGGCGTCACCACGTCGGCGGCCGTACGGGCGCCCTCCGGTGCGGGGGCGAGGGGATTCGTGCCGGTCTTGGCCGGGGCTTGCGCGTCCGTCATGAGGCGCAGGGTATGCCGGTGCGCAGGCTTTGGGTACCCGTCGGTAACGCGACTTCACCGACTGCTCACACGATGCCAGTGCTCACTGGCAACGAATGCGCTGATCAGCGCTTGTGCGGGTACGGCCCGCGGCGGTTCAGCTTCTTCCGATGACAAGACGGTCACGTGCGCCCTTGAAGAGCGACGTTCCCTTCTTCTCGTCCGGAGTGCCCTTGGGCATGTCGACGCGCAATTCGTACAGGCGGCCGTCGCCGGTGCGGACCATCAGCTGCATCACCCGGGTCCGGGCGTCGGCCGTGCCGTAGGTGGTGTCGGCGAGGACGGCCTCGGCACCGTGGAGGGTGGTGCGGGTGTACTGGGTGCGCGCGTCCCCGTCGTAGCCGTTCCAGGTGGCGTGGGCCGCCCGCGCCTCGGCCATCGGCGTGCGGGGCGCCTGGTCCCACTCGGTGAGGCGGATGGTGACGTCGCTGCCGGTCTCGTCGTACTCGGCCAGACGGGGCGGATGGGCGGTGTCCCCCTCCCTGGCGGACTCCCGGTACGGGCTCGGGAGGGAGAGGACGGCGTTCATCGCGATCTCGCGGTGCGCGGTCCAGCCGGCGGGGCCGGCGGTGGACGTCGGGGCCGCGACGCGGGCCGGGGCCTCGCTGAGGGTGGCGGTGCGCTCGGTGGCACCGTCGGGCGCGGTGGCGTAGGAGACGCCGAGCCAGCTGCCGCCGGCGAGAAGGGCGACGAGGGCCGCGAGCAGGACGGGGCGGCGGAGGGGGCGTACCGGGGCGTGAGTGGGGGCGGGGGCGGCGGTGGAGGCGGTCGTGGTGGCGGGTTCGGAGGGTGGCTCGGGTAACGCGGTGGCGGGCTCGGGGAGCGGCTCCGCGGAGCCCTCGCCCGCGCCCGGGCCCCCGTCCGCGCCCGGTGCCGGCTTCTCCCGCCGTCGTACGGTCCCTGTGTCGTCCGCGAACTCCCGTAGCGCCGAAACGTCCTGAGTCACCGTCACGTCATCGCCGACGACCGGCACCGGCCACCCCTCGGCCACCGCCTCCAGCACGATCGCCGTCTGTTCCGCGGCGGGTCGCCGCTCGGGGTCCTTCAGGAGCAGGTGGGATATCAACGGGCCCAGCGGTCCCGCCTGTTTCGGCGCGGGCGCATCGGCGGCGATGACCGCGGCGAGCGTGGACTCCACCGTCGTACGCCGGAACGGGGAGGAGCCTTCCACCGCCGCGTACAGCAGGACGCCCAGCGACCACAGGTCGGAGGCGGGCCCCGCGCTCCGGCCCGACATCCGCTCGGGCGCGACGAACTCCAGCGAGCCGACGAACTCCCCGCTCATGGTGAGGGATTCCTCGCCCTGGACATGGGCGATGCCGAAGTCGGTGAGGACGACGCGGCCGTGGGCGCCGAGCAGCACGTTGGCGGGCTTCACGTCCCGGTGGACGATGCCGACGGAGTGCGCGGCGCGCAGGGCGCCGAGGACGGCGAGACCGATACGGGCGGCCTCGACGGCCTCGACCGGCCCGCGCCGGAGCACCTCGTGCAGGGACTCACCGCGGACCAGCTCCATGACGATCCACGGCAGTCCGTCCTCCTCCACCACGTCGTGGATGGAGACGGCGGCGGGATGGTCGACGCGGGCGGCGGCGCGGGCCTCGCGGTAGAGGCGGTGGGCGGCCCGCCGATGGTGCTCGTCGTCCGGATCGCCCGGCAGCCGCGGCTGCTTGACGGCGACCTCCCGCCGCACGAGTTCGTCGTACGCCTGCCAGACCGTGCCCATCCCGCCGGAGCCGATGCGCTCGGTCAGCCGGTAGCGCCCGCCGACCAGCCGGCCGTCGCGCGTACGTTCGCCGCCTTCGCTCATGCCTCATCAGTACCGTGCGGAACGGCGGCTTGTCGACGCTGGTCCGGCCGGCTCGCGCGGGCCCCGCGGCTACGGCCTGGCGATGTCGATGTTGGCCAGCGCGGTCTTCGCCACCTCACGCCCGCGGGCCGTGAAGTCGCCCTTGCCCGGGTAGCTGACGGTGACCTTGTACATGTCGCCGGACCTGGTCCGGTAGTACCAGATCTGGAGTTCGCGCGGGCGCGGGTTCTGGCTGTCGTCGGTGGTGTAGGCGACGGTGTTCTCGGCCGCGGGCCTGCCGTCGTGCGTGATGTTGCCGTTCGTCCTCGTCCTCGTCTTCGCCCCGGAGGGCATGTTGAGGTCGTACTCGCCGTCGCTCTTGAAGTGCTCGTTGTCGGCGTACATCTGGGCGGCGGCGGAGTTCTTGATGTCGCCCGCGGTGTCTTCGCTCTTCCTCGACAGGTTCACGCCGATCCAGACGGCGCCGCTCCGGTCGGTGTAGGTGACCCAGTTCTTGTCGGAGTCGTCCTTGCCCGGACGGCCCACCTCATAGGTCGCGGGCACCCCGATCGTCACGCCCAGCCCGGGGCTCGCCTGCTTCTTCCAGCCGTCGGGGAGCGGTCCCGCGAACGGGTCCGCGAGCACCAGATACGCCGCCACGGCCGCCGCGACGACCCCCGCACCGATGCCGAGCAGCGTCTTCCGGCCGAGCCGGATCCCCCGCTCGACGATCCGCACCTGCTGCATGGGCGCGGTCGGCACGGGCTCCGGCGGGTTCGCGGCCTGGGACAGCAGGGCCCGGACCCGGGCGGCGCCCGGACGTCTCGCCGGGTCCTTCTGGAGCAGGCCCGTGATCAGCTCGGCCAGCGGGCCGGACGCCGAAGCGGGCGGTGCCGGCGTGGCGTTGAGGACCGACTGGAGCGTGGCCGGCGTGTTGCTGCGGCGGAACGGCGAGACGCCCTCGGTGGCCGCGTAGAGCACCACGCCCAGCGACCAGAGGTCGGAGGCCGGGCCGGGGCGCTGGCCGAGCACGCGCTCCGGGGCGATGTACTCGGGCGAGCCGACGAAGCCGCCGGTGTCCGTCAGATTGGTCTCGCCCTCGATCTGCGCGATGCCGAAGTCGGTGAGGACGACGCGGTCGTAGCGGCCGAGGAGGACGTTGTCGGGCTTGACGTCGCGGTGCAGGATGCCCGCCTCGTGCGCGGCCTCCAGCGCGCCGAGCACCTCCAGGCCGATCCTGGCGGCCTCGCGGGCGTCCAGCGTGCCCTCCTGGAGGGCGCTGCCGAGCGAGCGGCCCCGCACCAGCTCCATGACGATCCACGGCTGGCCGTCCACGACCGCCACATCATGGACGTCGACGACCGCGGGATGGTCCAGACGGGCCGCGGCGCGCGCCTCGCGGCGCATCCGCTCGAAGACGTTGGCACGTTCGCGATCGGGAAGGTGGTCCGGAACGCGGGGCTCCTTGACGGCGACCTCGCGGTCGACCGTCTCGTCCTTCGCGCGCCACACCGTGCCCATGCCGCCGTGCCCGAGCTTGGCCAGCAGCCGGTACCGGCCGGCGATGAGACGACCGGTGCCCGGGTCCGGAGGCGATGCCACCTGGGTGGGCACTGCGTACGGGTTCGGCTCCTGCGGCGGTTGCAGGACAAAACTCGTCGTCTCGTCGGACTCCTGGCCCGCGCCCCCGTTGTTGCTCATGGAACCATCCATATCTCGTCACGCACTCCCGTATCCACAGGGAATGCCCTCCGGTCACAGACCCGTGACGCGTACTGCTGCTTATCTCCCATTTATGTACGTACGAACGTGTCGATCGCGACGTCGAAGTACTCCTTGGCCTCCCGCACCTTGCCGACGGGCGCCGACACCCACACGTCGTACATCCGCCCGTCCTCCTCCCAGCACAGGTCGTAGGTGTGCCGTGCACCCTCCGCCGTGCTGAAGCCGTTCCAGGTGAACTCCCAGAGAGCGGCGGGGTGTCCGTGCCGCGTGGCCGAGGTGACCCGGCCGTCGTGGTAGCCGGGGTTCGTGTCCGGGCCCTTTGCGGCGGAGCGCTGCATCACCGCGAGCGGACCGCCGGGGTCCGGTTCGGCGGCCTTGATGCCGAGGCGGAACGTCTCTCCCGGCGACAGGTAGAAGACGCGCTCCCCCTGCGGCTCACGCGTGAAGCCCTCCGGTACGGCGAGGGAGAAGCCGGCCGGGTCGTCGGCGACGCGGTAGCCGGACGGTGCGGAGGGGCGGCGGCTCACGGAGGAACCGGGCGAGGGGCTCGCGCTGGGGGACGGTGACCTGCTCGAACCGCTGGGCGAGGGCGACCTCGAGCCGCTGAGAGAGGCCGACGCGCTCACCGACGTACCGGGGCTTGAACTCGCCGGTGTGCCGCCCCCGTCGCCGCCGCGGTTCATCAGCAGCGCCGCCGCCGACACCCCCGCCCCGGCCATCGCGGCGACGAGCAGCGCGGCCACGAGCACGCCCCGGGTGGAGTGCCGGGGCTGCTCCACCGTCGCCGGCGGCGACGGCGCCGGTGCCGGTGCCGGCAACGGGGCCGGGGCGGGCTGCGGGCGGGGCACGTCCCGCTGGGTCGGTGTGTAGTCGGGCGCCGGGATACGGCCCGTGGAGCGGTAGGCGCGCAGCATCCGCTCGGCCTGGTCCGCGTCCAGCCGCCGGTCCGGATCGCGCTCCAGCAGGCCCCGTACGACGGGCAGGAGCGGTTCGGCCTGCGGCGGCGGCCGAATCTCGTCGAACACGACCGCGTGCAGGATGCCGCCCAACGAGTCGCGCCGGAACGGGGATTCGCCGCTCAGCACGGTGCACAGCAGCGCGCCGACCGACCAGAGGTCGGACTCCGGACCGGTGCGCGCCCCGGACATCCGTTCCGGCGCGGTGTACTCGGGCGAGCCGACGAAGGAGCCCGTCTCGGTGAGCGTGGTGGCGCCCGCGACCTGCGCGATGCCGAAGTCGGTGAGGACGACGCGATGGGAGCCCGACTCCAGCAGGACGTTGGCGGGTTTGATGTCGCGGTGCAGGACACCGGCCGCGTGCGCCGTGCGCAGCGCGCTCAGCAGGCCGATGCCGATCCGGGCGGCCTCGGCGGCGTCGACCGGCCCGTGCGCGGAGACCCGGTCGGCCAGCGTGCCGCCGTCGATCAACTCCATGACGAGGTACGGGCGTTCGTCGTGCACCACGACGTCGTGCACGACGATGATGTGCGGATGGCGCAGCTGGGCCACCGCGCGCGCCTCACGCAGCGTGCGCTCGCGCTGCCGCCGGGCCTCCTCGGCCGAGAGCGTCTCGTCGAGGTCGAGCGGGATCTCCTTGACCGCCACGCGCCGGCCGAGCAGCTCGTCGGTCGCCCGCCACACCACGCCCATGCCGCCGCGCCCGAGCCTCGCCTCGAGCCGGTAACGGCCCGCGATGACACGGACGTTCTCCCCCTCGGTCCCCATGCGCCCCATCATGCCCCACCGGACGGATGGGCTCCGGGGCGGTGATCGGCCAACTCCGGCTACTGCGAGGTCTTTTCCTGCCAGCCCTGCAGCACCGCGGCGAACTGCTTGCTCGTCTTCGTCCAGTCCTTCGCGGGCGAGGACATGTAGAGCGCGTACTCCGTGTTGTCGCGCGAGAAGTAGGTCTCCTCGACGGCGCGCCGCGGCCCGTAGCCGTTGGGCGAGTCCTTCTGCAGCGCCGTCCAGGTGTACTCCCACACCGAGCCGTCGCGGTCGCGGTAGATGTTCTTCTCCAGCTGGAGGCGCGTGTAGTTGACCAGGCGGCCGTCGAGCTGCTGGTCCAGGTCGAGCTGGTGCGCGTAGGCGTCCTTGAAGTCCGGCGAGGTGTCCATGGCGATACGGACGAAGCGCCTGCCGTTGTCGGGCGAGTAGTCGACCTGCCTGAGATCCCCCTGGACGCCGACGACCGAGCGCTTCCAGCCCTTGGGCAGCCAGACGCTGAAGCCCCACGGGTCGTCGTACTGCTTCCAGGAGGCGGGGACGCCGCCGACGGGTCCGCCGCCCGGGCTCTTCGACGGGGCCGGGCTCTGCGACGAGGAGGCACCGCCGCCGGTCTGCCGCCCGTCGTCGTACTTCTGCCACGCGACGGCCGCGCCGCCGCCGATGACCGCGGCGAGCGCGACCGTGAGCAGGAGAGTGCGCAGCCGGCGCCGCTTCGGCCCGGGAGCGGCGCCCGCGGGCATGCCGTTCGGCCCGAGCATCGTGGGCGCCGTCGCCGGCGGGTACGGCGTCGAGGAGCCGGTCTGCGGCCCGGTGTTGGCCGCCGTCTCGTAGCGGGGGCCCACGTGCTGCGTCGGCACGTACGCCTGGGCCGCGTTCGAGCGCCGGCCCTCCGCCACCTCGGCGAGCATCTGCTCGGCCTCGACGGCGCCCGGGCGCGCCGCCGGGTCCTTGTGCAGCAGCGCGGCCATGACGGGCCCGAGGGGACCGGCGAACTGCGGCTCGGCGGCGTCCTCCTCGACGACCGCCTGCATCGTGGACAGCGGCGAGGTGCGCCGGAACGGCGACCTGCCCTCCACCGCCGTGTACAGCGTCGCGCCGAGCGCCCACAAATCGGAGGCGGGGCCCGGATCGTGGCCGCGGACGCGCTCGGGGGCGAGGTAGTCGACCGAGCCGACGACCTCACCGGTGCGCGTGATGGTGGAGTCGCCCTCTATCTGGGCGATGCCGAAGTCGGTCAGCAGGACGCGGCCGTCGTGGCCGATGAGCACGTTGCCGGGCTTCACGTCGCGGTGCAGCACCCCGGCGGAGTGCGCGGCGCGCAGCGCACGCAGCACCCACATCCCGATGCGCGCGGCCTCCGCGGGCTCGACCCGGCCGCGCTCCTTGACCGCGTCGGCCAGCGAGTACCCCTCGACCAGCTCCATCACGATCCACGGGCGGCCGTCGTGCTCGAGCACGTCGTGCACGGTGACCACGGCGGAGTGGTTGATGCGCGCGGCGGCGCGCGCCTCCGCCCGCGTCCGCGCGAGCAGCCGGTCCTGGTCGCTCTCGGAGACGTAGAGCGCGGCGGTCAACTCCTTGATCGCGACGGCCCGGTGCAGCACCTCGTCGTGCGCGCGCCACACGCGGCCCATGCCACCGCTGCCGATCGAGTCGGCGAGCCGGTAGCGGCCCGCGACAAGCTGGCCCTGCATCTGATTCACGTTGCCCCGCAATGCTCTTGACAGGGTCAGACTAAGGACAGGGTCGCCAACACGGAACCAGGGGGGTACCAAGGAGACCGCACTGTGACGGTTGTCGCTTCCGTGCGTATGGCGCAACCATCCGGGCCCTTCACGGAGCCTTCACAGATGAGTTCAGTCAGTCACCTGATACGTGGCCGAGGCCTGCTCGTACAGCTTCGTCACCTCGTCCCGCTGGGACTCGGGCCCGCGCACCTGCACGATGTGGTAGCGCCCGTCGATGAGCATCGCGATGTTGCGCACGTACAGGTCGCGTCCGCTGCCGTCGGTCCAGGTGAACTGCCCCTCGGCCGAGGTCCGCGTGCCCACGGTGACGGTGCGCAACCCGGTCGCGGTGGCCCAGCTGGAGCTGCGGTACGGCTGCAACTCGTGCTCCGTGTCCCGCTGGTAGGCCATCGGGTCCTTGCCGTAGGTGACCGCGCCGTCGCGCCCCTTGACCACGATCAGCTCGAAGTCGCCGTGCGTGTACACGACTTGGTTCCACGCGTTCTTCGGGACCCGCGACCAGCCCTTGGCCACGGCGATCCGGAAGCCGTCGGGGTCCTTGCGGAGGGTGAAGCCGCCCGGGAGATCGGGGCCGGTGGTCTGACTCTCCGTCGCACCGGCCGACTTGGAGGCACCGGAGCTGTTCCCGGACGTGGGCGAGGTCTGGTCGGGCCGCGGCTGACTGCTCGCGCCCTGCTCCGACTGCGTGGGGGCCGGGCCGACCTCCCCCGCGCTGCCGGTGCGGTCGCCCGCCGCGCCGGTGTCTTTGGCCTTCGGCATGAAGAGCACGGCGTACGCGATCGCCGCGGCCAGCAGGAGCAGGACCAGCAGAAGCAGCGTACGGCCCAGCCTGCGCGGCGATTTCACCTCCCGCTTGGCCCGCTTGTGCCGGCCGTGCGGGCTGGTCGCGGGAAGCTGGGCGCGCCGCCTGCGCACCAGCTCGCCCCGCCGCCGTACGACGGGCAGCCGGCTGGTGTCGGTCGGCGGTGCCGCTATGACGTGCACGCCGGCGTCCGGCTCGGGCGCGGACCGCACGAGCGACCGCAGCCAGCCGCGCAGCTCCTCGAAGTCCAGCCGCTCGGTGGGGTCCTGACGCAGCAGCGACTCCACGACCGGCCTCAGCGGCCCGCACTCCTCGGCGAAGGCGGGCGGCTCGGCGCACACCATCTGCACCAGCTCGGCCGTCGACTCCTCGGGGTAGGGCCCGTGTCCCTGTACGGCCCTGAAGAGCAGCGCGCCCAGCGCCCACAGGTCGGTCGCGGGTCCGATGGGCGGCGCCAACTGCCAGTTCTCGTGCACCGGTCCGGCCTGCTCGGGTGCCCAGCGCTCGGTCACCGGCCCCACGACGGCCATCCGCGCCTGCCGCGCCCGCTCCGCGGCGAGCGGAGTGGCGGGACCACGGGACGCGGGGCTGCCGGCCACGAGGTCGTCCCACCGGCTCGGGGGCGTCGTGCCGGGCGGCAGCGGTGCCGGGGCCGCGCCGGGCAGGGCGTGCGCGCCGGGGCCGACGGGCATCGGAACTCCCGCCGCGGGCGCGGTGTCCAGGCCGGGCGCGGGGGCTCCGGGGGCGGTGGCTCCGGGCGAGGCGGCTCCGGGCCAGGTGGCTCCGTAAGCACCGCCGGCTTCGACGGCGCCGTCGAGGGGCGAGCCACCCGCCTCCGTGCCGCCGGCCATCATGCCGCCAGGCTCCGCGCCACCGGCCTCCGTGCCTCCGGGCGGAAGTGCCGTGCGTCCGCCCTGGCCGCTCGCGGGGCCTGCCGCTCCATTGGCGCCGGGGCGGGGCGCGGCGCCGTGCCAGGAGGCGCCGCCCACGCCGTAGGGGTCGGCTATCTGTCCCGGAGGCGCGGGCGCGGGGTCACCGGAAGCGTGCGTCTGCGCCGAGCCGTTGGCCTGGGACGCGGGGCCGCCCTCGGGCGCGGAACGGGCACCCGGCAGCGCCGCCCGCTGACCCTGCTGCGCCTGCTGCACCCTGGCCGCGGCCCGGGCGCCCGCCCGGTACGCCGCGATCGCACCCGCCCGCGCGGCCCGGATGTCCCCGCCGCTCTCGATGGCCTTGGGAGCGAGGGCACCGGTCGCCCCCGCTGCTTGCGCCGTGTCCGCCCCTGCGGGGGCCAGTCCCCCGGCCGCCCGTGCCGCGATCGCCGCCCGCCGAGCGGCCTCGGGATCGCCACCGGGACCGCCCTGGGGACTCGGGACGACCTGACCGCCCGGCAGCTCCAGGCCGCCGGACGCACGGGACCCGGCCGAACCCGAGGAGGGGCCGGGCGCGGCTCCGAACCCGCCGTCCTCGTCACTCTCCGCAGCCGGCACCGGGTCGTACCCGCACAGCGCCTCTTCCGCCGCACCGACCGCGAGCCCGGTCAGCATCACCCGTCCGTCGTCGCAGACGAGCACCGTCTTGGCCGTGATGTTCCGGTGCACCCAGCCGTGGGCGTGCAGCACGCGCAGCGCCATGAGGACGTCGGACGCCACCTCGGCCGCGCGATACGGCGTCAGCGGCTTCTCGGCGAGCAGCGCCGCCAGCGGGCGGGCCTCCACCAACTCGCTGACGATCCACAGCGAACCGCCCTCGGCGAACACGTCGAAGACCTGGTCGAGCCGTGGATGGTCGGGAATCCGCGCCGCGGCCTGCGCGGCCTCCATCGCACGCCGTACGGCCGGATCGGTGGGCCGCCGCGTCCCGGCGCGTGTCTGGGACCGGGCTCCCCGATCCCGGGGACCACGAGCCGTGAAGCCGTCGGGCAGGCCGTCGGCGTCGATCACCTCGGCCTCGACGACCTCCGGCAACGGAATCTGCCTGACCAGGACTTCCTGCCCGCTGTAGGTGTCGAAGGCGCGGGTGTCGGTGAGTTCGTACTCGTCGGCGGGCGGCAACGGCAGGCGGTAGCGGTCGGCGAGCACCCGACCCGCATAGTCGTCCACGTTGCCTCCCCCGGCAGCCCGGTCGGTCAATTCCGTTCGCCTTGCGCGCCGTTCCGAACCGATACTCGGATGCGTACGGTCCGCAAGCACTCACGATACGTGCCGGAGGCAACCCGCAAAGAGGGGATGCCAGATCTCACGGCTCAAACGCGGGGCCGGTCACATCACGACTTCGGTTCGAACGTCTTCGCGAGCGTCTTCCATGTGTCCTTACGGAGTTCACTGCCCCAATTGGCCGCTTTAGCGGTGTACATCAGTGCATATCCGAGATGGTCGTTGACGACGAATCCCCGGTCTATGGTCCGGTACTTCGTGCCGCCGTCCACATAGGTGAATTCCCAGTCGGCCGCGTTCCAGCCGCGGTAATCCACCTTCTCTATCCGGATCTTCTGGTACCCCGAGCGCACCATGTAGCGTTCCTGGTTCTTCCAGTCGGCCACGGGGTCGCCCTTGGGCGTGGACGTCCAGGCGATGAGCAGCTTCTGCCCGTCGGGCCCGGTGAACCGGTCCCCGGCGGCGCCGGTGGACTCGTACTTCCATCCCTTGGGCAGCCCGATCGAGTAGCCCTGGCTCCCCTTGTGCGTCGACTCCGCCGCGCCACCGCCCCCGGACGACCCGTCAGCCGCGCTGCCGCCGGTCGCGGTCGGGCTGTCACCCGGCGCGCCGGCCGACGGCGAGGCCGCACCGGACTGCGCGGCGCCGCCGTCCTTGTCCTTATGGGTCCCGCCGCTCGCGTCCTCCTTGGTACTGGCACGGGCGGACGCACTCGCCGCGGCCTTCCCGCCGCCGCTCTTCGCGCCGTTGGAGTCCTTGCCGCCGCCCCCGCCGAGCGTGAGCGCCAGCACGGTCCCGAGCACGGCCAGCACGGCCACGACCGCGATGATCACCAGTGTCCGCTTCGGCACCACGTCACTGAGCGGCGCCCGGGGCACGGGCCGCGGCGGCAGATCCGGCGGCGGCACGACCGGCCACCCCGAACTGCGCCCACCGGACGGCGTGTTCGCCCCATGCGCCCCACTCTCGGTGCCCGCGGAGTCCGCCGCGCGCGCCGCAGCCGATGCACCCGTGGTCCCGGAAGAGGCCGGGGAACCCGAGTCCCGCCCCGGTGCCGACGGCGCCGAAGACGGCGACGCGGCAGACGCGGCAGACGCGGACGCGGGAGGCACCGGCGGCAACGGAGCGGTGGGAGCCGTGGGAGCGCTGGACCCGGCCGCCCCCGCGGACGCGTCACCGGAACCCGAACCGGCTTCAGCGCCACCGGACTTGCCGCGCGCCGCAGCCGCCGAACCGGCCGCCGCTCCCGCCGCCGTGGCGGCCTTGCGCACGGAGCGCAGCGCCCCGCGCAGCTTCTCCGCCGCCTCCTCGCCCCGCTTGCCCCCGGAGCCGCCCGAACTCCGCCCGCCCTCGGGACCGTCGGGCTGCGTCGGCAACGGCACGACCTTGGTCGCGTCGGCCGGCGGCTCCGGCTCGTCCTTCCGCTCGGGCGCGTGGATCACCGCGTTGAGCATGGCCCGCGCACCCGCGTCGTCGAGCCGCTGGGCCGGATCCTTGGTCAGCAGACCGTAGATGACGTCCTTCAGCGGCCCCGCGTTCTTCGGCTCCTCCAGCGGCTCCGTCATCACCGCGGTCAGAGTCGCTATGGCCGAGCCCTTGTCGTACGGCGGCAGGCCCTCGACCGCCGCGTACAGCAGTCCGCCGAGCGACCACAGGTCGGCCGCGGGGCCCGGCTTGTGCCCGCGGGCCCGCTCGGGGGAGATGTAGGAGGGCGCTCCGACGAGCATGCCGGTCGAGGTGATGGACGGGTCGCCCTCGACCTGGGCGATACCGAAGTCGGTGAGCACCACCCGGCCGGTGTCGGACTCCAGCAGGACGTTGGACGGCTTCACGTCACGGTGCAGGATGCCCTCGCGGTGCGCCGAACGCAGCACGTCGAGAACGGCCAGCCCGACCTCGGCAGCCCGCTTCGGCTCGAGCAGGCCGTCCTCCCGGATGACCTCGGCGAGCGACTTGCCCTCGACGAGCTCCATCACGATCCACGGCCGGTCGTCCTCGTCGACCACGTCGAAGACCGTCACCGCGCTGTTGTTGCGGATCCGCGCGATCGCCTTGGCCTCGCGCAGCGTCCGCGTGATCAGCCGGCGCTTCTCGTCCTCGTCGATGTTCGACGGGAACCGCAGCTCCTTGACGGCGACCGTCCGGCCCAGGGTCTCGTCCTCGGCCCGCCACACCGTGCCCATGCCGCCGCGGCCGAGCACCCTCCCCAGCCGGTAGCGCCCGGCGAGTAGACGATCACGGTTGTCCTGACGAGTCTCCTGACGAGATGACCCCGCCCGCTCCGCCTCCGACATGCGTCCCCTCATGCAACCCGCCCTGACAGAGCCTCCATTGTCCCTCACCCGACAAGTGCCCAGTGCCCAGGGTGCCAGTGGTGCCGTACGGGGGATTTGCGCCCTCAAGACCCCCCTGAACCGCGGATTCCGCCACCCTGCATGATGGGCCGTGACAAGGGAGGAGCCGCGATGGCGCCGCTTCGGACACTACTGGCCGTACCTGTGTCCCTGGCCCTGCTCGCCCTCCTCCCCAGCGGCCTTCCGGCCCCCCGGTCCCCCGCCGCGAATGCGGTCCTTCCGCTGCTGGTCACACGGGGTGGAGCGCCCGCCGCGGCCCTTCTGGCCCAGGAGCAGTCCGGCACCCGCTACGCCCGGGCGGGTCGCGGCATCGCCCGCGCCGACCACTTCCGCGCCGGCAGCATCACCAAGACCTTCGTCGCCACCGTCGTCCTGCAACTGGCCGCACAGCACCGGCTCTCCCTGTCCGACACCGTCGAGCGGCACCTGCCCGGGCTGGTGCGCGGAGCGGGCAACGACGGCCGGGCGCTGACGCTGCGGGCCCTGCTCACCCACACCAGCGGCCTGTACGACTTCACCCGGGACACCAGGGGCGTCACCCCCGTCACTCCGCTTCAGGCCGTACGCATCGCACTCACCCACCCCCCGGCCCACCGCGGCCGCTTCTCGTACTCGAACACCAACTACGTCCTGCTCGGCCTGGTCGTCCAGCAGGTCACCGGCCGCTCCTACGCCGCCGAGGCCGAGCGGCGCATCATCGCTCCGCTGGGTCTGACGGGCACCTCCTTTCCTGGCTCGCGCACCTCTCTGCCCTCCCCGCACGGCCGCGCCTACACCGCCGGCGGAGCCGACGTCACCGAACTCGACCCGCGGGTGGCCGGGGCCGCGGGCGAGCTGGTGACCACGCTCGCCGATCTGGACCGCTTCTACTCGGCCCTGCTCGACGGCGAACTGCTGCCCTCGCGCTGGCTGCGCGAGATGCTCGACACCCGTACCGCACACGGCTCGTACGGCATGGGCCTGTTTCCCGTGAAGCTGCCGTGCGGCACCACGGTGTGGGGACACAACGGACGCATCCTCGGCAGCTACGTGCGCGCCGCAGCCACCGCCGACGGCCGTCGTGTCCTCACCTTCCGGGTGAACACGGCGGGGATCGCGGATCCCGGTCTCGAACCCCGGCTGCTCGATGCCGAGTTCTGCCCCCGCATTCAGTAGAACGACCGGGTTCCGAACGAAGATCCCGAATCCTGACACTCGTTCGGGTGACACTTCGGGTGACTCGTCAGGTAATACGAGGTCAGGCCCTCGATCACAGGGGGGACTTACAACCGAGCGAGGACCTACAGCCGAAGCGGGGCCTTACAGCGGCACGATGTCCGGCGCCCCCAGCCGCGCCGCGTCCGCCGTGAGGTCGTCGGGCTGCCGCTGCGACTCCCGCTCTGCCTCCACCCGCTTCTCGTAGTGCTCGACCTCGCGCTCGATCTGGTCCTTGTCCCAGCCGAGCACCGGTGCCATGAGTTCGGCCGCTTCCCGCGCGCTGCGCGTGCCCCGGTCGAAGGTCTCGATGGAGATGCGGGTGCGCCGGGTCAGCGCGTCGTCCAGATGCCGGGCGCCCTCGTGCGAGGCGGCGTAGACGATTTCGGCGCGCAGATAGTCGTCGGCGGCCTGGAGGGGCTCACCGAGGGACGAGTCGGTGCCGATGAGGTCGAGGACCTCCTCCGCCATCGCGCCGTACCGATTCAGCAGATGCTCCACGCGCACCACGTGCAGGCCGGTCCGTGCCGCGATCCGCGCCCGGGCGTTCCACAGCGCCCGGTAGCCCTCGGCGCCCAGCAGCGGCACGTCCTCCGTCACGCACTCGGCGACCCGCATGTCGAGGCCGTGCACCGCCTCGTCCACCGCGTCCTTGGCCATCACCCGGTATGTCGTGTACTTGCCGCCCGCCACCACGACCAGGCCGGGCGCCGGATGCGCCACGGTGTGCTCGCGCGACAGCTTGCTGGTGGCGTCCGACTCGCCGGCCAGCAGCGGGCGCAGACCCGCGTACACCCCCTGCACGTCGTCCCGCGTCAGCGGCACCGCGAGGACCGAGTTCACATGCTCCAGCAGGTAGTCGATGTCCGCGCTGGACGCGGCGGGATGCGCCTTGTCGAGGTCCCAGTCGGTGTCCGTCGTGCCGACGATCCAGTGCCGGCCCCAGGGGATGACGAAGAGCACGGACTTCTCCGTGCGCAGGATCAGCCCGGACGAGGAGCTGATGCGGTCCTTCGGTACGACCAGGTGGATGCCCTTGGACGCCCGGACGTGGAACTGCCCGCGCTCACCCACCATGGCCTGGGTGTCGTCGGTCCACACGCCCGTCGCGTTGACGACCTGCTTGGCGTGGACCTCGTACTCCCCGCCCGCCTCGACGTCCCGCACGCGCGCGCCGACGACCCGTTCGCCCTCGCGGATGAACCCCGTCACGCGCGCGCGGTTGGCGACCTTCGCGCCATAGGACGCCGCAGTGCGCACCAGTGTGGCCACGTAACGCGCGTCGTCCATCTGGGCGTCGTAGTACTGCAGGGCCCCGACCAGCGCGTCCTTCTTCAAGGCCGGAGCCACGCGCAGGGCGTGACGGCGGGTCAGGTGACGGTGCAGGGGCAGACCGCGGCCGTGTCCGCGGGCCATCGACATGGCGTCGTAGAGCGCGACGCCCGAGCCCGCGTACAGCCGCTCCCAGCCCTTGTGCTGCAGCGGGTAGAGGAACGGCACCGGCTTCACCAGGTGCGGGGCCAGCCGCTCCAGCAGAAGCCCGCGCTCCTTCAGCGCCTCCCGTACGAGCGCGAAGTCGAGCATCTCCAGATAGCGCAGTCCGCCGTGGACCAGCTTGCTGGACCTGCTGGAGGTGCCCGAGGCCCAGTCCCGGGCTTCGACCAGGCCGGTGGACAGACCGCGTGTCACGGCGTCGAGGGCGGTTCCCGCACCGACCACGCCACCGCCCACGACCAGCACGTCCAGCTCGCGCTCGGCCATTCCGGCCAGTGACTCGGCGCGCTGCGCCGGCCCCAGTGTCGCTGTCCTCACTGCTGCCTCCCGCTATCGATAGCGCCGGCCGCACCCGTCGGGCGAAGCCCGTTTCCTATCCCCCATGCCCAAAATTCTGACCGTGTTGCCCGAGTTCAGCCACCACTCGCCCCCAGCCTGTGGACAACATTCCCAGGACCTGCGGAAAACGCGGTCGGCCAATACCGCAAGACGGTCATATTTACTCCTAGTGTGACATTGCGCTTCACCTGTCCTGTCCACAGGGCTTGCGCACCTGTCCCGCTTCGGTTACTGGGAAGGACGGTCCACGCCATGCCCGCAGATCTCGCCGTCATCGGACTCGGCCCGTTCGGCCTGCCCCTGGCCCAGGCGGCCGTCGCCGCCGGCATCCCCACGCTCGGCTACCGGACCGGTCCCGAACCCGGTTCCCTCAGCCCCGCGGAACTGCGCCGCATGTTTTCGGGGGGCTTCAAGCACGCCACCGCCCCCGCCGAGCTCGGCCGGGTCCGCACCGCGGTCATCTGCGCGCCGACGCCCCGCGGCGCGGACGGGGGCCTCGACCTCGGCCAGGTGGAGGCCGCCGCGCGCACGCTGGCCGCGCACCTGCGCCCGCACACCACGGTGATCCTGGAGTCGCCCGTACCCCCCGGAACGACCGAGGAGTTTCTGCGCCCGGTCCTGGAACAGGGCTCCGGGCTGCGCGCGGGCCGCGACTTCCACCTCGCCTACTCCCCCAGTCGGGTGGATCCCGGCAACCGCGACTTCACCCCGGCCAACATCCCCAAGGTGATCGGCGGCCTCACGCCCGCGTGCACCGAGTCGGCGGCCGCGTTCTACGGCCGCCTCACCGACAAGGTGGTACGCGCGCGTGGTCTGCGCGAGGCGGAGACCGTGCAGCTCCTGGAGACCAACTTCCGGCACGTCAACATCGCGCTCGTCAACGAGATGGCCGTCCTCTGCCACGGCCTGGGCGTCGACCTGTGGGACGTCATCCGCTGCGCGGAGACCAAGCCGTTCGGCTTCGAGGCCTTCCGGCCCGGTCCCGGTGTCGGCGGGCACGCCGTCCCCCAGGACCTGACCGGCCACGCCGGACGCACCCTGCGCATGGTCGAACTGGCCCAGCAGGTCAACAGCCAGATGCCCCGTTACGTCGTCCGGCGCGCGGCGACCCTCCTCAACGAGCACGGCAAGTCGGCCCGGGGGGCCCGCGTTCTCCTCCTCGGCGTCACGTACAAGCCCGACCTCGCCGACCAACAGGGCACCCCCGCCCAGGAGATCGCCGTCCGCCTGATGGAACTCGGCGCCTCCGTCAGCTACCACGACCCGCACGTCCCGTCCTGGAACGTCCTCGACCGCCCGGTCCCCCGCGCCGACTCCCTCTACGAGGCCGCGGCCGACGCCGACCTGACGATCCTTCTCCAGCAGCACCGGACATACGACCTGCAGGGCCTGTCGGTGAAGGCACAACTCCTGCTGGACACCCGCGGCGCCGCACCCACCGGGGTGGCGCACCGGTTGTGAAGAGGGGCGCGCGGGTGGGCGAGCCCCGGGGGCCGGTGGCATGCGGGACAGGAAGGGGGCCGGTCACCCCACCAGGTGACCGGCCCCCTTCACGCCGTACGCGTCACCGCTTGTGCTGCGAGTCCGCCACCGTGACCTCGACGCGCTGGAACTCCTTGAGCTCGCTGTAGCCGGTCGTGGCCATCGCGCGGCGCAGGGCGCCGAAGAAGTTCATGGAACCGTCGGGGGTGTGCGAGGGGCCCGTCAGGACCTCCTCGATCGTGCCGACGGTGCCCAGGTCGACCTTCTTGCCGCGCGGCA
Source organism: Streptomyces sp. NPDC050534 (assembly GCF_044457745.1). Lineage (NCBI taxonomy): Bacteria > Bacillati > Actinomycetota > Actinomycetes > Kitasatosporales > Streptomycetaceae > Streptomyces > Streptomyces sp. NPDC050534. The sequence goes on from NZ_JBITHF010000016.1 coordinate 172,183, forward strand.
GCTCCTCGTTGACGGCCTCCATGCCCCAGTGGTGGCCGCGACCCGGTGCATCCGTCGCGCGGGCCAGCGGGGAGCCCATCATCACCGAGTCGGCGCCGCAGGCGATCGCCTTCGGGAGGTCGCCGGACCAGCCGACACCGCCGTCGGCGATCACGTGCACGTACCGGCCGCCGGACTCGTCCATGTAGTCGCGGCGGGCCGCGGCCACGTCCGCGACCGCCGTGGCCATCGGGACCTGGATGCCCAGGACGTTGCGCGTGGTGTGCGCCGCGCCGCCGCCGAAGCCGACGAGCACGCCCGCCGCGCCCGTGCGCATGAGGTGCAGCGCCGCGGTGTAGGTGGCACAGCCGCCGACGATCACCGGGACGTCGAGCTCGTAGATGAACTGCTTCAGGTTCAGCGGCTCGTGCGAGCCGGAGACGTGCTCCGCCGACACAGTCGTGCCGCGGATGACGAAGATGTCCACGCCCGCGTCCACGACCGCCTTGGAAAACTGCGCCGTGCGCTGCGGGGAGAGCGCGGCCGCCGTGACCACACCGGAGTCGCGCACCTCCTTGATGCGCTGGCCGATCAGCTCCTCCTTGATGGGAGCCGTGTAGATCTCCTGGATACGGCGGGTCGCGGCCTCCGCGGGCAGCCCGGCGATCTCGTCGAGCAGCGGCTGCGGGTCCTCGTACCGCGTCCACAGGCCCTCGAGGTTGAGCACACCGAGGCCGCCGAGCTCGCCGATGCGGATCGCGGTGGCCGGCGAGACGACCGAGTCCATGGGAGCGGCCAGGAACGGCAGCTCGAAGCGGTAGGCATCGATCTGCCAGGCGATCGAGACCTCCTTCGGGTCCCGCGTACGGCGGCTGGGGACGACGGCGATGTCGTCGAAGGCGTACGCCCGGCGGCCGCGCTTGCCGCGCCCGATCTCGATCTCAGTCACGTCTGTGGCCTTTCCCTGATGCGTTGCAGCGTCTTCCAGTATCGCCGACGGGTACGACAAGGGCGGCCCCGGAGTGTTCCGGGACCGCCCAGTGCGTCCGCTACGCGCGCGTGCGCGTCACTGCCTGCTGTAGTTCGGCGCCTCGACCGTCATCTGGATGTCGTGCGGGTGGCTCTCCTTGAGGCCCGCCGAGGTGATCCGGACGAAGCGGCCCTTGGACTCCATCTCCTCGATGGTGGCCGCGCCCACGTAGCCCATGGTCTGACGCAGACCGCCGACGAGCTGGTGCAGGACGTTGGCCAGCGGGCCGCGGTAGGGCACCTGGCCCTCGACGCCCTCGGGCACGAGCTTGTCGTCGGAGGCGACCTCGGCCTGGAAGTAGCGGTCCTTCGAGAAGGACTTCCCCTGGCCGCGGGACTGCATCGCGCCGAGCGAGCCCATGCCGCGGTAGGACTTGAACTGCTTGCCGTTGATGAAGAGCAGCTCGCCGGGCGACTCCTCGCAGCCCGCGAGCAGGCTGCCCAGCATGACGGTGTCGGCACCGGCGGCGAGCGCCTTGCCGATGTCGCCGGAGTACTGCAGGCCGCCGTCGCCGATCAGGGGGATGCCCGCGGGGCGGGCGGCGAGGGACGCCTCGTAGATGGCGGTGACCTGCGGAACGCCGATGCCGGCGACCACGCGCGTGGTGCAGATCGAACCGGGGCCCACGCCCACCTTGATGCCGTCGACGCCGGCGTCGATCAGCGCCTGCGCGCCGTCACGCGTGGCGACGTTGCCGCCGATCACGTCGACCGAGACGCTCGACTTGATCTTCGCCATCCAGCTGAGGGCGTTGCTGTTGTGGCCGTGCGAGGTGTCGACGACCAGGAAGTCCACGCCCGCCCCAGCCAGCGCCTGGGCCCGCTCCAGGGCCTCGGGGCTGGCGCCCACGGCGGCACCGACGAGCAGCCGGCCCTCCGCGTCCTTGGCGGCGTTCGGGTACTTCTCGGCCTTGACGAAGTCCTTGACGGTGATCAGGCCCTTGAGGATGCCCTCGCCGTCGACCAGCGGCAGCTTCTCGATCTTGTGCTTGCGCAGCAGCTCCATGGCGTCGACACCGGAGATGCCGACCTTGCCGGTGACCAGCGGCATGGGCGTCATGACGTCGCGCACCTGACGGCTGCGGTCGGTCTCGAAGGCCATGTCGCGGTTGGTGACGATGCCGAGCAGCTTGCCGGCCGGGTCGGTCACGGGCACACCGCTGATCCGGAACTTGGCGCACAGGGCGTCCGCCTCCGCGAGCGTCGCCTCGGGGTGCACCGTGATGGGGTCGGTGACCATGCCGGACTCGGACCGCTTGACCAGGTCGACCTGGTTGACCTGGTCCTCGACCGACAGGTTGCGGTGCAGGACGCCGACGCCGCCCAGGCGGGCCATCGCGATCGCCATGCGGGACTCGGTCACCTTGTCCATCGCCGCCGAGAGCAGCGGGATGTTGACCCGGACGTTGCGGGAGATGCGGGACGAGGTGTCGACCGCGTTGGGCAGCACCTCGGATGCGCCCGGCAGCAGCAGCACGTCGTCGTAGGTCAGCCCGAGTGTCGCGAATTTTCCGGGCACTCCGTCGACGTTCGCAGTCATGACACCTTCCCCAAATGGCCTTGATCGGTGCGGATGTCCATGCTAACGGGAAGCGTGCCTCTCAAATTCCACGGTTCCGCATGGCCCCGGGCTTCGTATGTTCGTACGGAATCGTTGAGGCGCCTGTTCAAAGCAGGCGCTCAACACAGGGGCGTCACTGCTCCGCGAGCGCCCTGAGCCGACTCAGTGCCCGGTGCTGCGCGACCCGCACCGCTCCGGGTGACATTCCCAACATCTGACCCGTCTCCTCGGCCGTGAGGCCCACCGCGATGCGCAGCAGGAGCAGTTCGCGCTGGTTCTCGGGGAGGTTGGCCAGGAGTTTCTTGGCCCATTCGGCGTCGCTGCTGAGCAGCGCGCGCTCCTCCGGACCGAGTGAGTCGTCGGGCCGCTCCGGCATCTCGTCCGACGGCAGCACCGTCGACCCGGGGTGCCGCATCGCCGCCCGCTGGAGGTCCGCGACCTTGTGCGCGGCGATCGCGAAGACGAACGCCTCGAAGGGGCGGCCGGTGTCCTTGTAGCGCGGCAGCGCGAGCAGGACGGCGACGCAGACTTCCTGCGCGAGGTCCTCCACGAAGTGCCGGGCGTCGCCCGGCAGGCGGGACAGACGCGTGCGGCAGTAGCGCAGCGCAAGGGGGTGGACATGGGCGAGCAGGTCGTGTGTCGCCTGTTCGTCCCCGTCGACGGCGCGATGGACGAGCGCACCGATCGCCCCTGCGGCATTGGCCGCCTCGTCGTCGCGCATCGGTCCATGGTGCCTTGCGGCCACACGGTCCGTGGCACCGCGCTCGATGTTGTGCACCGAAGCGTTATGAGCAGGTGCGCCGGAACTCATCCCTTGCGCCCTCCTCTTCCGCTCGACCGACTCGTCCCCGAGAGACTCCACACCTCAAGGATGCGGCATCCGCGCCGAAACGAGCAGCGGGCACCCGGCGGGTCGTTTTGCCACCCCCGCCCACCGTGCGGTAGGCGGGGATTCTCCGAACCCCCGCTACGACACACACAAGGCCCTAACGGACCAGGCCCCAGCGGAAACCGAGCGCCACCGCGTGTGCCCGGTCCGAGGCGCCGAGCTTCTTGAACAGCCGCCGGGCGTGCGTCTTGACGGTGTCCTCGGAGAGGAACAGCTCGCGGCCGATCTCCGCGTTGGACCGGCCGTGGCTCATGCCCTCGAGCACCTGGATCTCACGCGCGGTGAGCGTGGGCGCGGCGCCCATCTCGGCGGAGCGCAGCCGGCGCGGGGCCAGTCGCCAGGTCGGGTCGGCGAGCGCCTGGGTGACGGTCGCGCGCAACTCCGCGCGCGAGGCGTCCTTGTGCAGATAGCCGCGGGCACCCGCGGCGACCGCGAGGGCCACGCCGTCCAGGTCCTCGGCGACGGTCAGCATGATGATGCGCGCACCGGGGTCGGCGGACAGCAGCCGCCGCACGGTCTCCACGCCGCCCAGGCCGGGCATGCGCACATCCATCAGAATCAGGTCCGAGCGGTCCGCGCCCCAGCGGCGGAGGACTTCCTCGCCGTTGGCCGCGGTCGTCACACGCTCGACGCCGGGCACGGTTGCGACCGCGCGACGGAGCGCCTCTCGGGCAAGCGGGGAGTCGTCGCAGACGAGGACGGATGTCATGGCCGCCCTCCGCAGCTGATGCGCGTCACCTTGAGCCTCCAGGCTGGTACGAAATCGTCACCTGTGCGGTCGACCGTCTCGGACGCCTGCCCGAGCACTTGTTGTTTCAACCGCCTCCGCCCTCTCAACGACGGTCACTCGAAAGAGTTACGGGGCCGTGTGCCATCTTCGGCACTCTACGTGAGGGCCCGGACACGGTGGAGACATGCGGCGCGGACCCTCAATGTTTCATCACAACCCATGCCCCATTTAGACCCCTTTTCTTCCCACCTAGTGGTGTCTGAGGCTAGATTCGCAATGAGTCATATTTTCATCTCCTTAGATCATAGATGTACGGTCGTTGGCACGTATCCGCCCAGAACGGCTACAAGGGGTCACGTAATGGCAGATTTCTCCCGCCTTCCCGGACCGAACGCGGACCTTTGGGACTGGCAGCTTCTGGCCGCCTGTCGTGGGGTGGACAGCTCCCTCTTTTTTCACCCGGAGGGTGAGCGCGGTGCGGCCCGGAGCGCTCGCGAGAACTCGGCCAAGGAGGTCTGCATGAGGTGCCCCGTGCGCGCGCAGTGCGCGGCGCACGCGCTCGCGGTGAGAGAGCCGTACGGCGTGTGGGGTGGCCTGACCGAGGACGAGCGCGAAGAACTCATGGGACGCGCGCGAAACCGGCTGGTCGTAGCGGCTGGTGGGGACAGCGCATCGAACACTTGAAGGAACGTTTCTCCCACTCCGTGATGGGCACGCGCCGCGTGCCCATCATTTTTTCTGGCGGGCGGCCGCGCGCGCGAGGTGCTCCAGGGTCGCCGCGACCGCGGGTACCTGGGCGAGGTCGGGCAGGGTCAGCGCCACGATCTCCCGGCGCACCGCCGGCCGGAGTTCCAGCACGCGCGCGCGCCGAGGCCGTACGGACTCGATGGCGAGCTGCGGCAGTACGGCGACACCGAGGCCCGCGCCGACCAGGCCGACCACCGCCGGATAGTCGTCGGTGGCGAAGTCGATGCGCGGGGTGAAGCCGGCACCCTCGCACACCTCCACCAACTGCCCGCGGCAGCGCGGGCATCCGGCGATCCACGGCTCGCGCGCGAGGTCGCCGATAGCCACCGAGCCGGCCCCCGCGAGCCGGTGCCGCTCCGGCACGAGCCCGACGAGGCGGTCGCTCAGCAGCGGCCGTACGACCAGGTCGTCCCATTCCTCCGCGCCCGCCGCGCCCTCGTAGCGGAAGGCCAGTGCCACGTCGCAGTCGCCCTCGCGCAGCAGTTCGACGGAGGCGGGGGGTTCCGCCTCCTCGAGCGAGACGCGGGTGCCGGGGTGCGCGGCGCGCAGGGCGGCGAGGGCGGTGGGGACGAGGGTGGAGCTGCCGCTGGGGAAGGAGACGAGCCGGACGCGTCCCGCGCGCAGCCCGGCGATGGCCGCGACCTCCTCCTCGGCGGCGGTGAGTCCGGCGAGGATGCCGTTGGCGTGCCGGACCAGGGCCTCGCCGGCCTGGGTCAGCCGCATCTCGCGACCGCTGCGCACGAGCAGCGGGGTGCCCACGGACGACTCCAGGGCCTTCATCTGCTGGCTCACGGCGGGCTGGGTGCAGCCGAGTTCGCGCCCCGCCGCCGAGAAGGAGCCGGTGGCGGCGACGGCACGCAGGACACGCAGATGACGGGCTTCGATCACAGAACCAAGGATAAGAGATCCTTTGATACGGCACCTGATAATGCGTCGACGCTTTGGTGCCCCTTCGCCTAACGTCTCCGGGCATGAAGCTTCTGTCTGTGAACGTCGGCCGCGCCCGTCCCGTGCCGTACACGGACCAGCCGCAGGGCCTGACCGGCATCGGCAAGCAGCCGGCGGACGGGCCGGTGCGGGTCGCGGCGCCGGGCCCCAAGGGGACCGGGGCGAGCGGGCTCGGCGGGGACGCGGTGTGCGACACCCGCCACCACGGCGGGGACGAACAGGCGGTGTACGCCTACGCGCGCGAGGACCTCGACGACTGGGAGCGCGAACTGGGCCGGCCGCTGGCCGACGGCTGCTTCGGCGAGAACCTCACGACCGGCGGACTGGACGTGTCCCACGCGCTGATCGGCGAGCGCTGGCGGATCGGCTCGCAGGTCGTCCTGGAGGTGACCTCGGGGCGCATCCCGTGCCGCACGTTCCAGGGCCATATGGGCGAGCGGGGCTGGGTGAAGAGGTTCACCCGGAAGGGCGTGACCGGCGCCTATCTGCGGGTCGTCGAAGCGGGTGAGATCCAGGCCGGCGATCCGGTCGAGATCGTGCACCGGCCGGACCACGGGGTGACGGCCGCGCTGCAGTTCCGCGCGGTCACCACGGAGCGTGAGCTGCTGCCGCGTCTGCTCGCGGCCGGACCCGCGCTGCACTCGGAGGCGCTGGCGCTGGCCCTCAAGTACGTGGCGCGGAACGGCGGCTGACACGTCGTCAGAATCGAGGCGCCGTACGCCGTCCCGCGCGGATGAGGCTGTCGGTCCTGGTCACTACCCTTGGTCCATGACAACGGCTCTGATTACGGGATCGACCGCGGGCATCGGTGCCGCGTTCGCGCGTCGGCTGGCGGCCGACGGGCACAACCTGGTTCTCGTCGCGCGCGACACCAAGCGGCTCCAGGAGCAGGCGACCGAACTGCACGACCGGCACGGCATCGAGGCGGAGGTCCTCACGGCGGACCTCGCCACGGACGACGGCATCGAGGCCGTGGCCGCGCGCGTGTCCGACCGCAGAAACCCCGTCGACCTGCTGATCAACAACGCCGGCTTCGGCAACAAGGGCCACTTCCTCGACGTGTCGATGGCCGACGAGCTGACCATGCTCAAGGTCCACTGCGAGGCGGTGCTCCGGCTCACGGCGGCGGCGACCGAGGCGATGCGGGAGCGCGGCCGCGGCGGGGTCGTCAACGTCGCGTCCGTGGCCGCCTTCGTGCCGCGTGGCACCTACGGCGCCTCCAAGGCGTGGGTCGTGCAGTTCACGCAGGGCGCGGCACGCGATCTGGCGGGCAGCGGCGTGCGGCTGATGGCGCTGTGCCCGGGGTTCGTGCGGACGGAGTTCCACCAGCGGGCCGGCATGGGGACCGACAACATCCCGAACTGGATGTGGCTCGACGCGGACAAGCTGGTGGCGGCGGCGCTGCACGATCTGGCGCGCGGGAAGTCGCTGTCCATTCCGGACCCGCGCTACAAGGCGCTGATGGGCCTGGTGAAGGTGACGCCGCGCGGCCTGCTGGGCGGGATCACCTCGCGGACCGGGCGGAAGTACGGACCGCAGTAGCCCTCCGGTGGGGAGGCGCGAGGGCGCCCAGGTGGGAAAATGGTGCTGTTCAACCGGACCCCGAGGGACCGGAGGCAACCATGACCTTCGTTCAGATCATCGACTGCAGGACCAGCCGGTTCGACGACATCAACCGGCTGATGGACACATGGGTCGAGCAGACCAGGGGCAGGCGGACGGCGACGCACGCGGTGGTCGGGAAGGACCACTCGGACGCGTCGCACTTCGTCGAGATCGTGGAGTTCCCGTCGTACGAGGAGGCGATGCGGAACTCCAGCCTGCCGGAGACCGACAAGATCTTCCGGGAGATGGTCGCCCTGTGCGACGAGATGCCCACCTTCACGGATCTCGACGTCGTACGGGACGAGCAGCTGTACGCGACCACCGCGCGGCGGTTCTTCGAGACGGTGGCCATCAGGGGAGAGCTGCCGCCGCTCGACGACCTGTTCGCCGAGAATTACCACGACCACGATCCCGCCAAGGAGCAGGACTCCATCGGGATGGATGCCATGCGGCGCGACGTCGAGATGTGGCGGGGCGGCTTCGACCTCGACTTCACGATCGAGGACCAGATCTGCGACGACGACCGCGTGTGCACGCGCTGGACCCTGAACGCTCTGCACAAGGGCGAGTTCATGGGCCTTCCGTCCACCGGGCGGAACGTGGTCATGACCGGCACGACCATCTTCCGGTTCGGCGACCACGGCAAGATCGTCGAGGGGTGGTGGCAGTACGACCGGCTCGGGCTGATGGCGCAGCTGGGGGCGCTGGAAGGGCTGGAGAAGTAGGGAAGGGCGAAGGCCCGGCACCGAAGCGGTACCGGGCCTTCGTACTGACCGTTGTCAGTGGGCGTGGCCGTGGCCCGCGGCGGCCGGCTCCTCCTCTTCCTTCTTCTCGACGACCAGGGTCTCGGTCGTGAGCAGGAGGGAGGCGATGGAGGCGGCGTTCTCCAGGGCGGAGCGGGTGACCTTGACCGGGTCGATGACGCCGGCCTTGACCAGGTCGCCGTACTCGCCGGTGGCGGCGTTGAAGCCCTGGCCCTTCTCGAGCTCGGCGACCTTGGAGGTGATGACGTAGCCCTCCAGGCCGGCGTTCTCGGCGATCCAGCGCAGCGGCTCGACGACCGCGCGGCGGACGACGGCGACACCGGTGGCCTCGTCGCCGGTCTTGCCGAGGCTGCCCTCGAGGACCTTGGCGGCGTGGACCAGCGCGGAGCCACCACCGGAGACGATGCCCTCCTCGACCGCGGCGCGGGTCGCGGAGATGGCGTCCTCCAGACGGTGCTTCTTCTCCTTCAGCTCCACCTCGGTGGCGGCGCCGACCTTGATCACGCACACGCCGCCGGCCAGCTTCGCGAGGCGCTCCTGGAGCTTCTCGCGGTCCCAGTCGGAGTCCGTGTTCTCGATCTCGGCCTTGATCTGGGAGATACGGCCCTGGACGTCGGCGGAGTCACCGGCGCCGTCCACGATGGTCGTGTCGTCCTTGGTGACCGTGATGCGGCGGGCGGAGCCCAGCACGTCCAGGCCGACCTGGTCGAGCTTGAGGCCGACCTCCTCGGAGATGACCGTGGCACCGGTGAGGGTGGCCATGTCCTGCAGCATCGCCTTGCGGCGGTCGCCGAAGCCGGGGGCCTTCACCGCGACGGCGTTGAAGGTGCCGCGGATCTTGTTGACCACCAGGGTCGACAGGGCCTCGCCCTCGACGTCCTCGGCGATGATCAGCAGCGGCTTGGAGGAGCCGGCCTGGATGACCTTCTCCAGCAGCGGCAGCAGGTCGGCGATGGAGCCGATCTTGCCCTGGTTGATGAGGATGTAGGGGTCCTCCAGGACGGCCTCCATGCGCTCCTGGTCCGTCACGAAGTACGGCGACAGGTAGCCCTTGTCGAAGGCCATGCCCTCGGTGAAGTCCAGCTCCAGACCGAAGGTGTTGGACTCCTCGACGGTGATGACACCGTCCTTGCCGACCTTGTCCATCGCCTCGGCGATGAGCTCGCCGACCTGGCTGTCCTGGGCGGACAGTCCGGCCACGGCGGCGATGTCGGACTTCTCGTCGATCGGGCGGGCGGTCGCGAGGAGCTCCTCGGAGACCGCGGCCACGGCCGCGTCGATGCCCTTCTTCAGCAGCGCCGGGGAAGCACCCGCGGCGACGTTCCTCAGGCCCTCGCGCACGAGCGCCTGGGCGAGCACGGTGGCGGTGGTGGTGCCGTCGCCCGCGATGTCGTTGGTCTTGGTCGCCACCTCCTTCACCAGCTGCGCGCCGAGGTTCTCGAACGGGTCCTCGACCTCGACCTCACGGGCGATGGTGACGCCGTCGTTGGTGATGGTGGGCGCGCCGAACTTCTTGTCGATGACGACGTTGCGGCCCTTGGGGCCGATCGTCACCTTGACCGTGTCGGCCAGCTTGTTGACGCCGCGCTCGAGGGCGCGACGGGCGTCCTCGTCGAACTTCAGGATCTTCGCCATGACAGCGGGAGCCCTCTCGGATTTCGGGGGTGGAAAATGCGCTGCGCCCCGGGCGCCCGGCTTGTTAAAGGTCGCGGGGGCCAGGGGCGCAGCTCAGAACAATGTGTTCGAGATGAATTACTTCTCGATGATCGCGAGCACGTCGCGAGCCGAGAGGACGAGGTACTCCTCGCCGTTGTACTTCACCTCGGTGCCGCCGTACTTGCTGTACAGCACGATGTCGCCGGTCTTGACGTCGAGCGGAAGACGCTCGCCGTTCTCGAAACGGCCCGGGCCCACGGCCAGGACGACGCCCTCCTGGGGCTTCTCCTTGGCGGTGTCCGGGATGACCAGGCCAGAGGCGGTGGTCTGCTCGGCGTCGAGCGGCTGGACCACAATGCGGTCCTCGAGCGGCTTGATGGCAACCTTGGAGCTGGTGGTCGTCACGATCCGACCTCCCCCTTCGGAGATCTCACGGGGTTAACTGTCTGAGGTGGCGACCAGGTGGATCCGTCGTCGCGGGTGCCGGACCTGCCCGTCGCGTAGTTGGCACTCTCCAGTGGGGAGTGCCAGAGCCGAGACTATGACTGCGATTAGCACTCGGTCAAGCGGAGTGCCAATGCCTGCGGCGCGTCGGCGGGGATCGTCGGCCTTGAGGGCCTCGTCCTCAAGCGCCGGACGGGCTGAAAATGCGTACCCGGCGCTCTGGAAGTCAGACGTAGTCCTCCAGGCGGCCCACCGTCAGCCCGCGCTCCTGTACCCGGCGCAGCAGCCGCAGCGTTCGCTCGCGCAGGGTCAGGCCGGTGCCCTCGTCCGGGTCGACGGCCACGATGTCGCCGGGGCGCAGGTGGCCGGGACCCTTGGTGTACGTCAGGTCGCCGGTGCCCGTCATGGACACCCGCCACAGGACGAGGGCCGAGATGCCGCAGTCGGCGGCCGCCCGGCGGGTGGTGGTGTCGTAGGTGCCGTAGGGCGGGCGGAAGAGGCGGGGGCGGGTGCCGAAGCGGCCGCGGAGCTTGTCCTGCTGGCCGCAGATCTCGGCGCGCTGGCCGGCGTAGGGCAGGCCGCGCAGGGCGGGGTGGTCGAGGGTGTGGTTCTGGATGCTCGCGCCGACCGCTCGGAGCCGGGCGAAGTGGCCGTAGCCCGGTCCGACGACGCTGTCGGTGAGGAACACGCTGACGGGCAGGCGCAGTTCGCGGACCATGTCGACGAACCGCGGGTCCTTCTCGGCCCCGTCGTCGTAGGTCAGGAAGACGACCTTGTCGCGGGTCCGGACGCGGTGCACCACCGGGGGCAGGCCCCGGCCCGCCGCCCGGGCCGGTGAGGCGCGGGACGGCTTCGGGGCGGGCGCCAGCGGGGCCGCGAGGCCCCAGTGGCGGTACGCCCGTTCGGCCGGGCCGGCCGGCTCGTGCGGCCGTACCCGCTGGGCCGCCTTCTCGCTCAGCCGCTCGATGGGGTCGACGGACTGGGCGCAGCCGGTGAGCAGGGCGAGTGCCAGCCCGGAGGCCGCCAGGACCCTTGGCCTCACAGGTAGTCCTCCAGGCGGGCCACCGCGTAGCCCTTGGCCGTGACCAGGTTCAGGAAGCGGCGCATGTCGTCGACCATCGTGCCCTTCCACTCGTCGCGGCCGCGGAAGTGGGTGAGCACGATGTCGCCGGGGTGCAGGTCCTGGTCGTCCTCGCGGTACTCCCAGTGGTCGACGTAGACCTCCTCGTCCCAGATCGGCGCGTACTCGATGCCGCAGGACTTGGCGGCGCGCAGGGTGTCCTGGTTGTAGTTGCCGAAGGGCGGGCGGAAGAGGCGGGGGCGCTTGCCGTAGTGCTTCTCCAGCACGTCCTGCATGCCGCAGATCTCGTGCCTCTGCTGCCGGTAGGACAGGGCGGGCAGGTAGGGGTGGGTCAGGGTGTGGTTGTTCAGGACGATGCCCTGGTCCTGCATCTTCTTGAAGTAGCCGTAGTCGTCCTTGATCAGGAAGCCGCTGAGGAAGGCGGTGTACGGGATCTTCAGATCGCTCATCATCCGCAGGAACGCCGGGTCCTTCTCGGCGCCGTCGTCGATGGTCAGGAAGACGACCTTCTGCTGGGTGGGGATCGTCGTGAAGACGGGCGGGAGGCCCAGTTCCTCCTGGTCCTGCACCTCGAAGCCCTTGCGGGCGGTGATCCTCGGCTTCCGGGCGGGCGGCGGCGGAGCCGTGAGCGGGACCCTCGCCAGGCTCCAGTGTCTCGCCGCGGCGACGCGGGCGGCGTGCGCCGCCCGCAGCTTCGTGGCGTACGAGTCGAGAGCACGGGCGGCGGGTGCGTGGAGCGGCTGCGGACCGGCGGCCGGACGGACCTCGCGGCCGCCTGGCGAGTCGCAGCCCGAGACGACGGCCGCGACGGCGAGGGCGGCGATCCCGCCGCGGACCCACATGCCGCTGCGGGCCCGATTTTTTTCATTTTGTCCTACTGCTCGCATGGCGCCGGATCCTTGCAGGCCGGAGCGCTGAAACCGGCCCGACACCGCGGCTCGCGGCGCGCCGTCCACCGACTGGCCCACAATGACCCGGTGAACGACCTCGCCCCCCTCCTCACCCCCGAAGGCCGCGCCCTCCTCGACGAGGTGCGCGGCACGGCCCCCGCCGACGAACTCGCCGTCGCCACCCGGCTGCGCCGCTCGCACCCCGCCGAACTGGTGTCGGCGGCGATCGGGCAGGCGCGGCTGCGGCAGCGGGCGGTGGCCAAGTTCGGCGCCGAGGACGCGGAGCGGATGTTCTTCACGCCGAACGGGGTGGAGCAGTCGACGCGGGCGAGCGTGGCCACGTATCGCGCGGAGCGGCTGCGGGCGCTCGGGGTGACGTCCGTCGCCGACCTGTGCTGCGGGATCGGCGGGGACGCGATCGCGCTCGCCCGCGCGGGGATCCGCGTCCTCGCCGTGGACCGGGACCCGCTGACGGCGGCCGCCGCCCGGGCGAACGCCGGGGCGCTGGGGCTGGGCGAGCTGATCGAGGTGCGGGAGGACGATGTCACGCAGGTGAGCACGGACGGCTACGACGCCGTGTTCGTGGACCCCGCCAGACGGGGCGGACGTGGGCGGATCTTCGACCCCGAGGCGTACTCGCCGCCCCTGTCGTGGGCCGTCGAGGCCGCCCGCACGGCTCCGCACGCCGCGCTGAAGGTGGCACCCGGCATCCCCCACGAGGCCGTGCCCGGGGACGCCGAGGCCGAGTGGATCTCGGACGGCGGGGACGTGAAGGAGGCGGTGCTGTGGTTCGGGACCCGGCCGGGCGCCGTGCGCGCCACGCTGCTGCCGGGACCGCGCACGCTGCTCGGCACCGGGCTGCCGGACCCTCAAGTCCGCCCTGTGGGACGGTACTTGTACGAGCCCGACGGCGCCGTCATCCGCGCACACCTGGTCGCCGAGGTCGCCGAGGAGCTGAACGGCGGACTGATCGACCCCACCATCGCGTACGTCACCTCGGACGAACGGCATGAGACCCCGTACGCCTCCGCCTACGAGATCACCGACCAACTGCCCTTCAATGTCAAGAAGTTGAAGGCGCTGCTGCGGGAGCGCGAGGTCGGCATCCTCACCGTGAAGAAGCGCGGGTCGGCCGTCGAGCCGGAGGAACTGCGCCGCAAGGCCCTGCCGAAGGGGCAGGGTTCGAAGGCGGCCACCGTGTTCCTGACGCGGGTCGCGGGGGCGCCGACCATGCTGATCGGTGCCCCCGCCGTCTAGCCGGGCTACTGGTGCTGGACCGTCCTGAGCGAGCCCAGGTGCGGGTCGGAGCCGACCGGGCCGGTGCGGGCCACCGTGGCCGGCTGACCGCCGTTGGTGCGGGCCGCGTAGGTGCTCTGCAGGGCCGTCGCCGGGATGACGCCGTTGTAGTACGGGTGGTACACGAACTGGCTCGCGCTCGCGCTGATCGCGGCGCCCGCGGTGTCCAGCGCGGCCTTGGCGACCGAACCGGTGCCGCCGAACGCGGCCACGGAGTTCGTGCCGGCCGACTCGCGCAGCAGGTAGCTCTTGACCTCGCTGGAGAGGCTGTCCTTGGCGGTCCACAGGACGGGGCCGAAGACGTTCATGGCCGCGCCCGCGGAGACTCCGCCGCGCCAGGAGTTGGTGTAGGCGAGCGCCGCCGTGCTCGGCGCGGTCCACCAGAACTTGGCGATGGCGACCGAGGTGCCCTCGTTCGTCGGCGCCGTGATCGGGTAGTACGAGTACGTCGACGGCCAGTTGGAGAAGTTCGTGTGTGTCAGCGCGTACTTCGCCGAGGCACCCACCGTGATGATCATGGTGTTCTTGGGGTTCAGGCTGTTGAGGTACGACTTCACCGACGAGGTCAGCGTGTTGCCGTTGTTGAGCACGACGCTGCCCGCGCTGCTCGTGCCGTCGGCGCCGGCCGCGGCGGAGGCCGCGAGCGCCGAGTGGTAGTCGGTGCCGGTGGCCAGGAAGACGTACTTCGGGCTGCTCGTCACCGACTTGGCGACGGCGACCGAGGTGGCGTAGCGGTCGGTGCCGGACAGCCGCTTCGGGATGAAGCCGAGCGAGCTGACCTGCGAGGAGACGGTGCTGGTCAGGATCGACGTGCCGCCGATGAGGTAGACGTTCGAGCCCGGCTTCAGGGTGCGCTTGAGCTCGTTCTTCACCGCGGTCGTCAGGCCGCTCTTGGTGGTGCCGAGGACCGGGCCGTGCTTCTTGCCGGCGAGGGCGGGCGCGGTGAGCGAGTACGCCGAGTCGTCGCGGTTGATCAGGACGGCGGCCTTGGCGTCCATCAGGCCCGGCTCCTTCGTGCCGCCGTAGGTGTTCCAGGTCCAGCGCGAGGAGGCGATGTTGCTGGCGTAGACGTCGGAGCCCCAGACGCGGTCGGCGGAGTTCTTCCGCAGCGGCTGCCAGCTGGGGTTGCTGCCCTTCGGCGTGCCGGGGATCGCGGTCGTCGTGCCGGTGGCCACGTCGACGTACTCGGTGGTGTGCACGTCGGAGCTGTCGCCGGAGGTGTGGACGTCGGCGATGATCCGGGTGCCGGTCGGCGACCAGGACGGGTTCGCGTAGCCGCGGCCGTCGGTGGTGATCTGCTTGACGCCGGTGCCGTCGGCGTTCGCGGTGAAGAGCTGGCTGAGGCCGCCGTTCACGTTCCGGACGAAGGCGAGCCTGCTGCCGTCCGGGGAGAACGCGGGCTGCGCGGCGTCGGCGATGACCCGCTTGACCGTCTTCGCGGACGAGTCGTAGACCCAGACGCCGTCGTTGTCGTAGCAGCCGTAGTTGATGCGGCGGGAGAAGGCCATCAGGCCGCTCGGGCTGACGGTCGGGTCCTCGTCGCAGACGGTGGACGGCTCCTGGGTGGCCGACAGCAGGGGCTCGGGGGCCCACGAGGCGTCGGAGGGGCCGTAGACGAGCTGGCCGCCGGTGGAGTAGACGACGTAACGGCCGCCCCACCAGAAGGCGATGTCCTTCTGCTCGGCGCTGGAGCGCACGCCCGCCGCCCAGGGCAGGCTGAACCGCGAGCTGCCGTCGGGCCGTTCGCTGGCGAGCTGGCCCCATTCGGAGACGATCCGGCTGCCGTCCGGAGCCCAGGCCGCGTAGTCCCCCATGTAGGTGCCCACCTGGGTGGCGGTCCCGGTGGCCGGATCGACCAGCGTCGGGCCGTCGGTGAGGATCTTGCCCTCGGTGCCCGGCCAGGGCCCGGCGTCGTCGGCGGCGGCGCCCGGAGCGCTCGCCAGGGTGCCCACCGCGGCGAGTGCCGCCGCGGTCGCGAGCGCCGCGGCACGGCGGCGCGTGAACAGTCTCAAGTTGTCGACCCCCCATGGATCACGAATACAGGCCCCGCACGGGGGCTGAGTCACTGTAGATGCCATCGAGACGCATGGGAACAGAGTTTCAGGGGAACAAGATTACGTTTCACATTCCGTGGCCCGCCCCAGCAGCAGCTCCCGCTCCCGCTCGTTGCGCGCGAGCCCCGCGGCCCGTACGAACTCCTCGCGGGCCTCCGCCGTACGCCCGAGCCGGGCCAGCAGGTCGCCGCGCACGCTGGGCAGCAAGTGGTAGTCGCGCAGGGCGGGTTCGGCGGCGAGAGCGTCGGCGATCGCGAGGCCCTCGGCGGGTCCCCGCGCCATCGACACGGCGACGGCGCGGTTGAGTTCGACGACCGGGGACGGCGCGCGGACGGCGAGCAGGCCGTAGAGCGTCGCGATGCTCGCCCAGTCGGTCTCCTCGTACGTGTAGGCGTGCGCGTGGCAGGCGGCGATGGCGGCCTGGAGGGCGTACGGGCCAGGGGCGCCGGTGGCCGTGGCGTCGGCGTGGTGGAGGGCGGTGATGCCGCGGGCGATGAGCATGCGGTTCCAGCGGCGCCGGTTCTGGTCCTTGAGCAGCACCGGCTCACCGTCCGGGCCGGTGCGGGCCGCCGTACGGGACGCCTGGAACTCCAGGAGGGAGACCAGCGCGTGCACCTCGGGCTCCTTGGGCATCAGCCCCGACAGCACGCGGGCCAGCCGCAGCGCGTCCTCGCACAGGGCGGGGCGCAGCCAGTCGTCGCCGGCCGTGGCGGCGTACCCCTCGTTGAAGACCAGGTAGATGACGTCGAGCACGGAGCCGAGCCGGGCCTCGCGCTCGGGGCCGTAGGGCACCTCGAAGGCGACGTTCCTGGTGGCGAGGGTCTTCTTGGCGCGGACGATGCGCTGGGCGACGGTCGGCTCGGGGACCAGGAACGCGCGGGCGATCTCGGCCGTGGTCAGGCCGCCGAGCAGGCGCAGGGTGAGGGCGATGCGCGCCTCGGCCGACAGGACCGGGTGGCAGGCGGTGAAGACCAGGCGAAGCAGGTCGTCGTCGATGTCCTCGGGGTCGGCGGGCTCCTCCGGCGGGGCCGTCGTCTCCAGGCTGCGGCCGATCTCCGCCAGCTTGTGGGCGTAGTTCTCCCGGCGCCGGATCAGGTCGACGGCGCGGTGCCGCGCGGTGGACATGAGCCAGGCGCCCGGGTTGTCCGGCACGCCGTCCCGCGGCCACTGCTCCAGGGCGGCGACCAGGGCGTCCTGCGCGAGCTCCTCGGCGATGCCGACGTCGCGGACGATGCGCGTGACGCCGGCGATGATCCGGGGCGACTCGATGCGGAAGACGGTCTCGATGGCGTGGCGCGGGTCGGCGCCGGCGGAGGGCTGTGTGCTCACAGCCCTCCATTCGACACCGCTCCCGGCCCACGGCCAAGGAAAGACGCCAGGGCCTAGCCCTCCGCGATCTCCCGGACCTCGCACGTCACGGTCCAGTGCTCCTCGTGCACCTTCAGGAACTTCTTGGCCCACTCCTGCGCCTCGGCCATGTCCTTGCACTGCATGATGGCGTAGCCCCCGATGACCTCCTTGGCCTCGGTGAAGGGCCCGTCGGTGACGGAGATCTGCCCGCCCTCCCAGTGCACCCGGGTGCCCTGCGCGGACGGCGTCAGCCCGGCGGTGTCGAGCATGACGCCCGCCTTGGTGACCTCCTCGATCAGCTCGCCCATGCGCTGCATCAGCTCGGGGCTCGGGCCCTCGGCGGGCATGGTGGACTCGTCGATCTTGACGAGCGACATGTAACGCGGCATGACAGCCTCCTCGGTCGGTGCGGCCGGTCCTTCCCGGCCTCTCACCTGTGCGTCGATCGGGGCCCGGCCGGATCGACACACGCACCGGATTTCTTCGAAGATTTTTCCAGGAAGCACGTCTTCGCAGGTCGGGGCGGGTTCAGAGGTGTACCGGCGCTCAGCGCAGCGACGCCCACAGCTCGCTCGCCGCCGGTTCCTTCGCCACCACGCGGTTGTGGTCCGAGGGGGCCGGCACCACCGGCATCATCACCGTCCTCACGTCGTGCGCGGACAGGCCCTTGAGGCTGCGGCCGAGGTCGACGAGCTCGCTCAGCGAGTCGAGGCCGGTGTCGGTGGTCAGGCTGCTGGTCACCGCCTCGGCGACCGTGTAGAGCTTCGCGGGGTCGGTGAACAGGTCGGTCGAGGAGATCTGTTCCAGCAGGGCTTTGACCAGCTTCTGCTGGAGCCCTATGCGGCCCAGGTCGCTGCCGTCGCCTATGCCGTGCCGGGTGCGGGCGAGCGCCAGGGCCTGCTTGCCGTCCAGTCTGCGGGTGCCCGCCTTGATGTGCAGGTGGCTGTCGTCGTCGTCGATGTCCTGGTCGAGCGTCACGGTGACGCCGCCCAGCGCGTCCACCAGCCGCGCGAAGCCGGAGAAGTCGATCTCGACGTAGTGGTCCATGCGTACGTCCGTGATCGACTCGACCGTCTTGACCGCGCACACCGGCCCGCCCACCGAGTACGCGCTGTTGAACATCGCCCCGTACGCCACCGACGTCGACCCGCCCGACGTCAGCGGGCAGGACGGGCGCGTGACCAGCGTGTCGCGCGGGATGCTGACGACGGTGGCCTTCCTGCGGCCCGCGTCGATGTGCACCACCATCGCCGTGTCGGAGCGGGCGCCGGAGCTGTCGCCCCCGCCGAGCGCCTTGTTCTCCTTGCCGCTGCGCGAGTCCGAGCCCAGGACCAGGATGTTCAGGGAGCCGGTCGGGAGCGGGGAGGCGGAGGCCGGGGCGTCGGCGGGCGGGGTCGTCACCGGCTTCGCCGGGCGGTCGTCGCCGAGCGCGTTGTTGATGTCGACACTCTTGATGTTGCCGTTGAGGTGCCAGTACGCCCAGCCCGCCGCACCCGCGCCCAGCACCAGCAGGCCCGCCATGGTGAGGCCGGCGACCTTCAGCACCGTCGACCGCCGGCCCCTGGGTCTGCCCGCATCGCCGTTCTCGTCGTGTCCCGTCACGGGCAGGAACGTAAGTCCGAATTATTAGGGGATTGTTAGGGACAAGAGCGCGAAGCGGATTTCTTCGGAGAATCTCACGTTTCTCATCCCTTGATCAGCCGCGGGTCAGCTCCCGGATCAGCCCAGCGTCACGGCCGGCACCGGATTGCTGCCGCTCCACGACCCGTTGAAGCCGAACGTCGCCGAACTCCCGTCCGGCACCGAGCCGTTGTAGGACGCGTTGCCGCAGCTGACCGCCGAACCGCTCTGCGCGCACGTCGCGTTCCACGCCTGGGTGATCTGCTGCCCCGCTCCGAACGTCCAGCTCGCCTTCCAGGACGAGAGCGACGCCCCGGAGCAGGAGATCTTCACCTGGCCCGTGAACCCGGTGTCCCACTGGCTCGTCACGCTGTACGCCGCCGTGCAGGCGCCCGTGGGCGGCGGGGCCGCCGTACCGCCGAGTGCCTCCGCGATCGCGGAGTACGCCGGTTTCGGCGCGTAGTTCTCGTCGTACGGCGTCGCCGCCCCGTAGCCGGGGAAGGTGCTCGGCACCCAGGAGTCGGAGTCGGTGAAGCCCCAGACGGTGACACCGGCGCAACGGGCCACCGCCGCACAGGCGTTGACCACGGTCTTGTAGTCGGCGGCCTGCTGGGCGAGCTTCGCGGTGTCCGCCGGGAGCGCCACGCGCACGTCCAGCTCGGTGATCGCCACGTCGACGCCGAGGTCGGCGAAGCGCTGGATGTTCTGCTGCAGCGACGACGGCACCTGGCCGAGGATCAGGTGCGCCTGGAGGCCGACCCCGTCGATCGGGACGCCCCGGCCCTTGAGGTCCTTGACCAGGTTGTACAGGGCGTTCGACTTCGCGCCCACGCCCTCGACGTTGTAGTCGTTGATGTACAGCCTGGCGCCCGGGTCGGCGGCGTGCGCCCAGGTCAGGGCGTTCGCGATGTAGTCGGCGCCGAGGCCGTCGTACCAGAGCGTCGAGCGGTAGGTGCCGTCCTCGTTGAACGGCTCGTTGACCACGTCCCAGGCGGCGATCTCGCCCTTGTAGCGGCCGACCTCGGTGCTGATGTGGTTCTGCAGCAGGGTGCTGAGCTGGGCGGACGTCCAGGTGCCGTTGGTCAGCCAGCTCGGGTTCTGGCTGTGCCAGACCAGGGTGTGGCCGCGCACCTGCTGGTGGTGGGCCTGGGCGAAGGCCACGATCTGGTCGGCCTCGCTCCAGTTGAAGCTGCCCTGGGCCGGCTCGACCGTGCCCCACTTCATGGCGTTGCCGGGGGTGAGTGAGTTGAACTGCGCCCCGGCGATGTCGCCGTACGTCCCGGTGAGCTTGGAGCCGGTCACCGCCGTGCCGATGACCTTGCCCCTGGCGTCGGCCAGGTCGCGCAGGGGGGTGTCGGCGGCGTGTGCCACGGGCGCCGTGAACAGCAGCGCGACGCCGGTGACAAGTGCCGCCAGGGATAAGCCCGTTCTCAGAGATCTCATTGCGGGATGCCTCCGAAAGTTTCGGTTGAACAACCGATTGGCTTCGGAGCAGTGTGGGGGCGTCCCGCCACAGCCGTCAATACAGCCCCACGGCCCTCAATACAGCCGCGCGGCCCCCGGTACGGCACCGCTAGCGCGCCGGAGGCGCTCCCGTGCTGCTGCGTACCACCAGACTCGTCGCCAGCTCCACCCGCGTCGCGACCGGCGGCTGGTCCTGACGCCCCAGGTCGAGCACCAGCTTGGCGGCGGCCTCGGCCATCTCCGTCAGCGGCTGCCGCACGGTCGTCAGCGGCGGCCCCACCCAGCGGGCGACCGGCAGGTCGTCGAAACCGACCACGCTCAGGTCCTCCGGGATGCGCAGCCCCAGTTCCCGCGCGGCCTCGTAGAGACCGAGGGCCATCAGGTCGTTGCCCGCGAAGATCGCCGTGGGGCGGTCCGGGCGGCGCAGCAGCTCCAGCCCCAGCCGGTAGCCGGAGTCATGGTGGAAGTCACCCGGGACGATCAACGACGGATCGACCGGCAGTCCGGCCGTCTCCAGCGCCGCCCGGTAGCCGTCCACGCGGGCGCGGCTGCACATCATCTGGGACGGTCCGCTCAGCGCGCCGATCCGGGTGTGGCCGAGTTCGACCAGGTGCCGGGTCGCGGCGAGACCGCCCTGCCAGTTGGTGGCGCCGATCGACGGCACGTCGGCCCCGGGGTCGCCGGCCGGGTCCATCACCACGAACGGGATGGACCTGCTGGTCAGCAGCGCACGCTGGGACTCGTCGAGGCCGGACAGCACGAGGACCACGCCGTGCGGACGGCGCGCGGCGACCTGGTCGGCCCACGTCCGGCCGGGGGTGAGCCGCCCGGCCGACTCGGAAAGGACCACGCTCAGGCCCGCGTCCCGGGCCACGTTCTCCACGCCCCTGATGACCTCCATCGCCCACGCGCTCTCCAGCTCGTGGAAGACCAGGTCGATCAAGGGCGAACGGGAAGCCTCGGCACGTCGCCGCCGGTAGCCGTACGAACGCAGCAGTTCCTCGACCCGGGTGCGGGTCGAGGGCGCGACATCGGCGCGGCCGTTCAGGACCTTCGAAACAGTCGGGGCGGAAACTCCGGCCTCGCGAGCGATTTCGGCGAGCGTCGCCGTCTGCGTTTCTGTGGGCTTCCCAGACTTCATGCCCGGGATCGTAACCCTGCCAGACCTCTTGACGAAGCCACTCTTCCACCATACGTTCCCGGAACATTCGAAAAGCAATCCGAAACATTCGCTAGGAGCCAGGTCCATGGAGTCCACCACGCCCGACGGCGGACGCACGTTCAGCAGACGCTGGGTGCTCGGCGCCGGCGCCACCACAGTTCTCACCGCCGGACTCTCGGCCTGCGGCTCCTCCGGAGGCACCGGAAGCGGGGGCGGCGGCACCATCACCGCCTTCGTGTACGGCGACGACGCCGTCAAGGTCCAGGTCAAGGCCGTCAGCCGGTTCAACGCCTCGGCCGCCGCCAAGAAGGCCAAGGGCAAGGTCAAGATCGAGAAGGTGCCCGGCGCCGAGTACCCGGCCAAGCTGCGCACCGCGATGGGTTCGCCCAACGCCCCCGACGTCTTCTTCAACTGGGGCGGCGGCTCGATCAAGGCGTACAAGGACGCCGACCAGCTCGTCGACCTCACCGACACCATCACGTCGGATCCGGTCCTCAAGGACGGCTTCCTGCCCGCGGTCCTCGCGGCGGGCGGCCTGAGCGGGCACAACTACGGCATTCCCATGCGCGGCATGCAGCCCGTGATCCTCTTCTACAACAAGACCCTCTTCGCCGAGCACAAGCTCACCCCGCCCACCACCTGGGCCCAGCTCCTCGACATCAACGCCAAGCTCAAGAAGGCGAAGATCACCCCGTTCGCGCTCGGCGGCGCGGACATCTGGCCCGAGCTGATGTGGCTGGAGTACCTGGTCGACCGCATCGGCGGCCCCAAGGTCTTCGACCGCATCAAGAACGGCGACGCCTCCGGCTGGGGCGACCCGGCCGTCCTCAAGGCCGCCGAGACGGTCAAGCAGCTCATCGACGACGGCGCCTTCGGCAAGGGCTACAGCTCGGTCGCCTACACGAACGGCGGCGCCCCCGCCGTCTTCGCCAAGGGCAAGGCCGCGATGCACCTGATGGGCTCCTGGGAGTACTCCACGCAGCTCGGCAAGTTCCCCGACTTCGCCAAGAAGGACCTCGGCTGGTGCGCGTTCCCCTCGTTCGACGGCGGCGCCGGTGACATCCGCAACGTGGTCGGCAACCCGACCAACTACTGGTCGATCAACGCCCGTACGTCCAACAAGGACGCGGCGCTGGCGTTCCTGCGGGACTGCGCCTCGGAGCAGTACGCCAAGGACCTGATCGCCAACGGTGACATCCCGGCCACGGCGAACGCCGAGAAGCTGCTCGACGCCTCGCCCAACCCGGAGTTCGCCAAGTTCCAGTACCAGATGGTGCAGCAGGCCCCGGCGTTCACGCTCAGCTGGGACCAGGCGGTCGACCCGAACGTGTCGACGCCGATGCTCACCGAGATCAACAAGCTGTTCGTCGGCAAGTCGTCACCGAGCCAGTTCGTGTCGGCTCTGAAAGGTCTGAAGTGAGCACCACCGCAGTGAAGGGCGGCTCGCGCACCGGCGCGGGCCGCCCGCCCGGTGGCTCCCCCGTCAGGGCGGGCCGCCCGCACGCCGCCTGGGCCCTGCCCGGCGTCCTGTTCTTCGCGTTCTTCGCCATCGCCCCCATGGCGCTGGCCTTCTACCTGTCCTTCACCAAGTGGAACGGCCTCGGCGACCCCCAGCCGGTCGGTCTCGCCAACTGGCAGAAGCTGCTGAGCGACGACCGGCTCACCCAGTCCCTCACGGTCACCGTCCTGCTGACCGTCGTGAGCTGGGCCTTCCAGACGGTCGTCGCGCTGCTGCTCGGCGTCTGGGCGGCGGGCCGGCAGAAGAACCGCGCGATCCTGTCGGCGATCTTCTTCGTGCCGTTCCTGCTGTCCTCGACGGCGATCTCCCTGCTCTTCTACGCCCTGCTGGACCCGAACTTCGGCATCATCCGCGGGGACACCCTCGGTTCGACCAACGGCGCCTTCCTGGCGATCGTGTTCGTCGGCGGCTGGCAGTTCATCCCCTTCCACACCCTGATCTACCAGGGCGGGGCGCGGCAGATCCCCGAGGTGCTCTACCAGGCCGCGGCGATCGACGGTGCGGGACGCCTGCGCCAGTTCTTCTCGATCACCCTGCCCCAGCTGCGCAACACCGCGGCCACGTCGAGCGTGCTGATGGTCGTCGGCTCGCTGACCTACTTCGAAACCGTCCTGATCCTGACCCAGGGCGGGCCCGGCACCGACACGGCGATCCTGCCGTACCTGATGTACGAAGCCGGCTTCAAGAGCTACGACTTCGGCTACGCGAGCGCCATCGCCTCCTTCCTGGTGGTGGTCGCGACCGCGCTGTCCCTGCTGATGGTGAAGCTGTCCGGCTTCGGCGCGATGCGCAGTACCCGGGAAGGGATGTGACGCGATGTCACACGACACGTTGCCCCGTCCCGTGAAGACCGCCGACGCGCCCGCCGGGCAGCCCGCCCGCCGCCGCACGCACTGGACCAGGCGTGCCAACCCCCTCGCCGGCATCAGCTCGGCCATCTGGCTCGTCATCGTGATCGTCCCGGTCTACGCGATGATCTCGGCCTCGCTCACCAAACAGGACGAGGCGCTCGGCAGCAACGCCCTGAAGCCGCCGAGCGATCCGACCCTGGACAACTACAACACCGTCCTGCACAACGGGTTCGGCCACTTCCTGTGGAACACGATCGTCGTGGCCGCGGCGGTCGTGGCGATCGTCCTCGTCCTGTGCGTGCCGCTCGCCTACGTCGCCGTACGGACCCGGAACATCTGGTCCACCTCGGCGTTCCGGATGTTCCTGATGGGTGTGGCGATCCCGGCGCAGGCCGTCGTGGTCCCCCTCTACCTGATGATCGCCAAGCTGAACCTCTACGACAGCCTCCTCGCGATCATCCTGCCGACGGCCGCCTTCGCGATGCCCGTGTCGGTGCTGGTCCTCACCGGAACCCTGCGGGACATCTCCGAGGAGATGTACGAGGCCATGGCCCTGGACGGCGCCTCGACCACCCGCATGCTGTTCCAGCTGGTCATCCCGATGACCAAGGGCGGCATCAGCACCGTGGTCATCTACTCGGCGCTGCAGGCCTGGAACGGCTTCCTCTTCCCGCTGATCTTCACCCAGTCCGACGGTCCCCGCGTGCTGACCCTCGGCCTGTTCAACTACGTGAGCCAGTTCGGCGTGAACATCCCCGCCCTGCTCGCCTCGGTCGTCCTCTCCGGCATCCCCATCTTCGCCGTGTACCTCGTGGCCCGCCGTGCGCTGGTGGGCGGCCTGATGGGCGTGGGTGGCAAGTGAACGCGAACCCTTCCGGGCAGCCCACCCCCCTCTCCCCCGACAGGAGTTCCATGACCATCGAGCCCTGGCGCGACCCCGCCCTGCCCGCCGCCTCCCGCGTCGACGACCTCCTCTCCCGGATGACCCTGGAGGAGAAGACCGCCCAGCTCTACGGCGTCTGGGTGGGCGCCGCCACGGACGGCGACGGAGTCGCCCCGCTCCAGTCCGAGATGACCTCCGACTACGACTGGGACGAGCTGATCACGCAGGGCCTGGGCCAGCTCACCCGCTCCTACGGCACAGCGCCCGTGGACCCGGTGCTGGGCGCGCAGGCCCTGGCCCGCGCCCAGCGCCGTATCGTCGCGGCCGGCCGTTTCGGCATCCCGGCCGTCGCCCACGAGGAGTGCCTGGCCGGCTTCACGGCCTGGGGCGCCACCGCGTATCCGGTGCCGCTGGCCTGGGGCGCCTCCTTCGACCCGGCCCTCGTCGAGGACATGGCCCGCCGCATCGGCGCCGACCTCCGCTCCGCGGGCGTCCACCAGGGCCTCGCCCCGGTCCTGGACGTCGTACGCGATCCGCGCTGGGGGCGGGTCGAGGAGACCATCGGCGAGGACCCGTACCTGGTCGGCACGATCGGCGCGGCCTACGTCCGGGGCCTGGAGTCCGCCGGGATCGTGGCCACGCTCAAGCACTTCGCCGGGTACGCCTCCTCGGCGGGCGCCCGCAATCTCGCCCCCGTCCGGGCGGGCGTCCGCGAGCTCGCGGACGTGACGCTGCCGCCCTTCGAGATGGCGCTGCGCGAGGGCAATCCCCGCTCGGTGATGGCCGCGTACAACGACACGGACGGCATCCCGGCCTCGGCGGACCCCGGCCTGCTGACCGAACTCCTGCGGGAGCAGTGGGGGTTCACCGGCACGGTCGTCGCCGACTACTTCGGCATCGGCTTCCTGCAGACCCTGCACCGGGTGGCGGGCTCCCCCGCCGAGGCCGCGCACGCGGCGCTGGCGGCCGGCATCGATGTCGAACTGCCGACCCTCAAGTGCTACGGCAAACCGCTGCTGGAGGCGGTGCGGGCGGGCGCCGTGCCCGAGTCGCTGGTCGACCGCGCGGCCCGCCGGGTCCTGATCCAGAAGTGCGAACTGGGCCTGCTGGACGAGGACTGGGACCCCGAGCCCGCCGCCGCGATCGACCTCGACTCGGCCGCGAACCGGGCGCTGGCCCGCCGGCTGGCCGAGGAGTCGGTGGTGCTCCTGGACAACCCGGACGGGACCCTTCCGCTCTCGCCCGACACCCGTATCGCGGTGGTCGGCCCGCGGGCGGCCGACGCGCTGGCGATGCTCGGCTGCTACTCCTTCCCGTCCCATGTGCTGCCGCACCACCCCGACGTGGAGATGGGCGTGGAGATCCCGACCGTCCTTCAGGCGCTGCGCACCGAACTCCCGGACGCCAAGGTGACGTTCGCGGAGGGCTGCGACACCTCGGACCCGGACACCTCGGGCTTCGAGGAGGCGGTGGCGCGGACCGCCGAGGCGGACGTCTGCGTGGCCGTACTGGGCGACCGGGCGGGCCTGTTCGGGCGGGGCACCTCAGGAGAGGGCTGCGACGTGACGGACCTGCGGCTCCCCGGCGTGCAGGCCGAACTGCTGGACGCCCTGGTCGCCACCGGCGTGCCCGTGGTCCTGGTCCTGCTGACCGGCCGCCCGTACGCGCTGGGCCGCTGGCAGGGCCGGCTGGCCGCCGTGGTGCAGGCGTTCTTCCCCGGGGAGGAGGGCGGCCCCGCGATCGCGGGCGTGCTGTCGGGCCGGGTGAACCCCTCCGGCCGGCTGCCGGTGAGCGTCCCGCAGGACCCGGGCGGCCAGCCGTGGACGTACCTGCAGCCCCCGCTGGGCCTCGCGGGCGAGGTCAGCAACCTCGACCCGACCCCGCTGTACGCCTTCGGCCACGGCCGCTCGTACACGAGCTTCGCCTGGGAGTCGGAGCCGGCGCAGGCCGAGATCGGCACAGACGGCTCCTACGACGTCGCCGTCACCGTCCGCAACACGGGCGACCGCGCGGGCGCCGAGGTGGTGCAGCTGTATCTGCACGACCCGGTGGCCTCGGTGACCCGTCCGGACGTCCGCCTGATCGGCTACCGGCGGCTGGAGCTGGACCCCGGCCAGGCGGCCGAGGTCACCTTCCGCTTCCACGCCGACCTGTCCGCCTTCACGGACCGTTCCGGCGCGCGGGTGGTCGAACCCGGCGCCCTGGAACTACGGTTGGCGGCATCCAGCGCGGACGTACGGCACACGGCACGTCTGCACCTCACGGGACCGGTGAGGGTCCTCGGCACCGCCCGGCGGCTGCGCTGCGAGACGGAGGTGTCGGCGGTGGGGTGACCCTCGCGCCGGAGCGACGGGGGTTGCGATGATCCGGTACGTGTACCACGAACTGATGGCCGCCGTCGCCCTGTTGACCGCCGCCGCGGCCGGTGTCGCGGTGGGGGTCTCCGTCGAAGGCGGCGCGTCGGTGCGGGCGGGGACGGTGGCGTGGGTGACCGTCGCCGCGCTCGTCTTCCTCGCGCTCTCGGCGCGCCTGCGGGCCTCACGGCTCAAGTGGCTCGGGGACATAAGGGAGTTCGAGGCGGCCGACCCGTTGCCGAGCGGCGGTCCGGACCGGCCCGACCACACGCTGCGCAAGGCGCTGCGGTTCTCCCTGTTCCTGCTGCCGAGTGTGGCCATCGGCCTGCTGGGGCTGCCGTCGGTGCTGCTGGTGGCCCTGGCGCTGTCCCTGGACTGGACCGTCAAGGCCGCGGTGGGCGCCCGCTGGGAGCGCAGGAACGGCCGGCGTCTGTGGATGGGCCACGACCCGGCCGATCCGAACCGGCTGTCCTACTCCCCCGTCACTCCGCCCCCGTCGACTCGAACCGCCACCGATGCACCGTCCGGGTGACCAAGTCACCGCCGGGTTCGGGCAGTTCGGGCAGCTCGGCGTCGTAGGCC
The DNA here is from genome assembly GCF_044457745.1 of Streptomyces sp. NPDC050534. Taxonomy (NCBI): domain Bacteria; kingdom Bacillati; phylum Actinomycetota; class Actinomycetes; order Kitasatosporales; family Streptomycetaceae; genus Streptomyces; species Streptomyces sp. NPDC050534. The sequence continues at coordinate 199,641 of NZ_JBITHF010000016.1, forward strand.
GCGTCCCACCAGGTGATGACGAGGACGCGGTCCTGCGGGGCGCGGAAGGTCTCCCGGCGCAGGGGCGCGGCCGGCAGTTCCTGCCCGCGCGCCCAGGCCAGCAGCTCCTCGCCCCGGCCCTCGGCCGCCCGCGCCTCCCACATCAACGCGACCGTCACGAGTAGAGGTTCTCCTTGCTGACCTCGTGCACGTGGTCGTGGTGGTGGCCGGGCACGTGCGGGTCGGTCACCGGCAGCGAGGAGTCCGCCGACAGGTCCCAGCTCGACGCCGCCCGGTTGCGGGCGACCATCTCCGCGCCCAGCGCCGCCACCATCGCGCCGTTGTCGGTGCACAGCTTCGGGCGTGGCACCCGCAGCCGGATCCCGGCGGACTCGCAGCGCTCCTGCGCGAGCGCCCGCAGCCGGGAGTTGGCGGCCACGCCGCCGCCGATCATCAGGTGGTCGACGCCCTCGTCCTTGCAGGCCCGTACGGCCTTGCGGGTGAGCACGTCGACGACCGCCTCCTGGAAGGACGCCGCCACGTCACGCACCGGCACCTCCTCCCCCGCCGCCCGCTTGGCCTCGATCCAGCGGGCCACGGACGTCTTCAGACCGGAGAAGGAGAAGTCGTACGCCGCATCGCGCGGGCCGGTCAGACCGCGCGGGAACGCGATCGACGCCGGGTCACCCTCGCGCGCGTACCGGTCGATGACCGGGCCGCCGGGGAAGCCGAGGTCCAGCACGCGCGCGATCTTGTCGAAGGCCTCGCCGGCCGCGTCGTCGATGGTCGAGCCCAGGGGCCGTACGTCCGAGGTGATGTCGGTGGACAGCAGCAGGGAGCTGTGCCCGCCGGACACCAGCAGCGCCATCGTGGGCTCGGGCAGCGCGCCGTGCTCCAGCTGGTCCACACAGATGTGTGACGCCAGGTGGTTGACGCCGTACAGGGGCTTACCGAGCGCGTAGGCGTACGCCTTCGCCGCCGAGACCCCGACCAGGAGGGCGCCGGCGAGTCCGGGACCCGCGGTGACGGCGATGCCGTCCAGGTCGCGGGCGCTCACCCCCGCCTCCTTCAGCGCGCGCTCGATCGTGGGCACCATCGCCTCGAGGTGCGCGCGGGAGGCGACCTCCGGCACGACACCGCCGAAGCGGGCGTGCTCGTCGACGCTGGACGCGACGGCGTCGGCCAGCAGGGTGGTGCCGCGGACGATGCCGACGCCGGTCTCGTCGCAGGAGGTCTCGATGCCGAGTACGAGCGGCTCGTCGCGTTGGTCAGCCATTGATCTCGGTTCCTTGTACGGAGGTTGCAGGGTCGGTCAGTCGCATGACCAGGGCGTCCACGTTGCCGGGCTGGTAGTAGCCGCGCCGGAACCCGATGGCCTCGAAGCCGAAGCGCTCGTACAGCTTCTGGGCCCGGACGTTGTCGATCCGGCACTCCAGCATCACTTCGGCGCACTCGAAGGCGGTGGCGGCCTTCAGCAGCTCGGTCAGCAGCAGCCCGCCGAGCCCCGTGCCCCACTGGTCGCGGGCGACGGCGATGGTCTGGATGTCGGCGAGGTCTCCCGAGGAGGCGACGCCCGCGTAGCCGACCAGGCGTCCGTCGCCGTCCTCGGCGACGAGGTAGCGGCGGGTCGCCTCGGCCCCGCGCGCGTGGGCCAGCTCGGACCAGAACATGCCCCGGGACCAGGCGTCCTCGGGGAAGAGGTCCTTCTCCAGCTCGAGCACGCGGTCGATGTCCCACCAGCGCATCTCGCGCAGTCGAGAGGTCACGGGTCCGGTCACTTGGGGGTGACCACCTTGTAGTTCTTGGGGACCTGGGCGTCCGGCCGGCGCAGGTACAGCGGCCGGGGCGGGGGCAGTTCCTCGCCCCGCTCCAGCCGCTCGGCGGCCAGGCTCGCCAGCGCCGCGGCGGAGACGTGCTCCGGCTCGTGCGCCGCGGGGAAGGTGTCGGGGTACAGCAGCGCGCCCGCGCCGACGGCGGGCAGGCCGGCGACCTGGTCGGCGATGTCGGCGGGCCGGTCGACGGCCGGGTCGGTCAGGCGCGTACGGGAGTCGGCGTAGCGCGCCCAGTAGACCTCCTTGCGCCGGGCGTCGGTCGCCACGACGAACGGGCCGGTGCCGATGTCGGTCGCGTACGCCAGCCCGTCGAGCGTGCACACGCCGTGCACGGGGACACCGAGCACGAGCCCGAAGGTGTCCGCGGTCATCAGTCCGACGCGCAGGCCGGTGTAGGGGCCGGGACCGATGCCCACGACGATGCCGGTGACGGCGTCGAGCCTGAGACCTGCCTCGGCGAGCACCCGGTCGACGGCCGGCAGCAGCAGCTCGCCGTGCCGGCGGGCGTCCACCTGGCTGGAGGAGGCGATGACGTCCGAGCCGTCGTGCAGGGCGACGGTCACGGAGGGGGTTGCGGTATCCAGAGCGAGCAAGAGCACGCAAACAGCCTACGGCTCCCGCGCCTCCGGTATCGCCGCCCCGGTCGGGCGGGTGAAGGCTGCTACGGTCGCCGCAAATACGACGTACGACGCGATGGGTCAGGTGGGCGACGGTGCCAAGCAGCAGCTCCGGATTCGTGTTCGGGCTCACCGCCGCCGCCCTCGCGGCGGTCGGCTTCCTCGGCTACCAGGCCCACGCGACCGTCCCGGTCGCCCTGGCCAAGCCGCAGGCGAGCACCTCACCGTCGGCGATCGTCTCCAAGGCGCCCCGCGGCAGGATCAGCCCCGACGTCCCGCCCGCCGGTTCCGGCGTGGGCGAACGCGTCGTGTACTCGACGGGTGGCAACCGCGTCTGGCTGGTGGGCGGGCGCAACGAGGTCACGCGCAGCTTCACGGTCACCCCCGGCAGCGTCGACCCGGCGCCCGGCGTCTACCGGGTCACGTCCCGCTCGAACTCGGTCGTCGGCACCGACGGCGTACCCATCGAGCACGTCGTGCGCTTCGCCGACGTCGACGGCGTGGCCGTCGGCTTCAGCGCGGCGGTCGGCAAGACCTCGGAGGAGACCGACCCCGGTGTGCGCACGGGCGGCATCCGTGAGGCCCGCGAGGACGGCACCGCGATGTGGGAGTTCGCGACGATCGGCGCTCAGGTCGCGGTGATCCCCTAAGCGGCTTCCCGGTGCCGGGCCGGTGACTCGGCCGGTTCCGGGTCCGGCAGCCGCGGCGGGGTCGAGATCGTGCTCGCCGCGGCGCACGACGCCAGCAGGTCGCGCATGGAGACGCCGGCTGCGACGGCGTAGGGCTTCTGCTGCTGGTCGCTGCTCTCGGTGGCCGGCATGGACGCCTCCTGAGGACCCGGGGGCGGGCGTAGTTAGGTAGACCTAACTACGAACTGGGTACCATGTGACCACGCACAGGACAATTAATGCAACAGCTTGCCGACGTCTTGTCGGAACGTTCACGGAAATGCGCGCCTGCCGGGAGCGGGGCGGACGGCTCAGGCGGACAGGACGCTCAGGTCCGTCGCCGACCAGCGCTCGCCGAGCCCGGTCACCGTCACGTGCCGGACCTCGTCCGTCGTGTCCCCCACGGCCCGGTGGATGACGACGTTCAGCCGGTCCTCGGTCAGCTCCTCGACCTTGCCCTCGCCCCACTCCACGACGATCACCGAGTCGGTCAGCGAGACGTCGAGGTCGAGGTCCTCCATCTCGTCGAGCCCGCCGGACAGGCGGTACGCGTCGGCGTGCACGAGCGGCGGGCCGTCGCCCAGCGACGGATGCACCCGGGCGATCACGAAGGTCGGCGAGGTCACCGCCCCCCGGACGCCGAGTCCCTCGCCCAGCCCGCGGGTGAGCGTCGTCTTGCCCGCACCGAGCTCGCCGTTGAGCATCACGAGGTCGCCGGCGCGCAGCAGTTTGGCGAGACCGCGGCCCAGGTCCCGCATCTGCTCGGGGGAGGTGACGGTCAGCTCGGTCTCAACCGGGTTGCGCGGTGCTGCTGGTGCTTCCATAGCCACCCACGGTAGCTCCTGCCGGCACTGCACCCGCACGGGTGAGGAGGTCGGCCAGCCGGTCGGTGACCACTTCCGGGTGTTCCAGCATGACCAGATGCCCGGCGTCGGGCACCAGCACCAGTTCCGCGTCCGGCAGCAGGTCGGCGATGGCCTCGCTGTGCTCGCTGGGCGTGACCAGGTCGCCGATCCCGGCCAGCACCAGCACCGGAAGGTCCGCGAAGTGCCGCAGCGCCTCGGTCTTGTCGTGGTCGGTGAAGGCCGGGTAGAACTCGGCGACCACGTCGATCGGCGTGCCCTCGATCATCCGCTCGGCGAACCGCGCGACCGCCGGGTCGACGTCCCGCGAGGCGAACGAGTAGCGCTTGATGACCCCGGTGAACAGGTCGGCGGTCGCCCGGCGCCCCTTCTCCACCAGCGCGGCCTGGGTCCCCAGCGCCTTCAGCACTCCGGGGAGGACGCGACGCACCGCGTTGACGCCGGCGACGGGCAACCCGAAGTTGACCTCGCCGAGTCGCCCGGACGACGTACCCACGAGCGCGACGGCGACGACCCGGTCGCGGACGAACTCGGGGTACTGGTCGGCCAGCGCCATCACCGTCATGCCGCCCATGGAGTGCCCGACGAGCACGATCGGTCCCTCGGGCACGGCGGCGTCGATGACGGCCTTCAGATCGTGCCCGAGCTGGTCGATGGTGACCGCCGCGCCGTCCTGCACCTGCTGCACGCCCCGCTCGGAGCGGCCGTGGCTGCGCTGGTCCCAGTGCACGGTCCGCACGACGCCCCGCAGGGCCGCGCGCTGGAAGTGCCATGAGTCCTGGCTGAGGCAGTAGCCGTGGCTGAAGACGACGGTGACGGGCGCGGGCGCCTTCCGCCCGAACAGCCGCCGGCGGCGCGGTCCCAGCGCGGGCACGGCCGCGGGGTCGACGTCGTCGACCTCGTAGTACAGCTCGGTGCCGTCGTCGGCCGTGGCCTTGCCGGGGGCGCCGCGCAGCGACCCGTACGGTCCCGTCGAGTCGAGGGCCAGCCGGGCCTTCCTGCGCATGCCCCGGCCTACGGTGAGCCGCTCGATGGCGACGCCGGCCGCGGCGCCCGCGGCCACCACGCCTATCGCGGCGCCGGCGATGCCGGTGGCCCTGCGCCAGTTGCCGGCCGCCCCCGTGGCGGAGGCGAGGGCCGTGACGGCCTCGGCACTGCTCTCGCTCACGTACCTCTCCTTCTCGCCGGTCTGCTGTTGCCTCTTGGGTCGGATGGTGCGGGTGGTGTTCGTGCGATGCCGCTGTCGATCGTTACCGCTGGGTCGGCCGGTGGGTGTTGCGGGACTCGCAGATGCTGCGCTCATCCCGGACCGCCTGGTCCCTGTGCGGGTTACCCGCTTCGTTCCTCATTCACATAGACGCGCGGAACGCGCGTTCCGATCCGTGTGACGATCTCATAAGCGATGGTGCCCGCCGCCTGGGCCCAGTCCTCGGCGGTGGGTTCGCCGCGGTCGCCGGGCCCGAAGAGGACCGCCTCGGTGCCGACGGCGGGCTCGTCCCCGCCGAGGTCGACGACGAACTGGTCCATCGCGACGCGCCCCGCGACGGTCCGCCACTTCCCCCCGACCAGCACCGGGCCCGAGCCGGAGGCGTGCCGCGGGATGCCGTCGGCGTATCCGACGGGCACGAGTGCGAGGGTGGTCTCGCCGGGGGTGACGTAGTGATGCCCGTAACTGACGCCGTGACCCCCCGGAACGTGCTTCACGAGCGCGAGGTTCGCCGAGAGCGTCATCACCGGCCGCAGCCCGAAGTCCGCAGGGGTGCCGACCTCGGGGCTCGGCGAGATGCCGTAGAGCGCGATCCCGGTCCGCACGAGGTCGAAGTGGGCCTCGGGAAGGGTGAGCGTGGCGGGCGAGTTGGCGATGTGCCGGACCTCGGGGCGCACCCCCTGGCCCTCGGCGTGCGCCAGCATCTCCCGGAAGGTGGTGAGCTGGTGGGCGATGGAGGGGTGGCCGGGTTCGTCGGCGCAGGCGAAGTGCGACCAGAGCCCGGTGACGCGGATCAGCCCCTCGGCCTCGGCCCGCAGGGCCGCCGCGACCAGCTCGGCCCAGTCCTCGCCCGGCTGGCAGCCGTTGCGCCCCAGGCCGGTGTCCGCCTTGAGCTGCACGCGCGCGGGCACGCCTGCGCGGCGGGCGGCGTCCGTGGCCTCCGTCAGGGCCCACATGCCGCTCACCGAGACGTCGATGTCGGCCTCGACGGCCTCCCGCCAGGGTCCGCCCGGCACCCACAGCCAGCACATGATGCGTCCGGGCAGCCCGGCGGCCCGCAGCGCGAGGGCCTCCTCGGGCGTGGCGGTGCCCAGCCATGCGGCCCCCGCCTCCACGGCCGCCCGCGCGCACGGCACGGCCCCGTGGCCGTACGCGTCGGACTTGACCACGGCCATGAGGGCGGCGCCCGGCGCCTGGGCGCGCAGGGCGCGCACGTTGGCGCGCAGCGCGCCCAGGTCGATCTCGGCGCGGGCGCGCAGGCGCGCGGTCGGGGCAGCAGCTGTCTCAGTCATGGCAGCCCCAGTGTCGCAGAGGGGTCGGACAGCCTTGCGGCACCGGTCCCATGAAAGTGCTGTGAGCTGCGGCGACGCACCGTGCGGACCCGGTAACCGGGTGTCCCGTCAGTCCCGTACGTCCCGCCAGGCCGCGGGAATCGCCTCCGCCACGTCGTGGGCGCCCGCCGGTGCGCCGTCGGCCGCGTAACGCCCCGCCAATCCGTGCAGATACGCCGCCGCGCTTCCCGCGTCCCGCGCGGAGAGCCCGGCCGCCAGCAGCGATCCGGCCAGGCCCGACAGCACGTCGCCGCTGCCGGCCGTGGCCAGCCACGGCGTGCCCGTGGCATTCACCCGTACGGCGCCGCCCCGCGCGTCGGCGACGAGGGTGGTCGAGCCCTTGAGGAGGACGGTCGCCCCGTACCGCGAGGCGAGTTCGCGCGCCCAGGTCAGGCGCGCCCCCTCGACGGTCTCCCGGGACACGCCCAGCAGGGCGGCGGCCTCCCCGGCGTGCGGGGTCATCAGGGTGGGTGCCGTACGGGCCCGTACGGCGTCGGCGTCGGCCAGCCGCAGGCCGTCCGCGTCGATGAGCACCGGCACGTCGGACGAGAGCACCTCCCCCACGGCGGACGCGTCGTCCCCGGCCCCGGGCCCCACGACCCACGCCTGCACCCGCCCCGCGTGTTTCGGCCCCTGGTCCGACACGAGCGTCTCGGGGAACCGGGAGATCACCGCATCCCCGGCGGGCCCGACGTACCGCACGGCGCCCGCGCCGCCCCGCAGCGCCCCGGACACGGCGAGCACGGCGGCGCCGGGGTACCGGACGGACCCGGCGGCGATGCCCACGACGCCGCGCCGGTACTTGTCGCTCTCCGCGGCGGGCACCGGCAGCAGCCGCGCCACGTCCGCGTGCTGCAGCGCCTCCAGCTCGGGCTCGTCGGGCAGTTCGGCGCCGAGCCCGATGTCGACGAGCCGCACGGAACCGGCGTACTCGCGCGCGGGGTCGATCAGCAGCCCCGGCTTGTGCGTCCCGAAGGTGACGGTCAGGTCGGCCCGTACGGCGTCGCCGGGCACCTCCCCGGTGTCGGCGTCGACCCCGCTCGGCAGGTCCACGGCGACCACGGCGGCACGGGACTCGGTGGCGCAGGCCGCCAACCGCGCGGCCTCGGGCCGCAGTCCGCCCTTGCCGCCGATCCCCACGATGCCGTCGACGACGAGATCGGCCCGCAGGACCGCCTCCTCCACCGCGCCGACACCGGCCGCGGCGGCGGCACCGGCGGACCGGTCCGCGCCCGCGCCGACGACCCGGCCGCCGGCCCGCAGCAGCGCCGCGAGCCCTTCGGCGTGGGCCCGTTCGGGTGCGAGCAGCACGGCGGCGACCCCCGCTCCGCGCCGGGCGAGCCGGGCGCCGGCGTACATTGCGTCACCGCCGTTGTCGCCGCTGCCGACGAGCAGCACGACCCGGCTGCCGTACACCCGCCCGAGCAACTCGGCGCAGGCGGCGGCGAGCCCGGCGGCGGCGCGCTGCATCAACGCCCCTTCGGGAAGCCGCGCCATCAGCGCACGCTCGGCCGTCCTTACCGTCTCCACGCTGTACGCAGTACGCATGCGGTCGAGTCTCTCCCGATCCCGGCCCGGGCCGCACCCCCGCCCCCGCCCCGTCCCCCGTCCGCGCGTCCGCGCGGTCGTGCGGTCGTGCGGTCGTGCGCGAGGACGGGAGGGGTCACCCCTCGGCCACCACCACCGCCGAGGCGACCCCGGCGTCGTGACTCAGCGACACATGCCAGGTCCGCACCCCGAGCGCCGCCGCCCTGGCGGCCACCGTGCCCTTCACCCGCAGCCGCGGCTGCCCGCTGTCCTCGACGTACACCTCGGCGTCCGTCCAGTGCAGCCCGGCCGGCGCCCCGAGCGCCTTGGCCAGCGCCTCCTTCGCGGCGAAGCGCGCGGCGAGCGAGGCGACACCCCGGCGCTCACCGCTGGGCAGCAGCAACTCACCCTCGACGAACAGCCGTTGCGCCATCCCGGGCGTCCTCTTCAGCGACGCCTCGAACCGCTCGATCTCCGCCACGTCGATCCCGACGCCGATGATGCTCATGGCGAGCACCTTACGAGGTGATCACCACGGGCAACCTCACTCCACCGTCACCGACTTGGCCAGATTCCGCGGCTGGTCCACCTCGTTGCCCCGTGCCGTCGCCAGCTCGCAGGCGAAGACCTGAAGCGGCACCGTGGCCACGAGGGGCTGCAGGAGGGTCGGGACGGGCGGGATGCGGATCAGGTGGTCGGCGTACGGGGCGACCGCCTCGTCGCCCTCCTCCGCGATGACGACGGTGCGCGCCCCACGGGCCCGGATCTCCTGGATGTTGGAGACGATCTTGTCGTGGAGCACGGACCGCCCCCGGGGCGATGGCACCACGACCACGACCGGCATGTCGGCCTCGATCAGCGCGATCGGCCCGTGCTTCAACTCCCCCGCCGCGAAGCCCTCGGCGTGCATGTACGCCAGTTCCTTGAGCTTGAGCGCGCCCTCCAGGGCGACCGGATGTCCGACGTGCCGCCCGAGGAACAGCACCGTGTTCTTGGCGGCGAGGGACCGCGCCAGCTCCCGGACCGGCGCCATGGTCTCCAGCACCCGCTCGACCGCTCCCGAGATCTTCGACAGGTCGCGGATGACGGCGCCGATCTCGTCGCCCCACTTGGTGCCGCGCACCTGCCCGAGATACAGCGCGACCAGGTAGCAGGCGACCAGTTGCGTCAGGAACGCCTTGGTCGAGGCGACGGCGACCTCCGGCCCGGCGTGCGTGTAGAGGACGGCGTCCGACTCGCGCGGGATCGTCGAGCCGTTGGTGTTGCAGATCGCCAGCACGTGGGAGCCCTGCTCGCGGGCGTGCCGCACGGCCATCAGCGTGTCCATGGTCTCGCCGGACTGCGAGATCGCGATCACCAGCGACCGCGGCCCCAGGATCGGGTCCCGGTACCGGAACTCGCTCGCCAGCTCCACCTCGCACGGAATCCGCGTCCAGTGCTCGATGGCGTACTTGGCGATCATCCCGGCGTGGAAGGCCGTACCGCACGCGACCACGACGACCTTGTCGACCTCCCGCAGCACCCCGGCGGGAATCCGCACCTCGTCCAGCGTCAGCGAGCCGGCCTGGTCGATGCGCCCCAGCAACGTGTCGGCGACCGCCTTGGGCTGCTCGGCGATCTCCTTGAGCATGAAGTAGTCGTGGCCCCCCTTCTCCGCGGCCGACGCGTCCCAGTCGACGTGGTACGGCCGGGCCTGTGCGGGGCGCCCGTCGAAGCCGGTCACCGTCACCCCGTCCCGCCGCAGCTCGACGACCTGGTCCTGCCCCAGCTCGAGCGCCGACCGCGTGTGGGCGATGAAGGCGGCGACGTCCGAAGCGAGAAAGGCCTCCCCCTCCCCGACCCCCACCACCAGCGGCGAGTTCCGCCGCGCCCCCACCACCACGTCCGGCTCGTCCGCGTGCACGGCGACCAGCGTGAACGCCCCGTCCAGCCGCCGGCACACGAGCCGCATCGCGTCCGCGAGATCGGCCGTCACGGAGAACTCCTCCGCGAGCAGATGCGCCACGACCTCGGTGTCGGTCTCGGAGACCAGTTCGTGGCCGCGCTCGGCCAGTTCGGCCCGCAGCGCGGCGAAGTTCTCGATGATGCCGTTGTGCACGACGGCGACGCGCCCCGCGTTGTCGAGGTGGGGATGCGCGTTCCCGTCGGTGGGCGCCCCGTGCGTGGCCCACCGGGTGTGCCCGATCCCCGTGCCGCCGGTCGGCAGCGGCCGCTCCTGCAGCTCCTTCTCCAGGTTGACGAGCTTCCCGGCCCTCTTCGCGGCCGCCAGCCCGCCGTCCGCGAGCACCGAGACGCCCGCCGAGTCGTAACCCCGGTACTCCAGCCGCTTCAGCCCGGCCATGACGACCTCGAGCGCAGCCTGCGGCCCCACGTATCCCACGATTCCGCACATGTGCCGCAGCCTACGGTCCACCACGCGCCGAAAAGTGGCGCCGCCTGCCCGAAATCGGAAATTCCCACCGTCGTACGACAGCGTCCGGCCAACGTGACACAGCCCACCCGCCGACCCGTTCAAACTCCGTTAACAATGGAATGTGATCTCTCCGGTCTCCCCGATGCCCCGGAGCGCCCACCGGTCCAGGCCGGAGGCGACTCCCTACGTCGACCTCACCCGAGCCGAGTGGAGCGCGCTGCGCGAGAAGACGCCGCTGCCGCTCACCGCGGAGGAGGTCGAGAAGCTGCGCGGCCTCGGCGACGTGATCGACCTCGACGAGGTGCGGGACATCTACCTCCCGCTGTCCCGGCTGCTCAACCTCTACGTCGGCGCCACGGACGGCCTTCGCGGCGCCCTGAACACCTTCCTCGGCGAGCAGGGCTCCCAGTCCGGCACGCCCTTCGTCATAGGAGTCGCCGGCTCCGTGGCCGTAGGCAAGTCCACGGTCGCGCGCCTCTTGCGCGCCCTGCTCTCCCGCTGGCCCGAGCACCCGCGCGTGGAGCTGGTGACCACCGACGGCTTCCTGCTGCCCACCAAGGAGCTCCAGGCCCGCGGCCTGATGTCGCGCAAAGGCTTCCCCGAGTCCTTCGACCGGCGTGCCCTGACCCGCTTCGTCGCCGACATCAAGGCCGGCAAGGACGAGGTGACGGCCCCGGTCTACTCGCACCTGATCTATGACATCGTGCCGGACCAGAAGCTCACGGTCCGCCGCCCCGACATCCTCATCGTCGAGGGCCTGAACGTCCTCCAGCCCGCGCTCCCCGGCAAGGACGGCCGCACCCGCGTCGGCCTCGCCGACTACTTCGACTTCAGCGTCTACGTCGACGCCCGCACCGAGGACATCGAGCGCTGGTACCTCAACCGGTTCCGCAAGCTGCGCGACACGGCCTTCCAGAACCCGTCCTCGTACTTCCGCAAGTACACGCAGGTCTCCGAGGACGAGGCCCTCGACTACGCCCGCACGATGTGGCGCACCATCAACAAGCCCAATCTGGTGGAGAACATCGCGCCCACCCGCGGCCGGGCCACCCTGGTCCTGCGCAAGGGCCCGGACCACAAGGTACAGCGGCTCAGCCTGCGCAAACTGTGACCGCTAACCTGCCTCCATGCTGCACCTGCGCCTGATCTCGCCGTCCGGCACGACCGACGACGTGGTCCGTCTGCTCGAACGGACGGTCGGCACCGCGCACTTGGTCGTGCTGCCCGGCGCCGCCCGCGACCCCGCGGGCGACCTGGTGCTCTGCGACGTCGCGCGCGAGGCGGGCGACGAACTCATCGGCGAGCTGCGGGCGTTGGGCCTCCACGAGACGGGCTCGATCGCCGTCGAGGACATCGGCCTGAGCCTGTCCCACCGGGCCGACAAGGCCGAGAAGGACGCACCCGGCGAGGGCGCGGACGCGGTGCTGTGGGAGGGGCTGACAGAGGCGACCCACGAGGAGTCGACGCTGTCGGTCACCTACGTCGCCTTCATCACGCTCGCCACGATGATCGCTGCCTGCGGTGTCGTACTGGACAACGCGATCCTGATCGTGGGCGCGATGGCGGTGGGCCCGGAGTTCGGCCCGCTGGCGGGCATCAGCACCTCGGTGGTGCGGCGCCAACCGCGGCTCGCCCTACGCTCGTTGATCGCACTGCTGGTGGGCTTCGCAGTGGCGATGCTGGTGACGGTCGCCTTCACCCTGTTCATGGACGCCGCCGGGCTCTTCCACGAGTCGGACCTCGAAGGCGACCGTCCCAACACGGCGTTCGTGTACGCGCCTGACGCCTTCTCGTTCATCGTGGCCGTCCTGGCCGGCATGGCGGGCACGCTCTCGCTGACCTCCGCCAAGTCGGGTGCCCTGGTGGGGGTCGCGATCTCGGTGACGACCGTCCCGGCCGCCGCCAACGCCGCGGTGGCCCTCGCCTACGGCGACATGTCCCAGACGATCGGCTCGACGAACCAGCTCCTGCTGAACCTGCTGGGCATCGTCCTCGCGGGAATCGGCACGCTCGTCGCCCAGAAGTACTTCTGGAGACGTCAGCGCAGGGTGTCCTAGGAGCGCGGGGAACTGCGCGACAGGCCACGACGAACCCGCAGCCCGCAACGCTCGGATCCCCCCACCCCCAACCCGGCCGAGACCTAACCCAGCGCGGACTTCACCACGTCGGCAAGCCGCCCCGCGACCGACCGCGCCTGATCGATGTCCGCCGCTTCGACCATGACCCGCACCAGCGGCTCCGTACCCGAAGGCCGCAGCAACACCCGCCCCGTAGAGCCGAGTTCACGCTCCGCGTCGGCGACGGCCGCGGCAAGATCGGCCGAGTTCCCGACACGGGACCTGTCCACGTCCGGCACATTGATCAGCACCTGCGGCAGCCGCTCCATGACCCCCGCGAGATCCCGGAGCGTACGACCGGTCTCGGCGACCCGCGCCGCCAGCAGCAGCCCGGTCAGCGTGCCGTCACCGGTGGTCGCGTGGTCGAGGATGATCACGTGCCCGGACTGCTCGCCGCCGAGCGCGTAGCCGTGCTCCTTCATCTCCTCCAGGACGTACCGGTCGCCGACCGCCGTCTGGATCAGGTGGAGCCCCTCGCGCTCCAGCGCGAGCTTGAAGCCCAGGTTGGACATCACCGTCGCGACCACCGTGTCCGAGCGCAGCGTGGAATGCTCCCGCATGGCCAGCGCCAGGACGGCCAGGATCTGGTCGCCGTCGATCTCCGCACCGGTGTGGTCCACGGCGAGGCACCGGTCCGCGTCACCGTCGTGCGCGATACCGAAGTTCGCGTCGTGCTCGACGACGGCGGCCTTCAGCTTGTCCAGATGGGTCGAGCCGCAGCCGTCGTTGATGTTGAGCCCGTCCGGCTCGGCACCGATCGTGATCACCTCGGCGCCGGCCCGCGAGAACGCCTCCGGCGAGACCCGCGCGGCCGCGCCGTGCGCCTCGTCGAGGACGATCTTCAGCCCGTCAAGACGGTTCGGCAGCACGGCGATGAGGTGGGCGACGTACTGGTCGAAGCCCTCGTCGTACGAGCGCACCCGCCCCACGCCCGAACCCGTGGGCCGCTGCCAGGGCTCACCGTGCCGGTGCGACTCGTAGACGGCCTCGATCCGGTCCTCGAGCTCGTCGGCGAGCTTGTGGCCGCCGCGGGCGAAGAACTTGATGCCGTTGTCGGGCATGGCGTTGTGGCTCGCGGAGAGCATCACGCCGAGGTCCGCGCCGAGCGCACCGGTGAGGTACGCCACCGCGGGCGTCGGCAGCACGCCCACGCGCAGGACGTCCACGCCCGCGCTGGCGAGACCCGCGACCACGGCGGCCTCCAGGAACTCCCCGGACGCGCGCGGATCCCGTCCGACGACCGCCCTCGGCCGGTGGCCCTCGAAGGTGCCCGCCTCGGCGAGCACGTGCGCCGCGGCCACGGAGAGGGAGAGCGCCATCTCCGCCGTAAGGTCCGCGTTGGCGACGCCGCGCACGCCGTCCGTGCCGAAGAGTCGTCCCACAGTGGTGTCCTCCGAATTGCTGAAGAGAGTGCGGCTCACTCCCGGGTACATCCCCTGAGACTGTCCGGGGACGGTAGGGGTTGTGTAAACGAACCGCCCCGGCAGCACAATCCGTGCGGCCGGGGCGATTGTTGCGAAGACAGCGGACGCGATTAGCGCTTGCTGTACTGCGGGGCCTTGCGGGCCTTCTTGAGACCGGCCTTCTTGCGCTCGACCGCACGGTCGTCGCGCTTGAGGAAGCCGGCCTTCTTGAGCGGGCCGCGGTTGTTGTCGACGTCGGCCTCGTTCAGCGCGCGGGCGACACCGAGACGGAGCGCACCGGCCTGACCGGAGACACCGCCACCCGCGATGCGGGCGATGACGTCGTAACGGCCCTCGAGCTCGAGCACCTTGAAGGGCTCGTTGACTTCCTGCTGGTGCACCTTGTTGGGGAAGTAGTCCTCAAGGGTGCGACCGTTGATCTTCCACTTGCCGGTGCCCGGGACGATCCGGACGCGGGCGATGGCGTTCTTGCGACGGCCCAGGCCGGCGGCCGGCTGCGGGTCGCCGAAGCGGGACGCCATGGACTCCGACGTGTACTCGCCCTCGACGGGCGTGTCGGACTCGGTGGTGTAGCTCTCGATGTCGACGATCTCTTCGCCCTCGACGGGCGTCTCGACGGTGGTCTCGGCCACGATGCTCCTCAGATTCTCTTCTGTCTTAGGGGGTGGCCGGACTTACTGCGCGACCTGGGTGATCTCGAACGGCACCGGCTGCTGAGCAGCGTGCGGGTGCTGGTCGCCCGAGTAGACCTTCAACTTGGTGAGCATCTGACGGCCCAGGGTGTTCTTGGGGAGCATGCCCTTGACGGCCTTCTCGATGGCCTTCTCGGGGTTCTTGTCGAGGAGCTCGTCGTAACGGACGGAGCGCAGACCACCCGGGTAGCCGGAGTGGCGGTACGCCATCTTCTGGGTCCGCTTGTTGCCGGACAGGTGCACCTTGTCGGCGTTGATGATGATGACGAAGTCACCGGTGTCGACGTGGGGGGCGTAGATCGGCTTGTGCTTGCCCCGCAGAAGGGACGCGGCGGTGGTGGCGAGTCGGCCCAGGACGATGTCCTGTGCGTCAATGACGTGCCACTGGCGAGTCACATCGCCAGGCTTAGGGCTGTACGTACGCACTTCGCAGCCTTTTCTTCTTCAGTGGATGGATGGTGACACATGGCATCACTGAAGCGATCGTGCAGCTGGGGACGACAGTGCCGGGAACGCTGCCCGTATGCCGCCCACTGGTAACTGCTCCAGGGAACCTACGTATGGGCCTCTCACGTGAGAATGAGCAAGCCAATACGCATAACAAACCGCAAGGGTACTCGGGCTGCCCCGCACGGGTCAAAACGAGCCCGGCCGGACCCGTCGGCACGCCGGTCCGGCCGCAATGTACGGCAGTGCCGGAAAGGTCCCCGGGCGGCCCGCCGGAGGCACACCGGCACCTCTCGCCCCCCGTCTAAGATGCGCCCCATGAGCTATGGGCAGCAGGGGGGACCCCCGTCCCAGTGGGACCCCTGGAAACCAAACTCCCAGCAGCCGTGGAACAACGGCGGGGACAGCCAGACTCCGGACTGGGCGGCGCTCGCGGAGGCGTCGGAGACGCGCAACAAGAGGCGCCGGCTGCTGTTCATCGGCGGCGGCGTGATCGCCACCGTGGCGATAGGCACCGCCGTCGCCATGGCCGTGGTGTCGGCGAACGGCGACGACAAGGCATCCGGAAACCCCGGCACCGCGCCGGCCAGCGGCGCCATACCGAGCAGCAGCGCGACGGCCCCGTCCTTCGCGCCGACGAGCGCCCCGCCCCCGCTGGACCCGAAGGAGTTCGTCTCCAGCAAGACCAAGGACACGGCCCCGCTCGGCGTGCAGACCCTCTTCCCGGGCACGCAGCTGACCATGGGCTCGACCGTGTACAAGAAGGGCGCGACGGCCGACACCAAGAACTGCGCCTCGGCCGCCGCGGGCAGCCTCCCGAAGGTCCTCACCGCCAGCAAGTGCACCCGCCTGCTGCGCGTGACCTACACCAAGGGCGGCGTCGCGGTGACGGTCGGCGTGGCCGTCTTCGACACCGAGGCACAGGCCACCAAGGCCAAGGGCCAGGCCGACAACAAGAGCCTCGTGCAGGCGCTCGCCGGCAAGGGCGTGAAGCCCTTCTGCAACTCCGCGACCTGCCGCACGACGACCAACTCCTACGGCCGCTACGCCTACTTCACCACCACCGGCTTCACCAACGGCAAGGACGTCACCAAGGCGGACACCCAGGTGTTCAAGGCCGGCGACGACCTGGCCGAGTTCACCTTCAGCCAGATCCGCAGGCGTGGCGAGGCCCAGGCCTCGGCCGCGGCGGCCGGCTAGGGGATCAGCAGCAGCCGGCACCCGGCAGCGACCGCTTGTTGCGCGCCTCCTTGCTGCGCGCGGCGAGCAGCTCGTCCGCCGGGTAGCCGACCTCCTCCAGCGTCAGCCCGTGCGGCCGTACGACATGAACGGCCGAATCCCGTACGCCGGCGGCGAGCACCTTGCCCGGCCAGTCCGGTGTGCGGTGCCCGTCCCCCACGAACAGCAGGGCGCCGATCAGCGAGCGCACCATGTTGTGGCAGAAGGCGTCGGCCCGCACGGTCGCGGTGATGATGCCGTCGTCCCCGCGCACCAGGCTCAGCCGCTGCAGCGTGCGGATGGTGGTCGCGCCCTCCCGCTTCTTGCAGTAGGCGGCGAAGTCGTGCTCCCCCAGCAGCCGCTCGGCGGCCTCGTTCATGGCGTCGACGTCGAGCGGCCAGTCGTGCCAGAGGACGTGGCCGCGCAGCAGCGGGTCGACCCCGCCGGGGTTGTCGGTGACCCGGTACGCGTACCGCCGCCAGACCGCCGAGAACCGGGCGTTGAAGCCGCTGGGCGCCTCCCGGAGGGCCCACACCCGTACGTCCCTCGGCAGCCGTCCGGCGAGCCGCTTGAGCAGCTTCTCGTGATGCTCCCGCCACACCGCCTCCGGCAGATCCACATGCGCGACCTGCCCCCGCGCGTGCACCCCGGCGTCGGTCCGCCCGGCGACCGTCAGTTCACAGGTCTCCCGCGACCGGGTCACGGTCCGCAGCGCGTCCTCGATCTCCCCCTGCACGGTCCGACGTCCCCCGGCCTGCTTGGCCCACCCGGAGAACTCGCTCCCGTCGTAGGAGAGATCGAGACGGACACGGACGTAACCGGGCTGCACTTCGTCACTCACCCGTAGATCCTCTCAGGGCTGCATCCTCTTCAAAACGTGGAACGGGCCCGCCCCGAAGGGCGGACCCGTTCACTGCAAGGCAGAACGCTCAGGCGTCCTTGGACTCCTCGGCGGTGTCCTCGGTGGCCTCGTCGGACTTGGCCTCGACGGCCTCGTCCTTCTTGAGGGTGTCTTCCTTGACCGCACGCTTGGTGGCGGCCTCGGCCTCGCCGGTGGCCTGCTGAGCGACCGTCAGCGCCTCGACCAGCTCGATGACAGCCATGGGCGCGTTGTCGCCACGGCGGTTACCGATCTTGGTGATGCGGGTGTAGCCACCCGGACGGTTCTCGTAGCGCGGGCCGATCTCGGTGAAGAGCGTGTGGACGATGCTCTTGTCCGTGATGACCTGCAGCACCTGGCGGCGGTTGTGAAGGTCGCCCTTCTTCGCCTTGGTGACCAGACGCTCGGCGTACGGGCGCAGGCGGCGGGCCTTCGCCTCGGTGGTGGTGATGCGACCGTGCTCGAAGAGCGCCTTCGCGAGGTTCGCGAGGAGCAGCTTCTCGTGCGCGGCACTGCCGCCCAGACGGGCACCCTTGGTGGGCTTCGGCATTTTCTTTCTCCTGTGTGTCTGCCCCGGCCGTGTCAGGTACCGGGGTCAGGAACCCGGTGAGCGGATGCCCACCGGCAACAACCGATCAGTACTGCTCGGTCTCCACGAAACCCGCGTCCGCGTCGTCGTCGGCGCCGAAGGCGTCGGCAGCGGCCGTGGGGTCGAATCCGGGCGGGCTGTCCTTCAGGGCCAGGCCCATGCCGGCCAGCTTCGCCTTGACCTCGTCGATGGACTTCGCACCGAAGTTGCGGATGTCCAGGAGGTCGGCCTCGGAGCGCGCCACGAGTTCACCCACGGAGTGGATGCCCTCACGCTTGAGGCAGTTGTAGGAACGGACCGTGAGCTCGAGCTCCTCGATCGGGAGCGCGAGGTCGGCCGCCAGGGCGGCGTCCGTGGGGGACGGGCCCATGTCGATGCCCTCGGCGTCGATGTTCAGCTCGCGGGCGAGACCGAACAGCTCGACCAGGGTCTT
>NZ_JBITHF010000017.1:0-210459 GCF_044457745.1 Streptomyces sp. NPDC050534
GTTGACTTTTGGCACGCTGTTGAGTTCTCAAGGAACGGACGCTTCCTTCGTACTCACCCTCTCGGGCTTTCCTCCGGGCGCTTCCCTTCGGTGTTTCCGACTCTATCAGATCCTTTCGGGCCTGATTCCCAGTCGGCGGGGCCTTTCGACATTCACTACGTTAGCCGATTCCCTCTGCAACTCATAATCGAGTTCCGCGCGATTGAATTCAGGCATGCGGACATGCCGAATTCGCCCCCGCTGAGGGTGACCGTAGGTAGTGGTTTGGCCGCTTCCGGCTGCAGGCGATCGCCGTACCCGGTTCAAGCGGCTCGGGCTACATTACGCACCTTGCAAGGGTGCGTCAACTTCGGCGGCGTCGGGGGACGTGGGCCCGATAAGGGCTCACCGTCGGGTCGTTGGCGACCCAGAAGCGCCACGGGTGCACGGCTCCGTCGCCGGCCACGCCGGTGCGTGGACCGTTGAGTACCTGGTCGGAGGCGACCGGAGTGCCCGTCAGGATCCGCAACGGGGTCTCCCCGGGGGCGCATGCGTCCGTGCCGTTCAGGGCGCGGTCCACGCCCAAGGCCGTGGCCAGGCGGGCGGGGCCTTTGGCCAGTTCTTTGTCGTTTCGGGCCGAGAGTCGACGTTTACGCGCCTGCTCGGCGCCTTCGAGCACCTCACCCGCGCGGAGCAGGACCGCGCTCGCCCGGTCCTCGGGGCCGCACACGAGGTTCATGCAGAACCACATGCCGTAGGTGAAGTAGACGTACACGTGCCCGGGCGGACCGAACATCACGCCGTTGCGGGCTGTGGGGCCGCGATAGGCGTGGGAGCCGGGGTCGTTCTGGCCGTCGTAGGCCTCGACCTCCGTGAGGCGCAGGGCGATCGGACCGTCGGGTGTCGTACGCACGAGGATGCGGCCCAGGAGATCCGGGGCGACTTCCAGGACAGGTCGGTCGAAGAACTCCCTGGGGAGTGGCGTACGGTCCGGGGGCGTGATCATGCGGCCCGAGCCTAGTCCAGACGGGTGGGAGCCAAGGGCTGGTCAAGGCTTCGTCTGCTTGCCAGGGTGAGGGCGCGGAACCGGGCGGACCCGGATCGCGTTTGTAGGGATCAAGGATCCATACGTAAAGGGAGAGTCATGGCGTTCAAGAAGCTGCTCGCGAGTCTGGGGGCCGGCGGGGCTTCGGTCGAGACGGTACTGACCGAGGTCAACGTCGTTCCGGGTGGCGTCGTCCAGGGGGAGGTGCGGATCCAGGGCGGGTCCGTGAACCAGGAGATCGAGGGACTGTCCGTCGGGCTGCAGGCCAAGGTCGAGGTCGAGAGCGGCGACGAGGAGTACAAGCAGAACATCGAGTTCACTAAGGTGCGCCTCGGTGGGGCCTTCGAGCTGCAGGCCGGGGCCGTGCACGCCGTGCCGTTCGGGATCGAGATCCCGTGGGAGACGCCGGTCACCATGATCGACGGCCAGGCGCTGCGCGGGATGAACATCGGTGTGACCACCGAGCTGGCGATCGCCCGTGCCATCGACTCCGGTGACCTGGACCCGATCAACGTGCACCCGCTGCCGGCGCAGAAGGCGATCCTGGACGCGTTCATCCAGCTGGGTTTCCGCTTCAAGAACGCGGACATGGAGCGCGGGCACATCCGGGGTACGCGGCAGAAGCTGCCGTTCTACCAGGAGATCGAGTTCTACCCGCCGTCGCAGTACCGGGGCCTCAACCAGGTCGAGTTGAGCTTCGTGGCCGACGAGCACGCCATGGACGTCATCCTGGAGATGGACAAGAAGCCCGGTCTGTTCAGCGAGGGCAGCGACACCTACCGGTCGTTCCAGGTGGGTCAGCACGACTTCCACGGGACCGACTGGGCGGCGTACCTCAACCAGTGGCTGTCCGAGGTCGGCAGCAAGCGGAACTGGTTCTAGGCTCGGAACTGCTGATTCCGTAATCGATCAGGAGGTACCGAGGTGACCGAGCTCAAGCGGCGGCCGCTCCCCCACGACTTCCATCCGCCCGTGCCGGCGTTCACGGTGACGAGTGAGGACGTCCAGGAGGGCGCCACGCTCAAGGACGCTCAGGTGTACGCGGCCGGCAACACCTCGCCGCACCTGCGGTGGGAAGGTTTCCCGGCAGGGACCAAGAGTTTCGCCGTGACCTGCTACGACCCCGACGCCCCTACGGGCAGCGGATTCTGGCACTGGGTGCTGTTCGACATCCCCGCCTCCGTGACCGAGCTTCCGGTCGGCGCGGGCACCGGCAAGTTCGAGGGGCTGCCCGAAGGCGCGGTGCAGGCTCGTAACGACTACGGGTCCAGGGACTTCGGCGGCGCCGCCCCGCCCCCCGGGGACGGGCCGCACCGGTATGTGTTCACCGTGTACGCCGTGGATCAGGAGAAGCTCGGCCCGGACGCGGACGCCAGTCCGGCCTTCGTCGGCTTCAATCTGCGGTTCCACGCGATCGCGCGTGCCCAGCTGATCGGTGAGTACGAAGTGCCCGCGGAAGCCTGACGTTCATTGAACGTTTGCCCGCCCCCGGTCATGGAAGTGATCGGAGGCGGGCACTTTTTATTGCGTTGTCCATCTCGGCGTGCCCGGCCAGAGTTGATCCAAGCCCGCCAGGGGGTGGGCCGGTGCGCATGGGAGGTGGGCTGGATGCGGGACACGCTGGTGCTGAACGCGAGCTTCGAGCCGCTGTCGACGGTGACGTTGAACCGAGCCGTCGTTCTGGTGCTGCAGGACAAGGCTGTCGTCGAGCAGGCCCACCCCGAACTGCGCATGCGCGGTGCCGCGGTCGACATACCCGTGCCCCGGGTGATCCGGCTGTGCAGGTACGTGAAGGTGCCGTTCCGAAGACAAGCGCCGTGGTCGAGGCGGGGTGTGCTGGTCAGGGACCGGCACCGGTGCGCGTACTGCGGTCGGCGGGCGACGACCGTGGACCACGTGGTGCCGCGGTCGCGGGGTGGTCAGGACTCGTGGCTCAACACCGTCGCCTCGTGCGCGGAGGACAATCACCGCAAGGCCGACCGGACTCCTGAGCAGGCGGGGATGCCGCTGCTGAGGCTGCCGTTCGAGCCGAGTCCTCAGGATGCGATGTTGCTGACGCTGGGGGCGGAGGAGTTCCGGGCGCTGCCTTCTTGGCTTGCACGGGACGCCGCCTGACGTAGGGCTGCAGGTCGTACGACGGGTGCGGGTGTTCTGTGGCTGGTCGCGCAGTTCCCCGCGCCCCTGAAGGGACTTGGGCCCGCCTTCCTGCTGAAGGCGGGCCCCACTGTCGTTGTGCCTCAGTCTATGGACGGCTTCTCGCGGCGTTCCGCCGCCTTGTCGGAGCCGGATCCGCCGCCGCTCGGGGCGCCGCCCAGGCCGAAGTTGCCCATGGCGCCGGAGAGGCCCTTGAGGGCGTCGCCGATCTCGCTGGGGACGATCCAGAGCTTGTTGGCGTCGCCCTCGGCGATCTTCGGGAGCATCTGGAGGTACTGGTAGCTGAGCAGCTTCTGGTCGGGGTCGCCGGCGTGGATGGACTCGAACACCGTGCGGATCGCCTGGGCTTCACCCTCGGCGCGCAGGGCGGCTGCCTTCGCCTCGCCTTCGGCGCGCAGGATCTGGGACTGCTTCTCACCTTCGGCGGTGAGGATGGCGGCCTGGCGCGTACCTTCCGCGGTGAGGATCGCGGCGCGCTTGTCACGGTCGGCGCGCATCTGCTTCTCCATCGAGTCCTGGATGGAGGTGGGCGGTTCGATCGCCTTGAGCTCGACGCGGTTGACGCGGATGCCCCACTTGCCGGTGGCCTCGTCGAGGACGCCGCGCAGGGCCGCGTTGATCTCCTCGCGGGAGGTCAGGGTCCGCTCCAGGTCCATGCCGCCGATGATGTTGCGGAGCGTGGTGACCGTCAGCTGCTCGATCGCCTGGATGTAGCTGGCGACTTCGTAGGTGGCCGCGCGGGCGTCCGTCACCTGGTAGTAGATGACCGTGTCGATGTTCACCACCAGGTTGTCCTGGGTGATCACCGGCTGGGGCGGGAACGGCACGACCTGCTCACGCAGGTCGATGCGGTTGCGGATCGTGTCGATGAACGGGACGACGATGTTGAGACCCGCGTTGAGGGTCCGCGTGTAGCGGCCGAAGCGCTCGACGATGGCGGCGCTGGCCTGCGGGATGACTTGGATCGTCCTGATCAGGGCGATGAAGACCAACACCACCAGAATGATCAGGACGATGATGACCGGTTCCATCGTCGTTCCCCGTACCCTTCTCCGCCTCGGCGCTTTCGGAAGATCTTATGGGCTGTTGAAGATCTTGCTGGTCGAGTCTGTCAGACCGTCGCACAACTCGGGGGCTGTTCCGTTCAGTTGAGTCCTGCGAGGTCAGATGACGATCGCGGTGGCTCCTTCGATCTCCACGACGTCGACTTCCTGGCCCACCTCGTAGGCGCTGTCGGCGTCGAGCGAACGTGCGGACCAGATCTCGCCGGCCAGCTTGATCCGGCCTCCGGAACCGTCGACGCGCTCCAGGACGACGGCCTGCTTCCCCTTCAACGCCTCCACGCCTGTGGCGAGTTGGGGGCGTTGCGCGCTGTGCCGGGCCGCGATGGGCCGTACGACGGCGATCAAGGCGAGCGAGACGACGCCGAAGGAGATCACCTGGGCCACGGCGCCGAAGCCGAGTCCGGCCATGACCGCGGCGGCGACGGCGCCCACCGCGAGCATGCCGAACTCCGGCATCGCCGTGACCACGAGCGGGATTCCGAGCGCAGCCGCGCCGACGAGCCACCACACCCATGCGTCGATGTCGTTCACGTCGTCATGGTAGGACCGCGGGTCCCGCCTCGGACAGGGCGCGATGTGGCGGGAAGGGGCTTCTTACCCTTGTTTTCGCGGGTACTTCACACAGTCAGGACAGCGGCAGGCCCTGAGCGGTCCAGCGGTCGCCCATCTGTTCGACGACGAGCGGGAGGCCGAAGCAGAGGGAGAGGTTGCGGGAGGTGAGTTCGAGCTCGAGGGGGCCGGCGGCGAGGACCTTGCCCTGACGGATCATCAGGACGTGGGTGAAGCCGGGAGCGATTTCCTCGACATGGTGGGTGACCATGATCATCGAGGGGGCGATCGGGTCGCGCGCGAGCCGGCCGAGGCGGCGCACCAGGTCCTCGCGGCCGCCGAGGTCGAGGCCGGCGGCCGGCTCGTCGAGGAGGAGGAGCTCGGGGTCGGTCATCAGGGCGCGTGCGATGAGGGTGCGCTTGCGCTCACCCTCGGAGAGGGTGCCGAACCTGCGGTCCACGTACTCCGTCATGCCGAGGCGGTCGAGGAAGGCGCGGGCGCGCTGCTCGTCGACGTCCTCGTACTCCTCCTGCCAGCCGGCCGTCATGCCGTACGCGGCGGTCAGCACGGTCTGCAGGACGGTCTGGCGCTTGGGGAGCTTGTCGGCCATGGCGATGCCGGCCATGCCGATGCGCGGGCGCAGCTCGAAGACGTCGGTGCCGGGCTTGCCGAGGGTCTCGCCGAGGATGGTCGCGGTGCCCTTGCTGGGGTAGAGGTAGCTGGACGCGACGTTGAGGAGGGTGGTCTTGCCGGCGCCGTTCGGACCGAGGATGACCCAGCGCTCGCCCTCCTTGACCGACCAGGAGACCTGGTCCACCAGAGCCCGGCCCTCCCGGACCACTGATACGTCCTGAAGCTCCAGAACATCGCTCATGAGCGCGTTGTCTCCCCTTGCAGTGTGACCGGTCTCGGCGTCTCGGCTGTCGCGTGCGCGTTGTGGGCGCTGCCCTCGCCGAAATCTACGCCACTGGCCGGCCCGGCCATTCCATCGGTCCGGTCCTTAGGGTGGAGGCATGCTCTCGGAACCGCGTTCAGGACGCCTTGCGGCTTGGGGAAATGCCCTTTTGGCCGGACTTGTCTCACCCGACGACGCCGTGGTCTCGATCGTCGGGGACGACGCCGGGCACCGGATGGAGGGGCTCCCCGGCGAGTCGGGCCCGGTCGGGCTCACTCTCGCGCTCGGGCGGCTGCGCGCCCTCGGGGTGACCGGGCTGCGGCTCGCCCTGCCGGCGCCGGGGCATCCACTGGGGCTGAGCGGCCCGCCGGAGTTCAATGCGCGGGCGATGGAGGCCGAGGAGGCGGTCGTCTGCCACGGCGCCGCCCTCGGGCTGGTGCCTGAGGTGTACGAGGCCGGGCCCGACGGTGATGTCCATGTCGAGGTCGTCTGGCACTGTCTGCCGGTACGGGAGGCCCCGCCGGCCGACGTGCCCTCGCTGGGCGAGGCCGAGCGGGAGCTGGCGGAGGCGCTGCGGGATGCCACGGAGGTGCTGTCGAGGCTGGACGTCGCCGCGTCGGGACCGGTGGCGGAGGCGGCTGTCGACGCGTACCGGGCACGGGCCGAGCGGGGACGGGAGGTGCTGGCTCCGGGGTATCCGCCTCGGGCGGTGCGGGTGCTGGAGCTGGCGCAGCGGATCGGGTTGCTGGTCTCGCTCGCGCAGGAGAACGGGCACGGGGGTGCGGTGAGCTCCGCCGAGATGGCGGCGCGGGCGGAGGCCCTGCGGCCGGTGGAGCGGGTGGGGCGGCGGGCTCAGGTCGCGGCGTACAACTCCGTTGTGGAGGAGCGGGAGCGGGGGGTGCGGTGAGCGTCCGTTCTGTTGCGGGCGGGGGCTGGTGGTGCCGTCCGGGGGCTCTGCCCCCGGACCCCCGTTTCGGCCTGGACAGCCGCGTCCTCAAACGCCGGACGGGCTGGAACGGCTGAACTGGGCTGAGATGCCCGGACCGGGCTGAAGAGTCCCACCCAAAACTGACCGGCCTCCCGGGTGCCGGGAGGCCGGTGCTCACGCGTGTGCGTGGAAGGGGTCAGCGGTTGACGCCCAGGTTGCCGAAGGCGGGGTTGAGGACGCCCACGACGTTCACGCTGTTGCCCACCGCGTTCACCGGGACGTGGACGGGGGCCTGGATGAGGTTGCCCGAGATGACACCGGGCGAGCCCACGGCGGTGCCGTCGGCGTGGGCGTCGGTGGCGGAGGCCATTCCTGCACCGGCGGCGATCAGTCCACCGGCCACCATCGTCACGGCCGCTGCCTTCTTCAGGTTCTTCACTTTCTGAGCCCTCCCTAGCGACTGCCGCGACGTTCGCAGCAGCACGCACTGAAGAACGGCGGAGATCCACGAAGGATGCGCCATCCGGGGGACATTCCCACGACGGTATGAATCTCAGCCCGGAACGGAACCCTCCGTATTGCCGTCGGGAGCACCGGCGCGCGCGGCGCGTCTCAGCCCGTCACGCCGTGGCGTACGGCCCAGAGCGCGGCCTGGGTGCGGTCGGCGAGGTCGAGCTTCATGAGGATGTTCGAGACGTGGGTCTTGACGGTCTTCTCGGAGAGGACCAGGGCCCGCGCGATCTCGCGGTTGGAACGGCCGTCCGCTATCAGGCCGAGGACCTCGCGCTCCCGCTCGGTGAGCGAACCCCCTCTTCCCTGGCCCGAGTTGGCCTCCTCCTGGGACAGGAGGGCCCCCGCGACCTCGGGTTGAAGCAGGATGTGCCCGGCGTGGACGGAGCGGATGGCGCCGGCCAGGGCGTCCGGGTCCACGTCCTTGTAGACGTAGCCTGCGGCGCCCGCGCGCAGGGCCGGGACCACCGTGCGCTGTTCGGTGAAGCTGGTGACGATCAGCACGCGCGCGGGGTTCTCCAGCTCGCGGAGCTTGCGCAGGGCGTCCACGCCGTCCATGCCCGGCATCTTGACGTCCATCAGGACGACGTCGGGCCGCAACTCCTCGGCGCGGGCGACTCCTTCGGCGCCGTCGGCCGCCTCGCCGACGACCTCGATGTCGTCCTGCACCTCCAGGAACGTGCGCAGGCCGCGGCGGACCACCTGGTGGTCGTCGACGAGCAGCACCTTGATTGCGTCAGCCACCGGGGACCTCCAGCTCGATCGTGGTGCCCTTTCCGGGCGCCGACTCCACCGTCAGCGTGCCGCCGACCCCGCCCGCGCGGTCGCGCATGGACACCAGGCCCAGGTGGCGTCCCGCTCGTCGTATCGCCTTCGGGTCGAAGCCGCTGCCGTCGTCCGCCACGCGCAGGACCGCGGCGCTGCCGCGGCGGGCCAGGGTCACGTCCACGCGCTCCGCGCCGGAGTGCCGCAGCGCGTTGTGCAGGGCCTCCTGGGCGACGCGCAGGAGGGCTTCCTCCTGGGCGGAGGGCAGGGCCCGTACGCCGCAACTGCCGAAGGTCACGCGCGCGGTGTGGGCGCGGTCGAGGACCTGGATCTGGGTGCGCAGGGTGGCGACGAGGCCGTCCTCGTCGAGGGCCGCGGGGCGCAACTCCACGACGGCGGCGCGCAGTTCGTCCGCGGCCTCGGCGGCGAGCACGGCGACCTGCTGGAGCTCGCCCTTGGCGCGGGACGGGTCGCGGTCGACGAGGGCGGCGGCGGCCTGGGCGGTCAGGCGCAGGGAGAAGAGCTTCTGGCTGACCGCGTCGTGCAGTTCGTGGGCGAGGCGGGAGCGCTCCTCGGCGATCGTCAGCTCTCGGCTGCGCTCGTACAGGCGGGCGTTGGTGAGGGCGATCGCCGCGTGCTGGGCGAGGATCCCCAGCAGGTCCGCGTCGTCCTCGGTGAACCCGCAGCCGCCCTCCGGCTTGGGGCAGTCCTTGTTGGCGAGGAAGAGCGCACCGATGACCTCGTCGCCGTCCTTGACGGGCAGGCCCAGGAAGTCGGACATGTCGGGGTGGGCGGAGGGCCAGCCCTCGAAGCGGGGGTCCTTGCGGACGTCGGCGAGGCGCTCGATCTTCGCCTCCCGGAGCATCGAGGCGAGGATGCCGTGCTGGCGCGGGAGCGGGCCGATGGCCTTCCACTGGGCGTCGCTGACGCCGTCCACCACGAACTGGGCGAAGCCGCCGTGGTCGTCGGGGACCCCGAGCGCGGCGTACTGCGCGCCGAGCAGCTCGCGGGCCGAGGCGACGATCGTCTTGAGGACGTCGCGCACCTCGAGATGCCTGCTCATGGCCAGCAGCGCGGAACTCACCGCGGCCAGGCCCGACCGGGGTCCTTGACTCATGTCCTCAAGGTACCGGCGGGCTGTGACAGCGCGGATCGGACCTGTGGAGGCGCGGACTGCGCCGCTGGGCCTAGGTCCGGTGGACTAGGCCCGGGGCCCCGGACCGGCGGCGTAGGGCGAAGGGCCCCGGCATTTTGCGGCCCGCGTCCGAGGCGGGGAGGGCGGCGCTGTTCCTACGTTGAGGTCACCGCCGATCGACCGGCGGGTGGGACGAGGGGACATGTCATGCCGGTAGCGATCATCACGGGGGCCTCGAAGGGGCTGGGGCGGGCGCTCGCCGAGGCGCTGGCCGCGCGCGGCTGGGATCTGGTGCTCGACGCCAGGACGCCCGCGGTGCTCCAGGAGACGGCGGGGCGGCTCGAGGCGTACGGCACGCGCGTGACGGCCCTGCCCGGGGACGTCACCGACGCCGGTCATCGGGCCGCGCTGGTGGCGGCCGCCTGGAAGCTGGGCGGGCTCGATCTGCTGGTGAGCAACGCGAG
The DNA here is from genome assembly GCF_044457745.1 of Streptomyces sp. NPDC050534. Taxonomy (NCBI): domain Bacteria; kingdom Bacillati; phylum Actinomycetota; class Actinomycetes; order Kitasatosporales; family Streptomycetaceae; genus Streptomyces; species Streptomyces sp. NPDC050534. Next base: position 9,489 of record NZ_JBITHF010000017.1, read on the forward strand.
CGCGCTGGGCGCCGAGCCGCTCGTACGGCTGGAGGCGCTCGATCCGGACGGGCTGCGGCGGGCGCTGGAGGTGAACGTGGTGGCCGCGCTGGGCCTGGTCCAGGAGGCGCTGCCGCTGCTGCGGGCGTCCGGGGCGGGCACGGTGATCGCGATCAGCTCGGACGCGGCGGCCGAGGCCTACGAGACGTGGGGCGGGTACGGGGCGTCGAAGGCGGCCCTCGACCATCTCGCGGCGGTGCTCGGCGCGGAGGAGCCGGGGCTGCGGGTCTGGGCGGTCGACCCGGGCGACATGGCCACCGACCTCTACGCGGCGGCCGTACCGGACGACGGGGATCCACGGCCGGCGCCCGCGAGTGTGGTGCCGGGCTTCCTCAGACTGCTGGACGAGCGTCCGGTGAGCGGCCGCTATACGGCTCCGGCGCTGCTGGAGGGGCAGCGATGACGGTTGCGGTGCAGGTGCCGGAGGAGCAGTCGGCGCGGGTCCCGGTCGAGCAGCGCGGGGCCGGGCTCGGGCGGGACGCCGTACGGCTGCTCGTGTCGCGGGGCATGGAGGTGTCGCACCACACCTTCAGGGAGCTGCCGCGGCTGCTGCGGGCCGGGGATCTGCTCGTGGTGAACACCTCGCCCACGCTGGCCGCCGCGGTGGACGGGCGGGTCGGGCACGCGCGCGTGGTGGTGCACTTCTCCACGCGCGGCGACGACGGCCGGTGGGCGGTCGAGCTGCGGGATCCCGACGGGAAGGGCACCACACGCGCGCGTGCGGGAGCGCCCGCGGGTACGGAGGTACGGGTGCCCGGAGGTGTGCGGCTGGTTCTGGAGGAGCCGCTGAGCGTGCATGCGGACCGCCTTTGGTGGGCACGCGTGTCCGGGGCGGAGGTGCTCGGGATGCTGCGGGAGCACGGGCGGCCCATCCGGTACTCGTACACGGAGCGCGACCAGCCGCTGTCCGTCTACCAGACGGTGTTCGCGCTCCCCTCCCCCGACGGGACGGGCAGTGCGGAGATGCCGAGTGCCGCGCGGCCCTTCACCCCGCGGCTGGTCGCGGAGCTGGTGAGCCGGGGTGTGCAGTTCGCGCCGGTCACGCTGCACACCGGGGTGGCGTCGACGGAGGCGCACGAGCCGCCGTATCCGGAACGGTTCTCGGTGCCGGAGGCGTCGGCGCGGCTGATCAACGCCGCGAAGGGTGGTGACCGCCGGGTCGTCGCCGTCGGGACGACCGCCGTGCGGGCCGTGGAGTCGGCCGCCGGTCCCGACGGGGCCGTACGCGCGCGTGAGGGGTGGACGGACCTCGTGGTCACCCCGGAGCGCGGGGTCCGGGTGGTGGACGGGCTGCTGACCGGGCTGCACGAGCCGGAGGCCTCCCATCTGCTGATGCTGGAGGCGATCGCCGGACGGGCCGCGGTCGACCGCAGCTACGACGAGGCGCTGCGGGGGCACTACCTGTGGCACGAGTTCGGGGACGTCCATCTCATCCTGCCGGAGGAGAACCCTCACCCAGCGCATTGCGCCAGCAACTGCCGGTGAGACCGTTACGTCTCCGATGTGAGCCCGCGCATAGGGTCCAGATCACGTACGAAGCCCGGTAGGAGATACAGCGTCCCCTTTTGAGCGGGGCAGACGGTCCAGTCTGCCCCGTTTTGCCCATCCCCGATCCACTATCCAGGATCGTACGTCACACCTTTGCCTCGGCATTTTGCGGCCGCTAAGAATTGCTTCCGTCGCTCAGCGCCGCGGTTTCGCACCGCGGCTTTTGTGCGGGAAGGGCCCATGCCCCCCGTCGGCGTAGAGCGACCTCCGCGCTATTCGAAGAGGTTCGTCTGCAATGCCCAAGAACATCCAGATTCGCCGACTCAGTCGCTCGCTCAACCGCCACCAGAAGATCGCGATAGCCGGTGTCGCCTCCCTCGGTGCCGCCGCCATCGCGTTCTCCGCGGTCCCCAGCAGCGCCGACACGACCACGAACGAGGCCGCCGTCTCCACGGCCAAGGTGGAGTACAGCAACAAGCCCATCAAGGACGTCAAGGCCAGCGTCACCGACCAGCTCGCCGGCCAGCACCTGAAGGCCGAGGCCGCCGCGAAGCAGGCCGCAGCCAAGAAGGCCGCAGCCAAGAAGAAGGCGGCCACCGAGGCCGCCGCGAAGAAGGCCCTGGCGAAGAAGAAGGCGGCCGCCGCTGCCGCCGCCAGGAAGGCAGAGGCCGCGCGCAAGGCCAAGGCGGCCGCGAGCCGGTCCGCCCACCGGCCCACGATCAAGAAGGCCGCGCCGAAGCTGTACGCGAACAACCTCAACGGCTGGATCAACCACTCCCTGGACATCATGCACAAGAAGGGCATCCCGGGCAGCTACAACGGCCTGTACCGGAACATCATGCGTGAGTCCTCGGGCAACCCGAACGCGATCAACGGCTGGGACATCAACGCCATCAACGGCATCCCGTCCAAGGGTCTGCTCCAGGTGATCCCGCCGACCTTCACCGCGTACCACGTGGCCGGCACGGCCTGGAACATCTACGACCCGGTCGCCAACATCACCGCCGCCGCCAACTACGCGGCCGACAAGTACGGCTCGATCGACAACGTCAACAGCGCGTACTGAGGTCGGCGCGGACCTCTTCACGTGAACGCCTGAGGGCGGCACCCCCTGACGGGTGCCGCCCTCAGACATGGGTGCGCGGTTACTTGCGCATGACCTCCGGCTCGTGGCGGCGCAGGAAGCGGGCCACGAAGAAGCCGCAGATGACACCCAGGACGATCAGGGCGAGCATGTCCATGCCCCAGGCGCCGACCGTGTGCTCCCACAGCGGGTCGTTGCTCTTGCCCTTGCCCGGCGGGCTGATCTTGTTGAAGTCCAGCGTGGCGCCGGCCGCGGCGACCGCCCAGCGGGACGGCATCAGGTACGAGATCTGGTTGGCGCCGATCGAGCCGTTCAGCGCGAACAGGCAGCCGGTGAACACGACCTGGATGATCGCGAACATGACCAGCAGCGGCATGGTCTTCTCGGCCGTCTTCACCAGTGCGGACATGACCAGGCCGAACATCATCGAGGTGAAGCCCAGGCCCATGATCGGCAGGGTGAGCTCGAGCAGCGTGGCGTTGCCGAGGACGAGCCCCTCCTTGGGGATGTCGCGGCTGGCGAAGCCGATGACGCCGACCATCAGGCCCTGCACCGCGGTGACCACACCGAGCACGAAGACCTTGGACATCAGGTAGGCCGAGCGGGACAGGCCGGTCGCGCGTTCGCGCTCGTAGATGACCCGTTCCTTGATCAGCTCACGGACGGAGTTCGCGGCGCCGGCGAAGCAGGCGCCGACCGCGAGGATCAGCAGGACCGTGGTGGCCGTGCCGTTCGGGACGGGCTGGCCGGTGGCCCGGTTGATCATCGGGTTCGGCAGCAGGCCCTTGCCGGAGTCGATGAGCAGGCTCACCGCGCCGAGGACGAGCGGCAGGATCACCGTCAGCGCCAGGAAGCCCTTGTCGGAGGCGATGACCGAGACGTAGCGGCGCACCAGCGTGACCCACTGCGACATCCAGCCCTGCGGCTTCGGCGGCTTCATCGCCTGCATCGGCGGCATCTGTACGGACTGCGGCGCAACGGCGTCGATGTCCGCGGCGTACATCTGGTAGTGCTGCGAGCCCTTCCAGCGGCCCGCCCAGTCGTAGTCGCGGTAGTTCTCGAAGGCGGAGAAGACGTCGGCCCAGGTGTCGTAGCCGAAGAAGTTCAGCGCCTCCTCCGGCGGGCCGAAGTAGGCCACCGAGCCGCCCGGCGCCATCACCAGGAGCTTGTCGCAGATCGCCAGCTCGGCCACGGAGTGGGTGACGACGAGGACCGTGCGGCCGTCGTCGGCGAGGCCGCGCAGCAGCTGCATGACGTCGCGGTCCATGCCCGGGTCGAGGCCCGACGTGGGCTCGTCCAGGAAGATCAGGGACGGCTTGGTGAGCAGCTCCAGGGCCACCGAGACACGCTTGCGCTGGCCGCCGGAGAGGGAGGTGACCTTCTTCTCCTTGTGGATGTCCAGCTTCAGCTCGCGCAGCACCTCGTCGATCCGGGCCTCGCGCTCGGCGCCCGTGGTGTCGGCCGGGAAGCGGAGCTTGGCCGCGTACTTGAGGGCCTTCTTGACGGTCAGTTCCTTGTGCAGGATGTCGTCCTGCGGGACCAGGCCGATGCGCTGGCGCAGCTCGGCGAACTGCTTGTAGAGGTTCCGGTTGTCGTAGAGGACGTCGCCCTGGTTGGCGGGCCGGTAGCCGGTGAGCGCCTTGAGCAGGGTCGACTTTCCGGAGCCGGACGGGCCGATGACCGCGATCAGCGACTTCTCCGGGACGCCGAAGGAGACGTCCTTCAGGATCTGCTTGCCGCCGTCGACCGTGACGGTCAGATGGCGGGCCGAGAAGGAGACCTCACCGGTGTCGACGAACTCCTCGAGCCGGTCGCCGACCAGGCGGAAGGTGGAGTGGCCGACGCCGACGATGTCGTTCGGACCGAGGAGCTGCGAGCCGCCCTTGGCGATCGGCTGGCCGTTGACGTAGGTGCCGTTGTGCGAGCCCAGGTCGCGGATCTCGAAGCGGCCGTCGGGCGTCGCGTGGAACTCGGCGTGGTGGCGGGAGACCTGCAGGTCCGAGACGACCAGTTCGTTCTCCAGGGCACGGCCGATGCGCATGACGCGGCCGAGGGAGAACTGGTGGAAGGTGGTCGGGCTGCGGTCGCCGTAGACCGGCGGCGCCCCCGCGCCGTCACCGGGACCCTGCTGCGCCGGTACGTGCGCCGCGGCCTGCTGGGATGCGGGCTGCTGCGGCCAGCCGGTCTGCGGGGCCTGCTGCTGAGGCGGCGACTGCTGCGCCCAGCCGGGACCCGCGCCCTGGGCGGCGTACGGCTGCTGGGGCTGGGCGACGGCGGCCGCCGCCCCGGTCGCGGTCACCAGAGGGCCGTCGGTCGCGTTGCCGAGGTGCACGGCGGCGCCCGGCCCGATCTCCATCTGATGGATCCGCTGCCCCTGCACGAACGTGCCATTGGTGCTGCCGTGGTCGTCGATGACCCAACTGCGGCCGTTCCAGCTGATCGTGGCGTGACGCCAGGACACCCTGGCGTCGTCGATCACGATGTCGCCCTGCGGATCGCGTCCGAGGGCGTACGGCCTGGACGGATCGAGCGTCCAGGTACGTCCATTCAATTCCAGTACGAGTTCAGGCACTCCATGCCCCATGAGTAGTCCCCCGAGTTGCCCCCATCACAGGGAGTCTAGGGATGTCGAACATCGTCGGGAACTATTTCAGGCTCGGCCCCCTGACCGAAAGTCGGGCCTTGTGAAGACCACGCGGGTGCGCATCGGATGGTTCCGTTGACGGGGTTGAAACCGACCCGGAGAGTGGTAATCCACGCGAGGGGGGACAGGCGCGGTGGCCGTGCCGTGTCGCGGATCGGGGGGTCTGCCATGAGCGTGTCGTCGAGTGTCGAGTCCGTACGGAGCGGCGAAGGGGTGCCGTGGGGAGACGTCGCGCTGTCCGCGATCGCCTCCGTGAGCTGGGCGTTGATAGGAATGGCGGGCACGGCCGCGCTCGGCCTGCACCTGCTGGGGGCGGACGCGTCGGCCTCGCTCGGGCCGATGACCGCGGCGGTCGTGGCACTGGGCGCGGGCGGCTCGGTCACGCCGTCCGGCGATGTGTCCGCATTCGGACTGAAGGGCGCGGAGGCACACACGGCCGTCACGATCACGCCGTTGGGTGTGAGTCTGGTCGGAGCGTTGCTGTTGTCCTGGTTCTTCCTGAGGTCCCTGCGTACAGCGGGAGTTGTCGTCGAACCAGCCGAACTCCTCGCGCGGGCGGGCGCGGTGGTCGCCCTGTTCGTGGCGACGCTGGGCGGGCTCGCCTGGGCAGGACACGATGTCATCACGATCGACGGCGGCTCGCTGGGCCTCGACAAGCTGCCGGGCGGCGGAGGCGGGGGCGGCGGCGTCAACATCCCCGGTCTCGGCGACATCGGGGACATCGGCGGCCTGCTGCCCGACAAGATCGGCAACCTCATCCACGCGAAGGCGGCGGTCGGCTTCACGGTCGACACCGCCGCCACGCTGCTCGGCGGCCTCGGCTGGTCCGCCGGCGTCCTGCTGATCGCCCTGCTCGCCTCGCGCCGCACTCCCCTGCCACGCGGCTGGGAGGCCGTGCACCGGGTCGTACGGCCGGCGGTGTCGGCGATCGTGATGGTGATGGTGATGTCGGTGGTGGCGGGCCTCGCGGCGGCGGTCTACGCGGCGATCGGCGACAACCACCCCAAGCGGATCTTCGGCGCCGCGCTGCTGGGTGCGCCCAACGGCACCTGGCTGGCCATCCCGATCGGTCTCTTCGTGCCCTACGACGGCAAGGCGACGGGTGAACTGGCCAAGCTGCTGCCGAATCCGCTGGACGACCTGCTCACCGCGAAGACCGACCGGTCGGTGACGCTGGGACGGCTGGCCGACCTGGACGGCCGGGTGTGGCTGCTGGCCGTGGCGGCCGCCGTGATGATGCTGCTGGCCGGGGTGCTGACGGCGGTGCGCACGCCGGTCGGCGTCGACGGCGTGCGGGGGCCGGGCGCTCTCGGGTTCGCGGGGCGCTGCGCGGTGCGGCTCGGGATCGTCACGGCGCTGACGCTGCCGCTGCTCGCCTGGCTGACGGAGGTGTCGGTCAACGCCTCGCTGTCGGTGCTGGGCTTCGACGCGTTCGGCGCCGGGATCCAGCTGCACGGCCATCTCGGCCTGGCGCTGCTCCTCGGCGCCCTGTGGGGTGCGGGGGCGGGGGCCGTCGGGGCGCTGCTGGCCTGGTCGACGGGGTCGGCGGGGCGGCGTGCGGCGCCGCTCGCGCTGAGGGCCGCCGCCGAGGGGGCGCCGGCCGAGGGCGCCGCGCATCCGCAGTACGTGCGCGAGGCCGGGGTGCCCGCCGGTGAGCCGGGCAGGCGCGGGGGTGCCTCGGGGCCGTACACGCCCGGCACGCCGTACCGGGCGCCGAACCCCGCCACCAACCCCTATCTGCAGCTGCCGGACGAACTCCGCGAGCCGGAGGACGCGAGGCCGCCGTCCGGCGACGCGCAGGGTCCCGGCACGCCGCCGCCGGCCCAGGGCGGCGAGAGCGGCGACGGCGGCATGTACGGCGCTCCCACGGTCGCCTGGCAGGCCGGGGACCCGCCTCCGCGGCCCCCGCGCCGCCCGCCCCGGCCCGGTGAGCGGCCACGGACGTCGCGGGACGACGGGCCGCCTCCGCCGCCTCCGCCTCCGGGGCCGCCGAAGGGACGTCCGTGAGCGCCCGGGACGTCCGTGGGAGCCCGGGACGTCCGTGGGAGCCCGGGACGTCCGTGAAGCGCCCGGGACGTCCCTGAGAGCCCGCGGGGGTCCGTGAGCGCCCGGGGAGCCGCGGGGCGCCCATGAGCCGAGGGGGCCGGCCGGTATGGCCTGCCCCTGTGATGTCTGCGAAGCTTCTGCTGCGGCCGTGGGCTCTCGGTGCAGCCGTGGTTGACCGTTCAATCCGTCGTCATCCACTCGACACCCACTGTTCCGTGTCCGCCAGACGGACCGCGGCAGCGGTAGGCACTGGGTGCCGGATACGGTGGAGCCACCATGAGCGCTGAGCAGACCTCGACCTCCGACGTTCCCACACTCCTTGTCAAGATCTTCGGCAAGGACCGGCCCGGCATCACGGCCGGCCTCTTCGACACCCTCGCCGCCTACTCCGTCGACGTGGTCGACATCGAGCAGGTCGTCACCCGTGGCCGAATGGTGCTGTGCGCGCTCGTGACCCCGCCGCCGCCCGGACTCGAGGGCGACCTGCGCGCGACGGTGCACAGCTGGGCCGAGTCGATGAGGATGCAGGCGGAGATCATCTCCGGCCACGGCGACAACCGGCCACGCGGTCTCGGGCGCTCGCTGGTCACCGTCCTCGGCCATCCGCTCACCTCGGAGGCGACGGCCCGGATCGCCGCCAAGATCGCCAAGGCCGGCGGCAACATCGACCGTATCTTCCGTCTCGCCAAGTACCCCGTGACGGCGGTCGAGTTCGCGGTGTCCGGCGTGGAGACCGAGCCGCTGCGCACCGCCCTGGTGACGGACGCCGCGGCACTCGGTGTCGACGTGGCGGTCGTCGCGGCGGGGCTGCACCGGCGGGCCCAGCGGCTGGTGGTCATGGACGTCGACTCGACGCTCATCCAGGACGAGGTGATCGAGCTCTTCGCCGCGCACGCGGGCTGCGAGGACAAGGTCGCCGAGGTCACCGCGGCCGCGATGCGCGGCGAGCTGGACTTCGAGCAGTCGCTGCACGCGCGCGTGGCGCTCCTGGAGGGGCTCGACGCCTCCGTGGTGGACAAGGTTCGCAGCGAGGTGCGGCTGACACCCGGTGCCCGCACCCTGATCCGGACGCTGAAGCGGCTCGGGTACCAAGTGGGCGTCGTATCCGGCGGGTTCACCCAGGTCACCGACGATCTCAAGGAGCGGCTCGGACTGGACTTCGCCCAGGCCAACACCCTGGAGATCGTCGACGGGCGGCTCACCGGCAAGGTCACCGGCGAGATCGTCGACCGCGCGGGCAAGGCGCGGCTGCTGCGCCGGTTCGCCGCCGCCGCGGGCGTGCCGCTGGCCCAGACCGTGGCGATCGGCGACGGCGCCAACGACCTGGACATGCTCAACGCGGCCGGTCTCGGCGTCGCCTTCAACGCCAAGCCGGTCGTCCGCGAGGCCGCGCACACCGCGGTGAACGTGCCCTTCCTGGACACCGTCCTGTACCTGCTGGGCGTGACCCGCGAAGAGGTCGAGGCGGCGGACACGCACGACGAGGAGTAGACCTTTCGCGTACGTCGAGGGGCCCGGCACCGATGGTGCCGGGCCCCTCGCTCGTCGTGCCGGCTACTCGGACGGCGCCCAGTAGTCGAGCAGCGTGGCCACGGACGGCTCCAGGGTCTTCCAGGAGCCCTCGAAGGACAGGACGGCGAAGGCGGCGGCCGGGAAGCCGCGGCGCTCCATCCGCTCGCGGGCGTCACCCTCGGCCGAGCCGGCCAGGATGTCGGTGAGGCCCTGCACGCCCGGGTTGTGGCCGATCAGTACGGCGTTCTGCGCGTCGTCCGGGGTTTCGTTGAGCAGCGCGATCAGCTCGCCGGGCGAGGCCTCGTAGATCCGCTCCTCGTAGATGGTTTTCGGCCGCTGCGGGAACTCGTGGACCGCGAGCTTCCAGGTCTCGCGGGTCCGGACCGAGGTGGAGCACAGGGCCAGGTCGAAGGGGATGCCGGTGTCGGCCAGCTTGCGTCCGGCGACTGCGGCGTCCGTCCGCCCCCGCTCGGCGAGGGGGCGCTCATGGTCGGTCACCTGCGGCCAGTCGGCTTTCGCATGCCGGAAGAGGACGATCCTGCGGGGTTCAGCGACGCTCATGGAATCCAGCTTCGCATGAAACAGGCCAATGGGCGCAGGTAGTTGGCCGGGGGCCGGAACGGCACTCAGTGCGCCATCAGCTGCTGCAGGCGCTCGAAGAGGTGGGTGATCGCCGGGTCGCCCGACGCGGCCTGCGCGTCGGTCGGGTTCAGCATCAGCGCCAGGAGCACGACGAAGGCGAGCGCCGGCAGGGCGAGGGCCCACCAGGGCAGCCGGATGTCGACGCCACCCTTGGTCGCCGGGCGGGGCAGGGTGTGCGTGCGGGCCGACATGGCTACCTCCGCTGTCTTCGAGTGGTCCGTGGTCCGCTTCTCGCGGTCACAGTTCGAAGGTACGGATCCGGCGGGCCCCAACCCATCCGGAGACCCACCCACTTGACCCTGACACCCGCCCCCTAGGGGATGGTGGGGCTAGCCCCACCATCGGGCGTCACGGCCTCGCGGCGCGGCGTCGGTGGTCACTGCGAGGCATCGGTGGTCACGGCGAGGCGATCGTCGCGATGATGGCGATGATCACGAAGATGGCGAGGAACGAGCCGAAGACGAGCAGCATCTTCTTCTGGCCGTTCTGCGGGTTCGGATCGAGCACTGGCATGCGGCAAGTCTCGCACTCCGCGCCCGCGGCCGTGCGGCCGGGGTGAGGGGCCGCACCGCCGCACGGCCGGTGCTCAGCGGGCCGCCTCGTCCTCCACCGTGCGGTTGCGCCCCGCCAGGACGCCGACCACCATCTGCGGGATCAGCAGGGCGGTCATCAGGGCGATCGGCAGGCTCCAGCCGCCGCTGTGCTGGTACAGCACGCCCACCAGGAGCGGGCCGGGGATGGACAGCAGATAGCCGGTGCTCTGCGCGAAGCCGGACAGCTGGGCCACGCCCGCGCTGGTCCTGGCCCGCATGCCGACCATCGTGAGGGCCAGCGGGAACGAGCAGTTGGAGATGCCGAGCAGCACGGCCCACGCCCAGGAGCCGGCCACGGGGGCGAGGTACAGGCCGGCGTAGCCGACGAGGCCGCAGGCGCCCAGCGCGAGCACGATCGGCCCCTGGTGGGGCAGCCGGGTGGCCAGGCGCGGGATGACGAAGGCCAGCGGCACGCCCATCACCATGGTGACGGCCAGCAGCAGTCCCGCCGTGCCGGCGTGCACGCCCGCGTCCCGGAAGATCTGTGCCATCCAGCCCATCGTGATGTAGGCGCCGGTGGCCTGGAGCCCGAAGTAGACGGCGAGCGCCCAGGCGGTGCGGCTGCGGGTGATCCGCAGCGTGGGCGCCTCCACGCGCGCGTGCTCCCGCGGCGCGGCCGCCGTCCCGGCGGACCCGGCGCCCCGCTGCCGTACGAAGGGGATCCACGGCAGTACGGCCACCACCGCGAGGACCGACCAGATCGCGAGGCCGGACTGCCAACTGCCGCCCAGGGCCTCGGTCATGGGCACGGTCACGGCCGCCGCGGCCGCGGTGCCCAGGGCGAGGGCCATCGAGTAGAGGCCGGTCATGGAGCCGACCCGGTCCGGGAACCAGCGCTTGACGATGACCGGCATCAGGACGTTGCTGACCGCGATGCCCATCAGGGTGAGCGCGCTGGCGGCCAGGAACCCGGCCGTGCTGTGCGTGTACGGCCGCACCAGCAGGCCCGCGCCGATCGCGACCATGCCCACGCAGACCACCGCGGCCGGCCCGAAGCGGCGCGCCAGCCGCGGGGCCGCGACGCCGAAGACGGCGAAGCAGAGCGGGGGCACGGAGGTGAGCAGGCCGGCCACGCTGCCGCTCATGCCGAGCCCGTCGCGGACCTCCTCCAGGAGCGCGCCCAGGCTGGTGATGGCGGGGCGGAGGTTCAGGGCGGTGAGGACGATGCCGACCATGAGCAGGCGCGTCGTCCACGCGCGCGTGGCGGGCCCTGGGGTCGTCGGCGCCTCGGGGGTGCGTATCTGCTGGGACGTGACCGTCCTGGATTCCTCGCTTGCCATGTCGCCCATCATAGAATCATGGGATGATTGGTTGTCCATCCCCGGTCCGTCCGTTCCGGGTACCCCCGTGCGAAGGTGTGCCATGCCCTTGAGCCACCCCCGTCGCTCGGCGCTTTCCGAGCAGGTCATCGCCGCGCTGCGGCACCAGATCACCTCGGGCGAGTGGCCGGTCGGCTCGCGCATCCCCACCGAGCCGGAGCTGGTCGAGCAGCTCGGCGTCGCCCGGAACACCGTCCGCGAGGCCGTCCGCGCGCTCGCGCACAACGGCCTGCTGGACATCCGCCAGGGCTCGGGCACGTACGTCGTGGCGACCAGTGAGCTGGCGGGCGTGATGCACCGCCGCTTCGCCGAGGCGGACCCGCGGCACATCGCCGAACTGCGTTCCACGCTGGAGTCCGCCGCCGCCAGGCTGGCCGCCGAGCGGCGCACGGAGAAGGACCTCAAGCAGCTCGACGCGCTGCTGCTGCGGCGCGAGGAGGCCTGGGAGTCGGGCGACACGGAGGCGTTCGTCACGGCGGACGCGACCTTCCACCTGGCGGTCGTGGCGGCGTCCCACAACGACGTGATGACCGCGATGTACGCGGACCTCGGCGAGGTGCTGCGGGACTGGCTGCGCGAGGACGTCGGCGAGGCCCTGACGCCGGAGACGTACATGGAGCACACGCGTCTGGTCGACGCGATCCGCGCGGGCGACGCCGAGGCGGCGGGCGTGGCGGCGGCCAGCTATCCGTTCCTGTGCCGGCCCGGGCGGTTCACCGCTTCTGGTGGCTGATCCACACCGAGCGGACCTCCTCCCAGCACCGGCCGGTGAGCCGTACGGTCATCGCCGGCCCGGTGTCGACCGGGGTGCCGTCGGTGTCGAGGTCCCACCACCGTGCGCACTCGACGTGCAGGCTGACGGCGTCGGTCTGCGGATAGGGGTTGTGGCAGTACGCGGTCACGTGCGAGCCGGTGATCCTGGTGCGGCACTCCGCGCCGAAGAGCTGCGGGGAGGGCGGCTTCCCGGGCTCCACGCGCGCGTTGGGCACCGCCTCGTACGGCAGGAACATCACGAGGGTTACGGCTACGGTCGCTGAGGCCAGGCTGCGGAACAGGCGCACAAGGGGACCTCCTCGGCCGTACTGGGGAGGGAATCACGTGCTGAACACGTAATCCAGAGTGCCCAGTTGGGGCCCGCCTCCGCCCGGCCGGATAGGCCGAACGGGTGATACGCCGAGGGCGCGCATCCCGCGGGATGCGCGCCCTCGAAGGCCGTCGTACGGCAGTGTCCGGGATCAGGCGCCGATGGCGTGCAGACCGCCGTCCACGTGGACGATCTCGCCCGTGGTCTTCGGGAACCAGTCGCTCAGCAGCGCGACGATGCCCTTGCCGGCCGGCTCGGGGTCCTTGAGGTCCCACTCCAGCGGGGAGCGACTGTCCCAGACCGCGGCCAGGTCGCTGAAGCCCGGGATGGACTTGGCGGCCATCGAGCCGATCGGGCCCGCCGAGATGAGGTTGCAGCGGATGTTCTGCTTGCCCAGGTCACGGGCGAGGTAGCGGCTGGTGGCCTCCAGGGCGGCCTTGGCCGGGCCCATCCAGTCGTACTGCGGCCAGGCGTACTGGGCGTCGAAGGTGAGGCCGACGACCGAGCCGCCGTTCTGCATCAGCGGCAGGCAGGCCATGGTGAGCGACTTCAGGGAGTACGCCGAGACGTGCATGGCCGTGGCGACCGACTCGAACGGCGTGTTCAGGAAGTTGCCGCCGAGCGCGTCCTGCGGCGCGAAGCCGATGGAGTGCACGACGCCGTCCAGGCCGCCGAGCTCCTCGCCCACGATGTCGGCCAGCCGGCCGAGGTGCTCGTCGTTGGTGACGTCGAGCTCGACAACCTTGGTGGGCTTGGGAAGCTTCCTGGCGATGCGCTCGGTCAGGGTGGGCCGCGGGAACGCGGTCAGGATGATCTCGGCGCCCTGCTCCTGGGCCAGCTTGGCGGCGTGGAAGGCGATGGAGGACTCCATCAGCACACCGGTGATCAGGACGCGCTTGCCCTCGAGGATTCCGCTCATGGTGATCAGTGACCCATTCCCAGTCCGCCGTCAACGGGAATGACGGCTCCAGTGATGTACGAGGCGTCGTCGGAGGCGAGGAACCGCACCGTCGCGGCCACCTCCTCGGGCTGCGCGTACCGGCCGAGCGGCACCTGCGACACGATGTTGGCGCGCTGCTCGTCGGTGAGCACCTTGGTCATGTCGGTGTCGACGAAGCCCGGCGCGACGACGTTGAAGGTGATGTTGCGCGAGCCCAGCTCACGGGCGAGGGAGCGCGCGAACCCGACGAGACCGGCCTTGGACGCGGCGTAGTTGGCCTGCCCGGGGCCGCCGAACAGCCCGACGACCGACGAGATGAGGACGACGCGGCCCTTCTTGGCGCGCAGCATGCCGCGGTTGGCGCGCTTGACCACGCGGAAGGTGCCGGTGAGGTTGGTGTCGAGGACAGACGTGAAGTCCTCCTCGGACATACGCATCAGGAGCTGGTCCTTGGTGATGCCCGCGTTGGCGATCAGGACCTCGACCGGGCCGTGCTCGGCCTCGATCTCCTTGTAGGCCTGCTCCACCTGCTCGGTGTCGGTGATGTCGCACTTGACCGCGAGGAAGCCGGCCGGCGGCTCTCCCGAGCGGTATGTGATGGCGACCTTGTCGCCGGCGTCGGCGAATGCGCGGGCGATGGCGAGGCCGATGCCCCGGTTGCCTCCGGTGACGAGAACCGAGCGGCTCAACGGATCACCCTTTCGATAGCGGTCTGATGCCTCCGCCCGAACACCTGGATGACAGGCGGCTTCCCCGAAAACCTATCGGTCCGGGACGTCCGGCGGACAATCGGGCACCGACAGTGGCTAACGGGACTCGCTGTCGGGTCCCTACAGAAAGTTCGCCGTACCGGACCGAAACCTGTGGTCCACCGGGCTGCTCTCACGACATGATCGGATCAACCACAGGCCACGACGGGTCACGACAGCAAGGAGAGACCTCGGTGCCTCATTCCATCGACGAAGCCTTCACGGCACTTCCTCTACGCGCTCTCGCGGACGCGGCGCTTGCACGCGCGCGTGCGCTGGGCGCCGAGCACGCGGACTTCCGGTTCGAGCGGGTGCGCAACGCGTCCTGGCGGTTCCGGGACGCCAAGCCCGCCGGTTCGTCGGACACCACCGACCTCGGGTACGCGGTGCGGGTCGTGCACGGCGGCACGTGGGGCTTCGCGTCGGGCGTGGACCTGAGCCTCGACGCCGCCGCCAGGGTCGCCTCGCAGGCGGTGGCGATGGCGAAGCTCTCCGCCCAGGTGATCAGGGCGGCCGGCTCCGACGAACGGGTGGAGCTCGCCGACGAGCCCGTGCACGCCGACCGGACCTGGATCTCGTCGTACCAGATCGATCCGTTCACCGTGCCCGACGAGGAGAAGTCGGCGCTGCTGGCGGACTGGAGCGCGCGGCTGCTGGCGGCGAACGGCGTGGATCACGTCGACGCCTCACTGCTCACCGTGCACGAGAACAAGTTCTACGCCGACACCGCCGGGACCGTGACGACGCAGCAGCGCGTGCGGCTGCACCCGTCGCTGACGGCCGTCTCGGTCGACGAGTCGAGCGGCGAGTTCGACTCGATGCGGACGATCGCACCGCCGGTCGGGCGCGGCTGGGAGTACCTCACCGGCACCGGCTGGGACTGGGAGAGCGAGCTGGAGCAGATCCCGGAGCTGCTCGCCGAGAAGATGCGGGCGCCCAGTGTCGAGTCGGGCCTCTACGACCTGGTCGTCGACCCGTCCAACCTGTGGCTGACCATCCACGAGTCCATCGGGCACGCCACCGAGCTGGACCGCGCGCTCGGTTACGAGGCCGCCTACGCCGGCACCTCCTTCGCCACCTTCGACCAGCTCGGCAAGCTGCGGTACGGCTCGGAACTGATGAACGTCACGGGCGACCGCACCGCCGAGCACGGCCTCGCCACGGTCGGCTACGACGACGAGGGCGTCGCGGGCCAGTCCTGGGACCTGGTGAAGGACGGCACGCTGGTCGGCTACCAGCTGGACCGGCGCATCGCGAAGCTGACCGGCTTCGAGCGCTCCAACGGCTGCGCCTTCGCGGACTCCCCCGGGCACGTGCCCGTGCAGCGCATGGCCAACGTGTCGCTCCGGCCGGATCCGGCCGGGCTGTCCACCGAGGACCTGATCGGCGGGGTCGACCGCGGCATCTACGTCGTCGGGGACCGCTCCTGGTCCATCGACATGCAGCGCTACAACTTCCAGTTCACCGGCCAGCGGTTCTTCCGGATCGAGAACGGGCGGATCACCGGGCAGCTGCGGGACGTCGCGTACCAGGCGACGACCACCGACTTCTGGGGCTCGATGGCCGCGGTGGGCGGCCCGCAGACCTATGTCCTCGGCGGCGCCTTCAACTGCGGCAAGGCCCAGCCGGGCCAGGTCGCCGCCGTCTCGCACGGCTGCCCCGCAGCGCTCTTCAAGGGCGTCAACATCCTCAACACCACGCAGGAGGCCGGTCGATGAGCGTCAGTGCAGGACTCGGCTGGGGGTCCGGGGGTTACTCCCCGGGAAGGCACAGTCTCAACACCACGCAGGAGGCCGGTCGATGAGCGTCAGTGCAGGACTCGGCTGGGGGTCCGGGGGTTACTCCCCGGGAAAGCACAGTCTCAACACCACGCAGGAGGCCGGTCGATGAGCGCGCGTACCAGCAAGCCGCACGAGGTCGTCGAGCGGGCCCTGGAGCTGTCCACCGCCGACGGCTGCGTCGTCATCGCCGACGAGCAGTCCACCGCCAACCTGCGCTGGGCCGGCAACACGCTCACCACGAACGGCGTCACCCGCGGGCGTACTCTCACGGTCGTCGCGACCGTCGACGGCAAGGAGGGCACGGCCTCCGGTGTCGTCTCCCGCTCGGCCGTGACCGCGGACGAGCTGGAGCCCCTGGTCCGGGCCGCCGAGGCCGCGGCACGCGGGGCGGGGCCCGCCGAGGACGCGCAGCCCCTGGTGACGGGCGTGGCGCAGTCGCCGGACTTCACCGACGCGCCCGCCGAGACCACCTCCGCCGTGTTCGCCGACTTCGCCCCGGCGCTCGGCGAGGCGTTCGCACGCGCGCGTGCGGGCGGCCGCGAGTTGTACGGCTTCGCCAACCACGAACTGGTGACCAGCTACGTGGGGACGTCGACGGGGCTGCGGCTGCGGCACGACCAGCCCAACGGCACGCTGGAGCTGAACGCCAAGTCGCCGGACCGCACCCGTTCGGCGTGGGCGGGCCGCTCCACGCGGGACTTCAAGGACGTCGACCCCGCGGCGCTGGACGCGGAACTGGCGGTGCGCCTGGGCTGGGCCGAGCGGCACATCGACCTGCCGGCCGGGCGGTACGAGACGCTGCTGCCGCCGACCGCCGTCGCCGACCTGCTGATCTACCAGCTGTGGTCGGCGTCGGGCCGGGACGCGACCGAGGGCCGCACGGTGTTCTCCCGGCCGGGTGGCGGCACGCGCGTGGGCGACCGGCTGAGCGAGCTGCCGCTGACCCTGCGCAGCGACCCGAACGAGCCGGGTCTGGAGTCGGCACCGTTCGTCCTCGCGCACTCCTCGGGCGGTGACCAGTCCGTCTTCGACAACGGCCTGCCGCTCACGGCCACCGACTGGATGCGCGAGGGCGAGCTGACGCACCTCACCACGAGCCGGCACAGCGCGGGCCTGACGGGGCTGCCGGTGGCTCCCGCGATCGACAACCTGATCCTGACCGGCGGGGAGGACCGCTCCCTGGACGAGATGGTCGCGAACACCGAGCGCGGCCTGCTGCTGACCTGCCTCTGGTACATCCGCGAGGTCGATCCGGCGACGCTGCTGCTGACCGGTCTGACCCGGGACGGCGTGTACCTCGTCGAGAACGGTGAGGTGTCCGGGGAGGTCAACAACTTCCGGTTCAACGAGTCGCCGGTCGACCTGCTGGGGCGGGCGACCGAGGCCGGGCGCACGGAAAAGACGCTGCCGAGGGAATGGAGCGACTGGTTCACTAGGGCTGCGATGCCCGCGCTGCGGGTGCCCGACTTCAATATGAGCTCTGTCAGTCGGGGCGTATAACCTCGTAGCCGGTAGTCGCGTGACTGCCCGAAGATCATCAAGGAGATACGAGAACCGTGACGGACATCGTCGACGAACTGAAGTGGCGCGGGCTGATCGCCCTCTCCACTGACGAGGACGCATTGCGCAAGGCGTTCGCGGACGGTCCCGTCACGTTCTATTGCGGCTTCGACCCGACCGCGCCCAGCCTGCACCTCGGCAACCTCGTGCAGATCCTGACGATGCGCCGCATCCAGCAGGCCGGCAACCGGCCGCTGGGGCTGGTCGGGGGCGCCACCGGCCTGATCGGTGACCCCAAGCCCAACTCCGAGCGCACGCTCAACGCCCCCGAGGTCGTCGCCCAGTGGGTCGAGCGGCTGCGGGGGCAGATCGCCCCGCTGCTGGACTTCGAGGGCCCGAACGCCGCGGTCATGGTGAACAACCTGGACTGGACGCAGGGCCTGTCGGCCATCGAGTTCCTGCGGGACGTCGGCAAGCACTTCCGCGTGAACAAGATGATCGCGAAGGAGGCCGTGGCCCGCCGCCTGGAGTCCCAGGAGGGCATCAGCTACACGGAGTTCAGCTACCAGATCCTGCAGGGCATGGACTTCCTGCAGCTGTACCGGCGGTACGGCTGCACCCTGCAGACCGGCGGCAGCGACCAGTGGGGCAACCTCACCTCGGGCACCGACCTGATCCACAAGGTCGAGCCCGACGCGGTGGTGCACGCGCTGGGCACGCCGCTGATCACCAAGGCCGACGGCACCAAGTTCGGCAAGACGGAGTCCGGCACGGTCTGGCTCGACCCCGAGATGACCACGCCGTACGCCTTCTACCAGTTCTGGCTGAACGCGGACGACCGGGACGTCTCCAAGTTCCTGCGTATCTTCAGCTTCAGGTCCCGTACGGAGATCGAGGAGCTGGAGCAGCAGACGCAGGAGCGTCCGCAGGCCCGTGCCGCGCAGCGCGCACTCGCGGAGGAGCTGACGACGCTGGTGCACGGCGCCGGTCAGACGGCCGCCGTCACCGCCGCGTCGAAGGCGCTGTTCGGTCAGGGCGAGCTGGCGGAGCTGGACGAGGAGACGCTCGCCGCGTCGCTCTCCGAGGTGCCGAACGTCCAGGTCACCGAACTCGGCCCGGTCGTCGACCTGCTCGCCGAGGTCGGGCTGGTGGCCAGCAAGTCGGCCGCGCGGCGGACCGTCAAGGAGGGCGGGGCCTACGTGAACAACGTGAAGGTCGTCACCGAGGACGCGGTCCCCGGCAAGGAGGAGCTGCTGCACGGGCGGTGGCTGGTGCTGCGACGGGGCAAGAAGAACCTGGCCGCGGTCGAGGTGACCGGGGCGTAGGCCCCATGAGGGTGCGGGACCGTGTGCCGACGCGGACCCGCGCCCTTCGTGGTGCTCATGCGCGTTGCTGTTTGCGCTTGCCCAGCGTCGCCATGTAGAGCATGTCGACCACGAAGACGATGATGATCGCGGCCACCAGCTGGAAAGCGTGGCGGCTCCAGTCGATGCCCGAGGTCGATTCGACGCCGACGGCCCGGGCGATCGCGTTGCCCACGATCGCGCCCAGCATGCCGCAGATGGTGGTCAGCCAGAGGGGGCTGTGCTGCTTGCCCGGGATGATCGCCTTGGCGATCAGACCCAGTACGAATCCCACGATGATCGCCCACAACCAGCCCATGGCTGCCTCCTCGTACGGCTCGACGTGAGCACTACGCCCAGTGTCGGCCCGTGCACCGTACGGCGCATGCCGGGGGCCACCGTACGCGCTACGGCTGAGACCGTCCGCCCAGGCGGGACGTGCCCCGGTCTCGTAGGCGGCGCAGGCGCGGCGTAACGTGGGACGAGTCCGGGAGTCGTCTCTCGACCGGGGACGGACCGGGCAGGGGGACGGGGAGAGTCCGATGCGGGCGGATGGTGGAATCTGATGCGGAAGCAGCATGGCGACGGCAACGGCCAGGTGTTCCGGATCACCGGCGCCCGCACGAGCCTGGACGAGGACGTACGCGGACGTCAGCGCAGATACGTCATCTCGATGTCCGTCCGTACGGTGGCGGTGATCCTCGCGGCCACACTGTGGAACGTCGAACGGTACGTCGCAGTCGTGGCGTTGGTCCTCGGGCTGGTCCTCCCCTACGTCGCCGTGGTGATCGCGAACGCGGGGCGGGAGAACGCGCCGTCACTGCCGTCGTCGTTCATCGGTGTCCCGACGCGTCGGATGATCACGCCGCCGCGGGCGGACGACGGTGTCTCGGAACCGGTCCCAGAAGATGTCGTGCCCGAGCCGACGCCGGGCGCGGGGGGCGAGCCGCACGACCGGACGTGATCGTGGCGGCCGGCGCGCAGACGGTCAGGGGCCCGCGGAAAGCTCAAGAAATGCTCAGATCAATCATGTTGTTCCGGTGCCGGGCGACGGGTGACCCGTGACATACTTCCTAAGCGCTCCGCATCCCCCGTCGGAGCGACGGACCGACGCCGGGCAGCTCCCCCCGTGGCTGCTCGGCGTCGCCTTGTTTGCCGTACTTGTGAGACGAAATCCGTGAGTGACGAAACCCCCATCTGCTCCGCCAAGGGCTGCCGTACCGATGCCGTCTGGGTGCTGGCGTGGAACAACCCCAAGATCCATACGCCGGAGCGGCGCAAGACGTGGCTGGCCTGTGAGGAGCACCGGGAGCATCTGTCGCAGTTTCTCGGGGTGCGCGGCTTCCTGAAGGACGTCGTCCTGCTGACGGAGTGGGAGTCCTCCGAGGGGGCCTAGCCGCCGATGGCCGACATGGGGCGGTCCGGCTGGAGGAACGAGGGGTCGTCCAGGCCCGAACCGGCCTTCTTGCCCCACATGGCCAGTCGCCAGATGCGGGCGATCTCCTCGTCGGGGGCGTCGGAGCGCAGCGCGGCGCGCAGGTCCGTCTCCTCCGTCGCGAACAGGCAGGTGCGTATCTGGCCGTCCGCGGTGAGGCGGGTGCGGTCGCAGGCCGCGCAGAACGGGCGGGTGACGGAGGCGATGACGCCGACGCGGTGCGGGCCGCCGTCCACGATCCAGCGCTCGGCGGGGGCCGAGCCGCGCTCCTGGGAGCCCTCCGGGGTCAGCTCGAAGCGGGTGCGCAGGGCGGCGAGGATGTCGCCCGCGGTGACCATGCCCTCGCGCTTCCAGCCGTGCTGGGCGTCCAGGGGCATCTGCTCGATGAAGCGCAGTTCGTAGTCGTTCTCCACGGCCCAGGCAAGCAGGTCCGGAGCCTCGTCCTCGTTCAGTCCGGGCATCAGGACGCTGTTGACCTTCACGGGAGTCAGCTCCGCGGCGCGGGCCGCCTCGAGTCCCTCGAGGACGTCCTTGTGCCGGTCCCGGCGGGTGAGGGTCTTGAAGACGTCCGGGCGCAGGGTGTCCAGGGAGACGTTCACCCGGTCCAGGCCCGCCGCCTTCAGGGCGGCCGCCGTGCGCCTGAGACCGATGCCGTTGGTCGTCAGGGACATCCGGGGGCGGCTTTCCAGCGCGGCGACCCGCTCGACGATGCCGACCAGGCCCGGGCGGAGCAGGGGCTCGCCGCCGGTGAAGCGGACCTCCTTGATGCCCAGCGAGGTGACGGCGATGTCGATGAGGCGGACGATCTCGTCGTCCGTGAGCAGGTCGGGCTTGGCCAGCCACTGCAGGCCCTCTTCGGGCATGCAGTACGTGCACCTGAGATTGCACCGGTCGGTCAGCGAGACCCTCAGGTCGGTGGCCACTCGGCCGTACGTGTCGATAAGCACGTGGCCCCTCCCTCGTAGCGGATCGGTCTCCAGCAGTCTTTCCCGTCACGTGCGAGCCTACGTGACACGACTGACAACGACATCGGCCCGATCCGACGAGGTGCGGCACGGCCGCGTCGTAGAGATCTACGACGCGGCCGCTCAGGGGGCGTTCTCAGCCGTTTGTCAGTGGGCGCCGGTGCCGGTCAGGGACCGCACCTCCAGCTCCGCGTACTTGCCGGCGTCCGGCTCCT
Organism: Streptomyces sp. NPDC050534; assembly: GCF_044457745.1. NCBI lineage: Bacteria > Bacillati > Actinomycetota > Actinomycetes > Kitasatosporales > Streptomycetaceae > Streptomyces > Streptomyces sp. NPDC050534. The sequence continues at coordinate 30,868 of NZ_JBITHF010000017.1, forward strand.
CCTTGGACAGGTAGGTACCGAGGACGCCCAGCAGGAAGCCGACCGGGATGGAGATGATGCCGGGGTTCTCCAGCGGGAACCAGTGGAAGTCGGCGTCGGGGAACATCGACGTCTCCTTGCCGGAGACCACCGGTGAGAACAGCACCAGGCCGACCGCCGTGATCAGGCCGCCGTAGATCGACCACAGCGCTCCGGAGGTGGTGAACCGCTTCCAGAACAGGCTGTAGAGGATGGTCGGCAGGTTGGCGGAGGCGGCGACCGCGAACGCGAGGGCGACCAGGCCGGCCACGTTGAGGTCGCGGGCCATGGCGCCGAGCACGATGGAGACCGCGCCGATGCCGACCGTCGCCCAGCGGGCCGCGCGCAGCTCCTCCTTCTCGCTCGCCTCGCCCTTCTTGATGACGTTCGCGTAGATGTCGTGGGCGAACGACGAGGAGGAGGCCAGGGTCAGGCCGGCGACGACCGCGAGGATCGTGGCGAAGGCGACCGCGGAGATGGAGGCGAGCAGGATGGCGCCCCAGTTGGAGTCGACGCCGCCCAGATGCAGCGCCAGCAGTGGCGCGGCCGTGTTGCCCGCCTTGTTCGAGGCGATGATCTCGTCCGGCTTGATGAGCGCCGCGGCGCCGAAGCCCAGCGCGAGCGTCATCAGGTAGAAGGCGCCGATGAGGCCGATCGCCCAGTTCACGGACTTACGGGCGGCCTTGGCGGAGGGCACGGTGTAGAAGCGGATCAGGATGTGCGGCAGGCCCGCCGTGCCCAGGACCAGGGCGATGCCGAGGGAGATGAAGTCCAGTTTGGTGGTGCCGGTGGCGCCGTACTTCAGGCCGGGCTCCAGGAAGGCCGAACCCTTGGCGCTGTTGTCCGCGGCCGAGCCGAGCAGGTCGGAGACGTTGAAGTGGAACTTCAGCAGAACCAGGAAGGTCAGCAGCAGGGCGCCCGCGATGAGCAGCACGGCCTTGACCATCTGGACCCAGGTGGTGCCCTTCATGCCGCCGATGGTGACGTACACGATCATCAGGACGCCGACGAGCGCGACGATGCCGATCTTGCCGCCGTCGCTGGTGATGCCGAGCAGCAGCGAGACGAGGACGCCGGCGCCGGCCATCTGCGCGAGCAGGTAGAAGATCGAGACGACGATGGTGGACGTGCCGGCCGCGGTACGGACGGGGCGCTGGCGCATGCGGTAGGCGAGGACGTCGCCCATCGTGTAGCGGCCCGAGTTGCGCAGTGGCTCGGCGACCAGGAGCAGGGCCACCAGCCAGGCGACCAGGAAGCCGATGGAGTACAGGAAGCCGTCGTAGCCGAAGAGGGCGATGGCACCCGCGATGCCGAGGAAGGACGCGGCGGACATGTAGTCGCCGGAGACCGCGAGGCCGTTCTGGAAGGCGGTGAACTGCCGTCCGCCGGCGTAGAAGTCGGCCGCGTCCTTGGTCTGGCGGCCGGCCCAGACGGTGATGACGAGGGTCGCGACGACGAACACCGAGAACAGGGTGATGATCAGCGGCCGGTGCTCGCTCGCTTCTCCGGCCGCCAGCAGGGTGCTCTGAACGGGGCTCATGCGCCGCCTTCCATACGGGACTTGATGGCCTCGGCCTTGGGGTCGAGCTTCGCGGCGGCGTGCCGCGAGTACCACCAGGCGATGAGGAACGTGGTGAGGAACTGGGCGAGGCCGAGCACCAGGGCGACGTTGATGTTGCCGAACACCTTGGTGCCCATGAAGTCGCCCGCGTAGTTCGACAGCAGGACGTAGAGCAGGTACCAGGCGATGAAGGCGACGGTCAGCGGGAAGGCGAAGGAGCGGTGGGAGCGGCGCAGTTCACCGAACTCCGCGCTCTCCTGCTCCGCGACGAACTCCTCGGTGGAAGGTAGCCGGGCTTGGGTCTTCGAGGGGGGCGGTGTCTCGGTGGCCACGGAGTCTCCTCGCGTTGCGGATGCGGATGCGGATGCGGATGCGGATGCGGCTGTGACGGGATCGGGGGCGAGTGTCCTCGTGCTCCCTGCTCAAGGTCACGGCGCCACGCGATGGCGGGTTCAACTCGCTTGACCAGTTTCCGAACTCGTCTTGGGCAACTCATTGCTGACCAGCCTCTTCGGGGGTTAGTTTCTGGCCTGCACCGCCCGTCATGTACCTGCCCGAGCGCCACCGTGTCTCGGGCGGTTCCGTTTCCGGATGATGTGGAGACCCCATGGCTCATCTGCGTTCCAGACGCCGGCTCGCCCTCGCGGTGCCGGTCGCGCTGTCCCTGACGGCCTCGCTCGGCTTCCTGCCGGCGGCGGCGCAGGCCGCCCCGCGCGCGGAGTCCACGGCACAGGCGGCCGACGCGGGAACCTACGCGTACCTCGTCAACACGAGGACGGACCGTCACACCATCGCGTCGGTGGAGAAGGCGATCGCCGCCAACGGCGGCAGCGTCGTCGTCGCGTACGAGAAGATCGGCGTCATCGTCGCGCATTCCGCGAACCCCGATTTCGCCGCGAAGATACGCAAGGTGCGCGGCGTGCAGTCGGCGGGAGCCTCCCGCACCTCGCCGGTGACCGCGGCGGGCACGACGGACGAGGGAGCGGTCACGTACCTCTCCAAGGCCGAGGCCGCGCAGGTCGCGAAGAGCTCGGCGACCGGCCAGGAGCCGCTCGAGGCCGACCAGTGGGACCTCAGGGCGATCGGCGCCGACAAGGCGTCCCGGATCAACCCGGGCAGCAGCAAGGTGACCGTCGGCGTCATCGACACCGGCGTGGACGACACCCACCCTGACATCGCTCCCAACTTCTCCGCCTCACAGTCCGCGAACTGTGTGAGCGGCAAGGCCGACACGACGTACGGCGCCTGGCGTCCGGTGGACGCCGACCACTACCACGGCACGCATGTGGCGGGCGAGATCGCCGCGGCCCGCAACGACATCGGGGTCGCGGGCGTCGCCCCCGGCGTGAAGGTCGCGAGCATCACGGTGGCGCAGCCGGACGCGAACTCGCTGTTCTACCCGGAGAGCGTCGTGTGCGCCTTCGTGTTCGCCGCCGATCACAGCATCGAAGTGACCAACAACAGCTACTACGTTGACCCGTGGCTGTACAACTGCATGGACGACCCCGATCAACGTGCCATCGTCGATGCGGTCAACAGGGCCCAGCTGTACGCCCAGCACAAGGGCACGCTCAACGTCGCCTCGGCGGGCAACTCCAACGACGACCTCGACTCGCACGCCCTGACCGACGCCTCCAGCCCCGATGACGGGACCCCGGTGACGCGGACGGTCGACCCGCACGAGTGCTTCGACGTGCCGACCCAGCTCCCCGGTGTCGTCACGGTCAGCGCGACGGGCGTCACGAGCGCCAAGTCGTACTACTCCAGCTACGGCGACGGGGTCATCGACGTCGCGGGGCCGGGCGGCGACAAGTACCAGATCCCGGACACGCCGTCGAAGAACGGCCGCATCCTGTCCACGCTGCCGAACGACCAGTACGGCTTCCTCCAGGGCACCTCGATGGCCTCGCCGCACGTCGCGGCCGTCGCGGCGCTGCTGAAGTCGACGCACCCGCACGCCACCCCGGCGCAACTCCAGTCGCTCCTCAAGGCGCAGGCCGACAACCCGGGCTGCCCGACCGCCCCGTACGACGGCAACGGCGACGGCGTCGTCGACGCGACCTGCGTGGGCGGCAAGCGCGTCAACGGCTTCTACGGGTTCGGCATCGTGAACGCGTTGCGCGCGGTGAAGTGAAAGGTGCAGCACAGGCTGCGCGCGTGATGTGAGGGGCCGGACGGAGTGCATCCGTCCGGCCCCGTCACGTCGGTGAGCCTCGCCAGCCCAATATGTTGATTGAATCAATAATGCATAGTGCTGTCATGACAGAAATCAAGACGGCATGGACGGAGCTGGGCGGCGATCCCGCCCTGGTCTCGCGGGTCTCCACCGTCGCGCGTCCGGGAGCGCTCGAAGCACGGCTGCCCGTACGGGAGTTGGCGAGGGCCTGCGTCGGAGCCTGTGCGCTGGCCGCCGCCGAGCTCGGGGCGCTGAGGGGCGGGCGCGCGGAGGTGCCCGGGGTGCTGGTGGACGACGGGGCCGTTGCCGCGGCCTTCGGCAGTGAGCGGAATCTGCTGGTGGACGGGCGGGCGCCGGACACCTTCGCGCCGTTGTCGCGGCTGTGGCGAACTGCGGACGGGTGGGTGCGGACGCATGCCAACTACCCGCATCACCGCGCCCGTCTGCTGAACGTGCTGGGCGTGTCCGAGGACGTGGCCGCCGTCGGGGCGGCACTGGCGGAGCGGTCCTCGCTCGAGGTCGAGGAGTCCGTGTACGCGGCCGGCGGGCTGGCCGTGGCATCGCGGACGCCGAAGGAGTGGGCCCCGCACGAGCAGGCGGTCGCGGTGGCCGCGCGGCCCCTGGTGGAGCGGGAGCGGCTGGATTCCGCGCACGCGCGCGTACTGCCGATCCACGACGGCACTCCCCTGCTGCCCGCCGCGGGGCTGCGTGTCCTGGACCTGACGCGGGTCCTGGCGGGTCCGGTCGCCACCCGCACGCTCGCCCTGCTGGGCGCGGACGTACTGCGCGTGGACCCGCCGCAGCTGCCCGAACTGCCCGACCAGCACGCCGACACGGGCTTCGGGAAGCGGTCGGCGACCCTCGACCTCACGGTCGACCGGCGCACCTTCGAGGAACTGCTGGAGACGGCGGACGTGGTCGTCACCGGCTATCGGCCCGGCACCCTGGACCGCTTCGGGTTGTCGCCGCAGGCGCTGGCCGAGCGCCGGCCCGGGCTGGTCGTGGCCCAGGTGTCGGCCTGGGGTGCGTACGGGCCGTGGGGCGACCGGCGGGGCTTCGACAGCCTGGTGCAGGTGGCCTCGGGGATCGCCGTCGTCGAGGGCTCGGTGGAGGGGCCGGGTGCGCTGCCCGCGCAGGCACTGGACCACGGCACGGGATACCTGCTGGCGGCTGCCGTACTGCGAGCGGTCACCGAGCAGTCGTACGACGGCGGCAGCCGGCTCCTGCGACTGGCGCTGGCGCGGACGGCCGAGTGGCTCGTCAACGGCATCGACGCCACCGAGACGGACGCGGGGGACGTCGTGTACTACGACGGGCCCGGTCCCTGGCTCGCCGCGCGGGACAGCGCGCTGGGGCGGCTGCGGTACGCGCTGCCACCGGTCTCCTTCGCGGGCGGGCCCGCCGACTGGGCGCGGCCACCGGTTCCCTGGGGGACGGATCCCGCGCGGTGGCTCTGAGCCCGAGACCGCTGAGCCACTGGAGCTGCTGCGGCGTCGGAGCTGCTGAGGCGTCGGAGTTGTCGAGGCGTCAAGGCTGAGCCGCTGGGTGCCAGGGCGACCGGAGACGTACCCATGGGCGGAATGCCGTACGCCAGTTGTTTTACTTCACTTGCCCGGTTCTGCGACGACCGGTGAAGATCTCGAGGTGACGTCGACCAGACCCACGGCCGGGGCGGCCGACGCGAGCGGGCCGATACGGCGTCCCGGAACCGTCCGGGCCGTCGCCGTCCTCGTCCTGGTGGCGCTGGCGGCGCTGATACCCCTGCTCGCCCCGTCGGCCGCGCTGCACGGCACCGGCGAGGCCGCCGCACCCGGTGTCGGGGGCATCGCCCTGCTGCGGGCGGTGCTGTTCGCCGCGCTGTGCGTCCCGGCGGGCGAGCTGTTCGTGAACCGCCTGGCCCGTGCGCTGCCCGGCGCCCCCGGCGCCGCGCCGCCCCGCAGTTGGGCCCCGTACGCGGCCGCCGCCGGCCTCCTCGCCGCGCTGGGGCTGGCCTCGGTCGTGTCCACGGGCAACCTGGTGCCGCACAGCCTCGCCCAGGTCGACGTCGGCGGCCTGTACGACTCGCGGGACGGCAAGCTCGCCCTGGTCGAGATCAACGCCTTCCTCGTGGCCGGCCTGTGCGCCCGCTCGCGCCGCCCGGCGGCCCAGGTGTGGCCTCTGGCCGCGGTGATCGTGGCTGAGGCCCTGCGCGCGCACCCCGCCCCCGAGCACAACCCGCTCCTCGGTTCGGGGCTGACGCTCATCCACCTGACGTGCGCCGCCCTGTGGACGGGCGGTCTGCTGCACGTGCTGCGGACACTGCGCCGCTGGGGCCCCTCGGAGGCGGGCCCCGCGCTGCTGGGGCTCTACGCGCGCGTGGCCGCCGTACTGCTCGCCGCCATCACCGCGACGGGGGTGTGGAGTTCGCTGCGCAGGATGCCGCCGCACACCGTCCTCGATCAGCTGACGGCGACGGCGTACGGGCGCGTCCTGCTCGCCAAGGTGATCCTCATGGCCGGCGTCGCCCTGCTCGCCCTGTGGGCACGCGTCCGTCTGACCCGTGCCGCCGATCCGCTGACCGCCTGCTCCCCCGCGCGTGCGGAGGTCGCCGTGCTGGGAGCGGTGGTCGCGGTGTCGGGGCTGCTGACGGCGCTGCCGCTGCCGATCAGATGGTGAGCGTCAGTTGGTCACCAGCACCTTGAGCGCGGTGCGCTCGTCCATCGCCTTGTAGCCGTCGGGGACGCCCTCCAGACCGACGGTCATGTCGAAGACCGGCGAGGCGTCGACGGTGCCGTCCAGGACGTCCGGCAACAGCTCCGGGATGTAGGCGCGGACCGGTGCGACGCCGCCGCGCAGCGCGATGTTCCGGTCGAACATGACGCTCAGATCGAGACCGGTGCCGCTGCCGTGCGGCACGCCGACGAAGCCGATCGCGCCGCCGTCGCGGGTGATGTCGACCGCCGTGCGCATGGACTGCTCGGTGCCGACGGCCTCGACGACGGCGTGCGCGCCCTGTCCCCGGGTGAGTTCGCGCACGGCCTCGACGGCCGCGTCCCCGCGCTCGGCGACGACGTCGGTGGCGCCGAAGCGGCGCGCGATGTCCGTACGGACCTGGTGGCGGCCGAGGGCGATGATCCGCTCCGCGCCGAGCCGCCTGGCGGCGAGCACCGCGCACAGGCCGACGGCTCCGTCACCGACGACGGCGACCGTGGCGCCCGGGCGCACGCCCGCGCCGAGAGCGGCGTGGTGTCCGGTGCCGAGGACGTCGGAGAGGGTCAGCAGGGAGGACAGCAGGTGGTCGTCGGACGCGGCCTCCTTGGGGAGCTGCACGAGGGTGCCGTCGGCGAACGGCACGCGCACGGCCTCGCCCTGGCCGCCGTCGTGCCCCACGGCCCCCCAGAAGCCGCCGTGCTCGCAGGAGGTGGTCAGGCCCTCGCGGCAGTAGTCGCAGACGCCGTCGGACCACATGAAGGGCGCCACGACCAGGTCGCCGCGGCGCACCGTGCTCACCTCGGAGCCGGTCTCCTCGACGACGCCGAGGAACTCGTGCCCGATCCGCTGCCCGGGCTGCCGGGCCGCCTCGCCGCGGTACGCCCACAGGTCACTGCCGCAGATGCAGGCGCGCAGCACCCGCACCACGGCGTCGGTGGGCAGCTGCGCCACGGGCTCGGGGACGTCCTCCACGCGCATGTCGTACGGGGCGTGGATGGTGGTGGCGCGCATGGCGAGGGTCCTTCTCGTGCTGTGTCGTGGGCGCGCTCAGGGGTGGCGAGCGCACTTCACCGTACGCCGCCACCCGTGCGGGCCGCGCGGCGAGGGCGCCCGGACCGGCGGGAGCCGTGCCGCGGCGGGTGTGACCCTCGTCCCCGCAGGCAGCGGGCCGGTTCGTCACGCGGCCGCGGTTCCCTCCGCGGCGGCCGGCTCCACGACCGCGGCCGGCTGCGTCACCGGGGCCGGCCGCCAGCCCGGTCCGCGGAACACCCGCCCGGCCCGCTCGCGCCAACTCCCGGCCGCCCGTACATCGTTGACGATGGAGACGTACTCATGGATGGCCACCTTGATCGGGTTGAACGTGTTGATGTTCTTGGTCAACCCGTAGACGGGCCGCTCGCCCTCGGCCACGAACGAGCCGAACATCCGGTCCCAGACGATGAGGATGCCGCCGAAGTTGCGATCCAGATAGCCGCCCTGGGAGGCGTGGTGTACGCGGTGGTGGGACGGCGTGTTGAGGGCGAGCTCGAACCAGCGGGGCATCTTGTCGATCCGCTCCGTGTGGATCCAGAACTGGTAGACGAGGTTCACCGAGGAGCAGAACGCGAGCGCGGCCGGGTGCACACCGGCGGCGACGAGAGGGACGTAGAACGGCCAGGACGTGAGGGACGTCCAGGGCTGGCGCGGCGCGGTGGAGAGGTTGAACTTCCGGCTGGAGTGGTGGACGACGTGACAGGCCCACAGGATGCGGATGACGTGGTGGCCGCGGTGCTGCCAGTAGTAGAAGAAGTCCTGGGCGAGCAGCATCAGGGCGACCGTCCACCACAGCACCGGCACGCGCAGCGGGGTCAGTTCGTAGATCGCCGTATAGACGGCGACGATCGGGATCTTCCAGAGGAAGTCGAAGAAGAGGCTGCCGAGCCCCATGCCGATGCTGGTCGCGGCGTCCTTCGACTCGTATCCCGCGGCGTCCTCGTCGGGATGGATGCGCACGCTGATCATCTCGACCACGGTGAGCAGCACGAAGGCGGGTATCGACCACAGCACGGCGTCAGGCAGGTTCGGCATGCAGGCACCGTAGAACCACTGGTCGGCCACGGCTAGACGTTGTTACCCACAAGTACCGCAGAACGTCGTGGGCCCGCGCGTACAGCGGTCCGCTAGACCCCCGCCGCGCCCAGCAACGCCCCCGCCGCGTAGGTGACCCCCATGGCGAGGGCCCCGCCGACCATGTTCCGCAGGACCGCCGGCCGTGGCTTCGCCGCGCCCAGGCGTGCACTGCTCCAGCCCGTGAGGGCGAGGGCCGCCAGCACCGACACCACCGTGACCCCGAGCCGCCAGTCCGGCGGCGGCAGCACGATCGCCAGCAGTGGCAGCAGCGCCCCCACGGTGAACGACAGGAAGCTCGCCCACGCCGCGTGCCAGGGGTTGGTCAGCGCGTCGGGGTCGATGCCGAGCTCCACGCGCGCGTGCGCCCTGAGCGCGTCGCGTTCCGTCAGCTGCTCGGCCGCCTCCCTGGCCACCTCGCGCGACATCCCCCGCTGCTCGAGCAGGCCGGTCAGTTCCTCCAGTTCGGCCTCCGGCTCCTCGCGCAACTCCCGCCGCTCCAGGGCGAGTGCGGCCATCTCCGAGTCCCGCTGGGTGGAGACGGACACGTACTCGCCCGCGGCCATAGACATCGAACCGGCCAGCAGACCGGCGAGCCCGGCGGTGAGCAGCGCGGAGCGGCTGTCGGTCGCACCGGCCACGCCCACGACGAGACCCGCCGTGGAGACGATGCCGTCGTTCGCGCCGAGAACGGCCGCCCGCAGCCAGTTCAGGCGCTCGCCCATGGCGCCTTCGTGCGCTTCGTCGTGCGTAGGTTCGGTCACACACCGGAGGATCCCATCCCGGGCGTCACCAGACCCGTACCGACGCTCCCCGCGCGAACGCCGGGCTCGTCGCGCCCGCCGGGGGTTCGGCGAGCGGCCGCGCGAGTTCCTCCACCGTGGGTCCCACCTTCGCCGCGATCGGGTCCAGCAGGTCCAGGTCGAAGCCGTAGACGCGAGCCGCGTTCCCGCCGATCATGGCCGCGACCTCGTCCCGCGGCACGCCCGCGTAGGCGATGCGCAGGCCCTCCCTGGAGTACGGGTAGGTCCCTTCGTCGTGCGGGTAGTCGCTGCCCCACATGATCTTGTCGATGCCGATGCGGTCCCGCAGGGGCACCTCGTGGGGGCGCATGAAGCTGGCGCCGACGAAGCAGTTCTCGTGCCACACCTCGGAGGGCGGCCTGCCCATGCGGCCGGCCAGGCCCGCGCCGAACTTGGACTCGGCGGTGCTCGCCTTCGTCGCGGCCTCGACCAGGCGGCCGTGGTAGTAGTCCAGCATGTCGAGCACCCCGGGGATCCAGCCCGAACCCTGCTCGGTCAGCACCAGCTTCAGCCCGGGGTGGCGGCGGAACGCGCCGCCGAACACCAGGTGCCACAGGGCGCGGTGGGAGAACCAGGTCGTCTCGACCATGAAGACGGCGCGGGCGGCCGGTTCGTCGCCCAGCGGCGGTGACGCCGAGCCCGCGTGGTGGTTCACGGGGACGCCCAGCTCCTCGCAGACCGCCCAAATGGGGTCGTACACCTGCGAGTAGAGCTCGGGCAGGCCCGAGCCCGGAGGTGTGCCGGGCAGCATCAGGCCGCCCTTGAGGCCGGATCCGGCGGCCCGGCGGATCTCTTCCACCGCCGCGTCCACGTCGTTCAGGAGGATCTGGAAGACGCCCGCCCGCCGGCCCGGCGCCGCCGCGCAGAAGTCCGCGAGCCAGCGGTTGTGCGCGCGCAGGCCGGCCCAGCGCCGCTCGGCCTCCCCGGCGGTCGGGGCGGGCGCCATCAGGGAGCCGGAGGGGAAGAACGGCGGGATCGTGTTCGGGAACACGACCTCCGCGACGATGCCGTCCTGCTCCAGCTCCGCCACGCGGCGTGCGGAGTTCCAGTTCTTGTCGGCCGTGTCGGCGAGCAGGTCCTCGTACGGATTGACGTACGTCGCCGCCCAGACGTCGAAGTCGTCGTGGTACCGCTTCTCCAGGTACGGCTTGTAGTCCAGCAGGTCGGCTCCGGCGTGGCAGTCGGCCGAGACGACCGTGTACCGCTCGCTCACTGCGTCACCCCCAGGGTCGGGAAGTCGTGGTCGGTCAGCCAGTGCCGGCCCACCTCGCGCGAGCGCGCCCAGGACGCCGCCACGGCCGCCTGGTCGTCCGGCTGGCCGAGGTCGGCCGGGGTGGGGCCGATGCGGCGGGCCAGCGGGGTCAGCCGCTCCGCGTCGAAGCCGAAGACCTCCGCGGCCGCGAGGCCCAGCATGCGGCGGGTCTCGGTCACCGGGATGTCGTGGAAGGTGCGGCGCAGCCACGCGCGCGTGTCGGGCCAGGTGCCCTCGGGGTGCGGGAAGTCGCTGCCCCAGAGGATGTTGTCGACGCCGATCTCGTAACGCTGGGCCAGTTCACGGCGCTTGGTGTTGGTCGCGCAGACGAAGACCTGGCGGTCCAGGTACTCGTGCGGCGGGCGCTTCAGCTCCTGGAACGGGGAGAGCTTCTTGCCGCCGTGCGCGCCCAGGTAGAGGCGGTCCATGAACCACAGGAGGTTCGGCAGCCACCAGCAACCCGACTCCGCCACCCCGAACTTCAGGCCCGGATGCCGCTCGAAGACACCGGACCACAGCAGGAACCAGAGCGGGCGGGCGGGCCACCAGGTGACCTCGGAGACGTAGATGCCGAGGTGGTCGCCGTACTCGTGGCGCGGAGCGGCACCCGAGTGCGTCACCACCGGCATCGCGCACTCGGCGGCCGCCGCCCACACCGGGTCGTAGCGGCGGTCGTGGTAGGGCTCCTTGTCGACCCACATGGACGGGATCATCAGGGCGCGGAGGCCGGACTCCCTGGCGCGGTGCACCTCGGCGACCACGCGGTCCGTGTCGGCCGTGATCGGCAGCAGGGCGACCCCGCAGTGCCGTTCGGGGTGCTCCGAGACGAAGTCCGCCAGCCAGCGGTTGTGCGCCTGCGCGCCGGCCATGCCCAGCTCCGGGTCCTGGTCGCCGGAGAGGCCGAGGCCCACGCCGAACGGCGCGGCCGTCCGGCTGTCCACCGCGTCCGCGTCGGGGAAGACCACCTCGGCCGCGACCCCGTCGCCGTCGAGCTCCTTGAGCCGCTGCGCGGCGTCCCAACCCCCGCGCAGCCCTTCCTCGTTGTCCTGGAACCACTTGGCCGCGAACGCCTCGTTGCGGATGCCGAGCCGGGTCATCTCCTCGCGGCGGCGGTCGCGTCCGGCGAGGAAGTCGTCGAAGTCCCGGTGGAAGCGTGTGTCCAGATAGGGCCGGTACTCCTCGGTGGGCAGCCCGGCGTGGCAGTCGGAGGAGATGATCAGGTACGGGTCCTGCGGGTCCTGGCCGGTCACGCGATCCCCCTGTCAGTCCAGGATGAAGCTCTCGAGGTACGACGGGTTGGTGCGGTCGAGCATCGAGCGGGCCCGGGCGCGGATCTGGGCGTCGCTGTGCTCGCTCGGCGGCAGCAGCCAGAAGCGGTCGGCGCGGATGCCGTCGACGACGAGGTCCGCGACCTCCTCCACGGGCGTGAAGCGCACCTCCTTGCCCGCGTCGCGCATCGCGCTCTCCCACTGGTCGAGGCTGCGGTACGGCGTCCTGCGCGGCCGCTCCTTCGCGTACCGCGCGGGCCGGTTGCGGTGCGACTCCCACAGGCCTGTGCGCAGCATGTGCGGTCCGGGGAAGAGCACCGACGCGCCCACGCGCGCTTGCTCGGCCCTGAGATGGGCGTAGAGGGACTCGGTCATCGTCACGACGGCCGCCTTGGTGACGGCGTAGACGGAGGCGGTGGGCAGCGGGGCGATGCCGCCGTCGCCGGAGGACGTGTTGACGACATGACCGGGTTGACCCGACTTGATCATCCGTGGAACGAACGCCTGGACACCGTGGAAGACACCCCACACGTTGACGGAGAACGCCCACTTCCAGTCGTTCGGCTCGTGCTCCCACATCCGGCCCTCGGCGCCCGAGCCGACCCCGGCGTTGTTGCACAGCACATGGACGGCGCCGTAGGTCTCGTACGCCGACTCGGCGAGGTCCAGGACCTGTTGGCGCTCCCCCACGTCCACCACGCGCGCGTACACGTCGGCGCCCTCGGCGCGCAGGCCGGAGGCGGCCTTGTCCAGCGCGTCCTGCTCGACGTCCGCGAGGACGACCTTCAGTCCCCCGGCCGCGAACCGCCGGGCCATCGCGAGCCCGATCCCGCTCGCGGCACCGGTGACGACGGCGACCTGTCCGGCGCGCACCTCCATCAGGAACTCCCCTCGGGCGGAGCGTCGTGGACCTGCCGCGGATCGTCGTAACGCTGGTGGACGTACGGCAACAGGGCCTCGGCGGCGACCCGTTCGACGACCTTGCCGCGCTGGTCGCTGGTCTTCTCGCCGATGGTGATGTCGACGAGCTTCAGTACCGGGAGGTCGGCCACCGGGTCGTACATGGACTCGCGGAGAACGACGTCCCCGGTGACGCGCTCCAGCCTGCGCACCTTCTCGTGGCGCAGGCAGTGCACCAGCACCGGGCCGGCGTCGAAGCCCGAACCGTCCACCGCAGGAAGGAACTTGAAGTAGAAGTCGGTCTTCCGGCTCGGCGGGGGCGGTGGCAGTTCGCCGTCCACCGCGCCGCGCACCTCGACGAACGAGATGCCGTGCCGGGCCATCCAGGCGTGCACGACGAGCCCGTCCCGCTCGACCGCCACCTCGCCCAGCTTCTTCGGCTCCCCGAAGACCTCGCGGCCGCCGGTGAGGGCCCGCTCGTGGGTCATCGGCATGACGAGCGGATACCAGCCGTCGACGCCGGCGTGACTGGCGGCGACCGCGAACGAGCCCGCCCCGAGGGGGTATCCGGTCAGTTCGACCTTGCTGATGTTCACCCGGACCAGTGGCCTGCCGGTGGGTTTCAGGGGTGGTGGCAGGACCGCGGCGAGTGCGTCCGGGTCGGTCTCCCACAGGGCCACGACCCCGGTGGACCAGATGTCGGGAAGCCGCGCGCTCGCGGTGCGCGCGGCGGCGATCTCCGCCTCGGTCCGTGCGCCGTACCGTACGCGTGCCATACGCCGTACCGCCCTTCCGTCGAGGGTCACACGCCGGGCGGGCAGCACGGTCGCACCGGGGACCGAAAAGGTCCATAGCCATGGGCACAGACATTCGCGCCATTCGCGGCACTCGAACGGACCGGCGTGGAAGGCCACCTGACGGTCAGGACTGTCAGTGGCGGCCCGTATCCTCAGGGACCATGCTCGAAGACCGTACGACCGCAGCGTCCTCCCCCACAGCGTGGCCGGCCGCGTATCCGCTGGGATACGCGGTCGTTGACGTGGAGACCACCGGGCTGGCCCGGGACGACCGGATCATCTCCGCGGCCGTCTACCGCCTGGACGCGCGCGGCGAGGTCGAGGACCAGTGGTACACGATGGTCAACCCCGAGCGGGACCCGGGCCCGGTGTGGATCCACGGTCTGACGAGCAAGATGCTCGAGGGCGCGCCCCTCTTCCAGGACATCGCCGAGGAGTTCGCGTCCCGGCTGCAGGACCGGGTGCTCGTCGCGCACAACGCGGTCTTCGACTGGCAGATGATCGCGCGCGAGTACGCGCGCGCGAAGCTCGAGGCGCCGGTGCGGCAGCGGCTGTGCACCATCGCCCTGTCCAAGGAGCTGGGCCTGCCACTGCCCAACCACAAGCTGGAGTCGCTGGCCGCCCACTTCGGCGTGGTGCAGCAGCGCGCGCACCACGCGCTGGACGACGCACGCGTGCTGGCCGAGGCGTTCCGGCCGAGCCTGCGGGCCGCGGCGGAGGGGGACGTACGGCTGCCGCTGCTGGAGTGCCGGCCGCTGACGGAGTGGACCGACCGGCCCGTGCCGCGCCAGTCCGGCGGCTACGGCGGCTACCGTCCGACCAGTTGGCGCCCCGCTCGCAAGAGGCCCGCGTGCCCCTACCCCAACCCGGGGCGCTACGAGGACGGCAAGCCGCTCAAGCAGGGCATGCGGATCGCCTTCTCCGGCGACACCTCCGTCGAGCGGGACCTGCTGGAGGACCGCGCGACCGAGGCGGGGCTGCACGTCGCGACGAGCCTGTCCCGGCTGACCAGTCTGCTCGTGACGAACGATCCGGACTCGGGCACCTCGAAGGTGGTCAAGGCCCGGCAGTTCGGGACGCCGGTGGTGGACGAGGCGGCGTTCGGCCAGTTGCTGAGGGACGTGGAGCCCTCGGACGGGTGAGCCGTGCGGACGGGTGATTGCCGCGCGACTCGCCCGCCGCCCTCTCGCCCGCGCGACGGCGAGGGCTCACCCTGTGGCGCATGGCGACCTGTGAAGTATGTGGCAATGACTACGGAATGTCCTTCGAGGTGCATGCTCAGGGAGCGGTGCACGTCTTCGACTGCTTCTCCTGTGCGATCCACCGCATGGCACCGCAGTGCGAGCACTGCCGGGTGCCGATCATCGGCCAGGGCGTGGAGGTCGAGGGTCACTGGTACTGCGGCGGGCACTGCGCCCGCGAGGAGGGCAAGGCGGGGATCGTCGACAAGGTGTGACCCCCCGCCCGCCCTGCGGCACCCCACGCGATGACACCCCACGACCGAGATGTACGGTCGTGGGGTGTACCGCTTCCTGTTGTCCCGGCAGTGGGTGATCCTCACCCTCGTCGCCCTCGTGCTGATCCCCACCATGATCAGGCTGGGCATCTGGCAGAAGCACCGCTACGAGATGCGGACCGCCCGCAACGACCTGGTCTCCTCGGCGCTGCACGCCAAGCCGGTACCCGTGGAGCGCGTCAGCTCGCCCGGACACGCGGTGACCACCGCCGAGAAGTACCGCACCGTCACCGCGACAGGCACCTTCGACACCGCCCACGAGGTCGTGGTGCGGCGCCGCACCAACTCCGACGGCGAGGTCGGCTTCCACGTCCTGACCCCGCTCGTCCTCACGGACGGCAAGGTGCTGCTGGTCAACCGCGGCTGGATCCCGGCGAACGGCGCGCAGACCGCCTTCCCGAAGATCCCCGCGCCGCCCGCCGGCAAGGTCACCATCGAGGGCCGTCTGAAGGCCGACGAGACGACCGCGGCGAGCGGCATCAAGGAGATCAAGGGACTGCCCGCCCGGCAGATCATGCTGATCAACAGCGAGGAGCAGGCGCGCCGTCTCGGCGCCACGGTCCTCGGCGGCTACGTCGAGCAGACGGCGCCGGATGCCAAGGGCGGCAGCCCCGAGCAGATCTCCGACCCCGGCAGCGAGGACGCCCCGCTGAACTACGCGTACATGATCCAGTGGTGGCTGTTCGCCGCCGCCGTGCCGGTGGGCTGGTGGGTCCTGGTGCGGCGTGAGCGCCGCGACCGCGAGGAGCAGGCCACCGGGGCGCAGTCCGAGGAGACGGAACCGGCCACCGTCTGACCCACGCGCCCCGCAGCTCCCGGCCGTCACTCCCGCGGCCCCCGGCCTGATTGCCCGGCGCCCGGGCCGGGAATCCGCAACTGCGTGCACCACCACCGCATCGAGGACTACGCCCTCATCGGCGACGAACAGACCGCCGCCCTGGTCGGCCGGGACGGCTCCGTGGACTGGCTGTGTCTGCCCCGGTTCGACTCCGCGGCCTGCTTCGCCCGGCTGCTCGGCGACGAGGACAACGGCCACTGGCGGATCGCTCCCCGGCACGCGCCGGGCCACTGCACCCGCCGCGCCTACCGCCCGGACACCCTGGTGCTGGACACGGAGTGGGAGACCGACAAGGGTGCGATCCGCGTCACCGACCTGATGCCCCAGCGCGACCGCTCGCCCGAGCTGGTGCGGATCGTGGAGGGCCTGCGCGGCCACGTCACCGTGCGCAGCACGGTGCGGATCCGCTTCGACTACGGCTCGATCGTCCCCTGGATGCGCAGGTCCGGCGACCACCGGGTGGCCGTCGCCGGCCCGGACTCGGTGTGGCTGCGCAGCGAACCGAAGGTCGAGACGTGGGGCAAGGACCGCGCCACGCACTCGGAGTTCACGGTGAAGGAGGGCGAGAAGGTCGCGTTCGTCCTGACCTGGCACCCCTCGCACGAGCCGCGCCCGCCGCTCGTCGACCCGTACGAGGCACTGCGCACCAGCGTCCACGACTGGCAGAGGTGGGCCCGGCGCTGCCGCTACGACGGCCCGTACCGCGACACCGTCGTCCGGTCCCTGATCACGCTCAAGGCCCTCACCTACCGGCCGACCGGCGGCATCGTCGCCGCGCCCACCACCTCCCTGCCCGAGGAGCCGGGCGGCGTCCGCAACTGGGACTACCGCTACTGCTGGCTGCGCGACTCCACCCTCACCCTGAACGTGGGGCTGTCGGCGGGCTACCGGGAGGAGGCCGAGGCCTGGCGGAACTGGCTGCTGCGCGCGGTGGCGGGCGACCCGGCCGACCTGCAGATCATGTACGGCCTCGGGGGCGAGCGGCGGCTGCCGGAGTCCGAGCTGCCGTGGCTGTCCGGCTTCGCCGGGTCGAGCCCGGTGCGCATCGGCAACGAGGCCGTCACACAGCTCCAGCTGGACGTGTACGGCGAGGTGATGGACTCCCTCTATCTGGCCCGGCGCGAGGGCCTGCCCACCAAGCCGCACATGTGGGACATCCAGGTGTCCCTGATGGAGTGGCTGCGGGAGCAGTGGCGGCAGCCCGACGAGGGGCTGTGGGAAGTGCGGGGCGGCCGGCGCCACTTCGTCCACTCCAAGGTCATGGTGTGGGTGGCCGCCGACCGCGCGGTCCGCACCATGGAGGAGAACCCGGAGCTGCCCGGCGATCTCGACGGCTGGCGCGCGCTGCGCGACGAAGTGCACCGCGAGGTGTGCGAGAAGGGCTTCGACCCGGAGCGCAACACCTTCACGCAGTACTACGGCTCGCGCGAACTCGACGCCGCGGTGCTGCTCATCCCCCGCGTCGGCTTCCTGCCGCCCGGCGACCCGCGCGTGCTCGGCACGATCGAGGCGGTCCGCGAGGAGCTGGGCCAGGGCGGCTTCCTGCGCCGCTACAGCACGGCCGGGAGGACCGTCGACGGGCTGCCCGGCGACGAGGGCACCTTCCTGGTGTGCTCGTTCTGGCTGGCGGACGCCCTGCACATGACGGGCCGCGGGAAGGAGGCCCGGGAGCTGTTCGAACGGCTGGTGGGCCTCACCAACGACGTGGGTCTGCTGTCCGAGGAGTACGACCCCGTGGCGAACCGGCAGCTCGGGAACTTCCCCCAGGCCTTCAGCCATGTCGGCCTGGTGAACACCGCCCTCGCCCTGTTCGGGGACGAGACGGCAGGATAGGGGCCATGGATCTTGGACTGAAGGACCGGGTGTACGTCGTCACCGGGGCCACGCGGGGCCTCGGCAACGCCGCCGCGCGCGAACTCGTCGCGGACGGCGCGAAGGTGGTCGTCACGGGGCGGGACGAGAAGGGGGTCGCCGACGCGGTGGCCGAGCTGGGGCCGAACGCGGCCGGGATCGCGGTCGACAACGCCGACCCGGACGCGCCGGCACGGCTCATCGAGGCCGCGCGGCAGCGGTTCGGCGGCTTCGACGGCATCCTCATCAGCGTCGGCGGTCCGCCGGCCGGGTTCCTCGCGGACAACACGGACGAGCAGTGGCGTACGGCGTTCGACTCGGTGTTCCTGGGCGCGGTCCGGCTCGCCCGGGCGGCGGCCGCGGAGCTCGAGGCCGGCGGTGTGATCGGGTTCGTGCTGTCCGGCTCGGTGCACGAGCCGATCCCGGCACTGACCATCTCCAACGGACTGCGGCCGGGCCTGGCCGGCTTCGCCAAGTCGATCGCGGACGAACTGGGGCCGCGCGGGATCCGGGTGGTGGGCCTGCTCCCGGCCCGGATCGACACGGACCGCGTGCGCGAGCTGGACGGGATGTCCGCCGACCCCGAGGCGACGCGCGCGGCCAACGAATCCCGCATTCCACTGCGCCGGTACGGGGCGCCGGAGGAGTTCGGGCGTACGGCGGCGTTCCTGCTGTCGCCGGCCGCCTCTTATCTGACGGGGATCATGGTGCCCGTCGACGGCGGGATGCGGCACGGATTCTGACGGCCGGCGCTCAACTCACCCTTTCCGCCCGGTGCTTGACGGCCTTCATCCGTACCTCCGCGGGGAAGGCCGCGAGGCCGGCCGAGTTACGGGCGTGCGTCAGCGATTCGGTGGCCAGGTCGTACAGGGCCGTTCCCGGGTCCACATGCGGTTCCAGTTCGAGCTGGAGACGCGCCTCGGGGGCGGTCCGGCCGCCGGTCAGCCGGGCGCGGGCGTGCGCGACGCCCTCCAACTGGCCCGCCTCGCCCGCCAGTACGTTCTCCAGGGCCCGGCCCCGCAGCAGCGCGCCCTCACCGTCGCCGGTGTCGACCAGGACCTCGGCGAGCCGGCGCCGGCGCAGGACCGCGGTCAGCCACCACAGGGCGATCAGGACCAGCACGGCCAGCGCGGCGATGACGGTCGGCCACCACCAGCCGGCGTCCCGCCAGTGGGTGCGTTCGGCATCGCTGAGCAGGACGTCGTGCCGGCCGTCGTGGATCCACCAGGAGGGCGGGCGCACCCCGAGCCCCACGGCCAGTACGGCGCCGCCCAGCACGAGCAGCACCAGCCCGGCGATGGCGATCAGCACACGGTTGACGGTCCTGAGCACCGCGCTCACCTCTTCCGTCCGGGACGCCGTACGTGCACCGTCAGCGCGGGTGGCCTGGCGAGCCCCATGCCCCTGACGGCCTCAGCGAGCGTGGCGTCCAGATCGGCCTGTACGTCGTCCAGTTCGCGGAAGTGCGAGAGGGCGAAGACGCCGGCGCGCCTGCGGCGCATCCGCACCCGTACGGACTGGACCCCGGCGACCTCCATGGCGCGGTCGCGCAGCACCAGGGCGGCCGCGTCGCGGTGCAGTCCGGCGCGGACGTCGGCCTGCGGGCGCCGCATCGGCAGCACGCCGCGCAGGCCCGGCGTGACGGCGAGCGCGATCAGCCAGAGGCCGAGGGCCGCGGCGACGCCGGCGCCGACGAGCACCCAGATGTCGTCGAGGGGGCGCTCGGCGAGCTGCCGGGCGAGCTCGCGGCGCCAGCGCATCGCCGGCCGGTTGGCGCGGACGGCGGCGATGTCGTAGAGGAAGACGCCCGCGACGGCGAGTACCAGGACCGCGACGATGGCCGCGGGGACGCGGCGCGCGGACCAGAAGCGGCCCTCGCGGGCGCCCTCGTCGGCCGCCGCGGGTGGTGCGCCCTGGTCGAGGTCGTCGCCGAACGCCTTCTCGATGACCGGCAGTCGCTGTGTGGTGCCCTCGGAGCCCTGGGGCTCGCTCATCGGGTCCTCCCCTGTGCCGCGCCGTGTGCCGGGGTCAGATGCAGCCGCTCCACGTGGACTGCGACCTCCGGCACCTCCATGCCCACCAACGCGCGTACCCGCAAAGCGACATGTCGACGCACCTCCGCGCAGCGGGTGCCGATGTCGCAGGGATAGTCGAGCTCGATGTGGACGCGGACGTGCGCGGACGACGCATGGTGCACCACGACCGTGGCACGCGGGCGTGCCGTGGCCGCGGACTGGTCGGCGAGCTTCTCGCGGGCCGCCTGGGACGCGATCTTCGAGACCACCCGGTCGGCGATCCGGGTGGCCCCGCGTTCGCCCGGCGTGACGGCGGCCGGGGGTCTGCGCAGCTCGCCGACGCTCTCACTCACCGATGTCACCGCCGACGGCCGTCACGCGTACGGAAGAAGTCGCCGACCTCCAGGTCCCCCTCCACGAACCGGCCGACGACGAAACCGATGGCGCCCAGCGCGGCCACCAGCAGAAAGGCCCCGAAGCCGCCGAAGTATCCGGCGAATCCCAGTGCCATGCCGGCGATCATGCCGGCCACGGCCATGCTCATCGTGCGCTCCCCTCAGCGGTGCGGTTGTCAGGCGGCCGGCGCGTCACTGGATGCGGGGCTCCGGCTCCTCGTCCTCTTCGTCCGGCAGCTTGACATCGCTCACCGCGATGTTGACCTCGACGACCTCGAGGCCCGCCATGCGTTCCACCGCCGCGATGACGTTCTCGCGCACAGCGTGGGCGACGTCGGAGATGGAGACGCCGTAGTCGACGACGATCTCCAGGTCGAGCGCCGTCTGCACCTCGCCGACCTCGGCCTTGACGCCTCGCGTCACGGACTTCGAGCCGCCGGGGACCCGGTCGCGCACGGCCCCGAAGGTGCGGCTGAGGCCGCTGCCCAGGGCGTGCACGCCGACCACGTCCCGTGCGGCCAGCCCCGCGATCTTCTCCACGACGCCGTCGGCGATCGTCGTCCGTCCCCGGGTGGCCGGGTCCCCGCCGCCGCGCCGCGTAGTCTTGCGCGCCGTCGCCGGGTTGTCCGGCATCTCCTTGTCTCCTCCGGGGGTCCTCGTCCGGTTCTGCTCCGTCATGTCGGTCATCGCCGTACGTCCCTTCGGTTCGTCCTCCTCACACCACGGTAGGTGGGGTTGCGCTCCCGCGCGCCAGGGATGCGGCAGGCTGGAGCAATGACGGCGGAACGGTGGGCGCAGACGGTGCGGCATCAGTTGGGTCTGGGCAGGCTGCTGCCCCTGGGCGGCTCGCGTGACGGAGCGTGGATCTCGGAGGAGGCGGCCGAGGCGGCACTGCGCCGTGCGGCCGAACGGATGCCGGGGGTACGCCTGGACGTCCTCCGGATCTCCCTCGCCGACCCGGAGGACGTGCACGATCCGGCGGTGCCACCTCCGCCGAGCGCCCTGCCGCCCGGACCGCTGCGGGTGACGGCGGAGTTCGCGGCGACGGCCGCCGTGCCGCTGCCGGCGATTGCGGCCCTCGTGCGTACGACGCTGACGGCCGCGGCGCAGGACCGGCTCGGGCTTGCGGTGGCGGAGGTGGACCTGCAGGTCACGGCCCTCCTGGACGAGGAGCCGGAACCCGTCCCCGTACGGCAGCCCGACCCGCCGCGCGCCGCGGAGCCCGGGCCGGACGACGAGGGCCGCGCGGCGGCTGCCGCCCTGGCCGTCCCGGGAGTCACCCACCTCACGACCGGCCTGGGCCGTGCGGTCCACCTCGAGGAACGCACCGCGGAGAACGCCCTGCCGCACCGCCACGCGCGCGTGGAACTCGCGGTGGCCCCGGGCCACCGCGCCTCGGACGTGGCCCGCCAGGTCCGCACGGCGGTCCAGAACGCCCTGCCGGACCACCCGACGGTGGCGGTGCTGGTGACTGCCGTCGGCTGACGGTGGTGGTGGCTGCGGGCCGCCGTGGGGTTACTCGCCGAGGCCCGCCAGATCCCGCAGGCGGCGGGCCTGGGCCGTGCGCTCCGCGGTGCGCTGGTCGTCGTAGGAGCGGCCGTGCGCTCCGCGGATCAGGGCCTTCGTCTCGATGACGGCGTCGCGGGGCGCGGCCAGGATCGCGGACGCCAGATCGTGGACGGCGCCGTCGAGCTGGTCGGCCGGGACCGCGAGGTTGGCGAGGCCCGTACTGATGGCCTCCTCGGCCTGGACCAGGCGGCCGGTGATGCAGATCTCCAGGGCGCGGGCATAGCCGACCAGCCCGACGAGCGGATGCGTCCCCGTCAGGTCCGGCACCAGCCCGAGGCTGGTCTCGCGCATGGCGAACTGCACGTCGTCGGCGACGACGCGCAGGTCACAGGCGAGGGCAAGCTGGAAGCCCGCTCCGATGGCGTGCCCCTGCACGGCGGCGATGGACACGAGGTCGCTGCGCCGCCACCAGGTGAAGCCGTCCTGGAACTCGGCGATGCTCGCGTCGAGTTCACCGTCGCTGCTGCGCGCGAGGTCGATGAACGTCGGCTCGCCCTCGATTCCCTCGGGCGTGAACATCTGCCGGTCGAGGCCGGCCGAGAACGACTGGCCCTCGGCACGCAGCACCACGACACGGACCGACCCCGGCAGGACCCGCCCGGCCTCGGCGAGCGTCCGCCACATCGCGGGGCTCTGCGCATTGCGCTTGGCCGGATTGGTCAGCGTCACCGTGGCGATCGCGTCGTCGACGGTGAGCCGTACGCCGTCCTTGTCGAGTACGGGACCGAGGTCCTTGGCGGGCGTGGCCATGGGGCGCCTCCGATGAGTGCGGTCAGCAGAGCAGAGCTAAGTGACTGCACAGTAACCACCCGGCCGATCGTCCGACCGACCGGGTGGCCACCATCGGAGCCGAGGGGCCGCCCGGGGTCAGCCTGAGGCTTTCTTTCCCCGCGTCGCCCCGCCACGCCCACGAAGCGTGACGCCCGATTCGCTGAGCATCCGGTGCACGAAGCCATACGAGCGGCCGGTTTCCTCGGCCAGTGCCCGAATGCTCGCACCGGAGTCGTACTTCTTCTTCAGGTCTGCCGCGAGCTTGTCGCGCGCGGCGCCGGTTACCCGGCTGCCCTTCTTCAGAGTCTCGGCCACCCGTGCCTCCTCATGGGAAGTGCGCTCTGGTCTCCTCATGATCACCCCTCCGGGGCTTCATGGCCACCCATTCGGCAAGGTCCGTAAGACAGGGATTTGACGACAGGTGCGCATCCCCACAAGGGGAATGCGGAATTCCACCCGGCGGCGTTCGTACCGCCGAACGGGTTGTTCCGCGAAGTGCCAGGTCAGCGGCGTGTGACGGCCGAGCCCTTGCGGATAAAGGGCTCGGCCGCGAATTCGATGTAGGACACACCTCGGTACGAGGAGATCTCACACAGATGATGGATCACCGATGGGCCGAATGATCCATACGCTGTGGATCACGCTTTCGATCAAGCCAGGGCGACGAGATCCGCGTAGTCCGAGCCCCACAGGTCCTCGACGCCGTCCGGAAGCAGAATGATCCGCTCCGGCTGGAGCGCCTCGACGGCGCCCTCGTCGTGGGTGACGAGGACGACCGCGCCCTTGTAGGTGCGCAGCGCGCCGAGGATCTCCTCGCGGCTGGCGGGGTCGAGGTTGTTGGTCGGCTCGTCGAGGAGCAGGACGTTGGCGGAGGAGACCACCAGGGTCGCCAGCGCCAGGCGGGTCTTCTCGCCGCCGGAGAGGACCCCGGCCGGCTTGTCGACGTCGTCGCCGGAGAACAGGAACGAGCCGAGCACCTTGCGGACCTCGACGAGGTCCATGTCGGGGGCCGAGGAGCGCATGTTCTCCAGGACCGAGCGCTCCGGGTCCAGGGTCTCGTGCTCCTGGGCGTAGTACCCGAGCTTGAGGCCGTGGCCGGGGACGACGGCGCCGGTGTCCGGCTGTTCGGCGCCCGCGAGAAGCCTCAACAGGGTTGTCTTTCCCGCGCCGTTGAGGCCGAGGATGACGACGCGCGAGCCCTTGTCGATGGCCAGGTCGACGTCGGTGAAGATCTCCAGCGAGCCGTACGACTTCGACAGGCCCTCGGCCGTCAGTGGGGTCTTGCCGCAGGGCGCGGGATCAGGGAAGCGCAGCTTGGCGACCTTGTCGGAGACCCGCACCGCGTCGAGTCCGGCGAGCAGCCGGTCGGCACGCTTGGCCATGTTCTGCGCGGCGACCGTCTTGGTGGCCTTGGCGCGCATCTTGTCGGCCTGCGAGTGCAGCGCGGCGGCCTTCTTCTCGGCGTTCTGCCGCTCCCGCTTGCGGCGCTTCTCGTCGGCCTCGCGCTGCTGCTGGTAGAGCTTCCAGCCCATGTTGTAGATGTCGATCTGGGCGCGGTTGGCGTCCAGGTAGAACACCTTGTTCACGACCGTCTCGACCAGGTCGACGTCGTGGGAGATCACGATGAAGCCGCCACGGTAGGTCTTCAGGTAGTCCCGCAGCCAGATGATCGAGTCCGCGTCGAGGTGGTTGGTGGGCTCGTCGAGGAGCAGCGTGTCCGCGTCCGAGAAGAGGATGCGGGCCAGTTCGATACGGCGGCGCTGACCGCCGGAGAGGGTGTGCAGCGGCTGACCGAGCACCCGGTCGGGCAGGTTGAGCGCGGCGGCGATGGTGGCGGCCTCGGCCTCGGCGGCGTACCCGCCCTTGGTGAGGAACTCCGTCTCCTGGCGCTCGTACTGCCTGAGGGCCTTCTCGCGGGTGCTGCCCTGGCCGTTGGCGATGCGCTGCTCGTTCTCGCGCATCTTGCGCAGCAGTACGTCCAGGCCGCGCGCGGACAGGACGCGGTCGCGGGCGAGGACGTCGAGGTCCCCGGTGCGCGGGTCCTGGGGGAGGTAGCCGACCTCGCCGGATCGGGTGATGGTGCCGCCCGCCGGGATGCCCTCCCCGGCCAGGCACTTGGTGAGGGTGGTCTTGCCCGCGCCGTTGCGGCCGACCAGACCGATGCGGTCGCCCTTGGCGACACGGAAGGTGGCGGACTCGATGAGGACACGGGCGCCGGCGCGCAGCTCGATACCGGAGGCGGAGATCACGGACAGGCTCCAGGGCAGTCATGGTTGACGGGTGGGCGGCTGAGGACGTTCCCGCCGTCTAATGCGCGAGGAGAATGGCCATGGGCCAAGTCTAACGGGGCGATGCAACCAGTTTTCCTGGGTCCGCGTGTTCGGTCGCCCGGGCGTGACGAAGGGCACGCCCGGGCACGCGTGCGGTCCTTTCGGCTCAGCCGCCGGTGTGCACCTGGAAGGCGGCCCGGCGCACGGCCTTGGCCAGGGCGGGGTCGGGGTGCGCCGCGGCGAGCGCGACCAGGACCTGCACGGTGCGGGGATGCCCGACGGCGCGCACCTCGTCCAGGAGCGAGGGGACCGTCGGCTGCACGGCCGACTCCAGGTGCCGTACGAGCATCGGGGCCTCGCCGTGGTCGGCGACGGCGGCCGCGGTGTCGACCCACAGCCAGGTGGCCTCCTCGCGGGTGAGCACCTCGTGGGCGTCCTCGGGGTCCACGCCGTCGTGCTCGGCCAGCCACAGCAGCGCGTACGGCCGCAGCGTGGGCTCCTCGACCACGGCGCTGACGTCGGGCTCGGCGGGGGCGCCGACCACGCGCAGCGCCTCGAAGGCGAGGCCGCGCAGCAGGGCGTCGTCGCCGCGCGCGGCGTCGATGAGCTCGGTGACGGCGCTGCCCACGGGCCGGGCGGCGAGCCAGGCACGGTACTCGGCGCGGGCGGCGTTGGGTCGCAGCTGGGCGCAGCCGCGGAGCATGTCCTCGGCCGCCTGCTCGATGTTCCCGGCGGGGCTCTGCGCGGCGACGCAGATCTGCTCCAGCTTGACCCAGACCGCCCAGTTGCCGAGCGGGGTGAGCGTGGCGTGCCCGTCGCCGTAGGTGAGCGCGCCGACGGCGGCGAGGGCACGCAGCGCCCAGTCGAGGAGGGGTGCGAGCGGGGTGTCCGTGGGCTGCTGCTGCACGGGCTCCGGCTGCGGGCCGTAGGGGATCTCGCATCGTGCGGTGCGCAGTTCGGTGACCCGCTGCTCCAGGAGGTCGAGGAGCTGGTCGACCGGGACGGGCCCGGCGGACAGCTGGAGGAAGGAGAGCACCTGGGGCATGGCCGAGACGACCTCGGCGACGCCGGCCGGCTCGTGCTCCGCCGGCTCGGGGTGGGCGAGGGACCAGGCGTCGAAGAGGGCGACCCAGCCGCGCAGCACGGCGCTGTCGTCGCGGTTCCAGGCGCGCAGCCGCCAGCCGGGGCGGGCGCTGTCGCCGTGCACCTCGATGAGGCCGGCGAGGCGGGCGGTGTCCCAGTCCGCGCGGACCTGAGCCGAGCTCAGGCCCAGTTCCACGGCGGCGCGTTCGGCGGTCTCGTCGGAGAGGGTGGCCTTCCCGTCCGCCGTCGCGTCGTCGCCGCCCGGGCCGAGAGCCGCGTCGGCCCAGCGGGCGACGCGGGCCGCGGCGGCCAGACCGGAGCGCGCCATTCTGGCCAGCTCCGCGGGCGCCGGTGTGCCCTCCGGAGGGCGGGGCGCGGGGCGGCGTGGGCGCCGCTGGTTCACAGCTGAGGGGGCGGCGGCCAGGGGTCGCGGGCGGACGAGTCGAAGCCTGGAGTCGCGCGGGATACGGGACGTCACGGGTGCAGTCTTCCGGTTGACGGTCCGAAAACCCAAACGGAATGTCACGGCGGGCGACGGGACTGGCCAACGCACGGGGTCCGGTGGGCGGTGCGGGGCCGAGAACAGGCCAGTCGTACGGCCTTAAACGGAACCGCACCGACCGTACAGGTGCGCGCACACCCGGCTCCGTGGACGGGGCCGGGCCGCGGGTCACATGAGCGGGGTGAGGAAGCGGCGCAGCGCCTCCTCGTAGGCCTCGGGGTCGGCGTTCCACATCGCGCCGTGCGGGGCCTGCGCGACCGTGTGCAGGGCGATCAGGTTGGGGCGGGCGTTCGCGAGCCGGCGGGAGTGCTCCCAGGGGGCCAGGGTGTCGTCCGGGCCGTGGAAGATCAGCGTCGGCACGGTGAGCTGCGCGGCCTCGGCGGCGCTGTCGCGCTCCAGGCCCGTGCGCCCCTGGGCGGCCCGTACGGCGAGCGGCAGCAGGGCGCCCGGGGTGCGGCGGGCCGAGGCGAGGGCGCGCAGCGTCGTCGGCCAGCTGAGGACCGGGGAGTCGAGGATCAGCCCCGAGATCCGCTCGCGCAGCGCGGAGCGCACGGCGGCGCGCAGCGCCATGGTGGCGCCGGTGGACCAGCCGTGCAGGACGACCTGCCGGGCGCCGTTGTCCACGGCGTACCGGACGGCCGCGTCCACGTCGCGCCACTCGGTCTCGCCCAGGTGGTTCAGTCCGTCCGGGGAGCGGGGCGCGCCACGGTCGCCGCGGTAGGCGAGGTCGAGCACCGGGAAGCGCTGGCGGTGCAGGAACTCCATGACGTTCATGGGGTGTTCGCGGGTGGCTCCCAGGCCGTGCACCGTGATCACCCAGGTGTCGCGCACGCCGGGCACGAACCAGGCGGGCATGGCACCCAGTTCGCCGAGGACCTCGACGTCGCGGTGGTCGAGGCCGAGGGCGGAGCGCGGGTCGCCGTGGTGCACGGCCGCGGTCAGCCGCACCTTGTCGCCCGTTTCCAGCGTGCCCTGCGTGACCCGCTCCAGGCGGCGCACGACGGTGTCGGCGGAGTGCGAGGCGGCGCCGAGCACCGGGCCGACGACCGCGTGCGTGCCGTTGCCCGCGAGGCCGTAGACGCCGGGGCGCAGGGCCGCCAGGTGGCGGGTGAGGGCGACCTGGCCCGCGGCCGTGGCGTGCACGGTGAGCCGGGGCTCGGTCGGCAGCGGTTTGCCCGGGGGCGCCTTGAGCGCTGCGTCGCTCGCGAACCGGCCGACCGCCACGCTCGCCGCGCCGGCCGCCAGGGCCACGGTGACGGCCGCGGCCGTCGCTTTGACTGTGCGCACCCCTCCAGTGTCCCGGCGGACCCGTTGACCGGCCAGCGGGAGGAAGGCACGGGGTGACGCGAGTTCTCGGCGATCGTGTGGTCTGCTCACGCCGTTGCGGGTACCCCGCGAAGTCACCCGCGTTGCCCGTACCCCAGCAGTTTCTCGGCCACCTCCGCCAATTGCCCGCCGGAGAGCAGGGACGGCGACATGCCGGGCACGGACGACGCCGTGAGCCACAGCCGGCACATCCACTCCAGCTGCGCGGTGCGGTCGTAGGCCTGGTCCAAGGTGGCGCCGTAGGTGATCGTGCCGTGGTTCTGCAGCAGGCAGCCGGCGCGGCCGGCGAGGGCGCGGAGCATGTTCTCGGCCAACTCGTCGCTGCCATACGTCGCATAGGGGGCGACTCGGACGGGCCCGCCGAGGGCGGCCGTCATGTAGTGGATCGTCGGAAGCTCGGGGACGAGCGTGGAGACCGCGGTCGCGTGCACGGCGTGCGTGTGGACGACGGCACGGGCGTCGGTGGTGCGGAGGACGGCGAGGTGCATGGGCAGCTCGCTGGTCGGGACCAGGGTGCCGAGCACCTGCCGGCCGTCGAGGCCGACGCCGGTCACGTCCTCGGGCGTGAGCCGGTCGTAGGGGACACCCGAGGGCGTGACCAGCACGGTGTCGCCGACGCGTACCGAGACGTTGCCGGAGGTGCCGACGACCAGTCCGTCGGACACGGTGCGGCGGGCGGTGGCGACGAGGTCCTCCCAGGCGCGGGCCTCCTCCGGGAGCACATCCCTCCGCCACGCTTCCCGCGCATCCTGTCCGCGCTCCCGGGCATCCCGTCCGTCCCGCTGGTCCTGCCGCTCCTCAGCCATGCCGCGATCCTGCCAGGCAGACCCCGACACGCGGCCGGACCGGGGGCACTTTAGGACGGAGGCCGAGCCTCCGAAAGAACACATATGCAGACAAATCACTCTCTCGCCATGCTTGGCCGGAGATCACCGCACATGCAACGACCTTCCAGTAATCTCCCGTTGACCTGCTGCGCACGTCGCCATTCCGGGGGGAAACATGGCTCGTGATCACAAGGTGCTGCGCCGCCGCAGCTGCGCCGCCGCGGTCTCCGTGGCGGCGCTCGCCGTCGGCGGCACCGCCCTCGCCGCGCTTCCGGCCGCGGCGGCCGGCCTGCCGAAGGGGCACGACGTCTCCTCGCACCAGAAGAACGTCGACTGGTCGCGGGCGAAGGCCAGGGGCGCCAGGTTCGTCTACGTCAAGGCGACCGAGTCCACCACGTACCGCAACCCGTACTTCACCAGGCAGTACAACGGTGCCCGCGACGCCGGCATCATCCGCGGGGCCTACCACTTCGCGCTGCCGGACCGCTCGTCGGGCAGGGCCCAGGCGGCGTACTTCGTCCGCCACGGCGGCCGGTGGCGCGCGGACGGCTGGACGCTGCCGCCGGCGCTCGACATCGAATACAACCCGTACAGCGCCAAGCACCGGTGCTACGGCCTGAGCAAGGCGGGCATGGTCCACTGGCTCCACTCGTTCAGCGACGAGGTGAAGCGGCGCACCGGGCGCCGGCCGGTGATCTACACGACCGCCCGCTGGTGGAACACCTGCACCGGCGGCAGCCGCGCGTTCGCCTCGAACCACGCGCTGTGGCTGGCCGGCCGCAGCCCGGCGGCGTCGGGATCGATGCCCGCCGGGTGGCCGTACTGGACCTTCTGGCAGTACGGCAGCAAGGGCAGCCTGCCGGGTGACCAGAATCTCTTCAACGGCTCCCGGGCCCAGCTGAAGAGGTTCGCCCGGGGCGGGTAGCCAAGGGGCGCCGAGGGTGAGGGGGCCGCCGGGCCGGGTGCGGAGCGGCAACCCCCTCATCAGGTCACCTCGAAGCCCTGTCCAGTTCATCTTCCGTTCACTCAGGTTTCCTACGGTCAAGCGACCGATGACTTCGAACGATTGCCTGGGTAAATGGAAAACTTCTCGCTGATCCTCGCGATTGTGGTCGTAACCGCACTCGCGTTTGATTTCACGAACGGTTTCCACGACACCGCCAACGCGATGGCCACCACCATCTCGACCGGTGCACTCAAGCCCAAGGTCGCGGTGGCCATGTCCGCCGCGCTCAACCTTGTCGGCGCCTTTCTGTCGGTGGAGGTCGCCAACACGATCTCCAAGGGCCTCGTGGACGAGGCCGGCATCCGTCCCGAGGTCATCTTCGCGGCGCTGGTCGGCGCGATCCTCTGGAACCTCGTGACATGGCTGGTGGGGCTCCCCTCCAGCTCCTCGCACGCCCTGATGGGCGGCCTGATCGGCGCCACCGTCGCCTCGGCCGGCTTCGGAGCCGTGCACGGCGACGTGCTCGTCACCAAGGTGCTCCTCCCGGCGGTCGCCGCCCCGATCGTCGCGGGCGTGGCCGCCATGATCGGCACCCGGCTTTCGTACACGATGAGTCGCAAGGCCGACGGCAAGGCCGCCGAGAAGGGCTTCCGCACCGGGCAGATCGCCTCGGCGGGCCTGGTCTCCCTGGCCCACGGCACGAACGACGCGCAGAAGACGATGGGCGTCATCACCCTCGCCCTGGTCGCCGGCGGTGTCGTCGCCCCCGACTCCGACCCGCCCACCTGGGTCATCCTCTCCGCCGGCCTCGCCATCGCGCTCGGCACCTACATCGGCGGCTGGCGCATCATCCGCACGATGGGCAAGGGCCTGACCGAGCTGCGGCCGCAGCAGGGCTTCGCCGCCCAGACCAGCGCGGCGACGGCGATCCTGGCCTCCTCGCACCTCGGCTTCTCCCTGTCCACCACGCACGTGGTCTCCGGTTCGGTGATGGGCGCGGGCCTCGGCCGCAAGGGCGGCGTCGTCCGCTGGTCGACCGCGACCCGGATGCTGGTCGCCTGGGTGCTCACGCTTCCGGCCGCCGCTCTGGTCGCCGCCGGCGCCGAGTCCGTGACGGACCTCGGCGACTGGGGCACCGCCGTCGTCGCAGTCTTCCTGGTCGCGGCGAGCGCCACGATCTGGAAGCTCTCCCGCCGCCAGGTCGTCGACGCGACGAACGTCAACGACACCGAGGAGCCGGCCGGCGTGGTGACCACGGCGATCGCCGCCGTGACGCCGCCTCCCGCGGCCACGATCAGCGAGGACCTGACGGCCACCGTCCCGGCCCCGGCCCCGACCGCCACCCCCGACCAGGCGGCCCCGGCGACCCCGCCGGCCGCGACCGTCTGAGCCGGCGCGCCCGGCACGAAGGAAGAGAAGCAGCATGAAGATCGACTGGGCAGCTCTGGGCTCCGTCTTCGGCGTCAGCCTCGCGGTCACCGTGGGCCTCGTGACCCTGTTCACCCTCGGCATCATGGGCCTGTCGCGCCGCGAACGGGCGGCAGCGCAGGGCAACTCGGCGGCCCTCGCGGTCACGGGCGCGTACGTGTGCTTCGCGGCCTGCGCGGCGGCCGTGGCGTACGGGATCTCCCTGATCATGACCAAGAGCTGAGGCCGCGACCGCACCTCGCACTCGCACGGCGCCCCCTGACCGGCCGAAAGGCCGGTCAGGGGGCGCCGTCCTGTTGCGGCCAGGCGATATTCGGCCACTTCCGCACCGTGGCCCGATCGTCACCCACCGCCGCACCGCACATCCGGCCCACCGACCGTTCGTCCCTCGCGTCCCGCGGGACCCAGGTGGATGACGCCTCGTAGCGCGCCCCATCACGATCGGTGAACGCGGGTGGCGTGGACGATCCGCACGCCCGTACGACGCAGACCGCGGCGCGAGCCCGCCCCTCCGCCCCGGGTGGCGTGATATAAGTCCGCCAGCCGCCCCGCGAAACGCCATATGGCAGACTGACACAGACCCAAAGACGTACGGCATCGGGGCACCTGTCAGAAGGAACACGCCTGAGCGGCGCATCGCCTACGTCTGAACGGTCACGGAGGAGCCAGCCCATGCCCAGGGAAGTCGACCCGAGTCTGAACCGCCGCCGGCTGCGCATCGAACTGCGCAAGGCGCGCGAGGCCACCGGTCAGACGCAGACCGATGCCGCAGGCGCGCTGGAGTGGTCGCTGTCGAAGATCATGCGCATCGAGGCCGGGACCGTGAGCGTCTCGGTCACCGACGTGCGGGCGCTGATCCAGCACTACGGCGTGACGGACCCCAAGCTGGTCGCCGAGCTGGAGGACGCGGCACGGGGCAGCAAGGGACAGAGCTGGTGGACCCCCTGGAACGAGGTCATCACACCCGGGTTCAGGTCGTACATCGGTTACGAGAGCGCGGCCGCGTCGATCCGCACCTATCACCCCATCGTGGTGCCCGGGCTGCTGCAGACCGAGGACTACGCAGCCGCCGTACTCGCGCCGCGGGTGGACGAGGCGCGGGCCCGGAAGATCATCGAGCTGCGCACGGCGCGCCAGGAGCGCGTACTGGACACCGACGCGCCCTCTCCCTGGCTCTCCTTCATCCTCGACGAGGCGGCGCTGCACCGCCAGGTCGGCGGCCCGCGGGTGCAGCGCAACCAGCTGCAGCACCTGATCGACATGGCGGCGCATCCCCGGGTGACGCTGCAGGTGCTGCCGTTCACCAGGCCCGCGCACTACGCCACGCAGACCAGCTTCATCCTGCTCGGCTTCCACGACGACGAGGACCTCCTGCACATGGAGCACAGGGGTCAGACGACGGGCGACGACTTCGAGCTGATCGTGCGCTACCAGGAGTGCTTCGAGTGGCTCCGTGAGAGCGCCTGCGACACCGAGAGCAGCATCGACCTGATCACCCGGATCAGGGAAGGCATCGACACCACCTGACCCCCGGGCACAGGGCTCGGGGCACGAGGGGAGGCCGTGACATGCCAGGCACGTGGACAGAGTGGCGGCAGGGCGTGGTCGCCGCCTTCTTCCGTGTCCCGGGGCCCCCGCCCGAGCCGGACGCACCGCAGGAGGCCACCGCCGGCCCGGAGGAGGACCTCCCCTCGTACAATCGGCTGGTCCACGACGCCGTACGGAGCGAGGAGCGGACCGTCCGGATGGACCATCTGGACAAGAACCGCACCCAGGACCGGATCGAGTTGCTGCGCGCGCGGCACGAGGAGCAGCGCAAGCTGCTGAAGACGATCATCGTCTACGGCACCGGCAGCGTCGTCGTCGTCCTGGTCTCGGTGGGCGGGGTGATCGCGGTCGCGGGCGCGTTCGGCGTGACCTCGCCCTACGGCCTGGGACCGCTGATCCTGGGGCCGATGTCGCTGATCACCGGGCTGTGGGTCAGGATGGGCCGCCTGGTGGCCGAGTACACGGCGGTCGCCCGGTCCGCCGCCGAACTCAGCGCGGACCGCCGGGCCGTGGTCCCGGAGCCCAGGTCCGCCGATCCGTCCTGACCATGCGGTGCCCCGTCCAGAAGCCGAACAGCAGCGCCACGACGGCGGCGACGCAGACCCACAGGGCCGTCCGTGCGGCACCGGCCGGTACCAGGAGTCCGGCGGCTCCGCCCACCACCACCGCGACCGCTCCGCCGAGCAGGCCGAGGGCCATGAGCTCTCGCGTGGCCGGCCGACGGGACTCGGGCCGCACGACCTCGCCGCCCTGGTGGCGTAATCCGGTCGACTGATGACCTGTCATCCCGCTCCCCCTCCCCCTCCGGCAGGGGCGCCGAGCGCATCCACGAACGTCTGCCACCGGACCCGGGAGAAGACGATGTGCCCCCGGTCCCGGTTCCAGGAGTGGCGCACCAGTACAGCGTCCCGTGTGACCGCCACCTCGACGCAGTCCTCTTCCTCGCTGTAACTGCTGGTGTACCAGCGCGGTTTGTCCGTGTTCGTGCGATCCACACCGACCTCCCCCTGCCCGAGTCGGCGTCCCCCGTGACGGACCGCCCTCCCCTTGTCGTGTTCCAGTCTAGGAAGGTCTGTTTTGGCCGCCTAGAGGCAAACCGGCCCACGCTCGCGCCCTGTGGGCCTCAGCACACTCCCCCGCCGCAGGTCAACAGCAAGTTGACTGCCGTTCGGGCGCGTGGTGGACTGCCGAGGCCATGTACGGCGGCGCGAGAGGAAGCCGGTGAAAGTCCGGCGCGGTCCCGCCACTGTCACCGGGGTAGGTAGCCCCGGGAGCCAGGAACTCTCACCGCCGGTCTCGTCGAACCAGGGCGCGGACACCCTGAGTGAGGACATATCGCCATGCGCGGCTGCCTGTTGAGGGCCTCCGGGGCCTGCCCACCGGCCCCCGGACCCAACGCCCGAAGTCTGTTCCTCCCCTCGGCCGGCTGAGCCGATGCGTGCCGGTCGCGTCTTCGCGTACGGCGCCGCCGCCGGACTCCTCGGTGACCACCTCCTCGGCGATCCGCGCCGCGGGCATCCGGTCGCCGGCTTCGGGCGGGCCGCGGCTGCCGTGGAGAAGGTGTTGTGGCGGGACCACCGCGGGTGGGGCGCGCTGCACACCGCCGTGTGCGCCGGAAGCGCCGTGACGCTCGGTGCCTTGGCGGAGTCCTGTCTGCGTCCCTCCCGTGCCGCCTCCGTCGCGCTGACCGCCGCCGCCACCTGGGCCGTGGTCGGCGGTACGTCTCTCGCGCGTGAGGCCCGCACCGTCCGCCGGGCCCTGGAGGCCGGGGACGTGGAGGCCGCGCGGGCGCGGCTGCCGCATCTGTGCGGGCGGGATCCGCAGGCGCTCGACGCCGGCGGGATCGCCCGGGCCGTCGTCGAGTCCGTCGCGGAGAACACCTCCGACGCCTTGGTGGGGGCGCTGGTGTGGGGCGCCGTCGGCGGGGTGCCGGGGCTGGTCGGGTTCCGGGCCGTCAACACGCTCGACGCCATGGTGGGGCACAGGTCGCCCAAGTACCGGCGGTACGGGTGGGCTTCCGCCCGTCTGGACGACGTCGCCGGATGGCCGGGAGCGCGGCTGACAGCCGTACTGGCGACGGTCGCCGGAGGCGATCCCCGCGGGGCGGTGCGCGCCTGGCGCGCCGACGCGGGCAGGCACCCGAGCCCCAACGCCGGGCCCGTGGAGGCCTCGTTCGCGGGGGCGCTCGGAGTGCGGCTCGGCGGGACGTTGTCGTACGGGGGGCGTGTGGAGCATCGGCCGGTACTCAACAGTGAAGGGCGGGCCGTGGAGTTCGGGGACATCGAGCGAGCCGTTCGGCTGTCCCGGCGGGTCGGGTGGCTGGCACTCGGGGCCGGGGCCGCGGGGGCGCTGCTGCGGGGGCGGGCCGCACGGCGCCCGGCACGGCGATGGGAGCGTGCGTCATGAGCGGCGGTGGGCTTCTGGTAGCCGGCACCACCTCGGACGCCGGCAAGAGTGTCGTGACCGCCGGGATCTGCCGCTGGCTGGTGCGCCAGGGGGTCAAGGTCGCCCCCTTCAAGGCGCAGAACATGTCGCTGAACTCGTTCGTGACGCGCGAGGGCGCCGAGATCGGGCGGGCGCAGGCCATGCAGGCGCAGGCGTGCCGGGTCGAGCCGACCGCGCTCATGAACCCCGTGCTGCTGAAGCCGGGCGGTGAGCAGAGCAGTCAGGTCGTGCTGCTGGGCAAGCCGGTGGGCGAGCTCAGTGCGCGCGGGTACCACGGCGGGCGGCAGCAGCGACTGCTCGGGACCGTTCTCGACTGCCTCGCCGAGTTGCGGGGCACGTATGACGCGGTGATCTGTGAGGGGGCCGGCAGCCCCGCCGAAATCAATCTGCGCCGTACCGACATCGTGAACATGGGGATCGCGCGCAACGCACGGCTCCCCGTGCTCGTCGTCGGCGACATCGACCGCGGCGGCGTCTTCGCGTCCTTCTTCGGGACCGTCGCGCTGCTCTCGTCCGAGGACCAGGAGCTCGTCGCCGGGTTCCTCGTCAACAAGTTCCGGGGCGACGTGAGTCTGCTGGAGCCCGGGCTCGACATGCTGCACGGTCTCACCGGGCGGCGGACGTACGGCGTGCTGCCCTTCCGGCACGGGCTCGGGATCGACGAGGAGGACGGGCTGCGGGTCTCGCTGCGCGGGACCGTGCGGGAGTCGAACACCGCTCCCCCGGTCGGCGCGGACGTGCTGCGGGTCGCGGTGTGCGCGGTCCCGCTGATGTCCAACTTCACCGACGCGGACGCGCTGGCCGCCGAACCCGGCGTCGTGGTGCGCTTCGTGGACCGGCCGGAGGAACTGGCCGACGCCGACCTGGTGGTGGTCCCGGGCACGCGCGGGACCGTGCGCGCACTGGAGTGGCTGCGGGAGCGCGGTCTTGCCGACGCCCTGGAGCGCAGGGCCGCCGAACAGCGGCCCGTCCTGGGCATCTGCGGCGGCTTCCAGATTCTCGGCGAGCACATCGAGGACGAGGTCGAGTCGAGGGCCGGTGCGGTCCCCGGGCTCGGAGTCCTGCCCGTGCGGGTGCGGTTCGCCCGCGAGAAGACCCTGACCCGTCCGTCCGGGGAGGCCCTCGGCGAGCGGGTCGAGGGGTACGAGATCCATCACGGGGTCGCCTCGGTGGAGGGCGGGGATCCCTTCCTCGACGGCTGCCGGGTCGGCGAGACCTGGGGCACGCACTGGCACGGTTCGCTGGAGTCGGACGGGTTCCGGCGGGCCTTCCTGCGCGAGGTGGCGGCCGCCGCGGGCCGCCGGTTCGTGCCGGCCCCCGACACCTCGTTCGCCGCGCTGCGCGAGCAGCAGCTCGACCGGCTCGGCGACCTGATCGAAGAACACGCGGACACGGACGCGCTGTGGCGGCTCATCGAGTCCGGCGCGCCGCAAGGACTGCCCTTCATTCCACCGGGAGCACCCGCATGAGCACAGTGTTGTTGTTGTCGACCGCCGACACGGATCTGCTGGCCGCGCGGGCCGCGTCCGGTGCCTCGTACCGGATCGGCAACCCCACCCGGGTGGATGTGGCCGAGGAGCTGCCCGGCCTCCTCGCGGGCGCCGACATCGCCGTCGTACGGCTGCTCGGCGGGAAGCGGGCCTGGGAGGACGGGCTCGCGGCGCTGAGGGCGTCCGGCGTGCCGACCGTGCTGCTCGGCGGAGAGGCCGTCCCGGACGCGGAGTTGATGGCCGAGTCGTCCGTGCCCGCCGGTGTGGTGGCCGAGGCGCTGAAGTACCTCGTCGAGGGCGGGCCCGCCAACCTCACCGAGCTCGCCCGGTTCCTCTCCGACACCGTGCTGCTGACGGGCGAGGGGTTCGTCGAGCCGCAGAAGATGCCCGAGTACGGCGTCCACGGCGAGCGTCCGCGCGTCGAGGGACGGCCGACCGTCGGCGTGCTCTTCTACCGGGCCCACGAACTGAGCGGCAACACCGCCTTCGTGGACACCCTGTGCGACGCGGTCGAGGCGCGCGGCGCCAACGCCCTTCCCGTGTACTGCGGTTCGCTGCGCTGCGCGGACGCGGGCCTGTACGAGCTGCTGGCGAAGGCCGACACCCTGGTCGCCACCGTCCTCGCCGCGGGCGGCACCCACGCCTCGCAGGCGTCGGCGGGTGGCGACGAAGAGGCGTGGGACATCGGGGCGCTCGCCGACCTCGACGTCCCTGTGCTGCAGGGGCTCTGCCTCACCTCGTCGCGGGCCGCCTGGGAGGCGTCCGACGCCGCCCTGTCCCCCATGGACGCGGCGATGCAGGTCGCGATCCCGGAGTTCGACGGGCGGCTCGTCACCGTCCCGTTCTCCTTCAAGGAGCAGGGCCCGGACGACGTGCCCGTGTACGTGGCCGACCCGGAGCGGGCCGCGCGGGTCGCCGGGATCGCCGTACGGCACGCGGAGTTGAGGCACAGGCCGAACGCCGGGAAGAAGCTCGCGCTCGTCTTCACCGCCTACCCGACCAAGCACTCCCGGGTCGGCAACGCGGTCGGCCTGGACACGCCCGCGTCGGCGGTGCGCGTCCTGGACGCGCTCAAGGACGCCGGATACGGGGTCACCGACTACCCCGACAACGGCGACGAGTTGATCCACCGGCTCATCGAGGCGGGCGGGCACGACGTCGAGTGGCTGACCGAGGACCAGCTCGCGTCGGCGCCCGCGCGCGTCCCGCTCGCCGACTACCGGGCGTGGTTCGAGAAGCTCGACCCCGGGCTGAGAGACGCGATGACCGAGGCGTGGGGCGAGCCGCCGGGCTCGCTGTACGTCGACGGGGAGGACATCGTGCTCGCCTCCCTCCGGTTCGGGAACGTCGTCGTGATGATCCAGCCGCCGCGCGGCTTCGGCGAGAACCCGATCGCGATCTACCACGACCCCGACATGCCGCCGTCGCACCACTACATGGCGGCCTACCGCTGGCTGGAGAACAGTTTCGGCGCCGACGCCGTCGTCCACATGGGCAAGCACGGCACGATGGAGTGGCTGCCCGGCAAGGGACTCGGGCTCGGCCGCGGCTGCGCGCCGGACGCCGTGCTCGGCGAACTGCCCCTGATCTACCCGTTCATCGTCAACGACCCCGGTGAGGGCACCCAGGCCAAGCGGCGCGGGCACGCCACGGTCGTCGACCACCTCGTACCGCCGATGGCGCGGGCCGACACCTACGGTGACCTGGCCAAGCTGGAGCAGCTGCTCGACGAGTACGCGCTCGTCTCCGACCTGGACCCGACGAAGGCCCCGGCGGTGCGCGCGCAGATCTGGACCCTGGTCAAGGCGGCCGAGCTCCATCACGACCTGCACGTGGACGAGCAGCCGGACGACGGCGAGTTCGACTCGTTCGTCATGCACATCGACGGCTATCTGTGCGAGATCAAGGACGTGCAGATCCGCGACGGCCTGCACATCCTGGGCGGCGGCCCGGTCGGCGAGCCGCGCGTGAACCTCGTGCTCGCCGTGCTGCGCGCCTCGCAGGTGTGGGGCGGGCAGGCCAACGCGCTGCCGGGGCTCAGGGCTTCGCTGGCCGCCCATTTCGGGCTGGTGGAGAAGGAGTTGCTGGCCGAGCCGGGCGCGCCGGTGAAGGCGCCGGTGGAGCTGACGGACCTCGTCGAGGGGCCGTCCCGTTCGGCCGCCGACGCGATCGACCTGCTGGAGCAGCTGTGCCGGCGGTTGGCGGAGGGGATGGAGGAGCGGGAGTGGGCCGCGGCCGCGGTTCCGGCCCTCGTCCGTGACGTCGTCGGCACCGAACTCCCGGACGCGGTCGCGGTGCTGGAGTTCGCCTGTGCCGAGGTCGTGCCGCGGCTCGCCCGCACCACCGACGAGATCGGCCACATCCTCAAGGCGCTCGACGGCGGTTACGTCCCCGCCGGCCCGTCCGGCTCCCCCACCCGCGGTCTGGTCAACGTCCTGCCGACCGGCCGCAACTTCTACTCGGTCGACCCCAAGGCCATTCCCTCCAGGCTGAGTTGGGAGGTCGGGCAGTCGCTCGCCGACTCCCTGGTGCAGCGGTATCTGCAGGACACCGGCGAGTACCCGAAGTCCGTCGGCCTCACGGTCTGGGGCACGTCCGCGATGCGCACCCAGGGCGACGACATCGCCGAGATCCTGGCGTTGCTGGGCTGCCGGCCGGTGTGGGACGACGCCTCGCGCCGGGTCACCGGCTTCGAGGTCGTCCCGCTGGAGGAGCTCGGCCGACCCCGCATCGACGTCACGGTCCGTATCTCCGGCTTCTTCCGGGACGCCTTCCCGCACGTCGTCGGGCTGATCGACGACGCGGTGCGCGAGGTGGCGGAGCTGGACGAGGCCGCCGAGCACAACTTCGTGAAGGCGCACGCCGACCAGGACACCGCCGAGCACGGCGACCGGCGGCGCGCGACGGCCCGTGTCTTCGGCTCCAAGCCGGGCGCGTACGGCGCCGGTCTGCTGCCCCTGATCGACGCCCGCAACTGGCGCTCCGACGCCGACCTCGCCGAGGTCTACGCGGTGTGGGGCGGCTACGCCTACGGGCGCGGGCTCGACGGGCGGGCCGCGCGCGGGGACATGGAGACCGCGTTCCGGCGGATCGCGGTCGCCGCCAAGAACGTCGACACCCGCGAGCACGACCTCGTCGACGCCGACGACTACTTCCAGTACCACGGCGGCATGGTCGCCATGGTGCGCCATCTGACGGGCGAGAGCCCCGAGGCGTACGTCGGCGACTCCGCCACCCCCGACCAGGTGAAGACCCGCACGCTCGGCGAGGAGACGCACCGCGTCTTCCGGGCGCGCGTGGTCAACCCGCGCTGGATGGCGGCGATGCGGCGGCACGGCTACAAGGGCGCCTTCGAGATGGCGGCGACCGTCGACTACCTCTTCGGGTACGACGCGACGGCCGGGGTCGTCGACGACTGGATGTACGAGAAGCTCAGCGCAGAGTACGTCTTCGCCCCGGAGAACCAGGAGTTCATGAAGAAGTCCAACCCGTGGGCGCTGCGCGGGATCACCGAACGGCTGCTGGAGGCCGCGGACCGGGGGCTCTGGGCCGAACCGGACGCGGAGACGCTGGAGCGGCTGCGCGCCACGTATCTGGAGCTGGAAGGCGACTTGGAGGGCGACCAGTGACCACCCCGTTCCCCTTTACGGCCGTCGTCGGGCAGGACGACCTGCGGCTCGCGCTGCTGCTGAACGCCGTCTCCCCGGCGGTCGGCGGCGTGCTGGTGCGCGGCGAGAAGGGCACCGCCAAGTCGACGGCCGTGCGCGCCCTTTCGGCGCTATTGCCGCACCTCGACGTGGTCTCCGGATGCCGCTTCTCCTGCGATCCCGCCGCCCCCGACCCGGCGTGCCCGGACGGTCCGCACGAGCCGGGCGCGTTCGAGACGCGTGCGGCGCGGATGGTCGAACTGCCGGTCGGCGCCTCGGAGGACCGTCTGGTCGGCGCCCTGGACATCGAGCGGGCGCTGGCGGAGGGCGTGAAGGCCTTCGAGCCCGGCCTGCTCGCCGACGCGCACCGCGGCATCCTCTACGTCGACGAGGTCAACCTCCTCCACGACCACCTGGTCGACCTGCTGCTGGACGCCGCCGCGATGGGCGCCTCGTACGTCGAGCGCGAGGGCGTCTCCGTGCGGCACGCCGCCCGCTTCCTGCTCGTCGGCACCATGAACCCCGAAGAGGGCGAGCTGCGGCCGCAGTTGCTCGACCGGTTCGGGCTGACCGTGGAGGTCGCGGCCTCGCGGGAGCCGGACCAGCGGGTCGAGGTGGTACGGCGCAGGCTCGCCTACGACGACGATCCGGCCGGTTTCGCGGTCCGCTGGGCCGCCGAGGAAGCCTCGGTACGTCAACGCATCGTCGCGGCAAGGGAGTTGCTGCCGTCGGTGCGGCTGGGCGACGGGGCGCTCCGGCAGATCGCGGCGACCTGCGCCGCCTTCGAGGTGGACGGCATGCGCGCCGACATCGTGATGGCCCGAACGGCCACCGCGCTGGCGGCCTGGGCCGGGCGTACCGAGGTGCTCGCCGAGGACGTACGGCAGGCCGCGCTGCTCGCGCTGCCGCACCGGCGCCGCCGCAACCCCTTCGACGCGCCGGGCCTGGACGAGGACAAGCTGGACGAGACGCTGGAGGAGTTCGCCGGGCCGGAGGACGACGACCCGGGTCCGGACGGCGGTCCCGGCGGGGGCGGCGGGCAGCCGGCGCCGGACGAGGGGCCGCAGGGCGGGGACACCGGTGCCCGTCCCGAGGCCGGCGAGGACGGCGCGCCGCAGCCCTCCGGTGCCGGGGAGCAGTCCGCCGTACGCGCCTCCGAGCCCTTCCGGACCAAGGTGCTGAGCGTGCCGGGGATCGGAGAGGGCGCCGCGGGGCGGCGTTCCCGGGCGCGGACCGAGCACGGGCGCACGACGGGGGCCAGGCGGCCTCGAGGCGCCCTCACCAAGCTGCACCTGGCGGCGACCGTGCAGGCCGCGGCGCCGCACCAGCGGGCACGCGGACGCTCCGGTCGCGGGCTGGTGGTCCGGCGCGACGACCTGCGGCAGGCGACCCGCGAGGGGCGCGAGGGCAACCTCGTGCTGTTCGTGGTGGACGCCTCCGGGTCGATGGCGGCGCGGCAGCGGATGAGCGCCGTGAAGGGGGCCGTGCTGTCGCTGCTGCTGGACGCGTACCAGCGGCGGGACAAGGTGGGGCTGGTGACGTTCCGCGGCACGGCCGCCGAGGTGGCGCTGCCCCCGACCTCCTCCGTGGACGCGGCCGCGGCCCGGCTGGAGTCGCTGCCGACGGGTGGGCGGACACCGCTCGCCGCCGGGCTGCTGCGCGCGCACGACGTGCTGCGGGTGGAGCGGCTCAGGGATCCGGCGCGCCGGGCGCTGGTCGTCCTCGTGACCGACGGGCGTGCCACGGGCGGACCCGAGCCGGTCGCGCTCGCGGGGCGGGCGGCTCGGCTGTTCGCGGCCGACGGAACCGCCTCGGTGGTGGTCGACTGCGAGTCGGGGCCGGTACGGCTGGGGCTCGCAGGGCAGCTCGCGGGTGAGCTCGGCGGCACCGCGGTGTCGCTGGACGAGCTGCGGGCTGACTCGATCGCCGGGCTGGTGAGGGATGTGCAGGGGACATCGAGGAGGGCCGCGTAATGCCGCAGGGGCAGCCGAGTGTCGTGCCGGACGACGGACTGACGACCCGTCAGCGCCGTAACCGGCCTCTGGTCGTCGTGCACACCGGGATCGGGAAGGGCAAGTCCACCGCCGCCTTCGGGCTCGCGCTGCGGGCCTGGAACCAGGGGTGGCCGATCGGGGTGTTCCAGTTCGTGAAGTCGGCCAAGTGGAAGGTCGGCGAGGAGAACGCGCTGCGGGTGCTCGGCGCCTCCGGCGAGGGCGGCACCGTCGACTGGCACAAGATGGGCGAGGGCTGGTCGTGGGTGCAGCGCGACGAGCAGCTGGACAACGAGGAGAAGGCCCGGGAGGGCTGGGAGCAGGTCAAGCGGGACCTGGCCGCCGAGACGTACAAGCTGTACGTGCTCGACGAGTTCGCCTACCCGATGCACTGGGGGTGGGTCGACACGGACGAGGTGGTCGACGTGCTGCGGAACCGGCCCGGGACCCAGCATGTGGTGATCACCGGGCGGAACGCGCCCGAGAAGCTCGTCGGCTTCGCCGACCTCGTGACCGACATGTCCAAGGTCAAGCACCCCATGGACACGGGCCAGAAGGGTCAGAGGGGCATCGAGTGGTGACTGCGGTTCCCCGGCTGGTCATTGCCGCGCCGTCGTCCGGCAGCGGCAAGACCACCGTCGCCACGGGTCTGATGGCCGCGTTCGCCGCACGGGGGCTCGCCGTGTCCCCGCACAAGGTCGGGCCGGACTACATCGACCCCGGGTATCACGCGCTCGCCACCGGACGCACGGGACGGAACCTCGACGCGTACCTGTGCGGGCCGGAGCTGGTCGGGCCGCTCTTCGCGCACGGGGCGCGCGGGTGCGACGTCGCCGTCGTCGAGGGCGTGATGGGGATGTTCGACGGGGCGGCCGGGGAAGGCGAACTGGCCTCGACCGCCCACGTCGCCAAGCTGCTGCGGGCGCCCGTCGTGCTCGTCGTGGACGCGTCCTCGCAGTCGCGGTCGGTTGCGGCGCTCGTGCACGGGTTCGCCTCCTGGGACCCGGAGGTGCGGGTCGGCGGCGTGATCCTGAACAAGGTGGCGTCCGACCGGCACGAGGCGCTTCTGCGGGAGGCGCTGGACTCGGCCGGGGTGCCGGTGCTGGGGGTGTTGCGGCGGGCCGCGCCGGTGGAGACGCCGTCACGGCACCTGGGACTGGTACCGGTCGCGGAGCGGCACGCCGCGGCGGTGGAGGCCGTGGAGGCGATGCGGGCGCAGGTGGAGCGGGGATGCGATCTC
The DNA here is from genome assembly GCF_044457745.1 of Streptomyces sp. NPDC050534. Taxonomy (NCBI): domain Bacteria; kingdom Bacillati; phylum Actinomycetota; class Actinomycetes; order Kitasatosporales; family Streptomycetaceae; genus Streptomyces; species Streptomyces sp. NPDC050534. Next base: position 74,138 of record NZ_JBITHF010000017.1, read on the forward strand.
GAAGCGCTGATGGGGCTGGCGCGGAGTGCGGGTGCGTTGTCGTGTGCGGGCTGGGATGCGGCTGACGCCCTGGGGGCCGCGTCCACGGACGGGCTGAGAATTGCCGTCGCCGGCGGAAGTGCGTTCACGTTCTCCTATGCCGAGCACGCCGAGCTGCTCGCCGCCGCCGGAGCCGAAGTCGTCGTCTTCGACCCCCTCCGTGACGAGCGACTGCCCGACGGCACACGCGGGTTGGTCATCGGGGGCGGTTTCCCCGAGGTGTACGCCCCCGAGCTGTCCGCCAACGAAAACCTGCGCAAAGCCGTCGCAAGCCTCGCAGAGAGCGGCGCTCCCGTCGCCGCCGAGTGCGCCGGGCTGCTGTACCTGTGCCGGGAGCTGGACGGGCTGCCCATGTGCGGGGTGATCGACGCGCGGGCGCGGATGTCGGAGCGGCTCACTCTCGGGTACCGGGACGCCGTCGCCGTCGGCGACAGTGCGCTGGCGCCCGCCGGGACCCGGATGCGGGGGCACGAGTTCCACCGCACGGTCGTCGAGCCGGGGGCGGGGACGGCTCCCGCCTGGGGTGTGCGCGCCCCTGAACGGCGGCTCGAAGGTTTCGTACAGCAAGGTGTGCACGCGAGTTACCTGCACACGCACTGGGCGTCCGAGCCCGGTGTCGCCCGTCGGTTCGTGGAGAGGTGCCGGACGTCATGAGCAGCAGCAGGCTGATCGGAGTCGGGGTGGGCCCGGGCGACCCCGAGCTGGTGACCGTCAAGGGGGTCAACGCCCTGCGGGCCGCCGCCGTCGTCGTCGTACCCGTCATGGCTGCACCTGATGGGAAGGACGGCGGCGAGCGCGGGCGGGCCGAGGCCACCGTGCTGCACTACGTGCCCGGGGAGAAGGTCGTCCGGGTGGTGTTCGCGCTCAACGAGCGGAGCGACCACGCCCGGCGCGAGGCCGCCTGGGACGCGGCCGGTGCGCGGGTCGCCGAGCTGCTCCGGGAGCGCGGCACCGTCGCGTTCGCCACCATCGGCGACCCCAACGTGTACTCGACCTTCACCTATCTCGCCCACACCATCGCCGGGCTGGTGCCGGGGACCGCGGTGGAGACCGTGCCCGGGATCACCGCCATGCAGGATCTGGCGGCGCGGTCCGGGGCCGTCCTCACCGAGGGCACCGAGCCGCTCACCCTGGTGCCCGTCACCGCTGGGGCCGCCGTGCTGAAGGACGCCCTGGCCGGGCCGGGCACCGTCGTGGCCTACAAGTTCGGCCGGCAGGCCGCCGAGGTCGCCGAGGCGCTGCGCGAGACCGGGCGCATCGACGACGCCGTATGGGGTTCGGCGCTCGGCCTCGAGGCCGAGTCGATCCGGCCGGCCGCCGAGCTCGACGGCGCCGCGCTGCCGTACCTCTCCACGCTCATCGCGCCCGCGCGGCGTGACGGCGGGCGGGGCGGCAAGTTGTGACCTCCCGCCGAGGGCTCTCAGCCGGCGAGGCCCACCACCAGCCAGATGAACAGCACGCCCGCGATCGTGCACAGCAGCGTGGAGCGGGCGGGGTGTTCATGGTGCGCCTCGGGCAGGATCTCGGCGGCGGCGAGGTAGAGCAGTACGCCGCCGAAGAGTGCGAGATAGCCGCCGAGCAGGCCCTCCGGGATGGAGACGAAGGCGGTCGAGGCGGCACCCACGACCGGCGCCGCCGCGTCCGCGAACAACATGGTCAGCGCCTTGCGTCGGTCGTTCCCGTACAGGCTCGTGATCGTGTACGTGTTGAATCCGTCCGCGAAGTCGTGGGCGACCACGGCCAGCGCGACCGCCGTGCCCATGCCGCCGCCGACCTGGAAGGCCGCGCCGATCGCCACACCGTCCATGGCGCTGTGACCGACCATCGCCGCGGCCGCCGTGAGACCCACCTCCGGCACCCGGCCGTTGCTCTCCTCGCCGCCGTGCGAGGCCTGGCGGGCGGCCAGCAGCCGCTCCACCAGATGGGCCAGCAGGAAGCCGGCCACGAACAGGAGCAGGGCCGCCGGTACGCCGAAGACCTCGCCGCCGGCCGCCTTCAGGGCCTCCGGCAGCAGATCCAGGCCCACCACACCGAGCATCAGTCCGCCGGCCAGTCCCAGGACCAGATGGCGGCGGTCGGTCACACGCTGTGCCGTCCAGCCGCCGGCCAGCGTCATCAGGAACGCGCCGAGCGCGACGAAGACCGCCATGGGGCTTTGTTATCCGATCAACGGCCGTTCGCGCACATCGTGCGGCCCCACCGGCACACCTTGTAAGACCTTTTGTCCAGAGAGGACCGATTTTCATGGCCGATGCCCCCACCGGCAAGGTGACCTTCGTCGGTGCCGGCCCCGGCGCCGCCGACCTGCTGACGTTCCGTGCCGCGCGCGCCATCGCCGAGGCCGACGTGGTGATCTGGGCCGCCAGCCTGGTGCAGGCGGAGGTCCTCGAGCACGCGCGCGAGGACGCGGAGATCCTCGACTCGGCGACGATGTCGCTGGAGGACGTCGTCGCCGTCTACGAGCGGGCCCGGGCCGAGGGTCTGCGGGTGGCCCGGGTCCACTCCGGCGACCCCGCCCTGTGGGGCGGCACGCAGGAGCAGCTCGACCGGTGCGCGCGGATCGGCGTGGAGACCGAGGTCGTGCCCGGCGTCTCCGCCTTCTCCGCCGTCGCGGCGCTCGCGCGGCGCGAGCTGACCATCCCGGAGGTCGCGCAGTCGGTCGTCCTCACCCGGCTCGGCGGCGGCAAGACGCCGATGCCGCCCGGGGAGGAGGTGCGGGAGTTCGCCAAGCACGGCACCACCATGGCGATCTTCCTGTCGGCCGCCCGCAGCGGGCAGTTGGTGCGGGAGCTGCTGGAGGGCGGCTACCCGACGTCCACGCCGGTCGTCGTCGCCTACCAGGCGACCTGGCCGGAGGAACTGGTCGTGAAGTGCACCATCGGGACGCTGGAGGAGACGGTCAAGGAGCACAAGCTCTGGAAGCACACGCTCTTCCTGGTCGGACCGGCGCTGGACGCCGAGGGCACCCGCTCGCACCTGTACCACCCCGGCCACTTCCACGGTTACCGCAAGGCCGACCCCGAGGCCCGCCGGGCCCTGCGCGAGCGCGGGGCGAGTACGTGATCACGGTCGTCGGCACCGGGACGGGCGCGCCGGCTCCCCCCGACGCGGTGGCGGAGGCCGAGCTCGTCGTGGGCGGGCGCCGGCATCTGGACGCCGTACGGCTGCCCGCGGCGGCCGAGCGACTCGTGCTCGGGCCGCTGGCGCCCGCCCTGGACACCATCGAGGAGTACGTCGCCAAGGACCGGCGCGTGGTCGTGCTGGCCTCCGGGGACCCGGGGTTCTTCGGGATCGTGCGGGCGCTGGCCGAGCGGTTCGGCGCACGGTGTCTCGACGTCCGGCCGGGTGTCTCCTCCGTCGCCGCCGCCTTCGCGCGGCTCGGGCTGACCTGGGACGACGCGGTCGTCGTCAGCGCGCACGGGCGCGATCGGCGGACGGCTGTCCACGTGTGCCGCGCGTACCCGAAGGTCGCCGTGCTGACCGGGCCCGGTGCGGGTCCGGCCGAGCTGGGCGCCGCGCTCGCCCGCACCGCGCCCGGCCGGGTCCTCGTCGTCGCCTCCGCGCTGGGCTCCGCCGAGGAGCGCCTGGAGCGGGTCTCCCCCGCCGAGGCCGCGGGCCGCGACTGGGGCACGGCGGTGAGCGTCGTCCTGTGCCTGGACGAGGCGCGGGCGCTCGGTCCCGTGCGCACGCTCGCGGGCGCGGCCGCCGTACGGCCCGCCGGGTGGGCGCTGGACGAGGGCGACTTCGCCCACCGCGACTCGATGATCACCAAGTTCGAGGTGCGGGCCCTGGCGCTGGCCCGGCTCGGACCGCGCCCCGGCGACCTGGTCTGGGACGTCGGCTCCGGTTCCGGTTCCGTGGCCGTGGAGTGCGCGCGGCTCGGCGCCGCCGTCAGCGCGGTCGAGAAGGCCGCGGACGGGGTGGAGCGGATCCGCGCCAACGCCGGTGCGCACGGCGTCGACGTACATGTGGTGCGCGGTGAGGCACCGGCCGTGCTCGGCGAACTCGACGCTCCCGACGCGGTGTTCGTCGGGGGCGGTGGGCACGAGCTGCCCGGCATCGTCGCCGAGTGCGCCCGGCGGGCCCGGCGGACGGTCGTGGTCGCCTTGGCCGCGCTGGACCGGGTGCCCGCGGTGCGCGCCGCGCTCACCGGCGCCGGGTTGGGCTGCGACGGGGTGCTGCTCCAGTCGTCCCGTCTCGCACCGCTGCCCGGGGACGTGACCCGGCTGGCGGCGGCCAATCCCGTTTTCCTGCTGTGGGGCGTGCGGCCGCACGCCGTTGCTGACGAAGGAGTTGCCCTGTGATCGGCCTCATTTCCGCCACCGCGGCGGGGGCGGCGGCGCGCGACCGGCTGGCCGCGGCCTGGCCGGACCGCACGCGCGTGTACGAGGGTCCCGTGGGGGAGGCCGTACGCGCCGCGTTCGCGGAGTGCGACCGGCTCGTGTGCTTCCTCGCGACGGGTGCCGTCGTACGGCTCGTGGCGCCGCTGCTGGGCGACAAGGCGTCGGACCCCGGTGTGGTGTGCGTCGACGAGGGCGGGCGGTTCGCCGTGTCGCTGGTCGGCGGGCACGGGGGCGGGGCCAACGAACTCGCCCGGCAGGTGGGCGAGTTGCTGGGTGCCGAGCCCGTGGTGACCACGGCGACCGACGCCGTCGGCGTCCCCGGCCTGGACACGCTGGGGCTGCCCGTGGAGGGCGACGTCGCCGGAGTGACGCGGGCCCTGCTGGACGGGGAGCCGGTCGCGCTGGACGCCGAGGTGCCGTGGCCGCTGCCGCCGCTGCCGTTCGCCGGGCAGGGCGCGCACACCGTCCGGCTGACGGACCGGGCGGACCCGCCGGCAGGCGGTGAGGTGCTGCTCCGTCCGCCGTCCCTCGTCGTCGGTGTCGGCGCGTCCAGGGGCGCCCCGGCGGACGAGGTGCTCGACCTGGTCGAGGGGGCGCTGCGGGACGCGGGACTGTCCCCCCGAAGCGTCGCCGCCCTCGCCACCGTGGACGCCAAGCGCGACGAGCCCGGCATCGTGGCGGCGGCCGCGCGGCTCGGGGTGCCCGTCCTGACGTACCCGGCCGAGGAGTTGGCGAAGGTCCAGGTCCCCAATCCCTCGGACGCCCCGCTCGGCGCCGTGGGCACCCCGTCGGTCGCCGAGGCCGCCGCGCTCGCCCGCGGCGGTGAACTCCTCGTCCCCAAGCGGAAGTCGGCGCGCGCGGACGGGCATGCCGCGATGGCGACCTGTGCCGTCGTACGGCGTCCGGTGCGCGGGCGGCTCGCGGTGGTCGGGCTCGGACCCGGCGCCCGCGACCTGCTCACCCCGCGCGCCACGGCCGAACTGCGGCGCGCCTCCGTGCTCGTGGGGCTCGACCAGTACGTCGACCAGATCCGCGATCTGCTGCGGCCCGGCACCCGAGTCCTGGAGTCGGGGCTCGGCGCCGAGGAGGAGCGGGCGCGGACCGCGGTGGCCGAGGCCCGCCGCGGCCAGGCCGTCGCGCTGATCGGCAGCGGGGACGCCGGCGTGTACGCCATGGCCTCGCCCGCACTCGCCGAGGCCTCCGACGACATCGACGTGATCGGCGTGCCCGGCGTCACCGCCGCGCTCGCGGCCGGGGCGATCCTGGGCGCGCCGCTCGGGCACGACCACGTGTCCATCAGCCTCTCCGACCTGCACACCCCCTGGGAGGTCATCGAGCGGCGGGTGCGTGCCGCGGCCGAGGCGGACATCGTGGTCACGTTCTACAACCCCCGTTCCCGGGGCCGCGACTGGCAGCTGCCGAAGGCGCTCGCGATCCTCGCCGGGCACCGGGAGCCGGCCACTCCGGTCGGTGTCGTACGCAACGCCTCGCGACCGGACGAATCCAGCCGCCTGACGACGCTGGCCTCCCTGGACCCGGCGACGGTCGACATGATGACGGTCGTGACGGTCGGCAACACGGCGACGCGTGAGATCGCGGGGCGCATGGTGACGCCGCGCGGCTACCGCTGGCAGGCTCCGTCCACCGGTGGCTCCGCCACGGGCGCCGAGGAGGGCGCCCGGTGAACCGCGTCGTCCATCCCATCGAGGAGGAGTCGTACCGGCGGCTGCGCGCCCGCCTGGACACCTCGCACTTCCCGCCGCTGACGCGAGCGGTGGTCGAGCGGGTGATCCACTCCGCCGCCGACCTCGAGTACGCGAGCGATCTCGTTCTGGACGAGGGCGAGTTGGCGAGGGCGCACGCCGCGCTGCACGGCGGTGCGCCCGTGGTCGTCGACGTGGCGATGGTCGGCGCGGGCATCACCCGGCGCGAGACCGTCTGCCGCCTGGGGGACGCCGTGGCCGGGCCGGGTCTGACCCGCTCGGCCCACGCGATACGGCTGGCCCACGAGCAGGTCGGCCCGGGCGCCCTCTGGGTGATCGGCAACGCGCCGACCGCTCTGGAGGAGCTGCTCACCCTGGACGCCGCTCCGGCGCTCGTCATCGGCCTGCCCGTCGGCTTCGTCGGTGCGGTCGAGTCCAAGGCCGCCTTGCGCGCGAGCGGGCTGCCCGCCGTGAGCAACGTGTCCGAGAAGGGTGGGTCGGCGGTGGCCGCCGCCGCGCTCAACGCCCTGCTGTACCACCCCGTTTCACACTCCGAGGAGCAATCGTGACCACCCCTCCGCCCGCCCTGCTCATCGCCGGCCACGGCACCCGGGACGACGCCGGAGCCGAGGCGTTCCGGTCCTTCGTACGGCAGTTGGGAGAGCGCCACCCGCAACTGCCCGTCGCGGGCGGCTTCATCGAGCTGTCCCCGCCGCCACTGGGCGAGGCGGTCGCCGAACTGGTGGAGCGGGGGGTGCGGCGGTTCGCCGCCGTGCCGCTGATGCTGGTGTCCGCCGGGCACGCCAAGGGCGACATCCCGGCGGCGCTGTCCCGGGAGAAGGAACGGCACCCGGGGGTCTCGTACACCTACGGGCGCCCGCTGGGCCCGCACCCCAAGATCCTGTCGGTCCTGGAGCGCCGCCTCGACGAGGCCCTCGGCGGCGGCGCGCGCGAGGACCGGGCCGAGGTGACCGTGCTGCTGGTCGGCCGGGGCTCCACCGACCCCGACGCCAACGCCGAGGTGCACAAGGCGGCGCGGCTGTTGTGGGAGGGCCGCGGCTACGCGGGCGTGGAGACGGCGTTCGTGTCGCTCGCGGCGCCGGACGTGCCGAGCGGCCTGGACCGGTGCGCCAGGCTCGGCGCACGGCGGATCGTCGTCCTGCCGTACTTCCTGTTCACCGGCATCCTGCCGGACCGGGTGCGCCGGCAGACCGAGGACTGGGCGGCCGCGCACCCTCGGACCGAGGTGCGCTCGGCGGACGTCATCGGCCCGGAGCCGGAGCTGCTCGATCTGGTGATGGAGCGCTACGAGGAGGCCGTGCGGGGCGATCTGCGGATGAACTGCGACTCGTGCGTGTACCGCATCGCGCTGCCGGGCTTCGAGGACAAGGTCGGGATGCCGCAGCAGCCGCACTTCCACCCGGACGACGACGGTCACCACCACCACGGGCACCACCACGGCGGACACGCCCATGCACACTGACCGCGAGCACGATCTGCGCCATCACGGGGACGCCGAGGTGCGGGACGGCGGTTCGGCACTCGTCGACCTGGCCGTCAACGTCCGCACCGGCACTCCCCCGGTGTGGCTGCGCGAACACGTCGCCGGTGCGCTCGGCTCGCTCGCGGCCTACCCGGACGGGCGGGCCGCACGGTCGGCCGTGGCGGCGCGGCACGGGCTGCCCGTGGAGCGGGTGCTGCTGACCGCGGGCGCGGCCGAGGCCTTCGTGCTCCTGGCCCGGGCGCTGAAGGTCCGCAGACCGGTGGTGGTCCACCCCCAGTTCACGGAGCCGGAGGCGGCGCTGCGGGACGCCGGTCACTCGGTGGAGCGGGTGCTGCTGCGCGAGGAGCACGGCTTCCGCCTGGACCCGGCGGCGGTGCCCGAGGACGCGGACCTGGTGGTGATCGGCAACCCGACGAACCCCACCTCCGTCCTCCATCCCGCCGGCATCGTCGCCGAACTCGCACGCCCCGGGCGGACGCTGGTCGTCGACGAGGCGTTCATGGACGCGGTGCCCGGCGAGCGGGAGGCGCTCGCCGGACGGACGGACGTGCCGGGCCTGGTGGTCCTGCGCAGTCTCACCAAGACCTGGGGGCTGGCCGGACTCCGGATCGGCTACGTCCTCGCCGCCCCGGAGACGGTCGCCGCCCTGGAGCGTGCCCAGCCCCTGTGGCCGGTGTCCACGCCCGCGCTGGCCGCCGCCGAGGTCTGCATGGGGCCGCAGGCCCTCGCCGAGGCGGGGCACGCGGCCCACCGCATCGCCGCGGACCGCGCCCATCTCGTCGCCGGCCTCAGCGAGTTCGCCTCGGACGGGCTGCGGCTGGTGGAGCCGGCCGAGGGCCCCTTCGTCCTGGTACGGCTGCCCCGGGCGACCGCGGTGCGGCGGCATCTGCGCGACCTGGGCTTCGCGGTGCGGCGCGGGGACACCTTCCCCGGGCTCAGCGAGGAGTGGCTGCGGCTGGCAGTGCGGGACCGGGCGACGGTCAACTCCTTCCTGCAGGCGCTGGACCGGGCCCTGACTCTGGCCTCGCACCACTGAACTCGCGTCCCGTACCCGGGTGTTTCGGTGGTCTGCCGGCTCGGCCGCGACCGCCGGACTCGGCGAAGGCCCGACTCTTCGCCACCTCCCCGGCGCCCGGTGAGCAGGGCTGCGGCTCGCGGTGCGGGACCGGGCACTGCCCTGGTCTCGCGCCCCTGAACCGCAGCGCCCCGTACCGGGAGTTCGGCGCGCCGGATCAGCCGCGGCCGCGGCGTGCCAGCGCCACCGCCCCGCCGCCGGCCACGACCAGCGCGAGCGCCCCGCCCGCGATGTAGGGCGTCATGGAGTTGCCGCCGGTCTCGGCGAGGCCCGACCCCTCGCCGCCCTGCGGCTTGGTGTCACCGGCGGGGGCGGACGGCGCGGGCGACTGCGGCGCGGCCGCCGCCGGTGCCTCGCAGGTCGCCTTCGCCAGCGTCAGGGTGCCCTCGACCTCGGCCACGTTGAGCTTCAACGGGTTGACGGAGACCTTGAGTTCGAGCGCGGTGGCCGCCGCCGTACGGGATGTTGTCTCCCGCTTCGACAGGTCGAGCCGGACCTCGCCGACGCCGGGCACCTTGACGTCGGTCGTGCCGCCGGTCGTCAGGGTCACCTTCTTGCCCAGGACGCTCACCGAGCCGAGCAGGTTCGAGGTGGCGACGGGCGTCTTCCCCGCCGCGCAGGTCGCCTCGGAGGTGACCTTCTCGATCTCGATGAGGGACAGCAGCGGCAGACCGGGGACATGGACGCTGGCGTGCGCGAGGTTGGTGTAGCCCTCGGCCCGACCGGAGGTGACGGTCGCCCTCGCCGAAGCGGCCTGCGCGGCCAGCACGTTGAACGGCTTGCCGCCGTCGACGCCGTTCAGCGTGGCGGACAGCGCGGTCTTCTCGGCGCTTCGCGGTGCCTCGACCTGGTTGAGCGAGACGGCGAGCGGGACGTTCACGGTCTTGTTGAGCAGTGACACGTCGAGCCCGGTGCGCAGGACCACGGCGCTCGCGTGGCCCTGGTCGCCGGTCGCGTGCGCGGAGCCCGCGCCGGCCAGGACCGCGGGACCGGCGGCGAGGGCCGTGGCCGTCGCGACGGTCGCGAGACGGCGTGCGGGCAGGCGGAAGTTCTTGCCGTTCAAGGTGGGGACCCCTCAGAGGAGACTTGCTCGGGACCCGCCAAGAATTACGCACCAGGGGTGAACCGGCGGCGTTCCGGCGCCACTTCACCCCATCGTGCGTTCCCCGTGAACATTTTCGAATCGCGCGGCACAAGCGTTCCACTCTTTCACCGCCGCATCGCCTCCTGCGGGCGTACGGCGGCTGCCGCACCGGCGCACAGGCGGCGCGTGCCGCGTCAACCTGCCGTACCGGCTATGCGAAGGGCCGCCCGTTCACCACTACCCGCCTGGGGGCGGCGAGTACCCGTACGTCGGCCCGCGGATCGTCCTCGTAGACGACGAGGTCGGCCGGCGCCCCCTCGTCCAGTCCCGGCCTGCCGAGCCACCGCCGCGCGCCCCAGGTCGTCGCCGACAGCGCCTCGACGGGCGGGATGCCCGCGGTGACCAGCTCCGCCACCTCGCCCGCGACCAGCCCGTGGGCGAGGTGACCGCCGGCGTCGGTGCCGACGTACACCGGGATCCCGGCGTCGTAGGCGTTGCGCACGGTGTCGTAGCGGCGCTCGTGGAGCCTGCGCATATGGGCCGACCACTCGGGGAACCTGGCCTCGCCGCCGTCCGCGAGCCGCGGGAAGGTGGCGATGTTGACGAGGGTCGGGACGATCGCGACGCCGCGCTCGGCGAAGAGCGGGATCAGCTCGTCGGTGAGGCCGGTGGCGTGCTCGATGCAGTCGATGCCCGCCTCGACCAGGTCCTTCAGGGAGTTCTCGGCGAAGCAGTGCGCGGTGACGCGGGCGTTCAGGCGGTGGGCCTCGGCGATGGCCGCCTCGACCGCGTCCCGGGGCCAGCTGGGGGACAGGTCGCCGACCTCGCGGTCGATCCAGTCGCCGACCAGTTTCACCCAGCCGTCGCCGCGGCGGGCCTCCTGGGCGACGTACGCGACCAGGTCCTCCGGCTCGATCTCCCAGGCGTAGCCCCGGATGTAGCGGCGGGTGCGCGCGATGTGCCGGCCTGCCCGGATGATCTTCGGCAGGTCCTCGCGGTCGTCCACCCAGCGGGTGTCCGAGGGGGAGCCGGCGTCCCGGATGAGCAGCGTGCCGGCGTCCCGGTCGGTCAGCGCCTGCTTCTCGGCCACGTCCTGCTCGACCGGGCCGTGCGGGCCGAGACCGACGTGGCAGTGCGCGTCGACGAGGCCGGGCAGCGCCCAGCCCTCGACGGTACGGACATCGCGGGCGCCCGCGGGGCGGTCGAAGGAGATCCGCCCGCCGACCACCCACAGCTCGTCCCGGACGTCGTCGGGCCCGGCCAGGATCCGGCCCTTCACGTGCAGCACCGCGCGATCGCTCATGACTGCACCCTAATGACCGGCCGGGGCCCGTCGCGAAAGGCCCTAGCCGTCCTTGCCCACCTGGTCCGGCGTGCCCTCCTCGACCTCCGCCATCGCCGGGTCGAGGAGCCGGGCGAGGAAGTGGCGGGTGCGTTCGTGGCGGGGGTCGCCGATGACCTGGGCGGGGGCGCCGTCCTCCACGATCACGCCGCCGTCCATGAAGACGACCCGGTCGGCGACCTCGCGCGCGAAGGTCATCTCATGGGTGACGACCATCATCGTCATGCCCTCGCGCGCGAGCATGCGCATGACCGCGAGCACGTCCCCGACCAGCTCCGGGTCGAGCGCCGACGTCGGCTCGTCGAACAGCATCACCTCGGGCCCCATCGACAGCGAGCGCGCGATCGCCACGCGCTGCTGCTGGCCGCCGGAGAGGGAGGCGGGATAGGCGTCCGCCTTCTCCGACAGGCCGACGCGCTCCAGGTTCTCGGCGGCCACCCGCGCGGCCTTCGCCTTGTCCCGCCTGAGCACCCGGCGCTGCGGCAGCGTGAGGTTCTCGGTCACCGTCAGGTGCGGGAAGAGGTTGAACTGCTGGAAGACCATGCCGATACGGCGGCGTACGGCGTCGATGTCGACGTCCGGGTCGGTGAGTTCGGTGCCGCCGACGAAGACCTGGCCCTTGGTCGGCTCCTCCAGGAGGTTCACGCAGCGCAGCAGCGTCGACTTGCCGGAGCCGGACGGGCCGATGACGCACACCACCTCGCCCCGGCCGATCTCCAGGTCGATGCCGCGCAGCACCTCGTTGTCGCCGAACGACTTGTGCAGGCCGCGCACTTCGATCTCCGGGCCCGCACCGAGCGGCTTCTCGCTCATTTCACGGCCTCCTGGGCCTTCGCCTCCATGCGGCGTACGACGAAGCCGAGCGGGATGGTCACCAGCAGGTAGCACAGGCCGGCGACCAGGATCGGCGTGGAGTTGGCGGTCGTGCTGGCCAGGTCCCGGCCGTACTTGGACAGTTCGCGCTCCTCCAGGGTGACGCCGAGGAACAGCACCAGCGAGGAGTCCTTGAAGAGCAGGACGAGTTCGTTGGTCAGCGGCGGCAGGATGATGCGGAAGGCCTGCGGGATGACGATCGAGATCATGGCGCGGGCGGGCGAGAAGCCCAGGGAGCGGGCCGCCTCCAGCTGCCCCTTGGGCACCGCCTGGATGCCCGCGCGGATCGTCTCGGCCATGTACGCGGCGGCGACCAGGCCGAGCGCGAGGGCGACCTTGCCGTACGTGCCGCCGACGATCTCCGTGCCGGGGAAGGCCAGCGGCACCGCGACCCCGATGAAGATGAAGATCAGCAGGGCGGGCAGGCCGCGGAAGATCTCGATGTAGATGCCGGCCAGCCAGCGGTAGGGGCCCACCGACGACAGTCGCATCAGCGCGATCAGCATGCCGAGCGCCAGTCCGACGACGAAGCCGGACAGCGTGTACAGCACGGTGTTCTTCAGCGCCAGCGTGATGACGTCGGGGAACATCTGCTTGGCGATGCTGCCCTGCGCGAACTGGTTCTTGAGCCGTCCCCAGTCGGCCGAGACCGCGAAGGCGATCACGGCCGCGACGAAGACGACGTACTGCACGCCGCGCGACAGGCTGCGCTTCTGCCGCCGTGTCAGGCCCTTTTTCCTCGGCTGGAGTCGTACGTCCGTGTCGGTCATGGGGTCAGGACGCGGACGGAGAGGCGGCGGAGGTGTCGTACGGGCCGATCCACTTCTCGTACAGCTTCTTGTAGGTGCCGTCGGCCTTGGCGTCCTTGATCGCCTTGTTGACCGCGGCGAGGAGCTTGGTGTTGCCCTTCTTCACCGTGAAGCCGTACTGCTCGCCGGTGTTGATGTTGTCGGCGACCTTGTAGGCCGCGTTGGCCTTGTCCTTCAGCCAGCCCTGGACCACCGGGTAGTCGATGACGACGGCCTTGACCTGGCCGGTACGCAGGCCGTTGAGGACCGCGTCGGAGGACTCGAAGGAGACCGGGTCGAAGCCCTGCTTCTTCGCGTAGTCCTCGCCGGTGGTCTGCGCCTGGGCGCCGAGCTTGACCTTCTTGGCCTTCGCGTCGGCGAGCGAGGTGATGCCGCTGTCCTTGGCGACCATCAGGGCCTGGGTGGCGTCGAAGTACGGGTCGGAGAAGTCGACGTTCTTCTTGCGCTCGGCGGTGATCGTCATGCCGGCCGCGGCCAGGTCGCACTCCCCGGAGTTGAGGAAGGCACCGGTCTTGAAGTTCTCGAAGGGCGTGTCGAGGATCTGCTGCTTCACGCCGAGGTTCTTGGCGACGAGGTCGATCATCGACACGTCGAAGCCCTGCACCTTGCCGTTGATCTCCGACTGAAAGGGCGGGTACGGCAGGTGCGTGCACGTCGTGAGCTGTCCGGCCTTGACGAGTTCGACCCCGCCGGCGGCCGTCTTGCTCCCGCTGCCGCCGTTGCCGCTCGACGTGCATGCGGCTACGAGCACCAGCCCGGCCGTCGCGGTGGTGGCGGCCAGAACGCGGGTCCGGCGCCCGGAGAAGATCTGCACGGGGGGCCTCCTGTGAGGGAACTGAGGGTTCCGATTATAAGGAGAAGTTTGAGCCTCTCAAACCAAACCCATGGTCCAGCGGCTGTCCGGCCTAAGAAGTCTCCAGTGGAAGGAGGGGTCAAAGTGGCCGATACATGCCGGATACCCTCGACGGAAGTCGACCACTCGTGAGCGGAGAGAGCACGCCGTGACCCACCCCTTCCTCGACCTGCCCCCGATGAGTGCCGCGCACTTCGCCTCGATCGAGGACCGCGTGGCGAAACTGCTCGGCACCGAGCAGGACGTCGTGATCATGCAGGGTGAGGCGCTGCTGCCGCTGGAGGGGGCGATCCGCGGCACCGCCGGGCCGGGGACGACCGCGCTGAACGTCGTCACGGGTCCGTACGGGCAGACCTTCGGCAACTGGCTGCGCGACTGCGGGGCGACCGTGATCGACCTGGCGGTGCCCTTCCACACGGCGGTGAGCGCCGACCGGATCCGGCAGTCCTTCGCCGAGCACCCCGGCATCGACTTCGTGTCGCTGGTGCACGCGGAGGCCGCGACCGGCAACACCAATCCGGTCGCGGAGATCGGGGAGGCCGTACGGGAGCAGGGGGCCCTGTTCTACCTCGACGCGGTGGCGTCGGTCGGCGCGGAGCCGGTGCTGCCGGACGCGTGGGGCGTGGACCTGTGCGTCATCGGGGCGCAGAAGGCGATGGGCGGGCCCGCGGGCGTGTCCGCGGTGTCGGTGAGCGAGCGGGCGTGGGCGCGGATGGCCGCGAACCCCGGCGCGCCGCGCCGCTCCTACCTCTCCCTGCTGGACTGGAAGGAGCGCTGGATCGACGGCGGCCGCACGGCGCTGCCGCACGCTCCTGCGCAGCTGGAGATGCTGGCGCTCGAGGCGTGCGTCGAGCGGATCGAGGCGGCGGGGATCGAGACGGTGACGGCCCGGCACGCGTCCGCCGCCGCGGCGACGCGGGCGGGCGCGCCGGCTCTCGGCGCCGGGCTGGAGCCGTACGTCCACCGGGCCGGGGAGGCGGCCCCCGTCGCCACGACGCTGCGGACGCCCGCCGGGATCGCCGCCTCGGAGCTGGTCGCACGGGCGCTGGAGTCCGATCCCGCGCTCCCGCTGGCCGCGGGCGGTGGCGCCCTGGCCGCGGAGATGATCCGCGTCAACCACTACGGCCCCGGCGCCACCGTGGGCGCGGTCCAGGCGTCCCTGGCAGCGCTGGGCGCCGCACTGACCGAGAAGGGGCTGCCGGTGGACCTGGAAAAGGCGCGGCGCGCGGTCGAGGGCGCCTGGCGGCAGCCCTGAATTCGGCGCTATTAGTGCTATTATTTCAGAGGGTTTATCGGGGGTAGCTTCCCGTATTCTTCTGCCCGCTTTTCCTCGTCCTAAACGCAAAGATTTCGCGAACGTAGACGGGTGTATTTCGGGCAGATCTCGTGAGGATTAGACCTCTGTGACGCGTTACACACTGTGCCCGCTTTGACCCTTATTTACCGCACAAAATGGGCGCAAACGCCTGCCGGTCATGGCGAACCTCGCGCCCGCGCGATAACACATCGCATGCCCATGCGTAACCCCATTCCGCCATGCATTTTGGATTTTCCATCGGTAAGTTCAATTCGCATGACTGCCGCACACGCAGACCGAGCAGAACTGCAAATAGACCGTCCGTCGGTGACGGACGGCGCCGCGCTGTGGCGGATCGCCCGGGACTCGAAGACACTCGACCTGAACTCGTCGTACAGCTACCTGCTGTGGTGCCGCGACTTCGCCGACACCAGCGCCGTGGCTCGCGACGGGCGCGGGGAGGCGGTCGGCTTCGTGACCGGTTACGTAAGGCCGGACCGCCCGCGCACCCTGCTCGTCTGGCAGGTGGCGGTGGACGAGGCGTACCGGGGACGCGGGCTCGCGGCCACGCTCCTCGACGGGCTGGTGGCGCGCAGCTCCGGCGAGCACCGGATAACCGCCGTGGAGACCACCATCACGCCCGGCAACACCGCCTCCGAGCGCCTGTTCACCTCGTTCGCCGAGCGGCACGGCGCCGCGGTGGAGCGCGAGGTGCTCTTCGACACGAGCCTGTTCCCCGACGGGCCGCACGACCCCGAGGTGCTGTACCGCATCGGTCCCCTCTCCCTCTGAACTCCCCTCCGCAGTCACCGAAGCCACCGAAGCCGCCGAAGGCTTCGGCGAAGTCGACGAAGACTTCCGCAGACCCTGACGACCCCCACGCACTCCCCCACGCAACGAGGAGCGAATCGTCGTGACCATCACCCAGCCCGACCTCAGCGTCTTCGAGACCCTCGAGTCCGAGGTGCGCAGCTACTGCCGCGGCTGGCCCACCGTCTTCGACCGTGCGCTGGGCAGCCGCATGTACGACGAGGACGGCCATGAGTACCTGGACTTCTTCGCCGGGGCCGGCTCACTCAACTACGGGCACAACAACCCCGTCCTGAAACGGGCGTTGATCGACTACCTGGAGCGGGACGGCGTCACGCACGGGCTCGACATGTCGACCACCGCCAAACGGTCCTTCCTCCAGACCTTCCAGGACCTGGTGCTGCGGCCCCGCGACCTGCCGTACAAGGTCATGTTCCCGGGCCCGACGGGCACCAACGCCGTCGAGTCGGCGCTCAAGCTCGCCCGGAAGGTGAAGGGCCGCGAGGCCATCGTGTCCTTCACCAACGCCTTCCACGGCATGTCGCTCGGCTCCCTCGCCGTCACCGGCAACGCCTTCAAGCGGGCCGGCGCCGGCATCCCGCTGGTGCACGGCACGCCCATGCCGTTCGACAACTACTTCGACGGCCAGGTCCCGGACTTCCTGTGGTTCGAGCGGCTCCTGGAGGACCAGGGCTCCGGCCTCAACAAGCCCGCCGCCGTGATCGTCGAGACCGTGCAGGGCGAGGGCGGCATCAACGTCGCGCGTCCCGAGTGGCTGCGCGCGCTGGCCGAGCTGTGCGAGCGCCAGGACATGCTGCTCATCGTCGACGACATCCAGATGGGCTGCGGCCGCACCGGCGCCTTCTTCTCCTTCGAGGAGGCGGGCATCACGCCGGACATCGTCACCGTCTCGAAGTCCATCAGCGGCTACGGACTGCCGATGTCGCTGTGCCTGTTCAAGCCCGAGCTGGACATCTGGGAGCCGGGCGAGCACAACGGCACCTTCCGCGGCAACAACCCCGCCTTCGTCACGGCCACGGCCACGCTGGAGGCGTACTGGGCGGACGGGTCCGCGATGGAGAAGCAGACCCGCGCCCGCGGCGAGCAGGTCGAGCAGGCCTTCGCCGCCATCACCGAGGAGAACCCCGCCGCCGTCAAGGAGTACCGCGGCCGCGGTCTCGTGTGGGGCATGGAGTTCCACGACAAGGAGCGCGCGGGCCGGATCGCCCGGCGCGCCTTCGAACGGGGGCTGCTCCTCGAGACCTCGGGCCCGGAGAGCGAGGTCGTCAAACTCCTCCCGGCGCTCACCATCACGGCCGACGAACTGGACGAGGGGCTCAGCATCCTCGCCCGCGCCGTGCGCGAGACCGCCTGAACAACCGAGAACGCCCGTTTCCGGGCATCAACTAGGAGGCAAGGCACCACCGTGATCGTCCGTTCGTTCAAGGAGATCGAAGGCACCGACCGGCATGTGAAGTCCGCGTCCGGCACCTGGGAGAGCAAAAGGATCGTCCTCGCCAAGGAGAGGGTCGGCTTCTCGGTTCACGAGACGATCCTGTACGCGGGTACCGAGACCAGCATGTGGTACGCGAATCACATCGAGGCCGTCGTCTGCACGCAGGGCGACGCCGAGTTGACCGACCGCGAGACGGGGAAGACGTACCACATCACGCCCGGCACGATGTACCTCCTCAACGGCCACGAGCGGCACACGCTCAAGGTCAAGGAGGACTTCCACTGCATCTGTGTCTTCAACCCGCCCGTGACCGGACGGGAGGATCACGACGAGAACGGCGTCTACCCGCTGCTCACCGAGCCCGAGGAGGTGTGACATCACATGACCACCATCACTGATCTCTATCCCAGCCGCGGCCCCGCCGAGGTGGCCGTCCCGCGCAAGGACCCGGTCGTCTGGGGTTCCCCCGGCACCCCGGGCCCGATCGCGGCGGCCGAGCTCCAGGCGTTCGAGCGCGACGGGTTCCTCGCCATCGACCAGCTGATCACCCCGGACGAGGTCCCGCTCTACGCGCAGGAGCTGGAGCGGCTCGTCACCGACCCGCGGATCCGCGCGGACGAGCGCTCGATCGTAGAGCCGAAGTCCAAGGAGATCCGGTCGGTCTTCGAGGTGCACAAGATCAGCGAGGTGTTCGCGAAGCTGGTGCGCGACGAGCGCGTGGTCGGCCGGGCACGGCAGATCCTCGGCTCGGACGTGTACGTCCACCAGTCGCGGATCAACGTCAAGCCCGGTTTCGGGGCCAGCGGCTTCTACTGGCACTCGGACTTCGAGACCTGGCACGCCGAGGACGGCCTGCCCAACATGCGCACGGTGTCCGTCTCGATCGCGCTGACCGAGAACTACGACACCAACGGCGGCCTCATGATCATGCCGGGGTCGCACAAGACGTTCCTGGGCTGCTCCGGCGAGACGCCCAAGGACAACTACAAGCAGTCGCTGCAGATGCAGGACGCGGGCACGCCCTCCGACGAGGCGCTGACCGCCATGGCGAGCGACTACGGCATCAAGCTGTTCACCGGCAAGGCCGGTTCGGCGACGTGGTTCGACTGCAACTGCATGCACGGCTCGGGTGACAACATCACCCCGTTCCCGCGCAGCAACGTCTTCATCGTGTTCAACAGCGTGGAGAACGCCGCGGTCGAGCCGTTCGCGGCTCCCGTGCGGCGGCCCGAGTTCATCGGGGCGCGGGACTTCACCCCGGTGAAGTAGCCGGACGGAGCAGTTCCGGAGCGGGCGGCGTCACTGGCTTCACAGCCACGACAGTGACGCCGCCCGCTCCAGTACGTTCCTGATCGCGCCCTCGTCGCCCGCGACGCGGCGCGGCACCTCGGCCGGTGTCCGGCGGCCACCGACCAGAAGGCAGAACTCGACCGGGTCCAGGGCGAGTTCGGCGTACACCGGCTCGTCCTCCGAGCCCAGCACCCACTGCTCACCGCCGTCCACGGCGAACAGCACGGGCGGCGCCGTGGGACCGAGGGCCAGGCCGAGGACACGGACGGCCAGCCGCACCAGCTGCCCCAGGTACCCGGCGGGCGGCGGGGGTACGGCGAGGCCGAGGGCCCGGCCGATGTCGTCGGTGTGGATCCACGTCTCGAAGGCGCGCACGACGTAGTGGTCGGCGACGGGCAGCCGTACGCCCATCAACATCGTTGCCCTGGCGGCGAGTTCGGGCTCGCGGGCCTCGGGGACGGCGAGCAGGGCGGCGGCCTGCGCCGCCCAGTCGGCGACCGTCTGCGCGGGGGTACGGCCGTGCTCGTGCGCGATGACCTCGGCGCTGCGGCGGTTCCACGCCTCCACCCAGCTCACGTCTTCTCCGGCCGCGGACGACGGGACGCGTGGCGCGATGCCGAGCCGCCCGGCGAGCGGCTCGTCGGCGGCGAGCAGATGGGCCACGGTGGCGTGCACGTCCCAGTCGTGCACGACCGGCGTGCTCCAGCGGCCCTCCGCCTCGGGCAGCAGCGCCTTCAGCCCGGCGACCGCGGCCGCGTAGGGAGCGGCGTGCACGGCGACCCGGGGTGCCGCGGGGCGGGCGCGCAGGGCGGCGGCGAGCACGTCCGGGGCGGGCGGTGCGTGCGCGCCGGTCAGGGCCGCTCCGTCCAGCAGTCGTACGGTCTCGCGCAAGCGCTCCGCCTCCGCCGCGCAGCTCTCGCACTCCGCGAGGTGCTCGCGGACGGCCCGTTCCTCGTCCGGCGGGAGCGCGCCGAAGGCCCAGGCGGCCAGCAGGTCGCGTACGCGGTCGTGCTCGGTCACCGTGAGCCTCCCTTCCCGGCTTGCCGTGTCGCCATCATGCGCCTCGTTCCAGCGCGGGGTCGGGTGGGTCGGCCAAAGTGTCGGCCAAGGAGCGTAAAGCCGTGCGCAGCCGGGTCTTGGCGGTGCCCTCGGGGATGCCGAGTTCGACGGCGGCCTGCCGGTAGGTGCGGCCCGCGAAGTAGGCGAGGTGCACCACCTCCCGCTGCGGCTGCGGCAGTTCGGCGAGCGCCGAGTGCAGAAGGCGCGAGCGTTCGCGGTCGACGACCGTCTCGTCCGGGCCGGGCGCGGCGTCCGGGACGGCGAGCAGCGCCGAGTCGTCGGCCCGGGTGTCCTTGCGGTGCCGGGCCTCGCTGCGCACCCAGTCCACGGCCCGCCGGTGGGCGATCATGGACAGCCAGGTGCGCAGACTGCCCCGGCCCGCGTCGTAGGCGTACGGTCTGCTCCACAGCTGGGCGAAGACCTCCTGGGCCACATCCTCCACGGCGGCCGGGCTGCGGGTGACCCGCACGGCGACCCGGCGCACCAGGGCCCCGTACACCTCGTAGACCTCGGCCAGCGCGGACTCGTCCCCGTACACCAGGCGCCGGTGCAGCTCCGCGTCTGCGGGCCGCCGTACGGGGGAGGTGCCCGTGGACTCCACGTGCCCTTCCTAGCGTCCCGGGAGACCGCGCGCCAGTGGTTCAGGCGGACAGAACGTCGAGCAGCCGGTCGACGTCGGCGGCCGTGTTGTACAGGTGGAAGGCGGCGCGCAGGTTGCCCGCCCGGTTAGAGACCTCCACTCCCGCGCTGCTCAACTCGCCCTGGCAGCTGCCGAGTCCGGGGACGGACACGATCGGCGAGCCGGGCGCCGGCACGGGCTCGTGGCCGAGGGAGGCGAGGCCCGCGCGGAAGCGGTCCGCGAGGGCGAGGTCGTGGGCGCGCACCGTGTCCGGGCCGGCCTCCTCCAGCAGTTCCAGGGAGCGGCGGGCGCCCGCGTAGGAGAAGAGCGCGGGACTCTCGTCGAACCGCCGTGCGGAGTGGGCGAGTTCGTCGATGGGGCCGTAGCAGGCGTCCCACGGGCGCTCCCCCGCCACCCAGCCGGCGAACAGCGGCGTGAGAGCGCCGAAGTCCTCCGGGACGACGAGGAAGGCCACGCCGCGCGGGCAGAAGAGCCATTTGAAGGCGACGGAGGCGGAGTAGTCGTGGGCGTCCGCGTCGAAGTCCAGCCATCCGGCGGCCTGGGACGCGTCGACATACGTACGCGCCCCGTGCTGGCGCGCCGCCTCCGCGATCGCGGCCAGGTCGGCCACCCGGCCGTCGGCGGACTGGACGGCGCTGACCGCGACCAGCGCGGTGCCGGGCCGCACGGACTCGGCGACGCGTTCCAGCGGCACGCTGCGCACCTTGAGGTCGGAGCGGACGTGGAAGGGGTTGACCACCGAGCTGAAGTCGCCCTCGGCGGTGAGGACTTCGGCGCCGGCCGGGAGGGAGGCGGCGATCAGCCCGCTGTAGACGGCGACCGAGGCCCCGGCGGCCACCCGGCGCGCGGGCACCCCGACCAGCCGCGCGAACGAGGCGCGGCTCGCCTCGACGTCCGCGAACATGTCGGTCGGGTCGCCGGCCGCGGCGGCCTCCACGGCGGTGCGCAGGGCGGCCACGGTGCGGGCCGGCAGCAGCCCGGTGCTCGCGGTGTTCAGGTAGGTGTTCTTCGGCGCGAACTCGGCACGGACGAGGCTCTCGAAGGTCTCCATGGATCCACTGTGGTCCCCCGGGAACCCATAGTCCATTGCCGATTTCTACGTGGTTTCGCCAAGCGACGCTTATACATGGGCCGCCACCTGCGGTTCTGCGGCGGCCCGCGCGATCACTGCTGCGGAACGGCGCACCCGTCCGGGCCGCACGCCTCCGCGCCGCCCTCGTCGATCAGCGTCAGCGGGGACCGCTCGCCCCACGCCTGGGTCAGCGCCTCGGTGAAGACCTCGGCGGGCTGGGCGCCGGAGACGCCGTACTTGCGGTCGAGGACGAAGAAGGGCACGCCGTTCGCACCGAGCTCGGCGGCCTCGCGCTCGTCCGTGCGCACCTCGTCGGCGTAGGCGGTGGGGTCGGCGAGCACCTTGCGGGCGTCCTCGGCCTCGAGCCCGGCCTCGACGGCGAGCTCGACCAGCCGCTCGTCGCCCTCGGAGAAGACGGAGCGCTCCTCGGCGAAGTTCGCCCGGTAGAGGAGCTGGATCAGCTCGTCCTGCCTGCCCCGCTCCTTGGCGAGGTGCAGCAGGCGGTGCATGTCGAAGGTGTTGCCGTGGTCCCGGTCGCGGGTGCGGTAGTCGAGGCCCTCGGCGGCGGCCTGCGCGCCCAGGTTCTCCTCGCCGGCCTGGGCCTGCGCCTCGCTCATGCCGTACTTCTTCGTGAGCATCGTGAGCACCGGCTGGACGTCGCCCTTGGCGCGGCCCGGGTCCAGCTCGAAGGAGCGGTGCACGACCTCGACCCGGTCGCTGTGCGGGAAGGCGGCCAGCGCCTTCTCGAAGCGGGCCTTGCCCACGTAGCACCAGGGACAGGCGATGTCCGACCAGATCTCGACCTTCATGCTCTCGGCTCTCTCCCGCTCGTACGGAAACGGAGACACCCTCCGCCCGGTACGTGAACGTTCAAGCAGCGGGGATCATTCCCCCGGCACCGAGAAGCGCAGGAAGAGGTGGTGGTCGCCCTCGGCGGGCGGGTTCTCCGGGTCCGGGACCCAGCCCTGGCGGGCGTAGAAGGTCTGGGCCCGGTGGTTGCCGGCATGCACGTCGAGGACGGCGGTGCGCCGGGCGTCGGCCCGCCACTGCTCGACGCAGGCGGTGTGCAGGGCGGTGCCGACGCCGGAGCGCCAGTGGCCCGGGTCGACGTGGAACTGGAACAGCTTGACCGTTTCCGCAGCGGCGCCCTCCGGGGTGCGGAAGGAGGCGACGGCGATCATGCGGCCCTCGCGGACCGCGCACAGGACCTGGCCGTCGGGGCGGGCGATGGCCTGCGTCCAGAGCGCCGGCCAGTCCAGGCCGTCGTCCGGAAGGCCGTCCGGGTAGTACGTTGCGCGGGCGCGCCCATGCAGCTCGGCGACGGCCGCGGCCTCGGCGGGCAGGGCGGTTCTGATCATCAGTGAGTCGACGGTCCGGTTCGCTTCGATCATGCAGCGGAGGACGTGTCCCCGGCGGCCGCGGTTCCCTCTTTTCCTGATCGCCTCCGGGCTCCGGCCGGCTGGAGCCGGGTGAACTGGGTCCGGTAGGCGCTCGGCGTCAGACCGGTGCGGCGGACCACGTGGGCGCGCAGCGAGTCGGCGGTGCCCAGGCCGCAGGCGCGGGCCACCTGGTCCATCGGCAAAGTGGTCGTCTCCAGCAGCTCCTTGGCGCGCTCGATGCGCTGGTGGAGCAGCCACTGCAGGGGGCTGACCCCGCTCTCGGCGTGGAAGCGGCGGGTGAGGGTGCGCACCGAGACGCCCGCGTGCCGCGCCAGGTCGGCGAGGGTGAGCGGCTTGTCGAGGTTGCGCATGGCCCAGCCGCGGGTGTCGGCGCAGACCACGCCGCGCTCGGGCGGCAGCGGGGTGTGGGTGAACTGGGTCTGGCCGCCGGGGCGTACGGGGGCGACGAGGGCGAGCCGGGCGACCTCGTTGGCGACGGCGGCGCCGTAGTCGGTGCGGATGACGTGCAGGCACAGGTCGATGCCGGCGGCGTAGCCGGAGGCGGTGACGTAGGGGCCGTCCTGGACGTAGAGGACGTCTCCCTGGAGGTCGACCTGGGGGTAGCGGCGGCGCAGCTCCTCGGCGTGCGCCCAGTACGTGGTGGCCCGGCGGCCGTGCAGCAGGCCCGCCTCGGCGAGCTGGAAGGCGCCGGTGCACAGCGACGCGATCCGCTTGCCGGCGGCGTCCGCCGCGCGGACGGCGGCCACGATGCGCGGGTCCGGCTCGTAGGGCGCGCCCGTGCCGGCGACCACGACCGTGTCCGCCTCGTGCACCGCGTCGAGTCCGCGGCGCACATACAGGTCGAGTCCGCCGGAGGTGGGCACCGGGCCCGGTTCGGCGGCGCAGATGACCACCTCGTAGCCCGGCCGCCCGGCCACCTCGACCTTGCCGAACAGCAGCTCGGGGATGGCCAGGTTGAACATCGAGACGGGCGAGGGTGCGATGACGGCGATGCGGTGCGCGGGCATGGCCAGAACCTCCGGGTACATGGCATTCAGGCCACTACTGTACGGCGCCGGGAATCCGCAGCATGGAGCCATGTCGACCGACCGGACTCTCGGGAGCGAACAACTCCCCGTCATCGAGCGTGAGTTGGCGCCCAAGGGGCCTTCTCCCGCAGTCACCCTCACCGCCGCGCTGCTGGGATTCGCGCTGATCTGCCTGGACGCCTCCGTGGTGAACGTGGCGCTGCCCTCGATCGGGACCTCACTCGACGGCGGGATGTCCGGGCTCCAGTGGGTGGTGGACGCCTACACGCTGCCGTTCGCGGCGCTGATGCTGTCCACCGGCGCGTTCTCGGACCGGGCGGGGGCGAGCCGCGCGTACGCGCTCGGCACGGCCGTGTTCACCCTCGCCTCGGTGGGCTGCGGGCTGGCGCCGGGGCTGCCGGCGCTGATCGGCGCGCGGGTGGTGCAGGGGGTCGCGGCGGCGGTCGTGCTGCCGGCCTCGCTGGCGCTGGTGCGGCAGGCGTACGCCGATCCGGGGCGGCGGGCCCGCGCGGTGGCGGTGTGGGCGGCGGGCGGTTCGGCGGCGGTGGCGCTCGGGCCGGTGGCGGGCGGTCTGCTGACCACGGCCTGGGACTGGCGCGCGATCTTCTTCGTGAACGTGCCCGTGGGAGCGGCGATCCTGCTGCTTGCGGCGCGCGCTCCGCGCTCCGAGCGCCGTCCGGCACCGCTCGACCTGGCAGGCCAGGCGACCGCGGTGGTCAGCCTGACCGCGCTGACCTTCGCGGTGATCGAGGGCGGGTCCGCCGGGTGGGCGGCGCTGGCCGTCGCCGTCGTCGCGGCGGCCGCCTTCCTGCGCATCGAGGCACGCGGGGCGCACCCGGTCGTGCCCCTCTCCCTCTTCCGCGACCGGACCGTGGCGGTGACGGTCGCGGCGGGAGCGGCGGTCAGCGTCGCCTTCTACAGCATGGTGTTCGTGTTCTCGCTCTTCTTCCAGCAGGTGCAGGGGCGTTCACCGCTCTTCGCGGGCCTGCTCTTCCTGCCGATGACGGGCCTGATCGCGGTGACGAACGTGGTGGCGGGCAAGCTCGCGGGACGCTACGGCGCCCGGCTGCCGATGACGGTGGGGCAGGCCCTGGCCGTCGTGGCCCTCCTCGTCCTCCTCTACGTCGACGCCGGCACGCCCCCGGCCCTGGTGGCCGTGCTCCTGATCCCGCTCGCCCTGGGCTGCGCCCTTACGGTGCCGCCGCTGACCGCCGCGATGATGGACGCCGTACCCGCCGAACGGGCGGGCGTGGCCGCGGGCCTGCTCAACGCGGCCCGCCAGGTCTCGGGCGGCCTCGGGATCGCGGTGTTCGGAGGGCTGGTCGCGGACGACTTCGAGTCCGGGATGCGGCTGGGCCTGCTGGCCGGCGCGGCGCTGCTCGCGGTGACGGCGGCACTGAGCTCCCGGCTCAGAGGTGGGCCGGCCACTTGACGGGCGACCGCTCAGCTCCCGTCCCGCAGGTCGCTCGGCCACGCGGGCCGGTATTCGAGGTGGTCGTACGTCACCACGCAGCCCTCGCCCATCGGGGACTGGGTCATGAAGCCGATCAGGGCGTCGCCGGTCTCCTTCTCGGTGCCCAGGGTGAAGAGGCGGACGAAGGTCCAGCGCCGGCCGTCGCGGGAGGCGTGGAAGGCGAAGGCGCGGCCGGTGCGGCTCACCCGGAACCACACCGAACTGCCCTCCACGGTGAAGGAGTTGGCGTCGTCGGAGTGGCCACGGGTGACCACCGTGCACACGGTGGGCACGTCCGGGGAGTACTCCAGGCAGAGCTTGGCCCAGGCCCGCTCGCCGACATGGACGTAGAGCACACCCGCGTCGAACGCCCCGGCGAAGCCCACCGTGACGCGCGCGATCAGCTGGAAGTCACCCTCGGGGGCCCCGAGCAGCCGGGGCGCGTCCGAGGCCGGCTCCAGGGCCTCACCGGTGGGCGGTACGAACCGGTCCTGCCGGGGACCGGCCCAGCCGGTGAGGATGCCGTCCTCGTAGGACCAGTTGCCGTCGGGGCCGTACGTCCGCAGGGCGAAGGGCAGTTCGGGGAGTTCCACGTCCATCCCGTGAGTGTGGCACCTCGGTGCGGGCGATGCGGGCCTGGGGTTGGGGCTTGTCCGCCCAACGGCCCCTAGCGCTCGAGACGGCCGTCGTAGCGGCGCGGCAGGCCGAGCGGGTTGTCGTCGCGCAGCTCCGGCGGCAGGATCGCCTCGGGTGCGCCCTGGTACACCACCGGCCGCATCCAGCGCTCGATCGCCGTGCCGCCGACGGACGTCGACGTCGAGGTGGTCGCCGGGTAGGGGCCGCCGTGGTGCTGGGCGGGGGCGACGGCGACACCGGTCGGCCAGCCGTTGACGAGGACCCGGCCCGCGAGCGGGGTCAGCTCGGCCAGGAGCTCCGCGCCCCGGCCCTCGCCGGCCGCCTCCTCGGCCGAGAGGTGGACCGTCGCCGTGAGGTTGCCGGGCAGCCGGGACAGCACGGACCGCACCTCGGCCTCGTCCTCGTAGCGCGCCACGACCGTGACCGGCCCGAAGCACTCCTCGAGGAGCAGGTCGTACGCCCCCTCGGCGGCCAGCTTGTCCGCCGCCACCGTCAAAAAGCCCGCGCTCACCGTGTGGTCGCCGCCCGCGCCCGGGGTCACCGGCGTTTCCACGTCGGGGAGTTGGGCGCGCTCGGCGACCCCGGCGAGGAAGTTGTCGCGCATGCGGTGGTCCAGCAGGACCCCCGCATCGGTGTCGCTGACCGCGTCCGTCAGGGACTTCAGCAGGCGGTCGCCCGACGCAGAGGACGGTGCGAGCACCAGGCCGGGCTTCACGCAGAACTGCCCGACGCCCAGCGTCATCGACCCGGCGAGCCCGGTGCCGATCGCCTCCGCGCGCTCGGCCGCGGCGGCCTCGGTGACCACGACGGGGTTCAGCGAGCCCAGCTCGCCGTGGAACGGGATCGGGTTCGGGCGCGCGGCGGCGGCGTCGAACAGCGCCCGGCCGCCCTTCACGGAACCGGTGAAGCCGGCCGCGGCGACCAGCGGGTGCCTGACCAGCTCGACGCCCGCCTCGAAGCCGTGCACCAGGCCGACGACGCCCGCGGGGATGCCGTGCGCGGCGGCGGCCCGGCGCAGCACCTTGGCGACCAGCTCGGACAGCGCCGGGTGGTCGGGGTGGGCCTTGACCACGACCGGGCAGCCCGCGCCCAGCGCGCTCGCGGTGTCGCCGCCCGCGACGGAGAAGGCGAAGGGGAAGTTGGAGGCGGAGTAGACGGCGACGACGCCCAGGGCCACCTTGTAGCGGCGCAGGTCCGGGATCGGCGGCGTCGCGGTGTCGTCCGGGTGGTTGATGATCACGTCGAGGAAGGCACCCTCCTCGACGATGTCCGCGAACGCCCTCAGCTGGTAGCAGGTGCGGGCGAGTTCGCCGGTGAGCCGGACCGGGCCGAGCGCGGTCTCGGCGTCGGCGGTCTCCACGAGCCCGTCCCGCGCCGCCTCGAGCTGCTCGGCGGCGGTGCGCAGGAAGGCCGAGCGGACCGCCCGGTCGGCGAGGGCGTCCCTGCTCGCGTACGCGGCACGGACGGCGGCGTCCACCTCCTGGGCTGTGGCCTCCACCGCAACCTGTTCACGCTGCTTCCCGGTTCGGGGGTCGACACTCCAGACTGGTGCTGCTGCCACCGCAGATCCCTTCACGTATTGCTGGGTCATTCACCAGGGTCGTTCGATATGCTGAACGCCGTCTCTGATGATGAATATGCTGTTGGAGACTATTTCCCGTCCAACGAAGGGGTCAAGGGCGATGTCGGCAGTCGAGACAGGCGGCGGGGCGCAGGTCAAGTCCGCGGTGCGGACCGTTGAATTGCTGGAGTACTTCGCCGGTCGCCCCGGCATGCACTCGCTCGCCTCGGTCCAGGAGGCCGTCGGGTACCCCAAGTCCAGCCTGTACATGTTGCTGCGCACGCTGGTGGAGCTCGGCTGGGTGGAGACCGACGCGACGGGCACGCGGTACGGCATCGGGGTGCGGGCGCTGCTGGTCGGCACCTCGTACATCGACGGCGACGAGGTGGTCGCGGCGGCGCGGCCGACGCTCGACCGGCTGTCGGACGACACCACGGAGACGATCCACCTGGCGCGCCTGGACGGCACGAACGTCGTGTACCTGGCCACCCGCCAGTCGCAGCACTATCTGCGCCCGTTCACGCGGGTGGGGCGCCGGCTGCCCGCGCACTCCACCTCGCTGGGCAAGGCGCTGCTGAGCACGTACACCGACGAGCAGGTGCGCAAGCTGCTCCCGGAGACGCTGCCGGCCCTCACCGAGAACACCATCACGGACCGGGAGAAGCTCATCGAGGAGCTGCACCAGGTCCGCGAGCAGGGCTTCGCGGTGGACCGCGAGGAGAACACGCTGGGGCTGCGCTGCTTCGGCGTGGCGATCCCGTACCGCACTCCGGCGCGGGACGCGATCAGCTGCTCGGTGCCGGTGGCACGGCTGACTCCGGCGCACGAACAGATGGTGAAGGACGCGCTGTTCGACGCCCGGGACCGGCTGACGCTGGCGACCCGTAGGCTCTGACTCCATGAATGTCGTCCTGCGCGCGGTCCACGACAGTGATCTGCCGGTCTTCTACCGGCAGATGAACGATCCGGAGGCCCAGCTGATGGCGGCCTTCACCCCCGAGGACCCGGCCGACTGGGCCGCCTTCCAGTCGCTGTGGCAGAAGATCCGGTCCTCCGGCGACGTCGCGCGGACGATCCTGGCCGACGGTGACGTCGTCGGCAGCGCGTCGGTGTACGGGAATCCGGGCGAGCGCGAGGTCACGTACTGGGTGGACCGCGCGTACTGGGGTCGCGGCGTGGCCACCGCCGCACTGCGGGAGCTGCTGGCCGAGGTGCGCGAGCGCCCGCTCTACGCGCGCGCGGCGGCGGACAACACCAGGTCGCGGCGCGTCCTGGAGAAGTGCGGGTTCAAGGTGCGCGCACAGGCGTCGGGGTACGCGAACGCGCGCGGCGTCGAGATCGAAGAAGTGGTGCTGACGCTGGACGGATGAGCTCCGGGGCCGGTGTTCTCCACCCACAGGCGGAGCCGGATCGTCGCCGGGCAGGACGCGGGCCCCGGCCTCCGTACGCGACGGTGGCCCCATGGTGCAGGGGAAGCGGTCCGGGTGAGGGGGTTCGCCCGGGTGCTGTTCGGGCGGCGGGCGCGGCTGCGGTGGGTCCATCTGATCCTCGGTGGCGCGCTCGCCATGCCGTACGTCCTCGTCGGCGCGACCGCCGTCGGCCCGGTCACCGGATCGCAGGACGTCCTGACGGACATCTGGCTCCAACTCCTGTCCTTCGCCGTGGGGTTGCCCCTTGCCGCCGTCACCTCCCTGTTCCCGCTGACACGGCCGCTGGAGGCGAGCGCCGTGCGGTGGCTGTGCGGAGTGGACACGGACCGGCTCGTCCACGACCCCGCCCGCGGCCGCGCGGCGAAGGGGCGCACGGCGGCCTGGTTCACGCTGCACCTCGGGTGCGGCGGTGTGATCGCCGGGATGTCGCTGGCCGTGCCGCCCTTCGCGGCCGTACTGATCGCGCTGCCGCTGGTCGCGTGGCTGGACGACGGCCGGCTCGGCCTGCCCGAAGTCCTCGGCCACCCCTGGGCGTTGGCGCTGTCGCCCGTCGTCGGCGCCGCCTGCCTGGTCGCGCTCGCGGGCTGCGCGGCCGCGGCCGGTGCCCTCCTCGCGCACGGGGCGCCGCGTCTGCTCGGGCCGAGCCCGGAGGACCGGCTCGCGGCTGCCGAGGCCCGGGCCGCCGGCCTCGCCGTCCGCAACCGGCTCGCACGCGAGCTGCACGACTCCGTCGGCCACGCGCTCAGCGCCGTCACCCTCCAGGCGGGCGCGGCGCGCCGCGTCCTCGACAGCGACCCGGAGTTCGTCCGCGCGGCGCTCGCCGCGATCGAGGACACCGCCCGGCGCACGGTCGGCGAACTCGACGCGGTGCTGGGCGTGTTGCGCGACGGCGACTCTCCCGGCACCGGCCCGGCGCCCACCCTCGACGCCGACCTCGACGGCCTCCTGCGCCGCGTCCGCGCCGGTGGACTGCGGGTGACCGCCACCGTCGCCACCGACCCCGCGGGCTTGCCGCCCGTCCTGTCCCGGGAGGCCTACCGCATCGTCCAGGAGGGCCTGAGCAACGCGCTCAGGCACGCCGACGGCGGGGCGCGCGTGGCGCTGCGGATCACGGAGGCCCGCGGCCACCTGGACATCGCCGTCGACAATCCGCTCGGCACTCCCGCCCCCTGCCGCCCCGGCGGCGGCCACGGGCTGCGCGGCATCGCGGACCGGAGCCGGCTGCTGGGCGGCACGGCCGAGGCAGGCCCGGCGGCGGACGGCACCTGGCGCCTGCGGGCACGTCTGCCCCTGAAGGGGCCCGTACGACCGGAAGGACCCGTATGACCGGCTCCCCCGTCCGCATCGTCCTCGCCGACGACGAGCACCTGGTGCGCAGCGCGCTGCGGGCCATCCTGTCCGCCGAGCCGGATCTGGAGGTGGTCGGTGAGGCGGCGACCGGCGCGGAGGCGGTGGCCGTCGTGCGCGCGGTGCGCCCCGATGTCGTGCTGATGGACGTCCGGATGCCGGAGATCGACGGGATCCGTGCCACCGAGCGGATCCTCGGCACGCTCGACGGACCGCCGCGGATCGTCGTCGTGACGACCTTCGAGAACGACTCCTATGTCTACGACGCCTTGCGCGTGGGGGCCGCCGGCTTCCTGCTCAAGCGGGCCGACGCCGATGTGCTCGTGCAGACGGTACGGCTCGTCGCCCGCAGTGACAGCCTGCTGTTCCCGTCGGCCGTGCGGGCGCTGGCCGAGGAGCACGCGCGTGTGTTCGCCGCGCCGCCGCCCTGGGTGGCGAGGCTCACCGGCCGGGAGAGCGAGGTGCTGCGGCACATGGCGGACGGCCTGACGAACGCGGAGATCGCGCGCCGCATGGGGGTCGGTCCCGCCACCGTGAAGTCGCACGTCGCGGCGGTGCTGGCGAAGACCGGCACCCGGGACCGCACCCAGGCGGTGATCGCGGCCTACGAGGCCGGCTTCATGAGCGCCCGATGAGAAATCGGGCCGGAAGGGAACGATCCGCTCGGTTCCGGTCGTCATCCAGAGCGGGATGAACAAGACGATCAGGCGGGCCTCCGTCTTCACGCTGCTGCTCGTTCTCGCTCTGCTGGCCAGGGCGACCTGGGTGCAGTTCTACGACGCCAAGGCCCTCGCGGACGACAAGAACAACCGGCGCAACGCGATCAAGACGTACGCGGAGCCGCTCGGGAACGTCATCGTGGGCGGCCGGTCGGTGACCGGTTCGGCGGCGACGAAGAACGGCGACCTGAAGTACAAGCGCACGTACAAGGACGGCGCGCTGTACGCGGCGGTGACGGGCTACGCCTCGCAGGCCTACGCCCCGACCCAGCTCGAGGGCATCTACCAGGACCTGCTCGACGGCACGGACACCCGCCTCGGCACCCTGATGGACACGGTCACCGGCAAGCGCGCCGATCCGGGCGACGTGGTCACGACGATCGATCCGGACGTGCAGAAGGCGGCCTACGACGCGCTCGGCGAGAAGAAGGGCGCGGCCGTCGCGATCGACCCGAAGACCGGCAGGATCCTCGCGGTCGTGTCCACGCCGTCGTACGACCCGTCGACCCTGACCGACGCCAACACCGCGGGCACCGCCTGGAAGAAGCTCAACGCCGACCGGGACAAGCCGCTGACCAACCGCGCGCTGCGCCAGCCGCTCCCGCCGGGCTCGACGTTCAAACTGGTCGTCGCGGCCGCCGCGCTGGAGGACGGGCTGTACTCCACGGTCGATCAGAAGACCAAGAGCCCGGACCCGTACACCCTGCCCGGCACCACCACCGGCCTGTCCAACGAGAATCCGAGCGCGCCCTGCGAGAACGCCTCGATCCGCACCGCGCTGCAGTACTCCTGCAACAACGTCTTCGCGAAGATGGCCGTCGACCTCGGCCAGGACAAGGTGCGGGCGATGGCGGAGAAGTTCGGCTTCAACGACACGAAGCAGGACGTGCCGGTGCGCGCCTACACCAGCGTCTACCCCTCGGACATGGACCGCTCCTCCACCGCCCTGACCGGCATCGGCCAGTACGACGTCACGGCGACCCCGCTCCAGATGGCCATGGTGTCCGCGGCCATCGTCGACGGCGGCAGGCTGCGGTCGCCGCACATGGTCTCCCAGATCACCGACAGCGGCGGCGACGTGCTGAAGAACTACGACGACGGCACGAGCACGAAGCAGATCGTCAGCTCCTCGACCGCCGGGCAGCTCCAGTCGGCGATGCAGACGGTCGTGGAGGACGGCACGGGCACCAACGCGCAGATCCCGGGCGTGACCGTGGGCGGCAAGACCGGCACGGCCCAGCACGGCGAGAAGAACAGCAAGACGCCGTACGCCTGGTTCACCTCCTACGGCAAGGCGGGCGGCAAGGAGGTCGCCGTTGCCGTCGTCGTCGAGCAGTCGGACGCGGCCCGCTCGGAGGTCAGCGGAAACGGGCTGGCCGCCCCCGTGGCCAAGGCCGTGATGGAGGCGGCACTGAAGAACTGAGCGGCCCGGGCGCCTACTTCACGCCGAGGATCTGCTCCACCGGATCGATCGCGAAGTACACCAGGAACAGCACCGACACGCCCCACAGCAGCCAGTGCACCTCCTTGGCCTTGCCGAGGACCGACTTGATGACGACGTAGGCGAGGAAGCCGGCGCCGATACCGTCCGTGATCGAGTAGGTGAACGGCATCGTGGCGATCGTCAGGAACGCCGGGATGGCGATCTCGTAGCGGTCCCAGTCGATGTGCTTGACGTGGGTCATCATCAGGAAGCCGACCGCGATCAGCGCGGGCGCGGCGGCCTGGAGCGGGACGATCGTGAGCAGCGGGGTGAGGAAGAGCGCGAGCCCGAACAGGCCGCCCGTGATCAGGTTGGCGAACCCGGTGCGGGCGCCCTCGCCGACGCCGGCCGCGGACTCGATGTAGGCGGTGTTGGAGGAGGCCGAGCCCACTCCGCCGGCCACGGCCGCGGCGCCGTCGATGAAGAGCACGCGGCCGATGCCCGGCACCTGCCCCTTGTCGTCGAGCAGTCCGGCCTCGGCGCTGATGCCGACGATGGTGCCCATCGCGTCGAAGAAGTCCGACAGGATCAGGGTGAACACCAGCAGCACCGCGGTGAGGACACCGGCCTTCGCGAAGCCGCCGAACAGGCTGAAGTGACCGATGAGTCCGAAGTCGGGCGTGGAGACGATCTTGTCGGGCACGTGCGGGGTGGTCAGGCCCCAGCTCTTGATGTCCGCGATCGCGTCGATGACGATCGCGACGACCGTCATCGTCACGATGCTGATCAGGATCGCGCCCTTCACCTTGCGCGCGAGCAGCGCGATGGTGAGCAGCACGCCGACGCAGAAGACCAGTACGGGCCAGCCGGTGAGCCGCCCGACGGCACCGAGCTGCACCGGCACGGTGGTGTCGGCGGCGTCCGGGATGCGGCTGACGAAGCCCGCGTCGACGAAGCCGATGAAGGCGATGAACAGCCCGATGCCCACGCCGATGGCCTGCTTGAGCTGCTGCGGGATGGCGTCCATGATCGCCTTGCGCAGCCCGGTGACCACCAGGATGCAGATCACGATGCCCTCGAGGACGACCAGGCCCATCGCGTCGGGCCAGCTCATGATCGGGGCGAGCTGGAAGGCGACGACGGCGTTGAGGCCGAGGCCCGCCGCGATGGCGAGCGGCAGATTGCCGCCCACGCCCATGATCACCGTCATCACGCAGGCCACCAGAGCGGTGGCGGTGACGAGTTGACCGGTGTCGAGGGTGTGGCCGAACTTGTCCTTCGCGCTGCCCAGGATGATGGGATTCAGGACAAGGATGTAGGCCATCGTGAAGAACGTGGCGAAGCCGCCGCGTATCTCCCGGCCGAAGGTGGATCCCCGCTCGGAGATCCTGAAGTACCGGTTGACTCCGTTCGCCGCTGGTGGTGCGGCACTCGGCCGGTCGGCCGTCGTCTCGGTGTCGGTCATGGCGGGTGCTCCTCGTGGGCGGACGGATCAGTGTGCGGATGCTGGCTGGATTGTTCCCCCCTTGAACAGGTTTCAGGTTTTCCCCGTGTTACGGAATGTCATCTTCATGACATACGCAGGGAGGTCCGTCCCGTGGGCACTGTCGTCGACGACGCGGCCTCCGCGGAGTTTCACGCCTTCTTCGAGCGTCACTACGCCGAACTGTCCCGTATAACCCATCTGCTGACCGGCGAGGCGGACGCCGCCGACGATCTCGCGGCCGACGCGCTGCTCGCACTGTGGCACCGCTGGGACCGGGTGCGCACGGCCGACCACCCCGTCGCCTACGCCCGCGGAGTCGTCGCCAACCTGGCCCGCACCCGGATCCGCAGCGCGGTGCGCGAACGCCGGCGGATCTCGCTGTTCTGGTCGCAGGGCGAGGAGAGGACCGAGAACCCCGACATCGCGGGCGTCGTCGACGTGCAGGAGGCCCTGCGCAGGCTGCCGTTCAGGAAGCGGGCGTGCGTGGTGCTGCGGCACGCCTTCGACCTGTCGGAGAAGGACACCGCCCTCGCCCTGGGTGTCTCCGTGGGTACGGTGAAGTCCCAGACGTCCAAGGGGATGGCCGAGTTGCAGCGGATGCTGGGCGCCGAGGACGAGCCCCAGATGGTGCACGCGGCGATGGCGCGCGGCGGCCGGACCGGAGGAGCGGACCGATGAGGCGCCTGGACGCGCACGACGAGCTGCGCGCCCGGCTGCACGAGGCGGCCGACGCGCACGAGCCGGACCGGCACGGCATGCTGGCCCGGATCGAGCGGGGCATGGGCGGGCACGGCCGCGCCGGCCGGCGGGAGACGGGTCCGCCGGTGTGGGGCTGGGCCCGGGTGGCGGGTGCCACGGCCGCGGTCGCCGGGATGCTCGCGGCCGGCGGTTACGCCGTGGCGTCCGCGGTGAGGGACGACGCGCCCCCGCAGCGGCAGACGGTCGCGGTCTCCCCGACGCCCGCGCCGTCACCGGACACGACGAGCCGCGCGCCCGCACCGCCCGTGGATCCGGCGCCGACACCCACATCGCCGTCGGGCACGGCACCGAGGGCGCACCACGGAGCGAGCGGCACCCCCTCGACGGAGCCTCCCGCCTCCGCGCCGCCGTCCGCCACCGGCGCGAAGGACGGCCCGCTGTGGTCGGACGGCTCGGTGGACCCGCACAGCAACGACTTCTGGGCACAGAGCGACCTCACCCTGCGGACCGGCCGGCAACTCACCGCCCTCACCGTGCGGTTGAAGATCGCCCAGACCGGCGGCGTCAGCTCGGCCGGCGCCTGGCGCTCCCTGCCCGAGCAGGACTTCGACCTCACAGTCGGCGAGCGGAACGGCTTCCTCGTCTACACCTGGGTACTCAAGGAGGGCCGTACGGTTCCCCAGGGCGAGTGGGTGTTCGCCGGGCAGTACGACCACTGGCGCGGCGGCCGGGACGCCGGGGGCGACGGCTACACCGTCACGGCCACGGCGGACGGCAGGCAGCGCACGGTGGGCGGCGGCTTCGCGGGCGGTACGGCAGATGCGGGCGGCAATGCAGATGCGGGCGGCTCGTAAAAATGTTGAGAGCGCGGCAACCGTTTCCCCGGCGGCGGCGACTTGAAAGCATACGGACCTGTCGGCCCGAGCCCCCCTCGGCCGGCAGCCGCCGATCGAGCCCCCCTCGTCGGCGACAGAGCGCCCCCGCCGGTGACGACCGGCGGGGGCGCTTCGCGGTCGAAGGGGCGCGGGATACGCGTCGACCGGCTGTGGTTCGCCGCGGACGGTACCCTTCAGCCCGTCGAGCCGGCCCTGGAGCCGGACCGCCCTCCGCGGGGGCTCAGCCGACGAAGTACGTCGGGTTCGGCAGCTTGTACTTCTGGTCGGCGTAGCCGCCGTCGAGGTCCGAGTACTGGTCGCCGAAGTTGGCGATGATCTCGTACCCGAGGTCCTGCTCGATGTGCTTGCGGGTGCCCGACTTGTACTGCACGGTCGTGCACGT
Source organism: Streptomyces sp. NPDC050534 (assembly GCF_044457745.1). Taxonomy (NCBI): domain Bacteria; kingdom Bacillati; phylum Actinomycetota; class Actinomycetes; order Kitasatosporales; family Streptomycetaceae; genus Streptomyces; species Streptomyces sp. NPDC050534. Next base: position 109,847 of record NZ_JBITHF010000017.1, read on the forward strand.
CCAGGCGCCCGGGGTGGCGCACGAGCTCAGGTAGGACGGCGGGTTGGCCGCGTCCTTGAGGAACATGTGGCCGGCGTCGAGGTTGACGTCCGCGCCGACCTTCTTCAGGTTCTCCACGGCGGCCGCGCGCTGCGCCTCGCTGAGGCCCGAGTTGTAGAAGACCTCGACGCCCTTCTTCTCGGCGTACTGCACGAGTTCGGGGCTGCCGAAGACCTCCGGCCGGTCGGCCTTGTTCACGTACGCGGCCCAAGTGGCCGAGTTGTACGTGTAGTTGTACCGCTTCTCGTAGTCGAGGCTGAGCAGCAGCGTGTCGTCGACGTCGAAGACGACTGCGGGCTTCTCGCCGTGGTGGCGGGCCTTGCGCGCCGCCTTGTCGATGTACTGCCTGGCCGCGGAGTCGATACGCGCCAGGTCCTTGGCGTACGGGCTCGTCGGCGACGCCTGGTACACGCCGTCGGCGTCCGCCGCCGTGCCGTAGTAGGTGTCGATGTCCTTCACCAGGAGCCCGATGTTGTAGGGCTCGTGGGTGGAGTTGGCCGTGGACTGTCCTGCCGTGGCCGCACCGGCGCCGTAGAGAGCGCCGCCGGAGAGGGCACACGCTGCGGCGATCGCCGCGATACGCAGTGGCTTATGCATGACAGGTTTCTACGCGCGTCACGCTGCTGGGCGCGAGCCCCGTTGCCCGATCGATATCTCCAAGTCGGGTAAAAAACGGGTCAAGCGCCCCGGACCGGAAAGCTCCGGTTTCAGTTCATCGTCGCGCCGATGGTGGTGCTGCCCGTCGTCAGGAACGTGGTCGTGGGCAGCGTGCCGCCGGCGCCGCGTGCGGTGTACGTACTGCTCGCGTCCGTCGACCTGAAGGCCGGCGTCGAGACCCCTGAGTCCCAGTTGTTGCCGGCCGAGGTGACCGAGGAGCCCTTGGTGACCGGGCCGCTGCCGTTGCCGACGGCGAGGTTCTTGCCGAGCCGGGCGGAGCTGGTGGCGAAGTAGTACCCCCGGTTGCCGTTGGCGTAGGCCGTGGTGCGGTTGACGACGATCGCGCCGGTGTTGGAGTTCTCGGTGAAGCCGTTGCCCGCGTTGCCCCAGGCGGCCGAGTTGTTGACGACGTGTGCGACCACCTCGCCGTCCCCGCCCAGCTTGTAGCCGTTGCCGTCGCCGGCGAAGGCCGGGTCGGACCAGCGGTTGACGCCGTTGCCGAAGGACCAGGTGTGCTCGACGGTGACCGGCGAGGAGAAGGACCAGAAGTCGATGCCGTCGTCGGAGTTGTTGTAGAGCCGGGCGCCGGTGACCAGGTTCCCGCTGCCCGAGCCGAACTTGACGGCGATCCCGTCGGCGTTCTCACCGTGCTCGGCGGCGTCGTAGTTGCCGTACGAGTCGATGTTCCTGACCGTGTTGTTCACGGTGCCGTCCCCGGTGAGCGTGAAGCCGGAGTCGCCGCCGTCGATGGTCTTGATGTCGTTCCAGTTGGTGCCGGTGCAGGACTGGCAGACGACCGCGCTGTCCGGGGAGTTCTGGAAGGTCATGTCGGAGACGTTCCAGTAGTCGGCGGTCAGCTTGAAGATCCAGTCGCCGGCGGGGAGGTTCGAGCCGTCGATCTTCACGGTCTCGGAGCCGTACGCGGTGAGCGTGATCGGCGACGAGGAGGTGCCGTCGGCCGTGGACTGCAGGGTGGCCGTCGGGTAGTAGGTGCCGCCGCGGACCCGGATGACGGTGCCTGCGGTGGCGTTCTTGATGGCGCTGGCCAGGTCGGCCGTGTTGCTGACGACCACGGTGGCGGCCTCGGCCTGGGTGGGTAACGCGGCCAGGCCGGCGCCCGCGGTGACGACGGCGAGGGCGGTGAGGGAGCTCCTGATGCGTCGCATGGGGGTACAAGTCCCTTCCTTGGTGGGGGTGTTCACAGGACGGAGTCGAGCGGGAGACCCGAACGGCGCGCGGTTCGGCGTAGGCGGCGTGGACGCCCTGGACGGTGAAGAGGGACCCACCGGGTCACGGGTGTTCATACGGCCTCCAGTCCCGGAGGTAGGCCCGCGGGGTGTGCGCGGTCGCCTCCTCGGCCGTCAGCTGCGGCCGGTTCTCCGGCGCGGAGATCACCGCGCCCGGCCCCGAGTTGCGGTACTCGCGAAAGCGCATGGACTGCCAGGGGGAGGCGTCGCGCATGGTGGTGTACGGCGCCACCGGGTCGATGCCGGGGCCGATCCAGGTGTCCCGGACGACCAGGGACGGCCAGGCCGTCGTCTCGTACGAGGGCACCCAGGGGCGGGCCAGCTTGTACGCCCCGTCCTCGGCGCCGGAGGTGACGCGGGAGCGGACGGCGAGGATGCCGTGCGGGTTGGCGCGTGCGGTGGAGGGGGCGAGGACCATGCCCTTGGGGGTGAAGTCCACGTCTCGCCGGAGGGTGTGGAAGCGGCACTCCTCGAACACCGCGGTCGCCCGCCCGAAGACGAAGTCGACGTCGCCCTCGATGTGGCAGTGGCGGAAGTACTGCCGGTCGAAGGTGCCGAGCGCGGTCGTGTCGGCGAAGAGGGTGTCCTGGTGGGCCAGCAGCCGGACGTTCTCGAAGCGGGTGCGGTCGCCGTAGGTGTAGGCGGCCACCGCCTGGGTGCCGGTGATGTCCGGGTGGTCGGCGCGCAGCCAGTCGTTGGCGACGGTCAGGTCGCGGACGGTCAGCCCGGGCGCCGCCGAGGTCAGGGTGGCGGAGCCCGCGGTGCCGTAGGTCGTTCCGTCGGGCTTGACCGTGCCGGCCGCGTGGTCGAAGACGATGACGGTGGCGCGCGGGTCCCGTCCGGCGCCTCGGATCGTCAACTCCGCTTTCTCCACAGGGACGTTCACCACCTCGCGATACGTCCCCGGGTGCACGACGATCGTCGCGCCGGGCGCGTCGGCCGCGTCCACGGCCGCCTGTACGGAGTCGCCGGGGCGGACGTGCAGGACGTGGCGGGCGCCGGCGGACGCGGGCCCGGTGCCGAACGCGGTCAGACCTGCGGTGAGGCCCGCCAGGACGGTGCGGCGGCGCATGTCAGCAGGTCTCCTTCCAAGGCGCCCAGTCGCCGAGATAGGCGGCCCGGGTCGCCGACTCGGCCTGTTCGGGGGTGAGTTGGGGCCTGTTCTCGGGGACGGGGATCACGGCGCCCGGGCCGGTGTTGCGGTACTCGGCGAACCGCTGGTCCTGCCACGGATAGGCGTCCGACATGTTGGTGTAGGGAGCGCTCGCGTCGATGCCGGAGCCGAGGCGGGTGTCGCGGACGACGAGGCTCGGGCGGGCCGTGGTGTCCGAGCTGGGCACCCAGGGACGGGCCAGCTTGTAGGCCGCGTCCGGGGCCTCGCTGCTCACGCCGCACCGGGTCACCAGGTAGCCGCGCGGGTTGGCGCCCGCCGTGGAGGGCGCGAAGACGAAGCCGTACGGGGCGGCGGCCAGGTCGGTGCGGTCCAGGGTGCGGAAGTGGCACTGCTCGTAGACCGCCGTCGCGCGCCCGAAGACGAAGTCGACGTCGCCCTCGGCGTAGCAGTGGGCGTAGTACTGGCGGGCGAAGGTGCCGAGCGCCGTGGTGTCGGCGTACAGGGTGTCCTGGTGGCCGAGGAAGCGGCAGTGGGTGAAGGCGCTGCGGTCGCCCTGCACCTTGATCGCCACCGCCTGCGTCCCGCCGGTGCCGGGGTGGTCGGCGCGCAGCCAGTCGTTGGCGAAGGTGATCCAGCGGGCCGTGAAGCCGTCCGCCTGCACGGTGGTGGTGGCGGATCCGGTCGTGCCGTAGGTGCCGCCGCCCGGCTTGGCGGTGCCGGCCGCGCGGTCGTACACGATCACGACGTCGCGGGGGTCCTCCGAGGCGCCGATCCAGGTCGCCTCGGTGCGGGTGGTGTCGAGCGCGACCGTCTGCCGGTAGGTGCCGGGCGCGAGGACCAGGGTCCAGCCGCTGCCGGCCGCCGCGGTGACGGCGGCCTGGACGGTGGTGAAGTCGCCGCGCGCGTGCGGGTCGACGTAGAGCGTCGTGGGGGTGAGGCGGCGCTCCGGGGAGCCGAAGCGGCCGAACGGGCGCGGGCGGACGGCGGCCCGCGCGGGCCCGGAGGCGGCGCCGAGCGCGACGGCCGCGCCGGCGCCCGCGGCGAGGAAACCCCGTCTGGACAGGGGGAGTCGGGGGTGGGGCGAGGGCATGCGGGTGCTCCTTCGCGGTGCGGTGCGGCGTGATGCGGTGCGGTGCGGTGCGTCAGGAGGGTGGCCGGGGCGGGGCGCGCCCCGGCCGGGAGGGCGTCAGTGCAGGCGGCCGGCGCCCGCGCCGTGGTCGACGATCCGCGGTACGGCCTTCACCGCGTCGACCTTCGTGCGCAGGGTGGGCGTCCAGCCCGCGCCCGACCGCAGGACCTCCGTGGGCACTTCAGCGTTGTGGACGGCGATCAGATCGGTCGGCACGCCGTTGACGCAGTTGTCGTCGGCGGTCAGCGGCGAGTCGTTCCAGCGCTTGAGGATCTTCCCGGCACCGATCCCGTCCGGCAGCGTGAACGCGTTGTGCTGCGCCACGAGTTGGGACTCCATGCCGACGCCGTAGCTGTAGCCGTAGCCGTCCTTCGCCACGAAGTGGTTGTTGTAGGAGTCGACCTGCCCGAAGCGCACGCGCGGGGCCCGCTCCACCAGGTTCGAGAACAGGTTGTGGTGGAAGGTGACCTTGAGGTGGCCGCGGTCGACGGCGGCCGTGGAGGCGCTGTCGCTGTTGCCGATCAGGATCGTCTTGTCGTGGTCCGCGAAGACGTTCCAGGAGGCCGTGACGTAGTCGGCGCCCTTGACGATGTCGAGCTCGCCGTCGTGCTGCTCGTAGATCCGCCCGAAGTAGGACGGCAGCGTGCTGTCGGGGTGGTCGCCGTCGGTGAACGTGTCGTGGTCCATCCACACGTGGGTGGAGCCGTAGACCACCGCGCTGTCGTACTCGGAGTTCCAGTTGCCGTCGGCGGTGTCGGTGGGGTCCCACTGCGGGAAGCAGTCCAGGGGGCTCTCGAAGCTCAGGTTGCGCACGATGACGTTGTCGACGCCCTTGATCTGCAGGCTGGCGCCCTTGAAGCCGGCGTCCCTGCCCACGCCGATGATGGTGGTGTTGGCGGGGACCGCGGCCTTGATGTAGGCGTCCTGGCCGGCGGCGGAGGCACGGCGCAGGCCCTCGGGGCTGTCGTCGGGCTCGCCGTCCAGGTTCTTGTCGCGGCCCCACACCGCGGGGTCGTACGCGGCCAGATAGGCGTCGAAGTCGTAGCCCGGCGCCTGGAACGAGGCGCAGCTCGGCCCGTCGGCGTCGATGGCCCCCTTCACCTTGATGATCTTCGGTGCGCTGCCGCCGTCGGCGAGGGCCGCCTTGAAGCCGTCCCAGTCGGTGACGGTGTACACGTGCGCGGCGTCGGCCGCCGCGCCGCCGGTGGTGCCGGTGCCGTAGGAGGCCCAGCCGTCGTTGGCGCCCAGCACCTGCCGGGCGGTGTCGCGGGGCTGGGGGTGCGCGGCTGCCGTCCCCGTCACGCCGAGCACCAGGGCGGTGCAGCCCACGATCGACGCTATGACGCGGCCATGACATATCTGTGTACGCACTGTGCGGCTCTCCTTGGTTACGCGACCGGGGCGGCTGTCGCCTCGGGCCAGGTGATCCAGGACGTCGGGATGTCGTCGTGCAGCCGGACGACGTCCCGCGGCGCGAGCACCCGGGTGCGGAGCAACTCCCGCGCCACGAGCCGCGCCACGGCGATCGCGCCCGGCGGATTGAAGTGCGTGTTGTCCTGCTCGGTGGCGGTCCAGTTGAAGTAGACCTTCGTCTCCTCGACGCCGAGTTCCTGCCAGAGCGCGAGCGACAGGGCCTCGATGTCGAGCAGCGCCACCCGCTCCCGCTCGGCGAGCGCGCGCATCGCCGCCGGGTAGTCGCCATGGGTCGGCACGGCGTTGCCGTCCGCGTCGAACCTGCGGCGCTCGACGGGTGTGGCGAGCACGGGCCGGGCGCCGTGCGCCCGCGCGCCGTCGACGTACCGCTGCAGGTAGTCCTGGTACGTCGTCCACGGCTCGGTGTAGCGGGCCGGGTCCTCGCTCTTCTCGTCGTTGTGCGCGAACTGGACGAGGAGCAGGTCCCCCGGCCGGATCAGGGCGAGGATCGCGTCGAGCCGGCCCTCGTCGACGAAGCTCTTCGAACTCCGCCCGTTCACCGCGTGGTTGGCGACGACGAGATCCTCGCGGAGAAAGAACGGGAGTGCCATGCCCCACCCCGTCTCGGGAGCGGCGTCGGCGTATTTCTGGGCGGCGGTGGAGTCGCCGGCGATGTGGAGCGTGCGGCGGCGCCGCGCTGCTTGCGCGGTACCGGCGCCCGCGAGGGCGAGGGGAACGGCTGCGGCAAAGGCCGCGGTGACCTGTCTTCGGGTAAGGGACAACACCCTGCACCTTTCGGGCTTTTGGCTTGTGTCCTTTGTCTTTCAGGGGCGCGGGGAACTGCGCGACCGGCCACGACCGACCGGCAGTCCCCCACAACGGCGACCACAGAAAACCTCAGTGGTTCTGCTTCCAATCGGCCTGCGCCTTGTTCAGCTGATCGGCCAGCAGATTCAGGAAGTCCTTCACGCTCATCTTCCCGAGCAGCACCTTCTGGAAGTTCGGCTCGTTGTCGGCCTTGGAGATCGTGTTCCAGTCCGGCAGGTAGTACGGCAACTGCACGATCTTCGTGCCGTCCCCGTTCAGCGCGGCGGCGGCCAGCTTCGTGGGCTCCGCCTTCTGGATCCAGGCGTCGCCCGCGGCGTCCGTGTTCGCGGGGATCTGCCCGGCGGACTCGTTGAACTTGGAGTTCTCCTCGTGCGAGAGGGCGAACTCGATGAACTTCCAGGCCGCAGCCTTGTTCTTGCTGGACTTGAACAGGCTCAGCCCGTCGACCGGGTTGGAGATCTGCACGCGCGTGCCGTCGGCCTGCGTCGGGTTCGGCAGACCCCGGAACTTCTGCGCGCCCAGGGCCTTCAGATGGTCCTGGTACGAACCGAGGTTGTGGCTCAGCATTCCGATGGTGCCGCTGTCCCACTGGGCGACCATCTTGGTGAAGTCGTTGTTGACGTCGGCGGACGGGGTGTCCTTCTTGTAGAGCGCGACGTACTTCTCCAACGCGGCCACGTTCTTGGGGTCGTTGACCGTCGTCCTGTCGCCGTTCCAGAACGACGTGATCCCGCTCTGGCTGTACGCCGCGTCCAGCGCCGGGGCGATCGAACCCTCACCGCCGCGGATGGTGAACCCGAACTCGTTCTTGCCCTTGTTCGTCAGCTTGTCGGCGGCCGCGTAGAACTTGTCCCACGTCGTCGGCGCGTCCAGGCCTGCCTTCTTGAACAGGTCGGTGCGGTACCACAGGGTGCCGTTGTTCGACGACGTCGGGATCTGGTAGAGCTGGTCGCCGCCGCCCGCGGCCTTGCTGCTCTCCACCAGGTTCTGGTTGAGCTTGCCCTTCAGCGGGCTCTTGGCCAGCCGGCCGTCCAGCGGCTCCAGCGCGCCCTGCACCCCGACCTCGGCGAGCATCGCGGTGCCCACGCCGCCGACGTCCGGCAGTCCGCCGCCCTGGATGGCGGTGTCGTACTTGGACTGGGCGCTCGCGGCGGGAATGCCGACGTAGTTGACCTTGATGTCCGGGTTCTTCTTCTCGAAGTCGGCGATGATCTCCTTCCATATGTCGGTGCGGACACCGCCGTTGTTGTCCCAGAAGGTGATCTGGCCCTTGCCGGAGCCCTCGTTGCCCTTGTCCCCCGCGCTTCCGCTGCCGTCGTCGCCGCAGGCGGTGGCGGTCAGCGCGAGCACGGAGCCCAGGGCGACGGCGACGGCCGCGCGCCTGCTTCTGCGGATGCTGCTCTTCATTGGTCGGCTCTCTTCTTGTGGACGGACGGACATACGAAGTCGTGGGGGGGTCGCCGCTACAGGGAGTTGATCCCGAAGTGCGTGAAGGTTGCCGCGCCGGCGTGGCCCGTCCCGACGGGTGCGAGCGCGAACAGGCCGAGCAGGGCGCCGACCCAGCGCCAGGGCGTGGCGGCGAAGACGGGGCCGGAGGGGCGCGGGCCGTCCCCGGCGTCGTAGGAGAAGCGGCAGCGGGCGCCGGGTCCGATCTCGATCCGCAGCCGTACGCGGCCCTCCGGGGCGAGCCGCGCGGGGGCGGCGTCCCGTTCCCTCTCGGCGCCCGCCTCGGCGAACCGGTGCACGAGGTGGACCGTCCCGTCGGTCCCCCGCTGCAGCCCGATCCAGCGGAACGCGTCGCCCAGCACCGCAAGACCGGCCCGCGCTCCCGGCTCCTCGCTGTGCAGCCTGAGCTCCACCTCGACCGCGGACGGCGTGCCGGGCAGCCGCTGGGTGAGGACGTTCGGGAGCCGGCGCAGGTCGTCCACGTCCGGCGAGCGGACGCAGGTCAGCCGCAGGCCGTCGCCGGAGTGCTGGGTGGCCCAGCCGTCCTGCGGGTTGGCGGTCCACGACCACTGGCGGCCGAAGCGCCCGCCGGGGAAGTCGTCGTCGGTCGCGGGCGCGGCGGCCGGCTGCGGCGGCAGGTCCGGCCTCTCGTGCTCGGCGACAGGAGCGCCGTCGTCCCCGAGCACCGGCCAGCCGTCCGGGTCCCAGCGCATCGGCTGAAGATGCACGACCCGGCCGTACGCGCCCCGCTGCTGGAAGTGCAGGAACCAGTCCTCGCCGGACGGGGTGCGCACCCAGCCGCCCTGGTGCGGGCCGTTGACGTCGGTGTCCATCTGCTCCAGCACGATCCGCTCCTCGTACGGCCCGAAGAAGCCGCGCGAGCGGAAGACGCCCTGCCAGCCCGTCTCCACTCCCCCGGCGGGGGCGAGGATCCAGAACCAGCCGTCGTGCCGGTAGAGCTTGGGGCCTTCGAGCGTGAACCAGCCGGGGATGCGGTCCCCGTCCACGATCACCTTGCCCTCGTCGAGAAGCCCGGTGCCGTCGGGGTGCATCCGGTGTCCGGTGAGGCGGTTCTTCACGCCGGAGCGGGACTTGGCCCAGGCGTGCACGAGATAGGCCTCGCCGGTCTCCTCGTCCCACAGGGGGCTCGGGTCGATGAGCCCCTTGCCGGCCTTGACCAGGTGCGGGCGGGTCCAAGGGCCGCGTATCTCCGGGGCGTTGACCTGGAAGAGGCCCTGATCCGGGTCGCCCCAGAAGATCCAGAACCGGTCGTCGTGGTGCCGGATCGAGGGGGCCCAGACCCCGCAGTCGTGGCGCGGGGTGCCGAACTCGGCCGCGGGTTCAAGGTGTTGCAGGGCATGGCCGACCAGCCTCCAGCCGACCAGGTCGCGGGAGTGCAGCAGCGGCAGCCCGGGCGCGCGGCCGAAGCTGGAGGCGGTGAGGTAGAAGTCGTCGCCCACGCGGACCACGTCCGGGTCGGACCAGTCGGCGTTCAGGACCGGATTGGTGTACGTCGTCACCGGCTCACCGCCTTGCGGACCAGCGCCGCCGCCTCGTCGCGGCTCAGCGGGCCGTCGGCCACGACGGTCACCACGCGCCGTACGACGGTGCCGCCCGGCTCGATCGGCAGCCGTTCGGCGCACGCCAGCGACGAGCCCACGCCCGGGTATTCGGCGGTGCGCACGAACCACGGGTCCTGCCGGGTGGCGTCCGTGGCGCCGGCGAAGACCAGGGTCCAGCCGGCGCCGGCGAGGGCGAGCCAGTCGGCCCGGGAGCCGTGCACCCGCTCCTCGCCCTCGTGGTCCGCGGTGAAGACGTGCGGCGCCTCGCGCTCCTTGCGGGCCCGCCAGAAGAAGCCGCCGTAGGCCGCGCCGGGGCGCCCGTTGGTGGCCGGGCTGCCGATGGAGAGCAGTCCGGAGGTCACGTTCGTCAGGGAGAAGGTGAAGTCCAGCGCCCAGGCGGTGTCGGTGAGTTCGCCGGCCGCCACCGTACGGCGCTCGCGCAGCAGTTCCGCGCCCGAGGCCACCCAGCGCAGTTCCTCCACGAAGCCGTCGGGGTCCCGCAGCTGGAAGGAGCTGTGGCGCTGGGCGCCGTGGTTGTCCAGCTCGGCCGGGCCCTGGTCGCGGACGAACGTGCGCCCGCCCCAGAAGTTGTGCCCCTCGACGTCGGGAACGGCGACACCGACGCCGAGGTGGTGGGGGTGGTCGGCGGGGCTCAGCTCGGTGACCGCCGTTCCCGCCAGGGTGGTGACGGGGTGCAGATACGGTCGCGGGGAGAGCCGGGCCGGCAGCTCGGGCCGGGTGACGTAGCGGCCGACCGGGCGGCCCGCGACGCGCAGGACAGGCGAGTCGATCGTCGTCATCAGGTACTCACCTCTTTCGGTAGGGCCCAGGTGGCGCCGAGTTCGGAGTAGAGGGCGAGCGTGTCGGCCGAGGCGGCGACGAGGCCGTCGATGCCGGGGACGGCCCTGCGGCCCTCGCCGGGGACCAGATGCCAGGCGTCGTCCGGCAGCGGGACGGGATCGGGGGCCTGCCGGATCGCTTCGACGACCCTCATGAAGGCGCCGGTCGAGGCGGGGGTGACCAGCAGTGCGGTGCCGTCGGTGAGGTGGCCGGCCAGGTTCTCCAGCAGGTCGGTGCGGGCGTAGTCGTACTCCTCGGGGCCGTGGCCGGCGCGCTGGAGCAGGACGCGGTCCTGCTTGTACCAGAAGGTGATCCGGCCGCTGGTGCCGTGCACCACGACGTACGGCTCGTCGGGGTCCTCGGCGCACAGGGTCGCGGCGACGGTGACCTGGACGCCCCGGGTGGTGGTGACGCGGACGCAGGAGGTGTCGTCGGACTCGATGTCGTTGGCCCGCAGCAGCTCCAGCTCGATGCCGGTGACGTCCTCCGCGAGGGTGGTGCCGTTCAGGGCGAGGGCGGTCGCGACGGCGTGCGCGAGCGGGTTGGTGAGCACGCCGTCGATGACGTCGACGCCGTTCAGGTGCCGCCTGCCCGCCCAGGGAGCGCGCCGGTAGTAGGACTCGGGCCGCGCCCAGGCGCCCGCCCCGCCGATGCCGACGACCTCGCCGACCGCACCCTCGGCGACCAGCTCGCGGATCGCGGGGACGGCCCGCGAGCCCAGCGACTGGAAGCCGATCTGGCAGGCGACGCCCGCCTCGGCGATCCCGTCGGCCATCCGGCGGAACTCGGCGTACGAGGGCGCGGGCGGCTTCTCCAGCAGGAGGCTGACGCCCCTGCGGGCGGCCGTGAGCGCCAGGTCGGCGTGGGTCGGGATCGGCGTGCAGATCACCGCGATCCGTGCGCCGGTGGAGTCGAGGAGCGCGCCGAAGTCGGCGGACTGCTCGGGCGTGCCGAGTCCTTCGGGGATCTCGTCGGCGGTCAGCGGGGTCAGCTCGCAGATCCCGGCGAGGCGCACGACGCCCTGGTCCTGGAGCCGGCGGATGTTGTCCAGGTGCCAACGGCCGTGGCCGCGGGCGCCCGCCAGCACGACGGGTACGCCCCTCATCCCTTCACCGCCCCCGCGCTGAAGCCGGTGATCAGCCACTTCTGGATGAAGGCGAACACGATCACTACGGGTACGGCCGCGATGATGCCGCCCGCGGCGAGCGCGCCGAGGTCGACGCTGTCCGCGCTCATCAGGGTGTTGAGGCCGACGGGGATGGTCTGCTTGCCCTGGTCGCTGAGGAACATCAGGGCGAAGAGGAAGTGGTTCCAGGCGTGCACGAAGGCGAAGGAACCGACGGCGATCAACCCGGGCCGCAGCAGCGGGAGTACGACGATACGGAAGGCGGTGAACCGGTTGCAGCCGTCGACCCAGGCGGCCTCCTCCAGGGAGTACGGGACGTTCCGGATGAACCCGCTGATCAGGATCATCGACAGCGGCAGCTGGAAGACGGTCTCGGCGAGGATGACGCTGCCGAGCGAGTTGATCATCCGCAGCTTGGCGAAGATCTCGAACAGCGGCACCAGGAGCAGCGCGCCCGGCACGAACTGCGTGCAGAGCAGGGCCAGCATGAAGCCCTTCTTGAGCCGGAAGTCGAACCGGGCGAGGGCGTAGCCGCCGGCCAGCGCGACCAGCGTCGTCATCACCAGGGTGGCGAGGCCGACGAGCACGCTGTTCTGGAAGTAGGTGCCGAAGGCCCGCTCGTTCCAGACCTTCTCGAAGTGGTCGAAGGTCATCGGCCAGGGCACGAGCGAGGTCGAGCCGGCCGGGCGGAGCGCGAAGAGCAGGATCCAGTAGAAGGGGACGAGGGTGAAGAGCAGATAGAGGGCGAGCGGGAGGTAGACGTGCCAACGGGGGACCTCGTCCCAGGCGGGGCGCTTCTTCCTCGGCCGGGCGGGCGTGGAGGCCACACGCTCCGGCGCGGGTGCGATCTCGGTGATCACTTCTCGCCTCCGAACTTGCTCAGCCGCAGGTAGACGATCGAGCAGAAGAGCAGGATCACGAACGCCACCGTCGTCAGGGCGGACGCGTAGCCGAAGTTGTGTGCGTCGACACTGGTGTTGGCGATGTAGAGCGGGAGGGTCGTCGTCTCTCCCGCGGGTCCGCCGCCGGTGAGCGTGTAGAGCAGGTCGACGTTGTTGAACTCCCACACCGCGCGCAGCAGGGTCGACAGGACGATCGCGTCCTTCAGGTGCGGCAGCGTGATGTGCCAGAACTGCTTGAGGCGGCTCGCCCCGTCGACCTCGGCGGCCTCGTACAGGTCCTTCGACACGGACTGGAGGTCGGCGAGGATGAGGATCGCGAAGAAGGGGACGCCGCGCCACAGGTCGGCGACGATCGCCGCGGGGAAGACGGTCGAGGTGTCCGAGAGCCAGCTGGTGCCGTACGAGCCGATGCCCGCGTCGGCGAGGTAACGGGTGATGCCCGTCTGGGAGTTGTAGAGCAGCACCCAGATCGCGGAGGTCAGCACGCCGGAGACGGCCCACGGGGAGAAGACCAGCGCCCGGCCCAGCGCCCGCCCCGCGAAGGTCTGGTTGACGATCAGCGCGAGCGCGAGGCCGAAGAGCAGTTGCAGGCCGACCTCGACGAAGACCCACTTGGCGCTGAAGGTCAGCGTGTCCCAGAACTGCGGGTCCCTGGTGAAGATCTCGGTGAAGTTGCCGAGGCCCGCGAAGCCGTTGCGCCACGGCTTGGTGGGGTTGTAGTTCTGCAGGCTGTAGTAGAAGACGCTGAGGACCGGATAGGCGATGAAGCCCAGCATCAGCAGGGCGGCCGGTGCGATCAGCAGGTACGGGAGCCTGCGTGGCGTGGCGGAGGCACGGCGCCGCCGGGCCGGCGCGGGCGGTTTCGCCACGGCTGCGGCTTGGGCCATGACTTTCTCCGTTCGCTTGCGGTGGGTCGTGTGCGGTCTGGGGTGAAGCGCTTTCTTCGGGTACGTGCTGATGCGCGGTTCCGCTGTCGGTGGGGTTCAGCCCGCGTACGGGTCCGCGACCTTGCCCGGGCGGGCCAGGAACTCGAAGTCGCAGCCGGTGTCGGCCTGGGTGATCTGCTCGTTGTAGAGCGCGCCGTAGCCGCGCTCGTAACGGGTGGGCGGCGGCGTCCAGTCCGCCCTGCGCCGTTCCAACTCCTCGTCGTCCACGTGGAGATGGAGGGAGCGCGCCTCGACGTCGAGGGTGATCAGGTCCCCGGTGCGGACGAGCGCCAGGGGTCCGCCGACGTATGACTCGGGCGCGACGTGCAGCGCGCAGGCGCCGTAACTCGTGCCGCTCATCCGGGCGTCGGAGATCCGCACCATGTCCCGCACGCCCTGCTTGAGCAGATGGCCGGGGATGGGCAGCATCCCGTACTCGGGCATGCCGGGGCCGCCCTTGGGCCCCGCGTTGCGCAGCACCAGCACGCTGTCGGCCGTGATGCCCAACTCGGGGTCGTCGATGGTGCGTTGCATGGTCCTGTAGCCGTCGAAGACGACCGCGGGACCGGTGTGCCTGAGCAGGTGCGGTTCGGCGGCGATGTGCTTGATGACGGCGCCGTCGGGGCAGAGGTTGCCGCGCAGTACGGCGACTCCGCCCTCGCTCGCGACCGGGTTCTCGCAGGTGCGGATGACGTCGTCGTCGTGGACGACGGCGCCCTCCAGCTGCTCCCCCAGCGTGCCGTTCACGGTCGGCCGGTCCAGGTGCAGCAGGTCGGTGATCCGGGAGAGGAAGGCGGGCAGGCCGCCGGCGAAGTGGAAGTCCTCCATGAGGTACGTCTGTCCGCCGGGGCGGACGTTGGCGAGGACCGGCACGGTACGCGCGATGCGGTCGAAGTCGTCCAGGGTGAGCGGTACTCGGCAGCGTCCCGCCATCGCGATCAGATGGATGACCGCGTTCGTGGAGCCGCCGAGTCCGAGCACGGTGGTGACGGCGTCCTCGAACGCCTCGCGGGTGAGGATCGCGGACGGCCTGAGCCCGGTCCAGGCGAGATCGACGGCGCGGCGCCCGGAGGCGGCGGCCATCCGCTCGTGCGCGGAGTCGACGGCCGGGATCGAGGAGGCACCGGGCAGCGTCATGCCGAGGGCCTCCGCGGCCGCGGTCATCGTGGACGCGGTCCCCATGGTCATGCAGTGCCCCGGGGAACGCGCCAACCCGCCCTGGAGATCGCGCAGTTCGCAGTCGGTCAGGTTGCCGGCGCGGTGCTCGTCCCAGTACTTCCACATGTCGGTGCCGGAACCGAGGGTCTCCCCGCGCCAGTGCCCCGGCAGCATCGGCCCGGCGGGCACGAAGACCGACGGCACGTCGGCCGAGGCCGCGCCCATGAGCAGCGCCGGCGTCGACTTGTCGCAGCCGCCGAGCAGCACCGCCGCGTCGATGGGATACGACCGCAGCAGTTCCTCCGTCTCCATCGCGAGCAGGTTGCGGTAGAGCATCGGGGTCGGCTTCTGGTACGTCTCGGAGAGCGTGGCGACCGGGAATTCGAGCGGGAAGCCACCGGCCTGCCACACCCCGCGCTTGACCGCCTCGGCGCGCTCGCGCAGATGGACGTGGCAGGGGTTGATGTCGGACCAGGTGTTGAGGACGGCGATCACCGGGCGGCCCCGGTACTCCTCCGCCTCGTAACCGAGCTGGCGCATCCGGGCGTTGTGCGACCAGGTGCGCAGCTGGCCCTCGGTGCCGTACCACTGGTGGCTGCGGAGCTCCTCGGGGCGCATTCTGCCGGCGGGCGCGTTCACAGGGACCATCCGGCGGCTATCGCGGCGACCTCGGCGCGTTCGTCCTCGGGCAGGTGCCTGCTGGGCGGGCGGACGTCGCGGCGGCACAGGCCGAGGGAGGCGAGGGCCTCCTTGACGACGGTGACGTTGTCGGCGGAGCCGTTCGCGGCGCGCAGTTCCTCGAAGCGGCGGATCTGCTCCCACACCTTCATGGCGGCCGGGTAGTCGCCGGCGCGCAGCGCGTCGATCATGTTGAGCGAGACGGACGGGGCGACGTTCACCAGGCCGGAGGTGAAGCCGGTGGCGCCCGCGGAGAAGTACGAGGGGGCGTAGGGCTCGGCGAGACCGGCGATCCAGACGAAGCGGTCGAGGCCCGCGTCCCGGGCGAAGGCGGCGAACTTGGCGGCGTCCGGCACGGCGTACTTGACGCCGATGACGTTCGGGCAGGCGTCGGCGAGCTGGGCGAGACGGGCACCGGTCAGCTGGGCGTTGCGGATGTACGGGACGACGCCCAGCTCCGGGACGGACGCGGCGATGGCGCGGTGGTAGTCGACCCAGCCGGCCTGGGAGACGTACGGATGGACGGGCTGGTGGACCATCACCATCTGCGCGCCGTGCTCGCGGGCGTGCCGGGCGGAGGCGACGGCGGTGGGCACGTCGTGTCCGACGCCGGCCAGGATGGCCGCCCGGCCGCCCGCCTCCTGAAGGGTCAGCTCGGTGACCAGCCGGCGCTCCTGCGGGGTCAGGGCGTAGAACTCGCCGGTGTTGCCGTTCGGGGTGAGGGTGGTGACTCCGCCGTCGAGCAGCCGGCGCAGCAGGGCCCGGTGGGCGTCCTGGTCGACGGTGCCGTCCGCGGCGAACGGGGTCACCGGGATCGCCACCACGTCGGCCAGTGCCGTCCGCTGGGTCTCGAACGCCACGCTGCTCATTCCTGGCCTTCCTCTGCCTGGGCTTCCTCTGACTGGGCTTCCTCTGCCTGGCCTTCCTCTGACTGGGCTTCGGGGAACGCTCGCCGCACGAAGGACGCGATGTGGGCGTGCAGGGCGCGGGCCGCGCCGTCCGCGTCGCCGTCGAGGGCGAGCCGCAGGATCTCCCGGTGCTCGCCCGCCTCCCGCTCCCAGGAGGGGTCGGAGGCCCAGGCGACGGCGGAGACCAGGGCGGCCTGGTCGCGCACCTCGTCGAGCATCCGGCCGAGCAGCGGGTTGCCGCACGGCAGGTACAGCGCGCGGTGGAACTCCCGGTTGGCGAGGGAGCGTTCGGCGGTGTCGCCGGCGCCGTCGGCCCGGGTCAGGGCGTCGCGCGCGGCGTCCAGGGAGGCTCCGCGCCGCACCGCCCGCTTCAGCGCCTCCGGTTCGAGCAGCAGGCGTACGTCGTAGACCTCGCGCGCCATGTCCGCGTCCACCATGCGCACCGTGACGCCCTTGTACTGGCTCATCACCACGAGTCCGGTGCCGGCCAGGGTCTTGAGCGCCTCGCGCACCGGGGTCTTGGAGACCCCGAACTGCGCGGCGAGCTCGGTCTCGACCAGGGCCTGGCCGGGCGTCAGCTGCCCGGTGAGGATGCGGTGCTTGATCGCGTCCAGCACGTACTGCGTGCGGGACGGAATCGGCATGGGCACAGAGGTCATGCGCGCCTCTCGGAAGTCACGTGTGAGATCTGGGGTATCTGATCTCGCGTATCGCGTCTCATATATGACGTACGAAGTACGACGCGTTGAAGGTAGGAGGGAGCGCGGGTTTCGTCAATGGTTCCGACGGAAAGAGGTCGGGGCCGCGCGGTGTGCGCGACCCCGACCTGGGATTTCGTACCGTTCGCTCAGCGCCGGGGACGCCAGCCCGGCTCCCGTCCGCTCAGCCCGATCGTCCGGTCGAGCAGTGACGCGTCGGACGGAACGGACACGATCGGGCCGAAGATGGCGCCGCGGTTCGGGTCTCCGGCCGCGGCCAGCAGGAACTCGTGGGAGGTCTGCAGGGCGGCCGGGTCCGGGGTGTAGTCCTGGCCGGTGGCGCGGGCCAGGTCCCAGCCGTGGATCACCAGTTCGTCGGTGGCCACGGCCGCGGCGACCGCGCCCGGCAGGTCCACGCCGCCCGCGCGGGTCATGCCGGTCCAGGCGGCGGGGTCGCGCCAGGCGTCGGCGAGCTCGTCGAGGAGCTTGGGCAGTTCCTCGCGCCAGCCCGGGCCGAGCTCGGGCAGGCCGGCCTGCGGAGGGGTGTCGGTGGTGCCGCCCAGGTCCTTGCGGGCGGCGTCGCGGAAGGCGGCGGTCAGGCCGAGGATGTGGCCCAGCATGGCCTGCACCGTGTAGTCCGGACAGGGCGTCCGCCCCGCCATGTGCTCCTCGTGCACCCCCTCCGCAAGCTTCGCGACGACGCGCGTCTGCGGTCCGAGGTCGAGGGTCGTGTCGGTCATCCGCTGCTCCTCGTGGTCTTGGTCTTGAAGGAACAGACCGGTGCGAGTCCCGAAACTCATCGGGCCCCGCACCTCACGATGTCCACGCGGTGCGCGTCGGCCGTTCCCGTCGCCGTTCTAAGGCAGTTGCCCCATGCCCCGGCGGGGGCCTTAGACCCACGATGGCCAGGCATGACGACATCGGCATCGGCATCGAGCCCGGATTCGGCGTGGGCGGTGGTGCGCGTCCTGCGGGACCGCAACGCGGGGCTGTACCTCGCGGGCGTGGTGGTCTCCGGCTTCGGCACGTCGGCGCTGTGGCTGGCGTCGGGCGTGTGGGTCAAGGACCTGACGGGCTCGAACGGCCTCGCGGCGCTCTGCCTGCTCGCCATGTGGGCGCCCACGCTCGCCGGTCCCCTGCTCGGCACGCTCGCCGACCGCGTGCGCCGCAAACCCCTGCTGATCGGCACGAACCTGCTGCCGGCCGCCCTGCTGCTCACGCTCCTCGGCGCCGGCTCCCCCGGCCGTCTCTGGCTGATCTACACGGTCCTGTTCCTCTACGGCGCGGCGGGCGTCGTCCAGGACGCGGCCGAGTCCGCCCTCGTGGCCGCCGCCGTGGACCGGTCGCTGCTCGGCGACTTCAACGGGCTGCGCATGACGGCGAACGAGGGCATGAAGCTGGTGGCGCCACTCGCGGGCGCGGGCCTGTACGCGGCGTACGGCGGCCCGGGCGTCGCCCTGCTGGACGCGGTCACCTTCGTCGTGGCCGCGGGGGTGTGCGCCCTGCTGCGCGTCCGCGAGGACAGGGTGGTGCCCACGACGGCGGGCTGGTGGGCGCGGACGGCCGAGGGCACGTGCTTCCTGTGGGCGCACGCCCGGCTGCGGCGCCTGGTCCTGGCCGCGGCCGGCACGATGCTCTGCGCGGGCGTGAGCGGCGCGCTGCTCTACGCCGTCGTCGACGGGCTCGGGCACGCCCCCGCCTACGCCGGTGTCCTGTACGCGGTCCAGGGTGCGGGCTCGGTCGTGCTCGGACTGGCCTCCGGGCCCGCCCTGCGCCTGCTGGGCGGGCGCCGGTTCGCGGCGGCCGGGATCGCCCTCACGGCGTGCGCGGTGGCGGCGCGGGCGGCGCCGGCCGATCCGGTGGCGCTGGCGTGCAGCGCGGCCAGCGGAGTGGGGCTGCCCTGTGTGCTGATCGCCGCGATGACGGCCGTGCAGCGCGAGACCCCGGGCGCGCTGCTGGGCCGCACCGCCGCGACGGCCGGCACCCTGATGTTCACGCCGAACGTGGTCGGCCTGGCCGCCGGCGCGGCTCTGGTCGAGCTGGTCGACTACCGGCTGCTGCTGGTCGTCCTCGGTGCGGCGCTGCTGGTGATCGCCACGGTCCTTCTTCAGAGTCCGGCGAGTGCCTCCCGTACCAGCGACAGGTCGCCGTCCGACGCCAACCCGGCGTGATAGAGCCGCAGTTCGGTCGCGCCACGGTCCCGGGCCCCGGCCGCGTCCGCAGCCAGCGTGCCCGGGCTGCCGCCCATGCCCGAGACCACGGTGAAGTTGGCGGCGAGGACGGCCCCTTCACGGCCCTGCTCGGCGAACGGCGTCAGCAGGCCCGTGCCGCCCGCGCACGGCACCACCACGCCGTCGGCGACGGACAGGATGTGCGCGGGGTCCACGCCGGCGTTGGCGCCGACGTGGTACGGCACCGGGTCCGCGTGCAGCAGCACCTGGAAGCCCTCGGGAGCCGCCGCGCGGACCGCCCGGACCGCCGTCTCCTGGAGCGTGCGGGCCCTCTCGTCGCGCCACGCGCGCGTGGCGGCCGCCTTCGCCTCGCCGAGTGCCTTCTCGACCCCGGCCCAGCCCCCGTCGTCCGGCGCGCCCCGCCACAGCGGTTCCAGCGCCTCGCGCACGGAGGCCGCCAACTCGTCCGCGTCCAGGCCCTGTTCGCCGTAGCCCTGGCGGCAGGCGGGGCAGAAGCAGAGCGACATCAGATACGAACCGGCATCCCCGAGGCCGACCCCGCCGGTCTTGTCGTGGGCGTGCAGATGCTGCAGTCCGTACCAGCCGAGCGACTCCAGCTCGGTACCGCGCGCCCCCGGCCGCACCGCCCCCTCGGCGGCCAGTTCGACGAGGTACGCGCGCGTGGCGGGCTGGGCGATGCACGGGGCCCACGGGTAGCGGTCGCCGTAGGCGTTGACGACGGAGGTGTCCGGATGCTCCGCGCCCAGGCGGGAGTTGTGCGCGAGCACGACCCAGGTGTGCACCTCGAGCCCGGTGTCCGCGAGCGCCGCCGCGGCCTCGCCGTACGCGTCCCCGGGCGCCCAGTCCCCCGCCGCGTACGGCCTGAGCTCCCGTCCCTCCCAGCGTGCGTCCGCCGGGTAGAGCACGGCGGCGTGCTCGGCGGTGACGATGCGGTGGCGCGGGTGGCGGGGCGTCAGCGCGCGCGTCGAGTGGTACGCCGCGGCGAGCGTCACCTGCCGTACGCCGAGCGCGGCGATGCGGCCCGCGGCCTCCGGGTCCCCGTTGACGTCCCAGGGGTAGACGAACGCCGACGCCTTCACCGCGGCTCCTCCAGCAGCGCGTACCCGCGCTCGATCAGCTGGGCGAGCTGCTTGACATGCTCCTCGGTCGGTTCCTGCAGCGGGGAGCGCACCTCGCCCACGTCGAGGCCGCGCAGCCGTACGCCCGCCTTCACGAGGGCGACGGCGTACCCCCGCCCCTGGGCGCGCAGTTCGACGAACGGCCGGTAGAAGCCGTCGAGGAGGCGCTGCGTGGTGGGGTCGTCACCGGTGCGCAGGGCCTCGTAGAAGGCGCGGGCGATCTCCGGGGCGAAGCAGAACACGGCGGAGGAGTACAGGCCGATGCCGATGGCGCGGTAGGCGAGCTGGGTCTGCTCGGCGGTCGGCAGGCCGTTGAAGTAGAGGAAGTCGCCGGGGACTTCGGTGCGTACGGCGCTGACGATGCGCTGCATCAGGTCGAGGTCGCCGACGCCGTCCTTGAAGCCGATGATCCCCTCCGTGCGGGCGAGTTCGGCGACGCTCTCGGGGGTGAACACGGCGTTGTCGCGCTGGTAGACGATCACGGGCAGCGTGGTGGAGGCGGCCACCTCGCGGTAGTGCCGCAGCAGCCCCTCCTGCCCCGCGACCACGAGATAGGGCGGCATGGCCAGCAGCCCGTCCGCGCCGGCCTCTTCGGCGAGGCGCGCGTAGCGCACGGCGAGCGCGGTCCCGTACCCGGCGCCGGCGACGACCGGCACCCGCCCGTCCGTCGCCTCGACGGCCGCCCGCACGCACACCTCGAACTCCTCGGGCGTGAGCGCGTGAAACTCGCCGGTGCCGCAGCAGGCGAAGACTGCGGCGGCCCCGGCCTCGACCCCGCGGCGCACATGGGCGCGGTACACGTCGAGGTCGACCGAGCCGTCCGGCCCGAAGGCGGTGACCGGGAAGAACAGCGGCCCGCTGGGGATACTGAGTCGAGCGGCGAGGGGGGATGGCGTCACGGGCTCTCCCTGTGGCAGGCGCGTACGTTCTTCTGATCGGTGTCTATATCTCTGAACAACGCCACACTATGGAGCCGACTCCGGGCCGGTCAAGCGCGCAAACCCGCAAGACAGCGGCCGAATGAAAAAGGAAGGACAAGGAAGGGGAGCGGATGCGGCCGCTCCGCGCGACACTTGACGGAGCTGGGCCGCGCTCCATAGCGTTTCCACGAATGTGAATACTGTCCATACATGCGGCCACCTGTCACAGGCGGCGGACTCAAGGAGACCCGAGGATGCCCGCTCCCCGCACCGTTCTGCTCACCGGCGCCGCCGGCGGACTCGGCACGCTGATGCGGAACCTGCTCCCCGCCTTCGGCCACGAGCTGCGCCTGCTCGACCTGCGCCCGATCGAGGGCGATCCCGACGCGATCACCGCCGACCTCGCCGACAAGAAGGCCCTGCGCGAGGCCGTACGCGGCGTCGACGCGATCATCCACCTCGCCGGCATCTCCCTGGAAGCCCCCTTCGAGAAGATCCTCGCGGCGAACATCGAGGGCACGTACAACCTGTACGCGGCCGCCCGCGAGGAGGGCGTCGGCCGGATCGTCTTCGCCTCCTCCAACCATGCGGTCGGCTTCACCCCGCGCCCCCAGGGCGGCGATCCGCTCATCCCGATCGACACCCCGCACCGCCCGGACACCTTCTACGGGCTGTCCAAGTCCTTCGGCGAGGACCTCGCCCAGCTCTACTGGGACAAACACGGCCTGGAGACGGTCTCGGTGCGCATCGGCTCGTGCTTCCCGGAGCCGACCAGCGTCCGGATGCTGTCGGTGTGGATGAGCCCGGCCGACGGCGCCCGGCTCTTCCACGCGGCCCTGACCGCCGAGCACGTCGGCCACACCGTGGTCTACGGCTCCTCGGCCAACACCCGCCTGTGGTGGGACCTCACGACGGCGCGGGCGCTCGGCTACGAACCGCAGGACGACTCCGAGCCGTTCGCACAGAAGCTCATCGCCGAACAGGGCGAGCTGGAGCCGGACAACGTCGCGCACGCCTACCTCGGTGGCCACTTCGTGAGCGAGCCGCCCATCTGGCCGTACTGACCCCGGCGCCGCCGGACGGCGGGAAACGATCGTTCGCGGCGGCGGGCGGGCACCGAACGGGCCCGCCCGCCGCCGCATTCGGGCACCGCGCCTGCCCGATCCCACGCCGTGTTTCACAGCCACGCAGGTCCGAGGCGGGCACTCCGCTTGACAAACGGGCACATACGGGCAGCATCGAGCCCGCGACAAGCCTGGTCAGTGCCGCCCACCCGGGGGTAGAACTTCCCCCATGGGCCCCACCCGGGCCCGAACGGGCAGTGAGCAGGGAAGGCGGGTGCGGCGATGACGGCGGACAGCGCGAGGACGGCGGAAGAACGTCAGCGCGAGATCGTGCGGGTCGCGCGCGCCACGGGCTCCGTCGACGTCACACTGCTCGCCGGCCGGCTGGGCGTGGCCAAGGAGACCGTACGGCGGGATCTGCGCGCCCTGGAGGACCACGGCCTGGTCCGCCGCACCCACGGCGGCGCCTATCCCGTGGAGAGCGCCGGCTTCGAGACGACGCTCGCCTTCCGCTCCACCAGCCATGTGCCCGAGAAGCGCCGGGTCGCGGCCGCCGCGGCCGAGCTGCTCGGGGATGCCGAGACGGTCTTCGTCGACGAGGGCTTCACCCCCCAGCTCATCGCCGAGGCGCTGCCCGGGGACCGGCAGCTGACCGTGGTCACCGCGTCCCTCCCGGTCGCGGGCAGTCTCGCCGAGTCCGACGGCATCTCCGTGCTGCTGCTCGGCGGCCGGGTCCGCTCCGGCACCCTCGCCACCGTCGACCACTGGACGACGAAGATGCTGGCCGGCTTCGTCATCGACCTCGCCTACATCGGCGCCAACGGCATCTCCCGCGAGCACGGCCTGACCACCCCCGATCCGGCCGTCAGCGAAGTGAAGGCGCAGGCCATCCGGGCCGCGCGCCGCACGGTGTTCGCGGGCGTGCACACCAAGTTCGGCGCGGTCAGCTTCTGCCGGTTCGCGGAGATCGGCGCACTGGAGACCATCGTCACCAGCACGCTGCTGCCGTCGGCCGAGGCCCACCGCTACTCCCTGCAGGGACCGCAGGTCATCAGGGTCTGATCCGCCGACCGAGCCGTCACGCAGGGCATCCCCACCCCAAGAGCGCCCCAAATATCCCCCTATGTCCAGGAGCGATCCATGCGCACCCAGAGCCGACGACGGCCACCGCGAGCAACGCTCGCCCTGGCCGCCGCAGGGACGCTGCTCGCCCCGCTGCTCTCCGGCTGTTGGGTCGGGGCGGGCGGGTCCGGTTCCGGCGGCAACTCCATCAACGTGCTGATGGTCAACAACCCGCAGATGGTGGAGTTGCAGAAGCTCACCGCCAAGAACTTCACCAAGGAGACCGGCATCAAGGTGAACTTCACCGTCCTGCCGGAGAACGACGTCCGCGACAAGATCAGCCAGGACTTCGCCAACCAGGCGGGCCAGTACGACGTGGCGACGCTCAGCAACTACGAGATCCCGATCTACGCCAAGAACGGCTGGCTGCACGAGATGGACTCGTACGTCGCCAAGGACCCCTCCTACGACGAGCAGGACGTCCTCAAGCCGATGCGCCAGTCCCTGACCGCCGAGGACAAGAAGCTCTACGGTCAGCCCTTCTACGGCGAGTCGTCCTTCCTGATGTACCGCAAGGACGTCTTCGCCGAGAAGGGCCTGACGATGCCGGCCCACCCCACCTGGGACCAGGTGGCGCGGCTCGCCGCCCAGGTCGACGGGGCGAAGCCGGGGATGCGCGGCATCTGCCTGCGCGGCCTGCCGGGCTGGGGCGAGCTCATGGCACCGCTCACCACCGTGGTGAACACCTTCGGCGGCACCTGGTTCACCAAGGACTGGAAGGCCCAACTGGACTCCCCCGCCTTCGAGAAGGCCACCAAGTTCTACGTCGACCTGGTACGCAGGCACGGCGAGTCCGGCGCCGCGCAGTCCGGATTCGCCGAGTGCCTCAACAACATGACGCAGGGCAAGGTCGCCATGTGGTACGACGCCACGTCCGCGGCCGGCTCGCTGGAGGCCAAGGGCTCCCCGGTCAAGGGCAAGCTCGCCTACGCGCCGGCCCCCGTCGACAAGACCGACAACTCCGGCTGGCTCTACACCTGGGCCTGGGGCATCCAGAAGGCGTCCCACAATCCCGACAAGGCCTGGAAGTTCGTGTCCTGGGCGTCCGGCAAGGGCTACGAGCAGCTGGTCGGCGAGAGCAGCGGCTGGCCCAACGTGCCCGCGGGCAAACGCGCCTCGACCTACGAGAACGCCGACTACCGCAAGTCGGCGGCCTCCTTCCAGGAGATGACGAAGGAGTCCATCGAGAGCGCGAAGCCCAACGACCCGGGGGTGCAGCCGCGGCCCGCGCCCGGCATCCAGTTCGTCGGCATCCCCGAGTTCACCGACCTCGGCACCAAGGTCTCCCAGGAGATCAGCGCGGCCATCGCCGGACACCAGTCCGTCGACTCGGCCCTGAAGAAGTCCCAGCAGCTCGCCGAGAAGATCTCGAAGGAGTACGAGGGGCGATGACAGCCACGACCACGGCTCCGATAGCCGCAACTCCCGTACGTACCAAGGGCGCACCTCCTGCCCGGCTGCGCGCCTGGGCCACCCGCGCCCCGCTCCTGCCCGCCCTGGTCTTCATGATCGTGGTGACCCAGCTCCCCTTCGTGGCCACGCTGGTGATCTCGTTCTTCGACTGGAACGCCCTCTACCCGAAGGCGCGTCACTTCACGGGCCTCGACAACTACCAGGAGGTCCTGACCGACGCCGACCTGCGCCACTCGGTGTGGACGACGGTCGTCCTCACGGTGGCGGTGGTCCTGGCCAGCCTGGTCCTGGGCCTGATGCTCGCGCTGCTCCTGGACCGCAGGTTCCGCGGCCGGGGCGTGGTCCGCACGCTCCTGATCGCCCCCTTCCTGGTGGTCCCGGTCGCCGCGGCGCTGCTGTGGAAGCACGTGCTCTACAACCCCGAATACGGCCTGCTCAACGGCCTGTTGCACTACGTCGGCGGCCCTCAGCCCGACTGGATCTCCAACACGCCGCTGCTCGCGGTGGAGGTGTCCCTGGTCTGGCAGTGGACGCCGTTCATGATGCTGATCCTGCTGGCCGGCCTGCAGAGCCGCGACAGCCAGCAGCTGGAGGCCGCGCGCGTGGACGGCGCGAGCGACTGGCAGATCTTCCGCCATCTGACGCTGCCGCACCTGCGCCGCTACCTCGAACTCGGCGCCCTGCTCGGCTCGATCTACATCGTGCAGAACTTCGACGCGGTCTTCACGATCACCTCGGGCGGCCTGGGCACCGCCAACCTGCCCTACACCGTCTACCAGAGCTTCTACCAGGCCCATGAGAACGGCCTCGCCTCGGCCGCCGGCGTCCTGGTCGTCATCGGCTCGATCATCATCGCGACCTTCGCGCTGCGCGTGGTGTCGTCCCTGTTCCGCGAGGAGGTGGGCCGCGCATGAGCACGGTCGCCGTATCAACCCGCCCCCGCCGCAGGGGAGCCGGCGTCGGCCTGGTGGCCTGGCTGGCCGGGATCGTCTTCTTCCTGCCCATCGCGTGGATGGCGCTGACCTCCTTCCACTCGGAGACGGACGCGGCGAAGAACCCGCCCGCCTTCGATGCCGCCTTCACGCTGGACGGCTACCGGGAGTTCTTCGGCTCGGGCGGCGGCGCCAGCCCCTGGCCTTCCCTGATCAACTCCGCGGTGGCGTCGATCGGTTCGACGATCGTGGTCCTGCTGCTGGCACTCCCGGCGGCGTACGCGCTCTCGATCCGCCCGGTGAAGAAGTGGACGGACGTCCTGTTCTTCTTCCTGTCGACGAAGATGCTGCCGATCGTCGCGGGCCTGCTGCCGATCTACCTCTTCGCCAAGAACACCGGGATGCTGGACAACATCTGGCTGCTGGTCATCCTCTACACCTCCATGAACCTGCCGATCGCCGTGTGGATGATGCAGTCCTTCCTCGCCGAGGTGCCGGTGGCGGTGATCGAGGCGGCGCAGATCGACGGCGCCCGGCTGCCGACCATCCTCGCGCGCGTGGTGGCGCCGATCGCGCTGCCGGGCATCGCGGCGACCGCCCTGATCTGCTTCATCTTCAGCTGGAACGAACTGCTGTTCGCCCGGGTCCTGACGGGCGTGGTCGCGGAGACCGCCCCCGTCTTCCTGACCGGCTTCATCACCAGCCAGGGCCTGTTCCTGGCGAAGGTGTGCGCCGCGTCGCTCGTCATCTCCCTGCCGGTGCTCGCCGCGGGGTTCGCCGCCCAGGACAAGCTGGTCCAGGGCCTGTCGCTTGGAGCCGTGAAATGAAGGCCGCCGTCATCGAGTCCGTGGGCCGCGCCGTCGTCACCGAGGTCCCCGACCCGACACCCGGCCCCCGCGAGGTCGTCGTCGAGGTCGCCGCCTGCGGCCTGTGCGGCACCGATCTGCACATCCTCCAGGGCGAGTTCGCGCCGAAGCTGCCGATCGTGCCCGGGCACGAGTTCGCGGGTCAGGTGGTCGGCGTCGGCACCCAGGTCACGGAGGTCGCGATCGGCGACCGGGTGGCGGTCGACCCGTCGCTGTACTGCTACGAGTGCCGCTACTGCCGTACGGGCCACAACAACCTCTGCGAGCGGTGGGCCGCGATCGGCGTCACGACCGCCGGCGGCGCGGCGCAGTTCGCGGTGGCGCCGGTGGCCAACTGCGTGAAGCTGCCCGAGCACGTCCGCACCGAGGACGCCGCCCTGGTGGAGCCCCTGTCCTGCGCCGTCCGCGGCTACGACGTCCTGCAGTCCCGGCTGGGCGCGCACGTCCTGATCTACGGCTCGGGCACGATGGGCCTGATGATGCTGGAGCTCGCCAAGCGGACGGGCGCGGCCAGCGTCGACGTGGTCGACCTGAACCCGGCACGCCTGGAGACCGCCCGGCGGCTCGGCGCCTCGGCCTCGGCGGCGAACGCGGACGAGCTGGACCGCCCCCGGGGCTGGGACCTCGTGGTCGACGCGACCGGCAACGCGGCCGCGATCCAGGACGGCCTGGACCGGGTCGCGAAGGCGGGCACCTTCCTCCAGTTCGGCGTCGCGGACTACGCGACCCGCGTGACGATCGACCCGTACCGCATCTACAACCAGGAGATCACGATCACCGGCTCCATGGCGGTCCTGCACAGCTTCGAACGGGCCGCCGAGCTCTTCGCGGGCGGCGTCCTGGACCCGGAGGTCTTCATCAGCGACCGCATCCCGCTGGACCGCTACCCGGAGGCCCTGGAGCAGTTCGCCGCTGGGGTGGGCCGCAAGATCGTGGTGGTGCCGTAGGACACCCCGGGACCGGCCCCCGCGGCGGAAGTGCGGGGGCCGGTCACGATTGGCCGGAGAGTAAGGGAACGGTAAAGCGCCCTCGCTCGTTCAACGGGCATGACAGCTATGACCCCTGGCTCGAACATCCCTCTTCCCACCGCCCGCGTGGCGGTGGACGTCGCCGCCCCCGTGCGGCTCGACGTGTCGGGCCTGCTGCTCACGGGCGACGGCAAGGTGCGCTCCGACGACGACTTCATCTTCTACAACCAGCCGAGCGGCCCGGGCGTGACCTACCGGTCCGGCGGGGGCACGGCGCCCGACGCGATCGTCGTCGACACCGCCGCCGTCCCCCCGGGCATCGAGAAGATCGTCGTCACCGCGAGCCCGGACGCCGCAGGCCAGACCTTCCAGGGCATCGAACCGACCGCCACGATCCGCGGCGCGGACGACAACAGCGTCCTGGCCACGTTCACACCCCCGCAGCTCGGAGCGGAGACGGCCCTGGTGGTCGTCGAGATCTACCAGCGCAACGGCCAGTGGAAGGCCCGCGCGGTCGGCCAGGGGTACGCCAACGGCCTGGGGGGCATCGCCACCGACTTCGGCGTCACGGTCGAGGAGCCGGCCGCGGCCGCCCCGCCCCGGCCGGCCGCCCCGCCCGTGTCCACCACGCCGCCCCCTCCCCAGGCCCCGCCCGCCGCCGCGGCCC
Source organism: Streptomyces sp. NPDC050534 (assembly GCF_044457745.1). Taxonomy (NCBI): domain Bacteria; kingdom Bacillati; phylum Actinomycetota; class Actinomycetes; order Kitasatosporales; family Streptomycetaceae; genus Streptomyces; species Streptomyces sp. NPDC050534. The sequence continues at coordinate 137,780 of NZ_JBITHF010000017.1, forward strand.
CCGCCCCGGGCGCCGGGAAGATCAACCTCGACAAGGGCCGGGTCAGCCTCCAGAAGAACCAGACGGTCTCCCTCGTCAAGGGCGGCCGCCCGCTGCTCAGCCAGGTCAAGATGGGCCTCGGCTGGGAGCCGGCGTACGGCGGCAAGGACATCGACCTCGACGCGTCGGTCATCGCCTACGGCCCCCAGCGCAACCACATCGACAGCTGCTACTTCGGCAAGCTGTCCATCCTGAACGGCGCCATCAAGCACTCCGGCGACAACCTCACGGGCGAGGGCGGGGGCGACGACGAGGTCATCGTGGTCGACCTCGGCCGTATCCCGCAGGAGGCCACCGGCCTGGTCTTCACGGTCAACTCCTTCTCGGGGCAGAAGTTCACCGAGGTCGCCAAGGCCTACTGCCGCCTCCTGGACGCCGCGACCGGCGAGGAACTGGTCCGCTTCGACCTCACCAACGCCGAGCCCCAGACCGGCGTGATGATGGCGAAGCTGATCCGCCAGTTCTCCGGCGAGTGGGAGATGACGGCGATCGGCGACTTCGTGAAGGCCCGCACGGTCCGGAACATGGTGAAGCCGGCCGCACAGACGCTGTAAGCGGTCCTACGACACGCACGGGTGCCCCTGGGGCCAGGGGCACCCGTGCGTGCGGGTCTCGGAGGCGGGCTGGAGCGACACCCAGGCGCTGCTCGGCTTCAGCACCGCGGCCGCCCTGCTCGCCGGCTTCACCCTCGTCGAATCCCGGGCCGGCCAGCCGATCATGCCGCTCCGGCTCTTCTCCGACCGCGACCGCGCGGGCGGCCACCTGGGCGTGCTGCTGCTCACCGGAATGGGCTGCTCGTCACCGCGGCCGCCTGGCTGTGGCGGCTGCGGCCCGGCGACGGCTACCCGGACGGCCTGCTAGGCCCGCTGCTGCTGATGGGCGTCGGCGTCGGCCTGAGCTTCATGCCGCTCAACGCGACGATCCTGGCCCGCATCGAGCCGCGCGAGGCCGGCGCCGCCTCCGGACTGCTGCAGACCCTGCAGTGGCTCGGCGGCACACTCGGCCTGTCCGTCCTGGTCACGGTCTACGGCACGGCGGCCCGGCACGCCTCCGGCACCCCGGCCGAGATCCTCACCGAGGGCTCGGCACGCGCCTTCGGCGTCGGCGCGCTCATCGCGCTCGCCGCCCTGCTGGTGTCGGCCTTCGTGATCACGGGGCGCAAGCGCGAACCGTCCGGCACCGAGGGCGGCTAGAACAGTGCGCTGTACGCGTTCAGGGCGGGCTGCCCGCCCAGGTGCGCGTACAGCACCGTGGCGTCCCGGCCGATCTCCCCTCGCGCGACCAGGTCCACCATCCCCGCCATCGACTTCCCCTCGTACACGGGGTCGGTGACCATTCCCTCCGTACGGGCCGCGAGCCGCATCGCCTCCAGCGTCGTCTCGTCCGGAATGCCGTAGGTGCCCGCGTGGTACCGGTCGTCCAGCTCGACGTCCGAGCCGGTCAACTCCCTCTTGACACCGATGAGTTGACCGGTTCCCTGGGCGATCCGGACGATCTGCTCCTTCGTGGCGGCGGGCTTCGCCGAGGCGTCGACGCCGATCACCCGGCGCGCCCGCCCGCCCGCCTCCTCCAGAGCCGCGAACCCGGCGACCATGCCGGCCTGCGTCGAGCCGGTCACCGAGCACACCACCACGGTGTCGAAGAAGACCCCCAGCTCCCGCTCCTGCTCGGCGACTTCGTACGCCCACCCGGCGAAGCCGAGGCCGCCGAGCGGGTGGTCGGAGGCACCGGCCGGGATGGCGTACGGCTTGCCGCCGGACTCCTCGACCTCCCTGAGCGCCTGCTCCCAGCTCTCCTTGAACCCGATCCCGAACCCGGCCTTCACCAGCCGTACGTCCGCCCCGGCCAGGCGGCTGATCAGGATGTTACCGACCTTGTCGTACACGGAGTCGGGCCAGTCCACCCAACTCTCCTGTATCAGCACGCACTTGAGCCCGGCACGGGCGGCCACGGCCGCGACCTGGCGGGTGTGGTTGGACTGCACGCCTCCGATCGACACGAGCGTGTCGCAGCCCTTGGCGAGCGCGTCGGCGACCAGGTACTCCAGCTTGCGGGTCTTGTTGCCGCCGTAGGCGATGCCGGAGTTGCAGTCCTCGCGCTTGGCCCAGAGCGAGGCGCCACCGAGATGTGCGGTCAGCCGCTCCAGCGGATGCACCGGCGAGGGACCGAAGAGGAGGGGGTAACGCTCGTACGAGGAGAGGGACATGGGTCCTCCGGGGTCGGGATCAGTCGCCGTCGGCGAGGTCGGTGAGGGTGCGCCAGATCTCCGCGGTGACGCGGACCGCCTCGTCCACGTCACCGTCCGCGCAGGCGCCGATCAGCTGCTCGTGCAGCCCGGCCGAACGGCAGCCGCTCTCGCCGAAGCGGCGTCGCTCCAGGCGGCGGATGAGGGGGGTGTGCCGGGCGATGGTCGCGGCGGCCGCCCGGTTCCCGGCGGCGTGGACGAGGACGTCGTGCAGGTCGTCGTCGGCGCGCAGCGCCGCGTCGACGTCACCCGCGCCGACGGCGGCGGCGAAGCGCTCGTTGGCGGCGCGCATGGCCCGTACGCCCTCGGCGGGCAGCCGGGGCACGCCGACCCGCGTGGCCAGCTCGTGCATGGCGCCGACCACGGCGGCGGCGTCCCGCACGTCGGCGGCGACGAGCTCGGTGACCCGCGTGTAGCTCTGCGGCTTGCTCTCCAGAAGCCCCTCGTCGACCAGCCGCGAGAACGCCTCCCGCACCGGCGCCCGCGACAGCCCCAGCCGCCCGGCCAGCTCGGCGTCCCGCACCACCGCACCGGGTTCGAGCTCCCCGCCCACGATGGCGTCCCGGATCGCCTCGTAGGCACGGTCCCGGAGGAGGGTGCGCCGGACGGGTCGTATGGCTTCCATGAACTGAAATGTTAGATGTCAATCACGGATGCGTACAGAGGTCTCGCCGGACACGGCCGTGGCCCGCACCTCTCGTGAGGTACGGGCCATGCCTCGGCGCTCAGGCCGCCCAGGGCCAGTCGGCGTCCCGGGCCCCTTCGAGCAGCGGCACCATGCGGAAGGCGGCGTCCGACAGCCCTCCGAAGGTGTGCCGGTTCGCCTTGCCCGACGGGCCGTGGCCCGCGCGATAGCCGGCGAGGTTCCACGTGTAGACCGGCACGTGCGGCGGGACCTGCTCGGTCGGGTCGCCGTGATGGCTGTACGCGTACTGCTCGTCGGTGACGATCAGCACCCGGTCGTGCCCGCGGTAGTGCGCACGGACCGCGCCGGTCGTGTCGGTGCCGCCCAGGTCGCCGAAGCGGCCGAGGATCTTCAGCACCGACTCGCCCTTGCGGTACTTGATCCGGTTGCTGCCGGAGCCGAACTCGACGAGATCCGCGTCCGCCGCACGCAGCGCGAGCGCCGCGCCGAAGACCGCCGCCGCGTCGGCCCGGCTGAGCTCCGAACGGTCGGACATCCGCGAGAAGAACATCGAGCCCGAGCGGTCGACGAGCACCAGCGTCCGGCCGGGCAGCGCGGGCACGTTGGCCAGCGAGTGGCCGAGCGCCTGCTCCAGCGGGTACGACCAGCGCAGCGAAGGCGCGTGCCGGTACGCGGCGAGATACCGGAAGGGGAACTGCCGCGAGCGCGCCACCTCCGCCGGATCGCTGATCCTCGCCGCCACACGGGCCGCCACCTCGTCGGACACTCCGGCCTCGTCGAAGTTGCGCAGGTTGCGGGTCAGGGCCATCGCACCCATGGACGGGATCACGGCCTCCCAGGCGGCCCTGTCCATCGGCCCCTGGAGCCACCCGGCCAGCGCCTCCCAGGTCATCCCGGCCGCCGCAAGCCGCTCCGCGCCGTCCTGCGAGGCCACCACCGCCCGGCGCTCCCCCACCGGCAGCGCCATCAGCTCGCGGTGCGCGGTCAGCACACGGTCCGCCGCGGGCGGCACCGCGGTGTCGGGGTTGTGCCGGCGGTCGAGGGCGTACTGGAACAGTGCGCCCTGCCACGGCTTGTCCGGGTCCGGCGCCGCGTGCACCAGGTTGAGGATGTCGCCGAAGCGGTAGCCCTTGGACGAGGTGTCGTACTTCAGCAGCGACGTGCCGCTGTAGAGACGGCGTACGGCGTCGGCGATCCCGCGCTTGACGGGCTTGGGGACGCTGCGGCCGTACATCGCGGTCCAGTACCCGAGCAGCTCGCCGGGCTCGTCGGGGCGCCGCAGCACGGACGCCACGACCTGCCGGTTGGCCGGCCCGTCGGTGGCCCCCGCGTCGAGCCGCGCCTTCACGTACTCGGCGGCGCCCACGATCGAGGCCGTACGGAGGTTGCCCTCGCCGCGCAGCCAGCCGAGCAGGCCGGCGGTCCAGGCGGGGTCCTCGACGGCGAGCTGCCGGACGAGCCGCGCGAAGCGGTCGTCGCGGTCGGCGCCGGCCTCGTAGAAGGTCTGCTGCGACACGAAGTTGGAGACGGCGAGCAGAAAAAGCTCGGAGCGCGCGTCCCGCTCGCGGCCGCGGCCGCCCTCGTACGTACGGAGCACTCGGCCCGTGGAGGTGACCCGGGAAGCGGGCTGCGCCTTCGCGCCCTTGCGGTTGAATCGCGCCATGATGAATTCCCCCGAATTCGTTGCCGTTTCGGAGGGAGGCGCAGCAAAAGGAAGGTGCCCGAGATCAGGGGCGGCGACGGGACTATAACCTGGCGCGTCTGCCATTTCCGCCACACCGGCCCTGAGCCGGTGACGGGACTCGAACCCGCACCAATTTCTTGACCAGGTCCCTGAAGTATCCGCTGCCTGCGCACCGGGCACCCACCTTGAGCTGCGCCTCCCGAGATCAAGTCGGCTGCGGCATCGGATTCTCTGTGCAAGGGAAGTAGCCGCAGCCCGCGCACCGGGAGGTGCGATGAAGTTGTGGTGTCCAGAGATCGAGGCCGGCGGAACCGACGTAGGTGCTCTGACCCCTGAGCTACACCGGCCAGTTGTACCGGTGGCGGGACTCGAACCCGCGGCCGCCCCATTATGAGTGGAAGTAGGTCCTGCCTTCGCACCTGGACATGCATCACTTTAGGAGGGCGGCCGCGAGCCGGGCGAGCGAATTAATTCCGGGGAAAGCGGGCGGAAGGTCAGCCGCGCTTCTGGCGCTTCCACGGCCCGGTGATCGCCAGCATGATGCCCGGTGTCTGGATGTTGGCGTACAGGGTCGTACCGTCGGGCGAGAAGGTGACGCCCGTGAACTCGCTGTACTCGGGCGCCTCTTCGGTGCCGATGTTCAGTTCGTTGCGGGCGATGGGGTAGGTGCGGCCGCTGTCGGTGGCGCCGAACAGGTGCTGGAGGCCCTCGCCGTCCTCGGCGATGACCAGGCCGCCGTAAGGGGAGACGGTGATGTTGTCCGGGCCGTCGAAGTCGCCTTCCGCGGACGGGTCCGGGTTGACGCCGATGAGGACCTTCAGGGTCAGGGTGCGGCGCCTGGGGTCGTAGAACCAGACGGCGCCGTCGTGCTGGACGGGGCTCTCGTCACGGGCGTAGGAGGAGACGATGTACGTGCCGCCGTCGCCCCACCACATGCCCTCGAGCTTGCGGGCGCGGGTGACCTGGCCGGCGGTGAACTGCTTGCGGACGGAGGTCGTCCTCGCGTCGCGGTCGGGGACGTCCACCCAGTCGACGCCGTAGACCGTGCCGATCTTCGTGGCGCGGGAGAGGTCGTCGACGAACGTGCCGCCGGAGTCGAAGCACTTGAAGGCCTGGAGCACCCCGGCGTCGTCGGCGAGGGTGCGCAGCCTGCCGCGGCCGTGGTGGAAGTGCTCGGGCGGGGTCCAGCGGTAGAGCAGGCCGTTGGGGTTGGACGCGTCCTCGGTGAGGTACAGGTGGCCGCGCTTGGGGTCGACGACGACGGCCTCGTGGGCGTAACGGCCCAGCGCCTTCAGGGGTTTGGGGCCGCGGTTGGCGCGGCGGTCGGCGGGGTCGACCTCGAAGACGTAGCCGTGGTCCTTGGTCATGCCGTTGGCGCCGGCTTTGTCCTCGGTCTCCTCGCAGGTGAGCCAGGTGCCCCAAGGCGTGTTGCCGCCCGCGCAGTTGGTGGAGGTGCCGGCGATGCCGACCCACTCGGCGACGTGGTCGCGGCGGACCTCGACGACCGTGCAGCCGCCGGCGGCCGCGGGGTCGTAGACGAGTCCCTCGGTGAGCGGCACCGGATAGGGCCACTTGGCGCGCGGGCCGCCCAGTTCGTGGTTGTTGACCAGGAGGGTCGTGCCGCGGGGGCCGTCGAAGGTGGAGGTTCCGTCGTGGTTGGAGGGGGTGAACTCGCCCGACTCCAGCTTGGTCCTGCCGCTGTAGGTGATGATCCGGTATTTGAAGCCGGCGGGGAGGGCGAGGATGCCGTCCGGGTCGGGCAGCAGGGGTCCGTAACCGACTCCGGCGTGGCCGTGTCCCGGCTTCTCCTCCGCGCTCCCGGTGTCCGTGGAGGCAAGGGCGTTCGGGGCGGTGGCGAGGGCGCCGACGCTGCCCGCCAGCGCGACCCCGGCGCCCGTGATCGCGGATTTTCTGGCGAAGTCCCTGCGAGTGAGCGACATGGTGTCTCCTGTGACGGTGGATGTGCCGTGGAGGGTGGCGACCTCGGGTCGGCGCCACCGTCCCGCCCACGTCTGAACGGGGGTTGAACGCAGGGCGACGCCTCCGGATGCACTTCCATGAATCCGTCTGCACCGGACCACGAGAAGTCAAAAACCCGCCGTTCCGCTCAACCCGCGTACTCCGTACGGCTCATCCCCGCACCGCTCGACGCCGGACCGCTCAACCCCCGTGCTGCGACCGCGCCTTGAACGCGGCCTTGCGCGCTTCCTTCGCGATCCGCTTGTCGGGGTGGAGCCGCCCCATGGCCTCCAGCACGTCAGCCGTCGCGGGGTGGTCGACGCGCCAGGCCGCCGCGAAGAAGCCGCCGTGCTGCGCGGCCAGACCCTGCACCAGCTCCCGGAGCTCCTCGGAGTTGCCCTCCGCGGCCAGTTGTGCGGCGATCGTGTCGATGGTCAGCCAGAAGATCATCGCCTCGGAGGGCGGCGGCACGTCGGCCGCTCCCTGCTCGGTCAGCCAGACCCGGGCGAGACCGCCCAGTTCCGCGTCGTCGAGGACCTCGCGCAACGCCGGCTCGGCCTCCTGGCCGACGAGCGACAGCGCCTGCTGGCAGCGCAGCCGGCGCAGCGGCGCCCCCGCGTCGGCGCCCCGGGCCGCGGCCAGCAACTCGCGTGCCGCGGTGAGGGATTCGCGGCGCGCCAGCCACTGCTCGGTCTCGGCCTGCGCCGCCGCCTGGGGGAAGGCCGCCGTCCCGTCGAGGAGTGCGTCGGCCCCCTTGTCGGCGAGGTCACCCACCGCGGGCGCGCTGAACCCGGCCTCCATCAGCCGTGAGCGCAGCCCGTACCGGCCGAGGGGCGTCAGCCGCACCATGCCGTAGCGGGAGACGTCGGTGTCGTCGAGCGGCGCGGCCGGTTCCTCACCGGCGTCGGCGTCCGCCATCAGCGCCTCGTCCACCGGCTGGTACTCCACGAGTCCCACCGGTTCGAGCAGCCGGAACTGGTCGTCGAGCCGCATCATCGCGTCGGAGACCTGCTCGAGGACGTCGTTGGTGGGCTCGCCCATGTCGCTGGGCACGATCATCGACGCGGCGAGTGCGGGCAGCGGCACGGGTGCGTCACCGGGGCCGTCCTCGCTGACGGTGAGCAGGTAGAGGTTGCCGAGGACGCCGTCGAGGAACTCGGCCTCTCCCTCCGGGTCCCACTCCAGCCGGGAGACGTCGATCCCGCCGTCCTCGTCGAGTGCGTCCTCCAGGCCGTCCAGGTCGGGCACGCTGGCGTCGGCGAGCACCGTCTCCAGGGCGTCCTGCCACACGCCCAGGACGTCGTGCGGCGAGCCCGAGGTGAGCAGGCCCAGGTCCTCCCCGGCCGTGACGGTGCCCTCGTCCTCGTCGGTGATCTGCACGAGCCCGGTGTCCACGGCGACCCGCCACGCCTCGCTCGTGGCGGCCGCGGCGTCGTCCCCGCTCAGCCCGAGTGCCTCGGCGGCGGCGGGCAGTTGCTCGTCGACGAGTCCGCCCCCGGCGTCGACCCGCGTCTCGGGGCCGGCCCAGCGGGCGAGCCGCGCGGCCCGGGAGAGCAGCGGCGTGGACAACGCGTCCCGCGCCAGCTCCGCTTCGGGGTGCAGCCGCACCGGCGGCAGGGGCGAGCTGTCTGGCATCTGCTGGTTCTCCTCGGGCGTGTCGTACCACTCAACCGCTCAGCCTAGACGGATTTACACCCATGCCGCCCGGTTCATCTACCGGACAACGGCTGTACATGGCCGAAACCTTGACAACTCGCGTGACCAGGCAGGAGATTGACGCGCGTAGAAATCGAGCGGACATCTGTTCACCGGACTTCTACGCGCGTCGCGGACCGCCTCACGGTTCGCGGCCCAAGACCGGTTCCACGCACCACCCTCGTCCCGGCGCCCACGCACGTCCCCGGAGGGATTTCCGTTGCCGAGCAAGTCTTCCGCGCGTCTCGCCGCGCTCACCGTCGCCGCCGTCTGTTCCGCGGCGTCCGCCGTCGCCCTGACCTCCCCCGCGCACGCGGACTCCGTGCGCATCCATGACATCCAGGGCAGCACGCGCACGTCCGCGTACGCCGGACAGAAGGTCACCGACGTGGCCGGAATCGTCACCGGCGTGCGCACCTACGGCTCCTCCAGAGGCTTCTGGATGCAGGATCCGAACCCGGACGACAACCCGGCCACGAGTGAGGGCGTCTTCGTCTTCACCAGCTCCACCCCGAAGGCCGCCGTCGGTGACTCCGTCACGGTCACCGGCACGGTCTCCGAGTACGTCCCGGGCGGCACCTCGTCGGGCAACCAGTCGGTCACGGAGATCACCAAGCCGACGCTCACCACCGTCTCCACGGGCAACGCGGTGCCGGCCCCGACGGTGATCGACGCGAAGTCGGTGCCCGCCGCCTACACCCCGGCGGGCGACACCGCCGCGAACGGCTCGATCAACGGCCTCACCCTGCAGCCGTCGAAGTACGCCCTGGACTACTACGAGTCCCTGGAGGGCATGAACGTCCAGGTCGAGGACACCCGCGTGGTCACCGCCACCGACCCGTACGCCGAGCTGTGGGTCACGGTGAAGCCGCACGAGCACCCGACCCACCGCGGCGGCACGCTCTACGGCTCCTACGACTCGCAGAACACCGGCCGCCTGCAGATCCAGTCGCTGGGCGCGACCGCCGACTTCCCGATGGCGAACGTCGGCGACACGCTGGCCGGCACCACGGCCGGCCCGATGGACTACAACCAGTACGGCGGCTACACCCTCGTCGCGAGCCGGCTCGGCACGCTCAGGAGCGGCGGCCTGGAGCGCGAGACGACGAAGAAGCAGTCCCGCGGCGAACTGGCGGTCGCGACGTACAACGTCGAGAACCTCGACCCGTCCGACGGCACCTTCGACAAGCACGCCGCCGCGATCGTGAACAACCTCCAGTCGCCCGACATCGTGTCCCTGGAGGAGATCCAGGACAACAACGGCGCGACGAACGACGGCACGGTCGCCGCCGACGTGACGGTGAACAAGCTGATCGACGCGATCGTCGCGGCCGGCGGCCCGAAGTACGACTGGCGCGAGATCGACCCGGTCAACGACCAGGACGGCGGCGAGCCCGGCGGCAACATCCGCCAGGTGTTCCTCTTCAACCCCGAGCGGGTGTCCTTCACGGACCGGGCGGGCGGCGACTCCACCACCGCGGTGGGCGTCACCAAGGTGCACGGCAAGGCGCAGCTGACGGCCTCCCCCGGCCGTATCGCCCCGGCGGACACCGCCTGGGCCAACAGCCGCAAGCCGCTGGCCGGCGAGTTCGTCTTCCGCGGCAGGACGGTCTTCGTGATCGCCAACCACCTCAACTCCAAGGGCGGCGACCAGGGCCTGACGGCGCAGTACCAGCCGCCGGTGCGCAGTTCGGAGACCCAGCGCCACGCGCAGGCGACGCTGGTCAACTCCTTCGTCAAGAACATCCTCGACGTCCAGAAGAACGCGGACGTCATCGCGCTCGGCGACATGAACGACTTCGAGTTCTCCGACACCGCGGGGCTCCTCGAGGGTGACGGCGCACTGTGGTCGGCGATCAAGTCGCTGCCGAAGAGCGAGCGTTACACCTACGACTACCAGGGCAACCAGCAGGTCCTGGACCAGATCCTGATCTCCCCGTCGATCCGGCGCGGCTGCGACTTCGCCTACGACTCCGTGCACATCAACTCGGAGTTCCACGACCAGATCAGCGACCACGACCCGCAGGTGCTGCGCTTCAGGCCGTAACTCCGGCCTTTTCAGGGCTGGTTGAACACGCCGTTCAGCCAGCCCTGCCAGGCGGCCTCGCACTCCTTGATGTCGGTGCCCGGCGTGAAGTCGTGCAGGGAGATGCCGACCGGGTGGCCCCAGTGGTTGCGCCCGAAGACACGGGTGAGGCCCCGGTCCGTGCGCAGTCCGATGAAGTACGGGTTGCGGAAGTCGACCACGGCGTCGAACTCGTCGGGCCCCCGGACCGTCGCCCGGGTGCCGGCGGCCACGTCCTCGCCGATACCGAGCGCCCGCCCGACGACGGCGAGGGCGTCGGCGGCCTTCGATGCCTCGGGTCCGTCGAACGTCGCGAACGCGGCGGGCCGGGGCGCGAAGTGGACCAGGTACTCGCGCAGGGTGTGCAGATAGAAGTCGGTGTGCTTGGCGGCGCCGTCGTACTGGTTGTCCCAGTCGTCGACGAAGATGCCGCTGTGCACGTACCGCACCCAGGCCCGCCGCCCTCCGTCGCGGGCCTCCACCGTGTAGTCGAGCTGGTTGAGGGTCTGCCCGGAGATGCCCTCGACGTCCTCGACGCGGTTGGTGTAGCGGTGCGGCGGGTCCCAGGCGACGACCTTGGACCCGAAGGGCCCCTTGCCGCCGACCCGGGGCTCCGGCGGCTCCATCGGCCACAGATACCCTCCGGTGCCTGTGGTGATCGCCTCCCACACCTGCTCCGGGGTGGCGTCGACCTCGAACTCGCGGGCGATCTCGAATTCCTTGGACATGGTGGGCTCCTTACTGGTCCGGCTCGGTTGCCTTGAGGGTGGGATGGACGGCCACGACGATCCGGTGGTCGCGCCCGCCGCCGGCGTCGGGGGCGTCGTACTTGCGGATCAGGGCGGTGACCCCGGCCGTCAGCTCCTGCACGAACGCGGCCCGGTCGGCGGCCGAGGCGAAGCGGACCTCGCCGTCGAGCGCGTACGTCGCCAGCCGCTTGCGGGCCTTGGCGGCACCGGTGATCAGCGAGCCGACGTCGCGCACCAGGCGGGCGCCGAGGGCGAGCAGCCAGCGTGCGGAGAGCTGGTCCCGGAAGCGGTCCGGGTCCGGCTGCACGGCGGCGAGCGCGAGCGGCGAGATGACGTACGACGCCGCCGTCGCCCGCATCAGCCGCTCGGTGACGTTGCCCTTGCGGCGTTCCCCGGCCAGTTCGACCAGGCCGTGCCGCTCCAGCGCCTTGAGGTGGTAGTTCACCTTCTGCCGCGGCAGTCCGACCTGGCCGGCCAGCATCGCCGCCGACGCGGGTCCTGCGGCGAGCTCGGCGAGCAGCCGGGCCCTGATGGGGTCCAGGGAGACGGCGGCGGCCTCGGGGTCCTCGATCACGGTCACGTCCAGCATGCGTCCACCGTCTCACCGAACACTTTTTTTGTCCAGACGGTTCGAGTTTTCGGTAGGTGCTCGGGGAACTGCGCGGGCGTGCGCGTCCGGACACGCCGGAGGGGCCGGGTCAGCCGACCCGGCCCCTCGTGCTGCGATCTGCGGTTCTCCTACTTCTTGGGGTACCTCCACCCCACCACCACGACCGTGACCAGGGCCGCCCCGATGAGGAGCGTGGGCCGCGGATGGCGCATCGCGGCCTGCACGAGCGGCCGCGCGGGCTGCGGCACGCCGCCCACCACCCGGTGCTCCAGATCGTGCCCGGTCGACCGAGCCGTGTCCTGTGTGGAGTGACTCGCCTTCACCGCCCTGTCCTGGACCTTGTGCCCGGCGTACGTCGCCTTCTCCTGCACCGTGTGGCCCGCCTGCGCGGCGGTGCTGCGCAGCTGCACGGTCATCGCACCGGCCTTGTCCCTGAGGTCGGCGGCCCGCGCCCTCGCACGCCCCTTCACATCCATCTTGCCTGCCAACTCCTCAACTGTCCGCCCGAGTTCACTGCGCGTCCGCTCGATCTGCCGGCGCAGCTCGTCGGGCCCCTTCGCGCCCGTCTGCGCGGGCGCCGCCTTGTCGGTCATCGGTGTGCCCTTTCCCTGATCTCCTCGACGTCGGCCCTGACGCTGCCGAGGGCCTCCTCCGGAGTGGGCGGCACGGCCTGGCGCAGCTGGGCGCGCCCGGTCGCGGCGAGCGCGCTCGCGATCACGAACAGCACGCCGGTCACGATGAGTGCCGCGGCCCAGACGGACAGCACCAGGGAGAGGGCGGCGACGGCCGTGCCAGCCGACGCGAGCAGGCCGGCGTAGGCGAACGCGCCCGCGGCGCCCAGGAGTCCGCCGCCGCGCCCGGCACGGCGGCCCTTGGCTGTCAGCTCCTCCTTGGCGAGGGCCACTTCCTGTCGTACCAGCCGGGAAAGCTGTTCGGTTGCCTGGCCGACGAGCTCGCCCACCGAGTGGTGCTCGTCGCGCACCGGCCCGGGGTGCATGGTCCCGGTCACGGCGTCGCCTCCTGTCGTGTTCCTTTCGTCCGGAACACTCCGGGTACCCCGGCCCGGAACGGCTACCCCTGCCGCTCGCCGGGCCCAGGCCCGGGCTCACCGAGCCGGGAGAGCTGGGTCTGGAACCAGTCGAGCCGCGCCTGCAACAGGGCTGCCTCCGCGGCGAGTTCGGGCACGCCGAGCCCCTCGGCCGACGGGAGTCCGGCCGCAACCGGTGCCGCGCCGCCCGCGACCACCCGCAGCCCCTCCCCCGCCAGGCGTGCGAAGCCGGCGAGCGAGACGGACGTACGGGCGCGGACGCAGCCCGCGCAGGAGGGGGCGAGAGCGCGCCAGCCGGGCCTGCCCCAGCCCGCGTCGGCCAGCGCCACGGAGGCCGCGCCGCAGACGCAGGGGCCAACCGTGGCGATCCGTACCCGCTGGCGGGCGTAGCGGAAGCCGCGCTCGAAGCGGATGAACGCGCCCAGCACGGACACCTCGAGCAGCACGGCCGCCCGGTGCTCGGCCGTGCACAGCATCGCCTCGGCCGCCGCGCGCTCGTGCACGCAGTGGAAGCCGCAGGCGCAGCGGCGGTGCGGCGCCCTGTGGCGCAGGCCGTAGACGCAGGACGCGTCGGCCAGGACTCCGTACGGCAGCGCGCCGCCCAGCGACACACCGGTGAACCCGCCCCGGGTGCCGTCCTGGGACAGCACCGGGTGGGCGATCTTGTATCCGGTCGGCGGCTCCGTCGGGCGTTCCTCCGGAAGCCGCAGTCTCATCGGGCCGCCGGAACCTCTTCGGGAGCCTTCAGTTCCTGGATCTCCTCGGGGAGTTCGAGATCTTCGGGTTCCTGAACCTGTACCTGCGGCCGCTCTTCCGCGACTCCCGTGGTCAGTGCCTTGCCGAGCTTCATGTCGCCTCCCATGACGCTGCCGGTCCCCTTCTGGCCATGGTGACTCATGAACGGTCGTTTTGGACATAGGGCCCCGCGCCGACCTCGACGACACAGTTCTGCTTAGTGATATCTCGTAGAAGAATTAAGTGGAGCTTCACTGTCGCCGTGCCGACACTCTTCCCATGACGACTGCCACCGCCTCCGCGCCTCCCTTCGGCCGTGCCCTCTGCGCGATGATCACCCCCTTCACCGCGGAGGGCGCGCTCGATCTGGAGGGTGCGCAGCGGCTCGCCGGGCGGCTGGTGTCCCGGGGGTGCGACGGGCTGGTGCTCTCGGGCACCACGGGCGAGTCGCCGACCACGACGGACGCCGAGAAGGCGGCGCTGGTCGAGGCGGTGCGGGAGGCGGTGGGCGACCGGGCGTCGGTGGTGGCGGGGGTCGGGACCTTCGACACCCGGCACACCGTGGAGCTCGCCCGTCAGGCCGAGAAGGCGGGCGCGGACGGTCTGCTGGTGGTCAGCCCGTACTACAGCAGGCCGCCGCAGGACGCGGTGGAGGCGCATTTCCTGGCGGTCGCGGACGCGGTGGGCCTGCCGGTCGTGCTGTACGACATCCCGGGCCGCACCGGCACGCGCATCGAGTCCGGCACGGTGCTGCGGCTCGCCGAGCACCCGAGGATCGTGGCGGTCAAGGACTGCTCCTACGACTTCCTGGCCGCCCAGAAGGTGCTGGCCCGCACCGACTTGGCGTACTACGCGGGCTGTGACGAGCACAACCTCGCGCTCTACGCGGTGGGCGGCGCGGGCTACATCAGCACGGTCGCGAACGTCGTCCCGGAGCAACTCCGCGCCGTCATCGACGCGTTCGAGGCGGGCGACACCCCCGTGTCCGCCCGCCTCCAGCAACGCGCCACGCCGCTCGTCGAGTTGATGATGGCGGCGGGACTGCCCGGCTCGGTCACCGCCAAGGCCCTGCTCAACGAGCTCGGCCTGCCCGGCGGCCCGGTCCGCGCCCCGCTCAGGCCCGCCGGCCGGGAGGCGGTCGACGGGCTGCTCGCGGCGTACGCCGAGTGTGTGGGCGGCTGACGGTCAGCGCTCGGCGAAGACGGGCTCCCAGCGCCCGGCGGCGCCGTCGTTGCCCAGCCGGAAGCCGCTGAGCGGGACCTCCTTGTCGCTGCCGACGGTGACCAGCACCAGCTGCTGATGGAACTCGTTGCTGCCCGGGATGATGTCCCAGGCGATCAGCGACTTCTCGCCGACCCAGGCGAGCAGCTGCTGGCCGTGCACCTCGGTCCGGTGGCCGGTGACGGAGTCGACGATCCAGGACGACGTCTTCCACTTCTCGCCCGCGAAGTCACCGGCGACGAGCCTGCCGCTCGGCGACTTCTGCGCGTCGACGTACCACTCCAGGTACCGCTCCGCCGCCGGTACGGCGATCTCCCTGCCGCCGAGTTCGTAGAACTGCTTGCCGATGTCTCCGGCTGGGTTGCCGGCCCATACGTACCTGCCGTCGTGGCTGAAGGCGAAGTCCTGACGGGCGTTGATGAAACCGGCACCCATCGGGTCGTTCGGGTCGGCATGGAGGTCGACCTTGCTCCAGGAGCCGTTGCCGGACCCCACGTCGAGGACGTAGAAGCCGGTGCGGCTGGACGGCTCCTTCGCGCCCCAGCCGTCGGAGCCCTGCGTCCTGACCCGCTGGTCGGGGTTCTCGCCGTACGTCGTCGCGACGAGCCTGCCCCCGTCGCGGGAGAACGCGAGCCCGGCCACGCCGTGGTCGACGTGGATCCACCGCCCGACCTTGCCGGTGTCCAGGTCGAGCAGGCCGATCCGGGAGGCGGGCAGGGTGCGTTCGAGGACGGCGGCGGTCCTCATGCCGGGGGCCACGGCGACGTAGGACCACCGGGTGTCCTTCACGTACCTGCGGGTCTTCCGGTCCAGCAGCCAGTAGGTGCGCTGCCAGACGGCGTGCCCGGCCGACAGCTTGACGGTCCTCGGGACGTAGTACGCGGCGAGCGTGGTGTCCCCGGCCGAGATCAGGTCGCGCGGCGGCGACTGGTCGGGGTGGGCGTGGACGCCGTCCTGCCGGACGACCCCCGAAGGCCGTACGTCGTCCTTGCCGGAGTCGAGCAGCGGTACGGCCACCGCGACGGCGACCACGGCGGCCGTCGCGGCGGCGGCGGCCGCGATCCGGCGGGTGCGGCGGCGCCGGTGCAGGGCGAGCACCCGGTCGGCCAACCCCGCCCCGGCGGAGCCCTGTTCGGCGGCCTGCTCGCGTAGTGCGTCGCGTACGAGTTCGTCGACGTTCACGGACGCACCTCCAGGGGCGAGCAGTCGCGGGACTCCGTCGGTTCGGCGTCCGCGGGGCCGAGCACGGCCAGCTCCGGCGCCAGCGCGCGCAGCCGGGCGAGGGAGCGGTGGGTGGTGGAGCGGACGGTGCCCACGGAGCAGCCGAGCAGCTGGGCCACGTCGGCCTCCGGCAGGTCCTCGAAGTAGCGCAGCACCAGCACGGTGCGCTGGCGCGGGGTGAGCCGGCCGAGCGCCTGGCGCATCACGACGCGCAGGTCGGCCGCGGCGGCCGGGTCGGCGGGCTGCGGGTCCCGTTCGGGCGGCTCGGCGACGCTGACCTCGCGCCTGGGCCACTTCAGCCGCCAGCGGCCGATCTGCTGGCGGTAAAGGACGCGGCGTACGTACGCCTCGGGCTCCTCGATCCGCTGCCACTTCGCCGCCGTCTTGACGAGCGCGTTCTGCAGCAGGTCCTCGCCGGCGTGCCGGTCTCCCCCGCAGAGCAGCACGGCGGTCTTCAGCAGGGCCGACGACCTGCCGTCCACGAACTCGCGGAAGCTCTCGAGCCCTTCGGCATCCATCGTCACCTTCTCTTCCCCCGGCGGTCACCCCTGTGCCCGCCCCTGTGCCCCTTGTGACGCGCCCGGCCGCCCGGCGCTATGCCTGCCCTGCCGAAGAATTTTCCGTACGTTGTTGCCGTGAGCCGCCCGCTGCTGTTCCTCGACGTCGACGGCCCCCTCAACCCGTGGGGAGCCCAGCCGTACGGACGCCCCGACGGCTACACGCAGATCCTGGTCGCCCTGCACCCGGGCCGCGCCCTGCCCGTCTGGCTGAGCCCGTCCCACGGCCCGGCGCTGCTCGCCCTCGGCTACGAGCTGTGCTGGGCGACGACGTGGATGGACGCGGCCAACCGCTGGATCGCTCCCGTGGTCGGGCTGCCCGAGCTGCCGTACGTCGACTTCGGCGCGGGCCTGTTCACCGTCCGCCCCGACGGGGTGCACTGGAAGACGGAGGCGATCGTGCGGTACGCCGGTCGCCGTCCCTTCGCCTGGGTCGACGATGAGCAGAGCCCGGCCGACCAGCGGTACGTGGCCGCCCACCACCCGGCCCCCGCGCTCCTGCACCACGTCAGCCCGCGCCTCGGCCTGCGCGAGGGGGACTTCGGCGCCCTGGCGGAGTTCGCGGCGGCGCTGAAGCCGGACGGCTCCTGACGCGGCGCACAACCAGGAGCGCCCTCCCGTACGGCGACGGAAGGGCGCTCGGCGTGGCCGCGGTGCTAGTTGTGGCTGTGCAGGATCTCGTTCAGGCCGCCCCAGACCGCGTTGTTCGGGCGGGCCTCGACCGTGCCGGTGACCGAGTTGCGGCGGAAGAGGATGTTGGAGGCGCCGGAGAGCTCGCGCGCCTTGACGATCTGCCCGTCGGGCATGGTGACGCGGGTGCCCGCGGTGACGTACAGGCCGGCCTCGACCACGCACTCGTCGCCGAGCGCGATGCCGACGCCCGCCTCGGCGCCGATCAGGCAGCGCTCGCCGATGGCGATGATGACGTTGCCGCCGCCGGAGAGCGTGCCCATGGTGGAGGCTCCGCCGCCGATGTCCGAACCGTCGCCCACGACCACACCGGCGGAGATCCGGCCCTCGACCATGGAGGTGCCCAGCGTCCCGGCGTTGAAGTTGACGAAGCCCTCGTGCATGACCGTGGTGCCCTCGGAGAGGTGCGCGCCCAGCCGCACCCGGTCCGCGTCGGCGATCCGGACGCCCTTGGGGGCGACGTAGTCCGTCATGCGCGGGAACTTGTCGACCGAGGTCACCTGGAGGTGCAGCCCCTCGGCACGGGCGTTGAGCCGCACCTTCTCGACGTCGTCGACGGCGACCGGGCCGAGCGAGGTCCAGGCGACGTTGGCGAGGAAGCCGAACATGCCGTCCAGGCTCTGGCCGTGCGGCTTGACCAGGCGGTGCGAGAGCAGGTGCAGCCGCAGGTAGACGTCGTGCGCGTCGATCGGCTTCTCGTCGAGGGAGGAGATGACCGTGCGCACCGCGACCACCTCGACGCCGCGGCGGGCGTCCGGACCGATCGCCTTCGCCGCGCCCTCGCCGAGCAGCTCCACGGCCTTCTCTGCGGACAGCCGCTCGCTGCCGGCCGGGCCGGGCTGTCCGCTCAGCTCGGGCGCGGGGAACCAGGTGTCGAGAACAGTGCCGTCGGCGGCGATCGTGGCAAGCCCGGCGGCCACGGCGCCGGTGGTGCGAGGAGCAGTCGTGTCGGTCATGAGGGCAACCTAACCGGCCGGAGGGCACCGAGGCCAACCGCCGGGGGCGCCGTCTCAGGGACCGGGCCGCCGCTCCGTCCTCACCGGCCGGGACCTCACCGTTTCCCGCCGTCGGCGGCCGGCACGGACATCACCCGTGCCAGCGCCTCGCGCGCGAACCCCTCGTCGTACGCCGTCCCGGTCAGCAGCACCTGGAGACAGATCCCGTCCATCAGCGCGACCAGCGCCCGCGCCGTGACCGCGTCGGTGTGCAGGGCGAGCCTCTCGGCGAGGTCCTCGCACCACTCGGCGGCGACGGGGCGCAGGGCGGGGCGGCGCAGGGCGGCGAGGTAGAGCTCGTACTCCAGCTCGACGCCGGTGCGGTCGCCGCTCAGCCACTCGCCCAGTATCCGCGCGAGGTCGGCGGCCAGGTCGCCCCGCGCGTCCGCCAGGGCGCCGTGCGCGGCGACGACCTTGGCGAAGCCCTCGTTCGCCTGCCGCAGGGCGGCCACCATCAGCTCGTCGAGGGTCTTGAAGTGGTACGTCGTCGAGCCGAGCGGCACGTCGGCCTCGGCGGCGACCGAGCGGTGGCTCAGGCCCGCCAGGCCCTTGTCCCCCACCACCCGGATCGCCGCGTCGATGATCCGCTGGCGCCGGTCGGGGTCGTAGCGGCGGGCCATCAGTGCGCGCCCCCGAGGTTGAGCACGACGACCCCGGCGATGATCAGCGCGATACCGGCGGCCTTCTGGACGGTCATCCCCTCCCCGAGGAACACCATCCCGATCCCCACGATGGCCGCGGTGCCGAGGCCGGCCCAGATCGCGTAGGCCGTGCCGACGGACATGCTCCGCAGCGTCTGGGCGAGCAGCCAGAAGGACACGACGTAACCGACGAGCGTCAGCACCGACGGCCACAACCTGCTGAAGCCGTCGCTGAACTTCATCGCGGTGGTGCCGCCCACCTCGGCGGCTATGGCCGCGAGAAGCGTCAGGATTCCCATGCGTACGAGTGTACATAACGGCGCTCACATCGTGGCTGGATGCGCTCCGCACGAAAAGGTCCAACTTTCATGGAAACCGCTCACTGATACGCCTCCCGGTAACGCCCCCGCTCCACTAGGGTTTCACCGCTCGCCCCCACCCCCCTCACACCCCCGGCCGCCACCACACGCGCCGCTGGAGGACCTTGCATGCCTGGAACCACCCCCGAGCCGCCCGCCCGCGCATCCTGGGAGAACGGCTGGGCCCCCGACACCTCCCGCACCCCCGGAACCCGAAGACTCTGGCTGGCGGGCGCGCTGGCCGTGGCGACGATCGTCGCGTGCGTGACGTCAATCGCCTTGATGGACAACGGTCCTGATGGGCCGTCACAGTCATCCGGGGATCCGTCGGCATCGGCGTCCGCCTCGGGCCCCGGGCTGATCTCCTACGCCACTCCGTCCGTCACGAAGGGCACGACGACACCCGCGGGAACGAGCGGCTCGCCGTCCGCGAAGACCGGCACGTCCGCCGCGTCCGATCCGCACGAGTCCGCGGCCGGCGGGTCCGGGAACTCCAAGTCGCCCGCGGCGCAGACGAGTTCACCGGGCCACGCCAAGCCCTCCGCCACCTACAGGTCGGTGCGCTCGGTGAACTACCCCGACCGCTACTGGCACGTCAGCGGCGGTCTGGTGAAGCTCGACCCGATCGCGTCCTCCGCTGCCCGCCGCGATGCCACCTTCACGGTGGTCAAGGGCCTGGCCGACGCGTCCTGTTACTCCTTCGCCACGGCCGGCGGCACCTATCTCCGCCACCGTGACTTCCTGCTGCGCTCCGAACGCGACGACGGCTCCGCCCTGTTCAAGCAGGACGCGACGTTCTGCCCGCGGACGTCGTCCTACCCGGGCGCGGTCATGCTGGAGTCGGTGAACTACCCGGGCCGCTATCTGCGCCACCAGAACTTCCAGCTCAAGCTGGACCCTTACCAGCAGAGCGATCTCTACCGGGCGGATTCGGCGTTCCGGCTCGTCAGCGGGATCGCCTGAGCGGACCCACCCGGCGCGGCTAGGCGTCGCGGAAGGCGATCAGCGAGACCTTCGGGCGCAGCACGCAGAACTCGTTGCCCTCCGGGTCGGCCAGCACCACCCAGCCGGCCCCGTTCCCCTGCCCGATGTCGACGCGCCGCGCCCCGAGGGAGAGGATGCGCTCCACCTCGGTGTCCTGGTCGTCGGGGGCGAGGTCGAAGTGCAGCCGGTTCTTGACGGTCTTCGGGTCGCTCACCGGCATGAAGCAGATGCCGGTCGCGGCGAACTCGTCCGGCCCGATGACGACTTCACGCGGTTTCTCCGACAGAACGTGCCAGTCCAGCACCCGGCACCAGAAGCGGGCGAGTCCGGGCAGGTCGTGGGCGTCGACGACGAGGTGATGCAGCGAAACGGCCATACCCGTAAAGGTATGGCCGTTTCACATGGGTGCGGCGGAACTCAGACGTTGAAGCCCAGCGCCCGGAGCTGCTCCCGCCCGTCGTCGGTGATCTTGTCCGGGCCCCACGGCGGCATCCAGACCCAGTTGATGCGCAGTTCGTTGACGAGGCCGTCCGTGGCGGACTTGGCCTGGTCCTCGATGACGTCCGTCAGCGGGCAGGCCGCGGAGGTCAGGGTCATGTCGATCGTCGCGATGTTCGCGTCGTCGATGTGAATGCCGTAGATCAGCCCGAGGTTGACCACGTCGATGCCCAGCTCGGGGTCGACGACGTCGTACAGCGCCTCGCGGATCTCTTCCTCCGAGGCCGGCTTCATCTCAACGGTCTCGCTCATGCCGTCTTCCTTTCGGCGTCGGCTCCGCCCAGCACCTGGGCCGTCGCGTCCTTCCACGCCATCCAGCTCAGGAGGGCGCACTTGACCCGGGCCGGGTACTTGGAGACGCCGGCGAACGCGACCGCGTCCTCCAGCACCTCCTCCATCGCGTCGTCGGGCTCGATCTTGCCCTTGGACTGCATCAGCTCCAGGAACGTCTCCTGGATCTTCCGCGCGTCCGTCAGGTCCTTGCCGACCAGCAGTTCGTTCAGCACGGAGGCGGAGGCCTGGCTGATGGAGCAGCCCTGGCCCTCGTACGAGACGTCCTCGATCCTCGTGCCGTCGTACTTCACGCGGAGGGTGATCTCGTCACCGCACGTCGGGTTCACATGGTGCACCTCGGCGTCGCCGTCCCTGAGACCACGCCCGTGCGGGTTCTTGTAGTGGTCCAGGATGACTTCCTGGTACATCGAGTCCAGCTTCATGCGATCGCTCGTCCCGTCCCGTCAGCCGAAGAAGTTCCGTACGTGCTCCAGCCCGTCGACCAGAGCGTCGATCTCGGCCGGCGTGGAGTACAGATAGAACGACGCCCGGGTGGTCGCAGGAATTCCGTAGCGGAGGCAGACCGGCCGCGCGCAGTGGTGGCCGACGCGCACCGCGATGCCCTGCTCGTCGAGGACCTGGCCGACGTCGTGCGGGTGGATGTCCCCGAGGGTGAAGGAGATCGCCGCGCCGCGGTCCTCGGCCGTGGCCGGGCCGATGATCCTGAGGTCGGGGACCTCGGCCAGCCGCTTCACCGCGTACTCGGTGATCGCGTGCTCGTGGGCGAGGATCTTGTCCATGCCGATGGCGTTCAGGTAGTCGATCGCCGCACCCAGGCCGACCGCCTGCGCGATCGGCGGGGTGCCCGCCTCGAACTTGTGCGGGGCCGGAGCGTACGTCGACGAGTGCATCGACACGGTCTCGATCATCTCGCCGCCGCCGAGGAACGGAGGCAGGTCCTCCAGCAGCTCCTGGCGGCCCCACAGGACGCCGATGCCGGTCGGGCCGCACATCTTGTGGCCGGTGAAGGCCACGAAGTCGGCCTGGAGGGCCTGGACGTCCAGCGGCATGTGGGGCGCCGCCTGGGAGGCGTCGATGCAGACGAGGGCGCCGACCTCCTGGGCGCGGCGGATTATCGTCTCGACCGGGTTGACCGTGCCCAGGATGTTGGACACCAGCACGAAGGAGACGATCTTCGTCTTCTCCGTGATGATCTCGTCGATGTTGGACAGGTCGAGGCGGCCGTCGTCGGTGAGGCCGAACCACTTCAGCTTCGCGCCCGTGCGCTGCGCCAGCAGCTGCCACGGAACGATGTTGGAGTGGTGCTCCATCTCCGTGATGACGATCTCGGTCTCATGGTCCACCCGGTAGGGCTCGTCGGCCCAGCCGAGCATGTTCGCCACGAGGTTGAGCGACTCGGAGGCGTTCTTGGTGAAGATCACCTCGTCGCGGCTCGGCGCGTTGATGAACGACGCGACCTTGTCGCGAGCGCCCTCGTACAGCGCCGTGGCCTCCTCGGCGAGCACATGCACACCGCGGTGGACGTTGGCGTTGTAGCGCTCGTAGTACTCGTTCAGTGCGTCCAGCACCTGGCGCGGCTTCTGCGAGGTCGCCGCGTTGTCCAGGTACACGAGCTTCCGACCGTCGTGGACCTGGCGGTCCAGGATGGGGAAGTCCTTGCGGATCGCCTCTGTGTCGAGGAGGCCCGGCAGCTGTGTCACGCGGATGCGCCACCCTTCGTGTCGACTACGTCGTGCTTCGCATACGCCTCGTACCCCTCGTCCTCCAGCTTGTCGGCGAGCTCGGCGCCGCCGGACTCGACGATGCGGCCGCCGGAGAAGACGTGGACGTAGTCGGGCTTGATGTAGCGCAGGATGCGCGTGTAGTGCGTGATCAGCAGGGTGCCGACCTCACCGGTCTCGCGGACGCGGTTGACGCCCTCGGAGACGACTCGCAGGGCGTCGACGTCGAGGCCGGAGTCGGTCTCGTCGAGGATCGCGATCTTCGGCTTGAGCAGTTCCAGCTGGAGGATCTCGTGGCGCTTCTTCTCACCGCCGGAGAAGCCCTCGTTGACGTTGCGCTCGGCGAAGGACGGGTCCATGTTGAGACGCTCCATGGTCTCCTTGACCTCCTTCACCCAGGTGCGCAGCTTGGGGGCCTCGCCGCGGATGGCGGTGGCGGACGTCCGCAGGAAGTTCGACACGGAGACACCCGGGACCTCGACCGGGTACTGCATCGCCAGGAACAGGCCCGCGCGGGCGCGCTCGTCGACGGACATCTCCAGGACGTCCTCGCCGTCGAGGGTGACGGTGCCGCTGGTGATCGTGTATTTCGGGTGACCCGCGAGCGAGTAGGCGAGGGTCGACTTGCCGGAGCCGTTGGGGCCCATGATGGCGTGCGTCTCGCCCTGCTTCACGGTGAGGTCGACGCCCTTGAGGATCTCCTTCGTGGCGTTGTCGGCCTCGACGGTGACGTGCAGGTCTCGGATTTCAAGCGTTGCCATGGGTGCCTCAGGACTCCTGGGTGAGGGAGACGAGCACGTCGTCCCCTTCGATCTTTACGGGGTATACGGGGACGGGGCGCGTCGCGGGAAGGCCGGACGGTTTGCCGGTGCGCAGGTCGAAGCTGGAGCCGTGCAGCCAGCACTCGATCTGGCAGTCCTCCACCTCGCCCTCGGAGAGCGAGACGTTCGCGTGGGAGCAGATGTCGTTGATCGCGAACACCTCCCCCTCGGTCTTCACGACCGAGACCGGCGTGCCGTCGAGTTCCACCCGCTTCGGGGTGTCCTCCTCCAGCTCGTCCAGCCCGCAGACGCGTACGAAAGCCGACATCAGACCGACGCCTCCAGCTCCTCGTCGATCTTCTCGAGCAGCCGCGCCTCGATGTCGTCGACGCCGATCTGCTGGACCAGCTCGGCGAAGAAGCCGCGGACCACGAGGCGACGGGCCTCGTCGGCGGGGATGCCGCGGGCCATCAGGTAGAAGAGCTGCTCGTCGTCGAAGCGGCCGGTCGCGGAGGCGTGTCCGGCGCCGACGATCTCGCCGGTCTCGATCTCGAGGTTCGGCACGGAGTCGACGCGGGCGCCGTCCGTCAGGACGAGGTTCCGGTTCATCTCGTACGTGTCCGTGCCCTCGGCCTTGGCCTCGATGAGCACGTCGCCGATCCACACCGCGTGGGCGCCGTCGCCCTGCAGGGCGCCCTTGTAGGCCACATTGGACTTGCAGTGCGGGGTGTTGTGGTCGACCAGGAGGCGGTGCTCCTGGTGCTGGCCGGCGTCCGTGAAGTACAGCCCGAACAGCTCGGCCTCGCCGCCGGTGCCGGCATAGGCGACGCGCGGGTGGAGGCGTACGAGATCACCGCCGAAGGTGACGACGAACGACTTGAAGGTGGCGTCCCGGCCGATCAGGGCGTTGTGCTGGCCCACGTGCACGGCCTTGTCGTCCCAGTCCTGGACCGAGACGACGGTCAGCTTGGCGCCGTCGCCCAGGATGTAGTCGACGTTGGCGGCGAGCACTGCGTCACCGGTGTGGTCGATGACGACGACGGCCTCGGCGAAGGCTCCGAGCTCGATGACCTGGTGGCCGTAGGCGACCCCGCCCTCACCGTGCACGGCGATGCGGATCGGCTCGGTGAGGACCGTCTCCTTGGGGACGGTGACCACGCCGGCCTTGTCGAATGCCGAGTACGCCTGGGCGGCGACACGGTCCACCGGGGTGCCCGCCCTGCCGATCCGGGCGTCGTCACGGCCGACGGTCTCGACGGTGACGCCCTCGGGGGCCTCCACGGCGACCTTCACGCCCTCGCCGGTCGCGACGGCGGTGCCGTCGTGCAGCCCGCGCAGGCGCTCCAGCGGAGTGAACCGCCACTCCTCCTCGCGGCCGTGCGGGACCGGGAAGTCCGCGACGTCGAAGGACGGGGGCGCGCTCATGCGCGTGGCGACGGTCGACTCGGCGGCCACCGCGATCTGGCCCGCGGTGGTGGATCCCACGGGGATGTTCTGAGCCTCAGCCATGGCTGTCGGTCTGCTCTCTTCCTACGTCAGAAAATTGCCGGCTGCTGTCGGGGGCGGGCCTCAGCCGACCGCACCTTCCATCTGCAGCTCGATCAGCCGGTTGAGCTCGAGGGCGTACTCCATGGGCAGCTCCTTCGCGATGGGCTCGACGAAGCCTCGCACGATCATCGCCATCGCCTCGAACTCGCTCAGACCGCGGCTCATCAGGTAGAAGAGCTGGTCCTCGGAGACCTTGGAGACGGTCGCCTCGTGGCCCATGGACACGTCGTCCTCGCGGACGTCCACGTAGGGGTACGTGTCCGAGCGGGAGATGGTGTCGACGAGCAGCGCGTCGCACAGCACGTTGGACTTGGAGCCGTGGGCGCCCTCGGCGATCTCGACGAGACCGCGGTAGGACGTACGTCCGCCACCGCGCGCCACGGACTTCGAGACGATGTTGGAGGAGGTGTTCGGCGCCATGTGGACCATCTTGGAGCCGGCGTCCTGGTGCTGGCCCTCGCCCGCGAAGGCGATGGAGAGGGTCTCGCCCTTGGCGTGCTCGCCCATCAGGTAGACGGCCGGGTACTTCATGGTCACCTTGGAGCCGATGTTGCCGTCGACCCACTCCATGGTCGCGCCCTCGTAGGCCACGGCGCGCTTGGTGACCAGGTTGTAGACGTTGTTCGACCAGTTCTGGATGGTCGTGTAGCGGCAGCGGGCGTTCTTCTTGACGATGATCTCGACGACCGCGGAGTGCAGCGAGTCCGACTTGTAGATCGGGGCGGTGCAGCCTTCGACGTAGTGCACGTAGGCGCCCTCGTCGACGATGATCAGGGTGCGCTCGAACTGGCCCATGTTCTCCGTGTTGATACGGAAGTAGGCCTGGAGCGGGATCTCTACGTGCACGCCCTTCGGCACGTAGATGAAGGAGCCGCCGGACCACACGGCGCTGTTCAGCGACGCGAACTTGTTGTCGCCGACCGGGATGACCGTGCCGAAGTACTCCTTGAAGAGCTCCGGGTGCTCCTTCAGCGCGGTGTCGGTGTCGAGGAAGATGACGCCCTGCTCCTCCAGGTCCTCGCGGATCTGGTGGTAGACGACCTCCGACTCGTACTGCGCCGCGACACCGGCGACGAGGCGCTGCTTCTCCGCCTCGGGGATGCCGAGCTTGTCGTAGGTGTTCTTGATGTCCTCGGGCAGGTCCTCCCAGGACTCCGCCTGCTTCTCCGTGGAGCGCACGAAGTACTTGATGTTGTCGAAGTCGATGCCCGACAGGTCCGAGCCCCAGTTCGGCATGGGCTTCTTGTCGAAGAGGCGCAGGCCCTTGAGGCGGAGCTTGGTCATCCACTCCGGCTCGTTCTTCTTGGCGGAGATGTCCCGGACGACGTCCTCGTTGATGCCTCGCTTGGCAGAGGCACCGGCCTCGTCGGAGTCGGCCCAGCCGTATTCGTACTTACCCAGGCCTTCGAGCTCGGGGTGGGCAGTCTCCTCGATGGGGAGTGTCATGCGGGGTTCCTCCCGGCCGTACTTGCAGATGCGTTGTGAAGATCTGTCTGGTGGGAAATCTTGGGGATGAACGTCGTGCAGACGCCGTCACCGTGCGCGATGGTCGCCAGTCGCTGTACGTGGGTTCCCAGCAGCTGGGAGAAGATTTCGGTCTCCGCCTCGCAGAGCTGTGGGAACTTTTCCGCGACATGGGCGACGGGGCAGTGGTGCTGGCACAGCTGCTCGCCGACCGGTGCGCTGCGCGCCGTAGCAGCGTACCCGTCCACGCTCAGCGCCTTGGCCAGGGCTTCCGTACGCTCCTCGGGGGCGGCGGCCTCGATCGCCTTGCGGTAGGCGTCGGCCTGCTCCGCGATCCTCGCGCGCGCGAAGGCCACGACCGCCTCGTCCCCGCCGAACCGCTCCTGGATCCAGCGCAGGGCGTCCGCGGCGAGCTTGTCGTACGACTGGTCGAAGGCGTCACGGCCGCAGTCGGTGAGCGCGAAGACCTTGGCGGGACGGCCTCGGCCGCGGGCTCCGTAGACCCGCTGCTCCCGGGCTTCCACGACGTCGTCGGCGACCAGTGCGTCGAGATGCCTGCGTACGGCGGCCTGGGTCAGGCCCAGCCGGCCGGCCAGCTCGGCGACGGTCGACGGCCCGTGGTCCAGGATGGACCGCGCGACCCGGTTGCGCGTCGAGCGCTCACCGGTCGCGAACTCCTCCTGAGGGGCCCCCGTGGGGGTCTCCCGAGCCTCGCCGACGTTTTTCACAACACCATTGTTGCGTAATTCTCCAGGAGCGGGCAAGTGGCGTCCCGCCGGGCGGGCGGTGCCCTACGTCACTTAGGTCTACCTAATCTGACCTGCGGAAACGATCATTGATCGATCAGATCGGCGCCCTGGTGACGGCGCTCGCAGGCGGCTGCGGATTTCGCCGGCACCCTCTGCGACCGGCGCTCTTGCCCCTCGCGGCACAGTCGCCACACAATCTCGAAGCAGTGCGGCCGAACCGGTGAACCCGGTCCGCCGGCCGCCGGCTCGTGGCGTCCGGTGGAGATCCTGCACCCGCCCTACGGGAGAGGGAACGCCCTACCTAGACTCGGGCCCATGCGAAGTGAGCCCGTGGTCCAGGTTCAGGCCCTGGTGAAGCGGTACGGCACGAAAACCGCTGTGGACGGCCTCGACCTGGTGGCCCAGGCGGGCGTGACCGCCGTACTCGGCCCGAACGGCGCGGGCAAGACGACCACCGTGGAGACCTGCGAGGGATACCGCAGACCGGACTCCGGAACGGTGCGCGTGCTCGGCCTCGACCCGGTGCGCCAGGCCCGCCGGCTGCACCCCCGCATCGGCGTGATGCTGCAGTCCGGCGGTGTCTACTCGGGCGCGCGGGCGGACGAGATGCTGCTGCACGTGGCGAAGCTGCACGCGAACCCGCTGGACGTCGGCGCCCTGATCGAGCGGCTGGGGCTCGGCTCCTGCGGCCGTACGACGTACCGCCGGCTCTCCGGCGGCCAGCAGCAGCGCCTGGCCCTCGCGATGGCGGTCGTGGGCCGCCCGGAACTGGTGTTCCTGGACGAGCCGACCGCCGGTCTCGACCCGCAGGCCCGCCGCGCGACCTGGGACCTGATCGGCGATCTGCGCGCCGACGGCGTCTCGGTCATCCTCACCACGCACTACATGGACGAGGCCGAGCAGCTCGCCGACGACGTCGCGATCATCGACGCCGGCCGGGTCATCGCCCAGGGCTCCCCGGAGGACCTGTGCCGCGGCGGCGCCGAGAACACGCTGCGCTTCGTCGGCCGCCCGGGCCTGGACGTCGGCTCCCTGCTCAAGGCGCTCCCCGCCGACTGCTCGGCGGCGGAACTGACGCCGGGCTCGTACCGGGTGAACGGCAAGGTCGATCCGCAACTGCTCGCGACGGTGGCGTCCTGGTGCGCGCAGCACGGGGTGATGCCGGACCGGATCTCGGTCGAACGGCACACCCTCGAAGACGTGTTTTTGGAACTGACGGGCAAGGAGCTCCGCTCGTGACCACGGCCACCGGTACGTACGCGCCGAAGCCCGGCGCGGCGCCCCTGACCCGCATGCTCGCGGCGCAGACGGCGCTCGAGACGAAGATGCTGCTGCGCAACGGCGAGCAGCTGCTGCTGACGATCGTGATCCCTACGCTGCTGCTGGTCCTGTTCAGCTCGGTCGACATCGTGGACACCGGCGCGGGCAGCTCCGTCGACTTCCTCGCCCCCGGCATCCTGGCCCTCGCGGTGATGTCGACGGCGTTCACCGGCCAGGCCATCGGCACGGGCTTCGAACGCCGCTACGGCGTCCTGAAGCGCCTCGCCTCCTCCCCGCTCCCCCGCTGGGGCCTGATGACCGCGAAGACGGCGTCGGTGCTGGTGACGGAGATCATGCAGGTGATCCTGCTGACGGTGATCGCCTTCACGCTGGGCTGGTCGCCGCACGGCAGCCCGGGAGCCGTCCTGCTCCTGCTGATCCTCGGCACGGCCGCCTTCTCGGGCCTCGGGCTGCTGATGGCCGGCACGCTCAAGGCGGAGGCGACCCTGGCCGCCGCGAACCTCGTCTTCCTGCTGCTGCTGGTGGGCGGCGGCGTGATCGTCCCGATGGACAAGTTCCCGCAGGGCGCCCAGGACGTGCTCGGCCTGCTGCCCATCTCGGCGCTCTCCGACGGCCTGCGGGACGTGCTCCAGCACGGGGCGGGCATGCCCTGGGGCGACCTGGGGATCCTGGCCGTGTGGGCCGTCGTGGGGCTGGCGGCGGCCGGGAAGTTCTTCCGCTGGGAGTAGAGGCGGCATGGACCCTCGTGAACGTGTGCACAAGCGGGCGCCTACGATGGGGCCCGTGCCAAACGTGACCCGCGCCGACGCCTTGGCGGCACTGCGCAACCCGCTCTCCTTCATCGCAGCCCGCTGGACCCCCACACCCAGGACGGTCCGGCGCGCGGCACTCTCCGCGCTCGTCATGGCGGTGATCATCGTGGTCACCGGCGGTGCGGTGCGGCTGACCGGTTCCGGGCTCGGCTGCCCGACCTGGCCGACGTGCACGGACACCTCGCTCACGACGACCAGCGCGATGGGCTTCCACGGAGCCATCGAGTTCGGCAACCGCATGCTGACCTACGTGCTCTGCGCGGCCGTCGGCTGGGCGATCATCGCCGCCCGGTCCGAGAAGCCGTACCGGCGCAGCCTGACCCGCCTCGGCTGGGCCCAGTTCTGGATCGTGATGAGCAACGCGATCCTCGGCGGCATCGTGGTGCTGGTCGGCCTGAACCCCTACACGGTCGCCGCCCACTTCCTGCTCTCCACGGGCCTGATCGCGGTCGCCACACTCATGTGGCAGCGCACCCGTGAGGGCGACGGCGCGTCCCGTCCGCTGGTCGGCAAGCCGGTCCAGCAGCTCGTGTGGTTCCTGGTCCTCGCCTCGGTGCTGCTGATCGCGGTCGGCACGGTGGTGACCGGCGCCGGGCCGCACGCGGGCGACTCCAAGGAGGTCGAGCGGATCCCGATCGACTGGGAGACGGTCGCCAAGCTGCACGCCGTGCTCGCCTGGATCGTGGTCACGCTGACCTTCGCCCTGTGGTTCATCCTCAAGGCGGTCGACGCCCCCAAGGGCCCGATGGCCCGCACCCGTGAGCTGTTCCTGATCCTGCTGGCCCAGGGCGTCATCGGCTACGTCCAGTACTTCACGCACCTCCCCGAGGTCCTCGTCGGCCTCCACATGCTGGGCTCGACGCTGATCTGGATCTGGGTCCTGCGGGTGCTGCTGGCGCTGCGCGAGCGGCCGGAGACCACCCTGGAGATCCCGGGCCCGGCACAGTCGGGATCAGCGGTCGGGGCCGGGGTCTGACCCGTCGTCGCCCCGCTCCCCCGCGGACCGGGCCCTGCCGCCCGCGTCGCCGGACAGGCGGTCGGTGGTCTGCTCGGCGGGTGCGAGCAGCGTGTCGAACACGGTGACGAGCTTCTGCACGGTCTGCCGGGAGAACATCCCGACCAGCGCGGCCACGGCGGCCACTCCGTACGGGTTGATGTCGCCGGACGAGGCCATCGTCGTGGTGAGCCCGCCGCGCAGGACGCAGTACACGACGAGCGCCAGCACCGCTCCGACGACCGGCTCCAGCGCGTACATCAGCAGCCAGCTGCGCCGCAGCCGGCGGTTGCCGACGTACTCGTAGAGCGAGCGCAGGACGTGGATCAGGGACCCCAGGCCGCCCGCCGCGGCGACGACGAGGAACAGCCGTGTGTCGCGCGGCAGCACGGCGTGCCACAGCAGGAGTCCCGACCCTGACGGGCGCTCCCGCGCGGCGGCGCCGGGCGCGGTGACCGGCGGCGGCTAGGTCTGGACGAGGACCGCGGCGAGGGAGACGACCAGCACGAGCAGTACGGCGGTCAGGACGACGATGTCGCGCGTCTTCGCGTACCGCTCGCCGACGGTGGTCCGCTCCGGCCCGCTGCCCGGTGCCGGGTCCTCGGGCTCCGTCCGCTCCTCCGCCACGGCTGCCCCCCGTCTGTCGCGCCGCCGCTACTTCGCGGCCGGCCCCCGGCCGGCCAGCCCCGCCTGCTCCAGGTAGGCCGCGCCGCGCGGTGTGATGTTCCAGCAGTTGTAGCGCCACTGACGGCTCTTCCAGGCCACTCCGGACGCCAGCAGTTTGCGGCCCACCCTGCTGACCTCGGTGATGTCCACACCGAGCCGTTCGGAGAGCTGGGCGTTGCTCAATCCGGGCTCGGCGGCGATCTCGGTGAGGAAACGTGCGGCGTGGCCGTGCGGGTCCAGATTCAGCTGAAGCTCGGAGGGCAGCCGGCGCAGCGACCAGAACGTCACGTCGATCAGCCCCAGCAGACGGCCGCGCTGCTCCATGGTCTTGGCGTCCTCGTGGCCGTCCTCGCCCGGCCGGGTCACCTTGCCGTACAGCCTGCGCAGGCCGTCGTGGGCCGCCCGCAGCGCCGGCTCGTCGGCCGCCAGCGAGGAGTCGGTGATGAGCATGCCGAGAGAGCTGAAGCTCCCCTCCGTCATCCCGCTGTCCAGCGCCATTTCCTCCAACAGGTTCCGGACCTCGGTCACCCGGTCATGTCGCACTCGATCCGTGTCGCTCATGTCGCATCCCCCGATCTCCTCGGTGGCTCGTCGTTCGGGTCCCATCCACCATCCCGCGATGTCAAGTGAGTGTCAAGTGATGCTTCCCATGATTCTTTCGGGAGATACCGCGAGTCCTTTTTGTTACACGTTTCTCGACAGGCTTGCGGCGCATATGCCCCCAAGCCGTTAACCTCGGGTTACGCGCTCACGCATCGGGGGGATACATGGACGCAAATTCAGTGCGCGGATTACCGGCGGATCTACCTGCCGATCCGGCCGATCTTTTCGTGGTCCTTTACGACCTGCTTCCGGACGAGCGCTTCCGTGGGGAAGAAGCGACCGATTGGTTGCGGGTTTCGACCGTGCGGCGGTTCGCGGACCGTGTCTGCACCGGTGTGCTGCGGACCGGTCGCGTCACGACCCGGCTCACCAAGGCCGTCGTCAGGGAGGTCGAACTCCACGGCGACCGGGGCATCTTCGCCGTTCTGCTCGGCCTGGACTGGGCCCTGGCCACGGCCAACCCGTTCAGCCCGAGCTACGACACGCAGACCATGGCCTGGCTCAGCATCCGCTACCTACGCCACCACCGTCTCAACAATCCCAGAGGAAAGACGAAAGGCATACTGCTGCCGCGTTGCACGCGGCCGGGAAAGGTGATGGCCGAGGGGGCGGCGAAAGCCGATTTCTTCAACGTGCACCGGGTCACCACCGAGGAACTCCGCCGAATCCACATCGATCGAATACCGAGCCGGAATGATCCGGCCTTCGCGGCGGGAGAGGAGGTTTCGATCGGCGCCGTTCCGATGCTGGAAAAGTACGCCGATCTGGAGTTCGAATGGCAGCAGAGAAACGAACGCCGTCGTTACCGCGTCACGCCGTCCACGGGGCGGCTCCACGACCGTGTCGGGCAGGTTGTCCGCGGCCTCGAACGGTCGGGCGCCGAGATCGCCGTACTGCCGGAGAGCACGCTCTCCCCGTCGCTGCTCCGGCAGTGGCGGACGCTGCTGCGTGAACTGCCGGACCACAGCAGGCTGCAGTGGGCGCTGCTGGGCACCGGACCGCTCGGGGACGGCAGTCCGCCGCCGAACCGGGCCGTGCTGGTGGACTGCCGCACGGGTGAGGCCGTGCTGGAGCAGGACAAGATGGCCGGCTTCACCGTGACCCCGCGGGTCGCCACCACCTGGCGGCTGCCCGGGGAGCCGCACGACAAGCTCGCGGTCGAGGACATCTCCAGGGGCCTGGACATCACGGTGCTGGAGAGCTCGCTGGGACGGATCGCGGTCTTCGTCTGCGAGGACATCAAGCAGTCGGTGCAGTGGGAGGCCAAGCTCCAGGCGCTCGGCGTCTCGCACATCCTCGTGCCGCTCTTCTCCTCGCCGATCAGCCGGCAGATCGCCCGCTGGGACCGGCAGGCGGCCCAGCGCTGCGTCGAGGAGTTCGGCGCCTGGGTGATCCTCTCCAACAGCCTGGCCGTCGGAGCGGAGATGCGCACCCAGCCGCCGCTCGACCCGGAGGACGGGTTCAACTGCGTGGTGGTGGGACCGCACACGCGTGAACCGGTCGAGTACGGCGACTACGACACCCAGTTCTGCCGCGCCGACAACGCGGCGGCGGTGTCCCGGGTCGTCCACCGCAACGACGGGGCGACGGGGTCGGCGGGCGGTCTGCCCGGCGTGCAGCGCGGCTGGGCGTCCTGAGCGGAGCCGGGGCCGCCCACGAGGTACGCCCCGGCTCACTCCAGCCGGTACACCCTGCGCGCGTTCCCCGCCGCCACCAGCCCCGCCACCCGCTGTGCGTCCGACAGGGACCACGCGCCGTCGGCGACCCAGCCGCCGAGCACGCGGCCCAGGGCCTCGCGGAAGAGGTGGGCGCCCACCACGTGGAGTTCGGGAAGGCCGTGGGCGCCGCTGGAGAAGAGGATCTTGCCGAAGGGGGCGAGTTCGAGGATCTCCGCGAGGACCGTCGCCGCGCGGGCGCCGGTCCTGACGAGCGCGGCGCCCGAGTCGGCGTAGACGTGCGGGAAGACGCCGGCGAGGTGGGCGGCGTGGCGGTGGTACGGGTAACCGTGCAGCAGGATCAGGTCGGTGCCGAGCCCCGCCGTCGCGCGGACGAAGTCGGTCAGCAGGACCGGGTCCGTACGGTCGATGCGCTGGCCCGGTTCGCCGAGTCCCGCGTGCAGTTGGAGGGGCAGGCCGGAGGCGACCGCGATCCACAGCAGATGGCGCAGCAGGACGGGGTCGGTCAGTTCCCCGCCCACGCGGCGGCCGCCCAGCCAGCGGGCCGCGGCGCCCCGCACCTCCCCCGGACCGGGCGGCTCGGGCGCGAGCGCCAGGCCGTGGCGTACGCCCGCGACGGAGGTGAAGGCCACGGCGTTCGCGGCGGCGCCGTGCACCGACTCGGCGAGGTTGGCGAGGAACGACTCGACGGTGCCGGAGGTGTCGGCGACCTGTTCCGCGAGCAGTTCCAGACGGACGATCTCGCGGGCCTCGGCGGCCCCCGAGGTGGCCATCTCGGAGGGGCCGGTCAGATCGCCGGGCAGCCCGGTGTCGACCAGGTACGTGGTGATGCCGCTGCCCCGCAGCAGTCTGCGGCCCGCCTCCGGCACGCCGAGTTCGCGGCGCCGGGCGAGATAGCGGGCCGGCGGGCAGTGCGGTTCCAGGCCGAGTAACGGCGGGCACCAGCGCCGTACGGCGAAACCGGTCTGGGTGTCGAAGAGGGTGGTGCCGGGCGCGGGCGGGCCCTCGGTGCGGGCCAGCTGGGCCTCGAAGGTGCCGAGGCCCAGCTCCGTCTTCAGTACGCCGTGGCAGTACTGGTCCACGAGGGACGGCGTTTCGATCATCCGGGCTCCCCGTTCGGTGGACCTGTGCTCCTCACACGTCCTAACGGGTGAACCGGCGTCAGGTGTTGCTCGGACCGCCCAGCTGGATCCCGGCCATGCGCGTCCACTCGTACGGGCCGGTGCGCACCTTGGCCGCGAACTCGCCGTCGAAGGACTCGTGGACGGTGATGCCGGCCTTCTCCACGGCCTTCTCGGCCACCTCGTACGAGGGCGTCACCAGGTCGCCCCAGCCGCCGTCCTCGCCGACCAGGACGATGCGCGCGCCGCGCTCACCGATGTAGGCCACCTGGCCCTCGGCCCCGCCGTGCGCCTTGGCGAAGGCGCTGATCTGCTGGGCGAGGCGCGCCACCTTGCGCCCGGCCTTCGGGTCAACCTGCTCAGTCTCTGCCATGACCGAAATGCTACCGACGGGTAGATCCAACGGCGACGGGCGGGGGGGGGGGGGGGGGGGGCCCCCCCCCCCCCCCCCCGCGGCACAAGCCGGGGCCCCCCCGGCGGGGGGCCCCCCCCCCCCCCCCCCCCCCCGGGGGGGGGGGGGGCCGGGGGGGGGCCGCCCGGGGGGGGGGGGGGGGGGGGGGCCCCCCCCCCCCCCCCCCGCCCGTAGGACGTCACAGTGCCGTCAGCGCAGGAAGGGGTCCACCGCGACCGCCACGAAGAGCAGCGTCACATAGGTGATGGACCAGTGGAACAGGCGCATCTCCTTCAGCTTCCCGCCCGTCGCCTCGGCCTTCGCGCGGTTCTGCAGCGCGTGCGCCTCCCACAGCCACCAGCCGCCGGCCGCCAGGGCGACCGTCGTGTAGAACCAGCCGGTGTAGCCGAGGGGCGTCAGGAGCAGCGAGACCGCGACCATCACCCAGCTGTAGACGACGATCTGCTTGGCGACCACCTTGTTGGAGGCGACGACCGGGAGCATCGGCACGCCCACGCGCGCGTAGTCCTCCCTGACCTTCATGGACAGCGGCCAGTAGTGCGGCGGGGTCCAGAAGAACATGACGAGGAAGAGGATGACCGGCGCCCACGCCATCGAGTCGGTGACGGACGACCAGCCGATGAGCACCGGCATGCAGCCCGCGATGCCGCCCCACACGATGTTCTGCGAGGTACGGCGCTTGAGGATCATCGTGTAGACCACGACGTAGAAGAGGAGCGCCCCGAGCGACAGCCAGGCGGACAGCCAGTTGACGGCCAGCCCGAACAGCAGCGTGGAGACGACCGCCAGGGTGATGCCGAAGGCGAGGCACTCGCGCGGGCTGACCATCCCGGTGACCAGCGGACGCTGCGAGGTGCGGTCCATGAGGGCGTCGATGTCGCGGTCGATGTACATGTTGAGCGCGTTGGCGCCACCCGCGGACAGATAGCCGCCCAGGCAGGTGAGCAGGACCAGCGTCAGGTCCGGCACGCCTCGCTGGGCGAGGAACATCACCGGCACGGTGGTGATGAGCAGAAGCTCGATGATCCGCGGCTTGGTCAGCGCCACGAACGCCTTGACACGGGCCCCGAACGGCCGGTGACCCGAGCTCCTGCTCTCGCCCAGCACCCCGGCTGGACGGGATTCGACGGCCGTCACGCACACCCCTACAGAGACATCCCAGCGAGCCCCCGCCCATGTGAAGTACCGGTAAAGGCTCGCGCGTACCACGCCACTTTAGACGTTGCCCATACCCCGGCCTTCGCGGGGGTGGGGTCGTGTTGGCGGGGGGCCGTGACCGGCGGCGCACGGGTGCGCCCGGACGTCGTACTGAAGCGCGATTGAGCAGCCGGACGAGCGGCTCCGTATTCAGTTGCCGACTGCGGATCAAACGGGTCGGGAGGCGGATCCCCGCCGGGCCCGGCAGTCTGGAATGACTCGAAAAAATGCACGTTCTCACGGGGGTAGGCTCGACAGCGGCCGGTGGGCGTCCCAGTGCGCCGGCATTCGACATGCGTGACATGTGGAGAGGAGCCCTGACCCAGGGTGAGCACCAAGCCGACCACCACAGACCTCGAGTGGACCGAGTTGGACCAGCGGGCCGTGGACACCGCCCGCGTCCTGGCCGCCGACGCCGTACAGAAGGTCGGCAACGGCCATCCGGGTACGGCGATGAGCCTGGCGCCCGCCGCGTACACCCTCTTCCAGAAGGTGATGCGACACGACCCCACCGATCCGGACTGGGTCGCCCGCGACCGCTTCGTCCTGTCCGCCGGCCACTCGTCCCTGACCCTCTACACGCAGCTCTACCTGGCCGGCTTCGGCCTGGAGCTGGACGATCTGAAGGCGTTTCGCACCTGGGGCTCCAAGACCCCCGGTCACCCGGAGTACGGCCACACGAAGGGCGTCGAGACCACGACCGGCCCGCTGGGCCAGGGTGTCGCCAACGCCGTGGGCATGGCGATGGCCGCCCGTTACGAGCGCGGTCTGTTCGACCCGGACGCTCCGCAGGGCGAGTCCCCCTTCGACCACTTCATCTTCTGCATCGCCGGTGACGGCTGCCTTCAGGAGGGCATCTCCTCCGAGGCGTCCTCGATGGCCGGCCACCAGCGGCTCGGCAACCTGATCCTGCTGTGGGACGACAACCACATCTCGATCGAGGGCGACACCGCGACGGCCGTCTCCGAGGACACCGTCAAGCGGTACGAGGCCTACGGCTGGCACGTGCAGCGCATCGCGCCGAAGCCGGACGGGGACCTCGACCCGCACGCCATCTACAACGCGATCGAGGCCGCGAAGCAGGTGACCGACCGGCCGTCGTTCATCGCGATGCGCTCGATCATCGCCTGGCCCGCTCCGAACGCGCAGAACACCGAGGCCGCGCACGGCTCGGCGCTCGGCGACGACGAGGTCGCGGCCACCAAGCGCGTCCTCGGCTTCGACCCCGACAAGAGCTTCGAGGTCGCCGACGAGGTCCTCAAGCACACCCGTCAGGCGCAGGAGCGCGGCCGCGAGGCGAAGGCCGCGTGGGAGAAGTCGTTCCAGCTGTGGCGGCAGAACAACACCGAGCGCGCGGCCGACTTCGACCGCATCGCCAAGGGCGAGCTGCCGGTCGGCTGGGAGGAGAAGCTCCCGGTCTTCGAGCCGGGCAAGGGCGTCGCCACCCGAGCCGCCTCCGGCAAGGTGCTCCAGGCCCTCGGTGCCGTGATCCCCGAGCTGTGGGGCGGCTCCGCCGACCTGGCCGGCTCCAACAACACGACCATCGACAAGACGAGTTCGTTCCTGCCGGCGGACAACCCGCTGCCGGAGGCCGACCCGTACGGCCGGACCATCCACTTCGGCATCCGCGAGCACTCCATGGCCGCGGAGATGAACGGCATCACCCTGCACGGCAACACCCGTGTCTACGGCGGTACGTTCCTGGTCTTCTCCGACTACATGCGCAACTCCGTGCGGCTGTCGGCGCTGATGCACCTGCCGGTGACGTACGTGTGGACGCACGACTCGATCGGTCTCGGCGAGGACGGCCCGACCCACCAGCCCGTCGAGCACCTGGCGTCGCTGCGGGCCATCCCCGGTCTCAACGTGGTCCGCCCGGCCGACGCCAACGAGACCGCGATCGCCTGGCGCGAGATCCTCCGCCGCTACACCAAGGTGTTCGGCAAGGGCGCCCCGCACGGCCTGGCGCTGACCCGTCAGGGCGTGCCGGTGTACGAGCCCGACGAGAACACCGTGCGCGGCGGTTACGTGCTGTTCGAGGCGTCGAACGGGAGCCCCGAGGTCATCCTGATCGCGACCGGTTCCGAGGTGCACGTCGCCGTCGAGGCGCGCGAGCAGCTCGAGGCTGACGGGGTGCCCACGCGCGTCGTGTCCATGCCCTGCGTGGAGTGGTTCGAGGAGCAGGACCAGGGGTACCGGGACAGCGTTCTGCCGCCGAACGTGAAGGCGCGGGTCGCGGTCGAGGCCGGTATCGGACTGACCTGGCACAGGTACGTCGGGGACGCCGGCCGCATCGTCTCCCTGGAGCACTTCGGTGCTTCCGCCGACGGCAAGGTCCTCTTCCGCGAGTTCGGCTTCACTGCCGAGAACGTGGCCGCCAAGGCCCGGGAATCCATCGCCGCCGCCCAGCGCTGACGCTCACATACGACACGTAGGAGATGTAATTCCATGACAGACGCACTGAAGCGCCTCTCCGAAGAAGGCGTCGCGATCTGGCTGGACGACCTGTCGCGCAAGCGGATCACGTCCGGCAACCTCGCCGAGCTGATCGACCAGCAGCACGTCGTGGGCGTCACCACCAACCCGACGATCTTCCAGAAGGCGATCTCGCAGGGCGACGGCTACGACCAGCAGCTGTCGGACCTCGCCGCCCGCAAGGTCACCGTCGACGAGGCCGTACGCATGATCACCACGGCGGACGTCCGGGACGCCGCCGACATCCTGCGCACCGTCTTCGACGCCACCGACGGCCAGGACGGCCGGGTGTCGATCGAGGTCGACCCGCGCCTCGCGCACAACACCAAAGCGACCGTCGCCGAGGCCAAGCAGCTGGCCTGGCTGGTGGACCGGCCGAACACGCTCATCAAGATCCCGGCCACCATGGGCGGCCTGCCGGCGATCACCGAGGTCATCGGCCTCGGCATCAGCGTCAACGTCACGCTGATCTTCTCGCTGGAGCGCTACCGCCAGGTCATGGACGCCTACCTCTCGGGCCTGGAGAAGGCCAAGGAGCGCGGCCTGGACCTCTCGCAGATCCGTTCCGTGGCGTCCTTCTTCGTGTCCCGCGTGGACACCGAGATCGACAAGCGGATCGACGCGCTCGGCACCGACGAGGCCAAGGCCCTGCGCGGCAAGGCCGGGGTCGCCAACGCGCGCCTCGCCTACCAGGCGTACGAGGAGGTCTTCTCCTCCGACCGCTGGAACGCGCTGGAGAAGGCGGGCGCCCGCAAGCAGCGTCCGCTGTGGGCCTCCACCGGTGTGAAGGACAAGGCGTACAAGCCGACCCTGTACGTCGACGACCTGGTCGCGCCGAACACGGTCAACACCATGCCGGAGGCCACCCTGGAGGCCACCGAGGAGCACGGCTCGATCACCGGCAACACCATCGCCGGAACGTACGAGCAGGCCCGCGCCGACATCGACGCCCTCGAGAAGCTCGGGATCTCGTACGACGAAGTGGTGCAGCTCCTGGAGGAAGAGGGCGTCGAGAAGTTCGAGGCGTCCTGGAACGACCTGCTCAAGTCGACCGAGGCGGAGCTGAAGCGCCTCGCCCCCTCGGAGGGTTGATCTTTGTCGAGCAGCAACCCGCTGCGTGACCCCGCAGACCGACGGCTCCCGCGTATCGCGGGGCCGTCGGGCCTGGTCATCTTCGGCGTCACGGGCGACCTGTCACGGAAGAAGCTCATGCCCGCCGTGTACGACCTCGCCAACCGGGGTCTGCTGCCGCCGGGCTTCTCGCTGGTGGGCTTCGCCCGCCGCGAGTGGCAGCACGAGGACTTCGCGGCCGAGGTCCACGACGCCGTCAAGGAGCACGCCCGTACGCCGTTCCGCGAGGAGGTCTGGCAGCAGCTCATCCAGGGGATGCGCTTCGTCCAGGGCACCTTCGACGACGACGACGCGTTCGACCGTCTCCGTTCCACCATCGACGAGCTGGACAAGGCACAGGGCACGGGCGGCAACTTCGCCTTCTACCTGTCCGTGCCGCCGCGCTCCTTCCCCGTCGTGATCCAGCAGCTGAAGAAGCACGGGCTGGCCGACCAGTCCTCCGGCTCCTGGCGCCGCGCGGTCATCGAGAAGCCCTTCGGTCACGACCTGAAGTCCGCCGAGGAGCTCAACAAGGTCGTCCACGAGGTCTTCGCCCCGGACCAGGTCTTCCGTATCGACCACTACCTGGGCAAGGAGACCGTCCAGAACATCCTGGCGCTGCGCTTCGCCAACACGATGTTCGAACCGATCTGGAACCGGTCCTTCGTGGACCACGTGCAGATCACCATGGCCGAGGACATCGGCATCGGCGGCCGGGCCGGCTACTACGACGGCATCGGCGCCGCCCGCGACGTCATCCAGAACCACCTGCTCCAGCTGATGGCGCTGACCGCGATGGA
Source organism: Streptomyces sp. NPDC050534 (assembly GCF_044457745.1). Classification (NCBI taxonomy): domain Bacteria; kingdom Bacillati; phylum Actinomycetota; class Actinomycetes; order Kitasatosporales; family Streptomycetaceae; genus Streptomyces; species Streptomyces sp. NPDC050534. Next base: position 178,105 of record NZ_JBITHF010000017.1, read on the forward strand.
GGAGCCCGCCTCCTTCGACGCGGACGCGCTGGCCGCGGAGAAGACCAAGGTGCTCGGCGCCGTACGGCTGCCGAAGGACCTGGGCCGGGACACCGTGCGCGGGCAGTACGCGGAGGGCTGGCAGGGCGGCGAGAAGGCGGTCGGGTACCTCCAGGAGGAGGGCATCGACCCCAAGTCGAAGACCGACACGTACGCGGCCATCAAGGTCGAGATCGACAACCGGCGGTGGGCGGGTGTGCCGTTCTACCTGCGTACCGGCAAGCGCCTGGGCCGCCGGGTCACCGAGATCGCGGTCGTCTTCCAGCGGGCGCCGCACTCCCCCTTCGACCACACGGCGACGGAGGAGCTCGGCAAGAACGCGATCGTCATCCGCGTCCAGCCGGACGAGGGCGTGACGGTCCGCTTCGGCTCGAAGGTGCCGGGCACCTCGATGGAGATCCGGGACGTGTCGATGGACTTCGCCTACGGCGAGTCCTTCACCGAGTCCTCCCCCGAGGCGTACGAGCGCCTGATCCTCGACGTGCTGCTCGGCGACTCGAACCTCTTCCCGCGCACCGAGGAGGTCGAGCTGTCCTGGCAGATCCTCGACCCGATCGAGCAGTACTGGGACCAGAACGGCAAGCCCGCCCAGTACGCGTCCGGTACCTGGGGTCCCGTCGAGGCGGACGAAATGCTCGCACGAGAGGGACGGAGCTGGCGCCGGCCATGAAGATAGACCTCACGGACACCACGGCCAGCAAGATCAACAAGGCGCTGGTGCAGGGCCGGCGGGCCATCGGCACGCCGGCCGTGGGCATGGTGCTCACGCTGGTCATCGTGACGGACGAGGAGAACGCGTACGACGCCCTGAAGGCGGCGAACGACGCCTCGCGCGAGCACCCCTCGCGCACACTCGTGGTCATCAAGCGCGTCTCGCGCACCCCCCGCGACCGCACGTCGTCCCGCCTGGACGCGGAGGTGCGGGTCGGCGCGGAGGCGGGCACGGGCGAGACGGTGGTGCTCCGCCTCTACGGCGAAGTGGTCGACCACGCCCAGTCGGTGGTGCTGCCGCTGCTGCTGCCGGACGCACCGGTGGTGGTCTGGTGGCCGGTGAACGCGCCGTTCGACCCGGCGAACGACCCCCTGGGCGCCCTCGCCCAGCGTCGCGTCACGGACACGTACGCTGCGGAGCAGCCGGTGCGGGAGCTGACGGCCCGCGCCGACACGTACACCCCCGGCGACACCGATCTGTCCTGGACCCGCATCACGCCCTGGCGCTCGATGCTGGCCGCCGCACTCGACCAGGTCACCTGCGAGGTGGAGGCGGTCGAGGTGGAGGGCGAGGAGTTCAACCCGAGCTGCGAGCTGCTGGCGATGTGGCTGGCGGACCGGCTGGACGTGCCGGTGAAGCGGTCGCTGTCCAACGGCCCTGGTCTCACCGCGGTCCGCATGGCCACCGACACCGGTCAGATAGTGCTGGACCGGGCCGACGGCGCACTGGCCACGCTCTCCATCCAGGGTCAGCCCGACCGTGCGGTGGCGCTGAAACGGCGTGAGACGGCGGAGCTGATCGCTGAGGAGCTGCGGCGGCTGGACCCGGACGACACCTATGCGTCGGCGCTGCGCTTCGGGGTGGAGCGGCTGCACGAGGGGCCGGCGGCGGTGCCCTCCTTTCCGGACCCGGACCCCAAAGGAGAACCGGCCGGAGGCGAGGCCGCTGTCGAGGGCGCTGCGGAAACTCCCGCGCGGGAAGCGGCGGCGGAAGCGCCGGTGACGGACCCTCCTCCGGCGCCCGGGACGGGGAAGAAGGCGGCGGCGCAGTGAGCACTCCGCAGCTGGTCGTGCACCGCGACAAGGAACTGATGGCGCAAGCCGCCGCGGCCCGTCTGATCACGAAGATCGTGGACGCGCAGGCCTCCCGGGGCTACGCGTCCGTGGTCCTCACCGGCGGCCGCAACGGCAACGGCCTGCTGGCCGCGCTGGCGGCCGCGCCGGCCCGGGACGCGATCGACTGGGGCCGGCTGGACCTGTGGTGGGGGGACGAGCGCTTCCTGCCGGAGGGCGACCCCGAGCGCAATGTCACGCAGGCCCGTGAGGCCCTGCTGGACTCCGTCCCGCTGGATCCCAAGCGCGTGCACGCCATGCCCGCGTCGGACGGGCCGTACGGGGCGGACGTCGAGGCGGCGGCGGAAGGGTACGCGGAGGAACTGATGCGTGCCGCGGGCCCCGAGAACCACGCCGCTGTCCCCAGCTTCGACGTCCTGATGCTGGGCGTCGGCCCGGACACGCACGTGGCCTCGCTCTTCCCCGAGTTCCCCGCGGTCCGTGAGACGGACCGCACGGTGGTCGGCGTCCACGGCGCGCCGAAGCCGCCGCCGACCCGGGTGACCCTGACCCTCCCGGCGATCCGCGCCGCCCGCGAGGTCTGGCTCCTCGCCGCCGGCGAGGACAAGGCCGAGGCGGCCGCGATCGCCCTCTCGGGCGCGGGCGAGATCCAGGCCCCGGCGGCGGGCGCCCGCGGGCGCTCACGCACCCTGTGGCTGCTGGACGCGTCGGCGGCCTCGCAGCTGCCGCGGTCGCTGTATCCGCCGGCGTCGCCCTGAGGTTCGTGGTGGATCGCGGCGGGAGCTTTCGCCCCCGCCGCGCCCTCACTTGACCGACCCCGCCATGACTCCCTGCACGAAGTGCCGCTGGAACGCGAAGAACACGACCACCGGTACCACCAGGGATACGAACGCGCCGGGTGCCAGCACGTCGATGTTGCTGCCGAACTGCCGTATCTGGGACTGGAGTTGGACCGTCAGCGGCTGGGAGGAGCTGTCGGCGAACAGGAGGGCGACCAGCATGTCGTTCCAGACCCAGAGGAACTGGAAGATGGCCAGGGAGGCGATCGCGGGGCGGCCCACCGGCAGGACGAGGCGGGTGAAGATGCGCCACTCACTGCCGCCGTCCATCCGCGCGGCCTCCAGCATCTCCTTCGGCATCTCGGCGAAGTAGTTCCTCAGCAGGAAGACGGCGAACGGCAGGCCGTAGGCCACGTGGAACAGCACCACGCCCGGGATCGTGCCGAACAGACCCAGCTCACCGAAGAGTTTGGCCACCGGCAGCAGGCCGATCTGCACGGGCACCACCAACAGCGCCACCACGACCAGGAAGACGGACTCCCGGCCGGGGAAGTCCAGCCAGGCGAAGGCGTATCCGGCCAGCGCCGCCAGGACGACGACCAGGACGGTCGCCGGCACGGAGATGAGCACCGTGTTCCAGAAGGCCTGCGTCATCCCGGCGTTCTTCAGCAGCGCCGAGTAGTTGTCGAAGGACAGCTGCCCGGGACTGGAGAACACCTTCCACCAGCCGCTGCTCGCCGAGTCCTGGCTGGACCGCAGCGAGGACAGGAACAGCCCCGCCAGCGGCGTCAGCCACACCAGGCCGATCAGGACCAGGAAGGCCTGCACCAGCCCGCTGCTCAGGCCGCGCCTGACCGCGTTCATCGCTGACTCCTTCGGAAACGACGGACGTTGAAGACCATGGCGGGGACGACCAGCAGCAGAAGCAGTACGCCGAGCGCACTGCCGAGCCCCTGGTTGTTGCCGCCGCCGAAGGACACCAGCCACATCTGGGTGGCCAGTACGGTGGCGTCCTGCTGCACCGGGCCCGGCGCGATGATGTAGACGAGGTCGAAGACCTTCATCACGTTGATCACGAGGGTCACGAAGACCACCGTCAGCACGGGCGCGAGCAGCGGCACCGTGATCCGCCGGAAGATCTGCCACTCGTTGGCGCCGTCCATCCGGGCCGCCTCGAGCGCGTCGCGCGGCAGCGTGGCGAGTCCCGCGCCGATCAGCACCATCGCGAAGCCCGTCCAGATCCACAGGTACGCCCCGATGATGGCCGGCGTGACCAGCGCGGGCCCGAGCCAGGAGACCCCGTCGTAGGGCTGCGCGAAGTTCGAGCCCGGCAACTTCACCGTGTACGAGCCGGAGTCGAGGCCCTTGAACGCGAAGGAGCCGTCGGAGGCCGTCGTCGTGCTCCCGGCCGTGCTCCCGTCGGATCGCACCGCCTCGACCTTCATCTGCGGCAGCCCGCTCTCGCGCCGGTCGACCTTGCCCTGCTTTCCGCCCCCGCCGGGGGTGAAGTCCAGGTAGACCACCCCGCGCAGCTCGCCGGACGCCGCCTTGCGGGTCGCCGCCGCGTAGGCCGGTTCGGCCCCCGCCGGCAGGTCCTTCGGCGCGACCCCCACCAGCCCGAGCGCCACCGAGTTCCCCGGCGAGACACCCCCGCTCGTCAGGTACGAGCCGTCCGGACCCGTCTTGAGGCCCTGGCCCACCCGGGCCCGCGCCGTCGGATACTCCGAGGTGCCCTTGAAGGCGTCGTGCACGCCGACCACGGCCGCGTTCAGCACGCCCTTGTTCGGGTCCTCGTCGTAGGCGAGCCGGAAGATGATGCCCGCCGCGAGGAAGGACACCGCCATCGGCATGAACAGCAGCAGCTTGAAGGCGGTGGCCCAGCGGACCTTCTCCACCAGGACGGCGAGGATCAGGCCGAGTCCGGTCAGCAGCGCCGGCGCCACGACGACCCAGATGGCCGTGTTCCGTACGGCCGTGAGGGTCGCCGGGTCGCGGAACATCTCGGTGTAGTTCTCGCCGCCGACGAAGCGGGTGCCGGACGCGTCGAAGAAGCTGCGGCCGACCGAGAACAGCACCGGGTACACCACCAGCGCGCCCAGCAGGAGCAGCGCCGGGAAGGCGAACAGCACGGCGATGATCCGGGCCCGCCGGCGCGAGCGGCGGGCCCGTTCGACGGCCCCGGTCCCGGGTGGACTTGTCTCTTTCACCAAAGTCGCGGTCATGGGACGTCAGCCCTTGTACGCCTTGGCCGCGGCGGCCTCGAGCTGCGCCGCGGTCTTCTTCGGGTTCGACGGGTCACGCAGGAAGTCCTGGAGCAGCTTCCACTCGCCGGCACCCTTCGTCCCGCCGAACGCCGCCGGCGCCTGGTCCGACATGTCGAAGCGGACCGAATCCCCGGCTCCGACAAGGGACTTGGCGGTCGCGCGGGTGACGTCGTCGCCGTACTCGCCGAAATCGAGCTTCTTGTTCGGGGACAGGAAGCCGCCGGCCTTCGCCCACACGGCCGCGGCCTCGGGGGTCGCCAGGTACTCCAGGAGCTTCATGCCGGCCTTGGAGTTCTTGCCGTCCTTCAGCACGACGGCCGCGTCACCGCCGCTGACCACCGGCGCCTTGCCCCCGTCGACCGCGGGGAAGGGGAAGAAGTTCGCGTCCTTGCCGATCGTTCTGCCGAACTGGTCCTTGGCGACCCCGGCGACGAAGTCGCCCTCGTAGACCATGCCGGCCTCGGGCTTGGGCCCGAACACCTTCTCCACCGAGCCGGGGAAGTCGGTGTTGAGGGCCTCCTTCTGGCCGCCGGCGATGAGCTGCTTGTCCTTGAAGAGCTTGCCGAGCGTGCCCAGCGCCTTGACCACCGACGCGTCGGTCCACTTCAGCTTGTGGGCGGCCAGGGCGTCGTACTTCTCGGGGCCGGCCTGCGAGAGGTAGATGTTCTCGAACCAGTCGGTGAGCGTCCAGCCGTCCTGCCCGGCGACCGAGAAGGCGGCGAGTCCGGAGTCGGAGACGGTGTGCCCGGCCTTCAGCATCGCGTCGTACGTCGTCGGCGGCTTGACGCCGGCCTGGTCGAGGGCGTCGGGGCTGTACCAGACCGTCGACTTGTGGGCGGCCTTGAAGTACAGCCCGTACAGCTTGCCGCCGACGCTGCCGTACTTCTTCCAGACGGACGCGTATCCGGCGTCCACCGACTTCTCGGCGGTCGGCGACAGGGGCGTCAGCCAGCCCTTCTGCGCGAACTGCTGGAGCACGCCGACCTGCGGGACCATCACCACGTCGGGCGCGTTGCCGCCCTCGATCTTGCTGCCGACGACGGTGGAGACGTTGTCGCCGGTGGACGTGAACTGCGTCTTGGCGCCGGTCTTCGCGGTGAACGCGTCCAGCACCTTCTGGAAGTTCTTCTGCTCGCTGCCGGACCAGACGCCGGCCACGTTGACCGTCTGGCCGCTGAGCGCCTTGTCGCCGCCGCCGGCGGAGACCGGGCCGCCGCCTCCGCACGCGGTGGCGCCGAGCGCCAGGGCGAGGGCGGTGCAACCGGTGAGCAGGGTCGTGCGTCGTCGCATCATCGTTGATGTCCCTTCGAGGGGTGGGAAGTTGACGAGAAATCAGCAGCCGCCGCGGGATGCGGCGGTGGTCAGAGGTCGCTCAGCCACCAGGCCGCCGTCGAGCCGGGCAGCACCCCGGGCGGGCAGGGGCCGCTGGACAGCAGCGGGGTGCCGGAGACGGGCGCGGGCGTGGGCGCCGTACCGAAGTTGACGGCGCAGACCAGTCCGTCGCCGCGGACGAAGCCGAGGACGCCGGGCGGGGTGTCCAGCCAGTCGAGCCGGCCCTCACCCAACTGCGGCAGCGCCGAGCGCAGTTGGAGGCCGTCGCGGTACAGGTGCCAGAAGGAGCGGGTGTCGGCGAGGGCGCGGTCGGTGGCGTACTCGGCGAAGTAGGACGGCTGCGGCAGCCAGGGCCGCGCGCTCTCGGCGCCGGAGGTGAAGCCGAACGGCGATGCCTGCCCGGACCACGGCAGCGGCACCCGGCAGCCGTCGCGGATCCGCGCCCGGCTTCCGGTGCGGCGGAAGATCGGGTCGGTGAGCACGTCGTCGGGCAGGTCGACGACCTCGGGCAGGCCCAGCTCCTCGCCCTGGTAGATGTACGCGGCTCCGGGCAGCGCCAGCATCAGCAGCGCGGCGGCCCGGGCGCGGGCGGCGCCGAGGGGCGCGGGCCCCAGGCCGCTGCCCTCGGTGGCGGGTTCGCCGTAGCGGGTGACGGTGCGGACCTGGTCGTGGTTGTTGAGCACCCAGGTGACCGTGGAGCCGGTGCCGGCGATGTCCTGCATGGCCTCGGATATGACCTTGCGGAAGGCGTCGGCGCTCCAGGGGGCGCTGAGCAGATCGAAGAAGAAGGCCTGGTGCAGTTCGTCCGGCCGTACGTACCGGGCGTGTTCGCGGGCGGTCGGCACGGACACCTCGCCGACCAGCAGCCGCTCGCGGCCGTCGTGCGCGGTGTACTCCTCGCACACCGCCCGCCAGTGGCGCCACACGTCGTGCACCTCGGGCTGGTTCCAGGCGAGCGGGTTGACCGAGTCACGGGTGCGGGCGTCGGCCTCGGGGTCGTCCGAGTCGGGCAGTTCGGGGTGCTTGAAGAGGCCGGCCGCGACGTCGATGCGGAAGCCGTCGATGCCCCGGTCGAGCCAGAAGCGGAGCACCCGGTCGAACTCGGCGCCGACCTCGGGGGTGCGCCAGTTCCAGTCTGGCTGTTCGGGCGCGAACATGTGCAGGTACCACTGGCCGGGGCTGCCGTCCGGCTCGGTGACCCGGCTCCAGGCCGGTCCGCCGAACATGGAGTGCCAGTTGTTGGGCGGCTCGGCGCCTTCGGGGCCGCGTCCGTCGGCGAAGTGGAAGCGGGCGCGGGCCGCGCTGCCGGGCGCCGAGGCGAGCGCCTCCTGGAACCACGGGTGCTCGCTGGAGCAGTGGTTGGGCACGACGTCGAGCAGCACCTTGACGCCGAGCCGCCGGGCGGCCGCCATCAGCAGGTCGAACTCGGCGAGATCGCCGAAGAGCGGGTCGACGTCGCAGTAGTCGGCCACGTCGTAGCCGTGGTCGTGCTGGGGCGAGGGGTAGAAGGGGCTCAGCCAGATCCCGTCCACGCCCAGCTTCTTCAGATACGGCAGCCCGGCCCGGACCCCGGCCAGATCGCCGATGCCGTCGCCGGTGCTGTCCAGGAAGCTCCGGACGTACACCTGGTAGATCACTGCGTCGCGCCACCAACGGCACTTACTCAACATGCATGCATGTTAGGTAGGCGTGTCTCACAGGTGTCAATGAAAAGAATGGATGCTACTGGTGAGTTGGCATTCCAAATACGGACTTACCGGGGCAGAACCGCGCCAGATGAGATGTCCGCGTTACATAACAAGTAACTAGGAGGGGCGCGGGAGAGTCACCGGCCGGGGATCGCGGCGAGTTCCCGCGCCAGTCGCCGTACGGCCGCCGCGGGCGTCTCGTGCCCGGTCATCGCGTCCTGCACGACCGCCTGCACCACCAGGCTGACCTGGCCGTAGCGCGGGCTCTGGGGGCGCGGCGCGGCCGAGCGCACACTCTCGCGCAGGGTCGGCAGATAGGGGAACTGCCGTACCAGATCGGGGTCCTGGTACAGCGCGGCCCGTACGGGCGGCAGTGCGCCGCGGGTGAGGACCTGGCGCTGGACCGGCGCGCTCGTGAGGTACGCGATCAGGCGCGCGGCCGAATCGGGGTGCCGGGCATGGGTGTTGACGGCCAGGTTGGAGCCGCCGAGGACGCTCCTGCCGGGCCCGTCAGGGCCGGGCAGCGGCACGGCGCCGATCTTGCCGGCGACCGGGGAGCCCTTGGCCGAGGAAACGACGTAGGCGTAGGGCCAGTTGCGCAGGAAGAGCAGCTTTCCGTCCCGGAAGGCCTGCTTGGACTCCTCCTCCTTGTACGTCAGCGCCTTCTTCGGGATCCAGCCCTCGCGCACGCCCCGGGCGAGGAAGCCGATGCCCTCGCGGGCGGCGGCGGAGTTCACGGTCACCCGTGCGCCCTCGTCGCCGAGGATGCTGCCGCCGGCCGAGTAGACGGCCTCGGCGGCATTGACGGTGAGGCCCTCGTAGGGCAGGAACTGGCCCGCGTAGCCGTCGAGTCCGTACTTCGGCGCGATGGTCCTCGCGTCCCGCTCCAGCTCGGCCCAGGTGCGGGGCGGCGGGACGCCCTCCTTGGCGAGAACGTCCTTGCGGTAGAGGAGCAGACCCGCGTTGGTGACGTAGGGGACGGCGTACAGGCGGCCGTCGTACTCCGCGGTCTTGACGACCGGCTTGAGGAAGGTCCCCAGCGGGAACCGGCCGCGGGGCAGCGGGCGGATCCAGCCCGCCGCCGCGAACTCCGAGGTCCAGCTGACGTCGATGTTGAGGACGTCGAACCGGCTGCGGTCCCCGCCGCGCAGGTCGGTGGCCATCTGGGCGTGCGTCTCGTCGGCGGAGTCCGGCAGCTCGACCAGGGTGACCTTCTCGCCGGGATGGGTACGGTTCCAGCCCTCGAGGAGGGGGCCGAGATAGTCGGTGAGGTCCCCTGCGGTGGCGAGCGTCAGGGGTCCGCGGCCGTCCGCCGGGCCCTCGCCGGCATGGGCGCCGGAGGCGATGTAACCGGTCATGACCACGACGAGAACAAGAAGACCCCTACCGGCGGCGTGTATCCACCGCATAGGTTCCTCCTTGCACACCGGCCCCGGGCGCCTTCGCCCGGAGTCAGAGGCCATGTATACCTGTTAGGTATGGGCGATACTAGGGCCTGGCGGCAATCTCCCGTCGTCCGTCCGAAGGATAGGCGGCAGGCCCTAGGGGCCTGGAGCACATTGGGCAGAGTAGGAGGACAGCACGCGTGCGCCTGCCCCTCCTGGCTCTTCTAGCGCGCGGTCCGGCGCACGGCTACGAGCTCAAGCAGGGCCTTGAGCAACTGCTGGGCTCCGCGTACCCTCAGCCGAACGTCGGCCAGATCTACGTGACCCTCGGCCGCCTCGAGAAGCAGGGGCTGATCGAGGGCGAGGACGTCGAGCAGTCGAGCCGGCCCAACAAAAAGGTCTACCACCTCACCGAATCCGGGCGTGACGCGCTGCGCGCCTGGTTCGAGGAGCCCGAGGACGAGCCGCGGGTGCGGGACGAGTTCTTCATGAAGCTGGCGCTCGCTCCGCAGACGGGTCTCGCCGACCAGATCGCCCTCATCAACCAACAGCGGCGGCAGTACCTCAACACCATGCGCAACCTGTCGAAACTGGCCGCCGCCGAGAACCGGGACAACCGCGTCGCGCAGCTGCTGATAGAGGGCGCGATGCTGCACCTCCAGGCCGACCTCGACTGGCTGGAGCGGTGCCAGGAAGAGCTGGAGGAGCTGGAGTGAGCGACAGTCCCGCTCCCGTGCTGCAGGCCGAGGGCCTGGTCAGGACGCATTACGGCGAGGGCGCGCCGGCGTATGCCGTGCGCGGTGTCGATCTCTGCGTACGGCAGGGCGAGTTCGTGGCCGTCACCGGCCCGTCCGGTGCCGGCAAGTCGACGCTGCTGCACCTGCTGGGCGGGCTCCAGCGGCCGGACGCCGGCAGCATCCGGCTGGACGGCGCGCTCACCGACGCCTGGAGCGAGGCCCGCTGGGCGGTGGAGCGCAGGAAGCGCATCGGGATCGTCTTCCAGTTCTTCAACCTGGTCTCCAGCCTCTCGGTCGCCGACAACGTGGAGCTGCCCGCGCTGCTCGCCGGGGTGGCGCCCCGGCAGGCGCGCGCCGGGCGGGAGGAGCTGCTCGCCGAGCTGGGACTCGCGGGCAAGGAGCGGAGCATGCCGGGCGAGCTGTCCGGCGGTGAGCAGCAGCGGGTCGCGCTGGCCCGGGCGCTGGTCAACCATCCGCCGCTGCTGCTGGCCGACGAACCCGCGGGCAGCCTGGACAGCAAGGGCACCCGCGAGGTGATGCGGCTGCTGTCCCGCTTCCACCAACGTGGCCAGACGATCGTGCTGGTCACCCATGACGCCCGGCTGGCGAGCGCCGCGGACCGGGTGATCAGCTTCTTCGACGGGCGCATAGCCGACGACGCCGAACTGGACGGCAGGCCGACCCGCGGAACCGGGATATCGGGCGTGCTGGAGCTCAAGGACTGACATGCGGGTGTACGACAACCCCCGGAAGGGCTGAGGCTCCGTGCGAGCGACGTTGCGCTGGGCGCACTCCGATCTGCGGACGCACCGCGGCGAGGCGCTGTTCCTCGTCCTCGCCACCGCGGGGATCGTGGCGTCGCTGCTGCTGGCGACGGCGCTGTTCGGGTACGCCACCAATCCCTGGCAGCGGATCTTCACGCAGGAGCGCGGCGCGCAGGACGTGTGGATCCACACGTCCGTGGCCGCCCCGGTGAGCAGGCTGGCGGACCTGGACGGCGTCGACTCCGTCGCCGGCCCCTACGCCACCGCGTCCACCACGCTCGCCTCCCGCGGCGCCCGTGCCTCGGTGGAACTGCGCGCCACGCCCGAGCGTTCGTCCGTCGGCCGCCCGCTGCTCACCTCCGGCCACTGGCTGGACTCCGCCGACCCCGGCGGCGTGGTCCTGGAGAGCCGCCTCGCCCGCGCCCTGCTGGCCGAACCCGGCGACACGCTCACCCTGCCGGGCACGGCGCGGACGGTGACCGTCGCCGGCGTGGCCGACAGCGCCGAGCCGCGCTACCGGGCCGGCGAGCAGCCGGGGCTCGTCTGGGCGCTCCCGTCCGCCGTCTCCCACCCGACCGGCCAGGTCATCGGCCTGCGCCTGGCCAACCCCGACGACACCGGCTACGCCGTCCAGCGCGCCGTCACCGTCCTCGGCGCCGGCGCCATCGGCGAGGTCTCCACCTGGCAGCAGGCCCGGGCCGAGGCACAGGGCGACAACCGGCTGCTCGGCCAGGTGCTCGGCCTGTTCGGGCTGGGCGCCCTGGTCGCGGCCGGGCTCGCCGTGCACGGTGCGATCGCCACCCGTATCCGCGGCCACCTGCGGGACATCTCGGTCCTGAAGGCGATCGGCTTCACGCCGGGCCAGGTCGTCCGCGTCTTCCTCTTCCAGCACATCGCCTACGCCGTCCTGGGCGCCGCCGGGGCGGCGGCGCTCACCCAGGCCCTGGGCAGCCGCTTCCCCGGCCGCCTCGGCGACGCCCTCGGCGTATGGCAGGGTCTGCCCGGCCACACGGTGGCCCTCTTCGTGATCCCCGTCGGCGCCGTCCTCTTCATCGGCGCGACGACGGGCCTCGCGGCCTGGCGCGCGGGGCGGGTTCCGCCGGTACCGGTGACTCGGGCCGCGGCCGCCGGGGGTGGCGGGCTGCCGGGGGTCGCGCGGCGGGCGTTCGGCTCCCGGCCTGCGGTGCCGGAGGCGGGGACACCCGGTCCCCGATCCGCTTCCGCGGGCAGGGACGGGCTGCCCGGCGCTGCCCGGCGCACGCCCGGCTCCGGGTCCACGGCTGCGCAGAGCAGCGGGCCGCCGGGAACGACCAGGCGGTTGCCCGTTCCACGGCGTGACGCCGCGGACGACGGCCGGACGCCGGAGACGGCGGAGCGGCCCACCGGCTCTCGGGCCGCGGCCGGCGGCGGACCGCGGGGGATCGTGGGACGCATCCTCGGCGCCCGGCCGGCCCCGAAGGCGGATCGCACGCCGCCGGCCGCGGCACGACGCGCACCCGGCCCCGCCGCCGGCCGGCTCTCCGTCATGGCGCGGCGAGCGCTCGGGCTCGGCGTGCCGCCCGCGCTCGTTCTGGGCTGGCACACGACCTCCGTCAGGCGGCTGCGGTCGCTGGCGACCGTGGCACGGCTGGCGCTGCCGCTGCTGCTGATCGTCGTGGCGATGAGCGCCTGGACGACCATCGACCGGTTCCACAGCAGTCCCGAGCGGATCGGCCTGCCGGCCGCGCTCACGGTCCACGCCGACACCGACACCGGCCTCGGCGACCGCGCGACCCGCGTCCTGCTGGAACGCGATCCGCAGGTCGCCGCCGCCTACCCCGGCGTCGAGGTGGCCGCCCTGGTCCCCGGCCAGACGGCCACGATCGCGCTGCGCGGCCTGGGCACCCACCGAAACCCGTACCCGTACACCCTGGCCGAGGGCCGCCCCGCGCGCGCCGACGACGAGGCCGTGGCCGGGCAGGGCCTCCTCGATCTGCTGGACGTCCGGGTCGGCGACTGGGTGCGGATGACGGTCGGCGACGAGCCGCAGATCCTGCACATCGTGGGCCGCAGCATCGAGCCGGAGAACGCCGGCCGGGTCATCTCCACCTCGCTGGACACCCTGCGCGAGAACGACCCGCACCTCACCCCGACCCTCTACCAGCTCCGGCTGCGCCCCGGAGCCGACCCGCACGAGGTCGCCGGCCGGCTCACCGCCGCCGGTCACGGGCATCTGGACGTGCACGCCGTGACCAATCCGGCCGACGGGCTCTCGCCCCTGCGCTCCGTGGTCGCCGGGCTGATCGTCGTCCTCGCCCTGATCGGCCTCATCGAGCTGCTCACGGCGATCGGCGGCACCGTCCGGGAGGGCGAACGCGACCTGCTCGCCCTCAAGGCCATCGGCCTGTCCCCACGCCAGATCACCGGGATCACCGTCACGGCCACCGGCTGCACCGCGCTGGTCGCCGTCCTCATCGGCACGGCCCTGGGCACACCCCTCGCGCACTGGCTGATCGACGCCCAGGGCAGATCGAGCGGCATCGGCGCGGGGATCGCGCAGAGTCCCCCGCCGGTCCTGCTGGTGCTGTTCGGTCTGGCGGCGGTGCTGGGCGCGGCCGCCCTGGCCGCCCTGCCCGCGGCCCGCGCGGCCCGGCGGCGCCTCGCGGACACCCTCGGCGCGGTGGCCTGACCCCGGTCAAGTCCCGTATGGATTACGTGCGTTGTACGGACCGCCGTAGGGATTCACCTGCGGGGCGTACGGCGGGGGCGGCGGTGTGATCGGCGGCGGTACGGCCGGATGGGCCGCGAGCCGGATGCCGTGGCGCCGGCTGAGTCTGCGCAGCTCCAGCAGGGCGATCGCGGTGACCGTCAGCGGTGCGCCCAGGATGAACACGATCCCCAGCGTGAGGCTCAGGCCGTGCAGATCCCCCGTGACGAGGTCCGGTACGGCCATCAGCCAGGTCGTCACCGTGGCGAGCAGCGGCGGCAGCCCGCGGTGCACGGCGGCGGTCCCGAAGAAGTTCCCGGTGAGCCTGACCGCGCCCGCGATCACGAAGACCGCCAGCCACAGCCCGGCGAGGCTCAGCACGAGTTTCGCCAGGATCCCGAAGACGTCGCCCAGCCGGAAGATCAGCACCGTCGTCAGGACCGAGCCGATGAAGAGCAGCAGCAGCTTGAACGCGTTGACGAGCGGCACCTTCAGCTGCCGCACGGTGCCGCCGCGCCGCCAGACGTAGAGCATCACCCCGACCGTCAGCGGGGTGACGAAGAACAGGACGGCGGACGCGGCGGACGCGGTGGCCGCGTTGTCCAGCATCTCGTCGAAGGCGAACCCGCCCTGGACGAAGGTGTAGACGCCGAGCGCCGCGACCGCGCCGGCGATGACCCGTATGCGCTTGAGCCGCTCCACCGAGGGGTCGACCGCCTCGGGGATCCACGCTGGATGGAACACCACCCTCGCCACGTGATGGGGCTTCAGAAACGTCCGGGCGGCCAGCCTCTCACTGAGCCAACTCCCTTGCCTGCTACTCACGTTGCACTCCCCCGAGCGGTCGTGTTCATGATCGCTCGGAGGAGTCTACGGGAAGCGGACGGCCGCGCGCCGTCCGCTTCCCCGTCTGCCGTGTCACGAACGGCCGCGCAGCTCCCGGTACTTGGCGACCAGCGCCGTGCTGGAGGAGTCCAGCCCCGGTACCTGCGCGCCCTCGGTCAGCGCGGGCTCGACCCGCTTCGCCAGCACCTTGCCGAGCTCGACGCCCCACTGATCGAAGGAGTCGATGTTCCACACCGCGCCCTGCACGAACACCTTGTGCTCGTAGAGGGCGATCAACTGGCCGAGCACGGACGGCGTCAGCTCGCGCGCGAGAATCGTCGTCGTCGGGTGGTTTCCCTTGAACGTCTTGTGCGGCACCAGTTCCTCCGCCACGCCCTCGGCCCGCACCTCGTCGGGCGTCTTGCCGAAGGCCAGCGCCTGCGTCTGGGCGAAGAAGTTGGCCATCAGCAGGTCGTGCTGGGCCTTCAGCGTCCCGCTCAGCTCGGCGACCGGCTCGGCGAACCCGATGAAGTCCGCCGGGATCAACTTGGTTCCCTGGTGGATGAGTTGGTAGTACGCGTGCTGACCGTTGGTGCCCGGCGTACCCCACACCACCGGCCCGGTCTGCCAGTCGACCTCACGCCCGTCACGGCCCACGTACTTGCCGTTGGACTCCATGTCGAGCTGCTGCAGATACGCCGTGAACTTCGACAGGTAGTGGCTGTACGGCAGCACCGCATGCGACTGGGCGTCGTGGAAGTTGCCGTACCAGATGCCCAGCAGACCCATCAGCAAGGGCACGTTGGACTCGGCCGGCGCGGTCCTGAAGTGCTCGTCGACCAGCCGGAACCCGTCGAGCATCTCGCGGAAGCGGTCCGGGCCGACGGCGATCATCAGCGACAGGCCGATCGCCGAGTCGAACGAGTACCGCCCGCCGACCCAGTCCCAGAACTCGAACATGTTGTCAGGGTCGATACCGAACTCCGTGACCTTGCCGGCGTTGGTCGACAGTGCCACGAAGTGCTTGGCGACGGCCTCCTGGCCGGCCTTCAGCTCACCGAGCAGCCACTCGCGCGCCGACGTGGCGTTGGTGATCGTCTCGATGGTGGTGAAGGTCTTGGAGGCGATGATGAACAGCGTCTCCGCCGCGTCCAGGTCGCGGGTGGCCTCGTGCAGGTCGGCGCCGTCGACGTTCGACACGAAGCGGACCGTGAGGCCGCGGTCGGAGTAGCTGCGCAGCACCTCGTAGGCCATCGCCGGGCCCAGGTCCGAGCCGCCGATGCCGATGTTGACGACGTTCCTGATGCGCTTGCCGGTGTGGCCGGTCCAGGCGCCGGAGCGGACCCGGTCGGCGAAGTCGCTCATCTTGTCCAGTACGGCGTGCACCTGGGGCACGACGTTCTCCCCGTCGACCTCGATCACCGCGTCCCGGGGCGCCCGCAGCGCGGTGTGCAGCACGGCGCGGTCCTCGGTCGTGTTGATCTTCTCGCCGCGGAACATGGCGTCCCTGAGGCCGAAGACATCCGTGGCCGCGGCCAGCTCGCGCAGCAGCCGCAGGGTCTCGTCGGTGACGAGGTGCTTGGAGTAGTCGACGTACAGGTCGCCCACCTGCAGCGTGCAGCCGGAGCCGCGGCCCGGGGCGGCGGCGAAGAGCTCCCGCAGATGGGCGCCGGCGAGTTCCTCACGGTGCTTGGCCAGCGCGGTCCACTCGGGCGTCTGGTTGAGCCTGGTACGGCCGTCTGCGTTCATGTCCGACTTCCGCCTTCTTTCGTCCCTGTCCCAGCGATTCCAACCTAATTGATCAGCACGGGACGTGAGCCGTCATGGCGTCGTCGTCCGGCACAACAACAGGTACGTTCCGCTGACGGCCAGGTGTCGGTGCGA
This sequence comes from Streptomyces sp. NPDC050534, assembly GCF_044457745.1. Classification (NCBI taxonomy): domain Bacteria; kingdom Bacillati; phylum Actinomycetota; class Actinomycetes; order Kitasatosporales; family Streptomycetaceae; genus Streptomyces; species Streptomyces sp. NPDC050534. The sequence continues at coordinate 194,273 of NZ_JBITHF010000017.1, forward strand.
AGGCGGGCAGGTAGCAGTGCGAAGGCGGGCAGGACAGCTCCGGCCAGGCACTCCTGGGTGCCCGGCCGGCTTTCAAGTCCTAGATCTCGCCCCGCAGTTTGGCGAGCGCCTCGGCGAGGATGGCCTCGCCGTCCGCGTCGCTGCGCCGCTCCCTGACGTACGCGAGGTGCGTCTTGTAGGGCTCGGTGCGCGGCGGGTCCGGCGGGTTGTCCCGGTCCTGTCCGGCGGGGAAGCCGCAGCGCGGGCAGTCCCAGGTCTCGGGAACCTGCGCGTCGCTGGCGAAGCTGGGCTGCGTCTCGTGCCCGTTCGAGCACCAGAAGGAGATGCGCAGACGCGGCGCGGACTCGCCGCGCTCGGCCTCGCCCATCGGCCCCGCCCCGACCCGGCTTCCTCGGATCGCGTTGCCACTTGCCACGGTCGTAACTCCCTGCGTGATGGTGCCGCGAAGCGAGTCGGCGTTTCGCTTCGTTGCGAGCGCCTCAGTCTACGTAAGGCCCAACGCACGTCCAGTGATTGGAGTTACAACCTCCGTACCCAGACGCAAGCCCCATGATAGGCCGCGCTCAGCTGCGCGTACCGAACATGGGGCCTTACGTGCGGAATGCAGGTGCTGTGTGTGTATTGCTGCTCAGCTGTTCGTCTTCATGATGATGCCGAGTACGACAATGCACGCGAACCACAGCAGACCGATCACCAGGGTGATGCGGTCCAGGTTCCGCTCGGCGACCGAGGAGCCGCCGACGGACGACTGCATGCCGCCACCGAACATGTCGGAGAGACCGCCGCCCTTCCCCTTGTGCATCAGCACCAGCAGCATCAGCAGCAGGCTGAAGACGATCAGGGCGATCGAGAACCCCAAAACCACGGCTGGACCAACTCTCTCGGATTCGGATGAACGACGGGGGCACAGCCACAGGGCTGTGCCCCCGCAAGGGTACGACGTATCGCCGCTACCGCATACTCCCAGCTCGTGTCACTGGTCGCGGAAGCGCACGATCTTGACGAACTCGTCCGCGTCCAGCGAGGCCCCGCCGACCAGGGCGCCGTCGATGTCGGCCTGGGCCATGATCTCGGCGACGTTGCCCGACTTCACGGAGCCGCCGTACTGGATGCGCACCTTGTCTGCCAGGTCCTGGTCGTACAACTCGGCGAGCTTGCCGCGGACGGCGGCGCAGACCTCCTGCGCGTCCTCAGCACCGCAGACCTTGCCGGTGCCGATGGCCCACACGGGCTCGTAGGCGATCACGACCGACTCGGCCTGCTCGGCCGGGAGGCCCTTCAGACCGCCCTCGACCTGGGCGAGCGTGTGCGCGACGTGGTTGCCCGCGTCCCGCACCTCGAGCTCCTCGCCGACGCACAGGATCGGGGTCAGACCGTGCCTGTAGGCGGCCTTGACCTTGGCGTTCACCTGCTCGTCGGACTCGTGGTGGTACTGCCGGCGCTCGGAGTGGCCGATCACCACGTACGTGCACTTCAGCTTGGACAGCATCGGGCCGGAGATCTCGCCGGTGTAGGCCCCGGAGTCGTGCGCCGAGATGTCCTGGGCGCCGTACTTGATCTTCAGCTTGTCGCCGTCGACCAGGGTCTGCACGGAGCGCAGGTCGGTGAAGGGCGGCAGGACGGCGACCTCGACGGCCTCGTAGTCCTTGTCCGCGAGGGCGAAGGCGAGCTTCTGGACGTGCGCGATGGCCTCGAGGTGGTTGAGGTTCATCTTCCAGTTGCCCGCCATGATCGGCGTGCGCGTACTCATGCGGTTCAGTCCTCCAGTGCGGCGAGGCCGGGGAGCGTCTTGCCCTCGAGGTATTCGAGGGAGGCGCCGCCGCCGGTCGAGATGTGGCCGAATGCGTTCTCGTCGAAGCCCAGGAGGCGGACGGCCGCGGCGGAGTCGCCGCCGCCGACGACCGTGAAGGCCGGGGAGTCGAGGAGGGCCTGGGCGACCGCCTTGGTGCCCTCGGCGAATTCGGGGTGTTCGAAGACGCCCATCGGGCCGTTCCAGAAGACGGTGGCGGCGTCGGTGATCTTCGAGGCGTACAGCTTGCCGGACGCCGGGCCGATGTCCAGGCCCATCCGGTCGGCGGGGATGGCGTCCGCGGCGACGGTGGTGGCGTCGGCCGGGGCCTTGGTCTTCAGGTCCGGGAACGCGGGGGCGACCACCGCGTCGACCGGCAGGACCAGCTCGACGCCGGTCTTCTCGGCCCGCTCGATGTACTCCAGGACCGCCGGGATCTGGTCCTCCTGGAGAAGGGAGGCGCCGACCTCGTGGCCCTTGGCCTTGAGGAAGGTGAAGGCCATGCCGCCGCCGATGAGGATGCGGTCGGCCTTGCCGAGCAGCTGGTCGATGACGGCGAGCTTGTCGGAGACCTTGGCGCCGCCGAGCACGACCACGTAGGGCCGCCGGACCTCGTCGGTGAGCTTCTTCAGGACGCCGACCTCGGTGGCGATGAGGTAGCCGGCGTAGTGCGGCAGACGGGCCGGCAGGTCGAACACGGAGGCGTGCTTGCGGTGCACCGCGCCGAAGCCGTCGCCGACGTAGACGTCCGCGAGGGCGGCGAGGCGGTCCGCGAACTCGGCGCGCTCGGTGTCGTCCTTGGAGGTCTCACCGGCGTTGAAGCGCAGGTTCTCGATGACCGCGACCTGGCCCGGCTGAAGGCCGTCCACCGCGTCGTGGGCGGCGGGGCCGACGGTGTCCTGGGCGAACGCCACGGGTGCGCCGAGGAGTTCACCGAGCCGCTCCGCGGCGGTCAGCAGCGAGAAGGCCGGGTCCGGGGCTCCCTTGGGGCGGCCGAGGTGCGAGGCGACGACGACCTTGGCGTCCGCCTCCACGAGGGCCTTGACGGTGGGCAGCACGGCGCGGATGCGGCCGTCGTCGGTGATGGTGGTGCCGTCCAGCGGCACGTTGAGGTCGGCGCGGACGAAGACCCGCTTGCCGGCCACTCCTTCGGCGAGGAGTTCGTCGATCGTCTTCATAAAGGGCTCCTGGTGAGGGTGCTCTGATCGTACGAGGGCTGTTCTGTACGTGAGTCAGGGCCCGGGCGGCGCGTCCCTGCGCCGCCCGAGCCCTGCGTTCACACCGAGTCGCCTGCTCCGTGGATCAGATCAGAGCTGGTTGCCGACGAAGACCGTGAGGTCGACGAGGCGGTTGGAGTAGCCCCACTCGTTGTCGTACCAGCCGAGGATCTTCACCGTCGTGCCCTCCTGGACCATGGTCAGGGAGGAGTCGAAGGTGCAGGACGACGGGTCGCTGACGATGTCCGAGGAGACGATCTGGTCCTCGGTGTAGGACAGGTAACCCTGCAGCTCGCCCTCGGACGCCTTCTTGAAGGCGGCGTTGACCTCGTCCTTGGTGACCTCGCGCGACAGTTCCACGACGAGGTCGGTGGCCGAGCCGGTCGGGACCGGGACGCGCATCGCGATGCCGTCCAGCTTGCCCTTGAGCTGCGGCAGGACCAGGGCGGTGGCCTTCGCGGCACCCGTCGTGGTCGGGATGATGTTCTCGGCGGCGGCACGGGCGCGGCGCAGGTCCTTGTGCGGGAAGTCCAGGATGCGCTGGTCGTTCGTGTACGCGTGCACCGTCGTCATCAGGCCCTTGACGATGCCGAAGTTCTCGTCGAGCACCTTCGCCATCGGCGCCACACAGTTGGTGGTGCAGGAGGCGTTGGAGATGACGTGGTGGTTCGCCGGGTCGTACTTGTCCTGGTTGACACCCATCACGATGGTGATGTCCTCGTCCTTGGCCGGGGCCGAGATGAGGACCTTCTTCGCGCCACCGGCGATGTGCTTCGCGGCGTCTTCCTTCTTGGTGAAGATGCCGGTCGACTCGATGACGATGTCGACGCCCAGCTCGCCCCACGGGATGTCGGCGGGGTTGCGCTCGGAGAGGACCTTGATGGTGTGACCGTCGACGGTGATCGTGTCGGCGGTGTGGGAGACCTCGTGCTTGAGGCGGCCCAGGATGGTGTCGTACTTCAGCAGATGCGCGGTGGTCGCTGTGTCACCCAGGTCGTTGACAGCCACGATCTCGATGTCTGCGCCCTGCTCCAGCAGCGCGCGGAAGTAGTTGCGACCGATACGACCGAAGCCGTTGATGCCTACGCGGATCGTCACGAACCGATCTCCTCGTTGGTACGCCGGCCATGCGATGCCGGCGAGCTCTGTTTGGGATGTCCCCGACCACCCCCGACCCTACCTCCCTGGGGCCTCCCCGGTGACATCGAGATGCCGCATACACGGGCAGGCGGTCCGTACCCGCCAGTAGGGGTACGGACCGCCCGCCCTTGAGAGCCGATCACTCCTTTTGACTACGGTGAGCTGGTCATCGTTGACCGGTGCGTTCACCCTTCGAGCGCGGCGAGTGCCTTCTTCACGAGGGTGTTGCGGTCGGCCGCCGCGGTGAGGTGCTCGAGGCCGAAGCCCAGCAGCACGGTCCGGTCGGTGGTGACGGCTCCGTACGTCTTGAACAGCGTGCCCGTGCGCGCCCAGTCCTTGAGGACGGCCGGGCTGCCCGGAGGCGGTCCGGGCACGCTCCAGGCGCCGAGCGAGGTCTCGAAGCCCTCGGTCTGCGTCGCCGTGCCGTTCAGGACGAGCGAGGCCTCGTCGGCCAGGACGCCGTGCCCGCCGCTGCCCGGGTCGGTGACGTAGGCGATCGTCACCTCGACGGACCGGCCGGCGTAGGCGCTCAGGTCGTAGTTGACCTGCTGCCAGCCGTTGGAGGCGCCGGTGAGGCTGTTCCACGTGCCGCTGGTGCCGGTCGCGGTGCAGCCTGCGGGGCTGACGGTGAGGTAGTGCTTGAGCCACGGGTGCTCGTTCACCAGGAAGCCCGCCTCGCACTCCGAGGGGACCTTCTGGCTGCTCGCGCCGCCCTTCTCCGGGAGCGTCGTCCAGTCGTCGCCGCCGGTCGTGCGGGCCTCGACGATGACGTGGTCGTAGCCGGGCTCGGTGTCCCACAGCAGCCGGCTGCGCAGGGTGGGCTGGTCGGCCGCCGTGATGCCGGTGAGGTCGACGGTGCGGGTGAGGCGCTTGTAGGAGTCGTCGGTGTGCACGGCGGCCGCCATGTAGGAGCCCGCGTACGGCCCGTACGGGTTGACGGTCCCGGCGAACTGGCCCGCGCCCGCGCTCGCGAACTGCGGGTACGTGGCGACGGGCAGTTCCTCGGAGGTGACCCCGTAGGTGCCCGCCTTGTCGAGCGGGTTGCCGGGCGCCGCGCCGAGTGCGCCGCCGGCGCCGGCGAGCTTGCCGGCGCCGGTGAAGCCGGTGGCCCCGGGTGTCGACGTACGCGAATAGGCGCCCAGGTAGTACTGGCTGAAGTCGTTCGACAGGGTGCCGCCGCCGAGGTCGACGTTGCCGCCGGCCTGTTCGCCCGCCTCGATCAGCTTGCCGCCCTCGTTCAGGTAGGCGCGCAGCTGGAGTTGGGTGGCGTTGCCCGGGACGCTCGCGCCCGTGTAGTGGACGACGGTCCTGAAGTGCTTCAGCACGCCGAGTGCGTCGGGCGCGCCCTGGGTGGCCACGTCCCAGACGATCGCCCTGCGGCCGTTGGCCTTCAGCGCGTCCACGTACGTCTGCGCCTGCGTGGCGGCCGCGCCCTCCTCCGCGACGACCAGGGTGTCGGCTCTGGGCCGCCGCGCGACGGTGTAGGTGAAGTGCTCGCCGGAGACCTTCTTGCCGCCCCTGGCCTCGCCGGTGGACCACACCTCGACCATGTCGCCCGGGTCGCCGTCCCTGACCTTGGCCCGGTACTCGTCGAAGTGCAGGTTGTCGTCACCGCCGTAGGTCTCGCCGCCCTTCCAGGCACGCAGCGGCGTGTCGTGCGTACGGCCGCCGTTCACGCGGTACTTGAGCTCCTTGTCGCGGATCGCCTTGCGTACGACGACGGAGACCTCCTGGTCGGCGCCGCGGGAGTACGACGTTGCGAACTCGGCCGGGGTGAAGTCGGCCGCGGTCAGGCCCAGTGACGAGGACGGCCTGTCGGGGTGCGGAGCGGTCTCTGCGACCGACAGCGCGAACGGGATGTTCTTCTCGAACTCCTGCTGGATCAGGTGCTCGTCGTCCGGGAAGTTGAAGACCGAGCGGCAGTCGGCCGCGTTCCACCGGTCGTTCGGGTCCGCGTTCGAGGCGGTCTGGCAGGTCGACATCTCGGGGGTGAACATCGACATGCCGTTGACGTTCGCCGCGTGGCCGTCCGCCTCGCCGTTGGTGGTGTACAGCTCCGAGGAGACCTGGGGGCGGTAGCCGGGTATCGCGGAGTTGTCCGGGCTGCCGGCCAGCGCCTTGTAGAGCACGTCGTCGGGCGTGGGCGTGGCGACCTGCCAGCCGACGCCGTAGAGCAACAGCTCGGCGGCGGAGTGGTAGTTGATGCCGTAGGAGAAGCCGATGCGCTTCTCGAAGGCGTCGAGCGCCTTGGTCTCCGGTTCGGAGCCCGGGCTCGCGCCGCGGTAGGTCTCACTGGTGGGGTTGGGGGACGAACCCTCGTCGTCGTAACCCCACTTGTAGGCGAAGTTGCGGTTGAGGTCGACGCCGTCGCCGGTGGAGATGACACCGTCGCCGTTGACGTCCCGCAGGTTCTTCCGCCACAGGCGGGTGTCGTCGCTCTTGAACGTGTAGTCGTAGCCGTCCGGGTTCGCCGAGATCACGAACCACAGCTCGGTGGAGTCGACGATCTTCCTGACGCGCTTGTCGGTCTTGTAGTGGTCCAGGTAGTAGTGCATCAGCCGCCGGGTCATCTCCGGCGTGATCCACTCGCGCGCGTGCTGGTTGGACATGTAGAGGACGGAGGGCCTGGAGCCGTCCTTGGCCTTCTTGGCGTCCTTGGTCAGCTTGAGCGCGAGGATGTCCTGGCCGCCCACGGTCTTGCCGATGGACACGACCTTCGTGAGGCCGGGGTTCTCCTGCCCGGTCCGGACGATCTCCTCCTTGAGGCCACCGCTGCCGCTGTACGGCCGGAAGACGCCCTGGGCCGCGCCCTCGACCCGCGCCTCGGCCTTCGCCGACAGCGTGCGCTCGGTGAGGTCGACGCCCTGCTTCTCGAGTTTCCGGGCCTGCTGACGGGTGAGGTAGACCTCGACCGAGGCGGTGCCCTTCTCCGGGACCTGCTCGCCGAGTTCGTGACTGTCCTGTCCTGCCGCGAGCAGCAGAGGTACCTGCTTCGCGGTGACGTCGGCGCGGTAGACCTCGACCTCGTTGGGGTCGGAGCCCTGCGAACTTGCGTTCTGCGCCTGGGCGATGGGTGCGAGGCTCGCTCCGCCGATCAGGAGCGCGCCGACAGCGAGGATCGATCTCGCTCTGTGTCTCATGAACCCCCCTAGCAGTTGATCACCACTGCAGCGAACAGTTGCCAGGCTCATGACAGTTCATGATCGAGTCAAGGGCGCCTCAAGGACAGGAAAACGCCGGTGCCGATCGCCCAAGTGGGCGGCGGCACCGGCGTGTTGAACGATTCTCCGCCGGCTCAGCCGACGAGGTTGTCGGCCATCTCCTCGGTGATGCTGGACTCCGTGCCCGGAATGCCGAGGTCGGAGGCACGCTTGTCGGCCATCGCCAGCAGCCGGCGGATACGGCCCGCGACCGCGTCCTTGGTCAGCGGCGGGTCGGCGAGCGCGCCCAGCTCCTCCAGCGAGGCCTGCTTGTGGTCCATGCGCAGCCGGCCGGCGGCCGCGAGGTGCTCGGGGACCTCGTCGGCGAGGATCTCCAGGGCACGCTGCACGCGGGCGCCCGCGGCGACGGCAGCACGCGCGGAGCGGCGCAGGTTGGCGTCGTCGAAGTTGGCGAGGCGGTTCGCCGTGGCTCGCACCTCGCGGCGCATCCGGCGCTCCTCCCAGGCCAGCACCGACTCGTGCGCGCCGAGACGGGTGAGCAGGGCGCCGATCGCGTCGCCGTCACGGACGACCACGCGGTCCACGCCGCGCACCTCGCGCGCCTTCGCGGCGATCGAGAGCCGGCGGGCGGCGCCGACCAGCGCGAGAGCGGCCTCGGGGCCCGGGCAGGTCACCTCCAGGGAGGACGAGCGGCCGGGCTCGGTGAGCGAGCCGTGGGCCAGGAACGCACCGCGCCAGGCGGCCTCCGCGTCGCACGTGGCCCCCGAGACCACCTGCGGGGGCAGACCGCGGATCGGGCGGCCCCGGCCGTCCACCAGGCCGGTCTGCCGGGCGAGCTGGTCGCCGCCGGCCACGACCCGGACGACGTAGCGCGAACCGCGGCGCAGTCCGCCCGGTGCCATCACGATCAGCTCGGAGCTGTGGCCGAAGATCTCCAGGATGTCCCTCTTCAGGCGCCGCGCCGCCATCGCGGTGTCCAGCTCCGCCTCGATCACGATCCGCCCGCTGACCAGGTGGAGGCCGCCGGCGAACCGCAGAATGGCGGAGACCTCCGCCTTTCTGCAGCAGGTCCGGGTGACGGGGAGCCGGGAGATCTCGTCCTTCACCGCTGCCGTCATCGCCATGGGCCGATCCTTCCATGCATCCGAAAAATACGGTCGTACGCGGCAGCCAGCAGCTCCGGATCGTGCCGCGGAGTTCCGTCCCTCCGGGCCACCGGCGCCAGCTCGACCGCGGCCCCGAGCCGCTTGGCGGCCTCGGTGAGCACCTCGCGGTCGGGAACGGCGGCCTCGTCGGCCAGCACCACGTCCAGGGCGAGTTTAGGGGCGTGTCGTCCCAAAACCTCCAAATGACGCTGCGGTGAGAAGCCTTCGGTTTCTCCGGGCTGCGGAGCGAGGTTCAGCGAGAGCACCCGGCGCGCCTTCGTCTCCATCAGCGCGTCCAGGAGATCCGGCACGAGCAGATGGGGGATGACGGAGGAGAACCAGGAGCCCGGGCCGAGGACCACCCAGTCGGCGTCCAGGACCGCCTCGACGGCCTCCGGGACGGCGGGCGGGTCGTGCGGCACGAGGTGCACGGACTGCACCTCGCCGGGCGTCAGCGCCACGGTCGCCTGGCCGCGCACCAGGTCGACGTCCTCGGGCCGGTCCGGGTCGTGCCCCTTGACCAGGGCCTGAAGCTCCAGGGGTACGGCGGACATGGGCAGCACGCGCCCGTGCGCGCCCAGGAGCTTGCCGACCAGGTCGAGCGCCTGGACGTGATCGCCGAGCTGCTCCCAGAGTGCGACGATCAGGAGGTTGCCGACCGCGTGCTCGTGCAGGTCGCCCTTGGACTGGAAGCGGTGCTGGATGACACGGGCCCAGGTCTGGCCCCAGTCGTCGTCACCGCACAGCGCGGCCAGCGCCTTGCGCAGGTCGCCGGGCGGCAGCACGCCCAGCTCGTCGCGCAGGCGCCCGCTGGAGCCGCCGTCGTCGGCCACCGTGACGACGGCGGTGAGGTCGCCGGTGATCCGGCGCAGGGCCGCGAGCGAGGCGGACAGGCCCATGCCGCCACCGAGGGCGACGACCTTGGGCTGGGTGCCCCGGCGGCGCGCCCGGGCGCCGCGGGCCTCGACCGGCCGGCCGGCGCGCGACTCGGGCACCGTGCGGCGCAGCCGGCCGAGCCGGCTCGGCCGCGGTGAACGTTCCGTCATTCGCGTCCCATGTCCCGGTGTACGACCACCGTCTCCACGCCCTCGGCCGCGAGGCGCGCGGCGAGCTTCTCCGATGTCGCCACCGAGCGGTGCTTGCCGCCCGTACAGCCGATCGCGATGGTCACGTACCGCTTGCCCTCGCGGCGGTAGCCGGCCGCGATCAGCCTGAGCAGCTCGGCGTAGCGGTCGAGGAACTCCTTGGCGCCGGGCTGGTTGAAGACGTACGCCGACACCTCCTCGTTGAGACCGGTGAAGGGGCGCAGCTCCGGGACCCAGTGCGGGTTGGGCAGGAAGCGCATGTCCGCGACCAGGTCGGCGTCGACCGGGAGGCCGTACTTGAAGCCGAAGGACATGACGGTCGCCCGCAGCTCGGGCTCCTCCTCGCCGGCGAACTGGGCGTCCATCTTGGCGCGCAGCTCGTGTACGTTCAGGCTGGAGGTGTCGATCACCAGGTCGGCGTCGCCGCGCAGCTCGCGCAGCAGCTCGCGTTCGGCCGCGATGCCGTCGACGATGCGGCCGTCGCCCTGCAGCGGGTGCGGGCGGCGCACCGACTCGAAGCGGCGCACCAGGGCGTCGTCGGAGGACTCCAGGAAGACGATCCGCCGGGTGACGCTCCGCTGGTCCAGGTCGGCGAGGGACTCGCGGAGGTTGTCGAAGAAGCGGCGGCCGCGGACGTCGACCACCACCGCGATCCGCGCCACGTTGCCCTGCGAGCGGGCTCCGAGCTCGACCATGGTGGGGATCAGGGCCGGCGGCAGGTTGTCCACGACGAACCAGCCGAGGTCCTCCAGACACTTGGCGGCCGTCGACCTGCCCGCTCCGGACATGCCGGAGATGATCACCAGTTCGGGGATGGCCGAGTCCGGCACACCGGCCGGCTCGCCGGCCGCGCCCGTGCTCACCTGTGCTCCGTCTCCGCCTTGGTCCTGTTGCGCTTCGTGCTTGTTCACATTCATGTCTCCTGCCCCCGTCGTTCGTCCGGGGCGCCCGTCGTCACGGGCTCCCCACTGGAACCCATGGTGCCGGGTTCCTCCTCCATGATCTCTCCAGTCGCCGTGTTCACGGCGGGTGCGGCCGGGGCCGCCTGGGCCAGGGCCACGGCGATCGTCTCGGCCGTCTTGCGGCCTATGCCGGGCACCTCGCAGATCTGGTCGATGGTGGCGGATCTCAATTTCTTCAACGAACCGAAGTGCTTGAGAAGTGCCTGCTTGCGGGAGTCCCCGAGGCCGGGCACGTCGTCCAGGGGGCTCGAGCGGAAGCGCTTGGCCCGCTTGGTGCGCTGGTAGGTGATCGCGAAGCGGTGCGCCTCGTCCCGCACGCGCTGGAGCAGGTAGAGGCCCTCGCTGGTACGGGGCAGGACCACCGGGTCCTCCTCGTGCGGCAGCCACACCTCCTCCAGGCGCTTGGCGAGGCCGCACACGGCGACGTCGTCGATGCCGAGCTCGTCGAGGGCCTTCTTGGCCGCCGCGACCTGCGGCCGGCCGCCGTCGACGACGACGAGCTGCGGCGGGTAGGCGAACTTCTTGGGGCGGCCGTCCTCCTCGGTGAGCGCGTCCTCACCGTCGGCCCACTCCCCCGTCTTCTCCTTCTCCGCGAGGTAGCGCCGGAAGCGGCGGTTGATCACCTCATGCATCGAGCGGACGTCGTCCTGGCCCTCGAAGCCCTTGATCTGGAAGCGGCGGTACTCGCTCTTGCGCTGCAGGCCGTCCTCGAAGACGACCATGGAGGCCACGACGTCGTCACCCTGGAGGTGCGAGATGTCGTAGCACTCGATCCTGAGCGGGGCGCTGACCAGGTCGAGGGCCTCGGCGATCTCCTCCAGGGCGCGCGATCGCGTCGTCAGGTCCGAGGCGCGCTTGGTCTTGTGCAGCACGAGCGCCTGCTGGGCGTTGCGCTCCACCGTCTCCATCAGGGCCTTCTTGTCGCCGCGCTGCGGGATGCGCAGCGAGACGTTCGAACCGCGGCGCCCGGCGAGCCACTCCTGGACGGGCTCGACCGGCTCGGGCAGGGCGGGGACGAGCACCTCCTTGGGGACGGCGTCGCCCTTCTCCTCGCCGTAGAGCTGCTGCAGGGCGTGCTCGACGAGGGCACCGGTGGTGACGTCCTCGACCTTGTCGGTGACCCAGCCGCGCTGGCCGCGCACGCGTCCGCCGCGGACGTGGAAGATCTGGACGGCCGCCTCCAGCTCGTCCTCGGCGACCGCGATCAGGTCGGCGTCGGTCGCGTCGGCGAGCACGACCGCGCTCTTCTCCATGGCCTTCTTCAGGGCCTCGATGTCGTCGCGCAGCCGGGCCGCCCGCTCGTACTCCATGTCCTCGGCCGCCTCGGCCATCTGCTTCTCCAGACGGCGGATGTACGTCCCCGTGCGGCCGGCCATGAAGTCGCAGAACTCGTCGGCCAGTTCGCGGTGCTCCTCCTCCGAGACGCGGGCGACGCAGGGGGCGGAGCACTTTCCGATGTAACCGAGCAGGCAGGGGCGGCCGGTGCGGGTGGCGTTCTTGAAGACACCGGCCGAGCAGGTGCGCACCGGGAAGACGCGCAGGAGGAGGTCCACCGTGTCGCGGATGGCCCACGCGTGCCCGTACGGCCCGAAGTAGCGCACGCCCTTGCGCTTGTGCCCGCGCATCACCTGCACGCGCGGGAATTCCTCGTTCATGGTCACCGCGAGGTACGGATAACTCTTGTCGTCGCGGTACTTGACGTTGAACCGGGGGTCGAACTCCTTGATCCAGGAGTACTCCAGCTGAAGTGCCTCGACCTCCGTGGACACCACGGTCCACTCCACGGACGCGGCCGTGGTGACCATGGTGCGAGTGCGGGGGTGCAGGTTCGTCAGGTCCTGGAAGTAGTTCGCCAGGCGCTGGCGCAGGCTTTTTGCCTTTCCGACGTAGATCACCCTGCGGTGCTCGTCACGGAACCTGTACACCCCTGGGGTGTCCGGGATCTCACCCGGCCGGGGGCGGTAGCTGGAGGGATCGGCCATGTCCCACACCCTACTGGCGGGGACCGACAGTCGGCGGGCCTGTGGACAACGCCCGGCCGCGCTCCGGGAAGGCCCGCACGGCGCACCCGCGCCGGGCCGCTGATCGCGTCTCGGCCAGGAGCACGTCGCTGTTGGGTTTCAGGTGTTGTCGGGACTAGGTCAACACGCTTCAATGCGTGGGAACTCGGGGCCGTGAAGGACGGCGTACGGATGTGAAGACGCCCCGGCGCCGACGGGGTGGCCCCGAGAGCGAGCGCGAAACCCGGCCCGACCAGCCGTAGTGAGCATTCACAGAAAGGCCCCTGCATGCCGCACGCCACACAGCACGCGGACGTCGCCGCCGTCGCCACCGCGGAACTGGACTCAGCCCTGCGGGGCGGCCCCTTCCACGTGGCGCTGCGTGCCGCGATCGCCGCCCGCGGACTGCCGCTGCAGCGGGTGCAGCACCATCTGTCGCGCCACGGTGTCAAGGTCGGTGTCACCAGCCTGAGCTACTGGCAGCAGGGCGCCCGGCGCCCGCAGCGCCCCGAGTCCCTGCGGGCCGTGCGCGCTCTGGAGGAGATACTCCAGCTGCCGGAGGAGTCACTGATCCGGTTGCTCGCGGAGCCCGACGAGGGCACGTCCGCGCGCCGGCCCGCGGGCCGCTCCTACCGCTCCCTGGTGGAGGCGTCGGGCGTCCTGCAGCGGATGCTGGCCGAGCTGGGCTCGCCGCCCGACGGCGGGCTGCACACCCTGGGCCACCACGAACTGGTGCGGATCGGCCCGCGTCGTGAGCTGGCGGCGCGCGAGTCGCACCACATCGTGCGCGCCCACAAGGACGGCGTCGACCGCTTCCTGGCCGTCCACCACGGCGACCCGGGATGCGTGCCCGAGCGCATGGGCGTGCACGCGGTGGAGAACTGCCGCACGGGACGCGTACGCGTGCACCAGGACACCGGCGTGCTCGTGGCCGAACTCCTCTTCGACACCCGGCTGCGGGCCGGCGACACCTTCCTCTTCCGCTACGGCATCGAGGACGGCACCGCCGGGGTCTCCCGCGAGTACGTCCGCGGCTTCGGGCCGGCCGGCGGGCAGTACGCGCTCCAGGTGCGCTTCGACGCGAGAGCGCTGCCGTCCCGCTGCCACCGTTTCGCCCAGCACTCCCCGGCCGCCCCGCGCAGCGGCCGCCAGGAACTGCGCCTCAGCGACCCCCATCACTCGGTCCACCTCGTCGAGCCCCGGGTGCGGACGGGGATCGTGGGGATCGGGTGGGACTGGGAGTGAGGCCCCGTCCCGAGCTGCCCGGTGCCGTTCTGTGCTGGACGTAAACGTTTGCGCAAGCGTTTACGTCCGGCGGGGAATGGGATACGGTCCGGCCGGGAGGCCCTTGTCCCCGGTACCGGAAGGCCCGCGTCCCCGGTCAGGGGGCGGCTCGGGAAGGGGCGCGGCTCGGGAAGGGGCGCGGCTCAGGAAGGGGAACGCGATGGCCACGATGGCCGACGTCGCTCGGAGCGCCGGGGTCTCCGTGGCGACCGTGTCGCACGTCCTCAACGACACCCGGCCCGTCCTCCCCCACACCCGCCAGGCGGTCCTCGACGCGATCGACCTGCTCGGCTACACCCCGAACACCCTTGCCCGCTCCCTGGTGACCTCGCGCACCCGGTCCATCGGGCTCGCGGTCTCGGCGATCAGTAACCCGTACTTCACGGAGATCCTCCAGGGCGTCGAGGCCGCCGCCCTGGAACAGGGCTACAGCCTGCTCATCGCCGATCCGCACGACGACCCGGAACATGAGCGCAAGGTCGTCCAGCTGCTGCACGAGCGCCGGGTGGACGGCATGATCGTCGCGCCGTCCGCGGACCCCCGGGAGCTCGTCGCCTACCTCGGCCGGCACGAGGTCCCCGCCGTCTTCCTCGACCGGCTCGTCGGCACCCCGGCCGACGGCGCGCCGGCCGACGGCACAGCGGAGGACACCACAGCAGAGGACGGCGCACCCGCCGACGCCACGCCGCGCTACGACCAGGTCTGCGCCGAGAGCGCCGAACCGACCGCCCGCCTCGTCGCACACCTCGCAGAGCTGGGTCACCGGCGGATCGGGCTGGTCGCCGGGCTGCCCGGGCTCAGCACCACCCGCGAACGCATCGCCGGCTACCGCCGGGGCCTGGCCGGCTCCGGACTCCCTTACCAGGAGCGCCTGGTGGCGCACGGCGACTCCGAGTCCGCCGGCGCCGAACGCGCCACCGCGGAGCTCCTGTCCCTCCCCGCCCCGCCCACCGCGCTGGTCACCGCCAACAACGCGATGACCATCGGCGCCCTGCGTGCGCTGCGGGACCGCGGTCTGTCCGTGCCCGGCGACCTGGCCCTGTGCTGCTTCGACGACTTCGCCTGGGCGGATCTGTTCTCGCCCCGGCTCACCGCCGTCGCCCAGCCCAGCAAGGAGATCGGCGCCCAGGCGGTGCGCATCCTCCTGGAACGCCTCGCTTCCCCCGGCCGCCCCGCCCGCACATTGCGGCTGCCGTGCACCTTCGTCCATCGCACCTCGTGCGGGTGCCCCGAACCGCCCGCGCAGTCCGAGAAAGGAACCGCCCCGTGATCGTCGTCGCCGGTGAGGCCCTGATCGACCTGGTACCGCAGGGCACGGGTGCCCTCGCGGGTCTGACGCCTGCGCTCGGCGGCGGCCCGTACAACACGGCCGTCGCCCTCGGCCGCCTCGGCTCCCCCACCGCCTTCTGCTCCCGCACGTCGCGCGACGCCTTCGGCGAGGCGCTGCTCGACGGGCTGCGCGCGGCCGGCGTCGACGTCTCGGGCGTGCAGCGCGGCGCCGAGCCGACCACCCTCGCGGTGGCCACGATCGACGGGAACGGCTCGGCCGCCTACTCCTTCTACGTCGAGGGCACCGCCGACCGGCTGTTCTCGGCTCCCGAGGTGCTCCCCGCGAAGACACGCGCCATGTCCTTCGGCACCTGCTCGCTCGCCCTGGAGCCCGGGGCGACCGCGTACGAGACGCTGATGCGCAAGGCCGCCGCACAGGGCGTCTTCACCGCGCTCGACCCCAACATCCGGGCGGGCCTGATCCCCGACGCGGACGCCTACCGGGCCCGGTTCAGGAGCTGGCTGCCCTCGGTGACGCTGCTCAAGCTCTCCGAGGAGGACGCCCTCTGGCTGGGCGGTTCCCCGCGCGAGTGGCTGGCCGCAGGGCCCGCGGCGGTCGTGATCACGCATGGCGGCGACGGGCTCACCGCCTTCACCCAAGACGGCGCCGTGTACTCCGTGCCGGGCGAGAAGGTCGACGTCGTCGACACCATCGGCGCCGGCGACACGGTCAACGCGGCCCTGCTGCACGGCCTGTCCGACCGGGACGCACTGTCCGCGGACGCGCTCGCCCCTCTGGGCGCCGACGGCTGGACCCGCCTGCTCCGGTTCGCGGCCCGAGCGGCGGCCATCACGTGCTCGCGCGCGGGCGCGGAGCCGCCGTACGCCGACGAAGTGGGCGCGGTGTAGAGGCGGTTCGCTCTCGTCGAGGACCTGGAGTACCGCAACGGGCGGGGGGGCCCCGGGGGGGGGGGGGCGGGGGGGCCCCCCCCCCCGCGGGGGGGGGGGGGGGGGGGGGCCGGGCGGGGGGGGGGGGGGGGGGCCCCGGCCCCCCCCCCCCGCCCGTCGCCGTTGGATCTACCCGTCGGTAGCATTTCGGTCATGGCAGAGACTGAGCAGGTTGACCCGAAGGCCG